>CAZEJT010000023.1:0-2740 GCA_964512655.1 uncultured Chlorobiaceae bacterium | reverse complement strand
CAGGGACTCGGCCGGATAGAGGGCGGGATGGACGGGAAGCTCGCGCGAGAGCGTCCGCAGAAGGTCGCCCGTGCCGGTGAGATTGAGCGCCGAGACCGGAAATATCTCCTTGAACGGGAACTGCTCGGAATACGACGCTATCACCGGAAGGAGTGTGTCCGGCCGGACGAGGTCGATCTTGTTGATCAGGAGAAAGACGGGCGCAGTGCACCCCAGCAATGCTCTGAATGCCGGCTCCTCTCTGATCTCGCGCCCTGTGCCCGGCGACGTCGCGTCGATCATGAAGAGAACGACGTCCGCATCTCCCAGCGCCGATCTCGATGCCTCCAACATGGCTTCGTGCAGGAGATACTCCGGTTTCATAAGCCCCGGTGTGTCGAGGAAGATGAACTGTTCTGTGGGCCGTGTCAGAATCCCCAGGATCTTGTGGCGCGTGGTTTGCGGCTTGCGCGTCACGATGGAGATTTTCTGCCCGACCAGCGCGTTCATGAGGGTCGATTTTCCCACGTTCGGCCTCCCGATAAGAGCGACATAACCGCACCGGAACTGATCGGATGAAACTGCCCCTTGCTGATCCTCTTCCATCGGCGCTCCGGGTCAGTCGGGAAGCTTCGGATGCTTCAGATGGTATGCGGTGGCGTCCTCGTACTTCTTCGAGAACGCGAGGAGCCTTCCTTCATCGAAGAGCCGTCCGGTGAAGGTGATGCTTGTCGGGGTGCCCTCCTTCGAGAACCCGTTTGGGAGAACGACGCACGGATGCCCTGTAAGGTTCGTGAGCAGGAGATTGTCTCCCTGGAATGAGGGAGCAACATAGAGATCGATATCCGTCATCAGCGTCTGCATCCGCTGAATGATCAGATACCGGATCCGGTTCGCCTGGATGTACTCGACCGCGGGAATAAAACGGGATGAACGGAAGACGTTTGGCCAGGCATCCTTGATCTGCCTGACCATGAGATCATCCTTGCCCGTCCTCGTCAACTCGTCGAACGCGGCTCCGGCTTCAGCGCTAAGGATGATCGAACAATCGTTTGTCGGAAAGGCGGGGAGCGTAACCGGCAGGAGCTTTGCGCCGAGGGACGCAAGAACCGACAGCGCCGAATCGTTATTCGCCTTGTTCTCCTTGACGCTGTCGAAATCGTTCTTGAGGTAACCGATTCGTAGATCACTCAGGCGGATGTCGGGTGAATACGTGAAGGGAACATCATAGAGTGTCTGGTCGCGACCGTCCGGACCGAAGATGGCATTAAAGACGAGCGCGCAGTCCTCCACGCACCGGCAGATCGGTCCGATTTTATCCATCGACCAGCTGAGGGCCATGGCGCCGGTCCTGCTGACCCGCCCATACGTTGGCCGCAATCCCGTCACCCCGCAGCGGGTCGAGGGAGAAACGATCGATCCCCATGTCTCTGTGCCGATCGCAAAGCCGACCAGTCCTGCGGAGGTAGCGGAGGCAGAGCCGGCCGAAGAACCGCTCGAGCCCTGGGTCAGATTCCAGGGGTTTTTCGTCATTCCCCCGAACCACACGTCTCCCCAGGCGAGCTCCCCCATGCTCAACTTGGCAACCAGTATTGCTCCTGCCTCATCGAGCCTTTTGATGACGGTCGCGTCCTCGTCGAACTCCTGATCCTTGTAGGGGACGGAGCCCCATGTCGTCTTCGCTCCTTTCGCGGCTAGCAAATCCTTAGCTCCGTACGGGATTCCGTGGAGAGGCCCCCGGTAATGACCGGAGGCGATTTCCTCATCGGCGCGCTTCGCCTTCATCAATGCTTGGTCTTTAAGCAGTGTCACAACGCACAGCAGCTTCGGCCCGTATTTTTCAAGCCGGTCTAGATACATCCGGGTAAGGGCTTGGGAGGTGATCTTCCGCGTCCTGAGGAGCTCGGCAAGCTGGCCCACGGAGTAGAACGCTGCCTCCTCGAGCCTGGCGGGCGCCTGAATATCCCCGGGGGCGCTTAATGTAAAGGAACTCGTTCCCGCCGGCAGTTTCATCCCCGCGGGTATGGGATTAAAGAGAATTGCCGGTGGGACGTTGTTGGAAAGATCGGTTTTGCGGATATTCTTGTAGTTCTCAAGTTGATCCCTGAGGCCGTCGCGCATCGAATCCCGCTTGGCATCAGAGAATGTGAGCCCGATGAGCTGCTCGGCGGCGGCGATGATCTCTTTCGCCGGAGCCGGCGGGGGAGTCTGCGATTGAAAGAGCGCTCCGAGGAGAAAGCAGATCGAACAGAGAGAGAGCGAACGAATCAGGCGAGTGTTGCGATTCATGCTTGTCTCCTTGTGGACGGTTGGGTTCAGGGCTCTATGCCCGGGATGTTCGGCGGGATCTTGTTCGGGAGAAACCGACAGCGGGAAATCTCAGCGGCCTGCTACCTCCCGTGACATTGCTTGTATTTCTTGCCGCTGCCGCACGGGCAGGGATCGTTCCTGCCGACTTTCTCCCCCACGTGAATTGGCTGCTTCCTCGCCTCGGGCGCTCCGCGCTGCTGCTGCGCGGCTTCCTCGCGCGTTACCGGCTCCCGGTTCCCCTGAAATCCCATTCCCATTCCTGACTCGTGCGTCAGGGTTACGTTCTGCGGAGGCGCGATTCTCGGCTCTCTCCTGACGGGCATTTCCAGTTCTGTCTGGGGGAAAAGCTTGAAGACGAGGTTCAGGGTCTCGACGCTGACCATGTCAAGAAGCTCGACGAACATCGTGAACGCCTCGCCTTTGTACTCGAGAATGGGGTCCTTCTGCCCGT
>CAZEJT010000022.1:0-12327 GCA_964512655.1 uncultured Chlorobiaceae bacterium | reverse complement strand
ACCGCGCCAGTAGCTCAATTGGATAGAGCATCAGCCTACGGAGCTGAGGGTTGGGGGTTCAAATCCCTCCTGGCGCACTTACGAGAAACTATCTCGCCAGAATCATCTTCTTCGTCGCCGTAAACTTCCCCGCCTTCAGGCGATAGATATAGACTCCGCTCGGGGCGTTCCGGGCATCCCAGACGGCTGTGTGCTCTCCCCGTTGTTCAAACCCGTCGACAATCGTTCCAATCCTTCTTCCAAGCACGTCGTACAGCGTGAGCGAAACATCGGAGGCATTTTCCAGGGAGTACCTGATTCGCGTCGAAGGATTGAATGGATTCGGATAGTTGGGAGACAGGCTAAATGCGAAAGGGGCGTTCCCCGCATCCCGTACGCCGGTCAATTGCTGCCACGTGTAGACGACCCTATCCACGTAGACCCACACGCTGCCGTTCCATTGGCTGTGAGTATCTCCGGTCTTGTGCTCACTGGCATCATATGTCGAGGTGTACAGAGTTGAATTCACCCATGTTGAGCCCACCCAATATTGAGTCAAGTAACTTGTCTGATTCCCTGCGGCGTCGAAGGCATGGCTCAATTGAATGAAATTCACCCAAGCGCTGTCGGCGGAGCTCCAACTCTGATTCACAAAGTTGGTTTCGTGCCCGCTCGCATCGTATGACAGGCTGTCCTTCGAGCAATTCACCCAGGCGCCCAGTCCCCACACCTGAACCAGTTTGACGGTCCTTAAGCCATTCGCATCATACGTGGAAAAAGCCAGGCTGTAATTCACCCACATGATTCCGTTCCATGTCTGGAAGAGCCGGACGGCTTCATGGAAATTCGAATCATAGAGTGTGCTGTCTCTCGTCTGGTTGAACCAGGCATCGGCGGTCCACATTTGAGTGACAACGCTGGTCCGAAGCCCGAGATCGTTGTAGGCGGTCGTGGACTGCTCCAGATTCTGCCACGAACTCCCATTCCACGCCTGGTGCAGGTAATTTGTTAGGTGGCCGTTTATGTCATATGTCGACGCATACCGGTCGTGATTTCTCCACGTGCTGTCGTTCCAGGATTGCGTTATCAACTCAAGTTCGCGGTCGTTTGCATCATACGTGTGCAGTTCTTGCGTATAATTATGCCACGCGCCGCCGGACCAATACTGCACAAGGCGGCTGAGCAGATTCCCGTTACCATCATACGCGGCGGTTTCCTGGCCGTTGTTCACCCACGCGTTCCCGTCCCACGACCGGGAGAGGTGATTCGTCCATCTCCCGTTCACGTACGACGTCGTTGCCCAGTCGCTTCTGACCCATGCGCCGCCGGACCAGAGCCATTCGAAGAGTTCTGTTTGATTTCCGGAAGCGTCATAGATTGTGCTGTCAATCGAAATGTTGGTCCATCCGGTATCACTCCACCCCTGCGTAACGGCGACAACGGAATTATTGGCGAGGTCGATCTTCAGGGGATGAACGCGGGTCTTGTTGTAGAGGATATCGGGCCTCAACCGGGGTCGGACCCCGTCTCCCTTCGGCGATAGTACCGGCAGTGGATTTGGGAGGAGGACCGGGCTCCTGTCGAGCCGGGGGGGAGAATTCAACTGGGAGTACCCACCCAGGGGAGCGAAAAGCAAGACAAGGAACATGAAAAGCGGCGGCCTGTTCATCAGTACGCTCCCGTGGCTGAATGAATCATCATTCCACGGCGCCGGCGGCGCCGTGCCTGGAGTTATTGGCCCCCTCCCTCGAGTAGCTCCCCTCCATGAACGGTA
Source organism: uncultured Chlorobiaceae bacterium (assembly GCA_964512655.1). Classification (GTDB taxonomy): domain Bacteria; phylum Bacteroidota; class Ignavibacteria; order UBA10030; family SZUA-254; genus VBOC01. The sequence goes on along the minus strand of CAZEJT010000022.1, from coordinate 10,574 downwards.
CCCACTGCTTCCCGTCCTGAGAAATTTCCATTGTGAACGTGTATGAATTGTCGCGGCTCAGGTCGAAAGAGGCACGGTTGATTCCCATCATGCCTTTGCTAGAAAGGCTCAGGATCTTTCCCTCGAAAGTCCCCTTGAACTCGTTTACGGGCGCGCCCATCGAGTCGAACCAGTGCATCAGATAGCACTTCTGGTTCGGGTCATAGCTGAAAACCCCGTGGCCGCGAAAGGTCGGGGCTCCTCCCCTTTCCTGGCTGTAGTCCTGGACAACGATGAAGCCGTCGAGGGCGGATTTGTTCTCGACTCTGCCCGTTGCCATGCCCCCTTTGGGATCCCAGGGGGATGGATAAAGCTTCTCGTCCCCTTTCCATCGGCCTACCAGCCGCTGCAGGTTTTTGTGCTCTGTTGAAGGTTTGGGCATTTCCATGGCTGACGCTCCTTCCTTCGGATTGTGAGATTGATTCCCTTGCTTACGCCTTGAAGCCGTTTCCGCAGACCGTTTCCATCAGGGCGGTGCACACCTGGTACGGATCGACATTTGCAGCCGGCCTCCGGTCCTCAAGATACCCGCTCCCCGCCTTGTCTGTGGCCATGGGAATGCGGATCGATGCCCCGCGATCGCTCACTCCGTATCGAAACGTGTTGATGTCGCAGGTCTCGTGCTGGCCCGTGAGCCGCTTGTCGTTTTCCGCCCCGTAAACCTTGATGTGCTCCTTGTGGTATTTCTCCAGCTTCTTGCATGCCTGGTGGATGGCTTTGAGCCCTCCTTTTGCGCGCATCTCCTTCGTGGAGAAATTGACGTGGCAGCCCGCGCCGTTCCAGTCGCCGGAGATCGGCTTCGGATCGAGCTTCGCGCTGATATTCAGGGTTTCGCCCAGCCGGTACAGAAGCCATCGCGCCAGCCAGACCTGGTCTGATACTTCGAGCGGTCCGAGGGGACCGATCTGAAATTCCCACTGCGAGGGCATCACCTCGGCGTTCGTCCCTGAAATGAGAATCCCCGCCTTCATGCATGCCTCGGTGTGCACCTCGACCAATTGCCTTCCAAACACTTCGTCGCTTCCGATGCCGCAGTAGTAGTGACCCTGCGGCGCGGGAAACGCCGCTCCCTCGGGCCATCTGTACGGCCGTACGCCATCGCGATCGTACATTGTATATTCCTGCTCGAGCCCGAACCAGCACTTGCCGCTCGAGTACTTCTTCTCTGCCGCCCGAAGCCTGGCGCGCGAATTGGTCGGATGGACCGAGCCGTCCGCTTTCAGCACCTCGCACATCACAAGAATATTCGGCTCGCCGCGGATCGGATCGGGCACGAAGTAGACCGGCTGCAGGGCGCAGTCGCTGTCGCCCGTGACGGCCTGGTTCGTGCTCGAGCCGTCGAAACCCCAGGCCGGGATTTCTTCGAGCTTCGTTGTCTCATCGATGATCTTGGTTTTGGACCTCAGTTTGGCTGTGGGTACACGCCCATCCATCCAGATGTACTCGGCCCTGATTTTTCTCATTGCACGCTCCTTGGTGTAGTGTGGGTGAGTGGAAAAGTGTTTGTAGTTGCTGTCGCGCCTGCGCAGAGATTACCGGAAACTCCCGCGCGGGAGATCCGCCTGCATTTCCCGGCTACGGCTTCTGGGGAGCCGGGATGAGTTCGCCCTGTACGGGCCGCATGTCGATGTCGTTCACAAGCGCAAGCTCGGCTGTCCTCTTTCTCTCGGCGCGGGAGAGAAACCCAACCGCAATCAGAATGAAGAGGAGAGAGAGCCAGTCCTGCATTTTTGGAAACTTCGCTCCGAACGCGTAGTAGGAAACAAGCGTCGCGGCGGTTCCGGCAACGAGCGATGTGAGCCGGTTGACCAGCCCCGCGAAGGTGGCCGTGCGCCCCTTAAACATGAAGATGAAGACGGAGAAAAAGGCGACCATGCCGTATGCCATCCCTGAAACGACGGCCCAGAACCAGAAGGAATTGGGAAGCGCGATCGAGTCGTGAAAGATCCTCAGCTGGTCTCCTGTGGCGCCGAACCAGTCCGACGCCTTGAAGAGCGCAACGCCGACCCCCAGCATGACGATCGAGGCGGCTATTTGCTCGATCGCGAAGAAGCCGTTGTTATCGAGCCGGACTCCCTTCGGCCGTGTATTCTTGTAATAGTTCATGATGTAAATCCGGATCGCATAGGCCGCGATGTAGCTTCCGAGCACGCTCATTGCGGCAGTCGAGTGAAAGAACTCGAAATCGCCCTTTTCTACCCACAGGATGTTCACGGCCGCCGCTCCGAGCGCAAAGGCGACCGCTGCGTTTTCCTCCCAGTAGACCCGTTTCGTGAGGATGCCCTGGCGGATCTGGACCGCATCGACCAGACGGCTGATAATGATGACGCTCGCGCGCATGATCACCATCGCAACCATCACCGATATGGGCAACAGATACATCAGGGTGGTTGTGGGGATGACAACCGCCGTGCACACCCCGGACGGTATAATATAGATGATCTCCCGCGGAAACCGGATGCCCGCCAGCGTCATCATCCGGGCCGACTGCAGCCTGTACCAGCGAAGGGGGAGCACAACCGCAAGGCAGATCAGGTTGCCGCCGATCGTGCTGTACACCAGATACTCTATTTCCTTCATGCCGGGGCTCCCCGTCGCGGAGGTCCCGGTGAAGTATTTGACGCTTACTCCGGTGATGACATAGAAGGTGAAGTAGCCGAGGCAGAGTTGGATCAGCCTCCCGGTGCTGCCTTCGCTCGTCTTCCACATGTGAGGGAGTAGTATAGGTTTTCGCGAAGAAAAATGCAACACGTTGACGCCGCGCGGCGTCATCCGGGCCGTATGATGTTGAGGGAAAAAGTCGTATATTCAGTCCACTCGTACTTACGGAGACGACACGTGGCCGATAAACAGCGACAGCGCATCCTCATCGCCGATGACGAGGACGATCTTCGCACCCTCCTCGGAGACCTCCTTTCGGGCTCCGGGTACGAAGTCGACTGCGCATCAGACGGCGATGAGGCGATCGCCCTCATCCGGGGAAGCGAGCCCGATCTCGCCATGCTCGATATCCAGATGCCGGGAATGAACGGCATCGAAGTGCTCAAATTCGTCAGTCAGCACTACCCCAAGATGCGGGTGATCATGCTGACCGGCTTCGCCGACCTGAAGTATGCGATGGAGGCGCGAGAATTCGGGGCCCGCGATTTTATCAGCAAGCCGTACAAGATCGACGACATCCTCGAGACGATTTCCCGCGTCCTTTCCGAATAATCCTCCTATCTTCCCCGATCATCACCGCCTGTGATCGAAGAACTCAAAAACATACCCAGCAAGGTAAATCTCGAACAGTTCGACGTAAGCAAGTTCTCGAAGGACAAGATCCGCGAGATGTTCAAGATGGGGAAGGTGCCTACGGCCGAGGCGATGGTGGAGGAGATACTTCTCCGGGCCCTCAAGGAGGGCGCAACGGACCTCCATTTTGAGCCCGCCGACCAGGAGCTGCGCATCCGCATCGGCGCGGAGGGCGTCCTCAAGATCATGTTCACCCTGCCCAAGGAAATCTCCGATAACCTGCTCAGCGTGCTCAAGACGCGGGCGAGCCTGAACACGTTCGAGAAGAAAAAGCCGCAGGAGGGGCGCTTCTCGATGACGGTGGGTCCGTTGGCGTTTGACATACGGACCAGCACGATGCCCGTCCTGACCGGAGAGCGCGCGGCATTGCGAATCCTGCGGAAGAATACGCACGTGGCACAGCTTGAGGAGCTCGGGTTTTCAAAAGAGATCCTCGCAAAGTTCCGCCATCTCCTGCGGAAGCCCTCGGGGCTTATTCTCATTACCGGACCGGCAAGCTCGGGCAAGAGCACGACGGTCTATGCGGCCGTCAACGATATCCAGAGCGTGGAGAGAAACATCATCACGGTGGAGAATCCCGTCGAATACCGCCTGGATTTTGCTTCACAGGTCTCCCCATCCGCCGACAAGACATTTACATTCGCCGACGCGCTTCGATCGATTCTCCGCCAGAACCCCAACATTATCATGCTCGGAGAGATTCGCGATGCGGAAACCGGAATCGTTGCAGCGGAAGCAGCGCTCACGGGAAACCTCGTTCTGAGCACGATGCTCTCGAGCGACGCGATCGGTACGATCCTCCGCCTGTTAAACCTCGGGATACCTCAGTACTGGCTGGCGACGACGCTTGCCGGAGTCGTCTATCAGCGGCTGGTGAGAAAAATCTGTGAATTCTGCAAGGAGGAATACGCGCCCGGGCCTGAGGAACACTCGATTTTTTTAGATACGGTCTCCGGCCAGAAGATGTTCTTCCGAGGAAAAGGGTGTGAGAAGTGCGAGGGGTCGGGATTCAGAGGAAGGACGGCGATACACGAGATCCTCGTTGTCAACGATCAGATAAGGGACCTCATCTACCAGGATGCCCCGCTATTAAGGCTCATCGAGGCTGCGCGCTCCTCGGGCTTTGAGAACATCTATCAGGATGCCCTCAAGAAGGTTGTAGCCGGAGAAACCACTATCGGCGAATTCACGCGCGCGATCGGCTAACCAGGGCAATTCCGGTCGCATCCGTAGGCACTCTTGTAGGCGCCGGCTTCAGCCGGCGTTTCTGTCTCCAGTCATCCCACCACTCCAAAACCACACCGCAATAATTACCGCTCACTTCAACCCTTTCGGAATAATTTACCTCTGTCGCCAATCTGAACGCAATGCCCGGTCATCTCGCGTACTCTAAAACTCTCTCTGAATTACTGGAAACGCGCAAAATTGCGAATGTGAAAGAGTTGGTGTCAGTTCTGGCTTGATAGTTGTAGATAGTAGGACGATGAAGGGAACTCTAACTATTGCCTTGGAGCGAGAATGGGACAGCAGCAGCTACTTTTAGTCATTTTGGGCGTGATCCTGGTTGGGATCGCGATCGCAGTAGGTATTTCACAGTTCGGGGCGCACAGCCAGCAGGCTAACAAGGACGGCGTTACCGAAAGTCTGGTCGCTCTCGGCGCTGACGCCTATGCGTACAAGATCCGCCCGGCGACGCTCGGCGGCGGAGGAAACTCTTACGTCGGCTACATTGTGCCTACGAAATTGAGCAAGGACGACAACGGGTTCAGCTACGCCACGGGAACCGTGAATGCATCGAGCGTCGAAATCAAGGGGGTTTCGCAGATCAACACGAACTGGGTTGCGTCCTGCGTTGTAGACGACACCGGCAAGACGACCGTCAACTACGTGGGCTGGTAACTGCGGGTAGTTCAGGTCTTACGCTGATCGAATGTGGCGCCGAAGGCGCCACATTTGTTTTGGACCCGTTCACTCCCCGTTCTCATACTTCAGTTGATCCTCCTTCGCCTTCTTCGGTTGAACTCCGAAATGATAGGTCAATCCGAGGTAGAATATCCGCGAATCCCGCGTACTGACAACTGTCTGATTCAGAAGCGGAGTGGCAAGCTCGAGCTGTCTCTTCTGGGTCTTAAAGACGTCCGAGAGCGTGGAGAGCAGCGATAGCTTCCCGTCGAAGAGATCCTGCTTGAATCCCAGATTCACGACGTAGGTTGGCACATACTCACCCTGGGGAGTCAATCTGGGGGAATTGTACGTAGAATTCATCTGCACTCTCGATCCCTTCGCAACATCTGCGTTGAACGTAAGATTGCTGCTCCATGTTGTTGCAGACCTTGCCGCCGCATAGCCGAGATTGGAAGCATCGATCTGGTCCCGGTACGCATTGGCGCTCCAGTGGGCTGAAAAGAGGCCGCCGATGTTCGCCGAGACCACGATCTCGAGCCCTCCGGACCGGCCATTCGAAAGGTTTTGCCGCGTCGTGAGGAGCGTGGAGTCGTCGATTGCCTGGGTAACGGAGGTGAACCTGTTGTAGGTGTATCTATAATAGAGAGCCGGCAGGACTGAGATCAGCTCATTTTGAAACTGACAGCCCAGCTCGACCATATGCGAATACTCGGGGAGGAGAGAGGGGTTCCCGGCGGAAATATTCCGGGGATCGCGGTATTCGGGAAACGGATTCAGGTCTTCGCCTCTCGGCCGGTTCACCCGTTTGCTGTAGCTTACCTGGAGCTCGGCCCCGGGGTTGACTTTATACGATAGATGAAGCGTAGGGTAGAGCGTGTAGTACTCATTCGACGCAACGATACCGCGCGTCGTCAGGTCCGTCGATATGAAGGCCCCCTCTCCGCGAAGGCCGCCCTGTAAACCGAATGATCCGAGAGAACGGCTGAACGTGGCATAGAGCGCGTGGATCCTCCCGTCGTACAGAAAACGGTTCGTCCTGGTGCTGTCGCTCACGAATTGATTCTGTCCTGCGTCATACGAAGCCGCATGGAAGTCGAAATCGCTCCGGACGATTTCTCCGGAATATCCCGCCTCAAGGGAGGACGCCCCGTCGGGACGATCCGAATACTCGAGGGATGCCTGGTACCTTTTTTCATCCTGTTGAATGAGCGTCTTATCATAGCTCGTCGATGCGGACGGAAGCCGGTATGCGTTCGTGAAATGGTTGTCCTCCTCTTCCGGCGCCCGGGATGCCGTGAGCTCAAGCCTGAGTCGCTGGTCCTCCTTTGAGAATATGTGCTCCGCATAGCCGGTTACGCCGTACTCTTTTTCGTACTCGGGATCATACCGCGATCGCACATATTCCTCCCTCGGCGCCAGTGAGGCATTTCTCAGCACGACGGCCAGATCGTCGGTGCGCGTGAAGGTGTTGATGAAGTAATTGCCCGATATTCCGAGCTCATTCCCCCCGTCTGCGCGAAGGTCCAGCCCGGCGCCGAGCATGTGTGAGAGCGGGCTCGCCCCGGAAATGAGGTCGCCGTTGTAGTAGGAGGCATTAGAGGTCGCATCCAGCTGCTTCCTCGCGTCCGAACTCGTCCTGTTTCTATTGTCTTTTCTGAGGCTGTACGTGATGTAAAAATTATACTCTCCCGGATTTACATTGAGCCGGATGTTTCCATTGTACCGGCCTCCGTTTCCCCCGTTTCCGGTGATATTTCCGTTGATGCCCGATGCCGCGTTTTTCTTCAGGACGATGTTGATGATTCCCGAAGTGCCGTCGGGCCTGAATTTCGCGGACGGGTTGGTGATCACCTCGATTCTCTCGATGGAGCTGGCCGGCATCTGTTGAAGCACCTCTGCGCTGGATCTGTCCATGAGCGCCGAAGTCTTGCCGTTGAGCATGATCAGAACGTTGCCCGATCCCCGGAGGCTGACGTTTCCGTCGATATCCACCTGAACGGAGGGCACGTTCTGCAGAAGCTCGCTTGCCGAGCCCGCTTTGCTCATCAGATCGCGCTCAACGTTGTAGACTTTTCTGTCTATTGAATTGTTGAATATCGACTTATCTGCGCTCACGAGAACTTCCTCGAGATCTACCGCCGTGGCGGTCAGCGCCAGCTCGCCCAGATTCAGGTTCTCGTGGATTGGGTCGATCAGAAATGAACGGGTTTTTCTTCCCTCGTAGCCGATAAGGCTCATGTCGACAAGGTATTCCCCGTCGGGGACCCGGGAGAATGCAAATTTTCCATCCCCGTCGCTCACCTGGCCCGCTACCATGGCGCTGTCCTGCGTGCGACGAAGGAGGACGTTTACGAATTGAATTGGCTTATTCGTGGCCTCATCCACAAGAACCCCTTTGACGGTGCCCCCCGTCCTGCCCGGCGCGGGGACCGGATTCAGAAATACAAAAACGGCCAAACTAAAGATGAGGCGGCGTTTCATGTTCGCGATCAATAAAATTACGAAGAATCCGAGTCATACTCAAAGCCCGGCACGGACACGAAACCGGAGTAAGCCGGATCAAGTTATCTGCGGCGATCCGGATTGCCTGAGGTGACTGAGAGCACAATGGCGGTATCACGTTGCCCCGCGATGCTCGCGTATGAGGCGGAAATCGCCCCTTTTGGGAGTTGACCGCCGCAGGGGCGGACGCCTGTGATTGACAATACAGACTAGTTGCGTGGTGCTGGGTACATTGTACTCAGATTTAATTAGTTCACTTCTGATTCACCGCGCACCAAAGGCGCGTTGTTCCTCCCCGCCGACCCGGGGAGAAAGGCAAACCAAAGACTTTCGAATATAGGACTCTCAGAATGGGTGCAAACATAATTCTTGCAATGGGCGCATTGGTCATCTTCGGGACCTTCTTGACCTCTTCGAACCGCCTCATGACGGGAAATACGCAGATCGCCGAACAAAACGAATATTACATCACGGCGATCTCCCTCGCGCAGGCGGTCATCGACGAGGCGAAGACTAAGGCGTTTGATTCTTACACCTATACAAATACGATCACAGTGCCCGATTCGCTCACAAATCCGACAAAGCTCGGCCCCGAGGCCGGTGAAACCGTTCCGAAGCCGGATACACTGTTTGCCGGGGGCCCCTATACTGCGGCATACAAGGGATTTCGCTCCACCTACCTCTTCAACGACCTCGACGATTATGACAAGTATCAGCGGCTGGTGAATACGCCCAGGGCCGAGAAGTACACGATCCAGGTCAAGGTGAATTATGCCAACGAAACCGATCCGGACTTCCTGAAAATGACACGGACGTTCTGCAAGAAAATGACGGTCAATGTGAGCAGCCCGTTCATGCCGGATGTGGTCACTCTTACGTACGCCTTTACTTACTAGGGAACTCTGTCATGAATGCAATGTATGATGTCGTCTGTTCGATGGTCATTGGCGGAATTGTCCTCGTAATGCTCGTGGGCTTCAACAGCAACATCGTTCAGAGCGCGAGCGTGCAGACAATTAAGGTCATGGCGCAGTCGGATCTCACAACCGCGAGCAGCGTCCTTGAGAACGACCTCAAGATGATGGGCTTTCACGTATACTCAAAGGCCGACAGCGCAATCCAGTATGCGGATTCCAATAAGATTAAGTTTGTCGGAGATTTCCAGGACATCGGAAAGATTGATACCGTGACGTATTCATTCAATCCGACGGCTCCCTCGGGACATGCCAACACGAACACCCGGATCCTGACCAGAACGTATACGCCTCAAGGGGGGCTGCCCGGCAAGATCTCCATCAACCTGGGCATGACGCGCTTCAGACTCTGGTACTACAACTCGGGGGATACGGCTATCACCTCGAACCCTGTTCCCGCGCCGGCGCTCATTAAGTCGCTGAAGGTCGCAATGAACGTGGAAAGCACCGTGCCGTACAAGGAAACCACAATGCCGTACCTGAAACTCAATCCCGGTGCCTACTGGGAACGAATCATTAAGCCAAAAAACCTGAGATAGAATATGTCCGGACGCGCCATCATATTACTGGTTGTTGGGATTATCGTTGTATCCGGGACGATCCTGTACAGGATCGAGGCCGCAAGCACCGCGATCGTCAGCAACTCCGTGGGTTATCAGAAAAAGCAGACCGCGCGGAATATCGCGCAGAGCGGTGTCAACCTGTCGCTCACCCAGCTGGGGTATAGCGGGACGTGGCGGACCGGTTTTTCCGGTCTGAGCATGCTGAGCGGGAAGGTTTCCGTCAAGGTGTTCGACACGACGTATGCGGGAATCAAGAGTGCGATCGGAATTCGCTCGACGGCCACGCTCCAGGAATCCACGGCCACAAGTACGGCCTTCTGCTACTTCCCGCCGCCCCTCATTCCCCCGGACGTCAAAGGCCTTGCTACACTGAACGCATCGAATAATCTGAACGGAAACATCATTCTGGATGGGGAGGATCACGACCCGAACTCGCTCGTCGTGAACCCCGGGAAGGGTACCTACGGAGTCTGGACGACTGGTTCAACATTTACGCTTGGCAGCGGAAGCTCAAAGGTGGGTGGAACGGCGCTTGGGGTCGATTTCGTGCCCACGAATCCGGCAAATCCGGCCGTGGTGCTTCTCAACCAGACGATGCCGGGCGGATTCCCTGCCACACCCGACAGCGCAATGGGCGGTCCGGCCAACGGCTATCCTGAGGGAACGATGAAAGCCCTCGCACAGAGCGGGGTCGCAGGCGGCCAGTATGTCACCGATCCTGCCCAATTGAAGTACCCCCTGAGTGGAGTCACCTATGTCGATATGCCGGCCGGTTCACCGACGTGGACATCGGCAACCATTACCGGCGTCGGAATCCTTATCGTCCATAACAGCGCCGGTAATTCCGTCTTCAAAGGCGCTAACGGGACCTTCGCCGGGATTGTCATCGCAGACGACATCACGCTCCTTCATTGTCAACTGTGGGGTACGGTAATCGGTCTTACGACCAGCCCTCAGGGAAATGTGATGGGAAACGGGTCGGCTGGGTTGTATTACTCTCGGAAAGCAATTCTCAACGCAACGGACATGCTGGTGAATGGAAACCAGCTGAAAGTGATCGCGTGGCGGGAGTAACCTAGAGGGAGTTTTAGAAGAGTGTAAGCTGGACTTCCCTCACCCGATCCCCTTCCGCAAGTGCGGAGGGGGATCGGGTTTTTTATTTCCTGCGGCAACGCCTCCCCTTCTCACCCTTTGAAGATGGGCTCGTAATTCGCTACATTTCGCCCGCGCATCCCTGCGCGAATCGATCATTCCGCGCGCCCATAGCTCAATTGGATAGAGCATCAGACTTCGGATC
>CAZEJT010000021.1:0-17608 GCA_964512655.1 uncultured Chlorobiaceae bacterium | reverse complement strand
CCAGCACGGCTGGAACATACTCCGTGACCGTCACTGATACGAAAGGCTGCACGGGCTCAGGCTCGGGCACGCTCACGGTCGATCCGAATCCGACCGTCTCTGTACCGGGCGTCGAAGTGTGCGCAAGCACGCTGCCTGCGACACTGACCGCGAATGCCTCGGGCGGCACGGGATCAAAGTCGTTTGCCTGGAGCACAGGGGCCACCACGTCGACCATCAGCACGAGCACGGCAGGCACCTATTCCGTGACCGTCACTGATACGAAGGGCTGCACTGGCTCAGGCTCGGGCACTCTGACCGTGAATGCGAATCCGACGGTCTCTATACCGCCCGTCGAAGTCTGCGCAAGCTCACTCCCTGCAATTCTCACGGCGAACGCTTCCGGCGGAACCGGCTCGATCACGTACGCCTGGAGTACAGGCGCTGTGACTTCCACGATCAGCACGAGCACGGCAGGAACGTACTCCGTGACCGTGACAGACAGCAAGGGCTGCACGGGCTCTTCGGGCTCAGGCACCTTAACGGTCGATCCGAATCCGACTGTTACTGCCAACAGTCCGAAGGTATGCGATGGCGGTTCCACCACGATCACGGCTACGCCGTCGGGGGGAACCGGCGCCTCCACGTTTGCATGGAGCACCGGCGCCACGACATCGACGATCAGCGTGAGCGCGGCGGGCTGCTACAGCGTAACGGTCACCGACACGAAGGGATGCACCGGATCGGGCACAGGGTGCCTGACGGTGAATCCGAATCCGACATGCTCGGTAGCCCCCGACACAGCGCGGGTCTGCCCGGGTGATTCGGCATCGTTCACTGTTACGCCTTCAGGCGGCACCGGCCCGTACACGGTTGTGTGGAGCGGACCGGGCGGATTCTCATCCACTTCGTTCACGATCAAGGTTAGCGTTGCCGGAACCTACACGGCCGTCGTTACCGATGCGAACGGATGCGTCTCTGCCGGCTGCTCGGGCGTGCTGGTAATCAGGCCCGACTGCGGCGGCCACATCTTCCCGACGAACACGAGTTGCGAAATGTTCGCAAACGGAACGGCGCAGCGCCTGTCGAACCTCTGCTACAAGGCATCGGGCGGCATCGTCGGAGTCGCGACGCCCGGAGTCTTCTTCTACTGGACGCGGGTAACGGCGCCGAGCGCCAGCTTCTGCGTCGACGTCGTGCAGACAAAGGCCTGCAGCGGGTTCTTGTTCGCGCGCATCCACCAGGGCAACCAGATTTACATCTTCAATAATGGCTGCACGGTTCTGCGCCAGGGCAACGAGCCGACGCCGGGTCAGGGGCATGTCTGCATCACCGGCGCGACGCCCGGAGCGACGTATATCGTCTCGGTGAAGTATAACGTGAAGTCGATCCAGGGCGGAACGTACAGCGGTCCTCCGCCATCCTGCCAGTACAACTTTGTGAGCATCGTCGGCGGGACGAAGGACGGCAAGACGGCAGACAGCGTTTCCGCTTTGCCGAACTGCGGAGGGACCATCGCCGCTAACGAAGCGCGATTCGGAGAAGGGCTGGAAGCGAGCACGGTCGTCCCGTCCGTGTATGCTCTCCAGGCCAACTATCCGAATCCGTTCAACCCGACGACGCAGATCAAGTACGATCTCCCCGAGGCGAGCAACGTGCGGCTGAGCGTGTTCAACATCCTCGGCCAGGAAGTCGCGACGCTTGTCGACGGTGCGGTCGAGGCGGGATATCAGTCCGTCGAGTGGAACACTTCCAACATCTCGGGCGCCGCGCTGCCCTCCGGGATCTACATGTACCGGATGCAGGCGACCGGCCTCGTGAGCGGGAAGGAATTCCACGACGTGCGGAAGATGATCCTGATGAAGTAAGCAGTTCGCTGTAATGTTCTCGAATGGGGTGAGTCCGGCGACTCACCCCATTTTTGTATAAAGGGGAACGGTTCGCCGTCCATAGGCGTTTTCCCTGTAGCATTCATCGAAGGAATCAACCATGCGAATGATTACGATCTGCATCGCACTCTGTCTCCTCTCCTTCTCCACCCTTTTCGGCCAGCTCAACACCTGGGACCCCCAGATCACCGGGACGGATCAATGGCTCCACGGCGTTTACTTTGTGAGCGCGTCCACCGGCTGGGCGGTCGGGGATGCGGGAACCATTCTGAAATCCACGTCGAGCGGGGTCAATTGGAGCGCGCAGACCAGCGGGTCGTCGGAGCCGCTTGCGGGGGTCTACTTCGTCGACGCTCTGCACGGATGGGTAGTGGGGGGTTGCGACGGCTGCGTCGGCGGAGTGATTCTGAAAACTACCGACGGCGGCGCGACGTGGGCAGTGAAGGATTCCGGGAGGATTCTCAAGTCGGTGCAGTTCGTCTCCCCGACAACCGGGTGGGCGGTGGGGGGCAACGGCCTGATTCTGAATTCTACCGACGCCGGCGAGACTTGGAATCAGCAAACCTCAAACGTTATTTCATGCCTTGAGTCCGTACAGTTCATCGATGACACGACCGGCTGGACGGGAGGAATTCTTCCCGGTGTGCTCCTCAGGACCTCCAACGCGGGAGCGACGTGGACCTCCGAGACAAGCGGAGTCGATCCCGGCGAGGATGTGGATGGGGTCCGCTTCGCCGACCGCCAAACCGGGTGGTACGTGGGGTACGGGTTTCCGGATACCGCGGGGGTAGGTGTGATTAAAAAGTCGACCGACGGCGGCGTATCATGGACGGCGCAAATGAGCGGCGTGCAGCAGGCGCTCCTTACCGCCGGATTCATCAGCCCCACGACGGGCTGGGTGGCGGGATCAAGCGGGATACTTCTCAAGACGACGAACGGCGGCAACGTGTGGGCCCCTGAGTCGTCCGGCACCCAGCTGGAGCTCGACAACATTGCGGTCCGGCCCGGCGAGGGCGCGTGGATCTCTGGCATCAGCGGAAACTTGATCAGGAATAACTTCGGCGGCCTCCTCCTCAAGAGCTCGGTCAACCTCAACAATCAGTGGAATATCGTGGCCGTTCCGCTGATCGGGGTGGACGGGAAACGAAGGTCCATGTTCCCCTCGGCTCAAAGCCCCGCGTTCCTGTACAATTCAGGGATCGGTTATCAGCCGGCCGACAGCCTCGTCCTCGGCCGCGGCTACTGGGTACGATTCACGGGCGCCCAGACGGTGAACTTCGCAGGCACGGCTCTCGACAGCCTGTCGGTGAACCTCACACCCGGATGGAACCTGGTGGGGGGGATCGGTAAGGACATTGCCGCAGGCAACATCATGCAGACTCCGCCCGGTTCGATTCGTTCCATCTTCGGCTATAATGCATCGTATTTTGCAGCAACCGTGATCACCCACGGGCAGGGCTACTGGATGTACGCGAACCAGGCCTGCACGATCAAGTACCTTTCAAGCCTCGACGGCATCACCTCCCGCGCGGGCCTGACAAATGTAGCGCTCCTCAAGACCGATGAGCTGCCGCCCCCCGCGCCCGGAGAACCGGTTTCGTCTCATCGCAGTACACGAACGTCAGGCATTCCACCTGCGTTCGCCCTGCAGCAGAACTATCCCAATCCGTTCAACCCTACGACGACGATCGGCTTCGATCTGCCCGAGGAAAGCCGGGTCGAGATGGTCGTTACAAATACGATCGGCCAGATCGTCTCGGTGGTGGTCGACGGAGTGGTCGCGGCGGGTTACCGGTCGGTCAACTGGAAAGCGATTGCTTATGACGGCTCGGCGCTTCCTTCCGGAATCTACTTCTGCCGGATGCGCGCGACGTCGCTCCAGACGGGAAGAGAATTCTCCCGGCTCCGGAAATTGGTGATAATGCGGTAGAATCGCGCGCCGCGGCCCCGGCGGCGCTGTGTGATGGGAGCCTTCCGCAAATTGACTGGCGGCATCCTCTTTTGTATCTTCCCCAACCATGTACAGAGGGAAAAAGGTTGTCGTCGTCATGCCGGCCTACAATGCAGCGCGCACGCTCCGGAAGACGTACGATGAAGTGATGGAGCAGGGCATCGTCGACCTGGTGATCGTCGTCGACGACGGCAGCAAGGACGATACGATCTCGATCGCGAAGGGCCTCGATCACGTCCGCGTCCACGTTCACGCCGTGAATCTGGGATACGGGGGGAACCAGAAATCGTGCTACCGGTTGGCGCTCGAAGAGGGGGGCGAGATCGTCATCATGGTACACCCCGACTACCAGTACACCCCGAAGCTCATCCCCGCCATGGTCTCCATCATCGGCAACGATCTCTACCCCTGCGTCCTCGGCTCCAGAATCCTCGGGGGATACGCGCTGAAGGGAAAGATGCCTCTCTGGAAATACATTGCGAACCGGTTCCTGACCCTCGCCGAAAACGTGCTCACCGGCGCAAAGCTCTCCGAGTATCACACGGGATACCGGGCGTTTTCACGGAAACTCCTCCAGCAGCTTCCGCTCGACGCGAACTCGAACGATTTTGTCTTCGACAACCAGATGCTGGCGCAGATCCTCTGGTTCGGGCACACGATCGCGGAGGTCACCTGCCCGACGAAATATTTCATGGAGGCCTCGTCGATCAACCTGACCCGCAGCATCAGGTACGGCTTCGGATGCCTCTCGACCGGGTTGAAGTACCGCCTGGCGAAGATGAACATGCTTCGCTCAAGCCTCTTTCCCGCCAGAAGTGAATAAGGGCCCCGGCTCACAGAATTTCCTCCTCGTCTGCGCTCTCCTGATTGTCTCCACCTTCGCCGTCTACCGGCAGGCCGGCACTCACGAGTTTATCAACTACGACGACAATCTCTACATCACCGAAAACCCTCACGTCCAGCAGGGACTGACGGGCGCCTCGATCGGCTGGGCGTTCACCACCACCGAAACAGGCAACTGGCATCCGCTGACCTGGCTGTCGCTCATGACCGACGTACGGCTCTTCGGCCTCGACCCGGGAAGTCACCATCTGGTGAGCGTCGGGTTTCACATCCTGAACTCCCTCCTGTTGTTCGTGCTCTTCCGGAAGATGACCGCAAGCGTCTGGCCGGGAGCATGCGTCGCCGCGCTCTTTGCGCTCCATCCGCTCCACGTCGAGTCCGTGGCGTGGGCCGCGGAGAGAAAGGACGTTCTCAGCACGCTCTTCTGGATCGGCGCCATGCTCGCATATATGAAGTATGCGGAACGCCCCGGTCTCGGGCCATACGGGCTCGCGCTCCTGCTCTTTGCCCTCGGCCTGCTGAGTAAGCCGATGGTCGTGACGCTTCCGTTCATCCTCCTGATGATCGATTACTGGCCTCTGGGCCGGATTCGCGCGCAGAATGAGGCGGGCGGGGCCGCGGAGCAGGCTCGAAAACAGAGTCAGAGCCGTTTCGGAAAAAAGCCCCTCGGAAGCCTCCTGATTGAGAAAGCGCCGTTCCTCGCTCTGGCGCTGATCTCTGGACTGGTAACGATGGCGGCCCAGGGGAGCGGCGGAGCAGTGACCCCGTTCGGCGCGCTTCCGCTCGGATCCCGGATCGCGAACGCGGCCAACTCGTACCTTGAATACGTCCTGAAGATGTTCTGGCCCGCGAATCTGGCCATCCTCTATCCGTACTCGGCCGGAGAGATCCCCCCCTGGCGCATCGTCGCGGCAGGCGTTTTCCTCGCCGGCGTCTCGGCCCTCGCATTCCTCGCCTTCAGGAAGCGCCGCTACGTCATGGTCGGATGGCTCTGGTATGTCGTCACGCTTCTCCCCGTGATCGGGTTGATTCAGGTCGGGACGCAGTCGATGGCCGACCGGTATACGTACCTCCCGCTGATCGGCCTCTTCGTGATCATCGCCTGGGGGGTCCGGGACCTGACGGCGGGCGTGCAGTCGCGCAGGGTCATCCTTGCTACGGCCGCCTCCCTCGCCCTGGCGGCCCTCTCGTATCTCAGCTGGGCCCAGCTTGCGACGTGGCAGAACAGCGTTACCGTGTTCACCCGTGCGATCGAGGTAACCTCGAACAACTGGCTTGCGCACGCGAACCTCGGGGTCGCGCTCGGCAAAGAGGGGAAACTGAATGAGGCCCTCGCGCAGTTTTCGGATGCCGTCGCCATCAGGCCCGACTACGCCGACGCCTACAATAACATGGGGATCGTCCTCGCGATGCAGGGAAAGACCTCCGACGCTCACGCCCGGTTCTCGGAAGCGATCCGCTACAACCCCGATCACGTGAACGCCCGTTACAACCTCGGATTGATCCTCACGCAGGAGGGGCGGCTCGACGACGCGGCGGCCCAGTACGCCGAGGTCCTCCGGCTGAAGCCGGACAACGTCGAAGCGCGCAGGGCGCTCGAGGACGCCAATCGCACTCTTCGAGGGCGCCCCGGAGGCGGGAACCGGTGAGCAAGCGCACGGAAAAGGCGGCGGGCTCCCCCGGGTCCGGAAAGCCGGCGCGAAAGAGGTCCGCGTCCCGCACCGTAGCCATGCTTCAGGCCGGCGTGCTCATCGGACTTGCGTTTCTTCTCTATGGCAACACGATCGGCGGCGCCTACGTGATGGACGACGGGATTGTCGTCATGAAGAACAAGTTCACCCAGCAGGGGTTGAAAGGGATTCCCGACATCATGACGAACGACGCGTTCGCGGGATTCTTCGGGGAACGGAAGGACCTTGTCGCAGGCGGGAGGTACCGCCCCCTTTCGATCGTCACGTTTGCCGTCGAGCAGGAGATCTTCGGCGGGAATCCCGCCGTCAGCCACGCATTCAACATACTCCTCTACGGATTGACGGGGGTGGCCCTTCTCTTCGTTCTCCGCCGGTGGCTCGGGGGATCAGTCGGCCCGGGGGGCCCGTGGTGGTCCGCCGTCCCTTTCATCGCGGCAGCCCTGTTCATCGCTCACCCGGTCCATACCGAAGCCGTCGCGAACATCAAGGGAAGAGACGAGATTCTGTGCCTCCTCCTCTGCCTCGCCGCGGTCGCGCTAATCCAGAAATACCTCGCGGAGGGAAACGTCCGGTATGCGGTCCTCTACCCCGTTGTCTTTTTCCTCGCGCTGTTGTCGAAGGAGAACGCCGCCACCTTCCTCGCCGTCATTCCGCTCGCGCTCTGGTTCTTCACGAACGCAGGCGCCGGGAAAATCATCACGATCGCGGCGCCGCTCGCCCTCGCGACGGCCCTGTTTCTCTTCATGAGATCGCATTTTGCGGGCGGCGCTTCGACGTCGGACATCACCGAGGTCCTTAATAATGCGTTCGTCTATGCCACCCCTTCGCAGAAGTACGCGACCATCTGCTCCACGCTGGGAAAATACTTTGGCCTCCTCCTTCTTCCCCTCACGCTGACTTCCGACTATTACTACAACCAGGTCCCCCTCGTTCAGTGGGACGACCCCGCGGCGGTCATTCCCCTCCTCGTCACTCTCGCGCTCTTTGTGATCGCGGTGGCGGGGATCCGGAGCAAGCGCGCGGTCTCCTTCAGCATTCTCTATTATTTTCTCACGCTCTCGGTGGTGACGAACATCTTCTTCCCGGTCGGAACGACGATGTCGGAGAGATTCCTCTACATGCCTTCCGTCGGCTTTGTGATCGTGCTTGCGCTCCTCATCGCCCGGGCCGCCCGGATGGCATCGCCCTCAGCCCTCCGGGAACCGGCCGCCGTCACTGCGGTTCTGCTTGTTGCGGTGGCCGGCTCCTATTCGTACAGGACGGTCATCAGAAATCCTGCCTGGAAATCCAATCTGGCTCTCTTCTCGGCCGACGTCGTCAATTCTCCCAACAGCGCGAAGGTGCATAACGCCCTTGGGAGCGAGCTTATCGAATTGTCCAAAAACGAGAAGGATCCTTCGAAGAAAAAGGCGATGCTGGAAGAGGCCCGCCCGAACCTGAGCCGGGCCGTGGAAATCTATCCGGGCTACGCGGAACCCTGGTTCAGCCTCGGAAACATCTACTACGAGCAGGACAGGAACTACGCACGGGCGATCGAATGCTACCGGAAGGCCGTAGCGGCGAGGCCGGGGTACACCGATGCCTATAAGAACATCGGCATTACGTACATGAACGAACAGAAGTATGACGACGCGATCGCCGCGTTCCGCCGGCTCATCGCCGTCGATCCCCGCAATGAGGACGCGTACTATCATATCGGAGTCATTCACCTTGCCGCCAACCGCGTAGATTCCGCCATCGCGTACCTCCGGGAATCAATCGCACTGAATCCCTCGTATGCCCCCGCGCTCAACAGCCTCGGGATGGTTTACGGCAAGGGCAGGAACGACCTCGATGCCGCCATCACGTACCTCAGGAGAGCGGTCGCCGCGGATCCGTCGAATATCGACGGGTACAACAACCTCGGAACCGCGTACGGGCTCAAGGGGGACGTCGACGGCGCGATCGGGGTCTTCACGAAGGCGCTCGAAGTGGACCCGGGCAACGCGCAGGTGTACATGAACCTCGGCTTCGCGTACAGGTCGAAGGGAGATGAAACCAGGGCCGGGCAGTATTTCCGCAGGGCGCACGAGTTGAATCCCGCCATCGACGCGAAATGACCGCCCAACCTAACCGGGAAAACTCTGTAGGCGCGGGCTTTAGCCCGCGCGTCGATGAGGTGAGCGCCCTTGTCGCATAAATCCAAAAAGGAGCCGAAGAAGCCGCTCGCCGCTCCGGTCTGGAGCTCCCGCAACCTCATGCTCCTGGGCTGCGCTTTGATTGTCACCTTCATCGCCTTCTATCCCTCGCTCCGCAACGGCTTCACGAACTGGGACGATCCGGGATACGTTCTGGAAGCCTACAGCATCAGGGATCTCTCCGCGAAAGGCCTCGCCAATATCTTCACAAGCTACGTCGAAGGAAACTACCACCCGCTCACCATGCTTTCCTACGCGGTGGAGTACCACTTCGTGCAGCTCAACCCCGCGGTGTATCATGCCACAAACCTTCTGCTTCACCTTATCAACACCGCCCTGGTCTTCTGGCTCGTGCATCTGCTGACCGGCCGCGCCGGCACAGCCGTGATCGCCTCTGCATTGTTCGGAATCCATCCGCTCCATGTGGAGTCGGTCGCCTGGATCTCCGAGCGGAAGGACGTTCTCTTCTCCCTCTTCTTCCTCGGGGCGCTGATCTCCTATGTCCTTTCCGTCAAAATCCAGCGGCGGCGAATCCTCTGCCTCGGCATCTCGCTGATCCTCTATCTTCTCTCGATCCTTGCGAAGGGGATGGCCGTCACCCTGCCGTTGCTTTTTCTGCTGGTCGACTATTACCTCGGCCGGCCGTTCACTGCGAAAACGTTCGCGGAGAAGATTCCTTTCTTTCTCCTCTCCGTCGCATTCGGGATCGTCGCGATCATGGCGCAGCGGTCGAAAGGCGCAATCCAGGACATCGCGCTTTTCCCCTTCTACGAGAGGGTGCTTTTTGCGTTCTACGGAGCGGGGGCGTACGTCTACAAGCTCTTCCTCCCCCTCCCGCTTTCGGCGTTTTATCCCTATCCCCCGACCGGACTGACCGCGCTTCCGCTGATATTCTACGTCGCGCCGGTCCTTGTCACGCTTGCCGCCCTTGCGGTATGGAGATCGGCGCGTGTCACGAAGGACGTTCTGTTCGGAACGCTCTTCTTCGCCGTCACAGTCGCCCTGGTCCTTCAACTCCTGCCGGTCGGGAGCGCGATCATCGCCGACCGTTATGCCTACCTGCCGTCGATCGGCATTTTCTTTCTGATCGGTCAGGCGTACTCATATGTCGGTCGCGACCTTTCCGGGAGATCCCGGCAGATGAAGGGCCTGTTCACCCTCTTTCTCGGCGGATTCGGACTCTGGCTGGGCTATCTGACCTGGACACGGTGCGAAGTGTGGAAGGACAACGTTACGCTCTGGACGGACGTCATCTCAAAGTATCCGATGGTTCCGGTGGCGTATAATAACAGGGCTCTCACCTACAAGGGCGAGGGGAACTATGAGCTCGCGATGGCGGATTATAATAGAGCGCTGCAGGTCAAGCCGACCGACACCGAAGCCCTGAGCAACAGGGGAAACATCTATTTTGCCACGGGAAGATACGACCTCGCCCTTGCCGACATGAACAAGGCCCTGGAGATCGATCCGGGCCTCCCGGTGACGCTGAACGCGAGGGGGGCGGTGTATTTCAATCAGGCCCGCTATGATGCTGCGCTGGCAGACATGGATAAGGCCATCGGGCTGAAACCGGATTTTCCGGAAGCATACATGAATCGCGGCAATGTCTACAGCGTGAAGAAGGAGTTCGCTTCCGCGATTCGGGATTACGACCGCTGCCTCGGATTCGACCCGAACCAATCAAACGTCCTGTACTGGAGGGGCCTCGCGAAATCGAATACCGGCGACATCGGCGGCGCTCTCAACGATTATGACGCCTCGCTTGCCCTGAATCCCCGTTTCTCCGCCGCGTACTATGGGAGATCTCGGGCGTTGTTCTCGCAGCATGATTTCAGGCACGCGCTCGAGGACGCCCTGAGGGCGAAATCGCTGGGCTTCAGCGTGGAGGACTCCTACCTCGCGGAGCTCCGGTCGGCGCACCCGGCTCAATGACGTATCACTCCCTCATGTCCCGATGAAGAAGAAGCCGGCCCGGGGTTCCGGGCCCAAGAGCATCTCCGGAAAACGCCTCACGTCGGCCGTCTGTGTTCTGCTCGCGCTCTGCACGCTCGCGGTCTTCTGGCAGGTCCGGACGCACGACTTCATCAGCTACGACGATCCCGATTACGTCACGAAGAATCCCCACATCAGGGACGGCGTGACTCTCAGGGGGATCGAATGGGCGTTCGGGAGCGTTTACGCCGCAAACTGGCATCCGCTCACGTGGGTATCGCACATGATGGATGTTCAAATGTACGGCCTCGACCCTGCGGGGCACCATCTTACGAACTTGTGGATTCATGTCGCCAACACCCTCCTCCTCTTCGTCACCCTCAAACGAATGACGAATCGGCTGTGGCCGAGTGCATTCGTGGCGGCCCTTTTTGCGCTCCACCCTCTTCATACTGAGTCGGTCGCCTGGGTAGCCGAACGGAAGGATGTGCTTTCGGCGTTTTTCTGGATTCTCACGATGTGGCTCTATGTCCGTTACACCGAGACAAGGAGCGCCGGTTTCTACGCCGGCGGCCTCGTCTCGCTGGGCCTCGGCCTCCTGGCGAAGCAGATGCTGGTAACGCTCCCGTTCGTCCTCCTTCTTCTCGATTACTGGCCCCTTGGGCGTTTGAAATGGGGCCCGGCGGCGAGAGCCGGAGAGAAAGGGAAGACCGCCAATCCCGCCGGCGGCCCATCGTGGTCGTTTGTGGTGAAGGAGAAACTACCTTTCGTCGCTCTTGCGGCGGCCGCGAGCGTGACGATCTTCATCGTTCAGCAGAGCGCGGGCGTGATGAGCTCTCGCGACCTCCTCCCGCTCGGCGCCCGCATCTCCAATGCCGTCGTATCATATGCGGTGTACGCCGGGAAAACGATCTGGCCCTCCAACCTCGCCGTGTTCTACCCGCATCCGGGAAACACGCTCTCTCCGCTGACGGTAGGCGCAGCCGCGCTCTTCCTCCTCCTGGTGACGGCACTGGCAGTGTGGAACGCAAAGCGCTTTCCCTTCCTTCTGGTTGGTTGGTTCTGGTATCTCGGAACCCTCGTACCGGTGATCGGCCTCGTGCAGGTCGGCATACAGGCCCGGGCGGATCGCTACACCTATCTCCCCATCATCGGTCTCTTCATCATTATCGCGTGGGGGTGCACGGAGCTTTTTTCAAACGCGCGCAACCGGACGACGGCGCTGGGCGCCGGGGGGGCGGTTGTTCTCGGCGTGTGCATGATACTGACGTTTGCGCAGGCCGACACCTGGAAGAGCAATACGGCCCTGTTCTCTCATGCGGTGGAGGTGATCGAGAATAACTATCTCGCCCATAACGACCTCGGAAGCGCTCTGGAGAAGGAGGGGAAGGCGGATCTGGCAATCTCGCACTACCGCGAGGCGATACGCCTTAAGCCCGACTTCGTCCTGGCGCATAGCAATCTGGGGGCGGCCCTTGGAAAGCAGGGAAAGTACGATGAGGCGATCGCACATCTCTCCGAAGCGATCCGCCTCAAGCCGGACCACGCCGATGCCCACAACAACCTCGGCATCATTTACGCCATTCAGGGCAAATCGACGGATGCGGAGAGGGAGTTTTCCGAGGCCGTGCGCATCGAACCGGATCACGCAGACGCGCATTACAACCTCGGGTTCCTCCTTGCGGGTCAGGGAAAGCTTGAAGAAGCGATCATACAGTACGAGCGGACCCTCGAGATCAACCCGGGTCAGGAAAACGCGCGGGTTGCCCTTGCGGACGTACGAAGAGCGCTGGAGAAAAGGGGCCCCGGCGGCAGGTAGCCTCGCCAATCACGCGCCCTGGCTATCAGCGGGCAGGGCAGAGAGAAAAGGGAAAATCGTGCGTGATGGGAATCAACTTCCGCCGACCCTGCGCCAAAATCCGTTGCCCAAATCTTGACAATTTCGTATCTTAGGCTCATGCGGTCCCTCATATCCAGATCACTCTTCCTTCTCCTTATCAACGCCCTCTCGTTCGGCCAGCCCAGAATTGAAATCGCTCACGGCGGCGCCATAGATTTCGGCACCTACTACAGCGGGCTGAAAAAGGTCTACCATGCCGTGACCGTACGTAATATTGGGACTGATACGCTGATCATTTCTAAAGTCATCGCAAACTGCGGTTGTACAGCTGCACTTTCGTCGGCATTGGTAGTTCCTCCGGGCGATTCCACAAATATCAAGATCACATTTACGATCGGCTCTTATAGAGGGGATGTCGGCAAGCAGGTTCGGGTGCTGTCTAACGATACTTCTCGACCGACGTCGTACATCAATTTTGCGGTGCACATTCTGGACGTCCTCGCCCCGACGCCCGACTACATGTACTTTTATGACGTCAAGCTCAATGCGCCCGTAAAAAAGTCGTTTGAGCTCAAAAACGTAACGAAAGTGCCGATCACTATCCTGAAGGCCACGTCAAAGGAATCCATGCTTGCGATCGTTACTCCCCCGAAAAAGACGCTGAAACCTGGGGAAGTGACGAAAATGGTCGTATCCCTCACACCGCGCCAACTGAACTACATGCAGGGGGAAATCGAACTCGTCACGAATTTCAAGCCCTCACCCGTCGTCACTCTCGGATACAACGCCGTCGGCAAGGACTGAGTCCTAGCCGTTTGATCTCCTCGCTCCTGTCTAAATCTCCCGGTTTCCTGTAAGTTGTGGCCGCGGCCGGTAGGCGCCGGCTTTAGCCGGCGTCGCCTCTCGCGTTATTCGCCCTCCGCAGTTCAGAATCGGTCCCTCATTCTCACCCTACCCATTTCTCCTCCGGAATTATGGGAAAATTGGAAAAGTGCAGTATTCACCATCACACCGCTTGATGCCCGGCACGTCGGGTGTGTTGAAGTAATCCTAGATTTGAAGGCGCAAAGTTCCGAGGGGGGCATGCGACAGTCTCATCTCTCGCCAGGCCGGGCAGTATGATCGTCTCCAGCCGCGCTCTATCCAAAATTTGGCCTTCTAGGTAGTTTTTTTAGGGGACTCCTTAGGATTTCCCTAGATGCCCCCTATTTTCGGAGGCTCAATTAGTCCCTATATTTACTGTGTAATTCATCACACACGAGCCGAACTAGAGTCAGCCGAAATGAGTGAAGTCGCGACATTAATTGCACCGTCAAAAACAGCCCCGAATGAGGCGATACACGCAAGAGCGAATAGCATCATCGAGAATTCGCACAAACCGGTCCGAATATTCGTGGTGGATGACAATGCCCAATTTGTGCTTGCAGCTACCAGATTCCTCTCCTCGAACCCCCGGTTCAAGGTTGTGGGATCGGCCAGTTCGGGAGGAAATGCGCTTGAACAGATCGGCGCCCTCATGCCCGATCTTGTGATCATGGACCTCATTATGCCCGTCATGAGCGGCATCGACGCGGTACGGCTCATTAAGGCACTATCCCCCGCCACGCGCGTGCTCTTAATCAGTTTCCAGGACGGCGCGGAATACCATTCCAGCGCCCGGACGGCGGGAGCGGAAGGGTTCCTGGAAAAATCTGGATTTGGAGAGCAAGTTGGACCTTTTATTGAAAAGATTGACTGGGATGGCGCACTTTAATCGCGTACATACTATGAGAAGGGAAATCCTATGAGATGGTTATGTTTGTCAATCGTGCTTACGCTTCTTCTCTGCCGAACAAATGCCAGTGCCCAAAATCCGTCATTGTCGGCGGTTGACTACGTAAATCCCTCGACCGCTGTTGCCGTAGGATCCGGGGGCACCGCGGTCCGATCCAACGATGGCGGTGTTACCTGGTATTCCCAGCCAACAGGAAGTTCCAAGTGGTTATTCAGCGTCAAATTCACAGATGCGAACACAGGGATTGCTGTCGGTGGCGATAATCTTGGCGGAACAGAATCTATTGTTCACACGGCCAATGGGGGCTCAAATTGGTCCATCCAGTCCAGCACAGCCAATCAGGTGTTGCTCGGTGTTTCTTTCATCGATGCAAATACCGCGGTCGCCGTTGGAAAGATGGGCACGGCTCTGCGTACAACCAATGCAGGCAGCACCTGGGTGGTGGAATCGAGCAGCCAGACCGACCCGATCTATGAGGTCCAGATGGTCGATGCCAGTACCGGTTTTGCGGTCGGCTGGTCGGGGATGATCCTCCACACCGGCAATGGCGGGGTCAGCTGGACGCGGCAAACAAGCGGAACACTCTGGAATCTCTATGGAGTTTCATTCACAAGCGCCACCACAGGCACAGCTGTGGGAGATGGTGGCCACATTTACCGTACGGTTGACGGCGGGTCCACATGGACGGCACAGACAAGTGGGGTAACAAACGTCCTGTTTGCAGTCGATTTCACCGATGCGAATACCGGAACTGCGGTCGGATCGGCAGGGAAGATACTGCGAACGACGAACGGCGGGGCAACCTGGACGGCACAGACAAGTGGTACGCCGTATGACCTTTCAGGAGTATCCTTCATCGACGCCAACAATGGCATTGCTGTTGGCTCGAACGAGACGATTCTGAGGACGACCAATGGGGGTTCAACCTGGACGATTCAGACTGTCGGCGGCGGGACTCCTCCACCCCCTCCTCCCGCGGCGCCGGCGCTTGTCTCCCCGTCCAGCGGATCGACGAATCAGCCGACAAGCCTGACGCTGTCGTGGTCGGCATCATCGGGTGCGACATCGTACCGGGCGCAGGTTTCAACAAACTCGGCATTCTCGACGACCGTATCGGACCAGAGCGGCCTGGCCTCCACCTCTTCCGTAGTCAGCGGTTTATCCAATAACACAACCTACTTCTGGCGGGTAAACGCCACGAATAGCAACGGGACAAGCGGATGGTCAAGCGCATCGAGCTTCACTACGGTCCCCCTGATGCCGGGCGTCACGACAAATTCCGCTTCCGGAACGACTGCGAATTCGACCCTGGCAAATGGGACGGTGAACCCCAACGGTTCGGCATGTACAGCGTGGTTTGAGTGGGGGACCTCAAGCTCGCTCGTAACCTATACTACCACGGGGAGTCAATCGATCGGATCGGGCACCACCGCAACGGCCGTAAGTTCAAGTGTTACCGGTCTCGCGGCAAGCACAACCTATTACTACCGTACGGCAGGACAGAATGGTGCGGGAACGCAAAAAGGCGGCATCATGAGCTTTACGACGGCCGCTTCGGCAGCCCTTCCGCCGCCGACTGTGGTGACCACAGCGGCTTCAGTTATCACGAGCTCCTCGGGTACGATAAATGGCACTGCAAACCCGAACGGGGCGGCAACCACGGCCTGGTTTGAGTGGGGCACTTCGAACACGCTCTCGACCTTCACCGCCACGGCGGCTCAGTCGGTCGGATCCGGGACAACGGCGGTAGGTGTGAGCTCGAACCTCACGGGATTGACTTCGGGGACGATATATTACTACCGGGTAGCGGGCCAGAACAGCAACGGCACCTCGAAAGATGCGATTTTGAGCTTCACAACCGCGGCGTCAGCTCCTCCGCAACCCCCGGCAGCGCCCGCGCTGTCGTCGCCTGCGAACGGCGCGACGGGTCTCGCCACGAGCCTTACGCTGAGCTGGAATGCATCGACTGGCGCCACGTCGTACAGGCTGCAGGTGTCGACGAGCTCCGCATTCACGACGACGGTTGTCGATCAGAGCGGACTGAGCGGAACGTCTTCCCTCGTCAGCGGCCTGCTCACCGGGACGACGTACTACTGGCGCGTCAACGCTTCGAACTCAGGCGGCGCGAGCGCGTGGTCGGCCACCTGGAGCTATGCTACGGCGCTTCCGGTCCTCGCGGCCCCGACGCCTTCTACGCCGGCCAACGGCGCCACCAATCAGTCGGTCTCCCCGACACTGACATGGCAGCCGGTCACCGGTGCAACTTCGTACCATGTCCAGGTGTCGACAAGCTCGGCGTTTACAACGACGGCGGTTGACCTGAGCGGCATCACTTCCACCTCATCGTCGGTCTCCGGACTTGCGAACAACTCGAGCTACTACTGGCGCGTGTGCGCATCGAACACCGGCAGCACGAGCCCCTATTCCAACACGTGCGGATTCGTAACGGGCAGTCCGACGTTTGCCGTGAGCCCGCCGAGCCTCAACTTCGGATCGGTCGGCCTGGGCAAAAGCTCCTCGCAGTCGGTGACCGTCACGAACGGCGGAACCGGCACGCTGACGATCAGCAGCGTAACCTCCAGCGCGGGCGTCTACACGGTATCTCCGGCAAGCGCCTCGATTGCTCCCGGCTCGAGCACGAACTTCTCTATCACCTTCGCGCCTGTCATGAAGAACGCGACGGTCAGCGCGACCATCACCTTCTCGCACAATGCGGCGGGCTCTCCCGGCACGGTTTCCGTCATCGGCCAGAGCGGCAACGGACACATCTCAGCTCAGGCGGCGATTTCGAATTCGATTACAGACATGACCTCCTCCCCGGATCAGTACTCGGTCGGCCAGAACTACCCCAATCCCTTCAACCCGACTACCACGATTGCGTACTTCCTGCCCGAGGCGAGCACTGTCCGCCTGAGCATCTACAACGTGATCGGCCAGGAGGTGGCAAGGCTGGTGGACGGCGAGGTCGGGCAGGGTCTGCAGTCGGTTCTCTGGAACGCATCCAACAACTCGGGTTCCCTGCTCCCGTCGGGTATCTACTTCTATAGGATTCATGCGACGTCGCTGACGAGCGGCAAGGAATTCGATGCGACTAGCCGGATGACGCTCATGAAGTAAGGCTTTGGGGCGAAGTCTTAGGAGAAAGGGATAATCGTAAGGTTATCCCTTTTTTATTGTTTTCCGGTGTTCGTGAAATTCGTCACGCGTCAAGTGGACAAGCACTCCCGAATTACCTATCATGCGGTAGAACCAGGCAATTGAGAATTCGGACAAAGAGACGTTTCTGAGATGAGACATCAGATTCTCTTGCAGATTCTGGGCATTTTGGTCGGCTGGTCGGCTGCCGTTCCCCAGTCGCTACCATCGTTCTCCGCCGTAAAATTCATTAACGGTTCGTACGGGGTAGCCGTTGGATCTGGAGGCACTGTCGTGGAGTCGAATGACGGTGGCAAATCCTGGTCAACCCAGGTAAAAACAACGTCAAAGTGGCTTTATAGCGTTGACTTTACGGATGCGAATAGTGGGACCGCAG
>CAZEJT010000020.1:0-18204 GCA_964512655.1 uncultured Chlorobiaceae bacterium | reverse complement strand
CGGCTACAAAACTTGCCAACACGGCACCGCCCTAATGGCAAGTAGGCGCGGGCGTCAGCGCGAGCTCTAAAGGCCGGGCTTACAGATCGGCCGATGAAACCGTCATCGCCCTCTCGGCGGAGGCTTCATTTCCGGCATGACGAACTTTTTCTCGTCGACCGTCGCATTGTTTTCGACGGAGGTCACGCGCCGGGTATACGAATGGCGCGGATCGACGCCGGAGTTGCGGATGAGGAAGGGTACCTTCACGCCATCGGCTTCCCCGTAGCTGCTGTAATCGACCTGCTCGGGAATATTCGCCACCATCGTCTCTGTGATGGTCACCTTGCGGACAAGAAGCCCGGTCGCGGAGTCGATATAGTACCGCACGGATGCATGCTCGCCGCCGGGACCGGCCAATACATACGCGGTAGCACCCTCGACCTTTTCGGTTCCTCTGACATGGAGTTTTTCCGACATCGCTTTCAGGACCGAAACGGGAAAGAGCGCGGCATCCTTGCGCATCTCTTCCGCCTGATCAGGAGGCATCGGGCGCGATCCTCTCGGCGAAACCATCCAGCCCGCATTGCCGTTAAAGGCGCGCGTACTCTGCATGCCCTCCTTCATAGTAACGGTGACGGAAAATTTGTCCGGGGCCTCCTGGACCATTTCCATCGGCGCTTCCATTCCCCGGCTGTCGACGCTGACGCCCTTGATAATGCGGGACTTGATCTTGCCCATCGCGTCCGCTCCGCCGAGCGCTTTTTCATACATCGCGATGACCTGTCCTGCGTCGGGAAGCGCGAGGCCGCGTCCTTCCTCCTCCTCAGGCTCGGGCTTCGCAGGCGGCCGCGGCAGGGAAATCATTTTCACCGGCTCGGCGTTGCCGTTATGGCATGTGAAGCATGAGACCTCGGTCCTTCCGGCGAAGTTCTTGGCGTTCAGGTCCATCACCATCTGGATCATCCTTCGCGCTGTGCCCTTCGGTTTCAAATCGTCTTTCTCGAAACCCTGCCCCATCGAGTCGAGCGAGTGGCAGTGGTCGCACCGGACGCCCAGCGAGGCCGCAAAGTAGTCCATCAACGGATTGAGCTGTGACGCCGGCATCCCCTTGAGGACCTGAATGTTTTTCCTGACCTGCTCGACGGTCTTTTCCTGTGGCGAGTCTGACAGGGTTCCAGCCCGAACAGGGGACCTCCAGCCGGTCAGAAACGCGAAGAGCATGATCGTTGCGATCGCAATGCAGCAGCAGGTGAAGAGCAATCTACTCATGGAAGCATACTCCTTGTGATGGTGTAGTTGGGACTTTCAAGATAGCGATTAGTTCAGAAATTTGCACCCGCGGGAGCGCGTTGCGCAGGTCGGAACCAAATAGTATATTGCACGGCCTCGCGCAGGCGATTCACGCACAGCGTCCCGCACAACTCTTCCGTCTTCTTCTCATGCAGATCGGCATCGTCGGTGTACCGTTTTCGGGCAAGTCGACGCTTTTTCAGACAATCACGAAAACCCATCTCGATCCGGCCGCCCTCACGCGGGTTGAAACGCATCACGCGATCGTGAAGGTTCCGGATCAGCGCCTCGACAGGCTTTCCGCGATCTTCAATCCCAGGCGCACCGTCCACACGACTGTTGAGTTTGTCGACGTCGTGGGACTCAAAAAAGGCGAATCGGGCTCCACCCAGTTCACGACGAATTTTCTGGCGAACGTCAAGACCAACGATGCGCTCGTTCAGGTCGTCCGCGTGTTCGGCAACGACGCCGTGCCCCATCCCGACAGTTCGGTTGATCCTCTCCGGGACATCGGCTCCTTCGATATGGAGTTCATCATATCGGACCTTTCGATCCTGGAAACGCGGATCGACCGGATCAAAAAACAGGTCCAGAAAGCCGGCGACGAGCAGGGAAAAAAGGAACTCCCCGTTCTCGAGAAATGCGCGGCGATCCTCGGCCAGGAGAAATCGCTGCGGGAGCATGCATTCACAAAGGAAGAGATGCACCTCCTGAAGACCTATCAGCTCCTGTCAATGAAACCGATGCTGATCGCGCTGAACTTCGACGAGTCTCAAAGGGCGGTTTCCGAAGATACCGTCAACAAGGTAGCCGCCGCGCGGGGATCGAAGGACACGAAAGTGGTCTCCTTCTTCGGCAAGATCGAGATGGAGATGTCGGAGCTCCCCGAGGATGAGGCCGCGGCGTTCATGAGCGAATACGGGATCAGGGAGTCGGCGCTCAACACGCTCATCAGAGAGGCGTACGCGCTCCTGGGCCTCCAGGTCTTTTTCACCGTCGGCGAGGACGAGTGCCGGGCATGGACGATCAAGAGGGGAATGACCGCGCAGGAGGCGTCGGGCGCCATCCACACCGATTTTGTCAACAAGTTCATCCGGTCCGAGGTGGTCCATTACGGAGATTTCATCTCCCATGGAGGATCATACGCAAAGGTCAAAGAGGCGGGACTCTGGAAGCTCGAAGGCAAGGAATACATCGTTCAGGACGGCGACCTCATGGAGATACGGCACAGCTGATATCCCCGTTATCGTACCGTGTACGTGAAGACGAGCATGAAGTACCTTCCAAGCGCCTGGTTCTGCGTGTCTTCCAGGTAGGTCTCCGTGACTGACCGGCTGATGCTGGTATTTTGATTCAGGAGGTCGGTGACCCCCGCCCTCAACTCCCCGCGCTGGTTCTCAAACATCTTCCTCGCAAGGCTGAGATTCCACAGAACGTAGTTCTGATTGAACCCCCCGCTGAGACCATTGTAGAGCATGTTGGTGGTCTCGTTTCTGAACACGCATCCGTTCAGAAAGGTCAGGTTAAGCTTCAGGCCCGCCGTATGGTAGAAGTAGCTTGCATTCTGATCGGGCTCGAGCGTATTTCTCGAAACGCTGTAATTCCCCGTGTAAGAAAGCGTGAAATCGACATCCTCGCTGATATTGCTGCTAATGACGCATCCCGCGCTGAACGAAGAGACGGCTGCGATGTTCTCGCTGCCGTTGATCAGGCCGGGGGTCCGGCTGTAGTTGACCCCGGAAGTCAGGTTGAGGTTGCTTCGTATGAGATCGACCGGCAGCCCGTAGCTTACGAAGGAGTTGATGCTCCAGTTGCCGTCGAGGTTCACCGGGACCGTCAATTGCGCGCCCCGGTTGAGCCGTATTCCCCGCGAAACAACGGTGTCGTTCGAGGCAATGATTGCCGAGCTGCCGACAAAATCCGAGGTGCGGCTTGCCGAGAAGAGAATAAAGAGGCTGTTCCCTTTTTCGACGCTCGTCAGGCCGTACCGGGAGACGAACGACTCGGTGTACGACTGCTTGAGCCCCGGATTGCCCGATTTGAGTAGAAGGGGGTTCGAGTTGTCGATGACATCCTGGAGTTGAGAGATATCCGGCGACTTTGTCGAGGAACGGAAGAACATTCTCAGGCTGTTGTGCTCCCCGAAGTTGATCGTCGCCATGGCGTTCGGCAGGAGATCGTAAAACGTCCGGTCGATGGTGCGCGAGAACGGATAGTCCTGGTCGCCGTGCAGCGAGGCGACCTGGTATGCGATGCCGCCGCTGAGGTTTAGCCCTCCAGATCTGAACCGGTACCCCACGCCGGCGTTCTGCGTGGAATACTCGTTCCGGTACAAATTGGTGAGCCGGATGTCCGGAGTCGAATACGCATGGGTCAGCAGGTCGTATCGATACGTCCGGTCATCCGACTCGTTTTTTGAGTACGAAGGGTTGTAGGTGATCTGGATAATGCCCGAGTTTCCCGTCGGTTCCGTGTAGGCAAGCCGGGGTGTGATCGACCAGCCGTCTGTCACAAGCGGCGACTGCTGATTGATCGTATCCCGGACGGCGGACGAGTCGAGGAAATACCCGGCATACGAAGCG
Organism: uncultured Chlorobiaceae bacterium; assembly: GCA_964512655.1. GTDB lineage: Bacteria > Bacteroidota > Ignavibacteria > UBA10030 > SZUA-254 > VBOC01. The sequence continues at coordinate 14,350 of CAZEJT010000020.1, read as the reverse complement.
AGCGTGCTCGAGCCGTCTTTCCTGTTGGCGCCGATTCCGACGTCGAGCGAGATGGTTCTGCCCGGCGCCTCGAACTTGTGGCGGACGACCACGTGGCTCGTCAGATTGTACCCCGAGGTTGCCGTCTCGTTGTTCGTTTCCGTCTCATTCACCAACTGCGCCCCGGCGCGTGTGCTGACCCCGGCAAGAAGCGACGACAGGCGGTTATTCTGGAAATAGAGCCTGGGCTGGACGATCACGGCGTTCGATGAGTCGATCGTATATTCCACGCGTGAGTCGATCCGGTGATTGTTATTGCGCGTCCGGGTATTCGTCTCTTCATTGTAGCGTATCGCGGAGTCCGGCGAACCGAAATACTGCCGGTTCAGAATCTGATCGTTTCCTCCGTCGGTCAGGTTGAAGAAATAACTCTGAGTGATCGCAAGATGGCTTCCCCACTCATCGGTGTAGTTTGTCCCGATCGAGCTGGTGGAAACGATGCCGTTCTGCTGGCCGACCAGAAAATTGGATGAATTCCCCTGGCCCCCCTGGAACTGGCCGCCGCCGAATCCTCCTCCTCCACCGCCCCCTCTCCCTCGCCTTCCGGAGAATCCACCTCCGGCGGAAAACCCTCGCTGATTCGTGCCTCCAAGCACGCCGAGGAGGTCCTGTGCGGAGAAGTTCTGCTGGTTGACGTTATTGGAGATGCCGATCAGAGAAAGGCGGGTGTCGCCGTTGAAATGATTGACGCCCCCTCCGGTGAGATATCTCCCCTCGTCGCCGTACCCGCCGTACGATTTCCCAAACTGCCGGTTCCGCCTGTCGGGCCGCGTTACCATGTTGAGCGTCTTGATCGACTGCCCGTCGTCGAATCCCGTGAACTCAGCCTGGTCGCTCATCTTGTCGAACACCTGAATCTTCTCGATGGCGTCTGCCGGGAGGTTCCGGAGCGCGAGGGTCGGATCGCTGCCGAAGAATGGTTTTCCGTCTACAAGCACCTGCTGAACGTCCTCTCCCTGAGCCTTCACGTTTCCGTTATCGACCGTGATTCCCGGCATCTTGGCAACGAGGTCTTCGACTGTCGCATCGGGGTGGGTTTTGAACGCACCGGCATTGTATTCGGTGGTGTCTCCCTTTTGAACGGCGGGTGTAACTTTCCCTTCTATGACAATTTCCGGTTGGGGGATCGCGCGCTCGGATATCTGAAGATCTCCCAGATCGATGGCCTGCCTGGCGATCGCCGCGCTCTTCACAAGCGTGGCGTACCCTACAAAGGTAATCTCGACTTTGCACGCGCGGTAGACTATCCCGGTGAATTCGAAGGTCCCATCGTCGCGGCTCGTCGTCACGGATGACTGCGTGGTGTCGGTTTCGTTCATGAGCCTGACGTGCGCTCCGGGGATTGGCTTTGCCGATCTCCGGTCGATTACCCTTCCCCGCACCGTCGATGGTTGCGCATGAAGGGCGGCCGGCGACACGGTGGGCAGAAGGAGGGTGAGGAATGCTATGTTGACCGCAAGTCGATAGATCACCTGCTGTTAGACGCGGGACGGAAAGGGGGGTTTAACGAGAGTTACGCCGGCTGGTGTCACGGTATGGACCGTGACACCAGTTGAAAATCTGGTTGGCCGCGTGGATACGCGGGCTGAAGCCCGGCCCTACCGGTCGATCTGGAAGTCGGGGTCGCGGGGCCTGATCTGATCGTAGAGTTCTTTCAGCGCGCTGTACGCGGCATTCGATCCGCGCTGGGCGGCTTTGCGATAGAGTTGAACCGCGCGGGGAGTATTCTGTGCGACGCCGAGACCTGACTGATAGCAGTATGCAAGCATCGTCTGCGCAAGAACCGAACCGTCGCCTGCGGCCCTCACGACAACATTCACAAGCGAACTGTCGCGCGCCGCCTCCTTCCTTCCCTGAAGCCGTATCATCGCAAGGCGCATCTGCGCTTCGCGGCTTCCCAGGAGTTCGGCGCGGTGAAGGAGCTCGGTTGCTTTGGCCCGGTCCTGCGTCACCCATGTCCCCGTATAATAGCACATGGCGAGCTGCACGGCTGCCGGCGGATAGTCCTTCTGCGCGGACTGGCGCAGGAGCTCAAGGGCCTGAGCCTGAGTGAGCTGGTGATCCAGCTCCGACGCGGTTAACTCGGCCCAGGCGAACCCGGCGGCCGGATCCTTCTGATCGGCGCGGGCCTTGAGGCGCCTGAAGAAGTCGGCCCCCTGGATCATTTTCCAGAGAAGCGGGGGCGCCCAGGGCGCGTCGAGCCGCATCGCTCTCACATAGTAGGCTGCCGCAAGAACGGGATCCTTTTTCATGACGGTCCCCGATTCGTACCATCTGCCGATCAGCGTCAGGGCTTCCGGGCTCCCCGCCTCTGCCGCGTCGGAGACCTTCCGGACGATGGAAGAATCGGTTGCGTCTTCCGGCGTGTCGGGGGAGATTCTCTTGAGTTGTGCTGCGGCATCGGAGAGCACTTCGCGCGTCAACGCGGTGTCGTCTGGCACGCGGATCGAATCGGGCTCGTTCTCGGTATCGAGGAATATCGGCTGGAGGCCGGATCCCGATTGCGGGACCGAAGAGATCCGGGGCTGACGCTTCCCCCCTGCGGGACTGCTCGAGTCGCGCGCCGCCGATTTCAGTTTTGCATCGAGGCCCCGGCGCTTGAATTCCCGGAGGACTTCCTTCGCAGGCTCGTAGCCCGAGTCGGCTGCTATCGATTCCCAGCGGTAGGCCTCATGGTAATCCCTCGGCACGGTCAGATTATCGGTCAGGAGGAGCCCTGTGACGTATTCGGCTTCCACCATTCCGTCGGAGGCGGAGGCGTGAAATTGTTTGTAGGCCTCGAACGGATTCCACGGAGTCCCCCAGCCGTTGTTCAGGAGCAATCCGTAATTGTATCGCGCGCTGGGGAGTTTCTGCATCGCGGCCTTCCGGATCCAGTAGGCGGCCTTCACGGTGTCGGCAGGGAACCCGTTGTTCGTCAGGTACCGGAGGCCGAGCTCGTGTTGGGCCAGAGGGTCGCCGGCATTCGCGGTTCGAACGAGCATGAATTCATCCCAGTAGCGGGCGGCGGAATTGTCCACCTTGAAGCCGTAGGCGGTCTGGGGGGCCTCCGGGTGTTTCAGTGCGAGGCTCTTTGAGCGTTCGTCTTTCTGTGCCGGAGAAACGGAGGGGAGAAGAAGGAACAGAAGCGCATACAAAGCCAGGGAGGCGCGGCGCGTCATCGCCCCTTCAGCGGGGAGTCCTTTCGACTGATGAGCCTGAAATCTGCCATGACCCCTCGACCCGGACGGCCGGGTTCTTTGTCTCAAGCATGGCGATGCGGAGCGTACGTCTTGACGTGCCCTCGCGCATTCGGGATGCGGGGGGAACGCTTCCGAAGTAGAGCTGCACGGCCTTTCCGGCTGAAGCGCCGAAACCGGAATTCTCCCTCGCTGCGCCGGCTTGCTCGTTCGCAGCGGGAGCCTGCCGTTTGACCGGGTGCTCGACGATTCTGCCCGGCTCGATCTGGCGTCCGTCCTCATTCTCTAATATCAGTGTCCAGCGGTCTAATTTCAAATACTCCTCGGTGGCTGAAGTCCGGATCTCCAGCCAGATGAATGTGCTGTCGCCCGACGGCCGGATGGTCGCATACGTCGACCTGAACTTAGTTTCTTCATCCTCCGTCATAGATGCAAGATGCGCGAACGTAGAAAGCCCTGCGGCGATCAGAGCCGAATCCATGTACGTGGCCCGGACTATCAACGGGAAAAACGCCAAGCCCCCGCCTGACGGTTCCGCGCCGCCTGCGTCGGGCGACGGGATCCGCCGTCCTTCCTCCTCCTGCATGAGAGTAATGGTGCGCTCTCCCCAGAGTATCTCGAAGTCGCCCAGGTACGGCGAGGCGACTGCCGGAGAGTGCATGGTCATGCGTTGGCGGTCTCCGAGCGAAGTGGCGCATCCGCAAAGGAAGCAGGCAGTCAGAAAGAGCGCGCTCACTATCGCCGCTGGCGGGAGGCCCGAACGCACGGGTTTACGATCCTTTTGAAAGGAGAACATCGACCCAGAGATCCGAACCCCCGCCAGAAGCCGGCTGTCTCGGATTTATTCCCCGCCGGCCGTATCCCGTTCGGCCTCCGGAGGGGTATCCCATGGGCCCCCCCGTGTTCTCGCCCCGGCCGGATGGATTCTGCCTCGTACCCGCTCCTGCGGCGATCCCTATCCGGATTTTCTCGCGCGGCGAGATGGCGGCATAGGAGGGAAAATACAGTTCCGGGTGGAGGGGGATGCGGACCTCGATGGTGAGGATCCCTTTCGATTCCGCGCTTGCGGCAGCAAACCCTTCGGAGCTGTCGGGAGGGAACAACCGGGAGAGTATTCCCCTTTTGTCGATGACGAGGACTCCGTTTCGAAATCTACCGAGCCGGTCAAATGCGCGGGCCCTCTCGTCATCGGTCATAGAGTCCCAGAATCCGCCCCGCGTGGGATCGGGAGATTCGTATCCTGAGGACGGATAATGAAGCTCAAGATCTTTCCTCTCTCCGGCATCGGGGTCGATCCACATCGTGAGACCCCGCCGGCGAATCGTCCTGTTGATTTCCTCATCCGCACAACGCGCAGCGATGTAGAGATAGCTCGAATCCCGGAGCGCTCCCACGGCGATGTTTTTTTCCCGAAAGACCCTGACCGGCACGTCCTTCCACTCTGCGAGATCGCCGTCGATGCGGGGAGGAGGGGAAACGAACGAGCTCCGGACCGGCTCGTCGTTACAACCGTTGAAGGGCAGAACGAGGAGAGGGAGGAGAATCATAATTCGTCGTGGTGCGAGCAGCCGCCGAAGAGCCGGCTGCAGTCGGCCCGAAGCAATCCACCCGCACCACTTGTACGCCACTCTGTTAGTCATTCCTCGGACGGTCGCGCATTCTCCCGCGACGTTCTTTCCTCAGGTCGTCGTATTTCTTCTTCTGATCGGAGGTAAGAACCGAATCGATCCGATCGTCCACTTGTTTCATCATGGTCATTCTCATCGCCCGAATCGAGTCGCGGTCTCCTCCCCGCATGTCAAAGAGTTTTCTCATGTCATGTTGAGACTCTTCGAAGATCTTTGTAATCGCAGCCGTCTGGCTGTCGTTCAGGGCAAGGCGCTCTTTCAGGTTTCCGGCGCGATCCTTCGGCGAATCCATGCGCGGCTGGGCTGAAGCGCCGGTGTGCGCAGCGAGGACGCAGGCGAACAAGGCAATAATGGACAACGTGTTCCGGGGACTAACAAACGGCCATCTCATCGAAGCTTCCTCTATATATAGTGATGAAATGCTCTACGCCCCCAAATTCTTAGACACGGGGGGGCCGAAAAGGATTGAAAGCTCTAAGACAGCGGAGGAGAGGCCTATAGATTGCGAATCCGGAGTCTGTGGCGGATATATCCACCCGAGCCGGCGAGGATGGCAAGAGCGGCATAGGCGATCTGCACGCCGGGGGTGGCCGTTCCGGAGAATCCCGCAAAATCGAAGACGGCTGAATCAGGAGCGCTGAGGGTGACGTAGAGGAGCATGAGAAAGACCGCCATGAACAACTTCTGGCTCCCGGCAAGAACGCCAAATCCCACTGCCGAGACGGCGATGAAGCACGAGCCGATGCACAATGAGACCCCGGCCGAGGGCGAAGCGGTGAGAAGCCTCGCGGCGGGTATCGACGTCAGGATTGTCGTCGTCAGGAGCGCAGAACCAAGCTTCCAGGAAACATAGTGCTTCTTCAGCTTCGGAGCCGTGCAGAGGAGATTCATCATCCCTGAGGCGCCGTCTCGAACTGTGATATCCGCAAGGGCAAGGATGAGAACCACGAACATGGCAGGCAGGGCTCCCGCCCGGAGAGAGGGCAAATCAAGGGAGAGCGACAGAACGGCGAAGACAATGATCGCCACGACCGTAAGAGGAGAAAGGAGAAGCGTCGCGAAAACGTCTGCGAGAACGGCGTTCGGCAGTGAGGCAGCACCCAGTCCGTAGATCCGCAGAGAGGCGAGCGGGGCGAGAATCCGTGTCACCGGTTTTAGCAGAGTGTTGATCCTGCCGATCAGGTTCCTGCGGGAATGGCGGACAGAGACCTTGATGCGCGCGGGGTTGAACCGATGAAACCAGGCGCGGGCCAGCAGAATCAGGCCCGCAGGAACGGCGAGCGATGCGAATCTCATTGCGATCATCTCCCATCCCCATTGCAGCCCCGGGTAGAGGACCGGCGACTGGTTAAGGACGTTGAAGGAGGAGGAACCGATCGACATCGTCGTTGTGTGAAACTGGTCCTGAATCTGGCCGATGAGGACTACGAGGCCCATGATGTCGAGAGCCCCCAGCCACTTCATGCGAATGCCGTTCTCGAAGAGGCCGATGGGCATGCCGAGGAGTCCGGCCCACAGAAAAAAGTAGAGCACGTCCCCGAACCGACCTGAGAGCAGGGGAAGGGATTCGAAGGCGATCGCCATCGCAGAAGCGAACGCGATCCCGGGCACAATGGTCCATGCGTATGTCGTGAGAAACACTATCGGCTCGAGGGAACCTTCGCCGCGGATGAGGAACATCACCATCGCGCTCAGCATGCACCCCATCGCGATCGCGGCGAGCATGAGAAAGCTCCCCGTGAATTTCCCGATGACATACTCGAGGGAGGTCACCGGCGTTGCTGCGATGATAAACCCTGTCCTGGAGACGACATCGCGCTTCACAGTATTGCTCACGAGATAGTACCCTGCCATGGTCAGGAGGAGCCCGCAGAACATTGCCGTCCCGAGGGCGACCGCGGCGGAATTGTAAATTACGCGCTCGCCGTCGATCTGCATCAGGGTCCGTCCGGTGCGTATATCCGGGACGATCAGATACACGCCCGCCGCCACCGCCAGGAGCGTCACGATAGACGCGGTCCGCCGAAAGCGGAGAAGGAGGTCGGTGCGAACGATCGCGGCGATGAGATCGGCCGGCCGGCTCACGAGTCAGCTCGCTCCGGGAGAATTCACCGCGAGGATAAACGCCTCCTCAAGGTCTGGTTCTACCGCGACGGCGGCCGGAAAGGGCCTGGCCTTTCCGACGATGCGGACATGGACGCCGTCGGGCCGGCGAATTGCGCGGGAAGCCTTCATCGAGGCCCGGACCGCATCGAATTCGCCCGAAGGGACGACGGCTTCCCAGACACTCCCCTGCGCCGAGCGGAGGAGCTCTTCGGGAGCCGCCGAGGCGACAAGCCTCCCTCCGTTCATGACCGCGATGTGAGTTGCAACTGCCTCCACATCCGAAACGATGTGGGTGGAAAGAATCACGAGCTTTCCCGCGCCGATATCCGAAAGAATATTCCGGAAACGGACCCGCTCTTCGGGATCGAGCCCGGCGGTGGGCTCATCGACAATGACGATCTCCGGATCGTTCACGAGCGCCTGCGCGATACCGAGGCGCTGGCGCATGCCGCCGGAAAAGCTCCCGGCGGCCCGGTGCGCCTCCGAGTGGAGATTAACGAGCTCCAAAAGCTGCATGACTTTCCTGCGGCTGTGAACTCCTTTCAGGGCGGCGATGTAGGTGAGGAACTCGACGGCGCTGAGATTCTCGTACACCCCGAAGTCCTGAGGGAGATAGCCGAGCCGCCTCCGTATCGATTCGGGGCGCAGGGCGATGTCCTCTCCGTCGTACAGAATCGCCCCCGATGTGGGGAGGGTAAGAGTGGCAACCATCTGCATGAGCGTGGTCTTTCCGGCTCCGTTCGGTCCCAAAAGCCCCAGGACTCCCCTCTCAATCGAGAGCGAAAAATCACGGACGGCGACAACACTCGAAGAAAACCGCTTGGTGACGTCACGGATTTCGAGCATGTTTCCCGCAATAAGTGTGTGGTTATACTACGAGGAACCGCAGGAGAATGTTGCCGGAACCGGCGCCTGCCCTCTGCCGTCCCGGGGAATCTCTACCAGGTTTTTCGTATGGGGTGGGCCTCCGTATTGAAGACGTTTTTGTCGAGATCGAGAGTCTCCGGAGGCGCGAACAACAGATAGAGATACTTAAGCGTTTCTGCCAGAAAAAAGCTCTCCATCTTATCGTCTTTCTCCATGGTGCGCACGTCGCGCAGTCCTGCGTATCCGGCATCGGTCCGGCAGTACCGTTTGAGGCTGTCGAAAAACGTCCGGCCCATGCGGAGGTAAAGCGAATCGCCGGTGAAGTGATAGAGGTAATACGCCGACTCGATGATCTCAGGACGCAACGGATACCTTGCTTCGGTCACCTTCATCGTGGCGTAATCGAATTCCTCCGGTTCGATCCCGAATGTCGTCCACATCTTGTACGACGATTCCTGAAGCCGTCTGGCCCGTTCCAGGTCGCCCGAAAGGGCGAGGACCGCGGGAAAAAAAGCGTCAAGGGCGCCGGAGCGCGTCGACAAGCGCTTTCCGGTATGCATGTTCACTTGGGAATACCACAGGCCCGCCGATGTTTCGTGCGCGAGGTACTTCTGAACCGCGTCGTTGCTCGCGAGCCACATCCTCTCGCAGTCTGTGTCTCCGAAGAGCTTCCAGCATTTCAACAGATACTCATAATACGAATCGATGCCGCCGGTGATGTGGCTCGTGGAATCTGTCCACGCGCCGCTCTCCACATTGATCGTAGAGCCGACGAGCCCCAGCGGGGAGCGCCGGTTGTAGAGCTCTACGAGCGCCCGTTTGGCCTTGTCGTAATACGCGTTGTCCCCGGTGAGTTTGCTCAAGGTGCCGAATTCTATGAGGAGGGTGCCGATTTCTGCCGGATTTGTCTCGGGCCCCCGGACAGCGTGCGACCTGAGATTGACATAGGTGTAGGGCATCCCGGTCGGAGAATTGAACGCGGGAAGGAGGCGGTCCCCGAGGTCCTTCGCAAGCGCAAGAAGGCGTTTGTCGTTCCTGAGCTGGTAGTTGGTGAGGAGTCCTCCGAGAAGCCTGATCGTGATTTCGAAATTCTTGACGTATATGTCGTGATCAAACGAAAGGTTCTTCACGACCACATCCCTCGCTTCGTCTGCCTCTACGGTCAGACCCGCGATCGTGAGTGCGTCCATCGCATCCACAGGGGTCATGTACACGGAGACGGACGAGTCCCAGTCGTAAAAGCTCTTGCTGAGAGGTTTAAGTTCGTCATGCCCCCAGGCGTATTTCTTATACGCATTCCAGCAGTATGACAGTTCCTCCCGGACCTGCCGGGCAAGGAGAGACTTGTCGATCGGCGCCGACCCCGAAACGGCTGATCCAGGTTGCGCATTCGAGGCGCGGGGTGAAAGAAGTATGAGCGCAACAATGACGGCTGCAGCAATTCGGATCATGAGGGGCCTCAAGAGGTCAAAAAAAATCCCGATCCCGTTGCTTCGGGATCGGGAGTGCAAATTCAAGACGGCGCGATGGGCCTATTGCTTTGGAGGCGCCTCTTCGGTCTTCATCATTGCCTGAACTTCTTTCGCGGTAACCTTCTTGTTGTGCGCCTTCTGCGCATGCCTGATGACCATATCGGTCACTTCTTTCTGATCATGGCTTCGAACCATGAAGCCGCAGGTGGGATCGCAATCGACGGAGTACATGGGGCCTGACATTTTCATCCCCTTCCCCATCTCCTTGCCCATGCTTTTCCCCATGTCCTTATCGGACTTCATCATCTCGGATTTGCCTTCCGCCGGAGGCGCCGCTTTCGTCGTATCCTGGGCGCGCACGAGGGCTGAGCAGGCGCAAGCAAGAACCGCTACCACCAGTATGGCTGAGAATCGTCTGATCATGACGATCATCCTTTCATGAAAGTGAATGAAAATTAACGATTGTTTGGTAAACCGGGGTAAATTTCAGGGTCGAAATCTATCGAATAACCTCAAGAATGTCAAGTATTCAAGCGGTCTCCAGCTTCGCCTGCATTCACCAGTAACATCGCCGCAGGCGAATTGATTCCTCCATCAGGCCTCAAGTTTTCGAAGGGTTCGGGGCATTGCCCCAAACGGTTACTCGTCGAGTGCCGGGAGATGCTGGAGCGCCTTGAAGGCTTCCCTCGCGAGCATGGTGTCCGGAAACTTCTTCAGGATGACGAGCATCGCGTCTCTGATGTCCTGGCGTGTTTTTCCGATCTGATCGCTGTGGATCATGTAATAACTGAGCGCAGAGATGCATGCCTCGCTCTCCGGATGGGTCGCGACAAGGGCGAGGGCTGTGCTGCACGCCGTTTCCTGATCAGCCTTCACTCTGGAGTATTCGTACATATACATCTTTTGCAGGTATGCCGCAACATGATACGCGCTGGCCGGAGAGAATTGGATGATCGAGTCGAGAGCTTTCGCCGCGGGATCCATGAGGCCGGCCAATTGAAGACGGGCGGCTTTGCTCAGCAGATCGAAGCTCAGGCGCTCTCCGCCCTCGGGGGCCGCAACGGTGAATGAAACGGGTGTTGAAGCGCGAGTCCCGACCCCTGTCTCAAATGCGGCCCGCACGGTGTAGGAGCCAGGGGGGAAAAAAGTCTCGGTGTGCAATTTTCGTCGCGTCGGCTCGCCCTCTGCATAGAGCGGGAGAAGGTCGATCACGACATATGCGCTATCGTTCGGTTCCACGGTCACCGATCGGGATGAATCTCGTTGCATGGTGCTCGTGTATGCCAGAGGAAACGCCTTCCCCGCGGAATTCCTGATGAACAGCTTCAGATCCATGAAGGGGACGTAGAGTTTCCTGACCCTGACCGGGGCATTCCCCGAATTGACGACGGAGATGGTCACAAAGACCGGCTCGGAGAGAAGGAAGTTTCGTTTCGAGAGATTGACCCTGAGGAGAGGATTACGGACTTTCGGGGCAGGGCGCTTACCCGAGGCAAGCCCGGAGGTCCGCCCCTGAGGCATTGCAAGAGCCGTGCGGTCCTCCGGCCCCGCCGCGACCATCATGCCGAATGCGGTTATCACTGCTGCGAGCCGCGTAATCCCGGTTCTCAAGACTTCCTCACCTTCTCAAAGAATAGTTTCAGTTTCCCTTCGTCCAACCGCCCGTGCGTGCGAACGCCGCTGCAGACGTCGACTCCAAACGGGCCCACCTCGGCAATTGCGCTTCCGATATTCCCGGGGGTCAATCCTCCCGCGAGGAAAACCGGAATGGAAAGGGCCTCTCGAATCCGTCTGCTGACGCTCCAATCGTGCGTCCTTCCGGTCCCGCCGAGCTCTTTCACGGGGAGAGATTGATTCCCCGAGTCGAGGAGGATTGCGTCCACCTGCCGGTCGAGCGAAACCGCCTCCTCCTCCGATCGCTCACCCGTCACATGGACCACCTGAACCAGCGACACACCCGGCAGCGAAGCGCGGATCTCCTCGTAGGAGGTCGGGTCGATGCGGTCGCAAATCTGCACTGTGTTAACGCCCGCCCGCCTCACCTGGTGTGCGATCTCCTTTGCATCGCGCCTGCTCGTCAGGAGAAACGACGCTACGCCGGGAGGAATCTCCGCCGCAATCTCCGAGATCGCGTCGTCGGGAATAACGCCCGGCCCGCTCGGCATGTTTGAAACCAGTCCGACTGCCGAGGCGCCGTACCGGATCGCGAGCCATGCCTCGGTGAGATCCGCGATGCAGCAGATTTTGACCCTGGGTTGCGCGGCGGAGATCAGATCAACGCCCTCCGCAGTAGCCGCATCTTCATCGTCTGGGTCAGTGCGATGTAACCGAGGAGAGTAAGAAGAAGGATCGGCCAGTAGAGATGCGGGAGTTCGACGAAGCCGAGCGCCGAAGCGAACGGGGAGTATGGCAGCCAGATCCCGACGGCCATGACGATCGCAGAGGTGAAGACGAGCGGCAGGCTCGAGCGGCTCTGCAGGAACGGAACCTTATTGGTGCGAATGACGTGGATGATAAGCGTTTGGGTCATCAGAGATTCCACAAACCAGCCCGTCTGGAACAGGGATGCCCTTGTGACATCCCAGCAATTGAAAATATACAACATTACGAAATAAGTCGTGTAATCGAAGAGTGAGCTTATGGGGCCGATGAAGAAGATGAACTTCCTGATCTCGTCGATCGACCAGGGGCGCGGCCGCGCGATTAGCTCCTCATCGACGCTGTCCGTCGGGATCGGCACCTGCGAGAAGTCGTACAGCAGGTTATTGGTAAGAATCTGGATGGGCTGCATGGGGATGTACGGGAGGAAGATGCTCGCGCCGAGGACGCTGAACATGTTCCCGAAATTCGAACTTGCGCCCATCCTGATGTACTTGAGGATATTGCTGAAGACCTTTCGTCCCTCAAGGACCCCCTCCTCAAGGACCAGGAGGCTCTTTTCAAGAAGGATGATCGACGCGCACTCCTTCGCGATGTCCACCGCCGTATCGACTGAGATGCCGATGTCGGCGGCCCGGAGGGCAGGAGCGTCGTTGATCCCGTCGCCCATAAACCCGACCACGTGGCCGCGCGCCCTCAAGACCTCCACAATCCGTTTCTTGTGCGCGGGGGACAGCCGTGCAAAGAGCGTGATTTTCTCGACCGCCTCGTAGAGTTGTTCGTCGGAGAGAGTCTCGACCTGGTTTCCCAGCAGGACTTCGTCTGTCGAAAGCCCCACCTCATGGCAGATCTTCCTCGCCACGAGATCGTTGTCCCCCGTCAGAACCTTCACACTGACGCCATGTTTTTGGAGGGCCGAGATGGCGGCGGCGGCCGTGTCCTTCGGCGGATCGAGGAAGGCCACGTATCCCACAAGCACCAGGTCGCGCTCATCGTCCTTCGAATATGCCGCTCGAACGTCAACGTCCTTGTAGGCAAGAGCAAGGACTCTGAATCCCTCCATGCTGAGGCGCTGGTACTCGTCCTTCAGATCCTGAATCAGAATCGGATCCATCGGTAGGATTTCGTCGTCCAGTTTAAAGAGCGTACACCGGCCGAAAATCTCCTCGGGCGCGCCCTTTGTGAGCAGAATGTTCTTTCCGTCCGGATTCTGTACGACCACAGACATCAATCGGCGCGAAAAGTCGAAGGGGATTTCATCTACTCTCTTCACGCCGTTCACATCGATCAGCTCGTGCACTTCCCGGTGTTCGAGTATTGCGCGGTCGAGAACGTTTTTGAGTCCCGTCTGGAAGTGGCTGATCAGGAAAGCGTCCCGCAGAACAAGCCCGCTTTCCTCTCCCACCACGTCGCAGTGTTTTTCGAGGATGACGTGGTCGAGCGTGAGCGTTCCGGTCTTGTCGGTGCAGAGCACATCCATCCCGCCGAGGTTCTGGATCGAAGTCAGCTGCTTGACGATCACTTTCTTCCGCGACATTAAGATGGCCCCCCGCGACAGGCACACGGACACAATCATCGGAAGCATCTCGGGCGTCAGGCCAACGGCCACGGCAAGGGCAAAAAAGAAGGCTTCTATCCAGTTGCCCTTCGTCAGGCCGTTGATCACGAAGACGGCCGGGACCATGACAATCATGAAGCGGATCATGAGCCACGTGAAGCGGTTAACGCCCTTGTCGAAACTGGTCTGAATGTGCTGGCCGGTGATGCTGCGGGCCATGCACCCGAAGTAGGTGCGTGAGCCGGTTTCGAGGACGGCAGCCGAGGCGGTTCCGCTCTCCACGCTCGTTCCAAGAAAGCAGGTATTCTGCGATTCGACCGCGGAAATCCCGTCTCTCGTCTCGGGGATGTCGAATTTCTCGACCGGAAGAGATTCCCCCGTCAGGGCAGATTGGACGACGAAGAGGTCTTTCGACGACAGCACCCTGACATCGGCGGGTATCATGTCCCCCGCGGATAGTCGTACGACGTCTCCCGGCACCAGTTCCTTCAGAGGCACCTCCCTTGGCTGGCCGTCGCGCACCACCGTGGCAGTCACGGTGATCATGGCCTTGAGCTTCGCGGCCGCCGAATCAGCGCGGGATTCCTGCACCAGCCGCAGTACAACGCCGAGCGCGACCATGAGCGACATGACGACGCCGGAGCGGACGTCCTCGGTCGCAAATGAGATGGTCGCCAGGACGCTCAGGAGGATGACGAGGGGATTCCTGAGCGTGTGCATGAAACGGGCGATCCAGCCCCTCTCCTTTTCATGAACCATCTCATTGAGGCCGAATTGGGCGAGGCGGCATTCGGCTTCGATCTCGGAGAGGCCGGCGTGGGAGGTCTTGAATTTTGCCAGCACGTCATCTACCTGCATTCGCGCCACCTCGGCAACGAGGGAGGACACGGCGGCAGAGGCGACCTTTTTACCGCGGGCCGGTTCGGGAGGGCGGACGAGGGGGGATTTTTCTTCGGTGACCGTCATGACGGGGCTGTGCTCGTTGGCGGCCGCGGAGCCGGCGGAATACTACTCGGTGCCGTCTGTCAAAATATAGCGGAAATCGGGACGAGTATCAACCTCGCTCACTTGTTGCCTCACGTAAGTTTCTATTCGAAATAGGATTCGTTGACTCATCTAAGT
>CAZEJT010000019.1:0-21677 GCA_964512655.1 uncultured Chlorobiaceae bacterium | reverse complement strand
ACAACAACTAACTTCTAATCAGTACCCACACCTAGTATCACGAGATACTATCGAAGCAGTATCAGCTTCTTAGTACTTTCATGCCTGCCTGCCCGGAGACGATAGAAGTATACTCCGCTCGGCAGGCGATCGGGGGTGAACACCCTTGTGTAGTAGCCCGGGTGGAGGAATTCCGACGTGAGGTTTGCGACCCCCTCCCCAAGGATGTTAAAGACGGATAATCGCACAAATTCCGGGTCGGATATGGAAAACCGGATCAACGTACTCGGATTGAACGGATTGGGATAGTTCTGCTCGAGCCTGAAGCTCAAAGGGAAAGATTCATTCCTGGAATCATCAACGCCGACGATAATCGAGCCGTCGAAATACCCCAGTACCCGCTGCATCACCGTCTTGCGATTGAGCGCGCCGCTGATGCTCTCGAACCCGAATCCGGTGAGAATGCACTTGCCGCCTCCCGCTGCACTGTCGAGCCGGATTCCGGCGACGAGAGGAGAGCCATACGTCAAGATCGGTTTGACTCCCGCTTTTACGATTGAAATGATGTCTCTGGAGGTCTGATTGTTCGCCCCCGATCCGGTGGTAAAATACGAGGCGCCGTTAAATAAGTCGCCGCTTTGTCCGGTGCACAGTATGTACGGCGTGTTACCGTCGAATGTCACCCCGATCTGATTCAGGAGCAGGTCGGAGGAATCATTTTTCTCCACGATATCCTGGCCGGTAAGAAATAGATTGCATCCTGCGTTCAGACATTCTCCTAATCCGGCCAGTTCTTTTGGATCCAGCGGAGTGTGTTTGGATCCGGAGAAGTAGATCACGGTTTTTCTGTTGAATTCGATTCCCCGTTGAAGAGGCGCGGGACCATTTGTAATCGAATTCCACTCCAGGCTGCTCACTCCAAGCGAATCCAACGCTGCCTTGAAGTAGGTCGCGTAATTCCCGCTGTCCTCTCCCGCTACGAACACATCGGCCGTCTGCCCGAAGAACGAGAACTGGGTTCCGGAGGGGCTTACTGTCACGGGGGATATCTCGATGGGAAGATAAGGAATCTCCGGATCGACGAGGAGCGCGTAATCCGAGATCAGAGGCGGGTAGGGCAGGGCGATGTGAGTGAATTTGAAATATCCTGCGGAATCAGTCTGCGAGATGAGATCAAACTCTCCGAAGGAAACGTGAACTTTGACTGTCACTGCGGCATTGACCGGCTTGTGGTGCGACGAATCGGTGATGGTTCCTTCGATGGTCGAGAGAGCCAGTTCCTGAAGCAGCACATCCTGTGAAACTGTTGAGTCGGCCGCGAGGATAGTATCCTTGAGGTAGTAGGGATATGCGGCAGTGTGGAGGCTGGGGGGAAATACATCCACGTCGTACACTCCGAAATCGAATGTGCCGCCGGTGCTGCCGAGGCCGATCGAATCATACGTTTCGGCCAGGAAGATGAACCCGTTCTTGACGGTGTCGGCCGTTGCCGCGTCGAGAACGCTCCCATGGACCTCGCCGAGGCGTGTACCAAGTCGGTAGACACCGTCAGGATTGGATGTGCCTTTCGTCATCGCGGCCCACACCTTTCCCGATTCGAGCGGATTGATCTCGAGGGACCAGACATATCCGCCCGGAGTGAGCCCCGCCGTAATCGCCGTCCACGTTGATCCTCCATCGGTCGTCATGTACACAGCCGTCATTCGGCTGTCCGACGATCCTGCGTAGACAATGTTGGGGTTCGGTTCACAGATCGCCATTCCAGCCAGGCTGACGTTCGTGAGGGGTGTCGTCTGCCAATGTTCTCCGCCGTCAGTGGTTTTCAACAAGCCATAGGAGGTGTCCGGGGTGCCTTCGATAGCGGCGTAGGCAACCAGGGGTGAGCTCCGGCTGACCGCCATGGCGGAGATCTCGCCGGATCCGGTCACCGCGTGATACGCTTCGCGCCATGTTGCCCCCGAGTCCGTGCTCTTATAAATGGCGGGGCCGCCCGTCCCTGCATAAAGAATGGAGGTACTATCGGGTCGTAAGACAAGACTGACCAGACTTCTCGGGGTTGAACCCATGGAGGTCCACGACTCACCCCGATCGGTGCTGCGATACACATGGCTGTTGGCAGAATTCCCGATGAAGAGGGTATCCGGGTGACCAGGGTCGAAGGCCATCGTCTCATCCGTGAGCGAGATGTTCGGAAGCACCGTGTGCCAGGTTGCTCCGTAATCGGTGGATTTTCTCAGCGGCTGGAAAAGTGAGGAAACGCAGAACAGAGTCAGCGTATCGGAGGGGTGGACAAGGATCTGCCGGAACCGGGTAATCCCGGGGGCTCCCTGTTTTGTCCACGTGCTGCCGCCGTCGTAGGAGACCATGAGATCGCCGGCCGCCCCTTCGGCAAAAACTGTAGAGGGTGTTATTGGATTGATCCCGATTGCCACGGCCGTCGAGGCCAATTTCTTTCTCCAGGACGTGATCTGCGAAACTGCAGGAGCCGTGCCGTGGACAATCAGTATTCCCAAAAGGATCCATCGAACGGGCATGAGAATATGCCTCCTTGTCCTGGAGTTTCTTCGCCGTAGGCGAAACCGTCCCTGAAATGAAAAATCCCCCCGTCGCACCCGCGCCGCGTCGCCTACGTGCCGGGGTACACGAACCCCGTGCTCTCCTCCTTCATCTTGAGCGGCCGGACTTCGATTCTTGTGTCCCTGTTGTATTCAAACTCGGGGTTCGCCTTCGCGATGGCGATGGCTTCCTCGAGATCCTTCGCGCGGATATGGTAATAGCCTCCGATGACTTCTTTTGATTCATTAAACGGGGCCTGGTTCCACGTCTGGCCTTTGCCAGAAATGATGCCTCCCGACCATTCGATCGGCTGAGCTGAGATCAACTTCCCCTCGCTCTTGAGTTTCCCGATGTAACTCTCGCATCCCTTCAGAAACATCTGATGCTGATCAGGAGAGAGTGTACTCTCGCTGTTTGCCTGCTTCCGGATAAAGAACATGAATTCTCTCATGGCATCATTCTCCTCTCATCCCATTGTGAAGTAAAAAGTCGCACCCTTGTCCACCTCGCCCTGGGCCCATATGCGGCCGCCGTGCCGGTGGATGATCCGCTGTACCGTCGCAAGTCCGATGCCGGTCCCGGGAAAGTCGACCGTCCGGTGCAGGCGCTGGAACGCCCCGAACAGTTTGTCGGCATAGGCCATGTCGAACCCCGCGCCGTCGTCGCGGATAAAATACGTCGGCTTCTCGCCGTCCTTCAGGATTCCGAATTCTATCGTCGCACGTTCCTGCTTGCCGGTGTACTTCCACGCATTGTCGAGAAGATTGTTCATCACGACGTAGAGAAGCCGGGCGTCGCCCTTAGCCGTGATGCCCGAAGCTATGCGCACCTTCACGCCCCGCCCCGGCTCGATTTTCAGAAGTTCATCCGTAATTTGGCGCGCCATTGCGCTCAGGTCGACGTTTTCGAAGTGCATCTCCGCACGCGCCACCCGTGACAGGTTCAGCAGGTCGTCGATGAGCTGTGCCATTCTCTGGGCCGCCGAGCGCACCCTCTGCAGGTATTCCTTCCCCTTGGCATCTACCTTCTCGCCGTACTCGTCATGGATGGCCTGGCTGAAGCCGTCGATGCTCCGCAGTGGCGCCCTCAGGTCGTGCGAAACCGAGTAGGAGAACGCCTCCAGTTCCTTGTTCGAAACCTCCAGCTGCGCGGTTCTCTCCTCGACCCGTCGCTCCAACTCTTCGTTCAATCTCTGAGCTTCTTCATAGAGCCTCGCGTTCTCGCCGGACAGCGCAATTCGCATAGAAATATCCCTTGCAATGGTAGAGGCTCCCACGATCGTGCCGGAAACGTCGCGTATGGGCGAAACCACCGCGGAGACGTGAACCGGTTTCCCGTCCTTTCTCGTCCTCACGGTATCGAAACTGCTGATACGCTCTCCGCGCGCGATCTGCGAGAGGATGTGCATCTCCTCCTCGATCCGATCGCGCGGGATGAGGATGAGCATGGGTTTGCCTATCGCCTCTTGTGCCGAATAGCCGAAGAGCCGTTCGGCCCCGGGATTCCAAGCGGCGATCATCCCGTCGAGAGTCTTTGCCATGACCGCATCGTCCGACGACTCCATGATTGCCGCCATTCGCGCCCGCGCTTCGTCGCCCTTTTTCCTTTCGGTGATATCCTGGGCGAGGACCAGCCGCGCCCCGTGCCCCGAGAATTCAATCCGGTGCGATGTGATTTCCACATTGATGACCGTCCCGTCCTTTTTCCGGTGACGCCATTCCGCCGCCCCTTCGAATTCAGCAGGAGCGCGGGAGAGGTTTTCCTTCAGACGCGGAAGGTCTTCCGCGGGCCGTATATCTTTTATTGTCATCGACAAAAATTCGGCGCGCGTGTAACCGTAACGCAGAACTGCCGCGTCGTTCACGGCAAGGAAAGCCAGCGTCTCAACGTCGTAGACCCACATTGGAAGGGGATTTCCCTCGAAAAGCAGCCGGTAGTGTCCTTCGCTTCTCTGCAGGGCCTCATTTGCCCGTCTCAGCTCCGCCGTCCGGTTGTCGATACGGCCCTCGAGCTCCTCGTGCGCTTTTCGCAGAGTGTCCTCGGCGTGCTTGCGGTCGGTGATATCCTCTGAAACGCCCAGAAGATAGCGGGGCTCGCCTGCGTGGTCTACGAGCGCGATTTTGCGTGTATGCAATATCCGCATACCCTGATGCTTCGTCTTGATCGGTTCCTCGGGGATATCCAGCAGCTTCTTTTCCCTGAGAACGTCCCTGTCCTTTGCAGTAAAAAAGTCGGCCTCGTCTTTCGGGAAAAAATCGTAATCATTTTTGCCCAGAAGCTCCTGACGGGTGAATCCTGTCAGTTCCTCTCCGGCCTTGTTAAACCGGACAAACCGGAGATGCTCGGCATCCTTCATGAAGATCATAGCCGGCACCTCATCCACGATCGAATCGAGGAACGCCCCCGCACTCCGCAGTTCATGCTCGACCTCTCTCGCTCTCGCGAGATTGCGGCGCACGAAGAGATACGTGAGAATGCAGCTCAGGCCGACGAGGACAAGGAGGATCGAAAAAGCGAGGCTCGTGTCGACATGGTAGACTTCTACCAGCAGCGCAGCGGCGACAACGCTGAGAAGCGCGAGCGCAAAACCGGCGATTATCTTTGCATCGGCCGACACGTTCAGCCCTGGATCAGTCCTGGATCAGAACCCGTGCCGGCGGTCTGGTCGAGACGCAGCATCGGGCGGCGCATGCGCCTCAGAAGGCATAGTTGACGATAAGGAGTCCGGTGATTCCACCGGTAACCGTTGCGCCAAGGACGACAAAGGGGGCGTCTTTCGACTTAAAGCCGCCTTTGGCGAAGAAGATCATGAGCCCCGATAAGAATCCGTAGAGGAGCCCCCAGCCGGCGCCCGCGTACCATGAGCTCAGGGCCGAGACCGAAAAACCGGTGAGCAATGCCACAAGCGTCGACCGGATCGTCGACGCAATCATGATCTCGACCTTGTACGGTTCCCTGGGCTCGAAGAAGATGCTTCCGCCGATGAGGAGACCGATTCCGATCCCCACGGCAAGGATAATTCCAGGTTTCATTTTTTCACCCTCGATTCGTTCGTTTTCATCCGAGACCTGATCAGCTTCTTTATGAGGGCGGTGGGAAGTTTCCTGTTCAGAGGAAAGCGGATCGTCGCTTTCGTGGTCTCGTAGGACTTCAGCAGATTCTTGTGCTTCTCGATGACCGGCGTGGGGAGATATATGGCGACATGGGCTTTCCAGTGGGCAAAGTAAGCCAGCCGGCCGTTGTAGTGATAGTATGGTATTCCGTAACTGAGCCGCTCCTCGGCGGCCGGCGCGGTAGTCCTGATGGCGCTCCTGATCTCCTTCAGTTTTCCCCGCGATTTCTTCGGGGCCGCGGAAATATATGCGTCCACGCCTCCCGCAGGTTTCTTCGTGCTTTTCATTCTGCCCCCTTGACGTTCCGAAAAAAGTAAGTAATAGGGGAGGGAAAGTCAATAGGCGAGGTGCTGCGACAATCAGACTGGCATGAAACACATACGCCGGCTGAAGCCGGCGCCTACATCCGGCGCCTACGGATCGTGTCGAGAGCTGACCCCCCGAACGTGAACCTCGTTGTGGTATTCCAGCATCGTGTCTATGTCCACGAATGCGCCGCGCTCACTCGTCGGGACGGCCACGAGGTCTTCTGCATGGTTGTGCACGACTGCCCGGGCGCCGGCGTTTTTCGGGGCGCGGCGGAGCTCGTCGAACAGCGACGCGTCGAAAATCACAGGATGGCCGCGGCGGCCGTCCATGGCCGGGACCGCGATCTTTTTCCCTGAGGTCTCAAAAGCGGAGAGAAGTTCGAGCAGAAGCGGCTTGGTGATGAGCGGGTGGTCGACAGGACAGATCATGGCGCCCCGTACGATCCGGGAGTTGAGGGCATTGAGGCCGACAATGAGCGAGGAGAGTTGTCCGTCCTCCCACAGCGGATTCACCGCGATAGTTCCCCGGAACCATCCCAGACTCTCTCGGATCAGTTCACCGTCTGCTCCGAGCACGAGGACGATGTCGCTGACTCCCGCAGTTTCAATAGTATCGGCGATGTTCCTGAGAAATGTCTTTCCCCGGATCTCCAGCAGCGCCTTTGGAGAACCCATGCGGCGAGATGCCCCCGCGGCGAGGATGATGCCGGAAATCGGGCGAAGGTTCTTGTCGCGTGGCGTTCTCAAGCGGGGGAAGATCAACCGGGAGGGTGGAATCCGCTCCGGGGATGCCGGGGGTGAACTCTATTGCGGCCTGTCCATCACGGTAGCCGCAGTCGGGCTGCGGGCCGGTTCCTTCTCGAGCTCTCCGAGCAGCCCTTCAACGTCCAGAGGCCTTGTGAACATGACGAGGTTCCCCTGTGCATCGCGAGGCCACTCGCTGCGCGGGCGGTCGACATAGAGCTCGATCCCGTTCTCGTCGGGATCGTGGAGATAGATCGCTTCGCTCACGCCGTGGTCAGCAGCTCCATCGATGGGCCACCCGCGGTCGAGAAGACGCCTCAGGGCTCTGGCAAGCTCTGTTCTGTCGGGCATGAGGATGGCGAAATGATACAACCCGGTGGAGCCGGAGGGCGGAGGCGATCCTTCCGCGCTCTCCCATGTATTGAGCCCGATGTGGTGATGATAACCGCCGGCGGAAACAAATGCGGCGCTTCGGCCCATGCGGGTCACAAGTTCGAAGCCGAGGGTTTCGGTGTAAAAGGCGATGGAGCGTTGAAGATCGGAGACCTTGAGGTGGACGTGGCCGATCGTGACCCTCGGATCGAGCGCCGCTCCGGGCTCAGCGCCTCCATCGCCGGCGCTCATAATATCCCGAAATGGTAACCGCTGTCCCGCCTGAGGGGGAGTGATTTCCCCGGACGCACCGGAGTTCGGCTTTGCTTCCCGGCCGGCCGGGAGTTCGAGAGCTGAAGTTCCACGATCCTGAGAGACTCGCGGAGCGATTCGATCTGCCAGGATGCGGCCTGCAGAAGCCGGTTCGTTTCCATGTACGAGATGAGTGCAAGGAGGTCGGATCGGCGTGCAGTCAGGTGACCAGTCCTCCCGTGGCGCGGGCTCGGAGCGTACTTGCCCGGACGGCTTCGTCCTGCTTCGACTTTCATGGTGGGCTCCAGGATTGACTTGCCTTTCAGAACAACCGATTGCCGGCATAAGTTCACCCGGATCTCGACGGGGCTGCCGCGCTAACGGCCGAGGGACCGGTGGAGCCGGAATGCGCTTCCGGGCAGGATACAACGCTGCGCACCCGGCTCCCCGGAACTTCTCATTTATCAATTACTTGAATCGCCGGCGTGGTGCTGATGGAATCCCTTCAGGTATCCGAAGATGCCGTCGTTCTCGTCGTTAGGTCCTGCCGTGAAGAAGAGGCGCAGGGCGGATCCGTGCTCATCCCCCTGGGAATCATCATCGCCCTGCTCATTCCCGTCAGCGGAAGGCCCAAAGGTGAGCGCCCATAATCCAGGGATAGTGACGGGATTCCCCGCGCTGTCGGCGAGCTGGCCCTTGAACCTGCCGTTCTCGTTGAAGATGTTTATCCGTCCGTCGCCGAAGTTGCCGACCAGAATCGCATCCTCGAGGTTGCGGAACCCTTCTTCCGGGATTCCAGTCAATCCCCACGGAGAGTTGAGCGTTCCCTGCGCGGCGAAACGGGTGATAAGCTTGCCGCCGGGCGTGAAGATGTCGACGTACCCATTTCCCGGACCCGACTGGTCGTCCATGTTGTCGGGTCCCTTCTGCTTCGCGTATGTGACAAAGATCCTGCCGTGTATGGTTTGTATCCCGAACGGCGCGAAACTTGCGGGAATCGTCGGGTCCTGGAATCCAGCCACGGGAACCATGTTGAAGTGGCTGTCGAATACATCGACGGCCCCCCCTTTGAAATTGGTTGCGTAGATGAAGCGCCGCTCGCCGTCTGACGCGAGAGCGAGTCCTTTGTACACCGCGCCGGCTCCGGAGCGATCAACAACCACCTTCGCGCTTGCGCCCGAACCCCACGCGGAGATAATCCCATCCTCTCCCGCGAAAATAAACCTGCTCGCCTCTCCGGTCGCCGGATTGGCAAAGTCGCTTGAAGAGTTGAAGACGATGCCGGTGGGCGCTCCGCCGCCCGAGCTGTCTGTCGTCGGAATTGTCACGGGGCTCCGTTTCGCGTTGCCGTCGAGGTCGTACACGACCGAGACGCTTCCGTGATTTGACGAAATCCAGACGATGCCATTCGGGTTGATTGCGATTCCCCAAGCGTTCAGAAGGGCTCCGTCGAGTCTTCTTGCCCCGTATCCCGAAACATTTGCTACGAGGTTGACCTGAGTGACGCCCGGGTGATCCGTCTTTGCAAAGGCGTTGATCGATGCCCCGGTGAGGGAATGGGAAGCCGACGGATCACTCACATCGCTTCTGCATCCTGCGATAAGAACAATCAACAGACAGGCCGACGCGGCGATCGCGGCGCCTGCTCCACATCTCATTCGCTGTACGACGTTCATTGAAAAACTCCTTCTGAATTGTTATGAAATGATCTGTCGTCCCGCACCGCGACGGAGAGCGCTCCAGCCGGTGTGCGGGATGGGCGGAATGAGAGATGCAGGGAGTTCTACAAACACCATGCCACTTGTGAGGGTACAGTGATCTGCCTGCCTGGGCGGGAGAAGCGTCATTAGAGGATCAAACAGAGGGATCGTGTGGCTTACATGCCACACGAAGAGGGGGAGAGGCGGGGACTACTCCTTGAATTTTGACACGTCGATCTGATACTCTTCGATCTTGCGGTAAACGGTCTTCCGGTCGACGCTCATGATCCGGGCCGCCTGGTTGAGGTTGCCGTGCGCTTCTCTGAGAACCCGAATGATGTACTTCTGCTCGGCATCCCTCGTCACGTTCTCAAGATATTCCTTGTAGGGTATGGCTGTCGTCGCCGCAAGCTCAGACCCGTCGGTTTTTCCTCCCGTCTGGTCGGCCATCGAAGAGAGCTCGATGGAGCCGATCACATCTCCCTCGGTCTTGATGATCGCCCGCTTGATCAGGTTCTCCATCTCGCGCACGTTCCCTTTCCACGGCGCGTTCATCATCGCATGGATTACCGAGGGGGCAAATCCCGCTATCGGCTGGCGTGCGAGCGAGCGGTGTTTCTGGAGGAAGTACTCTGCCAGCAGGGGAACATCGTCGAGGCGTTCGCGCAGAGGCGGAAGAAGGATCGGAAAGACATTGAGCCGGTAGAGGAGGTCGTCGCGAAATTTCCCCGCCGCGACCATCACGCCGAGGTCCCGGTTGGTCGCGGCGATGATACGCACGTCGGCGAGAATTGTCGTGTTCCCTCCCAATCGCGCGACCTGCTTGTCCTGCAGGATGCGGAGGAGCTTGGTCTGGATGTCAAGCGGCACATCGGCGATCTCGTCGAGGAAAATAGTTCCTCCCTCCGCTTCCTCAAATTTACCCATGCGGGTCCTGGCGGCGCCGGTAAATGCGCCGCGCTCGTAGCCGAAGAGCTCGCTTTCCATGAGCGTGTCGGGGATCGCCGAACACTGCACGACCACGAAGGGCTTGTCTTTCCTGGGGCTGTTCAGGTGGATGGCCTTGGCGATCAGCTCTTTGCCGGTGCCGGTTTCCCCCTCGACCAGGACGGTCACATCCGTGCCGGCAACCTGATGTACGAGCTTGAATACCTCCCTCATCCTCGCGTTCTCACTGATGATACTGGAGAAATTGGCTGTCGATTCCACGAGGCTTCGCAGGCGCGCAAGTTCCCTGCTCTGTTCGCGCTCCCTGATGGCGCGGCGCACTTTTATGAGGAGCTCGTCATTATTGCACGGTTTCGTGAGATAGTCGTACGCGCCGAGCCTCATCGCCTCGACGGCAGTCTGCACAGAGCCGAAGCCGGTCACCATCATCACCGTCGTATCGGGTGTGGCCTGCCTGGCGAAACGGAGGACCTCGATGCCGTTCATCCCCGCCATGACCATATCCGAGAGGATGAGATCGAATTTCCGTCCGGCAATCAGCTTCTGCGCCTCCTCTCCGCTGGTGGCCGCGATGACCTCGTAGCCCTCATCCTGCAGGAGAGCGACGGTCGCCACCCGGAAGGCTTTGTCGTCGTCAACGATAAGGATATGAGTGCGTTGTTGAGCCATCGTATGGCGAGATCCTATGACTTTGCCGGAAAGGTGACGGAGAAAGTCGCCCCGCTGCCCGGAGTGCTCTTCACCGAGATGGTCCCCGCGTGCTGACGGACGATGCCGTAGGTCACCGAGAGGCCGAGTCCCACGCCGCTCACCTTGCTCTTCGTGGTGAAGAAGGCGTCAAAGACGCGGTTGATGTTCTCAGGCGGGATTCCGAGGCCCGTATCGGCGACGGAGACCGCGACATTCCCGTTCTGGCAGCCGGTCTGAACCGAGAGCGTGCCGCCGTTGGGCATCGCGTCGGTCGCATTGAGAAAAAGGTTGAGGAAGACCTGCTTGAGCTTGTCCCTCGACCCTTCAATGAGCGGAAGGGCGGGATGGAGCAGAAGCTTTACGGCAATGCGGTGGTTCCGAAACGCTTCCGCGGATGTCGTCACCACCTCCTGGATGACGTCGTTGAGCGAAAGGGGTTCCTTCTCGATCTCCACGATGGATGTGCGGTATACGTCGAGCATCTGCTTGGTGAGCCGGGCGAGCCGGGTGACTTCTTCCAGGGCGACGTCAAGTAATTCGCGGTCGCGCGTATCCGTCTCCGCCGAGCTGAACCGCTTCAGGAGCGTCTGGAGGCAGCTCTGGATATTGTGAACCGGGTTGTTGATCTCGTGAGAGATCTGGGCGGTGAGCTTCCCGGTGGCGGCGAGACGCTCGGACTTCAGCAGTTCCGATTGCGTCTCTTTCAACTGCCGCAGCGCCTCTTCCAGCTCCGTATTGCGAACCGCAAGCTGGTTCATCTTGTCTTTCAATGCTGTACTCATCTCCGTGAACTGCTCCGCGAGGTATCGCAGCTCCGCGTCGCTCCCGACGGCGATGGCATAGTCGTAGTTCCCCCTGCTGATTTCGGAGGTACCCCGGACCAGAGCGGCGATGGGGCGGGTAATTCCCTGCGAGATGAGATAGCCGATCCCGGCGGTAACGACGAGTACCAGGATCGAGAGGATGAAGAAGGCGTTGAACACCGGCTTGAGCGCTGCCTGGACCTCCCGCGCCACCGGCCGAAGGAGCACGAGCCGGATCGGTGCCGCGGGCCCGCGGCCGGCCCCGCTGAGAAGAAACGAGGTCCCCAGGTATTGGTCCGCGGCAGCCTGGATGGCCTCCGCTGCGGGCCCGGCCGAGGAATCGCCGCTGATGGGTCTGCGGGCTGAACCCCCCGAACGCAGCCACTCTCCAAAACCATCCCGGGCCTCGGATGACAGAGTGGAACTGACGATCGTATCTCCACGGATGAGAACAACGTCGCTTGTGGTCATCGATTTAATCGCCTCGAGGTCGTTTCTCTCGATGCGAAACCCGAGCGTAACCGAGCCGAGGGTATCGGGGCCGACGGTCACAGGCGCCGTGGCGCACCGGTAGACCGACCCGCGGAGCGAGACGACCTCCTTCGACGACCCTGCCGAGGGGCGTGCGCGGCCTGTGTCGCGCGGGATCTTCCTGATCGAATCCGCCCTGCCGTCGATGATGCGCACCAGCGGGTTGCCGTGCGTGTCGTTGAGGAGAAACAGGTCGCTCATGATGCCACGGTTCAGCTCCTGCGCAATCTGGGCGGCGGTGTTCGGGTCGCGCAGCTCCACCACAGCCTTAAGCCGCGGCGTCTCTGCGACGATTTCGCACGAGTTCGCGATCTCTTCCGAGCGGAGGGAGGTGAGCTCGCGCAGCGTCGTGTAGTTGCTTTTGAGCGCTTCCGTCGAGCGCGACTGCGCCTGCACCTGCGTCCAGTATTTCACGATGAAATACGCGATGAGGAGGAGAAGGAGGACGACCCCCCAGATTGCAAGCAGGATCTTGTTGCGGAACTTCACGGAGAACCCCTTAAAAGCTTACCACTGCCTGAAGGATCAGGGTGTTGTCGGCCGGATCCTCCGAGACGCCGAGCGTCGTGTTCGACTCATAGATCACTTTCACGAGTGCGGTGCGCTCGACCCTGTATCCCACGGCGCCCTCGATGCGAAGGACATTGTGATCCCATCTGCCATTGTAAGGATACGATACATCGCTGTAGGAGATGGGGAAAACCGCCACGTCGACCGTGTTGAAAAAGAGCTGACCGGCTCTTGCAGCAAGAGTAAGGCGCGGAATCAACGTGTACTCACCCTCAATCGAGTAGCCGGCAGCCGTCAGGTCGGATCCGATGAGATTGGAAAACGTCCAGACATTGTAGAGCCCTTCGGCGTAGAGCATGAGATGCTCGACGCTGAAATCAATGTCGCCCTCGAGGGCGTGCTGCTGGACGTCGGAGGGTTGATACTGTGATCCATAGATGCCGAAGCCGTTGTAGTCCCCCAGAAACGGGCCCGTGGCGTACGAACTCCCGATGGTGAGGCCGGTCATGGGCGTCGCGGCAATCCGGACGATCGTTCCGAGCCCGCGTTTCGTGTTGAGTCCCGAGAGACCGTAGTTCGTGGTATAGGTGCTCGTGGCGCTGACCATTCCATTGATGACCGCGACCCAGTAGTCGACTATCCCGAGTCCTCCGTAGAGCTTGGCCCCCACGTCGTATAGTCCCTGGTCGACGAGGCGGATGCCGTCGCCCGCGCTCGTGTACCTTGAATCCAGAGGCCAGAGCTCGTAGTTCGTGTACCGGAGGCTCGTGAGGTGCTCATGAATGAGGGGCAGGCGATAAAACGGATTGGTTCTCGGGAAACGCCTCTCGCCGAGGTTTCCGAAGGGGAGGTCGATCTCTCCGGCCTCCAGGTTCAAGCCCGTCTCCGCGAGATCAGTCAGCTTCAACGCGAGAAGATCGATATGGAACACCTGATCCTGCATGACCCGGAGATTGCTTAGAAAAAAGACGTTATCGGACACCGCGGCGTCGGCGAAAAGATCGAGACGCCATCCGAACGTAGCCCGGCCAGCATCGGTTACATACTGCGAATAGCCTGCGTCGGACTTGATGAAAGCGGGAGACGCCTGGCCGGTCAACCGGAGCTGAGCAGAGGCATGAACGGGTATCCCGCATCCAACCAGCATCGCAACAATCGCCCCAAACCACCGGGTAAGAGGACTCGGCTCAGCGGTGCGCCGTACTCCTGCATCAATATCCAAAGTTCGCCACCGTCGTTTTTGAATCCTCAATGGTGATCTGTCTCGAGCCTAATCTCTTTCTCCCATACCAATAGACGATTCTGTACGTTCCGGCCGGCACTCCGTCGATGACATAAGACCCGTCGTTATCGGGCGTCGCAAAGTACGGGTTTTCGAGAACCAGGATCGTCGCGTACATGTAGGCGTGGATATCGCAATAGACGTTTACCACGCCGGGCCTGTCGAACTTCACCGATCGCATCTGTCCCCTGGGGTAGCGGCCGAGGTCGAATTCCCGCGGCTGAGAATACGAGAAAACATTGTGGAAGAGATTGTCGCTGTTCGGAAAATCAACGGTGGTGCCGGCGAGAATAGGAAGCACAAGAGGCCGGAATAGCATCTGCGACTGGTTGAGCTGAGGGTGTGCGTCCGGAGGGTCATGCTTCTCAGCCGCGGCGGTCACCGACTCGAGGTAGACGACGGCTTTCTCGGAGAGCTGGTAAGGCTGAACGGGATCCTTCGAGGCGTGGAGATGCATCTCGTAGCGCGTAAGCGAGCGGTCCCGAAGCATTTCCTCCGTGAATTCATCCGCCGCCGGTGCGGTGATTTTCCCGCGCACCGTTCCTGCGCCCGAATGGGCCGCAGCCGGGATGAAGACACACGCGAGGACGACGACGAAGAGAGAAAGGCTGTGAGACGCATGCAGGGCGCCTCCCTTCCGGAGAGAAATTACCAGGAGATGCTGTGGGTAGCGACGCAATGCCCGTGTCTCAAATTACCCCGAATGTACCTCTTTATCATTTGAGATTCAACGAGCATTCTCTCACCCACCATCATGCTGACCCACAGCACCCCTGTGACGAAGCGTGGAACCGCATAGGGCGCTTCGCCTATTTCAGAAACATCGCTTTGATGACACGAGAAAATGCCGGGACGCTCCCGTTGACGGGACTGGCGTCCATGCGTAGGAAAAATACCTGCGAGGCCTGCACCCCTTCGCCGGGCGCGCCGCCATCCGCGCTCCAGGCAACTGATTTCTCGCCGGGGGCCTCTATCTCGTCCAGGAGCGTAGCGACGAGCTCTCCGAGAACGTTATAGACTCGGATGACTACCCGGCTCTCGAGGGGCAGGCCGTATTGCACGACTGTCCCCGGGTTGAACGGATTCGGGTATGCTTCCGTGAGCGAGTACTCCGCCGGCTGCCCGCGTTCCGAAGATACCCCGAGCGAAAGAGATCCGGCCGGAGTGGCGAGGCGAATCGCACCGGCGGGGCTTAACAGGATCGCCGAGGCGTCGACTCTCAGGGAGAGCGGCAGGTTCATCTCATGCAGATCCCATGCAATTGTTACCGGGTAGGCTGCCGATGTCAGGAGAATCGGGAATTCACCCGATTCACCCTGAGCGATCAACGCGACCGATCTCCCCGACCTGAACCGGAGATCGAATGCTCCGGGCGGAGGTACGGGGGGCAACTCGGAGAATGAAGGATATGTTTTTCCGGCGCTCACTCCTGCATAGAGAGTTCCTTCGCGCTGTGAAGCATCCCGAATCGTAAGCCGTGCGGCGCTCTGAAGAAAACTTTCATCGGCGGCCGCGCGGGGGAACGCTGTCGAGGAAAGGGTGTCCAGAATCAGCGTGCCCTGCGCATTCAAACGGACCCAGTATCCGAAGCCGGGGACAATCGTATCGGCGACGAAGTATGAGCCGTTAAAACCGAAGAGCGGCGAGTTGATGATCCCCGGCGGGGAAGAGGAGATCGAGGTGTGCGCCCGCCGGAACGAGAGCGATCCGATCATGTTCCATCCCTTCGGGGCGTTTAGGGAATCCCTGACGACCGGAATTCCTTTGAGCGACGCGGTTTGGTCTGCCGCGAATTTGAGCCAGTACCCGGGTCCGATCGCCAACATCGTCTCCGGCACATATGCGCCGTCGTAGCCGAATGCATGCGAGACCGCTCCGGGAAAGAGTGTCGTCACCGAGTGGTCCGCAGGAGTGACGGGTAGAGACACCATGTTCCATCCTACTGTGACGCCGCGATTGACGGTGACGAACGAATCTACCGGGGCTGCCTGATCGACAAATATCCTCCCCTTCATATTGATGGAGACGTGAACCTGGCAGACATAATAATGAACTCCCGTATCGGTGAGGACGAGCGAACCGCCGCCGAAAGGGACTCTGAACCCTCCATTCGAAGTGGTGTCGTTGGCCAGCCACGTAGGGTGAGATACTTCCACCGCATTATGCATTCCGCTGATGGCGAACACAACAGTGTCTCCAACGGCGATTCTCAGACTGTCCGGCGAGAAGGTGAACCCAGGGCTCTTCACCGTATCTACCGTTGCAGAACTGCTGAGGCTCAAAGCGATCGTCATTGCGGTGAGTACAAAGACAAATCTCACGATGACCTCCTTTACCTGACGGTGATGGTGCCCGTCATCCCCATCGACCTGTGGTAGATGCAGTGGAAGTTGAAGGTGCCGGCCGTGTTGAACGTGGTGGTTTTGCTGCTTCCGGCCGGAATGTTCCCGGTGTCCCAGAGGCCGGGAGAGTCGCTCGTGGATGTGTGGGCCGTATTGTCGTCATTGCGCCACGTGATGGTCGTCCCCACGGAGACGGTTATGTTCATCGGGTTGAAGCTGAAACCGCTCATGGCGACCGTATTTGCGGGCGGATGCGAGGGCGGCGGCGGTCCGACTCCATAGGACCCCGATCCCGAGTTGCTGCTGCATCCCGAAACCGCCATAGTTGCGATGGCGAGTGAGACAAGTACATACGACAATACTATGCGTGACATAAATCCCCCTATTCCAATCATTCCTTGTGAGTCGTGCACCGCCCCATGGGCGGTCTGAATTACCAATAGGTACTCACAAGAGCCGTACCACATTTTTAGAGCTGAAATAACGGCCCGGGAAAGAGCCTGACGGGAATTTTGTGGAACGTCCGCCACAGGAGGAGGATGGCGGAGCGGAGAAGGGTGTGGAGCGAGCGCCCCCTGTTACTTAGTTCGCCGTTTCTACGACGTCGACTTGCCAGGTTTCGAGCATCATCGGTATCTGCGCGGCGAGGATTTCTGTTTTCCTGGCAACGTAGACCTTGATGCACGAATCGATACCGCAGTCGCCGGGCGCGACTTTGACGACACCGGGGATGGTAAGAAGATGAGGGGTGTTCTCGGCGATTGTTTCAGCGAGAGTCTTCCCGCCGAGATGTTCGGTCCTGTTCTTCGCCGGCTCGCTCTTGATGCAGCCTGTCAGGAAGACGATCAGGCAGAACGCAGGGGGGAGGAGGGAGTAAGCGGGGGACTTCAACGACTAGTAGCGGGGCCTGGGTTTTCTGAAGGAGGATCTTCTCTTGCCGCCCGGCCTGTTCGCTTTGGAAACGGTGATCGCTTTGCCCTTCAGAGTAGTGCCGTTGAGAACCTCGATCGCGCGCGCGGCCTGCTCATCGGACTGAAGCATCACGAATCCGTATCCGAGGGGTTCTTTCGTCCGGAGGTTGGAAATAATCTCGAGCGACTCGATCGGGCCGTATGATTCGAAGAGGGCCCGCAGTTCCTGTTCGGTCAGATCGGGAGGGAGGTTTCCGACGTGGATATTCATAAAGAGGGAAAGTAGCACTAATGGAAGAGTATTGCAAACGAAGCCTGCGCCGCGGTTTCCTCACTGCTCCGGCGGAAGGGCCACCTCGGAAAGCGTCCGGACGCCGGGCGACAGCTCCGGAACAAGGCCCAGCCTGACGTAAATCGGGCGGATTTCTTTTCGAATGGCAGGGAGCCGGAGGGAGAATACCGCCGCGCCAAGAAGGCAGGCGCATCCGCTGATCAGGAGGGTGGTCGGGGCGCCGATGGCCACCGCAAGGCTTCCGGCGAGCAGACTGCCGAAGGGGACCATCCCCATGAACGAAACAGTATAAAAGCTCATGACCCGGCCCCGTTTGTCGTCGTCTGCGATCGTCTGAAGTATGGTATTGCTCGACGCGAGCTGAACCATCATGCCCAGCCCGACCATAAAGAGAAATATCATGGAGAGCCACATGGTCGATGAGAGTGAAAATGCGGCGAGGCCGACGCCGAAGACAGAGCAAGCCATCGGGATCCAGCGGCCGAGTCCGACGACCTTGTTGCGGGAGGCCAGCACCAGCGCGCCCGTCAGCGCGCCAACGCCCGTGGCGGCCATCAGGAATCCGAGAGTGTAGGGGCCTCCGTGCAGGACGTCCCGGGCGAAGACAGGCATCAGCACGCTGTAAGGCACGCCCATGATGCTGACGAGGGCGATGAGCAGGAGGATGCTCCTGATCGGAGCCGAGCGCGCGATGTACCGGAGGCCTTCCGCGAATCCCGAGAGAACGCTCTCGGCGTTCGTCTCCCTTCGCGGCGGGAGCGTCTTCATTGACATCAGCGCCGCGATCACCGCGAGGTAGCTGAGCGCATTGAGGAGGAAACATAGCCCTTCGCCGAGGATGGAAATCACAATGCCCGCGATGGAGGGCCCGATGAGCCTCGCGCCGTTAAACATCGATGAGTTGAGGGCGATTGCATTCGGAAGGTCCTCACGCTTCTCGATCATCTCGAGAAGGAACGACTGCCGCGTAGGCATGTCGAAGGCGTTGATGATTCCCAGAATAAGGCTGAGCGAGATGATGTGCCAGACCGCGATCACGCCGGTGAGCGTCAGCGCGGCGAGGATGGCCGACTGGATCATCGATGAGGTTTGAGTGAAGAGGAGGATCCGGTGTTTGTTCAACCGGTCGGCGAGGACCCCTGCAAACGGGCTCAGAATGAACGAGGGGAATTGCCCGGCGAAGCCGACTAAGCCGAGGAGGAAGGGCGAGTTCGTCATCCTGTAGACGAGCCATGTCAGCGCGACCTGCTGCATCCAGGTGCCGGTGAGCGAGATCAGCTGCCCTCCGAAAAAGAGGCGGTAGTTGCGGTACTGCAGGGTCCGGAAGACGAGACGGAAGCCGTTGCTCACAGGCTTCCGGGGAACGCCGCGGCCGGGAGGCCGGGCTTGAACTGAGGGCGCGTTATCGTCCGACAACCAGCATGTAGGTCAGGAAGCGAAGTCCGTTCACCCATTCGAACATCCATACCTCGGCCCATTTCAACGGATTCCAGAGGTGGAGATACCACATGCGCCAGATCTGCTGGACATGCGCGCGCGTGTAGCCGGCGGCGAACGGGTTCCGTTTCTTGAACCACAGGGAAACAACAGAGGGCACCTTCACCTCCGGCATCTCTACGTGAAGTTTCTCGTACAGAGCGACGAGCTCTTTTGCCTTGAGCTGGCGCCAGTCGGTGATATCCCGCTTGGCCTTTTTCACCATCTCCTGCATGGCTTCCTCGATGGCGCTCTTGGGACGGCTTCTGAGCCAGACCTCTTCCAGCTGGAAGAAGAGCTTCGCGATTTCACGCATCCGTGAGAAGACCGACTTCACGCGGCCCGCCCAGAACGGGATGACTCCCTCCATGGGGAGCCCGGCCCGGCGATCGCGCCTCCTGCGGACCGTCCAGAATCCGCAGTTCATCGGATGGAGACGCTCGACCCTCGACGCATAGAGATACCAGGCGAAGAAGAAGAGGCGGTCCCAGTAGAATCTGACGTCGTGTCTCCATTGTTTGAGCACGTTCACCATGTGTTCGGTGGAGTAGAACTGTTCCCACGCTTTTCTGTATGCCTGGAAAAGCTCCGCCTTCGTCATCCGCTCGGGAGCCACCGACACATGAGCCGAGTCGTATGTGTTGAAATCCTCGTCCATCCAGCGCCGCTCGTGCCACCACCGCTGGTGGTCCTTGGAGCCCGGGAGAGGAGTCAGGATGTAAAATGAGGCGGAATCGAAGCCCATCTCCTGGAGCTCGCCCACGTTCTCTTCGATGTGCGCCGGAGTATCGAAGGGGAGGCCGAGGATGTAACCTGCATGACAGGCCATCCCATGCTCGTGACAGTGGGCAACCAGATCCCTGTACTCGTTGACCTGGTTTTGAAACTTTTCCTGTGACCGTAGGTTCTCGCGGTTCACACTTTCGACGCCGAAGAATACCTGCCGGCACCCGGCGCGTCCCGCCAGCACGAAGAAATCGCCCCCCGGGATCTTCCGAGCCGCAAGATCGCTCTGCATCATGAACGTGAAGGGTATATGCTCCTTTTCCCGCAGGTCGATCAGGCCGGCGAATAACTCCCGCCAGCGGGGGTTCCGGGCGATGTTGTCGTCGGTGAAAAAGCAGTGGTCGATTCCTATCTCGCGGTAGCTCTGGCGCACGAAATCCACGACCTGCCAGGGGTCGCGGCAGCGCATGGTTCGCCCCTGGACGTTGATGATCGTGCAAAAATCGCAGGTGAACACGCAACCCCGCCCCGTATCGATGGTGCTGAACGGCGACGCGAAATTCTTCAGGTCTGCCCGGCTGAGATGCGGCAGCGGGAGGCGTCCCAGGTCGGGTGTATGATTCAGATAATTGTAGAGCGGTTCCTGCCGGCCCCTGACGACATCTTCGATGACAGTCGGCAGGCGGTCCCCTTCCACCTCTCCCGCGACAAGAACGATGCCTTTTGCCATCGCGTCACGGAGGTCTGAGGTCAGGCCGATCATGGAGAGCATACCGCTGACGTGAAACCCTCCGATAAGGACGGGTATGCCGTGAGGCAGGAACCACGATGCGATGTCGAGAGCCCGCGGGTATTGATTGGATTGCACGCCCACGAGCATGACGATCGACTTGACGCCGGGCTGACGGGCGCCTGCGAGGATCTCGCGCACCGGGACCCGGCCGATAGCCTCATCGACCAGCCGGACGTTCACCGGGACATTCG
Source organism: uncultured Chlorobiaceae bacterium (assembly GCA_964512655.1). Lineage (GTDB taxonomy): Bacteria > Bacteroidota > Ignavibacteria > UBA10030 > SZUA-254 > VBOC01. The sequence goes on along the minus strand of CAZEJT010000019.1, from coordinate 1,158 downwards.
CAAAGAAGGGATAGTCGGTGAGGTGGCGGGTAAGCGTGCCGAGCTGGGTGAGGGTGTTGCTCCTGATGACCCCGACGCGGGTCTTGATGGGGTACCCGTCGTCAGTGTAATTCGTGGCGCGGATCAGCGTGATGCGAAGCTCGCGGACGCCTAGAGAGAGAGCGTCGCCTGTGTGTTCCCGATCGTTGTCAGGCGCCGGCGCCTGGAGTGTTTCGCTTGCTCTCTGCATAAGGCTCTCCTGCATTATCGGAGGTTCAAGATACGAAAAGCCCGGCCGAAAGCAAGCGGGTGGGGGAAAAGGGGAGTTATTGCGCCTTCAGCTTGTCTTTGAAGGCCTTCTTGAACTTCTCCACCTTCGGCCTGATGACCAGCATGCAGTACGGTGCGCTCTTATGCTCGTTGTAATAATTCTGGTGGTAATCTTCGGCTTTATAAAAGTTCTTATACGGGACGATTTCCGTCACGATCGGCGAGTCGAAGGCTCCAGCGGAGTCGAGCTCTTTCTTGTAGTGCTCGGCCTGCTTCCGCTGCTCGTCGTTGTGATAGAAAATAGCCGACCTGTATTGGGTGCCGACGTCGGCGCCCTGCCTGTTCAGGGTGGTGGGGTCGTGCGTCTTCCAGAACGCCTCGAGAATATCGGCATAGGAAACCTGCTTCGGATCGTAGGTGATCTGGCAGGCCTCGGCGTGCCCCGTCTCGCCGGAACTCACGTCTTCGTAGCTCGGGTTCGGGACCGTCCCCCCGCTGTAACCGGAGACGACCGACTGGACCCCTTTCAGATTCTGGTAGACAGCTTCAACGCACCAAAAACAACCTGCCGCAAGCGTCGCGGTATCCAACCCCATTGATGCCATTTTCTTCTCTACTCCCTCGGAAGCGTTTGTGTGCTGCTGGGGGTGCCTGGTTTCGGTAAGATACAGGACTGCGCCGATGGCGAAAGCCCCCAGAATAATCAATAATAGTTTCATTTCGCGATTTTCCTTTCACCTTGCTAACACGGCAACGTGCGCGAAAATTCCCCACCGGCTTCGTCGGTTATTCACCAGGGGTTGTAGGCGCCGGGTTCAGCCGGGGTCATCCTACGAGACGCCCCCTAAAGGGGACGGCTACAAAACTTGCCAACACGGCACCGCCCTAATGGCAAGTAGGCGCGGGCGT
>CAZEJT010000018.1:0-26841 GCA_964512655.1 uncultured Chlorobiaceae bacterium | reverse complement strand
GGTTCGAAGGTGGATGCGCACGACTCCACCATGTCCGGGAATGAGACGAGAAGTTTCATGAGCGCGGCTTCTTCGGGTTCGCTGAGGCGCGAGAGGTCGGTCGCCTTTCTCCATTCAATTCCCTGGTCTTCCGCGTGGCGGATGATGCTTGCAATCCGGGCGTGAGCGTATTGCAGATAGTAGACGGGGTTTTGCTCCGACTGTTCCTTCGCCAATGTGAGATCGAAGTTCAGGTGGCTGTTGATCCCGCGCATGAGGAAAAAATACCTCACGACATCGGCGCCCGCCCGCGGAGTGGTGCCGCCCACCTCGTCGATCAGCTCGTCGAGCGTGATGAAGTTCGCCTTCCGCGTCGACATTTTTACGACTTCCCCGCCCTGAAGGATCGTCACAAACTGATGGATAAGGACCTTGACCTTCGAGGGATCGTACCCGAGCGCTCTGAGTCCCGCAAGAACGTCGGGGTATGTGGCGACATGGTCCGCGCCGAGGATGTCGATGACGAGCTCGAAGCCGCGGCGGAGTTTTTCCCGGTGATAGGCGATGTCGGGGAGGCGGTAGGTCGGTTCGCCGCTGCTTTTCACGATCACCTTGTCCTTGTCGCTCCCGAGCGCGCTGGCCTTGAACCAGACGGCCCCCTCTTGATCGTACGCAAGCCCCTTCGATCGAAGCTCGGCGATCACCTCGGCGACCATCCCCGATTCGTAGAGGGAATTCTCGTTGTAGAAGACGTCGTGTACGATGCCGAGCCGTTTGAGGGTCTTCTTTATCTCCTCGAAGATGACCTGCTCCGCCCGGCTCTTGAAGAGTCCTTCGGCGGGCTCATTCCTCAGGGAGTCCCCGCGCTCGGCCTTCAACCCGGCCGCGATCTCCCGGATGTACTCTCCCTGATAGTACTCGTCGGAAAATCCGACTTTCTCTCCCAGCAATTCGAGATAGCGCAGCCGGACCGACTCGCCGAGGATCCGCATCTGCCTCCCGGCATTGTTGAAGTAGTATTCCCGGGTCACGTCGTGCCCGGTCCATTCGAGGAGCCGCGCGACGGTGTCGCCGTACACGGCGCCCCGCCCGTGCCCCACCGTCAGGGGCCCCGTCGGATTGGCGCTCACGAACTCCACCTGCGTTTTCATGCGGCTCGGAGGCGCCGACTTGCCGTAGCTCGCTCCGGAGCGGAGGATCGCGGCGGTCTCTTCCCTGAAAAACTTGTCGGTGAAGTGAAAATTGATGAAGCCCGGTCCTGCGATTTCGACGCGGTCGACGATGGCAGAGTCGAGGTTCAGCCCGTCCACGATCGAGCGGGCGAGCTTCGCGGGTGCGGTCCGCGCCTGCTTGGCCGCGAGCATCGCGACGTTGGTTGTTAAATCGCCATGTTCGGGGTTTCGCGGCTTTTCAAAAGTGGGGGAAAGGTCGTCGGGGATCTGCATCGACCGGAGGGTCGACTCGATCCGCTCCCTGAGATACTGCCTCATGCCCGTTTGCGGGTGCGCCTCGCGGGGGCGGCAACCTTTTTGACGGGTTCGTCCTCGACCCGTTCGATGACGGCGTCTCCCCACAGTTTTTCCAGACCGTAAAAACGACGGGCCTCCTTGTGGAAGACGTGGACGACAACATCGACGTAATCGAGGAGGACCCACTGCCGGTGCGTGAGCCCCTCGCTGTGCCAGGCGGCGATTCCGATCGTATCGGTCCCGTCGGCGATGGCGTCCGCTACCGCCTTCACCTGCGTATCTGAATCCGCCGAGCAGAGGACGAAGAAATCCGCCATGTCCGTCAGCTTCCGGAGGTCCATGATGGCGACATCGTGAGCCTTGCGGCTGAGTGCGAACTGAGCGATTTTCTTCGCGAGGGTCTTGGTTCTCAAATCGGCAGGGGTGCGCGCTAGCGGAGGGGGAGGAGTGTGGGGTAATCGGCTCCGATGATCACGGAGACATCGACGAAGTAGTCCGGATTGAGCTGCTGAACGACGTTTCTCTCGGGCACGCCGAGAGCGGATGCGACCAGTCGCGCGGCCTGGCGATCGCCGACCCTGTCAACGACGAGCGTTCGAGGGATGTTGGTGACCTTATAGTTTTTCATTTCAACGACATCGAACCCTTTTCCGCGGAGAAAGTTCGTGCACCTGGCAGCCGCCCCTCTTGCTCCGCTGCCGTTGAGCACGTCGAGCTGAATCACTTTCTGGGACTTCGCCGGCTGGTTCTCGGCCGCCGGCGGCACCACGGCGCCGCGGGATATGAACGTATATGAAAGATATCCGACCGCAAAGACGAAAATGACGATCACGCCGGTGAGGAGAGTCTTGGCGATTCGGGTCGCGGGTGAAAGTGGTTCGGTGTGCGGCTGCGCCTGGTCGGGTTGCTGTGCGGACTCCATCGTTCCGCTCAACCTGCCGCGGCGCAGAAGTGCCGGTCAGGCCTCACGCGAGGGACCGGAGTGGCGGGTTGCTGCCAGGGAGGATTAATACTCTCCCATGAGAAAGCCCGGCGTATACGGAGAGTAGAAGCCGGAATAATAGTTGAAAGGAATCTGCCTGTACTCGAGCCGCAGGAACATATTGTCGGAAGGTTTGTAGTTCATCTCGGCCCGGCTGATGAAAAGCTTGTTGAAATTGCCTTCTCCGAGTCCCGACTGGCCGAACGGCGTGCCCTGCAGCGTGAGATCGAGCCGCAGATTGAGGGGATCGGCGATGCGGTAGAACATGCTGTTCGTGTATGAGGCGGTCGAGATTCCCTGTCCGCCCGCCGACAGATAGCTGAGCGAGAAGCTGTGCCGCATCATGAAATTGTTGGCGTCGAGGAGCCCGAGGAGGCTTCCCATGCTGGCGGGATGAACCAGTTCCTGGGATGCGCTCACGGGTTGCTCGTCCTGCGACTTGATCTGAGCCGTAGAGACCGTCGACGCGAGGGCGGCCGCAAGCAAAAGAAGCGAGAGCTTCATATGAATTATGATACGCAAATGGGGTTTTAGAGTCAAACCGTTACGCGGTCACGCGGGAGGCCATCAGCACCCTGGCGGCCTCAAGCTGGGCCGGATCGTTGATGCCGATAACCTCAATCGAGTCAATGGCTTTGACGGCCGAAACTCTATGTTCGTTCTTCCAGAAGAACTCGAACACGTCCGTCAGGTAATACTCGCCCTGCGCGTTGTCCGGTTTCACCAGCCGGAGGCATTCGAAGAGCTTCTCCTTATCGAACACATAAATCCCCGAATTAATTTCCCTGATGGCAAGCTCCTTTTTTGAGGCGTCCTTGTCCTCCACGATCTTCTTGACGCTCCCGTCGTCATTGCGTACGATCCTTCCGTAGCCCGCGGGATCGTCGACTTCGGCGGTAAGGATGGTGGCGACGGCGCCCGTAGTCCGGTGGTAGCCGATGAGGGCCCTCACGGTCTTCTCCGTCAGGAGGGGAACGTCGCCCGAGAGGACGAGGACGTCGCCCTCAAACCCCTCGAGGGCCTTTGCCGTCTGCAGAACTGCATGCCCGGTGCCGAGCTGCTCCGCCTGTTCGATGAACTCCACGCGCGGATTGACCTTCGAGATGTGGCCCATGAGCGATTCCTTCTGCCATCCTACGATGATCAGCGTGCGCTCCGCCTGGAGCTTCGCGGCCAGTTCGGTGACATACTCCACCATCGGTTTGCCCTGCATCGGATACATCACCTTGGCCATGTCCGGGTTGTTCATGCGGGTTCCCTTCCCCGCGGCGAGGATGACGACGGCGAGTTTGGTCGACTTGGAAAGCTCTATCACGCTGTGCTTCTCACGGGATGCGCACAACCATGTTATCGATCAGGCGGACGTTCCCAATCCTGACCGCGAGCGATACGAGAGCGGATGATCCCGGCTTGAGAGTGTTGAGCTCGCCGAGCGTTTGGGGGTCGGCGAGCGAGATGTAGTCGACCGCGGCGGAGGGCTGGGCCCGGATCAGCTTCATCATCTCGGATACGACCGTCGATGCGTTGAGCTCGCCTTTGCCGATCAGCTCCTCGGCCAGACGGAGCGAACGGTAGAGGACGGCGCTCTCCGCCCTGAGGTCCGGCGAAAGATAAACGTTTCTCGAGCTCATTGCAAGCCCGGTGGGCTCACGGAAGATCGGAGCGACGATGATCTCCGCCTCGAAATTCAGATCCGCGGCCATCCGGCGGATGACCGCCGCCTGCTGGGCATCTTTCTGGCCGAACACGGCGACGTGAGGCTTTGTGATGTTGAAGAGCTTGGCCACGACCGTGGCCACCCCGCGGAAATGCGTGGGGCGCGACTTCCCCTCAAGGACTTTCGTGATCGACTCAACTTCCACATACGTGAGGTACCCCGGGGGATACATTTCCCCTGTATCGGGCATGAAGACGATTGCGGCGCCGGCGGCCTCGGCCAGCGCACAATCGCGCTTCGGATCGCGCGGATAGCTCGAGTAGTCCTCGCCCGGTCCAAACTGCGTGGGGTTGACGAACACCGTTACAATGACCGCATCCGAATGGCTCGAAGCGATCTTGATAAGGCTCAGGTGCCCTTCGTGCAGATAGCCCATGGTAGGGACCACGCCGATCCGCTTGCCCTGGCGTCGAAAGGCGTCGGCTTCCCTCTGCATCTCGGACGCCTTCATGATGACTTTCATCTCAGGTTGATCTTTGCGTCGACCATCACCTGCCGGCCGGGCGCGCTGTAACCCTCCCAGCGGTCGTAGGCGGAATTGAAGAGATTTTCTATTTCGATGGAGATCACCATGCGGGGAATAACCCTGGTCGAGGCGCCGGCGCCCATAAAGAACACATCGCCAAGGGACCTGGTGCCCGCGAGATCGACGTTTCGCTTGCTCCAGTATTCGGCCGACGCCCAGATCGTTACGGGCGCGACGAGATCCACTTCTCCCCGTCCGCTCAACTGGAGAATGGGCACCATGGGGAGTTGAGTGCTCGTCCCGGTCTCGTGCCCCGGCTGGAGGGCTCCGGAAAATTTGACCCTCGCCGCGGGCATCGGATTAAATGTGCCCGACGCCTCCACGACCACCTGGTCTGCATCGACCGTTCCGAGAAAAATCCTTCCGCTGTCGGCGAGCGTGACTGTCCGGTCCGTGCTGTGCGCGAACGACCCGCTGAGCCGGAGAGTGAGATTGTCGTCCCGGTATGAGAGAGTGCTCCCCAGATGGACAGGTCGCTTTTCGGGCTTGAGGAGAGGCCCCCGCACAAGGTAGGGGTTTTCGCGGACCCAATCGGCGTACGGAGGCAGCCGCAGCTCGGGCTGAAACCAGAACGTCCACTCGCGGTCCTGACTTGCCTCCCACTGGAGGATCGCGGACGGAGCGACAAGCGTCGTGCTTGATCCGTCGCTGCCGGAAGCGTCATGATAGATTCCCCGGGCGTGGATGAACCATTGATCGCTCAGCCGCCATCGGGCGCCGGCCGATAGGCCCAGAAGCGACGGTGACTGCGAGGATCCCGGATAATCGACCGAAGAAGAAGTATAGAACACGTCCGCTCCCAGGCGGATATCCCCCGCATCGCTCGTAAACGAAGCGTGGACATCGGGGGATCCGACGGATGCTTCAGAGTCGATGCCGTTTCTGGAATCGGTGATCTTCCATATTTTCGTGCCGACGCCGATGTCGAGGACATTCCCCTCCCGGTTGACCGAACCAATCTCGGCGTTGAGCGAGACATTGTTCCGCGTCCGGCGGGGAGCGTCGCCCGGATATCCGTACATTCCATACGAGTCGTGCCGCAGGCCGAGCCCCCCTGAGATGCGCAGAGCCCTCAGAAGATCGTTGTCGGTCGAAAGAAGCGAATGGGCGGTGACGTCGAGATCGGCCGTCGAGCCCGAGGCTCCGGCCGTGTGGCCGTCGGTCGTCCGGTACCCCCCGTTGCCGTACATCCCCCACCGCTGGGTCTTGTAATCGGCATACCCTCTCACGCCTCCGGTGCCGAAGCTTCCCAAGGAACCTTCCACCGATGCCCGCCAGGGCATCTGATGCTCCTCGTACCTCGAAAGCGCGCCGCGCGGGAGCGCGATGAACTGATAGTCGCCGAGGAGGCTCGTGTCGGGCGGAGGCGCCTGATACGGCGTGATGTCGTAGATCTCTCCCTTCCTGGCAAACGGCAGAGTGATTGCCTTCTTCCCGACGATTGTAATCTCCGGAATTTCAAGCTTCGGGAGCTGGGTAGTGTCGATGCGGACGGAGTCGGGTCGTTGAAAACCGCCGGGCGTCTGAGCCGACGCAGAACGAATCGTCAGAATAATGAAAACGCCAAAGAGCGTGAGGGCCTTCTTCATCGCAGTTTCCTCAAACGGTCCTGCGCCTCCTTGCGGACCGCGGGATCGACCGCCGACGAGGCGATGCTCTCGTATGAAGCCCTTGCCCTCTGCCTGTCGCGCAGGCGTTCGTAACAGGCGCCTTCCCCGAGCTTCGCCTTTTCAACCACGAGGGGGAAATCGGTGTATTGCCGGATAACGTCCGCGTACGCCTGCATCGCGTCTTTCGTGCGCTTCATGAGAAGGTAATTTTCGCCGATCATCAGCAGCGCCTCTCCGGCGATGTCGTCGCTTCGCCTGCTCACGATCCCCGAGAGCGTGTCTATCGCCGCTGCGTTCCGTTTCCGGTCGCGGTCGATCTCCGCCGTGCGGAGACGGCTGCGGTCGGCGAACACATCGCCGGGATGGAGAGCGATCACCTGCTGGAACTGTGCCAGTGCCGCCATCTTATCGGGCACGTTCGAGTAAGCTACGCCGAGCTGGTACCGGGCCTCGGTGCCGAGGGGGGATGCGGGATAGCGGCCGTCAAACCCCTTCAGGGCATCCACCGCCTGAGTGTAATGCCGGGCCTTGATCTGCGCCAGACCGAGCGCCAGTGCTGCCTGGGGTACAATCTCCGAATCCGGCGCCTCGGAAAGAATCTGTCCGTAGATCGACGCCGCTTTCAGAGGGTTTTCCTCCTGTTCGTACGCACGCCCGAGCTGATAGAGCGCCTTTGCCTTCGCACTCTGGGAGGGGTTGAGCGTCATGACCCGCTGGTACTGCGTGATCGCGCCGGCGAAGTCGCCCTGGGCGAACAGGATGTCCCCCTTCTTGAGTATGAGTTCGTCTTCCGGCGCGCCCGCGGGCCTTTCGCTCATCACCTTCTCGATTTCGGCGAGCGCTCCCTCGGGCTTCCCCTGCGCGGCATAGGTGTACTGCAAGCCGGAAAGAGCGTCGGCAACAAGGAGGCTCGATGGGTATTCCTTGATTACCCGCTGATAGTAGACTCGGGCGCTGTCGTATTGCTTCAGGTTGTAGTAAGAATCTCCGAGGTTGAAGAGCACGCGGGGGAGGAGCTGGCTGTCGCCGTACTTGTGCACAACCGTCTGGAGCTCCGGCACGGCGAGGGCATATTGTTCCTTTGAAAAATAGGTCCACCCGATGTTGAACTGGACGACCTCTGCATAGATCGACGAGGGGAAGCGGGTGAGAAAATTCCTGAGCTGTTCCACGCCCCGGTCAGCCTCTCCCCTCTGGACGTACGACATGGCCAGCTGGAACGCGGCATACTCCACCTGGCGGCCGCTCCCCCGCTCCGCGCCGAGCGACTCATAGAGTGCGGCAGACTTGTCGTACTCCCCGGTCGCGAAGTAGGAGTCGGCTTTCCGGAGCATGGCATCGAGGTAGTGCCCGTCGTTCGGATACGATTTCGTGAACCGGTCGAACGCCGACGCGGCCTGTGAGAACTTCTTCTCCTCGAAAAGCGCCCAGGCGTATCCGTACGCGGCTTCCGCCTTCTTCGGATCTTCCCCGAAGCGCCGGAGCGCCTCCGAGTAGAGCCGCTCCGCGTCTGCGAACTTGTAATCCTGGTAATATGCCTCTGCGCGCCAGAGGCAGCCCTCGGCCGCGCGGTCGTCGCGCGGAAATTTTCCAAGATATTGATCGAAGACCTCGCCGCAGGACCTGAATCTCCCGAGATGGTACAGTGCAACCCCCTCCTGGAAGAGCGACGGAGCAAGGATCTCGGGGGGAGCGTGCACTTTGCGGACCTGCGAGAAGGCATACTGCGCGTTCGAGAAGTCGCCCATCGCCATGTTGCTCTCGCCAAGCATGTGATACGCCGCGGTCCTGAGATCGGCGTCGGGGAAGAGCCGGGCCGCGAGCTGGAAATCGCGCCGCGCCTCCCGGTAATGTTTGCTCCGGTACTCGATCATCCCCATCTGAAAGTATGCGTTGACCGCATCGCGGTCGTACGGAGAGAGGGATGTGAGGGTATCGAGGGTGATGAGCGCGGCGTCAATCCTCCCTCTGAGAATGGAAATAATCCCGCTCTGGTAGAGCGAGGCAAATGCTATCGAGTCGTGCCCCCGGCCGAGAGAATCGAAGACCCGCTGCGCGCCCGGAAGATCTCCGAGCTTCACGTCGGCCCATCCGAGTCCGTAGCTTGCCTTGCGGGCGTGGGGGCTGTCGCCGAAGCGGTCTGCAAATTCGGCGTAGGCGTCGCGGGCGGCCTGGTACCGGCCGAGCCGTACGCTCGTCTCGGCTTCGAGGAGGAGATACTCCTGCTTCTGCGAGGGATAGGATGGCGATGCCTGCTCCAGCATGTTCAGCGTCCGCGCGAGCCGGCCCTGGCGGAGCGATATCGATGCGAGGCGAAGGCGCGCATCCGTGGCAAGATCGCTCCGAGGAAAATCGGCGAGGAGCTTCTCCAGACGCTCCGCGGTTCCCTCAAGATCGCCCCGGCGCTCAAGCGACAGCGCCCAGCCGAGGAGGATGTAATCGCGGTAGGCGCGGGCGGAGGGGTCGTCGTAGCAGCGGCGAATGTCGTCCTGCGCCGAAGCGGTATCTCCGCGGTCTAGCTCCGCCATCGCGTGCCAGAAGCACCCCGACCCCCGCTGTGGATCGTCCTCCGCCTTCTGAAGGTAGCTGCCCAGCGCCGAAACCGCCTCGTTCAACCGTCCCGACTGGTAGGCCGAAACGCCCTGAACATAGAGCACCGTCACCCTCCGGTTGTCGTTCGGGTATTCCTGGAGGAACTCCGTCGCCCATTGATACGCCTCCTCGTACTCCTGGTCCTTGAACGCCGATTGGACGAGCCAGAAGAGGACATCCTTTTCACGGGTGGCGAAGGACGATCGCTGAAGAACCTCGGTCAGTTTCTGGCGGGCGACATGGTAGGATCCGGCGTCCATCCACTCCTGCGATTCAATCAGAAGGGCGGGGATGCTCTGTTTGTCGAGAGGCGGGAGCTGAGGGTAACAGCTCGCGGCGCAGAGTGCCGCGAGCAGGGCCAGCCGGCCGGGCCGAAGCGGCACGTTACTCCGGCAAAATATCAATAATCACCGTCCGGTTGTAGAACCGTTCCTCCGGCAGTTTGTTGTCGAAGGGGGCGCGGCGCACGTCTTCGCCGAATCCGTACGTATCGAACTTCACGTTTTTCTTTCCGGCGCGGCCGAGCTCGCGCTGGAGCACGGCCATCGTCTCCTGGGCGCGGTCGCGGGAGAGTTTGAGATTGTGGCTCTCCTCCCCGACGATATCCGTGTGCCCGTGGATGATAACGCTTCCGCCCGGAGGAATGAGGGGCGCGACGGTGCCCGTGAGGAACCGTTCATACGTCGCAACGGTCTTCGACTGATCGAACTCGAAGAGGATGCTGAACCTGAGGCCGGGCTCTTCTTCCGGCTGGTCGGAGCGGATGAGACGCATCGTCTCGTCCTTGGAGACCGTCTGCCCCGATTTCGTGATGCCGTCCAGCGCTACGGTGTATTTCCCTTGAAGCTTGTCGCCGAGGATCGACCGCCCCGAGATGCGCTCCTCGGATGATGTGAAGGGCCCGAAGCGCTTTACGTTTCCGTTTTCGTCCGTCGCGACGATCGACCACGATGCAAGCGCGTTTTCCGCTCCCCCGACGGAAAAGAGAACGTCGCTGTCGAGCGGGTCTTCCTGAAGCGAGATGATCTGGACCGGCTCGAGGAGCTCGAGGTCGCGGCTGGTGATGTCCACCCTGCGGTCTTCCGGCCGGACAAGCTCCAGCTCGCGCGTGGCTCCCGGCTGCCTCGATGGTATCTCCGGTTTCGCCCTTCCTTCCGCGGTTATCCGCCCTTCTTCAATCCCAAACTCCTCGACGAGATACCGCTTGACCGATTCGGCCAGCTCCCTGCCGTTCGCGCCTCCCTGATCCGACGATCCGGTCAGCTTGAGCGTTGCCGAGGGATGGCGGCGCAGCCGGTCGCCGAGAATATTCAGGACATTATGATAGACGGTCAGCTGCCTCTGGGATCTTCCCGTGAGGTCCTTCGGCTCGGGCTGGACGAGCTGTTCTTCCCGGAATGAGGAGGCCTCTTCCTTCGAGAGCGTTTTGTACCGCGCGGGGATCGAGGATGAACCCTCGTCGAAGAACACGAAGTTTCTCACGGGAAACGTCTCTTTCACCTTGCGCTCGACGGGGATGAGCTTGGGCGCCCGGACGCTGAACTGCACCTCGTCGTTCGCTATCCTCCGCCCTTCGGACGAGCTGCCGAATTTCAACGCGAGGCCCGCGCGAAATGTTGTCAGCGTCCAGCTCTCCGTCGACCGCGGGCTCTGACCGAAATGGAACGCGCCGAAGGGCCCGAGCGTGATCTGCGTCGGAGCGTCGGGGCCTGTAAGCGGAATGTCATACCCCGCGCCGATCTGCGCCCCGAGGACGGTTCCCCGCGCGTTCGTCCACTCGACGCTGTACTCAGGCCCCGCTGTGATGTACGTGTAGGTCTTCGCGACGTTGAATCCGATCCGCGGGCCTGCAAACAGATAGAACGGGACGGTGAATGGAGCCATCCTCACGCTCGGCTCGAGCGAAATGTAGTTCATCGAGGTCTTGAGCGAGTACGTCGTTCCCCCGCTCGTCACGTCGTTGAACGAGCCGCCGCGGCCGTCGAAGCCGATCATCAGCATCCCACCCCAGACCGGATCCGGGCGGTACTCGAGGAGTGGCGAGAGAAACACCCCTGCGCCCGACCCCTTCCCGAAAGAGAGCGTGGGTATCGGGCCCAGGTAACCCGGGGGATAGAACTGCCCGGCCTGCATGTCGCCGCTGTAGGAATTGAAGTTCGGACCTACCGCGCCTCCAAACCACCATTGGGGCTGAGTATTCTTTCCCTCCTGTGCCGCAGTCCGCTGAGGGGTTTCGAGTGCGAGGATGCAGATCAAAAGGGCGAGGCGTCGAATGAGCGTTTGAAGCGGCATGAGGGGATTATACCTTTCGTTATTGGCGTTCGTTAGTGGGAAACTTCGAGCTTGAAATTAAAGGCAACCTTGCCGGTCTGAGATTTCGGCTCCATCTGCGAGGGAAGAGGATCGAAACGCCAGGTCTTCAGCGCGGAGATCGAGGCGCCCTCGAGGAGCTCGTCGGTCTTCCTCGCCGGGATGATCGCATCGACCGTTCCGTCGGGAAGGACGGTGAACTGAAGGACCACCACCATCTGTCGGTCGGTCCCCCTCGGGTACTGCGGGTAGAGTCCGCTCAAAAGCCGCCGGCTCCCGGCTCCTCCCCAGTCGATCGAGTATCCGATGTTTTTTCCGATCCCGCCCCCGCTCCCTCCTCCGGCGCCCCCTCCCGATCCGGGTCCGGAGCCGTGCCGCACCCAGCGCGTTGGAAGATTCTCGGCGATGATCGTCTGCTGGACTTTTTTCTTCTTCGCGACCGGCTTCGGCGCCTCCTTCCTGATCACCGGCTGCGCATGCGGGATGTCGCTGTAAATATAGAGGTCGATCAGATTGAACTGCCCCCTCGTCGAGTTCTCCTTCGCCTGTTTCCCCTGGTCGGGGTTGCTCTGGGGCCCGAAGCGGATTTCATAATCCTGCTCGTCCTCTCCCCCTCCGCCGCCGCTTCCGAAGAGAAAATCCGCGATCGGGCTCGGCCCGTTCTGCTTCTGCTCCCAGAGGATGAACAGGGTTATGACGACGAGGAAATGGATGATGAGGCCGGTGAGGAGCGCCTTGACGCGGATGCGCCGGAACTCCCGTTCCGTGAGGTATGATTTCCTGAGGCGGGACGTCCCCGCGCGGGTCATGGTGGGCGCATGCTGCCCGGTCTTTCTCCGCGATTCATCCGAATCGGGATGCGGGAGGTTGCCCACCGCCCTCCCCCGGATGGCAATCCGGTGAACTTCCCCGTCCCCTTCGTACAGGGAGGGCGCTGCTTCGAGTTGTTCGAGCGAGTTCACAGTATCTTCTTGCCGAATGCCGACTGTACCAACTCTACGGCGAATTCCGCGGATTGGTTGCGATTGTCGAGAATGGGGTTCACCTCCACAAACTCGAGCGAAGACATCTTCTTCGACTCGGCCACCATCTCCATGATAAGGTGCGCCTCCCTGTAATCGAGACCGCCTTTGACCGGAGTGCCGACCCCGGGTGCGTAGACCGGATCGACGCTGTCGAGGTCGAAGCTGACGTGCAGAAGGTCGACTTTCCGTCCGACTTCCTGAAGCGCGGCTTTCATCACGTGATGAATCCCATGCTTGTCGATCTCCTCCATCGTGTATATCTTCACCCCGTACCTGATGAGATTCTCGCGCTCGCCTTTGTCCAGGGTCCGGACTCCTATGATGGCGACATTCTGCGGCTCAACTTTTCTCGCCTGACCGCCTATGCGGGTCAGCGCCCTGGGTCCGAGTCCCGTGCAGACCGCGAGCGGCATCCCGTGGATGTTCCCCGATGGGGAACTCCCGGGGGTGTTGAAATCGCCATGCGCATCGATCCAGAACACCCCGAGTTTCTTGCGGCGCTTCCTGGCGTGCATCGCCAGGCCGCTGATCGTGCCGATTGCGATCGAGTGGTCGCCCCCGAGAACGAGGGGGAAAAGGCCTCGTTCGAGGACTTTGTCGACCTTCCGGCTCAAAACTCCCACGGCGCGGGCGATTTCGGGGAGGTATTTGGCATGCGGATCCCTGATCCGCTGCTCCTCCTGCGTCTTGATCGCCAAATCGCCCTCATCCACGACCCTGCACCCGAGCTCGGTGAGCCGCTGGCCGATGCCCGCAATCCGTATGGCGGAGGGACCCATGTCGACGCCCCTGCGGCCGGCGCCCAGATCCATAGGGACTCCTATGATATGTATCGTCATATCTGAAGTCAAATTAAAAAATATTTATCTTATATACAATAATTTGCGGGTCTTTGTGAAAGTGTTAGTTGAGGAAAACGGAGAATCGGGGAAAGCGGTAGTCGCGGGCTTCAGCCCGCGTCGGGGAAGGGTAGGGAAACCGAGGAAAGTGGTGGGCTACGAGGGCGAATGCCCCTGAAAAGGGTATTTATTCGTACATAAGCTTCAGCATCTTGGCTATTGTTTCCTTCATATCCTTCCTGTGCACCACCGAGTCCACAAATCCGTGCTCAAGCTGAAATTCCGAGCGCTGGAACCCCTCAGGAAGGTCTTTCCCGATCGTTTGTTTGATCACACGGGGCCCCGCAAATCCTATCAGGGCGCCCGGTTCCGCCAGGTTGATATCCCCCAGCATGGCGTAACTTGCGGTGACCCCTCCCGTCGTCGGGTCCGTAAGGACCGAGATGAACGGTATGCCCGCGTCCGAGAGCTGAGCCAGCTTCGCGCTGGTTTTCGCCAATTGCATGAGCGAGAGGGCCCCTTCCATCATGCGTGCTCCGCCGCTCGAAGAGACTGTCACGAGCGGGATTTTCGACTTGAGCGCCTTGTGGATGGCGCGTGCCACCTTTTCTCCCACAACCGAACCCATGCTCCCGCCGATGAAGCTGAAATCCATCACTCCCAGGGCGACTTCGATTCCGGAGAGCTTTCCGGTCCCGGTGCGCACCGCGTCGTTGAGGCCGGTCTTGCGCATGGTCTCCCGTATGCGGTCTTTGTAGCGCTTGGTGTCCTGGAATTCGAGCGGGTCGGTCGAGCGCATCTTCCGGTCAAGCTCTTTAAAAGTCCCCTCGTCGATGAGGATCGAGATGTACTCCTTGCTCCCTATCCGGAAGTGGAAATTGCACTTGATGCATGTGAAGAGCTGCTGCTCGAGCTGCTTCCGGTGGATGATCTCTCCGCAGCTGTCGCACTTCGTCCACATCCCGTCGGGCGTGTCCTTTCGCTGGGGCTCGGCGGCGGTGATGCTCGCCTTGGACCGGCGGAACCAGGCCATCAGGATTCCACCTCCGCCTTCCGCGCCGAAACGAGAGAGTGAAAATCTTTGACATACACCGGCTCGAGAGACGCGATGTCTGCGGTATTGCCCGCTGCGAGCTCCTGTTCCCCCAATAGTCCCACGGCGAGCGCGCTGCAGAGGCGTCGATCCGCAGCCGGGATGATGAACCGCCCGATGACGCCTCCGGCGCCGCTCGTTGCAAGATGCGCGGCGAATTTCTCCGCTCCGTCTCCCATGACGACAACGTTTCCCCCTTGAGGAAGCGACGACGCGAGCTCGTGCAGGTGTGCGGCATGCGGCGCGAGGAGTTCTTCAATGCTCCGGTCTGCCGCCCGGTACGCTGCCGCATAGACCTCGGAGAGGCGCGCGTCGATCAGGGGAAGTATCATGTCGCCGGAACGGGCGAGCGATTGCCGGACTCCCTGCATCGCGAGCGCCCTGAGCGTCGAGACCGGAGTGAGGGGTTTCCCCGACGCTAATGCGAGACCCTTCGCAACGCTGAGCCCGATCCGCAATCCGGTAAATGAGCCCGGTCCTATCGATACCGCGATCCCGTCGAGATCTCTGAGCGTGAGTCCGGAAGTGCGCAGGGCCTCGTCGATCAGAGACACCAGTTTCTCCGAGTGCACGTGGGGCGCGACCACGCGGGCGTTGCTCATGGGGGCGCCGTCGCGGATCACCGCCGCCTCGCATACGGACGTGGCGCTCTCGATCGCAAGAACGGTCATGCGGCCACCTCGATCCGTTCCTCGATCGCGATCTCCCGTTCGTCGCGATCCCTTCCGAACCTGAGCGTAATGTCCCACCTGCGGGCGGGAAGGAGGTCGCCGGCTTTCTCTGCCCACTCGATGAGGCAGACGCCGTCGCCCGAGCAGTACTCCTCGAAGCCCAGATCGACGATCTCCCGCGCCGAGTTCACGCGGTAGAGGTCGAAATGGTACACGTCCATCGAAGGGGTGCGGTATTCGTTGACGATCGTGAAGGTGGGACTTGCGACGTGTTCTTTGACGCCGAGTCCTCTGCAGACACCCTGAATGAAATGGGTTTTGCCCGTGCCCAGCGCACCCGTCACCGCAACGACGTCTCCGGAGCGGAGGCGCGTCGCGAATGATGCGCCGAGCGAGGCGGTTTCGCTCTCGGAACGCGTGACCGATCGTGCGGGCGTCTGTGTCGTGGGGGCCTCCGGCAGCGCCTTATCCCTTCGGCTCCAGGATGACGACGGGAAGGATCATCTCCTCCATGGAGATGCCCCCGTGCTGGAAGCTGTCGCGGTACTGATTTACGTACTTGTGGAACTCGGTCGGGTAGACGAAATAATAGTCCTCCTTTGCGATCAGGTAGTTGATCGTCACGCTCCTTTTCGGGAGCCGGAAATCGAGCGGATTCTTCACGAAGATCGCGTGCCGCTCGTCGCACTTCAGGTTCCGGCCGTACTTGTAGCGGAGGTTCGTGGAGGCGGCCCGGTCGCCGATCACCTTGGTGCTCCTGAGGCTGCGGATGCTTCCGTGATCGGTCGTCAGGACGATCGTGACGTTCTTCTGCCGCGCCAAGGTCTGGAGCATCCCGAGAAGCGAGGAGTGCATGAACCATGATTTGGTGAGCGAGCGGTATGCGGCCTCATCGGGGGCGATCTCCTTCAATAATTGAGAGTCGGAGCGGCCGTGAGCCAACATGTCCACGAAATTCACCACGATCGAGGTCAGGCGGTTCTTCGTGTACGAGTTGATGTTCTGCTCGATGCTCCGTCCGAACTCCGGATCGAGGATCTTCACGTACTTCGATTCGGGCTTGAGCTGCACTTTTCGCCGCTCCAGCAGGTTCTCCAGAAACTGGTGTTCGTATCGGTTCCTGCTGTTGTCGTCGTCTTCCCACTGCTCCCAGATCTCCGGGAACCGGACCTCGATCTCGTCGGGAAACGCCCCGCTGAAGATCGAGTTGCGCGAGTAGGGCGTCGCGGTGGGAAGAATCGAATAATAGTAATCGCGCCGTATGTCGAACTGCTCTCGCAGGACGGTTTCCATCATGATCCACTGGTCCATCCTGAGGCAGTCGATGACGAAGAAAAACACCGAGCGCTCGGGCTGCAGCTGGGGGATCAGGTAGCGTTCCACGATATCGACCGAGAGGGCGGGCCGCTTCTTCTGTTCGAGCCAGTTGCGGTAATTCCGCTCCACAAATTTCGAGAATTCGACGTTGCACTCGCGTATCTGGTCGGTCAGCATCTGCTTCAGGCCCAGCTCCGGGTGCTGATCGAGCTCCATCGACCATTCGACGAGCTTCACGTAGAGGGCGGTCCAGTCGGCCGCCGAGAGGCCGGTCTGCAGGGCCGAGGAGATCGCGTTGAACTCCTTGATGTAGTCGCGGGAGACCTGCGCCCCCGTGATCTTTCGTCCTTCGAGGAATTTCTTGCAGGCGAGGAGAACCTGGCTCGGGTTGACGGGCTTGGTGAGGTAATCGCTGATCTTCACGCCGATCGCCTCCTCCATCAGCCCCTCGTCCTCGTTCTTGGTGATCATCACCACGGGGAGTTCGGGGCGGAGCTCCTTGATCTTTGAGAGCGTTCTCAGGCCCCCGATTCCCGCCATCATTTCGTCGAGAAAGACAAGATCGAAGGGGCGCTCTCTGACGAACTGGATCGCGTCCTCCCCGTTTGTGGCCGTTTCCACGTTGTATCCCTTCTCGGAGAGGAGGAGGATGTGCGATCTCAGAAGCTCAATTTCGTCGTCTACCCAGAGGATTCTCCCTTTTGTTGCGGTCATAACGTCCATGGACAATCTCCCATAATTAACGGATTTCGAGGCATAGAATCAAAGATCAGATCGTGATATGAATCTCAACGCCGGCTTCGTTGGTGGTCGTTCCCGGTATCGGCGATCCCTGGTCATCGGGGGCGATCTTGGTCAGCCGGTAAAAGAGCGCAGCCGATACTCTCGCGCTCAGGACATACTTGATCCTCGGCTCGAGGTTCGTCCGCGTGCTTCCCTCGATCGGAATGCCGTCCTGGCTGAGGCTGAGGAAGATCGGGTCGTACGAGCGGCGCGAGTTTTTGGCGCGTGAGAATGTGGCCGAGACATCGATATCGTTGGAGAGGTTCAGCCCGAAAAGGGGGAACCTGAAGCCGCGTCGGGAATAGGTGAGCGTGAGCGACATCTCCTGCGTCGCCGTCTCGACGATGTTCAGGCCCGCCAGATTCAGGTCGTAGGCCGTCGACGAGTTGTACCGCAGGATCCCCGTCATGTTTCCCTTCAGGAACTCCCTGAACGTTGCATTGACGCCGATAAGGGGAGAGAAGCCGTACTGGACCCGCTCCACGTCCGTGCGTTCTCCTCCGTAGATGTCGCCACGGA
Organism: uncultured Chlorobiaceae bacterium; assembly: GCA_964512655.1. GTDB lineage: Bacteria > Bacteroidota > Ignavibacteria > UBA10030 > SZUA-254 > VBOC01. The sequence goes on along the minus strand of CAZEJT010000018.1, from coordinate 9,409 downwards.
AGTCGCGCCGGAAGCTCGAGGAATACGAGTGCTCGAGCGACATCCGGTCGATGACGCTGCCGAAGTTGACGATTTTTTCTATCCCGTCCCACCGGACGCTCCAGTTCGGGCGCGGGACGTACTGCCCGAACACTTTGTTGAGAAACGGTAGGGCTTCCAGGCCTTTCTCGAATGACTCCGAGAGCGCGTCGGCCTGCGGAGTTCCCGCCGCGATCAACGCGTCGTACTTCTTGCCGACATCCTCCAGGCTGCTGTTGAGCGACTTGAAGATGAACACGGGCGGAATGGTAAGGAACGAGCGCTCGATGCTCCCCTGCGTCGCAATCGTCGTGCCGGCGATCTCCCTGGTGCTGTCCGCGCCGGTCTGGAACGTCGTATTCTTCTGAAACGCCCAGCCGACCTTCCAGTTCAATTCGAGCGTAGCGCCCTCCCAGAGGGGGCGGTTCGTCCGAAGCGCGATGTTGTTCGTCTGTCCATACTGGTCGGAGAGGAGCCCGTCCGGGGCCCTCGGGCCCGGTTCCGTGACCCAGCCGAACCATGGAAAGTGCGAGGTGGGCGACCAACGCAAGGACCCGCTCGGATCGGAGATCAGGCCCAGCTGGTAGAGCCGTGAAGGACCGTACCGCGTGAGCGAGCCCTGGAAAGGGAGCCTCCAGAAATTCTGAAACCCCGTAGACCCGAGCACCCCGCTGTTTCCGGCCCTGTTCGTCTGGGAGAAGGAGATGTTGATCGTTTCGTAGTTCAGGAACGGAATCTGCAGGAATATCTTCGCGGCCGTCTTGAGCCCGGAGAGGATGCCGCCCATGTTGCTCTTCTTCTCGGGGACCGTGATTCCCTTCGCGGACGTGTCGGACGGATTCTTCGCGGGCGGCGGAGCAGGTGCCGAAGGAGCGCTCTCCTTCGAGCTGAACCATGGGTCGGTGAACGATTTCAGCCGGAAATCGAGGGAGGCGGTGATGTTGTTGTCGAACCCCGCGCTCTTGCCGATGTCTCCGTGCTGGAAGGAATTCTGCCATCCGTAGTTCACCGCATAGCCCGCGTTCAGGGTCATGAACTTCGGCAGGTCGAAGATATCGGGGACCTTCGGCTTGGTGGCGAAGGTCACCCTCTGGCCGAACCGGCTGTCTTCACCCGCTACAAAGATGTCCTTCAGTATCGAGTTGAACCCGCGGCCTGCGCTGTCGTTATCCTGGTTCAGGAGATTCTTGTCGACGCTGACTCCGTAGTCGCCCGCGAGGCCCGTCAGTCCGCCCTCGGTCAGTTTCCACGCGAACCCGAACGATTTGCTCCCGGTGAAGTTGCGCGTGTCACGCGGAATGCTCCCCGGGTCGCTTCCCAGCTCGTACGTGCGGGAGCGCTGCGCCGAGACCGAGCCGTTGAGGTTCATGATCGGGAGGTAATAGAACTTCCAATCCTTGAAGCCGTCGAGCATGAAAATTCCGCTGAAGATCTTCTTGAAAGGCTGGATGTAGGCGTCCGCCGGAAGCGAGACTCCGTAACTCACGCGGAAGTTCCAGAGCCAGGAGCGCCTGTATGTGATCGAGGGATCCCGGTCGTGCGCGATCGAATAGCTGAACGCCCATGTCAGCTTGCTGAACGTGTCCCGGATGTACCACAACTGGGTCGGAAGCGCAATCCTCAGGTTGGGGACCGCGTAGGAGTCGGACACCCGGAGGGTCTGCGACCCGGTGATGACGCTGTCGGCCACGCGCACCTTTTCGCTCTGCGAAGCGACATGCTCCGCGGCGCGATCGGCTGCGGAAGTGACGACGATGTCGCTGCTCGGAAGATACTTCGGCTTGGTGAGATTCTCACTGTGCGAGTACGTCACCGGGAGCGTGGTCCCCTGCCAATCGGGGGGAAAGAATTTTTCGAGCGAGACGCTCGAGCTGATGCCCCAGTTGATCTGCGTGTTCTGGCTGCCGAACGTCTGATCGAGCGCATGGAAGTTCGGGTCGGTCTTCCCGTAGTTGAAGGAGACGCCCCCCAGATCGGCGAGCTTGATCTGGGTTTCGAAATGGTAAGCGTACCCCTTTGCGTTGTTGACGTTCGTGAGGCGAAGCTCGTTGACCCAAACCTGGCCGACGAGTCGCGAGGTCCCTCCCTGCGCTGCCGGGTTCTCGACCCCGATCGAAATCTCCCGTATCTGCCTGAGCGAAGGGTTTCCGCGGATGCCGTAGGTGGATCCCGGCGGGCCGTCCTTGACCGGGAGGGTGAACACCTTGTAGATGGAGTCGCGGATGGCCTTCACCGCGGTGAGCTCCGAGAAGACGATATTCATGTCGTTCAGAGGATCCCATCCCGGATGCACCGGGGCGCGGTACTCGTAAAAGTTGAGCGAGTCCGAACCGAAACGGATGAACACCTCCGCGTCGTACCGGTCGGGCCCGTAGTATCCGAAGGCGGGGTCGCCGTGCACGAACATCTTCATCGCCCTGTAATTGAAGAGATCGAGCGGCCGCACCGCGAAGGAGCGGTAGACCTGCCGGTTGTCTCCGCGCATCAGTCCGTTGAGAACGAGGGCGAGCGACTGTTCGTTGCCGAGGATGGTCTGGTTCGGCTGGGTTTTGTCGCGCTCGCGGATCACGCCGGGGGGGGAAACGTACGTGGGGTTATCCTCGATGCTGACGGTCGAGACCTTGAGCGTCGAATCGTTCTGCGTGCGCTCGAGCCACTGGTTTCCCACGAAATCCATCTCGGCGATCCTGATGCTTACCTTCTGCTCGACTCCCGACACCCAGAGGCGCATGTACTGCACCTCCCGCAGGACGGAAGCAATCGACTGGTCGCTCCCGATGATCCGCGACGCCTGGAAGAGCGGGATCCTGATCTGCTTCCAGGTGCTCCCCCCGACGATCAGCTCATTTTGCACTTCCCTCCCGAGCGAGTCGATGTACAGGCTGTCGAGGGGCACTTCGTACTCCGCGTACAGATCGACCTGGTCCGAAAAGCCGTTGTTATTCAGATCCTCGGTGTCGGGAAGCCGGCCGTCGACGATCGCGCCGTTCCCCTCCGTTCCGTTCAGCTTGCTGTAATCTCCCGACCCCGTGACATACGCCCAGTCGTCGCCGCTCGGGTCATTGGCATCGACGTCCGGATCTCCCCGGTTCGCCTCCACGAACGACGCGAACTCGCGCCGCTCGGAGCTGTCGGCCAGAAGATCGAGTCCCACGTCCTCCCCGGGATTGAGCACGCCGTTCGCAGTTCCGCCGGGATTGTCGGGCGTCTTGATCCTGTCCTCCGAATTAAGAATCCCGTTGGGGATCACGTCCTCGCTCACGCGCCCGAGATCGACGTAAAGCCGTCCGTGCTTCAGGTCGAGGGGGTTCACCGCCGCCGATTTCATCCATATTTCCAGGTACGAGATGTTCTGATCGAGGAGCCCTGCGGTGTTGGGAAGATACTTCATGATGCCCGCCCAGTTCCTCTGCCTCACCTGCCTTCCGTCGACGTCCACCGAATCGTAGGCGCTCCCCGCTCGGTGGAGCGTCGAGTCGAGCCTCGGCGAATAGTTGTACATCCCTCTCCGGTTGGGGTCGAAATCGAGGCTCAGCACTGTCACTTGGCCCTCTCCCGGGCGGACCTGGCGCAGCGGCCAGATGTCCTGCGAGACCACGTCGCTCGGGAGCCGGTTATACCAGGCAAGCTTTCCCTTGTAGTAGGTCTTTTCGGTCCCCGACAATCCGGGAGCCAGGCGCGTGTAGACGGGCGGGCTGGCCAGATGCCACTGGTTGTACTGGACGGGAAGCGGGATCGTTCTGCGCGCCCCTTCGAAGTCGTCCAGGTAGGCGAGGCTCGCCCCGTTGTCGTCCGCGATCGTGCTCGTTTTCGTGTTCGGGTTCGGGACAACGTAGGCCGCTTCGCCGCCGAACCGGATGCTCGACATCTCCCTCGTGCGAATCAGCGGCAGGGCGTCGATCATGCTCGTGAGGAAGGGGAGGTTGAACGATGTGGAAGCGTCAACGCCTGCGATCAGGTTGCTCGTCGGTTCCTCGCCGAGCCGCACCTTGTCGCTGAGGGTGGCCTGGTTCAGGTTCATGAGCGTAAACCCGAGATTGGTGGCCGGGAGAGCGCCTATGATCTCGCCGCGGGCGCCGATCAGGGTCTTCGAAGCAAGCTGGAACAGGTCGTTCGTCTCGTACTTCACCTCCACGTTCGCCCCCGGAACGAGCGCCGCGGGGTTGCGGATGACGACTTCCCCGACGATATAGTCGACCGTGTAGTCTGTGTTCGCCTGCAGGGGGATATGGTTCAGGAGCACCTGGACGCTTCCTTCGACTAGATTGAATCCCAGCGCGTACCGGCTCGACTGGGAGGTGGACGACAGGATGTGCATGAAATACCGGTTCTTCACCGTGTTGTTCGTGGCGGCCGTGGCCGTCGTGTCGTAGATATCGCTGAAGAGGAGGGAATCGGCGATGACTTTGCCGCTCCCACTCTGCCTGAAGAACTGGACGATCGTCGAATCGAACGGGCGGAGCGTGGGGAAAATGACTTCCGCGCGGTCCACGTCGACGGTGACGCCTTTCAGGAAGTCGAACACGCCGTCGGCCGTTTTAGCCCCCGACGGGTTAAAGCGGTCGAGACCGGTGATTGTCAGGAGGTTCTGGCTGTAGAGCTGGAAAACGTCCGGGCCGTCTGTGCGCCTCAGGATCTTCAGGTCGAACCCCTCCTGCTTCAGGTCCCTCCCGCCAAGCGCGTAGATGTTCTTGAGCATGAGATCCCACGCGGGCCTGTAATCCGGGTGATCCTGGATGTTTTCCGGCTTGATCAGCTTGAGATAGTACACGCCGTTTGCGGTATCGCCGTAGATATTGTTGTCCGCAGTGGAGTAGGTCACCGCGTAGGCTTGGCTCTCGTTGACGTTCGTGAGAAACGTGATATAGCCGCCGTAGTTGCTATACCGGTAGTCCTTCGTCGGATCGAGTTTCACCCAGTATCCGCGCTTGTAATTGCCGGGGGACGTCGTATCATAAGCGGCCAGTGTCGACGGATCGAACCGGGTGCCGGCGGGGTGCGGAGGAACGTTGATGTACGCCGCCCCCGTGACATAGGTCCCCGCAACGGTCGCGTTGTTGACGAGGATGTTGGTCCACACGTCGATCTGCACGATCTGCTTGCGGATGATGCTCGGATCCGCAGAGAAATCGGGCGAGGAGGAGGCGTGAAGAATCTCCCAGAACTTCCGGTAGGAGGTGTCGACAAAATAGTAGTTCCTTGAATACTGGATCGGAGAGAGGTCGAACGTGTTCGACTGCGCGCCGCCGGTCAGGGTGATCTCTTTCTGCTGGCCCTTTTTCTGGGAGAGGAGCGTCGTGAGGTTCAGCGGCCCGGCCTGCATTCTGGCCTTGATCCCGAACAGCGCCTGGCCGCCCCCGATCAGCCCCGGCGTTTGAAGCGAGACGTTTCCCGCCTCGACGCTCTGCACGATCTCGTCGTCGTAGCCGGTGTACTTGATCTTCAGCTGGTTCTCGTACTCGAACGTGCGCTGCGTGTTCCAGTCGGCAAGGATGTTGAGTTTTTCGCCGATGGTCCCGTTCACGTTGACCTGGACGTCCTGGTTGAAGTCGGGCTCGCTCCGCGATTGGTCGAGCTGTGAGAGGGTGACCTGGTCGGACTTCTGGTTCCGGAACGCCCCGCGGATATCGACCGCTCCCGAGACATTCAGCTTGATCCCCCTTCCGCCGAAGATGCTGAGAAGGGGATTGGCGGGGACGGGGATCTCGATGGAGGTCAGCGATGCGAAGAATCCCCCGAGCTGGTCGCGGCTTTCCTTGTACTGATACTTGTAGACCATCTCGCGCCAGTTGTTCCGGATCTCCTGCCGCGAGCGGAGGCGTATGTACTCGTCGAGGGGCACCGATGCGGGAATTCGCACATCCTTGCCGTTCACCATCTCCCTCGCCAGGACGTACCGGCCCGAGGAGTCGATCCCCACGTCGCGCGCGTAGGCGGGTGAGCGTGACCGGACATACATGCGGCGGTTTTCGGCGGGGAACAACTCGACGGCCGGCCCGTCGTGCCGCCGGTGCACCCACTGCCGGATTCGCGAGGTGGAATCGTGATAGGCGACCCAGGTTGTGTCGATCTTCAACGTATCGCGCCGGGCATGGAGCGAATCGCGGAAAAATCCCAGAGAATCCCTTCTCGCGCGGAGTGAATCGATCATCCTCAACCGGAGCGAGTCGCGCAACCTCGACTGCCGGATGAAGCTCATCGTATCGCTGAGCCCGGGAACAGACGGCATGAGGAGGCCTCTCTGGAGGGAGTCGGCGCGAAGCGAGTCTGCGCGCGCGATCGAATCCGCGGCGGAGCCGAACTGCGCGCGGGCTTCCTGCGGAAGAAGGAATGCAATGCCGCCGAGGGCGATTGCTGCCAGAATGAGGCCTGGGAAAACGCGCGGGCGGAGGGGTGTACTGGCCCCGCGAAACAGTAGGATGTATTGAGCCAAGCTTAGTATGTTAATCTTGTTTTGTACAACTCCGGCGCGCAGCCTCACGCGCTCGGATCATCACTCAGTCAGCAAGATTCGATACTAAACGGCTCCTTACATGGTGAATTAATTACTCGTAAAAGTTAGGCAAATGCATCATCATTTGCAAGCAAACCGTGTTCTGGCGCATAGAATAGCGGGTAAATCGGCGCCGGCTTGTAAATCCTCCCTTCCCCGCCTATATTTGAGCATGAAGCTTAACCTTCATCTTCTCCGCGCTCACGTCGCCCCCTTCCTCTTCTCGTTTGTAACGCTGCTCTTCGTGTTCCTCCTTCAATTCCTGATGAAATTCATCGACCAGCTGGTCGGGAGGGGGCTCGGGGGATGGGTCATCGGGGAATTGATCGCCCTCAACCTTGCCTGGATCGTCGTCCTCGCCGGGCCAATGTCGGTGCTTGTGGCGACGCTCATGGGCTTCGGGACCCTCTCGGCAAACAACGAAATCACCGCGATGAAGGCCGGAGGAATGAGCCTCTACAGGATGATGGCTCCCGTGGTGGTGGTCGCCGCGCTCCTCTCGTTCGGTCTGGTAGAGTTTTATAACCATGTTCTGCCGGAGGCCAACCACCGGCTCAAGGTTCTGATGGTGGATATCCGGAAGGTGAAGCCGACCCTCTCGATCGTGGCCGGTCTCTTCTCGCAGGACCTCACCGGGTACAGCATCCTCGCGCGCAAGACGTTCGAGAATTCCAACGACCTTGAAGGGATCACAATTTACGACTATACCGATCCTGCCAGAGACGTCGTCGTGACCGCGGAGCGGGGAACGGTGAGTTTCACCCCCGATCAGCGGCGGCTCGTCATGGATCTGTACAACGGGGAGATCCACCAGGTGGGCACGGCCGACCTCCAGGCCTACCGCAGGATGCGGTACGTCCGGCACCGGATCGTCATGAACACGGAGGGGTTCGACTTCGAGCGCACCAATGAGAATGCGCTGAGCCGGGGCGACAGGGAAATGAGCGCGCACGATCTTCAGCATCTCGTCGACAGCCTCGATGAGGCGACCGGCGCGGCGCGGGCTCAGAGCCCGATGCCCGGCGACAACCAGAGCTCGCCCTTCGCCGTGCTCAGGCGCCCGGGTCCCGTTCCTCCCGGCACCGACGTGCATGGCCAGGCGATCCAGCGCGCGCTCGCCGACGCACGCGCCGCGGCAAACGCCATCGAGAATCAGACGATGCTCGTGAAGTACAATCAGGATCAGATCAACCAGTACCTCGTCGAGATCAACAAGCATTACGCGATCCCGGTGGCGTGCATCGTCTTCGTGTTCATCGGGGCTCCGCTCGGCATCATGGCGCGCCGGGGCACTCTCGCGGTTGCCGCCTCGATGAGCTTCGGCTTCTTTCTGGTCTACTGGGCGGGGCTTATCGGAGGGGAAAAGCTCGCCGACAGGGCGATCATCCCGCCGTGGGTGGGGATGTGGGCCGCGAACATCATCATCGGGATCTTCGGCGTCTATCTTACCCTGCGGATGGGCCGGGAGAATCCGTCGATCAACTGGGGCTGGTTCAGGAAATTCGTTCCGCGGTCCATGCGGAACGCCGCCGACGGGGGCGGCGCCGGGACATCATGACGCTCATCGACCGGTACATCCTCAGGCAGTTCATCCTGACAGCCCTCTTTGCGCTCGCGGCCTTTATGATCATCTTCGTCGTGGTCGACATGATGGAGAACCTCGACGATTTCCTCGACCGGAGTGCCGGGATCGGCCTGATCGCGTCGTACTACTGCTACTTCCTCCCGGAGATCATCAAGCTGATGATCCCGGTGGCGATGCTTCTCTCGGCGCTCTTCACGACGGGGCGTCTCTCCACCTTCAACGAGCTGACCGCTCTGAAATCGAGCGGCATGAGCCTCTACCGGTTCATGGCGCCGCTTCTGATCTTCTCGCTGCTGGTCAGCGGCGTTTCCATTTATTTCAACGGGTGGGTGGTCCCGTACGCGACGGGAAAAAAGCTTGAGCTGGCGAGATACTATTTTCAGAAGAACATCGAGTTCGTCTCGAAGAGCAACATGACGATGCAGGACTCCCCCACGCGGATGCTTTCGATAGGCACCTTCGACGACGCCCACGGGATCGCCCGGCGCGTGAGTATCCAGGATTTCGATCCGGGCAACCCCACGGTCCTCCTCGGGCGCTTCGATGCGGCCGAGATGCGGTGGGACACCGCCCGCAGGGAGTGGGTCCTCTTCAACGGGACGGAGCGGAGATTCGGGGGAGGGCATGAGATGCTGAACAGGTTCGATGTGCGGCCGGTCGGGGGGCTGAATTTCTCGACGGAGGACATTCGGAAGAAGCAGGAAAAACCCGACGAGATGAACTACACGGACCTTCGGAGATTTATCGAGAACCAGCGGCGGGCGGGGCAGGACGTGGCCCGGTGGATGGTCGACTTCCACAGCAAGACCGCGTTTCCCCTGGCGAGCCTGATCGTTGTCCTTTTCGGGGTGCCGTTTTCCTCGGTCAAGAGAAGGAGCGGCCTTGGAGTCGAGTTCGGCATCGCGCTCGGGGTCTGCTTTATCTACATGATCTTCCTGAAAGTGAGCCAGGCGTTCGGATACGACGGGGACCTCGATCCGCTGCTGACTGCGTGGATGGCGAACATCGTTTTCCTGGCGGCGGGGATCGTCAACCTGATCAGGGTGCCGAAGTAGGCCAGGCTTCAGGCGCTTGCGCTAGGCAGGGGCTATAGCCACCTACTTCCCCCGGCACATCTTCCTTCCCGGGCAACGCACCCTGAAGGGTGCGGCTACAGGTAATCTGATTCGAACCCGCCGTTCTCTTGTAGCCGCGGGCTTCAGCCCGCGTTAACGTCAGATTTATACTGGTGTCACGGTCCATACCGTGACACCAGCCTGGTAGTACCTATGTTACAAATAGTTGAGTCTCACTTTCGAAGGCACTACGTTGGA
>CAZEJT010000017.1:0-30436 GCA_964512655.1 uncultured Chlorobiaceae bacterium | reverse complement strand
TTCGAGTAGAACTCCCCGGCTCCGGGGAGCGCAAGCGAGAGGGCGCCGGCAAGCAGCGGCGACTTCTCCCCCGTACTCCCTCCTTCTTCCTCGGGCAGGAGCCGCGCGGCGGAGGGGGTCCAGTGTTCGGGAGCCATCTGAAGCGACCCGCCGAAGAATTGCGTTGAACCGTAGCGGAGTTCGCCGATCGCGCCGTCCCCCGGCTTCTCTCCCGCTCTCCCACACACCACCGCACAGAGAAGAACTATGGCAGCGCTGCCTGTACGCCTGCAAAGTACGTTCGCCATCGAACAATCCTTTCCCATAATGAAACCGTTGCTCTATCCCGGACTCAGTCCAGGTCGAACCCGAAGAGAATCCCGAAATGGAAGTTCCATTCCTTCCCGTACGTCACGGTGGCCCCGGAAGTGCTGAAATAGCGGCTGAACTGATCGAAGCCGTATGTCGCGTTGAAGAACACGCGGGTCGGAAACGCATAATAGGAAAACGCCTCGAGCCGCAGCTCCACGCCCGCGTCGCGCTTGAAGTGCTGCGCGCCCGGACCGCCGCCGGTCCACGCTTCGCCCACGTCTCCGTAGAACGCCGCGTAGACTTTATCGAAGTAGAGCTGGAGAAGGCGAAGATCGATATGCTCGAGGAGGGGAAAGCGGTACGTCAGGTTCGCGTAGGCAAACTCGTTTCCCCCCATGGAATAGAACGGGTACCCTTTCATCCCGCTCAAGCCGCCGATATAATAATCGAAAAATTCGTCCACGGGCGGGCCGAAGATCGTCCCTCCCCTCACCTGCGCGCTCAGCGTGTGTTTCCATCCGGGCAGCTGCCGCGACTCCCGCCAGCCGAGATCGAGTCTGTGAAAGTTCAGCTGCTGGTATTTCGGCACGAGGATGCCGTTCGAGACCTCATACTCGCTCGACGGATTGAACTTGTTGAATTCGTAGTCGTACCGGAGCCGGATTTTCCGGCCGACCGGGTTGATGTCGTCCGTCCGGGAGGGGTAGATGCTTGCGAAATTGAGCGTGAACGAGATGTCGTTGCCGATGAGATACAGTTCGCTGAACGCCTGCACGAGATTGTCGGGAGGGGGAAGCGTGGGCAGCGTGAAGGAACCCACCGAGGCGTTGTACCGGCTGTGGGCGTATCGGAGCTCCGCCTCGAGAGCCTCGCTGAAGATTTTCTGCTTGAGCGCCGCATCGAACTCCAGGAGATTATAGGTGACGTCCACTCCGATCGTGTCAAGCGGAAGGGTTATCTGGCCACCGGTCGTGCGCGTGATGTTATAGGCCTCGAGCGAGAGGGCCGGTTCCAAACCCAGCTGGAAGAGGCCGGGGATCTTCCCCCTGTAGTCGAAGTCGAAGAAGAGGTCGCGCTCTCCCCTCTTGTTGAACGCTGCTCCCGCGAAAAACCCGTACCGGTCGAGCACGTCGTACGAAAAGCCGTATGCTCCGAGCTTCACGATGTCGATCCCCTTGTTCCGGGGATTGTAGTTGTCGATCCTGAGGAACGGAACAATCGTGAGACTGGTGGCGATGTTTCTGTACGTCGTATCGGTATGCGCCGGGACCTTCGTGTCGTCGTACGAGCGCAGCCCCTTCCAATCGAAGCGATCCTTCTCCGGACCGTCGCCGCCCTGCGCTGCGGACGCTTCAACCGGGGTGCCGGCCGTTGTGCGTACGTAGGCCGGGGGAGCGGTCAGCGGCGCGGCGCTCTTCATGTACGCGATCTTGTATCCTGTCGACGTGTACGATGCGAACGCAAGATCTCCCGACGGATTCACCGTCGGCATGAAGGCGCCGCCGAGAACGTTCGTCAATTGGACCGACTGTCCGGACGCAATGTCGTACTCGTACAGGTTGAAGATCCCCGACTTGTCGGAGGAATAGACCAGTTTCGTTCCGCCCTGAGTGAAGACGGCGTTTCGCTCGTCGTCGGGGGTCGCGAGGAGGAAGCTCACGCTCCCGCCCGCCGCCGGCACGAGCGCGAGGTCGCGCCCGTCCTTCACCGAGTACTCGAAGAGGATCCGGCTTCCGTCCGGAGTCCACCGGGGGTTGTAGACCTGCTCGCCCTCGGAGTAGGAGGTCAGCGCGCGGACGTCCGATCCGTCCGTCTTCATGGTGTAGAGATTGATTGTGCCGTCGCCCCCCTCCACGAACGCCACCCGTTCCCCGTCGGGGGAAACGCTCGGGGCGTTCGCCCGGAGGCCGTGGGTGAGGCGCGTCTCGTCTCCTGTGGCGACGTCGCAGACATAGACGTCGTAGAGGTTCGACCAGTGGTCGTTCCGGCGGCTGAGCTTCGCGTAATAGATTTTCTTTCCGTCGGGTGACCACGAAATATTCGAGTGCACGGCCCCCTTCAGGAGCTTCTCCGTCTTCGCGCCGACATCGTACAGATACAGGCCGGAGAGCGAGAAATAGTCGGCATCCTTGTTCGAGACATAGGCGATGGTTTTGCCGTCGGGAGAGAAAGCCGGATAAAAATTGCCGAATCCCTCGCTCGCGATGATCTCTCCCTGGACCGGATGATCCCTGATCGGCGCGGTGCGCTCCTCGTACTCTTTCCTCAGCCCGGCTCGCCACTCGTCGTACAACTCGCCGCCGTTCTTGCCGATCGCACCTCCGATCGCGCCGTCGATCGTCACCGCTGTCAGTGAAGAAAGATTGCGGGAAATCGCCTCCAACTTGTCGTCGCCGTAGTGCTCGCCGATGTACCGCACGAATGCGAAGCCGGCGTTGTACGACGATTCGTTCCCGAGGCTCGTCTTCCCGAACACCGCCATCTCGTTCCAGGTGAGCATGTTGTTGTCGAGCGCATACATGCGCAGGATCATGTCGCGGTGCGCGTCCCAGGAGTCGTATCCAAGTTCCTTGCGATTGTACTGGGCAACTCCTTCGGCAAACCAGCTCGGCACGACGTATCCCGAGAGAGGATACGACACGATCCCGTTCGGATAGCCGTACAGGACATCGGGGCGGCGCTCCGACTCGTACTGGAGCCACTGGAGATAGATGGCGGGGACTTTTCTCCCGAATTTCAGGGAGGTCTGGATCTGCACGATGTGGGTGAACTCGTGCGTCACCACGTTACGGAGCCAGTTGTGCGTCCCTCGCAGGTCAAAATCGAGAGCCGAGGCCCAGATCTCGACCTTGTTATCGAAAAAGTACGCCGCTCCGTTCGAGTAATCGTCGTAGTCCTTGATGACGAAGCTCACCTTGCCGTCGGGCTCGTGGTGGTAGAGAGAGGTTACGGGCGCATAGATCTCCTCGGCCACCTTCGCCACCACGCGGGCGGTCCGCTCCGCGCCCGTGTGGTAGTGGACGTAGAAGTGATCGGTCTCGATCGAGCGCCACGACAGCTCGGGATGGTAGAACTCGTCCTGGGCCTGCGCGGCGGCCGCGGCCATGAAGAGGATGGATGCCAGGAGCACGGTCTTCATCCGAGAGTAAAACCCGCGGTTGTGATTTGATTGAGATTCAATTGGACGTTGGGATATTCAGACTCCAGCCCACCCTTCAGGAGAATGAGATCGAGCACCGGCCGCACCCGGAACGTAGCGTCGTACGTGTTGTCCGTCGCGTAGGCGTCGAAGACGACCCCCACCGGAAGGCGGTCGGCGCCGAGGGTGAAGCGGCCGAGCGCGTCCGTGGTGGCGGAGATGTGCCCGTCGATCACGATGACGGAGTACTTGACGATCGTCGTATCGATCGCGTACCTGATCAGGTATTCTCCGCTCGGGACAGACGCCCCCTGCTGGTTCCGCTGGTCCCAGGCGAATCGCGGCACGGGTCCCCTCTGCCGGTAGTTGAGATAGAGCTGCCTGACAAACATGAATTTCGGAGTGTAGACCGCCACGTCTAGGATTTTCGTCGAATCGGTGACGATGACCTGCTGTGTGTCTATCGGGTCGTACCCTACAAGGTCGTACTCGTAATACACGCGCACGTTCGCGCTGTCGATCGGTATGCCGTTCTGCGACGTTATCGTCCCGTTCAGCTGGTAGCCCTGGACCGGCGAGACGTTCTCAAAAGGCTGGATGTCGCGGCAGGACACAAGGAGCGAAAGGGACAGGCACAGAAGGGCGATCCGCACGCCATCAGCTCACTTCACGACCGCGATCTTTATGACCGCGGAGCCGCTCCCTCCCGCGCCCTGGGCGTCTATGTGCGCGAAATAGATCCCGCTTTGAATGCCGGAGACGTTCCACTCCACCTCGTTGTCGAGGCCCCCGACACCGGGCGCATCGAACTCTGTAACCTTGTCGCCGGCGAGATCGAGAATCCTGATGTGGACGCTCGCAGCCGTGCCGACGAAGTACCGGATATGCGTCGTGTAGCCGTGCGCGCGGTCGACGGGGTTCGGCCAGTTATAGGCCCTCGAGGGAGGAAAGAAACCCGATTGCGCCGGACCCTTAGGAAGAAGCGTGTCCGACAATCCCGTGTTGGCCGCGTCGTGCATGAATTGCGGCCAGGGCTGAGGAGGAGGCGGGGCGATTCCGGTCGCGAGCGTCCCCGTTTTCCAGGCATAGATGTGTCCGTCATCGGAGGCGACCGCGAGGCCGATGTCTGCGCAGCTGAGGCAATCGCTCGTCATGTAGAATTGCGCGGGGGTCGATCCGCCGTTCGGGCCTGCAAGAAGAGGAAAACCACGAAGCATCCGGCCGTACCTGTCGTACGCGGCCACGAGCCCTTCCTGTGTCACTGCGATGACGTCGGGAGAGCGGTCCCCGTCGAGGTCCGCGACGATCGGCGAGGTGAGAATCGTTTTGTCCGTCGGGAGCGTGACAGGAAAATGATCGAGGACTGATCCGATGGCGTTGATGGCGTAGATACGGTTCCCGCTGCAGACGATGATGTCCTTGACGCCGTCCCCGTCGATATCGGCGACTGCGGGGGCGTTGAGAATTTCACCGCCGGTCGAGACAGAGAAGCCCTTCTGGCCGAAGGGGCCGCACGCGCTCGAGAGTGTGATAGTGCCGTCGCGGGTGACGAGTACAAGCCGTTTTCCCAGATCGGCAGAGAGCGTTGCGGCAATCGCATACGACGGATGAAAGGGCGTCGGCTCCGCAGCCAGGGCGCTGCTGAGCTGGGCGCAGGCGACTCCGGGAAGCCCGAGCGAGCCGTTCGCCGTTACTGCAACGAACGATGCGGGGTTTTGAAACAGGCTCAGGCTCACGATGTCGGAGGAGTCGAAAGGGCTGACGCGGAGGGTCTGTGCCACCGACCCATCATAGCCCAGCAGGTAGACCATCCCCTTTTGCGTTCCATAGGCTATGAACGAGTCAGTCACGACGGGAGACGTCGTGATCGTGTTGACAAACGACTCGAGGAAAAGAGTGTCGATCAGATGGTCTCCGTTAGCATCCTTGAGACTCCAGCCAAAGAAAGTCCGCGGCTCGGTCGGCAGGCCCGTTGGGACGTGCGCCCCCCCTGGACCGAACGGCCACACCCCTCCGAGCGTTACATCGGGAGTCCCGTCAACATCGAAGTCCCCAACACCCGGTTTGCCGTTAAGTTGCGCGGGAGGAATCGCAGGGGTCGCGAGGAGGCCCGACGGCGAGCCCCCCGGGAGGATCGGAGATCCATCCGTCGTCCAACCGTAGAGCCGGGAGGGGCCCGATGCAGGTCCGGGGGTTGGGTTGCCAGCAGTCGGAGGCGGAACCGGCCCTGTGCCGATCGTAGCGCCAAGAATCACGGACGGGAATCCCCCCGACGCGGGGATAACCGTGAGCGAGTTCCTGCCGAATCCGAGGACGGTCTCGTGCGGGAATCCTGCGATCGGCGTCACCTGCGCGTCGCCGATCTGGATCGTTGCCGTCATCCTCGGAGCGCGCGATGAAAATCCGCTCACATAGATATGGCTGTTCGCGTGGTCGTAGCTCTCGCTCGAGGGCTGGGAAGAAGGAGTGAACTCATTCGACCCCAGGCGGACGGGCGCCCTGTTGCCCGCATACCAGAAATCGAGCACCGTGCCGTTCTCGCTCCCGTTGCCGGAGCTGATCAGTCCGTAGGTCTGCCCGATGTCCTGCGAACCGTCGGCTTCCTCCAGGTTTACGCCCCGCCTTTCGGGATCCGCGTTGACTGCGTCGGCCGCGTAATTCGCGTCGATGACCGTCTCGTCGACGTGCCAGATCAGGATGCCGCCGTCGTAAAACTCATGCGTCCCCGAGCTGACTCCCCCGGGGAGGCTCCAGTCGGGCTCATCGATGTCGGTGAGGACGCCGTAGAGCGAATCGATATCGAAGTCGTTGAAGCCCGTCGTGTCGTGAGCCCAGCTGCGCGTGACCGTCTGGCCGTTTCTCACGAGAGTGACGATCGACCCGTCGCGGTTCGCGTCCCTGTTGCGGTTTTCCACGAGGAAGTATTCTTTCGCCGAAATCGGAAGCCGATAGACGGAATCTTCCTGGCTCCCCCACCCCGCCGCCGGAAGGCCGTAGACCGCGCTTCCCGGCGCGGGCACGACCGGATTGATCCAGCCGAGAAAATACCGCTCCCACGCCGACGGAAGCGGCGGGAAGAGGCCGCTCCAGCTGAAGATCGATTGCCCGTCCATCAGGCCGAAGCGCCCTATTCCGGTCGCCCCGGTCTTCGTGTCGAAGAGATCGGGAAGCCCGAGGTGGCTCCCGACGCTCGCCGCGAGGAGGCCGTTGATCCCCAGTTGCAGGCGCGACGTGCCGAGCGAGGTCGAGATGTCGCGGCTCTCCGTCTCCGGAAGAATGATAGTATTGGTGATGTTATACGCTCCGCCGTCGACGGGCACGCCCTGGTACGAGTTCCCGAACATCTTCCTCAGCGACGCGAGATTCAGGTAGATCGACGGAATGTCGAAGGGAGTGGGATCGAACCCGTAGAGGCTCGTCAGGTCGACGTCCCTCCCCGATCCCGCATGGAGAAGGAGAAATATCTGGTAATTGCTGAACGCGATCCCCGGCGTCGCCGAATCGACGGCATGCCAGCCGTCCTGCATCAGGCGGCCGAGCTCTGTGTTCACCGTGCTTCCGCGCGGGGGACTGTAATGCGGCATCTGGTAGGGGAGGCGGTAGACGGAGGGCAGCACATCCCCCGTGATGACGAGCTTGCCGTGGGATGCCCTGCGGAAGTAGTTCCCGAGAAACTCGAGGTGCTCTGCTGCGTACGACTGATCGTGGGGAGGTGGATCGATGAGGCGCTTCGTCGTTTGAGTGGTATCGAAGCTCCCGTTTCCGGTCGAGCGCGGATCGTTGTCTTCCTGGAACGCGACCATCGCGGCCAGGACTCTCAGCGTTTCGGGGAATGCCCGGACGCCCGTCAGCGCAAGCTGACTCTCACCCGGCTCGCGCCCGGCGGTAAGAGGGTGGCTGAACGACGGCCGCAGTTTGGATTGCGCCAGGCCGAGTGCTGCCGGAACGAAAAGGGTGAGTGCGATTCTCCGAACGCAGGCACCCCGGAACGGCGACGATCGGATTGATTTATTCCTTATTTCCGCCCCAGGCGATCAGCAGGCTGAACCGCAGCGTCCCGTCCAGAGGATGATTCTCCTCAACGGCCGAGAGGTAGCTGAAGTCGAACCCGTATACGTCGTACCGTACTCCGGCGCCGAAGGTGAGGAACTTCCTGTTTCCGTAGTTGGGGTTCTCGTAGAAGTACCCGAAGCGCAGCGCGATGAGGCGCGGGCTGCCGTACCAGTACTCGAGACCTGTTGCGATGTCTACTTTCTTCAGGCCTCCGTCACCCCAGGCGCTGAAGAGCGCTTTGGGAAGATTGTCGACCGACGGGTTTGAGACCACCGTGACCTGGCCCGTGGTGGCGTTGGTGTCGTCCACTTCCGGACGGCGGCGGACGAGGATCCTCGTGAAATCGAGAACGAGATTGATGCTGTTATACTCGGTCTTGATGATCTGGCCGGCGAACGCGAGGCGGAGGTTCGTCGGAAGCGGATCGGCCTGGGCCTGGTCGATGTAGGTCAGCTTCGGTCCGAGGTTCGAGAGGTTGAGGCCGACGCTGAAGCGGTCGCCGATGTCGCCGATTCCCGGGATGTTGAATACAGACGGTTTCCACATCGTGGCGACGTCGAAACTCACGGTCGATGCCACTCCCTGCCTGTCCTGTCCCTGCACGTTGAACGGAGCAAGCGAGCTCCGGATGTAGCGAAGGTTGAGGCCGAGGCCGAGGTCGGAAAATACCCTCGTTGCGTATCCGGCGGTCACCGCCATCTCATAGGCCCGGAACGTGCTGATGATGTCGGGCGTGTCGTGCGTCTCGTTGAACTCGCCGAGGCTCTCGTAGGTCAGGGTTGCCGAGATCGTTCCACCCAGATCGTCTATGCGGTTGCGGTAGGCGAGGTAATCATAGAACAGGTCGCTCTGCTGGAACTGAGGGAGGAGGTTCGAGTGCGTGATGCTCACCTCCTGCCCCGACAGGAAAGCGAGCCCCGCGGGGTTCCAGAACGCCGCCGCAGCATCGTCTGAGAGCGCTCCGCCGGCTTCGCCCATCGCGTCGGCGCGCGCATTCGGCGCGAGCAGAAGGAAGGGCACCGCAGATTCGCCCTGCGCCTCTGCCGCTCCTGGTAAGGCCGAGACGCATACAGCGGCCGCTATCGTGATCAGGGAGATAGTTCTCCTGAGTCCATGTGGAATCATAACGAGTATCCTTCTATTAATGCGATTGTGAGACGAATCGGCCGAGGTTCAGGGCGTTCGGGGAACATAATGTACCATGTTCCGCCCTAAGAAGCAATCACCCGTCGCGCAGCCGTAATTCACCTGATTATGCTGACTTTACCCAACACTTCTTTTGAAAACCTGCCGTCCTGGGTCCGGGCGATCAGTTTATAAAGATAGACTCCGTTTGCAAGCCGGTCCCCGTCCTTGTCGCGTCCATCCCACGGGATCCTGACGAAATGCTCGCTGACGTTTTCCTTTTTGAGCGACTGGATGAGCCGGCCCGCGACCGTGTAGATCTTTATCTCGGCGTCGACTCCCGCCGTCTGGCTCTGCTCGAATGTAAAGAGAGTGGCGGAGGAAAACGGGTTCGGGTAATTATAGACGTTGGTGACGTCGAGCCCGGCGCCCGTCACGACATTGAAGACCGTCTCCTTTGTCGATGAATTATTGTACGTGTCCCACGCCCTCATCCTGAGCTTATGGGTTCCCCGCGTCAGCGCGCCCAGCCGGTACTCCACCGTCCCTTCCTGGTATGTGTCGGGCCTGCTCTGATAGGAGCCGCTCAGATCGGTGCTTTGCGACTGGTCGTCGAGCCACGCTTCGAGCCGGTGCCCCACGCCTGAGCCCGACGTGTTGATCCCGCTCGCATCGGCCAGATCCGCGATCAGAAGCGGGGAGGCGCTCACCACGTCGCCCGGGCGGAACCCTCTCGTGTCGAGGAACAGCAGGATCGCCGGTCCCGTTGTGTCGGGGACCGCCGTGGAATCGGAACCTCCGACGCGGACATTCGTCGTATATCCGGCGCCGTCGACGGCGCTGTTCCAGAAATACATCGTGATGCGTCCGAAGTCGTTCCGGTAGGAAATGTCCTTCGGCACTACGAAGTTTGAACTGATCGATCCGTTCGTGAGCGTCGCCGCTCCGCGAAAGAGCACGCTTCCTTCCGTACGGAAGGTCACCTGGCCCGCGTCGGGGTCATGGAGCTCCACGGTGCCGGAGGCGTCGTTCACGACCACCTGCACCTGGCCCGACACGCGGAGGATCCCGCCCGGACTTCCCGAAGACGCCGTATCGCGCACAGTCGCGCTGACGGATGCGCGGCTGAGCGCCTGCAGCTGGGCGGTGATCGAGGCGCTCCGGTGGTTGATGCTGTCGACCGTCGCGAACATTCTCGGAAACGCGATCGAGAGCGCCGGATCGCCGAGGAGAAAGTATTTCTTGTCGTTGTCGGTGATTCGCGTCTGTTTCGTGCGGTAGACGACGTCGCCCAGTCGCTGCGGGAGGACACGCCCCGTGCTGTCGAGCTGAAAGAGATTCTGGAAAAAGACCGCGTTCAGGGCGGCGTTCAGGCTCTGGTAGACGGCGCGCGTTGCCGAAAACGTGGCAATCGCCCCTGCGCCCGGCATGGTCTCGAGGATCTCGCCCCCGCTCTGCTGTCCGATCTGATCGAAGGCCGAGTAATTGCACGTCGCGGCAACGAGGAAGAAGTACTTGCCGGCATTGTGAAACTGCGGGAAGTCCGTGGCGTTCACGAGGCAGTGCTCGTGGGTCCAGAGCTGGGGATTGCCGTGCCCCGAAAAATTGACGATCAGGGATCCCTCGTTCACCTGGTCGATGATGGCTGCGTTCACGCCCGGTTTTCTCCTTCCCTCCGGGGTATAGACCGTGGGATATTGGAACTCGTAGATCTTCCTGATCTCGAAGAGAGGAGGCACCCTTCGCGCGACGTCCTCGGCCTGGTCGAGATGCTGGGTCCCGTCGTTTTCGATGCTGTTGTCGGGAAGCACACCCGCGAGCGCGTCGTCGGCAACGAAGGTCGCGCGGAGTTTCCACGGATCTTCCACTGGATGCGTCTCGTACTCGATGATCTTGTCGACGGCGATGTTCGCTTCCTGAAGCGACCGGACGGTGAGGCGTCCCACTCCGAGATCGACGCGCGCGTTGTTGTCGAGCATGGCGAAGTCGTCGTCGCTTGTGTACGTGCCGAGCGGGTCGTACGATTCGGGGGTTTCCCACGGAGGGATCCAGTTCGGGCCGGAGGCGACGATGCGGCGGTAATCGTAGTCGCCGTCGCCGAAGAGGAGGACGTAGCGGGGAGGCCTCGGCCAGTTGGCGTACACGTATCGAAGATAATTGCGGATTGCGGCGGGACTCGGGAGCCCGCCTCCGAATTCGTTGTAAATGTCGTCCACCCCGGCGACGATCGTGCGCAGGGGAGTCGGCGACTGCTGTGAGCGGAAGGTCTTCAGACGCTGCGCGGCCGGATCGAACTCGGGATGCGTGATGATAATGCAGTCGGCGGAGGCCGTGTCGCCGTGGAGATTCTGGTCTGGCACGCGGATCAGTCCGCCCGGGGTGCGGAACCCGTTCGGCCCCACGGCATAGAACTCTTTCGCATTCCCGGCATTCAGCTGCACCCGGAACGAGCAGGTGTCGGCGGAGAGCCGGGGATTTGAAATGAAGACCGCGCTGTCGAACCGCGACACGTCGAAGACGAACACCTGCCCTCCGCTGAACCCACTCACATCGTACTCGGCAACCGCAGTTGTGTCGGCGGCGTTAAAAGTAAAAAGATCGTTCTGGGCGGTGAGCCGGCGGCGATAGACGAGCTCAACCCAGTCGATGTACCCCGTGCCCCCGGTGTTCGACGTCGCGTAGGTGAAGCGAAGCTGGCTCTGCGCGTCCGTGAACGAGGGCTTGAGCGAGACGGACACGACTGCATCCGTCAGTTGTCTGGCGAAGTCGCTCCCGACGTCGGTGCCCGGGAGGCCCACGATCGGACCAAGTTGAACGGCGTGTTCTCTGATCGTGAACGTGGAATAATCGTGCGACTGGGCTCCGAGATGATACCTGTACCGGATTGCCTGGGAGGTGTCGAGTCCGGGGAGGAGCTGCACGTACGTCGACTGCTCGCCGTTGCTCAAGGGGGGACCGAGCCATTCCTGCCCGGAGGACAAGAGGTTGACGCGGTCATCCTCCCTGAACGCCTTTCCGATTCCGTTCTGCGCGACGACGTCCGGGGACTGGTTGAGAGAAGGAGCCGCCGCCATCGCCTTGCCCGGCCCGTTCGAGTACGTGAGCCAGTAGATGTTTGTCTCGGTGAAGTGATTGATGTAGTGGCTGAAGGACCGGGCGGCGGGGTTGTATCTCCAACCGCGCGTCCCTTTTCCATAGAAGAGGAAGTAATCGTCCGGATCGAGGGCCCCCGCCGTTCCCACATCGCCCACGAGCACTGCATTCTCCACCAGGTCGTCGACGTACGGCGAAGCGACGTCGGCCGGGAGCTCGAATCCCCCGTTCCCGAAAATCCTGACGGTCTGCGGATCCGTGCCTGCGGGAACTCCGGCGTTGAGGAGCATTCGGCCTGTGATCTTGTACATGCCGTCTGAGGTAACCGGGAACTGAAACCAGAAGCCGCTGCCGAGGACGCTGTTCCGGAGCGACGCCGTCCGCGGGCCTCCCTGCGGGGCCGAACTCCCGCTGAACGCATCCTCGTTCAGGGCTGTCCCTTTCAGGAGGGGGTCGGCCGCGGCGGCTCTCCTTCCCGGCTCCCCGAAGTTCACCCTCACGACCAGCCGCGAATATTTCCTGAGCGTGCGGGTTGCTGCATTATACTGAACCGGCGAGAGACGGAGGTCGCTGAACCAGGCGTGCCTGCTCTCGCCCACGTACTCCAAAGAGCCGATGGTTTCGGGGAGGAATCCCGCGTGCGAGTAAGAAGACCTGTCGGCATGATATGTCGACGTCCCATCAAGAGGGTCGCGGCGGAGGTCGGGGATTGGGAGTAGCGTGACGTTTGGGATATCGGTGTAATCCGAATTCAGTATTACGACGCTGTTCCCCTTTTCGCCGGCAAGCCTCAGTGGGAGCGTGCGTACCCCGAGGGCGGGTGTGCCGGGGCTCTGCCTCCCGGGAAATGAGGCGCCTTCGAAATCCTGGCGAACAAACTCCCTGCCCTCCGATGTGACCTTCGAAGGCATCCGGTATCGAGGCGTGTAGAGAATTGTTATCCCGTTTCTATCCGATTGAATTACCTGAATTTCCTTCACCGGCGCCTGAGCGTAGGAGGTAGCGCTCCCTCCAATCAGCCATGCGACTATGACTCCCGCTCCGCGTATGCCGGTTGAGTTCCTGTGACGATGCAATTGTTGGTCTTATCGTAAACTAAAAGACCGAATGTCAGAAATCCCTGACATTCGGTCTGGATGGTCCGATCTTCGGACGTTCCGCAACTGATCGTCAAAGGTTCCCGGCTTGAAAAAAGAAAAATTCAGCTTACTGCGCCGAATTAGTCACTTCAGAGGACTAATCCCCTGATCAAACACGAACCTTTAACAAAATCTCTATGCGGTATTTCCTGAATTTGACGAAAAAGCTCGGTGAAATATAGACAAACTCCGCCAAAAAGTCAAGAGTCTAGTTGTTTTTTACCCGAATAAATCGTAAATTGAATCGAAATTTATTGATTTTTTCCAATCCTCAAGTGACCCCATGTCAAAGCCGATCGGAATCCTCTACGTAGCGAGCGAGGCGGATCCCTTCATAAAGTCGGGAAGCATCGGCGATCTCGCAGGCAGCCTCCCAAGAACGGTCAAGGCAATGGGCCACGACATCCGGGTAGTCCTCCCGGGGTATGGGAGCATCAACAGCCGCCGGTTCCAGATTCATAACCTCCTCCGGATGAAGGACATCGGGATCCCCGTCGGGGGGAGGATGGAGCAGGCCAGCGTAAGGTCGTCGTACCTGAACAGCGAGAACCAGAAGGTCCTCGTCTATTTCCTGGCGAACGACAGGTTCTTCAACAGGGAGGGGCTCTATTTTCACCCCGATACGAAGAAATACTTCACGGATAATGACGAGCGGTTCATCTTCTTCTGCAGGGGCGTCCTCGAAACGCTCAAGAAGCTCCGCTGGCAGCCCGATATCATCCACTGCAACGACTGGCAGTGCGGGCTCATACCGGCCTACCTGAACTCGACGTATAAGGATGACCCCTTCTTCAGGCACGTGAAGACTGTCTTTACGGTCTTCAGCCTCGCATCGCACGCCTCGTTCCCGAAGAATTCGTTCGCAAAGGCGGGACTCCCCTCCACCATTTGCGGCGGGAACGGCGGGGGCAACGGCCTGGGCCGCCTCAATTTCCTCACGG
Source organism: uncultured Chlorobiaceae bacterium (assembly GCA_964512655.1). Classification (GTDB taxonomy): domain Bacteria; phylum Bacteroidota; class Ignavibacteria; order UBA10030; family SZUA-254; genus VBOC01. The sequence goes on along the minus strand of CAZEJT010000017.1, from coordinate 16,655 downwards.
CCGGACTGACCTACGCGGACGTCATCACTACTCTCGGCAACAGGGCGGAGCGCGGGATACGCATCGCACCCCAGGACGACGTGGAAAAGGTACTCCATGCCCGGAAGGACAGCATCGTCTCAATGGGAACGGCAACCCACAACGGGAACGGGAACGGAACGCTGGCAAAACAATTTATCGAGGTCTACCGCGAGCTGGCTAAAAACGGCCGATGAACCGGAGCGGTATCTTCCTCGACCGGGACGGCACGATAAATGAAGAAGTTGATTTCCTCACAAACCCTCTCGATCTCCGTCTGATTCCCGGCGCCGCCGAGGCCATCCGGGAAGCAAACGAATCCGGTTTCAAAGTCTTCGTCATCACCAATCAATCCGGCATAGCGCGCGGACTCCTCACCGAGGAACGCCTTGGCGAGATTCACGCCGCTCTCCTCTCGAGGCTCGCCGAGCGCCGGGCCAAAATCGATGCGATCTATTATTGCCCTCACCACCCCGACTTCGGGCCTCCGCCCTACCGGCGCGAGTGCGATTGCAGGAAACCCGGGACCGGAATGATCGATCAGGCCGTCCGGGCCTTCGGGATCGACGTCAGGAAATCGTTCGTGATCGGCGACCGGATGATCGACGTCCAGACCGGAAACAACAGCGGGGCAACTTCCATTCTCGTTCTCACCGGCTACGGGCGGGAGGAGCTTGAGCTCTGCCGCCGGAACGGCGTTCCGATCGGGCACACGGCTGCGGACCTCTACGCGGCGGTCCAGTATGCAAAGCAGAGCCTCCTGCAGGTGCAGGAGAGGTCCTGAACTCTTTTTCGGAATTCCGCTGTTATATCCATATCGAATGAAAACACCCGGCTTCTTCCTTTCATGTATCATTTCATTCTGCATTATCCTATTCGGCTGCAGCGGCGATCCCGGGGAAGTCGGGAAGGGCCTGCTCACGGCTCAGGACACGCTCCATCTGGAGACGAGGGTCTTCACCGCCACTTCCGCGGCGAACTTCCTCACAAGAGTCAACGGCAACTCGGGGAGGGCGATGGTGGGGACGTACCAGGACATCCAGGCACAAACGCTGATGGAATTCACCGGCATGGCGGCTCTGCATCCGGGCGTCAGGATCGACTCGGCCAGGCTCACCCTTGCGATCGTCTACCGCCTCAAGGACTCGACGGGAGAATTCGGACTCGCGGCTCACAACATGGTCCGGACATGGGCCACGAAGACGTTCACATGGGACAGTGTTGCGGGTTCGTTCGATCCCGCGGTCGCGGGGTCGTTTCTCACCACCATCGCGGCTTCGGACACGGCGATCAGCTTCAGGATCGACACCGGGCTGATCAGGACATGGTCTGTGGCCGGATCGGGCTCGCTGATGCTCGTCCCGTCGCTCACCGCGCAGCTTGTTCTCGGATTCTCCAGCGTCTCCTCTCCCGACACGAGACCGCTTCTGACGGTCAGCTACAGGGACACCGCCGATACGACGGTAACCTTCGCCCCGCGCGCGACGCGGACGGTCTTCGTCGCGAACTCTACGTTTCCCTCCGTCCCCCAGACAACGTTCATTCAGGCGGGGGTTGATTATCCCGCTCTGATCCGGTTCGACTCGCTCGCGCTTCCCCCGAGAGCAAGCGTGATCGAAGCGTACCTCGACCTTCCCGTCAATCAGGGAGCCTCGTTCATCAACGGCTACTCGCGGGATTCACTCATTGCCTATCTGACGAGAAAGACGGTCTTTCCGTACGATTCGCTCATCCTTGGCGCCCTCTGCAATCCGCAAGTGGTGGGCCCGCAGAAATCGTACAGGGCGAACGTGAAGAACATCGTACAGCAGTGGCTGACGCGGGAACACAATAACGGGTTGGCGGTTCACGCCTATTCTGAATTCACGACGCTCGACCGGTACGCTCTCTACGGGGCGGACGCCCCCGCGAACCTCCGGCCGACGCTCACCGTCTCATACGCCCTGTTTCCGTAACGGCATCCCATGGCCTCCTTCAGAATCTTCGCCCCGCTCCTCCTCCTTGCCGCCGCCCTCACAGCCCGCGCGGCTAACGGAGGATCGGGCTATTCCCGCCACGGCATCGGGGATCTCCGCTACGGCACCGGCGGCCGGGGCCTCGGGATGGGGGGCGTTGGAATCGGGTTCCTCTCTCCCGGCGTGATCGACCCCATCAATCCCGCCTCATGGGGGGCCGCCCTGAGGACCCAGTTCTCCATCAGCGGTTACTACGAGGGGTTCTCATCGTCCGACGAGCGGACGTCGACCTATCTCAGCGACGCATCCTTCAGCGGCGTGATGTTCGCCGTCCCCCTCATCCCGAAGTGGGGGGTCGTGCTCGGGGCCGGGGTCACGCCGTACAGCCGTGTGAACTACGATGTCGTATCTCCGGCCTCCGCAAACGGGTACAACTACACCGTGCGCTATAAAGGCGACGGTGGAATCTCGCAGGCGCATGCGGGCCTTTCCGCGATGCCCGACAGTTCTCTCTACATCGGCGCGAAGATGAACTACTATTTCGGGACGATTCAGCATACGCTCTCCCAGACGTTCACGCCCGCGCAGTATACGAACGCCGAAGACATCCGGCTCACGCGGTTCAACGGTCTCGGGGCGACGGTCGGTCTGGTCTTCTCGGGACTCAGGCACCTCTTCGGCCTCCCGCCGGGCCATGCGCTCAACCTGGGCCTCGTCTATTCAATACAATCGAATCTTACGTCGGCCCAAGAGCGCTACTTCACCTATACGACCCCCGCGCTCACGACGCGCGACACCGTGGTCTATCCGGACTTCACCACGAAACTCCCGTTTGCCGCGGGAGCGGGGATCTCCTACGTCGGCGACCGTTATGCGATCGGGGCCGACTACTATTATCAGAACTGGAAAGAGTTCGAGGCCGGCGGCGTCCCCGCTTCGGACCTGCGCGACAGCTATCGGTTCGCGCTCGGGGGCGAGTTCGTTCCGAAGAAGGAGGCGTCCGCGCCGTTTTTCCAGCGGCTTGCATACCGGGCGGGGTTTTTCTATGATGCAAGCTACTACGACATCAAGGGCGAGCCGATCAATGAGTTTGGAATCACCGCGGGATTCGGAATTCCGGTCGTGGCCGATACGCGCATTCATATCGCGGCCGGATACAGTTTCCGCGGCACCACCGACCAGCAGCTCGAGCGGGAGCGCATCCTGCGGTTCACCGTTACGCTGAGCACCGGGGAGCTCTGGTTCGTCCATCCTCCCGAGGAATAGCAGGACAGAGTTGTGAGCCCCCGCCGGCGGGGGAGCGCTTTCGCCGGACGTCATCAGATCAACGAAATCACCACGCGCGACGCGATGAAATCCCTCATGCACGAGGACAGGCAGATCTACGACGCCATCCGGAACGAGACGCACCGGCAGAACACGAAGCTGGAACTGATCGCGTCCGAGAACTTCGTGAGCACCGCGGTCCTCGAGGCTCTTGGCTCCGTTCTGACGAACAAGTACGCCGAAGGATATCCCGGGAAACGCTACTACGGCGGATGCGAGTTTGTGGACGTGGCGGAAAACCTCGCGCGCGACCGGGCAAAGGAGCTGTTCGGCGCGGCGTACTCAAACGTCCAGCCCCATTCAGGTTCGCAGGCGAACATGGCCGTGTATTTCACGTTCGTGAAGCCGGGCGATACCGTGATGGGAATGAACCTCTCTCATGGCGGGCATCTTACGCACGGCTCGCCGGTCAATTTCTCGGGCCAGCTCTACCGCTTCGTCGCCTACGGCGTCGCGAAGGAGACCGGGCGGATCGATTACGACGAAGTCGAATCGGTCGCGCTGCGCGAGAAGCCGAAAATGATCACCGTCGGGGCGAGCGCGTACTCGCGGAACATCGACTACAAAGCGTTCCGGGCCATCGCGGACAAGGCGGGGGCGTTCCTCTTCGCCGACATCGCGCATCCCGCGGGCTTGATCGCAAAGAAATTATTGGACGACCCCCTCCCTCACTGTCACGTGGTGACCTCCACAACCCACAAGACCCTGCGGGGGCCGCGGGGCGGGCTGATTCTCATGGGAAAGGATTTTGAAAACCCGTTCGGGCTGAAGGCGCCGAAATCGGGACGGACAAAAATGATGTCCGAGCTGATCGACTCGATGGTCATTCCCGGGATTCAGGGAGGTCCGCTCATGCACGTGATCGCGGCGAAAGGGGTCGGGTTCCTGGAGAACCTCCGGCCCGAATTCGGGACGTACGCCGCCCAGGTCATCGCGAACGCCCGGGCGCTCGCCGTGAAGCTCATGAGCCTGGGGTACGATATTATCTCCTCAGGGACGGACAACCACCTCATGCTCGTCGATCTGAGGAACAGGAACCTCACGGGGAAAGACGCCCAGGAGGCGCTCGACGAGGCGGGGATCACGGTGAACAAAAACGCGGTCCCATTCGACGACAAGAGCCCTCTCATCACGAGCGGCATCAGGATTGGCACGCCCGCCCTCACGACACGCGGAATGAAGGAGAAGGAGATGGAGACCGTGGGCGAACTCATCGATACGGTGCTTGGCGGCATCGGCAATAGGAACATCTACGGGAAAGTTGCCGGACGGGTGTTCGAGCTGTGCAGAAGGTTTCCGCTCTACGCCGAAACAACGGACTGAACATTCGCTGACCATGAACGGAGCCGGAACGAGTGGCTGAAGCGACGGAAGAATTCGATCAGATACGCGAGGAGGAACCCTCCGAGGAGTACGTCTCCGACGAGAAGGAGATGTCGTTCCTCGACCACCTCGAGGAGCTGAGGTGGCGTCTCGTCCGGGCCGTCCTGGGCTTTCTCGTGGGAGTGATCCTCTGCGGAATATTCGCTGACCGGCTGGTCAACGACGTCATTCTCCGCCCCAGCAGGATGACCGCTCCTCCCCTGAATCTGATCAACACTGTCCCGTACGGCCAGATCACCTTCTATATGATGGTGGTGATCGTGGCGGGCCTGATCGTCAGCTCTCCCTGGATCCTCTACCAGCTCTGGAAGTTCGTCGAGCCGGGGCTCCTCGTGAAAGAGCGGAAGTACATCTCGAGCATCGTCTTCTACACGACGGCCTGCTTCCTCGCGGGGGTGGCGTTCGCGTATTTCATCATGCTCCCCTACATGCTACAGTTCTTCGCGACCTTCGGATCGACCGGGATCGTCAACATGTTCTCGATCAGCGAGTACATGAGTTTCGTCCTCCAGCTGATCCTCCTCTCGGGGCTTATTTTCGAGCTCCCGATGATCTCGTATTTTCTTGCCAGGTTCGGCATCGTCACCCCCGCATTCATGAGGCACTACCGGCGGCACGCAATCGTGGCGATCCTGATTATCGCGGCTGTCGTCACTCCCACCACCGATCCCATCACGATGACGGTCTTCTCGCTTCCGATGTTCGCTCTGTACGAAATGAGCATATGGGTGGCCGGCATCGCCAGGCGCAAGCGCGACGAAACCCGGAGCGCCGACGCATGAACCTCCCCGCCATCGTCGAGCCGGTTGCGGCCGAGCTTGAGTCCTTCGACCGGTATTTCAGGGGAGCCATGCGGTCGAAGGTGGCGTTTGTCGACCTCATCGCGCGCTACATCGTCAGGCAGAAGGGGAAGAAAATCCGGCCTGCGCTCGTTCTCCTGACCGCGAAAGCATGCGGCGGGATCAACGAGAGCACCTACCGCGGCGCTTCGCTGGTGGAGATCCTGCATACTGCGACGCTGATCCATGACGACGTGGTCGACGACGCCGACACACGGCGGGGCCTCGCGTCGATCAACGCGGTATGGAAGAACAAGATCGCCGTGCTCATGGGCGACTATATGCTGGCGAAAGGGCTCCTCCTCTCTCTCGACAACGACGATTTCCGTTTCCTGAAGATCACCTCCGACGCCGTGAGGAGGATGAGCGAAGCCGAGATCCTCCAGATCGCGAAGAGCCGGGATCTCGATATTGACGAGGCGACGTACCTGAAGATTATCTCCGACAAAACCGCCTCCCTCCTCTCGACCTGCTGCCAGATAGGAGTATCCAGCGTGACGAAGGACGAGGAGCTGATCGCGCGGATGCGCGACTTCGGGGAGAATGTCGGGATGGTATTCCAGATCCGCGACGACCTGCTCGACTATACGGGACGCAAGAGCATCACCGGGAAGCCGACGGGCCTCGACATGAAGGAGAAGAAGCTGACGCTTCCCCTCATCCATTCTTTCACGAAGGCGCCGCACGGGCGCTCCCGCACGGTCCTCAGGATCATCAGGAACGGCTCAGGGAGACGCGAGCTGCAGAGCGTGGTGGAGTTCGCTCACGAGTTCGGCGGGATCGACTACGCAACGCGGAAGGCGGAAGAGTATTCTGAGCGCGCCCTCAGGGCGATCGAGCCCCTCCCCGAATCCCCCTCGAAAGATTCGCTCCGGAGTTTCGTCGGATTCGTTCTCGAGCGGAGCAAATAACAATTCCTCGTGCTCTCGCGGTGTAGCTGGTGGGCGCGGGCTTGAGCCCGCGCGAATGACTGTTAAACTGGTGTCACGGTCCATACCGTGACACCAGCCGGGAATAATTCATCGTGCTCTCGCGGTGTAACTGGTAGGCGCCGGCTTATCTTTTTCCCGGGCAACGCACCCTGAAGGGTGCGGCTACAGGTTATCTGATTCGAACCCGCCGTTCTTTTGTAGCCGCGGGCTTCAGCCCGCGCGTCACGACCACTTAATCGTGCACCCGATCGAATAGGTCTCCGCCACCCCCACCTCTTTCCCCGCCAGCAGCGCCTCTACCGCATCCCGGAGAAACCTTTGCCTCACCTTTTCGGGGTGTTCCCAGTTATCATCCATCTTACCCGAGTACCGCAGCTTTCTGGCGTTGTCGAACGCGAAGAACTGCGGCGTGTGCGTCGCTCCGAATGCCTCCGCAACCGACTGGTCTTCGTCGCGCAGATAGGGAAAGTTGAATCCTGCTTTCTGCGCCCTCTCGATCATCTTTTCGTAATTGTCTTCAGGATAACTTTTCGCGTCGTTCGAATTGATCGCGACGAGCTCCGCGCCTTTCGGCCCGTATTCCCTCTGAAAGTCCATCATCCTCTTTTCATACGCCCTGACGTAGGGGCAGTGATTGCAGGAGAAGACGATCACGAGGACTTTCTTCCCTTTAAAATCCGATGACGAGTAGCTTTTCCCGTCGGCTCCCTTCAGGTTCTTAAAACCGGGGAGGGTGTCGTTCGTTGTCAGCGCGTTGGTTTGCATGGGAGCTCCTTTCGGGTAAAAGTCAGCAGTGCGTCGATCAATTCTTCCGGCTTCTCAAGCGGCATGGCGTGCCCGCAGCGGGGGAAGAGCCGGAGTGTTGCATCCGGAATCGCTTTCTGAAACCTGAATGCGTGCTTCTTCGGAATAACCAGGTCGTTCTCGCCCCAGAGGATTAGCGCCGGAGCACGAATCCGCGACAGTTTTTCCGCCATACGCGGATCTCCGGCCGCCGCGGCGAGGAGGGCGTTCGCGAACGCCTCTTTCCGTCCGTCGGGCGACAGCTGTTCCGCAAAGAGCGCCACGCTGTCCGGGGGCCTGCTGTCGATCTCATAATAGAGCGCGCGGCTGATCAGGCCGATCAGCGCCGGGCTCTGGAGAATAGTCCTCCTTAACGCGCCGGCGACCGCCCTGGCGACCGCGGGGGCGGAGGCGTAGACGCGGCGGCGCAGTCCGGAGCTCGCGATGAGAACCAGCGCCGCTACGCGCGCAGGCTGCCGGTCTGCAAATTCAACCGCGAGCTGCCCGCCCCAGGATACTCCGCACACGATTCCGTCCCTGAACTCAAGCTCTTCCGCCGTCTGCACCAGGAAATCGGCGTAGTCGCGGTTCGAGTACCACCGCTTTGGCGGATCGCTCCCGCCGAAGCCCGGCAGATCGATGCTCAGCACTCTGAAATGACGCATGAGCGGTTCGAATATCAGTCTCCAGGTGGGCGGGCCTCCGAGTCCGTGCACCAGCAGGAGCGGCATTCCCGATCCGCCCTCCGAGACATGCGCATTGAGGCCGCCGATCCGGAGAGTGCGGTCCTCAGTTCTCACTTCCGTATCCATTCATCGAAGAGAGCGTCCAGCACAGCGGGCTCCAACCCGGGGGATCCGTAACATCCGGCGAGCGACCTCTGCCTGCAGGCTTCATAGAGGGAAACAGCGCAGGCGACCGAGACGTTCAGGCTCTGGATCATTCCGAGCATCTGGATTTGAAAATTCCCGTCTGCAAGAGAGGCGGCGCTGTCGGAAACTCCTCTGTGCTCGTTGCCGAAGACAAGCGCGACATTGCCGGTGAGATCGAGGTCGTAGATCGATTGTGAAGAGGCCCCGAGGCGCGTCGCGTAGACGAGGAATCCCTCCTTGTGGAGGCGGTCATAACACTCCTTGATCGATTTGAACGAACGGCACTTCACCCATTTGAGGGCCGAGGCCGAGCTTTTTTTCCCAAGTTTTGGGAACTCTTCAACCTCGTACACGAGCTGGATTTCAAGGACTCCTACCGCATCGGCGGTTCTGAGGATCGCGCTCACATTGTGAGGGTCGTGAATCCCTTCGAGCACCACCGTCAGATTCGGCTGCCTCCTCTCGGCCACGCGCATGATTTTCTGCCGACGCCGGCTTGTCAGATCTTTTGCGGTCATCTTCTACGCCTCCGCCGCCGGAGATCCTTCCCGGGCGTTCACTCCATCGGCAATCTCTCTCTGCGATCCGGTCTGGAGTATGACAACCGCGGAGAGGACAACGGTGGCTCCCGCGATCTGAACCGGCGTGAGGGTCTCACCAAGGATGATGTAGGCCGATCCGATCGCGACCACAGGCTCGAACGTCGCCGTGATGACCGCGCGGGATGCGGTCAGGGTGCGGATGCCGGCGTAATACAGGGTCTGCGGTATCAGAACCGAGATCATTGCGAAGCCGAAGAAGACTGCCCAGAGATGGGAGGAATAGCCGGCGTTGATGATCTTCCAGGGGGGATTGATCACAAGCCAGAAGAGAGACGCGAAGAGGAAACCGTAGATCAGGCATGTCCAGACGTTGTACCTCTTCAAGAGGCGACGGAGCCAGACGTTCGTGAACCCCCAGCAAAAAGCCGAGCCGAGCCCTGAGATGAGTCCAAGCGTGCTGAGGTTGAGGACGGAAAAATCCTTCCCCGCGACGACGAGAAAGCAGCCTGCCAGCGAGACGACGCCTGCGGCGACTTTCCTCGGGGTCAGCGCCTCATCGCCCGACGCAGCCGCATACCCGAGGACAAGAAGCGGCGCCAGATACTGGAGAAGGATGGCCGTGGCCACGTTCGTTTCACGGATCGTAAAGTAATACGTGAAATTCGAGCCGGCCGCACCTACAATCCCTAGAAGCGCGAAGCGGACCATGTCACGGGGCCCCGCTCGCAGAAGCTGCGGCTTGAAGATGAGGAAGAAGACCAGGAGGACGATGGATGAGAGCGTCATCCGCATTTGGACGAGGACGAGCGTCTCAACGTGCTCTGTAAAGAGGAGCTTGGCGACCGTTGCCGAAACCCCCCAGAAAAAAGTCGCGCCAAGGATGAATAGGGTCCCCCGGATGCTCCTCATTGTTCCGGAGGAGGGGTCTCCGACTCGGGCCGTGCCGCCCCCTCGGCCTTGTTCCTGTAAAACGAACACATCTCGTCATTTCCCGCAATCTCATAGAGCTGCGCGAGCCTCAGGTAGAGGGGCTTCGGAACCGCAACCGCGGCGGTCCCTTTCCTGAGAAAGTCGATCAGCGCGCCGACCGGAGGAATGTTGAGGTCAGGCTCGTAGCAGTCGGCCGCGTCGAGATAGGGACTGAGCTCGCCGGGACGGGCTGAGGATGCCTTGATAAAGTATTGAAGCGCGAGGGCATAGTTGTCGTACATCGAGTAGGTGACCTCAAAGACGTTCGCAAGCCACATGTACGCCTCATAGGCGAGGTCGGGGAATTCTTTGGCGAGTTTCTCCCCGAAGAGGCAGAGCTCGTCGGGGGTGAGTGTGTGGTTCCAGAACAGCTGGCGGTAGAGCTCTATATCCTGCAGGCGCTCCGCTATCGCCTGCTCGAACGCATCGAAGATCTCGTTAAATTCTTTCGACAGCTCAAAGCGTTTGCGTATCTCTTCGACGGTCAGCTTCTGCATTCACGCCTTCTGCACATGGACCTCAATCTGATTGCTCCAAGGGGAGCTGGGGAAAGCGCATCCTGAAGAGCGGTAAACGGCCAGCCCCGCCAAAATAACAAAGGGTGGGCTGAAAATCAAGACCTTTGGCGACTTTTTGGCGGTTTTCGAAGCTTCCAAAGGGGGTTTGACCTTCACCATCAAATTCACTATTTTCGGTCAAAAATTTGGAGGTCCACAATGGAGCAGCAGGCAGCAGCAGATTCACAGGCAGGTACTATGTCATCCTTCGGCGCGAGAGCGGCCGGAGTATTCAGCTCACCGGGCGAAGTTTTTTCTGAGGTGGCGCGATCGCCGGTTCAGACAAGTTCCTGGCTGCTTCCGTACATCTTCTCGCTTCTGATCATCTGCGTCTTCACGTTCGCACTGTTCAACAACCCGTCACTCCGCCAGCAGATCCTCGAACCGCAGCAGCAGAAAATGCAGAAAGCGGTGGAACAGGGAAAGATGACTCAGGACCAATACGACCGGGCCGTCTCGGTGATGGAATCGCCTGTGATGTTTTACTCCATCGGGATTATCAGCTCGATCATCTTCGTGAGCATTGCATTCTTCGTTGCGCCTCTGGTGCTGATGCTCGCGGCGAAACTTGTGCTGAAGGCCCCGGCCCCGTATAAGAAGATGCTCGAAGTGTTCGGATTGTCGTCGATGGTGGGCGCCCTGGGTGCCGTCATCACGCTGCTCATGATGCACGTCTTCGACTCGGTTCATGCCTCCCCGGGCGGCGGGCTCCTTGTGATGCACGGATTCGATACGGAGAACATGGGACACAAGCTTATTGCCTCCCTTAACGTTTTCTCAATCTGGCAAACCTGGCTTGTCGGAAAGGGGCTGTCAAGCGTAACGGGGAAACCGTCCGGGGTAGGAACTGCTTTCGGATTGTGGGTTGTCTGGGTGATCGTCGCGTCGTTGTTAAACCTTTCGCGGTAGGCGCGCCGGGCAGGGCCAGGGGTACATGTGCTCGTGTAGGCGCCGGCTTTAGCCGGCGTGATTAGTTATGAACTGGTGTCACGGTCCATACCGTGACACCAGCCCGGAAGTCGAAAAACACACCTCGCTATGCGTTCCGCTCCCCCTCCGTCATCGGCTCACGGGAAGTATTTCGTCCAGTCAAACGGCTTCTCGAGTGCCAGCTCGGACTGCTGAACTTCCTTTTGGCGCCCGTCGATCTCCCTCACCCCGAGGAACGTGTGAAGATCCCCGAGATCCACCAGCCTCGGCGTTTCCTCCGAATGGGTATCCACCTGGTATGAGAGGGCGATGTCGGCTTCGGTCGACCGCCCGCTGCCGTTGACAATTCTCACGTTCCGAATGATCAGGTCGTACGCCTTTCCCCCGTTGGGAGGAAGGCGCTGGTACAGCGATGTATCGCAGGTTGCGCTTTCTCCGGAGGCGAGCGCGCGAAGGCTGCCGAGAATGCCCAGGAAGTTCAGCTTCCGGATCGAAACTTTCTCCGGGTCCCCCATGACGTGCCCCGACTCGACAAGCACGGTGCTCGTCCCCCACTTCTGCATGTTGTCCCCGAACGCGCGCGGCTCAAATCCGTCGTCGTATCGGGCGACCCGCTCTTCGCCGATTCCTTTCAGCACCGCGGCAAAAGCGGAAGCAAGCTGCCGCGCGCGCAGCCTCACCTCGTTGTCGGAATTCTCGGCGTCAAAGGCCGGCACGAGAAGTGCGAGCGCCGCAAGCTCTCTTTTTGATCCCACCGTGCTGAGCGCCTGATCGTGGAGGTTGAAGCCGAATGCGGGCTTGATTGTGTCTTTGAGCTGCTTCAAGAGCTGTGCTTCGGGAGTCTGAAGTGCCAGGGCATCCCGGTTCATATCGATCCCCTGCGCCGTGCGGCGCTGGAATCGGGCCGCTCCATCGGGGTTCAGAATGGGGAGAAAATGGACGGTCAGGCGCGACAGGAGCTCGCGCGCTTCCCCCTCCCCCCGTGAGAGCCTGATATAATTGAGGATGTCCGCGATCGCCATGGTGGCGGTCGATTCATCGCCGTGCATCTGCGACCACAAGAGGACCTGTACGGGGCCGGATCCCACGGTCACGAGCCGGATGGGGCGCTCCTCGAACGACTCGCCGACATTCCGGATGTTGAAGAGCGAAAGGGAGTCGGCCGCGAGGGCATCAATGATTCGATGGAATGTCTCGGGGGGAAATCGCCGCGACGGGAAGGTGTCGACTCTGTAGGAGCCGTACGCCGCCCCCAGTTCCTTCGCGTACGTAAGAAAATCCATGACCCTGGGCAATTATTGAGTGGCAATATAATAAAAAAATGGCTGACGCAATGGCGCAACCCTTGATTCCCGGCCTTCTTCTTCCTATATTTTTAACCGGTTCTCCGTCAGGTGTCAATCGCGTGAGCAAGAACAATCTTCTCCCAATCATCCGCCGGCCGCTTCCCGCTTTCATCCTCTGCGCCGTCGCACTCCAGGCCTTCGGTTTCTCCGCGGCCGCGGGGAAGAATTCAGGCGTTCCGCTCCCCCTGAGGCGTATTTTCGTCAAGCCCTATCTCTGCGGCTCCAGGCCGACCGATCAGAAGTTTTCGCCCGACGGAAAGCTTGTCCTCTTCCGGTGGGACAGCACCGCCCGCGACAAATACCGCCTCTGGCTCGCCGCATCCGACGGCTCGGGCCTGCGCCAGATCGCCGACACCCTCCTCGGCGAGGTGGAATGGTCACCCGACGGGAAAACCATCGCCTGCACGCGCAAGGGCGACATCTTTCTGACCGACACGAGCTTCGCTTCGTTTCAGCGCCTGACCAAATCCGAAGCGTATGAAAACTCCCTTCACTGGTCTTCCGACGGGAAGATTCTCTCCTTCAGCGCCGATGGAAAACTGATGATGATCCCGGCGGGGAAGCCGGGATTCGCGGATATCGCAAAGCCCTCCGGGAAAGACGTCTCGTTGAACATGATCGATTTCACTCCGGACAGCAAGAAGGTTTTGTTCAGCGAATCGAACAGGGAAGGCCTCACGGAGTTCGTGGTGCCGAGATTCACGGGCAAAGAGGTCTCGACCACGTCGTTGAAAGGTGGCGTGGGCAGAACGCGCATCGGGATCGCTCCGGCCGACACCGGTCAGACGGTCTGGGTGAAGCTCCCCGGCGACGACCGCATCTTCCTCGGGGATGTCGCACTCTCTCCGGACGGAAAGCGCGTCTGCATCGAGCGGTTTAGTTCCAACCGGAAAAAACGCGAATTGTATCTCGCCGATACCGACAGCGGAGCGGCCCGGCTCATCCTGGCCGACTCCGACCGGGCGTGGGTCGAGGGCGGGCTCTCGACGACACGATGGATGCCCGACGGCAGCCGGATCGTCACCACTTCTGAACAGGACGGATGGAATCATCTCTACACGATGACTCCGGAGGGAAAAAACCTACAGAAGATCACGAAGGGAGAGTGGGAAATCCACTGGTTCGACATCGACCCCTCGGGGAGTCGCGCCTATTTCCTGGCGAACAAGGACGATCATTCTCAATGGCAGATCTATTCCCTCGATTTCCGATCGAAGGCAATCACGCAGATTTCCCGCCGCGCCGGGACGTACTCGGGTCCGGTGATGTCGAAGGACGGGCTCCTCATCGCGGCGACGTACTCCGATCTGTCGAGCCCCGACGAGCTGGTGGTTCTGCAGACGGCTCCCCCGCAGGCGAATCCGCCCGCGGGCACTCCGGCTTCCGACGGCCACGGGAGCGAGGGAGAGATCCAGCTGACGCACTCAATTCCCGCCGAATTCAACTCCGTCGACTGGGTCGTGCCGGAGATCGTCCGCTTTAAAGCCCGCGACGGCAAGATGATTCCTGCGATGATTTACAAGCCGAGGGATTTCAATCCTTCATCGAAGTATCCCGTCGTGGTATTCGTTCACGGTGCCGGGTATCTTCAGAATGTCTTCAGGGGCTGGAGCTACTATCATCGTGAATACATGTTCCACACGCGGCTCACCCAGCTCGGCTATGTCGTCTTCGAGGTCGATTACCGCGGGAGCGCGGGGTACGGCCGGGATTTCCGAACGGACGTCTACCTCCACCTCGGCGGAAAAGATCTCACCGACGAGCTCGACGGCCTTGAATATCTGAAGGGTTTGGGGTACATTGACGCTCAGAGAGTCGGAGTGTACGGCGGGAGCTACGGCGGCTTCATGGCGTTGATGGGGCTATTCCTCTCCGACAAGTATGCATGCGGGGCCGCGCTCCGCGCGGTCACAAGCTGGGAAAACTATTACCGCCACAATTCCTGGTACACGGAGGCGCGTCTCGGGAAACCCGAGGATCAGCCGGAGGCATACAAGATCAGCTCGCCGATCACCTACGCAGACAGCCTGAAAAAACCCCTCCTCATACTCCACGGAATGGTGGACGATAACGTGTTCTTCCAGGATGCGGTGCAGCTGATCGACAAACTGCAGAAATCCGAAAAACAATTTGAAACGATGGTCTACCCCTCCGAAGCGCACTCGTTCAGCGAGCCGATGAGCTGGTACGACGAGTACTCGCGCATCGAAGAGTTCTTCGGCCGGCACCTTCTGAACAACGCAAAGTAGCCCATACCCGGGAATGACCTACCTCGTCACCGCAAGAAAATGGCGCCCCCTGGTCTTCGAGGAGATCGTTGGCCAGGGGCACGTCGCCCGGACTCTCAAGAACGCGATCGCCACGAACCGCCTCTCCCACGCCTACATCTTCAGCGGCCCGAGGGGCGTGGGCAAGACGACTGCGGCCCGGATCCTGGCCAGGGCCATCAACTGCCTCCATCCCTCCGATTCCAATCCCGACAACTCGTGCGAGATCTGCGCGGAGATCGCCGAGGGACGGAGCCTGAACGTCTTCGAGATCGACGGCGCTTCGAACCGCGGCGTCGATGAGATCCGCAACCTGCGCGAGGCGGTCCGGTACGGCCCTTCGAAGGGAAAGTACAAGGTCTACATCATCGACGAAGTCCACATGCTCACCAAAGAGGCCTTCAACGCCCTGCTGAAGACTCTCGAGGAGCCTCCTCCGTATATCGTCTTTATCTTCGCGACGACTGAAATCCACAAGGTACCCCTGACGATTCTCTCCCGTTGCCAGCGGTTCGACTTTCACCGCATGTCGACCGACCAAATCAAGGGGCAACTCCGCCTGATCGCCAGCGAGGAGCGCATCAGTATCGACGACGAGGCGCTTTCTATTATTGCCAGACGCAGCGACGGCTCGATGCGCGATGCCGAGAGCATCTTCGACCAGATCGTCTCCTTCTGCGGAGAGTCGATCGAGACGCCCGAGATGATCCGCATGCTGAACATCGTCGACGAGGAGATCTACTTCCGTGCGACCGACATCATGAAGGCGAAGGACTCTTCCGGGGCTCTGTCGCTGATCGAGGAGATCGTCTCCCGCGGATACGATTTCAGGGAGTTTCTCGGCGGGCTGATGGAGCATCTGAGGAACCTGCTCGTGGTTTCAACGACGGGGACCGCGCGGCTTGTGGAAACGTCGGAGCCGTATAAGAAGCGCTACATGGAAGAGGCGCAAGCGTTCTCCGCGGCCGATCTCTTCCGGCTCATCAAGATTGCCGCCGACACGGACTCGGCCATCAGATGGAGCCAGTCGACGACGGGGAGCCGATTCAAGCTCGAGATCGGGTTTATGCAGATGGTCCGGCTCGACAGCAGCGTGCAGATCGCCGAGGTCCTCCGTCAGATCGACGAACTAAAAAAAAAGGCGCCGCCGGAAGATAACCGGGATCAGCGGCAGCCCTCTCCGGAGCGGCGGGAAACTTCAGCGACGGGAGCCCCCCTTCGCGGCAATGTCAAGGCGTCCCAGCCGACGCTCAGACCCGACCAGATCGTCGAAACTTCGGTTATCGCCGCGCCCGAGACGGCGTTCCTTCCGGGACGCTCCGCCCTGATTCCCCCTGTCACGGCGCCCTCCCCGGCCGTTGAAACCGGCGCCGCGCCCGAAAGGATCTCTATCGATGAAGCCCTCGCGAAGTGGCCCGCGCTCGTCGCGGAGGTCAGCAAGAGACGCATCCTGGTGGGAACCATGCTGGGCGAGACAGCGCTTGTCGGGGTGGGAGCCGGCTCCCTCCAGATTTCGTGCCCGGATGATTTCCACATCGACCAGTTGGTGAGAAACCGGCAGTTTATCGGCGAGCTCGCACAGAATATCTACGGCGCCAAATTCCGTCTTGAGACGATTCTCGCCAACGCGGCATCGCAGGAGTCCTCTACGGCCCAGGAGGAAAACCGGGCTCCCCGGGAGGAATCCCGGTCCGCTCCGTCAACGACGCGGCACCCGATTCTTGAAGCCCTGATCAGGGAATTTGGAGCGAAAGAGTTGTAGGACGCCTCGGAGGTGTGTTGGGAAAGCAGAAGACCCCGACTGGCTGGCGCCAATCGGGGTCTCTGTTTTTCCTTTCCCTGGGTGGTTGGGAGGAGGTAATGTGCTTATCCCGGGTTCATCGACTATTAGGACATTTGTCCGGTTGCTTTGTTTCTGCTTCTTTGGATGTTTTTC
>CAZEJT010000016.1:0-38523 GCA_964512655.1 uncultured Chlorobiaceae bacterium | reverse complement strand
ATACCGCCCGGAAAAGACAGAGGGTTGTAGGTTGGAAAGTAAGCCGGTTACTGCCGGACGATGTCGATCAGTGCTTCTCGCGCCTTTTTGTTGTCCTTCTGGCTCAGCCAGAAGATCGCTTCCTTGCGGATCTTGGGGTTTGGGTGTCCCTTTGCAATTCTTATCAAGTCGTCGACTGCATCTTCAGAGGAGTTCTGTGTGAGAGCGAAGAGCGCGCTCTTCTGGATTTCCGTGTCTTTCGACGAGTACACCGCATCCTTCAGCGCGGCTACAGCTTTTTCCGATGCTCTCTGGCCGAGCCAAAAAGCCGCCTTCTTCTGAACCTCTCTGTTCGATCCTTCATTCGTGAGCTTGATGAGTGCATCCAGGCCCCTATCGCCGCGCATCTGGCTGACACCGAACACCGCCTCCTCGCGGATCTTGTCTGATTCATCCGTGTTTGCAGCGTGCACCAGAACTGCAAGCGCCTCATCCGTGTTCATTTGTCCGAGCCAGAAGGCTGCCTGCTCCCTTACACGGGGGGCATCCTTGCTGTTCAACACATCCCGAAGGAACGACAAGGTCGCTTCAGAGGGGCTGTGCAATCCAATCGCAGTCACAATTTCTTTCCTGACATCTTTCCCATGCAACATCGCGTATTGTTCCTTGAGGAACCCTATGCTTTCACTCTCGGAAGCGCCGCCGAGCCAGAGGATGGGGTCTCCCTCGAGTTCAACGTGCAGTTGCATATTGCTGATCCTGATCTTTGCCGGCTCGTTTCCGCGTGTATCCGCGAAGTGAAAAAGGATGGCAACCTCCTTCATTACCTGGTGCTCTGGCGACTGATTTTCGTCGTCGTTTATCAACCCCTCGTTATCGCCGTAATCCACCCAGCCGGATGGATTGCCATCGCCGAGTTGCTCCGTTCCTGTGATAATTTCGCTGAGTGTGGGTCTGTTCCGGCGGGGATCGGAGTACACCGATCCAATCGTCGAATGCTCACCCATGAGCCGTTGAATGCTGTACCCGGCCCAGTACCCCTTTGTTAACTCCTGTCTCCCCGCTTCCGTGTGCGCCCATTTCCAGCGATCGGCAAGAGGGGCTGAGGGGTTAGGGTGGCGCGTCACCTTTGTATTTCCCGCTGCGAGGATTCCCCCGCAAGATCCGACGAATGGAGAGACTCCCATACTTGCCAGGAACAGCAGAAGAAGGTAGTGCATCAGGTTCCCTGACGAGCGCCGGCTGAAGCCGGCCCCTACCGGGTGCGGATGATGATCGAGGTTCATGCCTTATTCCTTTTCCTTCGGTTTCATCTCGAGGATATCGAGGAGAGCCGCCCTGGCCTTCTCGGATCCGATTTGTCCGAGTGCGTTGACCGCGGTGCTTCGCACGTGTTTGCTGCCCCCCTTTTTCGCGACGCTTGCGAGAATCGGGACCGCGAGGTCGCTGCCGGTATTGCCGAGGGCATTCAGCGCAGCCGTTTGAAGCTCTTCGTCCGTCTCGCCGGTTGCGATTGTGCCGAGGACCTTGATCGCATCCGAGTTGTCTCCGTTGTTTCCGATCTGATAGAGCGCCTGCTTTCGTACTTCGGGGATCTTGGAACCCTTGACGATCTGGAGCATCAGATCAGCCTCATGGCCATTGCCCAGGTTCCCGAGCGCGTATACCGCCGTCTTGCCTAGCTTCTCGTCCGTGCTCGTGAGAGCCGTCTCCATAAGAAACTTCTTTGATTCTTCACCGCCCATGTTGCCGAGCGAGTAAAGCGCCGCCTCGGCGACCTTCGGACTCTGGCTCTTCGCCGCGATGTTCTCGAGTGCAGTCCGCGCGCCTGCGCTGTTGATGTTTCCAAGGGCATACGCCGCGTCTTTGCCCAGGCTCTCGTCGCGGTCATTCAGCGCGGCATCGCTCAGTGCTTCGACGGCAACGGAGTTCCCCTGATTTCCGAGAGCGTACATTGCCGCCTTTCGGACCTCCACGTTCACCGCATCCTTGATGACGCGCCGGAGGAGAGACGAGGCCCCGGGCGTGGAAATGTTGCCAAGCGCGTTAGCGGCGGCCTTCGCCAGATCGACGTCGATGTCGGTCCGTGCAACTTCCGAAAGGAACGCGGCGGCGGAGTCACCCTCGGCATTGCCGATCGTATAGAGGGCGGCCTTGCGCACTTCGGGATCGCCGTCTGAGCGGACGACTTTCTCGAGATAGTCCATCGCCGCATCACCTCCGTTGTTGCCGATGGCATAGATTGCGTCCTTCCGCACCTTCTTGCTCGGATCTTTTTGAGCGATATCACCGAGCTTTTTCCTGCTCCCGGGCGTATCGAAATTACCGAGGATGTAGACGATTTTGCTCCGCAGGTTTTCGCTCGGCATCCCATCGTAAAGAGAGACGATCGTTGCGAATGCCTCTTTGCTTCCCATGTTGCCCAGAGCATAGAGGGCGGCGAGCTTTACGTCTTCGTCCCCATTGTCATCCATCCCCTTGACGATTTTCTCGTACTCGGGCTTGCCTTCTCGGGAGAGCTGATAGGCGACGTTGACCATGTTCGATTTGGCATCCTTGACCCATTTGCTCTTCGAGTACGATTTGATGAAGACGCGGTAACACTCGAATACCGCCTCTTTGTTTTCTCCCATCTTGTCCCGCGTGTAACAGTGCCAGTACTGAGCGGCGTCGACGAGGTTGCTCTTCGGATAATTCTTGATGAAACTTGCCAGCGCTTTCTGCGCATCGGGCCATTTCTCTTCGAGGATAAGATTATACGCCGCCTCATACGCCTTCGGCCCGGCCTCCTGGGCCTGAAGTCTGACCGGAAAGCGGCTCCCGTACGCAACAAGGAGCAGGGTGGCCAAGACGATAGTTCGCGTTTTTACGGTCTGTGGTTGCATTGATAGTTCTCCGGATTACAGTGATGTTTTCGGTTTTTGAGGGGCGGGCGCTCTGTTCGCCATCGCCCGCATTTCTTCAAGATTGATCTTGAGGAGGATGGATTTCTGGTCGATCCCCTTCTGCACCATTTCAATCGCAGGAACACCCGGCTTCACCTCGACGTTCGCGAGTTGGAGGAGGATTACTTCCAGGTCGTTGATTAACTCCCTGATCTGCTGCTGGTTCGGCCTGTTGAGTGAGACAGTCAGCACGCTCGCCTGTTCCACAAGCTGGCGAGAGATCTCCTGCTTGTGGCTCATGTCAAGCGATAACCGGTGCTCTTCATCGATGTTGGCCAGTCCGAGGAGAAGGTTCTTTGACCTCTCGAGATACGCGACGGCCTGGGCGGTGACGCTGTCCTCAGGTACGCTCACGGGCGCCAGGGCGCTCACGCCCGGACTTTGAACAATTCCAGCGTCTCCCTTTCCGAAGTACGTGCGTCCAAGGTAGGCCCCGACCGCCAGCAGGATGGTCGCGGCGATTCCGTATGCCCATGCCGGGACTCGTGCCGCGCGAACGGGCATCCTGATCGGAGTGACATTCGAAGGAGGGGTGATGTCTCCCAGCCGGAGCTCATTGCTGAGGTTCTTCCAGAGATTCCCCCGGAAGTCGGATCCGGGTTCCTCCCGCTTTCTTTGATCCATCATGACGCGAGTTGCCCGCATCGTCTCAAATTCCTCAGCACAGGCGCCGCACGTATCAAGGTGCGCATCAAACTCACGCCGCACATCGGGGGAAAGCTCCCCGTAAAGAGCCTCAACCAAATGTTCCCGTATCTGATCATGTGTCATGATTGACTCTCCAGACCAAGGTCTTTTCTGTAAAATGCCAGTTCCTGCCGCAAGCGCTGCAGAGCGCGGAAGAGGTGGGACTTGACCGTTCCCTCGGCAACTTGCAGGGTTTCCGCGATCTCCCTGAGCGGGAGATCGTGGTAGTGGCGCAGCACGAATACCGATCGCTCCTGAGGAGGCAGGGCCTCAAGCGCGCGGTCGATGTGCTCGCGAATCATGCTCGACTCCGCTT
This sequence comes from uncultured Chlorobiaceae bacterium, assembly GCA_964512655.1. GTDB lineage: Bacteria > Bacteroidota > Ignavibacteria > UBA10030 > SZUA-254 > VBOC01. Next base: position 34,596 of record CAZEJT010000016.1, on the reverse strand, counting down.
CTCTGTCGGGTGTGACACGCGCCGGGTTCCGGGGATGTTCACTCTCTTCAACTTCTCCGATTGTTTCGCTGTAGTCAAGCGGCCTTCTCGCCTTTGAGTTGCGGTGGTCGAGGCAAATATTCATTGTTATCCGGTACAGCCAGGTGCTCCATTTTGCTTCGCGTCTGAAATTCCCCAGCGACCTGTAGGCGCGGATATAGACTTCCTGCACAAGGTCTTCCGCGTCGTGGCGGTTGCCTGTCATATCGTATGCAAGCCGGTACACATTGAGATTTGAGCGTTCCACGAGATGCCGAAACGCCTCTCCGTCTCCCTCCTGCGCACGATCGATGAGCAACTGTTCATCGGTCACTGGAGCTCCATCTTCTGCCATTTAAGACGGAAAGTACAATGAAAAGGTTTACAGAACAACAATTTACGCGAATTGACATTGTTTGGAGCGTCGGCTACCTTGACCGCACAGGAGTCATGCTCGACATCCAACTGATACGACAGGTTTTTCGGGCGTGCTGCTCCGCGCTCCTCATCGCGGGATGCAGCATACTCCTCCTGTCAGGCATATCGCACGCCGATAAGAGGCCCTGCGCCGATTTTGTCCAACGCTCAGGAGTGCACTTATCGTGCGGAGGCGAGGCCTTCTACGCAGCAGGTGTCAACAGCTATTTCCTTCAGAACATCGCTGCATTGGACGACACAGCCCACGTCATCGAAGGACTCCGGGAAGCTGTTGATCTCGGAGCTACGACGCTCCGCACATGGGCATTCTTCGATTGCCCGGACAGCGCAGCGGTGGGGTGCATTCAATGGGCTCCCGGAAAATTCAGCGAGCGCGGCCTGCGTGCCCTGGATTACGTGGTTGCGAAAGCGGGAGAGTATTCCGTCCGCCTGGTCCTGACACTCGTGAACAACTGGGAAGACTACGGGGGAATGAACCAGTATGTCGCCTGGTATGCCCAATCCCATCCCCAGCCGGCAACGAGAGGAATTGCTCCCCCTCAGCGCATCGTGTTTGGAGAATCCGGCAGGTTCTACAGAACCGCCGTGGCGGGGACTCTCACCCACGACGACTTTTACACGAACGCTACCATCAGGGCATGGTACCGGGACTACCTCGCGGCGCTGGTGCACCGCACCAATAGCATCACCAATGTTGAATATGGACGGGATCCGGCAATTCTCGGTTGGGAGCTTGCGAACGAGCCGCGATCTTCGGATCCATCGGGCGATATTGTCGCGGCCTGGGTTGGTGAGATGTCGACGTACCTGAAGTCGATCGATGGGAATCATCTTATCGGAGTCGGAGAGGAGGGTTTCGACTGCTCACCGCAGCGGTACGCGCCCGCGGATGCATACAATGGACAGTCGTGGCTCTTTGACGGCACGAACGGCACCTCCTACGTGAAAAACATTTCCATGCCCAATATCGATCTTGCCGGGATCCATCTCTACCCGGAAGGATGGCATCTCTCGATGAACCAGGCGATCACTTGGCTGAACGACCACCAGCGAATCGCGAACGCGCTGCAGAAGCCGCTTGTCGTGGGTGAGGCGGGCATTCGCACCGCCCAGAGCGTGTTTTTTCCGGTGCTCTTCTCCGAGGCGTACGCTCAGAACACCGCGGGTGTCCTGGTCTGGCAACTGGTCTATAGGGGGAGGCCGAACAACGACGGGTTCGCATTCTCCTGTCCCGCGGACAGCGTCTTGTGTGGCGTCATGGGGAGCTCGATTGCAAGATTCAACGCGAAGTCCTCGGAGTCTCCCCCCTTGCCGCCCCAAACGCTCCTTCTCCCCAATTACCCCAACCCCTTCAACCAGCTTACGATCGTCCCCTACGAGATTCCGGAGCAATCGCTCGTGAGGGTCGAGTTATTCTCAGCGATTGGGCGGCGTGTCGCGATTCTTTTTGAAGGGGTAGAGCCGGCGGGAAGACATCTCACCGTTGTAGACGGGGCTCCCTATGCTTCGGGGATCTACGTGGTGAGGCTTGCGGCGAATAAGGCGTTCGCCGCGCGGAGGATTTGCCTGATGAAGTAGGGGAGGTCCTCTCTCAAAGGTTCCACCAGTACGAGAGTTTGATCATGAATATATTGTCCGGTATCGGGTCGAGCAGGTGGCCGATCGAGCGGTCGAACTGAAATTCGCCGTCCGGGTCGAGACCGCTGCGGCTCTGAGTCCAGACGAAGTAGACAGTCGAACCCGGAAGATACTCCCACCTCAACACCGCACTTCCCCTGAGCGAGACCAGATTGAAATCGGGGTTGCCGAAGGAGAGTGTGTCGCCTGCCCTCGGGACGACGCTGTAGTTATTCGTGGTGTCGTTCAGGCCGATGGTGGTGCCGTTCTCCCCGTACCTGTTGAATTCATATGTTTTCGGTCTTGCCAGTTCCTTGAAATTCCGGAACTCCGCGGCTGAAATGAGTGGCTGCACGTAGAGCTGGAGGCTCACCTGTGGTGTGAACGTCCAGTTCAGCCGGATGCCGGCTGAAATAGTGTTCTGATTCATTTCCCCAAAGACGTAGCGGTTGCCAAACGTTGCGACTGATGCAGGATCTCCGAAGGTGCCCACGTACTGGGAGTTCTCGAAGTCGTGCTCGTACATCGGGCTGAAGCTGAAGGATATGTTTGTCGAAGGCCTCCAATTCGCCCCCGTGAAGATGTACCAGTCCCTCGAATACTCCGCCTGGTAGGTGAACCACTCAAAATTGAAATTGAATGCCTTGTTCTGATCCGACGATGGGGAGAAGTCGAACTGAACCCCCGGCGGAGTGATCATCAATGGGCCTCCTCGCGTCCTGCGGGTGCTCAGCGTCTGGGGGTTGTATGCGGTGTTCCAGTTGATCGAGTAAAAGTTCGGGAATTGAATGTAGCCGAACTGGAAGACGCCGTCCGAAATCTTGTCGCCTCCAAAATCGTAGCTCCGGAACACGGAGCCGCCTAACTCGATGAAACGGTAAAACGATCCGGGTTCCGTCCAGCGGTAACTCATGACAAGATGGCCGTTGATCACATCGGTCCGCGACATGAACCCCAGGTCATTGGATTCGAAGCCCGGATTGATCACGCCGAGAGCTGCGTTGACGTAAAAATTGCCCTTTTGTTTGTTCAGTTTCACCCGTGCCGAGTATCCTGTCATCGAGGTGGCATTGCTGTCGACGGAGAGGTGGTCGGCATCAGGGCGCTGAAAGTAATGCCGGGAATTCTGCTGGAGTGAGAGCATCCGCGCCTGGTTGCCGCTGACCCGCGACATCGATGCCCATCCTGCCAGCACCCAGGTCTTGTCCTGATCAATCGTGATCCAGCCGTCCAGGCCCGATACGAATCCGTCCTTGTTCATCTCATCCCGCAGTCGATCGTCCTGAAACTCACGGACCGCCAGAGAGGAGAAGATGCCCAGCGCGTCGCGTCCCTTATCGAACTCCTTCTGGACTCGCGCGACTCCGTAGTACGTGAGGGGCTCGATCTCGGCCTGTGACCGCACCCCGCTCGTCTGGAGATCAGCGTACTCCCGGTTCGTCACCGCCTGAATCGCCCCGATGTTCCAATCGTCCTGTTTCCCCGTGAGTTTAGCGGCCCCGAGGATGTCGGTGGCGGCCGGAACATCTGCGAAGTCGGCGCCGGGAATGCTTCCCTGAGGCGTCCTGCCGATGCGTCTGGTGTAGAGGAAGGTCACGCCGGGCCAGTTGAAACTCCAGTTATTGTTCGTTCCCCCGGAGCCGAAGCTGAAGATATTCGAACCCTCCATAAAGAAGGGTCGTTTCTCCTGGAAAAAACTCTCCACGTCGCTCAGATTGACCACAGCGGGATCGACTTCCACCTGTCCGAAGTCGGGGAACACCGTGCCGTCGAGCGTGAGGTTGTTTCCGATGCCGAGTTTGAAATCGGCGCCCAGGCGGGGAGTGTACTTTGAACCGCTGTTGAATGGGTCGTTTGGAGTGTGGCTCGAATACTCCGCACGCGTGGTGACGTAGGGAAGAATCTCCGCCTGGCGGGAAGCGTTGATATTCTCAATCCCAACCAGATCGGGGAACCGTGAGCAAAATCCGCTGCCATTCTTCGGCGTAAAGACGATGAAATCGTTCTCGTTCCGCCGAGCAATGTTTCGCCGGAAGTTGATGCCCCACACGTAGTGATCTTTTTGCTGGAATCGAAGCTGGGAGAAAGGAATGCGCATTTCCGCGCTCCAGCCCTGATTATCTCGATGCACCTTTCCCTCCCAGACCCCGTCCCACAATTGGTCATTCCATTCGTCGTTATAGAGCGTGCCGTCGTACAGGGTGCCGGCCGCGTCCAGGCCGAAATAAAAACCGCTCAGCTTGTCGTAGTAGGGGTCGATGAAGCAGAAGAACATGTCGGAGTCCCAGTTCGCATCGCGCCGGCTGAGGCGAACAACCATTGAATCGGGGGCAGTGTCGAAGCATTGGGCCCCGATGTACAGCGCGGCATCGTCGTAGGCGACATGAACAACCGTCTTCTGGGTTGCGGGGGCCCCTTCTTCAGGATCCCGTTGGGTGAAGGTGGAAATCCCGTCGTCATTCGCCCAGACGGATTCGGAGAGCACGCCGTCGAGGACGATAGGCTCGGTGGTGTGCACGGCATGGACGGTCATTCTGGGAGACAGGACCGAATCCGGAAGCTCCGCATGGAGAAGAGCCGGCAAGCAGAGGAGAAGAGCGATTGGTAACAACTTCATGGGGAGGTCCTTTTTGAGAGCCTGGACTATCTCCGTGGCCCTGACACTGCCACGCGAGCGCGCCGTTTCCTGTTATACCTGCTTAGACGAAAATGGTTACAGGAAGGTTGACAGCGGCGGGCACATTCGCGAATTTCCTGTTTTTCTGACGGGTGGCGTGAGATACACTTGACATTCTCTACCACAGTGGGTATGTTTCATCATTCCACCCTTGGGGGAGGCTTTCATAGACGTTGCGCGGGGTTGAGTTTATGAAATCATTGGTCGTTCTATCTTTCTTCGTATTGCTTGCCTCAGGTTGTTCGAGCGATTCTCCGACGGATGTTGCCACGCCATTTGAGCCGGGGACTTGGGCAGGGACATTCAGATTGAATGCAAACTACGGTTCAGAGGGATCGATATCTCAAACCGGCCAGGTCACCTTCAAATTCACCTCTATCGACTACACGTACGAAGCCACTGTCACCTCTTTGACAAACCGTACCCGGTTTATGGTCTGGGGCCCCGGGACATTCCTTCGTGACCGCGGAAGTATCTCAAAGAGTGACCGAACCGCATTCCTCGTCGACTTCGCGACCACGAGATCCACCGACGTCCGGCTGCGGAGCCTCTATCTGTACGGCAGCTATGTGTATACCGGATTTGGGACATCAATGTCGTTCTCGAAACGGGAGAACGGCACCACCATGCTCGTTAGCCTGACCAAGCAGGATTGAGGGGGGTTCATCCGAGCCACAACCCTCCGGCGAGGGAACCCCTACCCCCGCGCACTCACTTCAATCACACCCGAATCCATCGTCGACCATCTCGCACCCCCTGAGCGGGGATAATTCGGTAACGGCCTCATGCCTGAATTGCCGGATATTACCGTTTACGTTGAAAGCCTTCGCTCAAGAATCCTTGGCGAGCCGCTGGAGAAGATCCGTATTGCCAGCCCGTTTCTCCTTCGCAGCGTCGATCCTCCCATAGGTGAAGCCGAACAAAAGAGAGTGGTGCAAATCCACCGGATCGGGAAGCAGATCGTGTTTGAGCTCGAAAGCGAACTCTTCCTGGTGTTTCATCTGATGATCGCGGGCCGGTTTCACTGGAAGAAGAGGGGAGCAAAAACAGGCGGGAAAATCAATCTTGCTGCGTTCGATTTTCCGGGCGGCACCCTCATGTTGACCGAGGCGAGCACCAAAAAGAGGGCTTCATTATCCCTGGCTCAGGGAAAGTCCTCGCTGCGCCGATTCGACCGGGGCGGCCTCGAGGTGATGAATGCCTCGATAGATCAATTCCGGGAGACGCTTCAAAGAGAAAACCACACGCTGAAAAGGGCCCTGACAGATCCCCGGATCTTCAGCGCGATAGGAAATGCCTATTCCGACGAGATCTTGCACCGGGCAAAACTGTCCCCCCTTAAGCAGTCACGCACGCTGGACGGAAATGAAATGGAACGGCTCATGGTCTCGACGAAAGAGACTCTGGGGGAGTGGGTAGACAGGCTCAGGAAACAGGCGGGCTCGTCTTTTCCCGAGAAGGTGACGGCCTTTCATCCCGGGATGGCGGTCCACGGAAAGTACGGCCAACCATGCCCGGTCTGCGGCACTCTCGTTCAGAGGATCGTCTATGCGGAGAACGAATGCGACTATTGCCCCCGATGCCAGACGGGGGGCAGGATCCTCGCCGATCGTTCGCTCTCGCGGCTCCTCAAGGGAGATTGGCCCAAATCGATCGAAGAACTGGAGGCCGATCCCGGCCTGAGCAGGCAAGGGGGTAGCCGCGCGATATGAGGTGTCGTGCTCGGAAACGCCGGCTGAACCCGGCGCCTGCAGCCGGCGCGTGCGGCCTGCGGGTACCTGCCCTCCCCGGAGCAAAATGAGGGGCTTGACTTTCGATAAATATATTGATATATTTAAATACATCGAATGAAAGGCTCTGAGCTTCATATCGTGAAGATAGCAAAGGCGCTATCGGATGTGTCGAGGGTGCGAATTATCCAGGAAATCGCGAAACGGGGAGGGACCACATGTGGTGGCGCGGTGAAAATCGCCGGCCTCTCTCAGCCGACCGTCTCTCACCACGTGAAGGTACTGATCGAGGCGGGGCTTCTGATAATGGTGAAAGACGGGCGCCACCACATCATTTCCGTGAATCGGAAGGCCCTCGGCGAATTCATGGATCTGGTCGCGGTATCCGCGGAACGATAAGCGCGTTTTTTTTGTAGTATATATTGACATATTTCGATATTTAGATATTTCGATTACTTTAACCGTTTTTTTGACAAAAGGAGCAACTGTGAAACCAAAAACCCTCACTGACGGAGAATTCAAGCAGGAAGTGCTCGAATCCGACCGTCCCGTACTGGTCGATTTCTGGGCCGATTGGTGCGGTCCCTGTAAGATGATCGCTCCGCTCGTTGACGAACTGGCCGGCGAATACGACGGGAAACTCAAGGTCGTCAAGATGGACGTGGATGCCAATCCCAGCACGGCGATGCAGTATGGCATCCGGAGCATCCCGACGCTTCTCGTGTTCAAGAACGGGAAGGTCGTGGAACAGATTATCGGCGCGGTGCCGAAGCAGCGCCTTGTCGACAAAATTACGCTACACCTGAACTGAACGGGAGGGAGTTGATTCGAGAGGAGACGATCAGGCCTGAGGATTCCCGATCTTTGGGGCGAGTGTGGACAAGTACAGTTCGTGGAAGGCAGTTTTGATCTGATCCCGCACTCGCCGGAACTCGGAGAGGACCTTCTGAGGTGACCCCGGAATCGCGGTTGGGTCGTCAAAACCAACGTGCAATCGATGATTGACAGCGCCCGTGAAGACAGGACACGTTTCACGGGCGTTGTCGCATACGGTGATGACATAGTCGAAAGAATCGCCCAGGAACTCATCGACGCTCTTCGGCCGCCCATGGCTGATATCGATTCCGAGCTCCTGCATCACCGCAACCGCAAGCGGGTGCACGCTCCATCCCGGCGATGTTCCTGCCGAGTCGACATCGAGAGAAGGGTCGAACGATTTGAGAAACCCCTCCGCCATCTGACTTCGGACAGAATTGCCGGTACAGAGAACCAGGACTCGCATTTACTTTGTGCCGGTGATCGTGATCGAGAACATGCCGGCGCCGGTAGCGAGCGTGTAGTCATACTTCTTTTCCGAAGCGGTCTTCACGTGCACAAATCCCGCCGCGTCCACGATCCCAAGATACTCCTTCCGGTCGATCGCTCCGCTGATGCAACCGGCCCAGAGTGATGCGTCCTGCCGCTCGGCTTCGGAGACGTTTCCGTCGATGACGATGTCGGAGATCGTGAACTGTCCCCCCGCCTTTAGCACCCGATAAATCTCCCTGAACGCGGCCGCCTTGTCCGGCACAAGGTTTATGACGCAATTGCTGATGACGCGGTCGACGGTCCCGCTCTCGACCGGCAGCGATTCGATCTCGCCCAGGCGAAATTCGACATTGTCGGCGTCGACCTTCGCCTTGTTTTCATTCGCTTTTCGAATCATCGCATCTGTCATATCCACTCCAATGACCCGGCCGGACGGGCCCACGAGCTTCGCAGCAATGAAGCAGTCGATGCCGGCGCCGGAGCCAAGATCGAGAACAATCATCCCCTCAGTGAGACCTCCGAACGCTACGGTTGTGCCGCAGCCAAGCGCCAGATCCGCCCCTTCGGGAATGGCACTTCGGGCGGCGTCGTCATACCTCACGGACATCTCGACAAAAGCCGGGCTTCCGCACTCACTTCCTCCGCAGCACGAATCCGCCGCCTTTTGAACGCCTGCCTCTCCCCGTGCGATCTCAGCGTATTTCTGTTTTACGGCGTTTTTGATTTCGGAGGGGTTATTCATCGTGAGTTCCTAAGGTGAATATGTAGTATGAAACTCAATCCGGCCGCAAAACGCAAATGGAAGGGTCGTGCAAGCGCGGGCTAAAGCCCGCGGCTACAGCGAGAATTTGTAGCCGCGCCCTTCAGGGCGCGTATCGGCGATGTGCGGTGTCGTGAGAACGCCGGCTACAGCCAGCGCCTACCGTGGCGGAGCGGGCATTCGGTCCAATCCTCTTGTTCCAGCGAATGCATTTTGTTATTATGTTTAAAAAATTTCGCTCTGTGCCTTCATCTAAGCCCCAATCCCCTGCGATCAGCTGCGCGAGCGACCATTCCCTCCTTGTGTCGTTTGGAAGCGACCCGGGTAGCAGTACTTTTCGAAACATTCTGCGTCTGACCCGGCTTCTGCTTCAGGAAGATCGGAAGGGGGTTCTCAACATACACCCTGCCTACACGTCGGTATTGATCTCGTTCGATCCCTTAACGATCGAACCGGCCGCGCTTGAAGATCTGATTCATCAACTCCTCGATGGATTGGACACCCCAGAGGTTCAAACCCACAGAACAATAGCCATTCCGGTTTGCTACGAAGGCGAGTTCGCACCTGACCTCGAGCAGGTTGCCCGCCACACTGCTCTCACACCCGATGAGGTTGTCCGTGTGCATAGTTCAGGTATATACACCGTGAGGTTTCTCGGCTTCGTGCCCGGGTTTCCGTATCTTGCGGGTCTCTCAGAGCGGATCGCTACACCGAGACGCGCTTCCCCGCGATTGCGCGTTGAAGCAGGGAGCGTAGGGATCGCCGGAACTCAGACCGGGATCTACCCGGATTCTTCACCCGGAGGGTGGCAGATCATCGGAAGAACGCCGATCCGGCTCTTCGACAGGTCATTAGAGCGCCCGAACCTGCTGACGATGGGAGACGAAGTACGGTTCGAGCGGATCACACCGGCACGATACGCCGAGCAGGCCCGAATTACAGGCGGTCACCCTTCGGGAAAGGGGACGTGATTGCAGGGCTTGCGGATCATCTCGCCCGGGTTTCTCACGACAGTTCAGGATCTCGGTAGATTCGGCTTCGCTCATCTGGGAGTATCGGCGGCAGGAGCGGCGGATTCACTCTCGCTTCGGCTCGGGAATTCGCTCGTGGGTAATCCCCCGGGAGCCCCCGCCCTGGAGATGACGCTCACCGGCGCTGAAATTGAATTCGGCGTGCCGTGTGAAATAGCGCTTTCGGGCGCAGAGATCGCTTCGGACCTTGACGGGACTGGGGTCCCGGCTCTGACCACCATCGGGATCAAACCCGGACAAATCCTCAAATGCGGCCACGTGACCAGGGGCCTTCGAACATATCTCTGTGTTCGCGGCGGAATCGAAGTGCCGCTCCTGTTCGGGAGCGCCTCGACGCATCTGATGACGGGGATGGGGGGCTTCAGGGGTCGTGCGTTACGCCGCGACGATCAGATAGCGGTTGGGAGGCCGTCCTCGGACGAACCGATCCCGCGCATGAAAGTGCGTCCGGAAATCGCGGGGTTTCTTTCCGACAATCACATTCTCAGAGTTACCCCTGGTCCGCAGGCAGAACTCGTCCCCGCTGAGACCCTGAGTGTATTGACTTCGTCGGAGTACGAAGTCAGCAGGGATTCTGATCGAATGGGTCTGAGACTGAAGGGTCCATCACTGCCGATCGGGGGCGTTGAAATACTCACAGAAGGGGTCTCGCTGGGGGCGGTGCAGATCACCCCGGCCGGAGATCCGATTATCTTGTTCGTCGATCACCAAACGACCGGCGGATATCCGAAGATCGCCAATGTGATCTCCGCGGATCTGCACAACGTTGCGCAACGCCGTCCGGGTGACCGGATTGAGTTCAAACTGGTTTCGGTCGAGCAAGCCAGAACCATCCTTGCTGAACAGGAGTCGATGCTTAAGCAACGAGCATTCATCCCGGCATGACGCACGAAGTATCAAAGCCCTGGTATGCCGCCGCTACGCGTGAGCAGTGGAAGACCCTCTTTGCGGCTCAACTCGGGTGGATGCTCGATGCAATGGATGTCATGCTCTATGCATTTGCCATTACTGCGATCCGGTCGGAATTCTCCCTTTCCTCGGCATCGGCGGGGGCCCTCGCAGCGGTGACTCTCGTTGCCTCTTCCTTCGGAGGCGCGCTCTTCGGAATCCTCGCAGACAGAATCGGGCGCGCTAAGGCACTCGTCTACTCCATTCTCACATACTCGGTATTCACGGCGCTGACTGCAACGTCCGGAACGCTCTGGGAGTTGATTCTCTGGCGCACACTGGTTGGGCTGGGGCTCGGAGGCGAGTGGTCTGCAGGCTCGGTGCTTGTTGCCGAAACATGGCCTCCGGAACACCGCGCGAAGGCGGTCGGGTTGATGCAATCGGGGTGGGCTATTGGCTATATGTTCGCGGCGGTTCTCGCGGCCGCAATCCTTCCGGCATATGGGTGGCGTGTTTTGTTTTTCATCGGGATCGCGCCGGCCCTCCTTACGGTATGGATCCGTCGCAGTGTACCCGAGCCCCACATCTGGAAGTCTCAACCGACCGGATCATTCTCCGCGTCGTTCCGGGAGCTCTTTAAACCGCCGCATGTGAACAATACTTTGATCGCATCGTTTCTTGCTGCAGTCGTCCTTTTTGCATATTGGGGATTGTTCACGTGGTTGCCCACGTTTCTCTCGACCCCGGTCGAACGAGGAGGAGCGGGGATGAGCATTGTCAAATCATCGAGCTGGATCATACCGGTCCAGATCGGCGCCTTCGCCGGCTACACTGCATTCGGATTTCTCGCCGACCGATTCGGACGGCGCCCGGTGTTCATCGCATTTCTGATCGGAGCGGGAATCCTTGTTCCGATCTATGGTCAGGCAGCGGGGAATGAGCCGCTCCTGCTGATTCTCGGCCCGCTGATCGGACTATTTGGTCACGGTTATTTCAGCGTTTTCGGGGTGATGCTTGCCGAGTTGTTCCCCACCCGTCTGCGGGGTCTCGCGCAGGGATTGACCTTCAATGGCGGCAGGGCTCTAAGTGCACTTGCTCCGATCACAGTCGGCGCGCTGGCCGATCAATTCGGCATCGGCACGGCGCTTGGGGTGACTTCAGCGTTTTTTATCGCCGGGGCCGGGTTGATGACGCGCCTTCCTGAGACGATGGGAAAGCAGCTTGAGTGATAAGGGCATGACCGTCCCAACGATCGACTTGAATTGCGACATGGGAGAAAGCGCTCGGTCGTTGACGGACGGTACGGAGGAGCAACTGATGCGGCTGGTAACCTCTGCGAACATCGCGTGCGGTGCGCACGCAGGAAACCAGCGGACGATGCAAGAGTCGGTTCGTCTTGCCAAAAAATACAACACCGGAATTGGGGCGCACCCCGGATATCCCGACAGGCCACACTTTGGGCGGATTTCAATGAGGCTCTCCCCGTCGGATATCAAGGACCTGATTATCAAACAAGTCCGCTCGCTGGGCGAGATAGCGCGGTCACAAGGCTGCGAAGTTGATCATCTCAAGCCGCACGGGGCTCTCTATTCCGATGCAGCGCGAAGCCGCGAAATCGCCCTAGCCATCGCCGAGGGAGCGAGAATGTGGGACTCTGATATGATTCTTGTAGGGCTTGCAGGTTCATTGATGCTGGATGTATGGAAGGCGATGGGCTGCCGCGTTGCCGGGGAGGCATTTGCCGACCGTCTCTATGATCCGGATGGAGGCTTGCGCTCGCGGGAGCATCCGGATGCCTTGATCACGGATCCGGATCTCGCAGCAGAGCAGGCAATCAGGATTGTCCAGGGCGGGAGTATCAAGACCCGCTCCGGGACTGAACTACATGTGACCGCCCATACTGTCTGTATTCACAGCGACACTCCGGGATCGGTCTCGATTGCCGCTAGAGTGAGAAAACGTCTGGAAGAGGGAGGAGTGGAGATACGAAGTTTCAGCAAGGGTCAGTCGATTTCGTAGAAGAGGGCGTGTCAATTCGCAGTTTTTGTCACGACCGTAAGGTTCATAGTTTTTATGGGTTACAGTAATCAGAGAACTGCGTGATCGCTGAGTAAGCGCTCGGACGCCTCCCGGCTTGACTCTGGTGCGGATAGTTGGTACGTTTCGCTTAGAATCTCGGGAACCACCCACCCACCCGCCCGCCGGCAGGCAAGATGCATCTCCGGATTCGGCACATATTCCCCCGCAAAGTAGCAACCCTTCTCGCGGCGTCGCTCCTTGTCTTCCTGAACGTTTCAGGGTGTAACGAGGGCCTCGTCGTCCAACAACTCGAATCCTCCCATGCACTCATTCCCCTCGCGCTCGGAAATCGGTGGACCTACGTGGATTCAGTCAATACCGGAGACTTGATTCAGGTCGACACTGTCACAGCGGTTGTTGAGAGTGTCAGGACCCTTGGAGGCTATACCTGGTGGCAGCTGCGGAGCGTCTTCAATCCCTCAATCGGGTCGCGCGAGTTCTCTGTCAGGAACGACAGCGTATTCAGCCTTCAATACACCAAATCTCCTGCCGGGCTCGCCGGCCGACCTTCTCTCGAGTACGTCAAGCCGGCGTCGTCTGATACCGCGACGTTCACTTCTCACTTCGGGGGAGATGTAACGATCACGAAGTCGGCCAAACTCCTTCGGCAGGTCTATGCCTCGAGGGCCGGAGTTTTTCTTGGCGCCATCACGTTCGATTACCTGATTTATCCGGAGCGGTATCACGAAGTGCTTGTGCCGGGGCTCGGAGTGATCAGTTGTGAGATCGTTTCGCCCCCCTCGGTGTATGGCCCCGGCTGGAGCCGTTCAATCCAGCTTCTTGCGTATCAGCTTCCGATCCGTCATGCGTTGTGAGTCTATTTGTCCCGGGCTGAGCCCCCGGCAGGCGCTCGTGAGTAATTGATCTATGAGGAGACTTCCGAAGTACCCGATACTTATCGTCTTGTGGTTCATCCATCACGGCCCCGTGAGATCACAGTGGACGAAGGGGAAAGACCCGGAGATCCCTGTTCCCATCGCCACTTTCAACGTGGCGATAAAAGGGGATACAGTTTTTACCGGGGCGTACCGCGGCACGATTTACCGTTCCACGGACGCGGGATCGACCTGGAGGGAGATCAGATCGGGTCTCCCGCCCAATTTCTACTCGGCGTTTACACTGCTCATCAACAGGAACATCATCTACGCCGGGACGGATGGCGGGGTCTTTCGCTCGACGAATTGGGGAGATGATTGGATGCTGGCTGCGGCGGGTTTGCCCTCTTCTTCCGGCGTTCATAGTCTTATTGGGGTCGAGAACAAACTTGTCGCCGGAACGGGATTCGGCGTTTATGAAAGTTCGGACAGCGGGGATACATGGCAGCCGGACACTTCCGGTTTGCCGAAAGATTACTACGGAGGAGAATTGCCGGTTAATTCGCTCGTGGTGGTTGACTCCTTTCTTGTCGCAGGCGTGAGTGACGGGGTGTACAGAAGGTACATTGGCGGGGGGAGATGGGCTGCTTCCAATTCGGGCATTCCTCTCGATGTTTCCCATCATCCGAGGGTAAACAGTCTACTTTTTTCGGGGGGGCGCCTCTATGCCGCAACCGACTTTTGCGGCGCCTCCGTCTACGTCTCCACAGACAAAGGAGGTTCTTGGACCTGGGCCAGCAAAGGATTTCTGCCAAACTACTCCGGTTGCTACTTGAGCGTCTGGTCGTTCGGCGCTTCAGAAAGTGCGATCTTTGCCGGAACTCAGTATGGCATGTATCGTTCGACGGACGCGGGGAATAACTGGATGATTGCAGACTCGGGTCTCCCTCTCGGGCCCGCGGGCGATCTGTTTGTGACGTCCTATTCCTCCTCAGGGGCACGGCTCTTCGCATCGACCTTCTCCGGGGTGTTTCGTCTCAACGCCGGTGATTCGGTCTGGCGCCCAATCTTCACAACGTATCCGAAAATGGTTGTCGATCTCGCCATGGGGGGAGCCGGGGGTAATCTGTTCCGCATGGCCCACGGAAACTACTGGAACGGCTCCATTCAATACATGTATCGCTCGACCGATCATGGCGATATTTGGTCGATCGACACAACACCCAGGCTCGCCTCTATTTCATCGTTTCAATCCGCCGAAAGCAATCTCTATGCCCTTGGAGCCGGCATTTCTGTGTCTACCGATTTCGGGGACCACTGGAGCAAGGCTGATTCCGGCCTCCCTTACTATGGTTTCAGATCGATTTCAGGTGAAAATGGGATCTTGTACGCGGGAAGAGGGTTATACATTCTTAACGGCGACGAGGGAGGTGTCTACCGTTCCACAAATGGGGGGATGAGCTGGGATACCGCGGGTTTGATGGGCCTTTCAGTAGCAACGCTGGCCGCCCATGGGCAAACGGTCGTTGCGGTAACGAGCGGCAGATGGTCTGGCTACGGGATTCACCGAACAATCGATGGGGGGAATACCTGGACTGATATCGATTTTCTCTTTCCTGCCGGAGTGCGAGTGGGATTTCTTGTCACCGTCGGAAGCGTCATTCTGGCGGGAACGAATCAAGGTGTCTATTACTCGGCAGACAGCGGCGCGACCTGGGTTCAAAGTGTGGTCGGATGGCCACGCGACAGCACCGGCCATTTATCGGGGGTCTCGCTTCTCTATGTGAACAGCACAATCGAGGCGTTGAAGGGCTATTGCTTTGCAGGAGTTGGTGGGAGTGTCCTGGCGACGAACGACATGGCCACAACATGGAAGACGATCTCGGACGGATTGCCGGGGACTGCAGTTGGCCTGCTCGCGGCCGATACGCAGGTTCTCATTGCCGGGACCAGCGAGGGAATCTGGAGGCGTGCTATCTCCCACGTCACGTCGGCCGCGCACGACCAGATGCCCTCCGCCTTCTCACTCGCGCAGAATTTTCCAAACCCATTTAATCCGGCTACGACGATCTCGTACGATCTGCCAGTCTCAGCACTTGTGAGGCTCACGGTGTTCGATCTGCTCGGTCGCGTCGTTGAGGTGCTTGAAAAAGGAGAAAAACCGCGCGGCCATCACGAACTGAAGTTCGAGGCGGGGGGGATTGCCTCCGGAGTGTACTACTACCGGCTTGAAGCGGGGCGATATACTTCGACGAAAAAACTTATGGTGCTGCGATGAAGAAGGAATATCCGATCGCACTGGGAGGGATCATCCTGCTTGCGGCAATCTCGGTCGCAGGGTGCAAGACCACCGTAACGATGTCGCCTCCGGGATCGCTGCACAATCTTGAGGTGACGACTCTCAGCCAGGAAATAGGGGCAAACCTGATGCCGATGGTTCCTCCCGACCCCGTTTTTTGCCGGATTGTGCTAGTCCTCCGGAATATAAGCAGAACGGAGACCATCAGCGGTGTCAGCATCCCGCAGGCAGTAGTTCTGAAGGGTTCATCGGGCGAGCCCCTCGGTGACGTGTTCTTCGCCTCCGCGTGGGACGGGCGGCTGGACCCAGGGGAGCGAGACACCGTACGCCTCGTCAAGCTCGAATCGTCTCTGCAGTCCGTGCCTGCGGCATGCAACGACTATGTCGCTCTCAACCTCGTCGTAAGCCGCGGGGCTCACGAGACGAGCACGATTAACCTCGACAGAGCGCTCTTCCGCTGCGTCTACTGAGCCGCGTTACTTCTGCGAGCTCGTCTTCTCCCATTCCTCCCTCGTGAGTTGCTTCACAGGGTCCAGGTTTTTCTGACTCAGCTGCGAGTTAATTCCGGGCAGCTCCCCGTTGCACCATGTGGTGAATTCGTTGGCGACATCGGCCAGTTCCTTTTTCAGCGCATCCGTCCGCATCACCTGCATCTGCGAGGGCCGCCCGTCGTAACCGGAGACGCTGCTGTAGAGGCCTGTCAGGTACTCTCTCAATCGTTCCTCCCCGGTGATCATCCCGCCTTCCTTTGTCGCGACAATCTTCTTCCTGATCACATCGGCGCTTGCTGATGCCTTTTGAAGGCTCTGAGCGAGCGGATCTCCGGCCTGAAGCTTCGATGCTCTCTCATTGAGCCCTTTGCGGACGCCGTTGATCTGATCTACCGTAAAGGTCATGTCGCCGAGGAGGTCATACAACTTCATCGAGAGATCGAATTGCGCCTTTCTGTCCTCCGCGGTGTGGATCGTGCGCGGATCGGGTATCACGGTGAGCTTCGTCGTGTACACCTGCTTGTCCTTCGTCATCCTGACCGTGTACGTTCCGGCGGGAAGTCGCGGACCGGAGGCTGCACCGAACGCCGCGGTCGCCGCTGTTGGAACTCTCGGAGCTTTCATCCTCATAGACCAGAGCGCACGGCTGAGACCTCGCCGTTTGCTGCTCGGGATTGTGCCCACCACTTTTCCGTTCTCATCGAGCACCTCGATCTTGAGATCGCCGAAAATATGGCGCTTCTTCTGGTAGTACGTAATCACAGCCTGCTCCGGCGGATTATCGCCCGAGAAGGTGGCATCGCCCTCCGCCCAGCCGCCGCCTGCCGAGAGCATCTGCACCGTCGGGCGCGCCGTGATGAACCCTGCGTCCTTGGCCAGGGTCTCCGGAGTGAGCGCCCTGAGGGGAGTGATATCATCAATGATCCATATGCCGCGTCCATGAGTCGCGATCACGAGATCGTTATCGCGGGGGTGGATCGCCAGATCGCGGACTGCAACGTCGGGGAATTCGCTGCCCTTATACTGAACCCATTGTTTTCCGCCGTCGAGCGAGACCCACAGCCCGAACTCGGTTCCGACAAAGAGGAGATCCTTGTTGACAAGGTCTTCTTTGACCACATGGGCATACCCGCGAACATTCGTCCCCTCCCCCATGATGCGGGTCCACGTCTTGCCGTAGTCGTTCGTCTTATAGACGTATGGCCGCATGTCGCCGGAGGTGTGAACATCGATCGTTACGTACGCCGTCCCCTCGTTGAAATGGCCCGCATCGATGTATGAAACCCAGGCGTTCTTCGGCAAATCCTGGATAGTTCCTGCGACGTTTGTCCATTTGCCGCCGCCGTCTCTCGTTACCTGCACGTTGCCGTCGTCGGTCCCGGCCCAGATGATCGCGGGATTGAGAGGTGATTCGCAGATGGAATAAATTGTCGTATGCATTTCCGCGGCTGAATTATCGACCGTAACGCCGCCCGATTGCTCCTGTCTCTGTTTCTCGGGGTCGTTCGTCGTCAGATCGGGGGAGATTCTGTCCCACGTCTGGCCGTGGTCCCGGGTTCGAAACAGGAATTGAGAGCCGATATAGACCGTCCCCTTCTGGGCCTGACTCACGTAGATCGGTGTATTCCAGTTGAAGCGAAGCTTTCCTTCCTTGTAGCCGGGGAGGGGTTGTATGTCGCGGCCTTCATGCGTCTTTCTGTTTACTCTCCCGATATTCCCGCCTTGAGATTCCGCATAGATGTAATCCGGATCCGACGGATCCGCCCACATCCAGAATCCGTCACCCCCGTACATGTTCTCCCACTGACTGTTTTCGATCCCGCCGGGAAATGCCGACGTGCCGACCCATGAGCTGTTGTCCTGCAGCCCGCCGTATACGTGATACGGATTGTCCATATCGACGCTCACATGGTAGAACTGGGAGATAGGCAAGTTCTCGGCCTTCCACCACCGGTTTGCTCCGTCGTAGGAGTACCAGAGCCCGCCGTCGTCTCCGGTGATAATGTGATCCGTGTTATCGGGGTCGATCCAGACGTCGTGGAAGTCGCCATGCGCCCCGCCGGAAATGTTGCTGAAGCTCTTCCCCCCGTCGGTGCTCATGATCATGGACCCATCCGGTTTATAGATCTTCTTCTCGTCTTTAGGATCCACGATGAGATTGGCAAAGTAAAAGGGCCGCCAGATCATCGCCTGGCTCCGGTCGAGCGCCTGCCACGTTGCCCCGCCGTCGTCTGACCGGTACAAACCGTTCTTGGGCACCTCCGCTTCAATGAACGCATAGACGACCGACGGTTTTGAGGGTGCTACCGCGACCGCAATGCGTCCCCAGGGCTTCTCCGGGAGCCCCTTTGCCGTAATCGGCGTAAGATCAGACCACGTCGCCCCGCCGTCCGTGGTTTTGAAGAGCCCGCTCGCGCTCACCGCCCCCGCACTATCCCCGCCTGATCGGAACGTCCAACCCTTCCGCCGGAAATCCCACATGCCCGCGAAGATTGTCCCGGGGTTCTTCGGGTCCATTGCAATCATGCAGCTGCCCGTGGAGGCGTTCGAACCTCTCAGGATATTCTTCCACGTCTGTCCGCCGTCTGTGGTCTTATAGACCCCCCGCTCATCGCCGTCGCTCCAGAGTTTCCCGGGAACAGCGACATAGACCGTTTTGGAATCGGTTGGGTCGACCAGTATCTTGGCTATCCTCTCGGATCCCTTCAATCCCATGTTTGTCCAATTCTCCCCTCCGTCTGTGGACTTATAGATGCCGTCTCCGACGGATACGCTATTCCGGACCCACGACTCTCCCGTGCCGACCCAGATCGTTTTCGGATTGGCGGGGTCGATTTTGACGGCGCCGATCGATTGAACCGGCTCCTTATCGAAGACCGGTTTGAATGTGGTCCCGCCATTGACAGATTTCCAAACGCCCCCGCTCGCAGAGCCGACGTAGACGGTAAGACGCTTGCCTTCCTTCACCGCATCCACCGCGGCAATCCGGCCGCTCATTGTGGCAGAACCGATGTTGCGTGCGCCCAGACCGGAGATGGTCTGCGCGTCGATCGACGGCCGTGACGGAATGTCCTGTCCCTTTACCGACGTTCCTGCAAGCAGCAGGGCGCAGATGGGGGCAATCAGAATCAAACGTGTTTGTAGTGTATTCATTGGGGCATCCTCTTTTGGAATCGTTTTACTTTGAGGTCGGGCCGGCTGGAACAGCTGGTTTCGCGAAGCGGCTGTTGTCGATCGACGCGTTCACCTGTATAGCCTCGTAGGTGACGGTCGATTTGTTCGGACTGCCCTTCACGTTTGTCTCTACAGAGAAGGGTAGATACCAGCCGTTCGCCTCTTTGTAGTCGCCGAGTGTCGTTTCATATTCGCGCTCGGCTCCACGCACCATTCTCTTCGTTTCGATCTTGATCGGTACGTAGTAGTCCGTATCCATGAAGTAAAAGCAGACATCGCCGTCTGCGAGCGTCACCTTCAGTTTCAGAGCGTCAGTGCCTTCGACCGGCTCGAGGCCAACGAATTCCACCTTGTTCCCCTTGGCCTTATAATCGACGAGTGGTCCGTCGAAATCCGAATCCTCAATAATGCTTTTCAACTGCTCCTCACCGAGCGGTTCGGGGTCTTTCTTCCCGCCGAAAGGCGAGATCCTCCAGCCGGTCTTTCCATCGTACGCAGTAATGGCGGTCATCCCTTGAATGGAAAATTCCTGTCTGACAAGATTGGGCCTCTTGTTTTCATCCCGGACCGCGGCCTCAAATCCCCCGCCGCCCATGAACTTGCCGGTTCGTATGAGAGTGGTGGCGGCGGCGATTTTTTCAGAGCCGCCGACGGTTTTAATGAACTTTGCGATAATCTCATCCGCGGTTTGACCCCTCAGTGGAGCGGTCAGTGCGGATAGCACGGTAAGCTGGATCAGGATTCTGCGCATGCGCGTCTCCTTAGATTAGAAAGAAATTGAACCTCCCGGAATGTGGCGCAACAGCGCCGCTGAGACATCTGAAAAAGCTTGTCGATCCTGGAGTGAGATTCCCGCGCCCGGCGGCCATCGTCTCCGGATCAGAGGGAATCAATCTACAAAATCGTCCACGTACAGGCAAGCCGATTCACGATGCGGGCCAACATCCTGGATACGGAGGGGGTGTCGAAGTTGTTTCGCGCACAGCGCGTAACTTCTATTGCCTTTTAGAGATTTTATCGGTACTCTGAAATTGCAGCATTAGTGTCCATCAGAAACCTCCATGAAACGCAGTTTTGCCTCCTGGGTTGCGGGGATTGCGGTGCTTACCCTGCCCCTCCAAGCACATTCCCAGCAATCAGTCGCCCGGCAGTGGAACGAGGCCTTGCTCAACGCCATCAGGCATGACCTTGCCCGGCCCACCGTCCACGCACGCAACCTGTTCCACACATCGGTTGTCATGTACGATGCATGGGCGGCTTTTGACACGGTGGCTAAGACGTTTCTCCTCGGAAAAACGGTCGGAGGATACAGCGTTCCATTTTCGGGGATCAGCCAACCGGCCGACATCCATGCCGCTCGCGACACTGCGATCAGCTATGCCGCGTATCGCCTCCTGAAGCATCGATTCGCGGGCTCTCCCGGAGCGGCGAACACCATCGCCTGGTTCGATTCGCTCATGCTGCACCTCGGCTACGACACCTCATTCACGTCCATAGATTATTCGACCGGATCGGCGGCGGCGCTGGGCAACTATATCGGACAGACCACAATCAACTTCGGTCTACAGGACGGTTCCAATGAGCAAAACGGCTACGCGTATCAATACTATTCGCCCGTCAATCCTCCCCTGATAGTCAAGTTTCCAGGCGATTCAGTTCTGGTCGATCCAAACCGGTGGCAGCCGCTTGCGCTCACGGTCTTCATCGACCAAAACGGCAATGTGATCCCGGGGGGCGTCACCAAATTCGTGACGCCCGAATGGGGAGCCGTTACGCCGTTTGCTCTTGCCCCTGCAGACAGGACGATTCACAACCGCGGAGGGTATGATTACCAGGTCTACCATGATCCGGGCCCGCCTCCGTTGCTTGACACGCTCCATCCCACGAGTGATCAGAGCCTTCTCTATAAATGGGCTTACTCCCTCGTCTCAGTCTGGTCTTCCCATTTGAAAGCCGCCGACACGGTCATGTGGGACATCTCTCCGGCTTCGATCGGAAATATCCCCTCGCTCCCCACAACCCAGGATAGCTTGAGGACGTTTTACAATCTTCAGGAAGGCGGCGACATCGGAACAGGACGAACGATGAATCCCCGCACGGGCCTTCCTTATCTTCCGGAATTCGTTCCGCGAGGAGATTACACCCGTGTTCTTGCCGAGTTCTGGGCCGACGGTCCAAATTCCGAGACGCCTCCCGGCCACTGGTTCACGATTCTGAATTACGTGAGCGACCACACGGTGGGACAGCATAGGTTCAAAGGGGAGGGACCGATCCTCGATGATCTGGAGTGGGATGTAAAGGCCTACTTCGCCCTCGGGGGGGCTGTTCACGATGCAGCCATCACCTGCTGGGGTATTAAGGGCTGGTACGATTCCATACGTCCCATTTCTGCCATCCGCTGGATGGCGGGTCGCGGGCAATGCAGTGATTCGACCCTCCCTCACTATTCCGCGGCAGGAATTCCGCTGATTCCGGGGTTCATCGAAATGGTACATCACGGTGATTCGCTGGCGGGGGTGCTGGATTCAAACGTGAACAAGATTAAGATCCTTGCATGGAAGGGCCCCGACTCGATCACGGACCCAAAAACACAGGTAGCGGATGTGGGCTGGATTCTCGCGGAACGGTGGTGGCCGTACCAACGGCCGACCTTTGTAACTCCCCCGTTTGCAGGGTATACTTCCGGCCATTCCACGTACTCACGCGCCTCGGCGGAGCTCCTCACTGCCTTCACCGGCGATGAATACTTTCCGGGCGGGATGGGAGAGTTCCTGGCGCCAAGAAACCAGTATCTCGTCTTTGAAGACGGCCCAAGCGTCGATGTGACGCTTGAATGGGCGACGTACCGCGACGCGGCAGATCAGTGCAGCCTCTCGAGAATCTGGGGAGGAATTCATCCGCCGGTGGACGACATGCCCGGCCGGCTGATGGGAAGGAAGATCGGCATCGATGCGTTCGCGCTCGCCGAAAAATACTTTAACGGCCAGGTGACATCGGTGAAGGAGTCGCGCCGGCGAAAGAAGCCCGAAGTGATCACGATCTACCCAAACCCCGCGCGGAGCGGGGCCAATCTGACGATCGCGTTTACCGAGCCTGTGGGCGATGCCAGCATCGATCTCTATAATATGCTGGGGCAGAGGATAAGCGCCCAGAGCATCCACGTATCGCCGAATCAGGAGAATGTGACGATTGGAACGGGAAGACTGGCTGCGGGTGTTTACATGGTACGAATGAGAGCCAAGAACCTTGATACCTTCCGCAGAGAGCTCATCCTGAAGTAGCGAAAACATGAGCCGCCGACCGTTCGCGTACCTGCTCATTCTCGTGTTTTTCTATGCACAGGCCGACTCTGCCCTCGCAGCCATCAAGTGTGTGAGCAGGCAGCAGAGCATGCGAAGATACGGCTGTGCATCCGGCCGGGTCCATTCCGACCCTGTACGATCCTGCTGCTGCAGAGAACGAGGATCGGATCAGACAACGTGCCCCGCCTCATCAGGAATCAGGGGGAATCAATCATGCCCCGTGCGAACAGTATTGAGCAGATCGCTCGATATCTTTGAGAAGGGCGATAAAAAGGTGCAGTCTGTTGAAGTCCATGCTTTGATCTCTCACCCGGTTTCTCCCGCAGCCGTACTGGATTTCCCCGTACCTCAGCACATCGAACCCAGCTCCTCCCCCCCGCTTTTTATAGCCCAGAGCGTCCTCAGGATTTAGGCCCCTTTAGCCCAATCAAGGTGATTCTCACGGATGCGACGCACATGCGCCGCGTCCTTTTCCTTCAATCAACCTAATTGAAAAGGGACTCTCTATGCTGCGCCAGATTACGGCGAGGGGAGCCATCGTACTTGCATTCGTGGCCGCTCTCGAAATCGTCATCATGATAAGTCCGTTTGCTGCGTTTTTCTATTCAGTATTTAACCCTGTTCTTCTCTCACTAAATCAGTCACCGGCAACCCGGTGGCTGACAGCATTTTTTCTTCCTCACATGATCGTTCCGCCAAACGATGTTCTGACCGCGATCCGAGTCGCCGGTTCGGTCTTCTTTCTTGCGGGTATCGCCATTTTTCTGCTATGTGCCCTGCAGGTCTACTATGGAAAGCTCAGAAAGTGGGGGGCAGCGGAGAAGGGCCTGTACAGAATCATTCGCCACCCCCAGTACACCGCGCTCGCCATTGCGGGGCTGGGACTCGCGATCATGTGGCCGAGGATGCTGACCCTGGTTCTTCTGGCCGTCATGTTCCTCCTCTATTATGTCCTCGCGAGAGATGAGGAAAGGCGCATGGTTAACCGCTATGGCGAGAGTTACGGGAAATACCTTGAGCGGGTGGGAATGTTTTTCCCCCGGCTGAGCCACCGGAATCGGATCGGCGCCGCGCCCACATCAGGAGATGAGCGTGCAGCGAGGGTCGCAGGGATAGCCGTGGTCCTCTTGCTCCTACTGGTGGGTTGTGGATTCGGTTTGCGCGCCTACACTGTGAGTAGTCTTCCCATAGAGGAGATTTCGGGTGTGGATGTTCTTCCGATTTCATCCGATGACTCAGAACAGGTGAGCGATCTTATGCCGGGAGTGCTTGCGGATTCATCGGTCTCCGCGCGAGTACGAGCGATCAAATCAGCGTCAAGCGGCAGGCTTCTCGCCTATTTCATGCCGGTAGATTACGTGATGCAGGGGATGATTGCCAATACCGGCGAGGAATGGAAACTCTTCGAGCAGCACAAAACAATAGGCATGATCACCGAGTACATACTGCATCCCTTCGCTCACCTCACAGGAGGCCATTCGCACCATGCGGTGGCGGGGATGAAGCACGGGCCCGAAATGTATGCTCTTCCGATGATGCAGAGGCGAGTGATCATCGTTGAGGTAGGTGAAGAGCGGGGCACGATGAACTCCCCGCAAGACGATTTCGGTATGAATGTCCGGCGCATACCACGGTTCTTTGTCGACGTGCACCTTCACACGGGAGAGATCGTGCAGGTGAAGGACACGCCGGCTGGCAGCGGATGGGGATCCGTTCCTACACCGGTATTCTGAGGCGTATTCAAGTCCCCCGACGGTCTCCGAGGTCCGCCTCACGGTGGCGAACCTCCATCGGCGGGTTCAAATCAGGGGTGTTCCGCCCGGGGCGGAGGTTCCCCCTTATCCACGATGCGAATCCGGCCGGCCGTCCCCGCGAGAGCATGGGTGTTGAGAATCAGCTGCCCGTCCCGATCGAGCTTGACCCAGTAACCGCCGAATGGTGCGAGCGTATCCGCCCGCTGGTACGAGCCGTTGTAGCCGTCAAAGGCAAATCCAACAACCGGGGAATGCCGAGTGGAATCGTCCTGGATCAGGCATTTCGAAGGAACGTGATGGTGGTACTCGCCCCCGGGCGCCGGGTGTCCGCCGCACGCATCGAAGGAAGGACCCTCGACAGTCTCGGCGTTCTGATGCCAGATGTTCTGGTTGTTGTACGAGCGGGCATCGAGAGCATTGAAAATCGATACGCCGTTGATGAGGACCCCGATGTGTCCCAACGGCGCCGCAGTGGGTGTGCCCGCATTGGCCTGGGGAGACCGCGCGATCTTGTAGACAAAATTCTGGTTCGACGGCGTGTTGGGATTTCCCGGCCAGGGACCGATCGAATAATCGGGAATATCCGTGCAGTGGACGTACACGTAGGATGCGGAGTACTGCACCTGCTGCACGTCGGCGGAGATCCCTGCGTAGCCGGTGGCTCCGGTGGTGTTAAGGATCCACGACGTGACTTCGGGCGTGAGCTGCTGAGCGACAGCTCCATCGGGACGGAGTGTAATGGCGCATGCGACTATGAGGGTAATCAGTTTCATGGGGATCCTTGTAAATGATTGATTGCCGCACGGATTCCTGTGTATTGACTCCCCCCATGCTTCGCGCCCTTTATTCCTTCCGAACCGGAATTTCAACGACGATCCTCGTCCCGGCGGGCTCGTTCGGCAGGATATCGCATCTGCCGCCAAGGAGTTCGGCCCGCTCCCTCATTGAAAGCAGCCCGAGGCCCTGGTATTTGATTACGTTCGACTGAGAGGGAGCCGGCTGTGCCCGATCGATCCCCCGCCCGTCATCCGTGAGCGTCATCCTGCACATCTCTCTGTCGGTGGAGGAAGTCACGATCACCGATGTGGCTTTCGCATGCTTTTCGATGTTCGTGAGCCCCTCCTGGAGGATACGGAACAATCCGAGCCCGATCTCCTGGGGAATCGACGCCGGCTCTTCGGAGTCTCCCTGCCCCGAGGCATACTCGACGTTTATTCCGGTTCGCCTCGAAAAATCGTCCAGCAGGGTCCTTACCGTCGCATGAAAGCCCAATTCGTCGAACATTTTTGGCCGGAGATTGTGAGCGATTCTCTTCAGTTCGTCGAGCGTTTTCTCGCAATCGCCCGTTACCGTATCTGCGAGCACGGCCACCTCGACTCTGATCGCTCCGTTCTCGGTTGAGAGGTGAGTCTTGATGGCGTGAAGCTTATACATGATGGATGAAAGCATCTGGCTGATGCCGTCGTGCAGGTCCCGCGCCACTCTCCGCCGTTCCTCCTCCTGTGCCTTGATGATGTGACGAGGCCTCTCACGAAGGACCTGCTGGAGTTGTATACTCTCGCGGAGTTTTTCATTCTGGACTCTGATGTATCGTTTTTGATTGACAATCACAGTCGCTATGAAGAACCCGGCGAAGGTGACCATCACCAGTGTTCCCGTGACGATGAGCCATAATGTATTCTCCATGGGAGGCCGCTATGCCAACGCTTCCTCCACGCCGGCCGAAGACCCTTTGATCTTGCTCCGAAATGCGATGAGGTACAAGATCTGGGAGAAGAAGTTCAATGTCACCTGAAGGAGCAGAACCTGCCTGAGGGTCTCATCGGATTTCTCAAGCAGGCTTTCACTCACGAGATCGATGATGATCACGCCTCCGTAGTACAGAAGGGTCCCCGCGCTGACCCAGAAGGAGGGCTTGTCGGTGATCGGCTCATTCAGATTCCTGTTGACGCGATAGATCGTGAGGCATGCGACGAATGTCAGGACAATCCCTTCGATGGGGCGGGCGTACGTGGTAAACCCGAACCACCTGCCGCCGGCGATCACCTCATAGAACCAGGCGAGGAGATATGGGATGATCAGGGATCTGATCAGCGTTCGAAGCCGTGAATCGGATTCCCAGCACTGAAACATCCAGAGAAGCATAGCAAACTCCACCGGTTCCGAGAAATTCATAAGCCAGAGGTTATTCAACCTGTGGAGCGCGATGACGGTCATGGCGATCGTCAGGAGAAGCGAGAGCGCTGTGTAATAGAGGAGTACCCTGAGCGGGGGGTCCAATTTCTTAAAATTGGGCGCCCCCGCAAGCAGGGGAATCAAGGGACAGTACTGCAGAATGTAATAGTACCACCAGGCAGCGGTCACGATTTCCCTTTTCTTCTTAAGAACCCAATCCCGCGCCTAGAGGACACCACGGGGGACAAAAAGGCCCGTATTCCAGGATCATCCCGGTGAGGAGGTTGCGATCGGCGTCCTCGCCAACCAGAACAATCGTGTGTTTGATTTTACCGCCGTCGTCAGCATCGGGTCCAAGACCATGATAGTATCTGATCCCATCACATCCGGGTTGATCCAGGAGTTTCTGGATCAATTCCCTTCCGTAGAATCCCCCATCGACTCCGTGATAATAGGATGGGTCCGACTTGAAGGAATTTATAAGCGTGTCTGCCTCGGGCTTACTTATGAATCTGCCTCTCGTTGGATAAGCCATGCGATCCGCTCCTTATGGTTATGGATAGGAATTCGGTGGATGTTGATGAATCTACCTTAAGAAGCCCGGGGAATCAATACGCTATCTCTGCAGTCAGGGATCGGTAGAAGTACGTAGGCCTGATCTTTTTCGCGCTAAATCAATCGCCGGTTAACGGCGTACTGGGTGAGCTCCGCGACGCCGTGTACGCCCAATTTTTGCATGAGAACCTGCCTGTATGTTGACACAGTTCGCTCGCTGATGTCCAGCACATCCGCGATCTGTTTTGTCGACTTGCCCTTTGCGACAAGCTTTAAGACCTCTTCTTCCCTCTTCGTGAGTGACGGTTCAGGCTTAACCGCAACGGGCGTCCGGTGCTCCTTTAGAAGCATGTCGGCGATCTGGGGGCTGAAATAGGCGCCGGATTTCATGACGGATTCGATCGCCTGCAATAATTCGCCGGGGGGAGATTTCTTAAGGACATAGGCAGAGGCGCCGCAGCGCAGGAACTGATGCACATACTCCTTTTCATCGTGCATCGAGAGGATGATCACCCTGATATCGGGGAATTCCTTCTGTATAGCCAGAGTCGCCTCAATCCCGTTCATCTCGGGCATCCCGATATCCAGAATCGCCACATCAGGCAGGAGACTCCGGCAGAGCTCCAGGGCTTCTTTCCCGCTGCTTGCCTCGCCCACCACCTCAATGATGCGTTGGGCCGAAAGATAGGCTTTCAGCCCAAGAAGGACGGTGGGGTGATCGTCGGCCAGAAGGACGCGTATCTTCGGCCGGGGTGAATGTTCCTCCATGAGCGTAGTCCTGTTCCATTAGGAAGACAGAATCGGATACCGAGCGCCTGGCCCCGACGGAAGGCACCTCCCCCTGATCGCAGCATCGTTCAGAAATTAGAAATTTCAGCCCAGATTGTCAAGGTTGAAGGATTAGCCGGGGTGAGGGGAGGGACTACGTATAAATACGGAGGCGATATTGCGTGAATTGCGTATTGCATGTCCGGCAGGGTTTCGGTATCAATTCTCCCAACGCTTGGGAGGGCGGATTTCAGGACGACACGTTCCTGGAAGTCAGCAATATGGTGGATTCTCGCTCAGTGCCCGCTGGCGATACGGGCAGGGAGGTTGCAGCCCAATGCTCGCATCGGGTGGATTAGATGGGGCCCGCTTCTCCGAATTATGCAGGATCGGAGGGGCGGGTCGCGGGCACACCTGGGAAGGCGAATTCTTGCAGCATCGGTACAGTCGCACATATTCGAACAGGTCGATGCCCCCAGCGCTAACTCTGCAGGACGTTGAACTCCGTCTCCGGAAAACGGCGTTAGAAAGAGTTGATTTGCTCGGATTTCAACTCGCACCCGTCTGTGAAACCTACCTCAGGTCATTCATCCGGGGAGGCATCCAAACAATGGGAGCCGACGGATCATCCATCGGGGAAGACAGGATTAAGGTCGCCGAGGCGAGCCTCGAGCGATTTGTATCTGAGATGGCGATAGAGGCAAAACGGTTATGCCTGACGACTCTCCATGAACCTACGTTTCTTTACGCAAGAGCCCGGATCTGTCCTCTCTGGCCGTTCTGTTGATCCCACAGTTATCTCAACATTAAGGATGAATACCAATGAGCAGAGGCAAGCTTTCATTCAAAGGCACAATCGACCTGAACCAGTTCTGGCCGCAGAACGTTCTCGCCGGCGTCCGGTATGATTCCGACGCCGATACGGTCAAAGTAAAAATCGATCCCCAGTCGGTCACATTCATGTCTCCCGCGGGTGATACAAGGAAGACCACGGTCCTGTCCAGGGCCGGCTTTTTCCACAACGTCAAGAACAAGAACGGCACCGTCGCCAAAAAGTTTAAGCCGGTGATCGACAGCAAGGGTATGATCAACATGCGGCTTCAGGGTATCGACGCCCCGGAATTACACTATGATACCGGTACTCCCCTCTTCCGCCAGCATATGGGTGAGTCGTCCACGGTGGCGCTCTATGACTATCTCAAGGGGAATGCCGCCGGAACCACTATGGCGTGCGAAGTATTCACGCTGGTCAATTTCCCCAATGATGTTTTCGACAAGTACGGAAGGTGCGTGGGCGATGTCGTGATCAGAGAAAAGGGCGGCAAGTCGCAGAACGTCAATCAGTGGCTGGTGAAAAACGGGTACGCGTTTCCTGCGTTCTACAATTCAATG
Source organism: uncultured Chlorobiaceae bacterium (assembly GCA_964512655.1). Taxonomy (GTDB): domain Bacteria; phylum Bacteroidota; class Ignavibacteria; order UBA10030; family SZUA-254; genus VBOC01. The sequence goes on along the minus strand of CAZEJT010000016.1, from coordinate 5,325 downwards.
ACCCCGAATGAGATTACAACCATTAAGAGCCTCGCGGACCAAGCAAAAAACAAAAAACTGGAAATCTGGAAGTTCTATTCCAAGAGAATGTCTGCACTGGATCGTTCCCTCACGCATCCCAGGAACGATCCTTCCTACTCGAAACAGAAGGATGAAAAGCCTCCCGTGATCTTTCCAAAGCTGTTCAGACGGTTGTGGTCATTCGAGATCGGAGACCGCAGTGCATTTACGACGCAGGGGTATCAGAAATTCCTGGTGAAGAGTGCCGACAAGTGCTGCGGGACGTCAGGTTTTCTTCAGACGGGTTATCCCGCGAAGAATTCCCAAAGCCTCTCGGACTTCGTGGCCCCAAACGGAGGGGTCAATTTCGACCCTGCAGAAATCGTGTTTAAGGAGGCCGGCACCACGCTTAAAGACGCGCGCGGTATGCGGATCAGAGCCTTTTAGGAACCCGGCGCATATTTCCCCGTAATACCCAAATTCCGCCAAAACGCAACCACCAATCAGGCCGCAATATGATGACTTGACAATAATAGAATTCCTACCTACCTTCACCGATCATCTCGGGGGTGATGATCTCAGGCAGAGAGTAACATGTCCGCAGGTTGCTCTTCAATAGCATTTTACCCCCTCAGGCCTCACAAAGTCCGCCCTGTAGTTCCTGCCCCTGATTCAAGTCTTATCCAGTCACCATCATACCGTTTGACGTTATTACATATCGGACTGAATTTCACGCGATGAAGGGATAATCAATTTCGGCAACCGTAATCCCATAGGTACTCTTTGAGGAGAGCCGCTATGAAGCGAGCGCTGCGACTTTGCATCCTGGCAGGAAGTTTATCTATCGCTTTTATCGTTCGCGGAACCGCACAGACTCCGTATCTCTGCGGCGACGTCAACGGCGATGGGAAGGTCGATATAGCGGATCTGACATATCTCATCAACTATCTGAAGTTCGCGGGGCCCCCGCCGCCAACTCTTTCCAAGGCCGACCTGGATGCTTCGTCGAACGTCGATACGATGGACATTACGTACCTGGCCAACTATCTTTTCAACGGCGGACCGCCTCCGCTCTGCTATCCGACCTTCCATCCGCTTTCTGATACGACACTGGCCACGGGAACGTATTGGTATTATGATTACATCATCCCGCCGGGCGTAAAAGTTACGTATCAGGATTCAGTGACACTTAACGTAGTCGGCATGTTTCTCATCGATACGACAGGGACTCTCAAGGGGAATTGCATCCCCATTATCATCAATCATCACTCTCAGTACAGACCTCTGAAGATTCTGGGCAACTTCATAGACAGCTGCACCGCGCCGAATCCCAATCCCGGGAGAGTTGTTATCCGATCGGCCGGCAATATGGTCTTCGGTGGGAAGCCAACCGAGCCTCAGGGGACATTCGCAGCCTCGGGGAAGGTCTTCGTTGGTGATCCCTGGTACGCACCACCGGCCCCGTCCGACACGGTTGTGTTCTTCGGGACGAAAGAGGACAGCAGCAATATCGCTCCAGTCTGCAATCTGAAAATGAGTTACACATCGCCGACCATGGCTCAATTCAGCTTTATCACCAAGGATCTTCCGCTCGGCAGCTCGGTAAGCACGATCCTTTATTACGGAGACGGCGATAGTGTCCTCAATCCGTCCTCCCCGGTGCCGCATACGTATCTCACCAGCGGGGTGTTCAAACCCTACCTTAAAGTGATCTCCGGTGGTGATACTTCGCGGGCCTCCCTCACGTTGAAAGTTCCGAGTGAGCGGTTCCAGGGATCGATGTCGCCCTTCGTCTCCGACTCGCTGATTCGAAGCGCCGGCGCATCGTTCCAGTTCACCGCGGATGTTGCCTCTGTTGATTCACTTCGGTGGGATTTCAACGACGGAGATTCATCCACCGCCCTTTCGCCCATGCACACGTTCGACGGCCCGGGCGACAAACAGGTTTTCCTCGTCTGCTACAGGCACGATACAACCTTCACCTCCCAGATGAGTGTCTACATCAAATTCGAAGGGAGCTCAACCACCGTCAATTATCCCCTTGCGCCATCCGATGTCTTCCCGAATCTTGCTTCGCTTATTCCGCCGCATGAGCTTGCGAAACATGCCGTGATACCGCCTCCAGGTCCTGACATGGCTTCGACGCACTGTCCCGAATGCGCCACCTATTGCTCGCCCGGCTATACTCCTCCGCCCGGGGCGGTCACTTCCGGCGGTCTGACGGCTTTCGGGAATCTGAAGTACACTGCAATCGGCCAGTTCACCTACGGGGCCACAAACGCCACCGTCATACTGAACGGGGCGGCGCCGACTGGACCGACGGGGACCCCGCCGATGACTCCCGGCCATCGCGGCCTTGACGGAAATTCCTGTGTGTTGGCATCGCTCTCGGGCCTGATGGTTGTCTGTAACTCAACGTTCACGGCCGGAGACGGAGGGGACGGCACAGCAGATATGGACATTGGCGGATGCGACGCGGAGGCGATCGGAGGCCGGGGCGGAAACGCGGGCTCCCTCGGCTTCCTTACTCCTCTCGGGAAGGTCGTCTTCTGCGGCACGACGACAATCACCCTTGGTAACGGCGGGGATGGAGGGGATGCTACCGCCACCGGCGCTAACGGCCTTCCGTGCAAGAATGGATGCAACGCGTATGCAAAAGGTGGGCGGGGAGGCACCGGCGGGGGCGGGATCGTCTACCTTGCACAAACCGTCTGCTATGATTCCGCATACAAAGTGGTCTTCACAGGCGGTGCGGTCGGCGGAAATGGAGGCGATGCAACCGCCACCGGAGGGAACGGCGGCAACTGCGCGGATTGCCGGTACGTTGCCGCAGGAAAAGGTGGAAATGCATTTGCGGAGTGCGGAAAGCACGGGCTCTGTTACGTCTGGTTCGCGACGCGGGCCGATAGGCTTCCCGCCGATGTGCAGAATACGATCCTCCGGCACATATCGGGGAGCGCCACGTGCCTCGGAGGATTCGATGGAATGAATACAATTGCGAACGGAGGGAATGGAGGATCCGCGATCGGTGTGTGGCTGACTACTGTAAAAGGGGGAGACGGGGGAAACGGTTGGGTCAAGGTCGACCGGCATCCGGCTCCGGGTGAGAACGCATCGGGAACGGGAGGGACAGGAGGGACTGGAGGGGGCGGAGCCAACACGAATGGCAAGGGAGGAACCGGGGGGAGATCATACAGATTCGGTCCGCAAGGCGTATTCTACACACAAGCTGCCAACGGGGCGGACGGTCTTGCCAAGCCTCCTTATTTCGGCTATGCTGATTTCCCGAACGGCCCCGTCTGTACGCCGCCGCCCTCGTGCAAGGACACTGTCAAGATTTATTCCGACACGTCCACTTCAAGCACTCCGTACGGGAAGACGTTTGTGCGACTCTGTGATCAAAGTGAGTATTTCACGTTCTCAGGATCCGCCACGGCTACACAATACTTCAGGAACAGCGGGCAGATAGGTGTATTCCCGGGAGCGATGGTTTTTGTGCTCGATAGCGCATTCAACGGAGGCGTGATCAACGGCATGACGGGGAACTTCCAGCCGACGGGAGGGTCAAATTCGATCCACCTTCTCGGCTATAAGGGAGGCGTCCCCGTCGTGACAGCGACGAATCCCAGCCCGGGCCCGACAGTACAGATCTCAATCACGTATTCGGGGCCGGGAAAACTCGACAGCATCGTCGTCTGGGGAGTCAATTTCTTCGCTCAGGTGTGGGGATCGATCTGGCAGTATCGAGACGCAGGTCCGATACAGGAGCCGCTCCAGTTCCTTGAATTGAGTCCGGCCAGAAAGGAGGAGAATCGATAATGAAACACGTACTCTCCGTACTCGCCCTTTCAGTACTCCTCGTTGCAACCGGAGTGACACAAACAATCCGGACATCCGACAGCCTCTGGTTCAGCACGAACAATACAACCGGTGAACCGAAACTGACGAACCTTAGTCTCTCCACCGGCAGTTTTACAGATTTGTATCTGTGGCTGAAGGTTGCCTCAGGGAGCGGATATGACGTCGGGGGGATATACATTCCAATCTTTTACAGCCAACCGGCTGAATCGTCGCTGCAAATCGGAGGAGTGAAGGGAGGAAAATGGAGCGGAAACACGGGCGGACCCGCGGCACTTCCCAATGACGGGACGTACGACGTGCCGGCCCCATTCGCCACGTGGAAGTACAGGTCGCTCTATGATTCAACGTACGGCTCGCTCTCCGACACTTCCGAAATGCTCCTGGCGTTGGCTCAGTCGGTCGCTCCGGGCGGCGGGTGGAATGGCAAAGCGCCTGTGGCGAAGTTTCGGTTGACGGCGGGGAATCTGAAGACATTCAGTCTGACGACGATGCGTCACCTCCTGAGCACAGGTGCGAGGAATCCGGTGGAACTCTCGAACCCGGCCGGGACGACTCTCTGGTCGCCGGTCGTTGTCCCATTGTTCCTCAATATTTCGCTCACCGTGGCGGCGAACACCAACTGGAATATGCTCTCCGTCGGGCTCGCTGTCTCCAATTACAGCAAACACACGCTGTTTCCAACGGCAAGTTCGCCGGCATTTACCTACACGGGCTCGTACGTGGTGAAAGATACGCTTTCGAACGGGAGCGGATACTGGCTGAAGTTCCCCAGCGGACAGGATGTGAGCTACTCGGGAACTCCGTTCATTCTCGACACGCTCGACGTCGCTGCCGGTTGGAACATGATCGGGTCGATTTCCCAGGGAATTCGCGTCTCTCATATCGCTTCAATCCCGGGCGGCATCATCACGTCCCGATTCTTCGGATACTCGGGCACATATTTTACCAGCGATAGTATCCTCCCGGGTAAGGCATACTGGGTGAAGGTCGGCGCAGACGGCAAATTGATTCTCTCGTCATCGGCTGGTGCCGTCCCGGACGCGATAAGGATCGTTCCGACCAGCGAGCCGCCGCCGGCTCCTCCCGACGCAGGAATCTCGGGCGATAAGGGGGTACCTGCTTCGTATTCTCTGGCCCAGAACTATCCGAATCCCTTCAATCCGGTGACTGTCATACGCTACCAGCTTCCGGTTCGAGCGTACGTTCGCTTGGGGGTGTATGACGTGCTTGGCCGGCAAGTCCTCGTCGCCGTGAACGGAGAGCAGGATCAGGGATATAAGTCGGTCTCGTTCGATGCAAGCGGCTTACCGAGCGGGGTGTACTATTACAGGATTCAGGTCAGCCCGGTGGCCGATGCGGCCACGGAGCCGAAGTCGTACTTCGTCGATGTGAAAAAGATGGTTCTGATGCGATAGTATCTCGTGATACTAGGTGTGGGTACTGATTAGAAGTTAGTTGTTGTTG
>CAZEJT010000015.1:0-48255 GCA_964512655.1 uncultured Chlorobiaceae bacterium | reverse complement strand
ACAACAACTAACTTCTAATCAGTACCCACACCTAGTATCACGAGATACTATCGAACCAGCATCATTTTTTTGGTAATCTCCGAAGCGGCGCCCGCAGACCCTGCGGGTCGCGCGACCATCCTATAAAAGTAGACGCCCGACGCCGGCGCTGGCTGAGATCCCGATGAGCCTGCCGCGTTCCAGGAAATAGAATAGTCGCCTGAATGGAGCCGGCCATTAATGAGGGTCGCCATGTTTCTCCCGATCGCGTCGAATACTCTCAGGGTAACATCCGATTCCCTTGGAACCGACAGCGAAATTGTGGTTGAAGGATTGAACGGATTGGGGTAATTTTGAAGAAGCGTGTACGACGCGGGGACGCCGGCGCCGTTCGAGGCCAGCGAAGTAAGACTTCCCGCGAGCGGAATCTCGATGTAGGAAGGGTGGAGTTCGTCTGCGAAGATCGTCGCGCTTGTCCGCGCGAAGACCGGGGCGACGAAAGGATAGGAACCGAGAACAAGGCGGTTTGTCTTATCCATGTTCGTGATTTCGACGCGAATCCGGTGCCCCTGCATGAACTTGTGGGCGTGAGGTATCCCATTTGCCGCGATGATCCCGCTCGTTCCTGGCTGCCAGCCGCGCGCGATATAATTGATCCGGTTGATGAAGGACTTCGCGCCCTCGTCGTCGACTTCATAGATCTGCACGTGGACGGGGAATTTGTCGTGGTCCGATCTGACGAAGAGATTCATCGACGTCGCCCCCACCCACATCAGGTCGGATGAAAGAGGCGGAGAGGTAAACGCGATCGCGTTCCGCGGAAGGATTTCGTCAAAGCGCTCCCCATGGAATCCTTCAATGAACGCCTCGTCAAATGTGTATGACGTGTCCAGATAGTCGTTTGAGAGAATGACCGAATCGGCATCGATCGCGGGCGGATAATACGAAAGGAGGGAATCGGGAGAAAGGTAGAATTTGAAACGCCTGATGCCGGCGGGAGGCCAGGAGGATATCTCTTCGTGCTGCCACTGAAAATAGCCGAGAGAGTCCATCGGCAGGCTGCTGTACGCGTACGCTACCGGCGGCTCGCTCAGGATCCCCGTGGATTGGCCGAGCAGGAAATTCCCGAACCAGCGTGTGGTGTGATCATCCTGAAAATACGATTCCGGCGGGCTGACGTCGGAGTAATGTCCGCCTGTTCCGGCATAGAGAGTCGTCGTGCCGCCCGACCGAAGGTGCGCGTCGATGCCGCCTCCGGCCGAGAAATAATGGTCCTGCCATTTTACGAACGATTCGACCGGGATCGGTGAGGCAGCAAGCTGGCTGGTATCGACGTCCCTGTCCCTCGAAAAAAGGGTCTTGAAAGCATCGAACGAATCTGTTCGCGCCAGCTGCCATAGAGTGTCGCGCACGGCCGCGTATCTGACCGGACCCGATTGGAGCAACTGAAGGGCCGTGCGGCGGATGCAGCCGTTCATCAACATATCCGACGCCCAGTTGGGCACAATGGCGTCCGCCGATACGGCTTTCACGGAGAGTTGATCCGCTGCCGCCCACAGCGCATGCAGGCCGCCCTGCGATCCTCCCATGACGCCGACGAGCGTCGGATCGACCGCCCTCAAACTTTTGACATAGTTCAGAACCTCCCCCAGGTCTTGCCGCTCCCTCCTGGACATGATCGACGACAGGCCGGTCGAGTTCCCCTGCCCCCGCACCGAATAGGTAAGCGTGAAATAGCCCATCCTCGCGTAGACCGAACAGGTCGCCGCCTCCGTCAGTTTGGTGAGACCAAAGCCGGGAACATCCACGAGGGCAGGAAACCCGTGAGGGGGCTTATGCTGCGCGGGCGTAAAATACAGGGCGTCGAGCGTATCGCCCCCGCTTACCGGGATGCTCACATCCTGGCGCGTCTGTGAGATCGCATCTACGAACCCGGCAACCGCGACAAGAAGTATGAAGAGAAGGATATTACGGCAGATAAAGCGCAAAGTATTTCTCAGGACCGCACTGTTTTTCCGTTATGGAATCGATCGTCACAGTATTTGCGAACGGATTGACTCTCGCAGGCGTAGGCACCCATCTGTGAGCCTCACGGAGAAAACACTGCAGTGCCCTCTCCTCCCTGACTCCCCTGCCGACTTCACGGTCGGCGGAGGACGCGTCGTGGTACATCCATTGAAGCGTTGCGGTAAATGTTGCGCCCGCCGGGTACGGTGTGATCCGAATCCAGCGCTTCACGCAGCGACCGGCGTCGACGGGGCGAATGTCGGGCGCGAGAGAGTCCGGAAAACTCTCAACCTGAACGCTGTCGAGGCCGCGGACCGATGTAAGCCATACGGTCGCAACCAGGCTTCCATCATATCCCACGAACCTGTACGGGACTCCGGTTCGCGACGTTCGCTGGGTCACGATGTCGTACATTCCACGGGGTGAATGAATAAAGGTGGTGAAGAGATAATTTCTCCGCGCGGTGACAAAGTATTTGATCGTCTCGACGTTGTCGAGAAAATCCTGGTTGGTCCCCCATTTAGCCGTGTCGGCCTCGGCATCAGCCCGGATGAGCGACGCAAGACTGTCGATGCGGGGGAACATCCGTTCTTCCGTAAAGACCGTCCGTAGGAGAGAATCGACCCGCCCTACGAGCCTCGCTTTGAGTGCGCGGTTCGCCCAGATTCTGTCCTTCAGAACACTCGATGGACCCGCCAGAGGGGGGAATCGGTACTCAAACCCGTCGTTCAGCAGCGAGGCGGGATAGGGAACGGCAAGGTCGCCGCTCAGTCCGAACGACTCGTCGTAGTCCCAGGGAATGATCGTCCACTGTTGCGCGGGCCGGGAGGCGTCGTGGTAGAGATAATAATTCTTGTTGTACGAATCGCCCATAGCGAGAAGAATATTTCCCTCGAGCCATCCGAACACGCTGTTCATGTCGAAGGTCCGGTTCATCACCTCCGCGAAGGCCGAATCCGGCGTGTCGCGGAGTGCGCGGAAGAGTTCAGCCAGATCGCGGTAATCGTCCTCATCACCGATCTCTTTTGGGTAGTACAGTTTCAGCAAGTCCTTCGACTGGACGCTCATATCGGCCAGCGAGTAATACCCGCCGGCATTGTACAAAGAGCCCGGCTGCCGTCCGCGATTCTGTAGGAAGTCCTTGTCGACCCGTTCTACGTCCAGGTACAATCCCTGCCGATTTCCGTTCAGCGTAAGCGTTGCGTATGAAGCATGCGGCGCCATCTCCCCGATGTCGGCGAAAAGGTCCCAGGAGAGCTTTTCTCTGAGAAAGGACTTGTCGCTGTACATTGCGTGGAGATTAATCTGGTGGGCCCCGCCGATCTGCTTGCCGGAAAGCTTCAGGCGGTATGAATGCTTCGGGAAGTACCGGTTCGATCTCCCCTTGAACCGGATCTTGACATCCTTCCAGGCGTTTCCTCCGTATTCGAGCCTCGCGGAGAGGGCCTTGTTGCTGAACGCGTCCCGCAAGAGGAGTGAATCGAGGTCCTCCCGGTCCATCAAAACTCTAAAATCGGGGAGTTGGGCCTGGAGGCTGGCAACAGAAACTGCGATGGCAAGAAGGAGCTTCTTCACGGCGCGCCCGGCGTCGGCGAATTCACATGTGTGAGAGGTCAGAGATTCCGGGGCTCTATCGGTTCCGCTTCCAGCCGCCGCCCGCGCCTCGCAAGCTTTTCGCGCCTGTTGCGGACGACCTCGATCGTTTTCCGATAGACGTTTTCGAACAGATCAGCCTTCCTCTCCGCAGCGGTGCGCTCCGGCAGCGCCTTCGCGACGGCGTGGAGATCCAGATAGACGATGCCGTTCTCCTCGTAGCATCTCACCTCGTGAACAGCCCTTCTTCCCGATTCGTCGAGAGCGTCCGCAATCCTGAGGAGAGCAGCGAGCCGTTTCACGCGAAGCTGGTCCGGCTCTTTGAGCAGGCCGAGGTGCCGGAAGTTCAGTTTCGAGAGCTGCTGGCGATGGAGGTACGCGATGTTTGCGATGAGCTCCCGTTCGTAATCCGAAATCAGGTCGAAATGATGGCGTATGATCGCTTCAAATGTGAATTCTTCATGCCGTGTTTCCGAAAGAGCGTGTCCGATGTCGTGGAGCATCGCCGCGCAGAACAGGATCATGCGATCCCAGTCGCCATACCCATGGAGGTGAACGGTCTGATCGAAGAGCGACAAGGCGAGCGCTGCGACTTTTCTGGGATGGTCGAAGTCGCGATCATACCTTGAGAACAAGCCGAATATTTCGCCGAGGGCGTTGTTGGGAAACTCGTGCCGGAGAGCCGGCAGTATTGTCTGGCCGACGTCGGCAAGGATCGCGCGCTGAAGATCCTTCTCTGCCGCGGCGGGGGTCACTCTCCCCCAGCAGTCCGACTCCGCCAGCTCCTTGTAGATGTCGATGATCCTTGATTGGATCATCACGTCCCCCGACGACTCGTGTATGAAGTCATGGACGGAAGCGGCGGCGGGGGCCTTGGGTCTCTGGCGCATGACATCCCTCAGCGGGACATCGATAAGAATTGTCCTGTCGGGCTTTATGTGAAAAATCTGGGACATGGCATCGAACCATCCGGGCTGAATCCCCTTCGCGACGGCATCGGTATAGAGGCCCGCAACATAACCATCCATGATGATGACCGAGCCTGCGGTGAGAGCGGGTATAATCTCCTGCTCATAATACAGGGCGATCTCCGCGGCGGAGAGTATAACTCTTGCCTGCGGAGACAGCACACCCTTCTTGAGCGCTTTTCTTGCAATCCCGATTCCCACCCACGACTTCCCCGCCGGCGCGAGACGCACATCATATCCCAGCGTGAGCAGCTCGTTGTAGAGAAGGTTTGCCTGTCGCGACGCGGCCTCTTTGTCGGCGCTTTCGATGACGACCAGTCTGCCGGGAAAGAGATGCCTCGACGGAGCGGCATGAGACCTGGCACTCCCTTTCAATCCTCCCCTCCCGATCCTTCCCGAGTCGGATGACCCTGCATGAGGCACGGAAGATTCCCCCGCGTTCCACCCCCTCAGGCGCTGTTCGACGATCGATACGACATACTCGTGCACGTCAGCAATGGAGGCACTGGCGTCAATTTCGATGAGGCCGAAATCTTTCGTGATACGTTCGTATTCCGAGGCGACACGCGCCTGGAATTCGCGGAACGAGGCTTCGGGATCGCCGTGCGGGGTGACATCCATTCCCGACTCATAATACGAAGGAGGGCCTCCGCCGTTCCGGTCGATGATCCGTAGGAGAGTTTCTTCAACAGAAGCCGAGCAGTAAAACGCCAGATCCGGTTTTGGCGCAAGGGCGTAGAGGCTCTCCACCCATCGCCGGTCAACATTCCGCGCGAGGTCGCGCGCCAGCGCCGTGTACGCGTAACGATCCGCGATGACGATTGCCCCGTCCCGGATGGCGGGGAGTATTACGTTTTCGAGCCTGTACATAAAATCGGCGGCGTGGAGGGTGCTATAGAGATACGGCGTGAGGAGCTTAGCTTTTTTTGCCCTCTTGATTGCCTTCGAGATGAGCCTTGAGGAATTCCACGTCGTAATGACGACCGGGAGCCCTCTCTCTCTGAGTTTGTCTGCGAGAAGCTCTATCTGGGTGGTCTTACCGACACCGTCCAAACCCTCGAAAACGATGAGACGTCCGGGATGCGGGGGTTTTGGCGGGTCGCTGCGGGCCGATCTCCCTTTCGATGCAGAAGCAGTGATCGGTTGAGGCATGGATGCGGGGATATTTTCCATGGCAATGTAAGAAATCTAGGGAAAAGATAGCAGAGAGGATGTGACGTCCGTCAGGGGTCACTTCTGCCCCGGAATCACGGCGGAGGGGGTAATTTCGGGTGTCGATCTGAGCCAGCTCTGGTAAACGCGCTGTTGGAGGTCAGTCGGCGAGGCGACTTTCTCGATCTTGTACGAAGGAACGGTTGAATGGCCTATTTTTACTTTGTACTCTCTCAGCCGGTCGCTCCGGAAAACTGTCAACGTAACTTCATCTCCTTCTGCCGACTGTCCGATGCGGTCTGGGAGATCCGAGGTGCGAACGCGGTAGCCGTTGAGGGCCAGAAGCTCGTCGCCGATGTTCAACCCGGCGGCTTCAGCCGGAGATCCCGCGATCACCTGGCTGATTCTTGTCTTATCGCCCGCATCGAAGGTGTTCAGGCCGATCCACGGCCGCCGTGTTGTATCCCTCGCTGTGAGCTGGAGACCGGCATACCCGAGCTCTTCTTCCCAGGGAAGCGAGGCTGTTCCGTAGACATACTTGTCAAAAAACTCCTGAAGCTTGCTGCCTGCAAATTCTTCGGATACCTTCTGGAAATCAGTCAGGGTATACCCCGCACCCGATAGCGGGAACCGCTGATACATCGCGCGCATGACCTCGTCGAGAGAATGATCAGTCCGGGATCGGTGCCGGATCTCGAGGTCCAGAAGCGCGCTCACGTTTGCGCCTTTGCCGTAGTAGTCTGATTCGAGATTATACGACTGCTCGGTCCCGCGCCAGTATTTCACCCATGCATCGAAGCTCGCTTCGGCCAGCGGCTGGACCTTGTTCCCCGGGCGCTGCCGGTCGCCCTGAATCCCCGATGCCGCGTTATCGAGGAACCTGTCCGCCGTACCGAATCCCGATCGAAGAAGCATGACGCTCTCATAGTAGCTGGTTGTCCCTTCGGCGATCCAGAGCTCCGGCGAATAATTCTCCTTCGTGTAGTCGTAGGGATGAATGCCTTTGGGCCGGAGCTGCTTGACGTTCCATGTATGGAAAAATTCGTGGGCGACGAGTTGGAGGAATCCGCGGTATGAATCGGGGTTCTTGAAACCGAAGGGGCTGGTCCCCATGATGGTCGAATTGATATGCTCGGTCCCCCCACCGACGTTGGGGGCGCAATGAACCAGGAACACGTATCGCTTGTAGGGGAAATTCCCCCAGAAATCCTTTTCCGTCTTTACGATCTTTGAAATGTCGCGGATGAGCGTGTCGGCATTCCAATTCCCTTCGCCGAAGATGCTCAGCACGTGTGGGATTCCCTCGACGGTAAACGGGAAATCCTTCTGCGTCCCTATTTCGATCGGGCAATCGACGAGATAGTCATAATTGGGGGCCGTAAACCTCCGTCCGTCCCCCTCGAGACCTGTCGTCACGTGCCAGTTCTTGAAGGGGTCGATTGCAAGCGAGAGAGGGTTATTCCGGAATCTCTCCACGTACATGAATACCGCCGCGCCGTCGACAAAGGCGTGGTCTTCGTTGAGCCCGCGCGTTCGCTGGTAGAATTCATTCGCGTAGACGGTGTAACGGACCGTAACCTTCCCGCTGCCCTTCGACTCCACACGCCAGAGCGACTTCTCCACCTTCTGCCATGCGAGAGATTTACCACCCGCGTCAGCGGCGTTGAAGTTTTGAACGCCGCTTGCGAAGTCCAGCACGAGATAGCGCCCCGGCCTCCAGACCGGAAGGATGAAATCGATCGTTGAATCGCCTGAACGCAATCCGTCTATTGCAACTTCGACCTCAAAGAGGTGTGTCGAAGGCTTCGACATCCCGAGCGTGTAATGGACTGAGGGCTGATCTGCCAGCGTCATCGTCGTGAGAAGACTTAGAAGTGTGAGAAATCTGCCGGTCACTGCGGTGTGTTCGCCGCAAGGAGTTTTTGGTACCGGGGATTATTCCGCATCGGAGCGAAGATCGGGTCGACGCGAAGCCATCCCTGTGAAAGATATGATGGCATCGCCAGGAGTCTTTCGAGCACATCGATTGCTGAGTCGTATTCTCCGGTCATGGTGTAGATCTGAGCAAGATCCTGGATACGATTCGGCGCTACCATTGCCTCGGTCTGAACCGGTTGGAGTTCAACTCCCTTCTTCCCTTCGCGTATGGCCTCGTCCTTCCTCCCGAGTCCTGCGCAGGCAATGCCAAGGGCGGTATGCATACGCGCATCCTCCGGATGTATGGTCACCTCGCGCTCCAGTACGGCTCGCGCTGCCTCATAATTTGTACGCTCCTTCTGCCGATCTGCGAGTTGCCCGTACAATTGTCCCAGGAGCAGTTCCTTTGGAATGTACGACCATTGATTATCGAAGACTTTTATGTCGCTCGCCAGGACGTATTCCACCGCGCTCCCGGATTTGCCGGCCATCATGTCAAAGAGTGCCTGATAATACATAAACGCCGGATCCGAGTCCCCGACTTTCCGCTTCAAACCCTGGTCTAAGACGTCCTCCGCATGCTGCATACTCCCTTCCCACAGGACAAAGTTGATTGCTCTTGTGTAATATAGATACGCGATGTCGGGGGCGAGTTGAATTGACCGGCTATACGCCTTCTCGGCATCGGCATATTTGTGTACGATGAGATAGGTGTTCGCCAATTCCCCAGCCATGCCGCCAGAGAGCGGGTCGAGTTCGACGATCCGGTTGAATTTCTCGGTTGCATCTTCGAACTTGCCCTCGCGCCGGCTGATAGACGCCAGGCCGAGAAGCAGCTCGGGATTGTTCGGCTGAACCTCCAGGGCCTGCTGAAACTCTTTTCGCGCATCCGCATAGTCCCGGAGCCCGTGGTAATAATACCATCCCATGCCCTCATGCGCCTCGGGTGATTGAGAGTCGAGCTGCACGGCTTTTTCGGCGGCGGCCTTCGACTTCGCGACGCGCTCCGGGGTGTGATCGAAGAATTCCCAATACATATTGGCGTGCGTGTCAGCGAGCTTCGCATAGGCGGCCACAAAATTGGGATCCAGTTCCACCGCCTTCTGGAACATCTGCTCCGCTATTCGGTAATCCCTCTCAAGGACGCCGCGGTGGAGGAATTCAACACCGCGGAGGTACGAATCGTAGGCGTCGGAATTATTCGTCAGCTTTGTCTCAAGAGATCGTTTCTCCTTCTGAAGGAGCGTAATGTTCATCGCGCTTGCAACCTGGCCCGCGATTTCCGATTGAAGTTTGAACGCACCCTCCATTACCGCCTCGGACGGCTGCGACCACATCTGTGTCCCATCTGAGATGCTGATCAGCTGCGGGTTCACACGCACCCGGTTTGTCCCGTCGCTTTTTTCCCAGCGAATTGTCCCCTGTAAGATGTAACCGACCCCCAGCTCCTCGCCGATTTGCTTCAGCGGCTTGGTCGTTTTCTTGTACTGCATGGCGCTCGACCGTGCGATGACGCCTAACCCCGACAGGCCCGAAAGCCGGCTTGTGATTTCCTCCGTAATTCCGTCCGCAAAGTACTCCTGATCGGGTGAACCGAGATTTTCAAAGGGGAGGACAACAAGCATCTTTCTCGAGGTCTCCGGCGACTTGATTGCGTCCGGAGGCCGGCGCATCAGCACGACGATCGCGATGGCGGTCACGACGAGCGCGCCTGCGAGGGCGATCCAGAGCGCGCGCCGGGAACGGCTTACCGGAGGTGTGCCTGCTGCCGGGATATGGGATGCCGGCTGAGACGCACGGGGTATCGCTCCGGTCTCTGGCCTCACCACGCGCGCTGACTGCTTCTGCGTGCGACGTATCTCGCTCACCATGTCGTCTATATGCTGGTAGCGATCCTCAGGATCCTTTTCCAGGGCGCGTTGGATGATCCGGTCTATCTCAGCAGGAACCTCCTCCCTGTATTTTAGCACGGACTCGGGGGCTTCGTTCAGAATGGAATACATCATCGCCGCCTCGTGCTCCCCGCGGAACGGCATCTTTCCGGTTAACATCTCGAAGAGTACCACGCCGAACGAGAAAATGTCGGATCGCGCATCTACTTCTCCACCCTGAATCTGCTCGGGGGCCATGTAACCGAGCGTTCCGACCGTGCTCGAGGTTCGCGTCAGTTTGAGGGAGCCCTTCAACTTCGCCAGACCGAAATCCATCACCTTGATCTGGTTTTTTGAGTTCAGCATGATGTTCTCGCACTTGATGTCGCGATGAACAATCCCCTTGCCGTGCGCCTCGTTGAGCGCCTCTCCGATCCGGATCGCAAATGAAAGGGCTTCGGAAATCTTCAGCGGTGATTCGGCAACCCTCGTTCGCAGGGTGACACCATCGACGTATTCCATTTCGATGAACTTCTGCCCCTGGTGCTCGTCGATCCCATAGATGATGCATACGTTGGGGTGATTCAGCGCGGACGCTGCTTTTGCCTCCTGAAGGAACCGGGCCCGTTCGGCCTCGTTCGAGGTGAGACGCTGCGGCAGGAACTTGAGAGCGACAATGCGGTCAAGCTCGGTATCCTGCGCTTTATAGACGATTCCCATCCCGCCCTCACCGAGCTGGGCGAGAATCTTGTAGTGGGAGATTGTCTGCCCGATCATATCAGCGTAGATGTTCCATTAGCCGCAATTGCGAACTTCTTTGTGATTCGACAAACAGAATCTCTCTTCCTCCCGGAGTCACCGACATGTAAACGCCGAGGTCCGGGAATTTGCCAGCAAGCCGAGTCTCAGAGCCGTCCGCGAGCGATTTCTTCCAAATCTCTCCGGTTTCATTTCTGTACAGAATATACCTGTCGGCAGAACAAAGTGCGAATTGACGAGAGGCTTCAAGGAGGAAGCGGGGCGCCGAAATACGTACAGCGCGCTTCGTTCCGGAAGAATCATTTGAAGCTTGCCCCGCGGAATCCGATCGGGAATCTGGTCGATGAAGCAGCGTGTCATGCGGCGGTTCAGTTGCATGAGCAAGACGGGCCGACGAATCGGCTGCCCTCATTGCGGAATCTCCGGAGGAAGGAGGTCGCTCCCCGATCGGGCGTGTCGAATCGGAGTGCAGGACGGGAGGTGGCGGTGGAAGTGAATCGACCCACCACCCTTCCCGGCCGGGTCGCAAATCCCGGAGGAACACTGTTACCCCGTCCGACATCGGAATCACGTACGTGGAGTCTTTATAGTACCTTGACCTCTCCCCGCCTGTTACACCGACCTTCCAGGAACTCATCCCGCCGTGGAGAATGACGGTCGCGGAATCTAACCACCATACGTCGCTCGCAATGCCGAGCGATCTCGGCGCTGCTCCGGATGCGGTTCCCACGACGTATGCGCGCTCGGAATCCAATGGCTCCGAGATCGAGTGCGCGCAATACGCAATCCATTTTCCGTCCGGAGACCATCGCGGCTCGCCTGCGATGTCGCCGCCGGGAGAGAGAGTCCGCAGATCTCCGCCACTGCGGGCCGCAACATATATGTGACTGACCGGTTTCAACGGGTCGGCTTCGAGCGCCTGAACCGCGACGGTCGCTCCGTCCGGCGACACCGATGCCGACCTCATATCCAGACCGCTGAGTGGAATCTGACCCACCACCACCGCGTTGCTGTCGGCCACGGAAATGAGACCTTCTTGCAGGTGCCTGAGAATAAGCAGAGTGCTTGCATCATCCGGGGTGCTCATCGAGACATCGGGCCCGGCCCCGTTAGACACTTTTACAGGTGTTCCGCCCTCAGCCGGCACAATCCAGATGTTCGAATGGCCATCCTTGCTCGAGGAGTAGAGAACGTCGTTATCCTTCGCCCAGCATACATCCCCGATATGCGCTTCATCGAACGTGAGCTGGGTCTCCACGCCCGATTCGAAACCGTGAATGAAGAGTTCCTGATTTCCCGATGAAAGGGTGCGGATAAGCGCAACAGACTTCCCATCGGGCGACCAGGAGAACGCTGGGCGAATTGATGTCGAGAAATCGGGCTCCTCGAGGTCGATGCGTGGATCGTTTCCGTCGGGACGTGCGCTCCTGAATTCCAATCTCCCCGGTGCGCCCCCCGGGGCTGTCGTTCGCACGAGATATCCGATTCGCCTCCCGTCGGGACGCCACCGCGGTGCCATTCCCGGCTCGGCAATCCTGATGCCTGCTCCGCCGGAAGCGGGGACAGAGCGCACTTCGGATTCCCGGCTGTATGGATTCCAGCGATCGTAGAGAATCATGCTGCCGTCGGGGGAGATGTCAGTCGTGAAGATCTCGGTCGAAGACTCGGTTGTGAGCTTACGTGGTTCGCCACCCGATTCTCCTACGGTGTAGACATTCCACTTGTTTCGGCTGTCTGGGGCCGCGAAGGAGATCCATTTGCCGTCGGGAGAGAAACCCGGGTATGAAAAATCGGTGAATGCGATCGTCAGGTTCCGTGTCGTCGCTCCGGAATTCAGACTGATCACCCTCCCGGGCGGGCGCTCGGGTTCTCCCCGGCGCATGATCGAACGGGAGAGAAAGTATGCGCCGGCGGCAAGAACTACCATTGCCGCGATTAAGAGCTGCCGAAGCTTTCTTGCGGGTTTCCGTTCTCCGTTTGAAGGGACGGGTGAATCGGCGGTGTGGGCGCTCAAAGGACCTCGGAAAGAAAAAACCCCGTCCGGCCTGAATCAGTTCCGGCGGGGTCAAGACACATTGGGGGTCATCAATCAGCTAGAACGTGCGCTTAAGGTAGGGAGAAATACGGGGAGTGTCAAGGAACCTCGATAGGCCACCGAATCTTCCGGAAATTTGTAGCCGCGGGCTTTAGCCCGCGCCATTCACGCGCCCTAAAGGGCGCGGCTACAGGTTAGACTCCGGAGCCGCTTCAATTCGCGAGGTTACTTCGACCTCTTGGGGACTTCTACTTCTTCGGCGTGGAGGATTGCATCGAGAATCCTCAGCAGATTCTCGGCCTGGATCGGCTTTGGAAGAAACGCCTCGACACGCGACGTCTTGATCTTGTCGAGTGTTTCGGGATCTGTGAGACCGCTGACCGCAATAATCTTTATCTCGGGGGTGAGTCGATGCAGCGTTCGAATAAGCGACCCCCCGTCCATATTCGGCATCATCATGTCGGTGAGGACAAGACGAAACAGGCGGCGGTCCTTCTCGATCAGGGCAAGCGCTTCAACTCCGTCGCGCGCCATCTGAACCTTGTAGCCGTACGCTTCAAGCGTCTCTTTCGTCATCTCCCGGATGGAGAGCTCGTCGTCGACAACCAGAATCGATTCTCCCCGGCCGGATGGAATCTGACTTGTTTTCTCTTCCTTGGGATGCTCGCCCTCGACATTCGTCGCGGGGATGAACACCTTGAATTCCGTGCCCCTCCCGACCGTGCTGTCCACCGTCACCAATCCGCCGTAGCTTTTCACGATGGCCATGACTGTCGACAGCCCCAGGCCGGTGCCCTTGCCGACTTCCTTCGTGGTAAAGAAGGGATCAAATATCTTGTCCATTACTTCCGGGGGAATCCCCGTGCCCGAATCCGTGACCGAGAGCGCGAGATAGTTACCCGGCGGGGCGTTAAACTGTTTCCGGGCCTGCTTCTCGTCCACAATGACATTCTCGGCCGCAAGCGTCAGGGTACCGCCGTTCGGCATCGCGTCCCGGGCGTTGACAAGCAGATTCAGGACGATCTGGTGGAGCTGGGTGGCGTCGCCGATGATCGTCCACAGGTCCGAGGGGAGGTTGAAACGGACAGCGATAGAGCGTGGGAATGTTTCCTGGACGATCCTTTCAAGCTCCCGCAGGATGTGCTTGGGCTGGAGAAGCGTCCGTTCCCCTTCGGTTCCCCGCGCGAACGTCAGGACCTGTTTCACGATCGATGCGCCTCTCCGGGCGCTGAGATCAATCACCGTCAGGAGATGGTTTATCTTCTCATCCGTGATCCGTTTCTGGAGCGCCTGAATGGCCATGAGAATCGGCGAGAGAACATTGTTCAGATCGTGCGCGATGCCACCTGCAAGTGTGCCGATATTCTCAAGTCGCTGCGTGCGGCGGATCTGCGCTTCAAGCTGGCGCTGTTCGGTGACATCGGTGTTAACGACGAGGATCGACTTCGGTTTGCCTTCCTTGTCGTTGACGAGCGTCCAACGGCTGTCTACGATGAGCTTCTTCCCGTCGCGTGTCTCCTGCTTCAGTTCGCCCGCCCACGCTCCGTTCTCAATGACATTTGTGTAGGCCACTCCGATCCCGCCGGTGCTTTCCTGCTGGAATAGTTCGTGGGCCGGCCTTCCAACCGCCTCATCCTGCCTGACGCCATAGAGCTTTTCTGCGCCCCGGTTCCAGTAGAGAATGGAATTTTCCAGATTCCTCACCGTGATCGCATCGCCGGTGATGTCGAGGAGCGCCGCCTGCTCGCGGATTTGTTCCTCGGCGAGTTTTCGCTCGGTGATGTCCTGCCCGACCCTGATGAGGGTCTTGTTCAGGCCCACGGTATCCTGAAAGAGAACCCAGTGGAGATTACCCCCCGCATCGCTGATCTGCCGCTCGTACGGGTGCTGCTTGATAGGATGCTCGCCGCACGCGCACTTCGCCGTGAGATTCCGTTCCCGCATCCTTTCTACAACGTCCGGCCTGGTCACTTTCCACCACCCCTCGTGGAGAAGGTGCTCAGGCTTGTACCCGAGGACCAGCTCAAACGAAGGGCTTGCATAGGTGACTCCGCCCGTCGAATCCATAACGAGAATCAGGGCGCTTGCCTTGGTGATAATTTCGTTGGACAGCTGGATCTGCTTTTCGTTGATCTTTCGCCGGTCGACTTCCTGCTCGAGCTCATGATCGCGCCTGTCGAGCATGGCGGTAAGGGTCTCGATCCTCTTCCCCGTCGTTTCAACATTCATGAAGAGCGTATTCAGGGCGTTCGCGACGCGCGCGGTCTCATCCTTGTGGATAGGATGAGCGCGAACGCGCAAATCTCCTTTCGCCGCCTGCTCGACCAGGTTCACAAGGGGGCCGAGATGCCGGGTGGCGAGGAAGACGACTGTGAACACGAGGAGAGTTCCGCCGAGCATCGCAGAGAGTGCCAACACCCCAAGGTGCAAGCGATCTTGGCCGTTCACCGACTGGAGATCCTGAAGGAAAACGCCGGCATAACAGACGACGAGCTGGCGCTTCTTGTCAACGACTGAAAACATGACCTTGCATACCGGCGCATCCAGGTTCGGCTCGCGCCCGACGTTGCCGTAGTCAAGGGAGTTTGCTTCATCGAGCCCGAACGATCCCAGCAATGTAGCCGAATCGGCGGCCACAAGGATGTAGCTCACCGGATGTTGCTGTCCGATCCGGTTAACAGCGCGGTTGACCTCCTTCGGATCATGCGCCTGCAGGGCCGACCCGATTTCCCTGGAGAGCATCGATGAGATCGCGGCGACCCTCTCTACCGCAGCATCATGCTCCCTCGCATCGAGCCGCATGAGGAGAGGGATCGAAATCATGGCACAGACCGTACACGTGAGGAGTACAACCGGGAGAATAACCTTCCACCGGATCGACAGCGATGAGAGTGTTTCCCGAAGGCTCATTGCCCGTCACTCCTTGTGGTGCCGGCCGCTGCCGGGTTCGTCAATTTGTATGCTAGTGCGTTCCTCACGTTCCTATATCAATCTACGATGCCCAGGTTTCTCCGGCTGCGATACTCCTCACCCTGCCAAGATCAGGTGCGCGCAATCACACCCCCCATTAGCCGCGCCGATCGCATGGAGGAAACATACCTTCCCCCGCATTTTAGCGGGAAAATGGGCTCAAAGCGTGTGAAGCGGGTCGAAGGTAGAGATTTAGCAGGAAAGAAGAAGGGGAGGCGTGATGTAGGTCAACCGGCCGGAGTGGCCTTCAGGCGAGCCAGACGAGTTTTTGCGTCGAGAAGTTCAGGCGATTTGAAGTCTGCATCTTTCCATCGCCGGAGATAGTCTTCGAACTGAGTGATCGCACGTTCTTTGTTGCCCTGTTGCTCATAGGCAAGGCCCAACCAATAGTGGGCTTTCCTCGCCGCAATAAATCGATACTGGTCCATTATCAATCCGTCGAGCTCATAGGTACTGTTGAGGATTGGCGACCACTGTGCAAGCCGCTGAAATTCCGCGATTGCTTCCTCCCGGCGTCCTGTCTTCAGCAGGCAAAGCGCGTGGTGGTAGAGCGGTATATGATTCACCGGCAATAAGCGCGAAGCTGAGTTGAACCGTTCGAGCGCCTGGTCGTACATCCCCCGTTCGGCGGCAAGTACACCCATCTCCCATTCATACACCGGATGTTTTCCCGGACTGACGTGTTCCAGATCGGCCAATACTGAATCGGCAATGCGGTTCGACTCATCCACATTCCCGTTTTTGAGATAAGCGAGGGCTACAGTCATCCCGCCGTAGGCGAATCCGCGAATCGGTTTCAGCAAATCCGACAATTGCATCGCGTGCTCGAGCATCGCCTTGTAATCCTTTAGCTCGTAATCGATCATTATTATCGATCCAAGCTCGATCTGAATCAATGAGGTAAGGTGCTGCTTCCTGAGAACAGGCAGGGGCTCGAGGTACCGGGTCCGGGCGGCGGCGAGCTGTCCTCTGTGGCTCAGAAATAACACGGGCAGCAGCTCGTTATAGTATTTCTCCTCCTCACCCAGCGACGCGGCGAACCGGTGGAAATATTTCTCCGCGGATTCGTAGTCGTCTCGCGAAAGCGCAGCGAAGGCCAACTTCGGCAGGCTCTGGAAGTCGGGCCTGAACGATATGGCCTTCTGCCACCACGCAGTGGCCGACTCGTAGTCACCGAACATCGCATAGATATCACCCTTGCTGTCGTAGGGGTTGGGCTCTGCGGGCGCAAGCCGGACATACCGGTCGATCGCGGCCAGCGCATCGTCTCTCCGATTCATGAGTGCGTAGGTATATGCCAGCGAATTCCAGATCCCCTTATCGAGAGAATCCACCTTCAGGGCCTGCAGGTACGTCTGTGCTCCTTTGTCATACTGCCACGTAAACCCGTAGAAGACGCCCAGGCTCTGGTATGCACTCTCTTCACGGGGGTATTTTTGGATGAGCTTCTCCAGCATTCCGATTGCTTTCGGGAGATCTTGCTCGTTGAACGCTGCGTACGTCGACTGGATCATCAGCCGCTCGCGGTCGGGAAGGTTCTGGCTTAGTTCAAATGCCTTCTTCAGCGCGAAACCGGTCTCCTCGATGGATGGTCCTCCCGGACCGCCCCCGGTATTTAACCGCGCAAGATAATAATAGGCCATTGCGAAATTGCTGTCGAGCTCAATCGCCCTCTTAAAGGCACCCTTTGCCTCCGCAAGATAAAACCGGTTGTTTAACTCCACACCTTCAAGATAGGAGCGATATGCCTCGGGGGAGGTTGTTGTCACATGTGCGACAGAAGGAGCCTCCGACGCAGCCTGCGGGGAGACACGCAGGTCATTCTTCACCAGCAGCGCCAGCGTGTCAACAAGGGAGAACACACGTTCGGGAGTAAATCCCGCAAGTCGCTGAGTGCTTAATATTTTTCCCGATTGCACGTCCACCAGGCGGTACGTAACTGCGAGGGACGGCTGCTTCTGCAGGACGCTTCCCAAAAGCATCATCGAGACCCCCGCACGCTGTGCAATCTTGGTTCCAGTTGAGGGCGAAATCGCCTTCTGATCACCCTGACCCATTTCTTTCTGGATGTCGTACAACCGCTCGCGGCTGATTACCTCGAGGTCGTTTGTCTGAAAAAGGGCCGTCGTGAGAAGGTTGGTCAGCATCTCGCCCGTGTGATCCTTGTCCTCCGGGTCGGGAATATTCTCGAAGTAGAGCACGGCAAGCGACTTCTTGCCCGTTTCGGCGGCGCTCTTCTGCGTCGTAATCTGAAAATTGAACGGATTGAAAATCAGAAGGAGTATGGCCGCGACGATAACAATCCCGGCGGGGATTGCATACTTCATCAGAGTCTTGGGCTTCGCCGGAGCAACGGTGTCAATCGGTTGGGTGATACGTGAGGTGGTCGCGTAGCCCGCTCGGGCATACTCGAGCTGTTTGCGCTCCCTCCGGAGATCCGCAAGCATCTCGTCGACGTGCTGATATCGGTCTTCAGGATCCTTGGCCAGGGCCTTCGACACGATCCGCTCGAGTTCGGGAGTCACGTGGTTGTTGAACCGTGCGATCGGCTGGGGCTCTTCGTTGACCAGTGAGTACATCAGGGCCGCCTGATGCTCCCCGCGGAACGGAAGTTTTGTTGTGAGAAGCTCATAGAGCACTACGCCGAAAGAAAAGATGTCGGAACGATGGTCGACCTCGCCTGCCTGCGCCTGTTCCGGCGACATGTATGCTGCGGTTCCGATTGTAGATCCGGCCTTTGTGAGCTTCGTGGCGCCCTTCACCTTTGCCAGCCCGAAGTCCATGATCTTGACCTGCCCCTTGGGCGTGACCATGATATTGTCCGACTTGATATCCCGGTGGACAACGCCCTTCTCGTGCGCGGCGGCGAGGCCGTCGCAGACCTGGATCGCAATGTCGAGGACTCTCTTGATGGAGGGAGATTCAGCGTCAATCAGCTGTTTGAGCGTTTTGCCTTCAACGAACTCCATGGCCAGGTATAGCTGGCCGTTGTACTCCTGAATCTCATGGATCGTGGTGATGTTCGGATGGTTGAGCGACGAAGCGGCCCTCGCCTCGTGATAGAAGCGCTCTTTTTCGTTTGCGTCGGACGTGAGGTATTGCGGGAGGAACTTCAGGGCCACCTGCCTGTCGAGGGAGATGTCATGGGCCTTGTAAACGACACCCATCCCGCCCTCGCCGAGCTTCTCGAGTATCCTATAATGTGATATTGTCTGGCCGATCATGGCAGCGTTCGGACGTTACTTCCCTTTCATCACTTCAAGATACTCCGGCTCATTGCGCAGCAGGTCAAGATCGGGGTCTCGCTTGATCCATTCGTAGTCCGTCCAGCCGGCGATCACCGCATCCTTGAGGGCGGTGAGAGCAAGGCGTTTTTCTTGGAGTTGACAATAGAAACACGCAGCATTGTACAGCCCAACGGTATCACCCGGGCTCAGCTGAATCGACTTGGCCGCTGATTCCTTCGCCTCGGCCACCTTACCCGCCTGTGCAAGGGATATCGCGTGAATCATATGAGCCCGGGCATCGTCGGGGTAAAGCAAGAGATACCGCGGGAACATCACGAGCATAGCCCGAAGGGTTTCTTCCATCTTGTCCCGCTGACCGAGCCGATCATACGTCATCCTGAGATCGCCGTAGGCGGTATAAAAGTCGGAGTTCAACTCAATAACTTTCTTGAACAGCGGCACTGCATCCGCATCCCTGTCGATCTCCCGGTGAATCCGCCCCAATATCCAGTATGCTATGTGGTTGTTTGGGTCGAGCTCGATTGCCTTTTTCCCCGCGATGACCGCCTCGTCAAGCATCTTCTTGTTAAAGTAAGCGACCCCAAGTGCTGCGTAGGCTTCGGAGAGTGTCGGATCGTACAGCTGGGCTTTCAGGCTTGATTCTATGGCTTTGTCAAGCCAAACGTCTTTTCTCTCGAAGGATTGATAGAGATATGCATATGCTTCACCCAGACCGGCGTAGGCGGCGGCGTACCGCGTATCGAGCTCGATCGCCTTCTGGAACAGCTGGATTGCGATGTTGATGTTGTTCTTGGAGAGGCGATAGAGAAAACTCCTCGCTCTCAGGTAAAAATCAAAGGCATCTGCGTTCACCGTCGAGCGTTTCGTCAAAGCAACTTGCTCAATCGGGGTAAGCTTGACCATCAGCGCATCGACAATCTGTTTGGATACCTGTTCCTGAATGTCGAAGACATCTGCAAGCCTTCCCTTGTATGTTTCGGCCCAAAGCTGCGCGTCGCTCTCCACATCGATGAGCTGCGCAGTGATTCGAAGGTTGTCCTGGAACTTTCTCACATTCCCTTCAATGATGTAACGAGCGTCGAGCTCTCTTCCGATCGTCTTTATATCCTTCTTGGTCCCCTTATACTGCAGCGATGATGTACGGGATACGACCCGTATATCCTTGAGCCGCGAGAGGTTTACGATAAGCTCACCCATCAAACCGTCCGCGAAGTAGTCGCTCTCCTTTTCCGGACTGATGTTATCGAACGGCAGTACGGCAATGGCCTTCGTCTTCGAAGCCGTGGCGGCGGCTTCCACCTCGTTCTTGACTCCCCTAAACTGCCGCACTACCTCATCCATGTTCTGATAGCGTTTCGAAGGTTCCTTCTCCAACATCCGTTTGACGGTGGTGTCGACCTGATGGGGAATTTTCAGATCGAGCGTGCTCGGCGGGGTTATATCCTCATTGATAATCAGGTATGCCAATCCCGCTTCGTGCTCCGCTCTGAAGGGGAGTTCGCCGGTGAGCATCTCGTACAGGACAACCCCGAGCGACCAGATATCCGACCGTTGATCCGCCGGTACTCCCTGAGCCTGCTCCGGAGACATATAGGAAAGCGTGCCAAGCGACGTGCCCGTTTTGGTAATCGATGCTGCGCTCCTGAGCTTCGCAAGACCGAAGTCCATGATCTTAACTCCGCCGTTCGGAGTGAGCATCACATTCTGCGGCTTGATATCGCGGTGAACGATATTTCTGTCATGCGCTACTTTCAATCCTTCGGCAATCTGCGCGGCGAGCCCGAGCGCCTGGGGTACGGGAATTCCCGGGCCCGTTTTCAGATTCGTAAGATACGACTTCAGGGTCTGGCCGCTGAGGTGTTCCATCACCAGGCACATCGTCCCCTCTTGCTCCACCACCTCGTATACGTTGAGGATGTTGGGATGGTTGAGTGCGGCCGCCGATTTCGCCTCCTGCATGAAACGGGCTTTGTTTTCCTCGGATTCAGAGAGGTGTGCGGGCAGAAATTTGATCGCGACGAGGCGGTCAAGCGTGGAATCGTGCGCCTTGTACACGACGCCCATCCCCCCTTCGCCGAGCTTCTCGAGGATCTTATAGTGGGAAATTGTGTGTCCGATCATTTGGCGGCAAGCCCTTCCGTCCAATTGAGGACAACATTCAGGGGCAGGATATTCACAAGCTCCGCCGTTACATTAACCAGGATTCGCTTCCCATCCCGCGTAACTGCGTAGCGGTTGGGAGCGGTATAACGGTCGACGTCAACTTCAAACAGCTGTTTTGGGATTCCCTGCTCGAGTGAATTCCCCACAGCCTTTACGCCGACAGCCATAAGCTGTCTGTTCGGGGCAACATAGAATATTTCTTTCCCGTCCTTCGACCACATCGGTGACGATCCCCCGCTGGTCGAGACCTGCCATTTTCCCTGGGTTGCCGGAAATGTCTGGACGTACACCTCCCACTTTCCCGACTCATTCGACGAATATACGATCCATTTTGTATCGGGAGAGAACTTTGCATTTACATTACCCAAACCTCCCTCAACAAACGGAAAAGGTTTTCTCTCCCCCGACAGCGGTAGAATCCATAACTGAGGAGCGTTGTTGAAGGCAGTTCCCGCCTGCTCGCGGTCGAAGAGGATATACCGTCCGTCCGAGGACCAATCATACGCGAAACAACCATCGGAGCATTTATAGAGCAATTCCGGACTCCCTGCGCCTGTGGCGACTTTGCGGTGGAGGTTACTGATGCCGTCCGGGTTTGAGTCGAAGAGAAGGGACTTCCCGTCCGGCGCCCATACGGGATCGTCGTCGAGACCCGACGTGAAGGTAAATCGTGACTCCGTCGAACGAACGAGATCGAGGATCCAGAGATCGTGGTTTCCGGCCTGCAGATCGACGCGGCGGAATGCGACGCGATTCTCATCAGGAGAGAGGGCAAAGTCAAACAACGAACCCGGGTGCCCGATCGACTTGAGACGCTTTCCGGACCGGTCGTACCACACCAACTGCCTGTTGCTGATCCCCGCACCCGAACCCAACACAAGGGTCCCCGTCTGGGAGGCCGAAAAGAAGCCCAAGCTGTAGCCGATATCGTTGCCCACATCCTCAGCTATAGGAGTTGGTTCGCCGCTGAGCACCCCCTTTGCCTCCGAAAACGGCTGCGCCATGAGGGTTCCCTCGCGCAAGAACAGCAGATAACCGGGGGGCGAATACACCGCGTTCATTTTGCTGGGGAGAACGAGTGTGACCTCCTTGGAATCAATCGAGCTCAGATAGATGCCCGCCCTGTCTGTGGTTCCGCGCCGCAGGTAGAGGAAGCGCTTTCCATCGGGCAAGAACCACGGCCAACGGTGTGAATCTTCCCTGAGCGCGGTGTCGAAGGACGTCACGTTCGTAGGGATTCCTCCGGAGGCCGAAACCTGTTGTATGCAGGCTCCGAAACCGGGAGTGAAGACAATTACTCCCGTGCTGCCCCAGCTCCCCCCGCGCCCCTCGGGGGCGCTGCAAATTGTCTGCGACGGACCGCCATTCGCGTCGATCCTCTTGAGCTTCCCATCGGCAAAGTATGCCACCGAACGGCCGTCATAAGACCAGAATATGAACGTCGCATTATCTGTTCCCGCGAGCGGCCGCGCGGCCTGCGAGCCCATCGGGCGAACCCAGATAAGACTTTTCCCCGCTGTATCGCTTGCGACGAAGGCGATCTTTTCACCGTCCGGAGACACAGCCGGGGCCTGTCTGCCGAACGATGCGCGTTCAGGGGGAGTGATAGAGATACGGACAAGTCCGTTCTTTCCGCCGCGAGTGTTGAGCAGATGATAGGTAAACACACCTGCAGCCAGGAGAAAGAAGACGACTGCCGCGCTCCAGGGCAGCCAGGAGGTCCTCAGAACCGGCGCGGCGTGCGGCGCCTCTACTTGTGTCCGGGCCGTCGGCTGCTCCGTGCCGCCGGGGACCACCAGAACGGGGCGGGCCGCAGTTATCCGGCTCATGCGCTGCCGGCTCGATTCGCGCCTGAACCGTTTGAGATCCTTTGAAATCTCCGCCGTTGACTGGTATCTCTCGGAAGGATCCTTTTCGATGCATTCCAAAACGATGCGGTCAAGCTCCGGGTCGATCCCTTCCTTCACTGCGGACATGGGCGCGGGATCGACATTCACGATCTCATATGCTAACGCGGTCTCGTGAACTCCCTTGAAAGGAAGCACCCCCGTGAAAAGCTCATACAGGAGTACCCCCAACGAGAAGATGTCCGAGCGATGATCGGCTTCCTGCCCCTGGACCTGTTCGGGCGACATGTACCCTGCCGTTCCGACAGTGCTCCCCAGCTTGGTGAGCCGCGAAACGGTCCCTCTCAGTTTTGCCAGACCGAAATCCATGATCTGGACGATGCCGTCTTTCCGGATCATGATATTGTCCGGCTTGATGTCCCGGTGGACGATCCCTTTCTCATGAGCCGCTGCCAGTCCGTCAGCCACCTGAATTCCGACATCGACTGCCTGCTTGTAACCGAGGGAGGCCTTCTTCTCTCCCAGCGTTTGCCCGTCGACAAATTCCATAACGATGAACATCTGTCCGTCATGCTCCTGAATGTCGATGATGGAACAGACGTTCGGATGGCTCAGTGCGGCGGCTGCCTTCGCCTCCTGCACAAATCTGGCCTTGTCCTGTGCCGATGCCTTCAGGTGAGCGGGCAGGAATTTTAATGCGACAAAGCGGTCGAGCTTTGTGTCTTCGGCTTTGTACACGACGCCCATCCCGCCTTCGCCGAGCTTCTCAACTATCCTATAGTGGGAAATTGACTGGCCGATCATATTCTCTCAACCGCC
Source organism: uncultured Chlorobiaceae bacterium (assembly GCA_964512655.1). Classification (GTDB taxonomy): domain Bacteria; phylum Bacteroidota; class Ignavibacteria; order UBA10030; family SZUA-254; genus VBOC01. The sequence goes on along the minus strand of CAZEJT010000015.1, from coordinate 24,927 downwards.
CGTGTGCTTGTCTGCAATGAGCTTTTGAAATCTCGGGATCTCCTTCAGCGGCGCACACCATGGATCGAGGCTGAGATATGCGCCGGAAATCTCCGCCGGAACCGACAGGAGCTGTTCGTACAGATCGATCGCCTGATCGTACTGCCCGATTGCTGTATGAATTCTTGCGAGGTCCCAGAGCCGGTACGTCCCCCGCCATGCTTCCTTTGAAATGGGCATAAGTTCAACACCGCGCTTGCCTTCATTCACCGCCTGTTCTTTCAGGCCCAGTCCGGCAAGTGTGATTCCCAGAGCGCTGTGCAGCCGCGAATCATCGGGGTGTTCCTTGATCTTCTTTTCGAGTAATGCTCGGCTGGAATCATAATTCGCCCGTGCCAACGCGGGCTGTTTTTTTAAATCATACAGTTGCGCCAGCATCATAGTTCTTGGCACATACTCGAACTGCCCCTCACCCAGAGCCTCGCTCGACTGCTGCGCGATAGACTGTGCTTCATCGTAATGCCCGGCAAACATCGCGACGGTTGCGCGGGTTAACAATACGCCCGGGTCGTTCAGCATGGCGCTTGACACAGAGGCCATTTCCCGCAGAGTGCCGATCGCCTTTTCGACATCACCCTCCAGCAGCTTCAACGCTGCTTTGTATTCGTAACGGGTTGGAGCGTCCGGTGTAATGATCAGTGATTTGTTGATATAATCTTCCGCTTCGGAATATTTCCTGATCAGCACATAGGTTTGCGCTGCGTTATAGGCCATCTCGGAAGAGCGGGGGTCAAGTTGAAATGCTTTTGCCATGTTTTCGGCGGCCAGCTCCATTTTCCCCTGCCTCCGCTGAACCGATCCGATGCCCAGGAGAACACGCGCATCATTCGGACGGATATGTTCCGCGATGGAAAACTCCTTCAGCGCGTTGTCATAATCAAGAAATCCCCAGTAATAGTAAAACGCGAGCGACGTGTGTCCGTCGGCGGAATTGGATTCCAGTTGCAGCGCCTTGTCCACGGCTTCTTTTGCTTTCGCGAGTCTCTCCGCCGTGTGATCATAGAAGAACCAGTACATCGCAGAGTGCGTTTCCGACAGCCGAGCATACGCGCGCGAAAACTTCGGATCGAGATCGATTGCCTTCTGGAACATGTCGATCGCAATCCGGAAATCCTGCTCCTGATATGTTCTCCTGAAATACTCCGTGCCCCTGAGGTAAAAATCGTAGGCCTGTGCGTTATCGGTCACCTTCTCTTCCAGCGATTGCCGTTCCGGCTGCAGCAGTGTTACCCCGAGCGCCGTCGCGACCTGCGTTGAAATATCAGATTGAAGCTTGAACACATCTGAGAACACCGCGTCATAGGGTTGCGACCAGACCTGCGTGGCGTCCGACACCCGGACCAGCGCCGGGTTGATTCGCACGCGCACCCCTCCATCGGCCGACGTTCCCCACCGGATGGTTCCCTGCAGTACGTAATCGATCCCCAGTTCGGCGCCAATGTCATGGAGCGATTTTGCCGTCTTTTTGTATTGCATTGCGCTTGTTCTGGCGATGACCCCTAATCCGGAGAGTCCTGAGAGGCGGCTGGTAATTTCTTCCGTAACCCCGTCCGCAAACGACTCGCGGTCCGGCGTTCCCATGTTTTCAAACGGCAGGACTGCAATCATTTTCTTCTTTGTATCCGTCCCTGAAGCACCCGAATCATGCCCCCGGAGGGAAAACAGGACCGCGGCAATCACCGCACAAACTACTATTCCCCCGATGACGTAGAGTTTCATCTTCGATGAGCTTGAGGATCGGGATGGGATAGCCTTCTCCGCCCGAAAACGGTCGTCATGTCCATGAGGCACAGGCATTGACGCCAGCGACGCCCTCGAGACTCTCGCCGATTGCTTCTGAACGCGTCTGATCTCGCTTACCATGTCGGCAACCGACTGGTATCGGTCTTCCGGGTCCTTTTCCAGGGCCCGATTCAGGATATGCTGCACCTCGGCGGACGCCTCCGCACGGTACTTGTGTACCTCCTCGGGCTCTTCGTTCACAATCGAGTACATCATCGCAGCTTCATGATCGCCATGGAAAGGCGTTTTCCCTGCCAGCATCTCGAAGAGCACTATTCCGAAGGAGAAGATGTCGCTTCTCGCATCAACCTCTCCCCCCTGTATCTGCTCCGGGGCCATGTAGGCGAGCGTGCCGACCGTAGAGGAAGTGCGCGTAAGCTTGAGAGATCCCTTCAGCTTCGCCAACCCGAAATCCATCACCTTGATCTGGTGTTTCGAGTTGACCATGATGTTTTCGCACTTGATGTCCCGGTGTACGATTCCTTTCGAGTGGGCCTCCTGAAGCGCTTCTCCGATGCTGATCGCGTAGCGGAACACATCATCCATTTTCTGGACCGGGACCTTCTTCCGCAATGTCTCACCGTCGACGTATTCCATCTCGATGAACTGCTGGCCGTCATGCTCGTCGATCCGGTAGATCGTGCAGACATTCGGATGGTTGAGTGTCGCGGCGGCCCTCGCCTCCTGGAGGAAGCGGGCCTTTTCCGCTTCGTTTGCCGTGAGATGATGAGGAAGGAACTTGAGAGCAACGATGCGGTCGAGCTTGGTGTCATGGGCCTTGTACACCACGCCCATGCCTCCCTCGCCGAGCTTTTCGAGGATTTTGTAGTGGGAAATAGTCTGGCCAATCACAACGCGCTTCCCGGCATGGCGCCGAAGCGGATGCCTCTCAGAGGAAACTCCTCCCCGCGACCATCTTATACCCTCCCACCGTCAGCTCTTCGCTGGTAACTACCTGGCTCCCCGAATCCTTTTCGAGCTGCATCTTCCAATGATACACGTCGGAGAACGTGTGCTCGAGCTTCGCCTTCAGCGTGTCGAACATGCCCCCGAGCTCATATGCCTGGGCATCCTGCTTGCTGTCCCATATCGTCACCGAGATGATCATGTTCTTCTGCTGGACATTCTCCGTCAGGTATGCGTACCGGCAGCCGCGGACCTGGCGGAGCACCGGGAGGCACTCGTTGATATAGATTGACTTGAATTCTTCGATTTTATCCGGGCGGATCTGCGGCGAAACGATCCGGACGAAGAGCGAGCCCGATCCCTTCCGCGGAGGAGGCTCGGGGTTGCCCGCGGCAGCCACTTCGTAGGTGTTGATGACCGGCTCGGCGGGCACCTGTTCGTACTGGAGGGTGAGATCCTCAGAGAGGTGTATCTTCCATTCGGAAGATTCCGCCAGAAGAGGCGCGGCTATCCGGAGAAACTCTTTGAACAATCCGCTCTTCTCATAGCTCTCCGCTTGATTGCGGTTTTCCCAGAGCGTCAGAGAAATGCACTCTCCGGGGTGCTGCTCGCTCTCGATCAGCGTTGCAAAGAGGCAGCCCGGAACTTTCTCAAGCCGGGGGAGGACTTCTTCCTCATACATCCTGTGATGTTCCGGCATGTTATCCGGCTTGACCCTTACCTGCACGAAACGCATGTACATGGCTAGTCCCTCCTTAGTCGCTCGAGCCTAATTCCAGCTCCCATGCGGGAAGTGGAAAATTCTCCGGATCGGGCTTGTGACGAGTCGGTTGCCGAATTCCAGACACAGACCGCACGCCGCGGCAATGTCTATCTTTATCGCGCTTCCGCCCCATGTGCACCCGTTGATCCGGACTCTCATCGGTGAGACATCCTTGCGGTCGAACCATCCCCCGGATGCCAGCCAGCATCCGCTCTCTTCCGACCGCATCGTATAAATAGAGTTGCAGGTCTTGATAATCAACCAATCTCCCACACGCAGGTTCGCTTTGTACACCTGCTGGAGCCGGTCGGCGTGGCCGACCAGGGTGGATAGCGTTCTGGTGTATCCTGTCATGGTATTGGCTCCTTCGATATTCCGCACTCGGTTGAATTCACGGCCGGCACCGCCCTCCAACGGTCAGCCCGCCGCTTTCACAACGATAACCGTTATGTCGTCGCTCTGTGGAATCCCCTTGGAATACAATTTTACTTCATCAATGATTTTCTGGAGGAGGAACTCCGCCGGGCCGTGGGCATGCTGGGTGACGATGGCCTGGATTCTCTCCTCCCCGAAAAATTCGCGCATGCTGTTCTGCGCCTCGCTCACGCCGTCGCTGTACAGGACCATGCAGTCGCCCGGCTCCATCTGCAGGGTGCACTCGTCGCACATGATGTCGTCCGTAAAATTCAACGGCATCCCCTTGATGGTCAGCACCTCCGTCGCGCCGGTCCTTTTCCGGAAGAGGAGGGGATAGCACTGTCCCGCATTTGAGATCGTCATCGAACGCGCATCGGAGTCGGCCACCGCGAGGAGCATCGTGATAAACGATTTACGCTGAACGCTTCCCCGGAGGATCAGATTGCTCTGCTTGAGGTGAACTTTCGGGGACGGATTCTGGAGCGCGTGCGCATACAGAACCCCCTTGCCCAGCGTTGCAAGGAGGGCAGCCGGGAGTCCTTTGCCCGCCACGTCCGCGACGACCACTTCGTAGCGGTTTTCATCCATCCGGATGAAATCGTAAAAGTCTCCCCCGATCTCCTGAGCGGGAATGGTGCGGGCTGCGATTTGAAAGTTGGGTAGCTGAGGCACCTGCTTCGGAAGAAGGTTCGTCTGCACCTCCCGTGCGGCAATGAGCTCCTTCTCCATCGCCATTTTTTTCTGCTCCTGTTGATACAGCCGGGCATTTTCCAGAATCTGCCCGGACTGCGCGGCAAGGATCGAGAGGAGTCGCTTGTCGTCCTCGGAGAACTCAGCGAGGTCCTTCTTGTTGAAGATCGCGAGGATGCCGACGAGCCGGTTTTTGACAAGGAGCGGAACGCAGAGGAGAGAGCGAAGCATCCCCTCCACCGATACGCCCGAGAAGCGGGAATCGGTCCTGATGTCGTTGGAGATCAGCGGTTTCTTGTTGATCATCATCCATCCGAGAACGTTCTGATTCAGATGAAACTGCTTGTGATCGCCGGTGGAATCGAGTGCCCGGATGAGAGTCTTCATCTCCATCGGCTGCACCTCATCGACGAGCGTGATCATACCCTGCTCGCCCTTGACGGCGCGCACCGACCGCTTCACCACATTTTCGATCACTTCGTCGAGGCTCATCGTCGAGCTGATGACGCGGGCCAGATCGTTCAGGATCGAAAGCTCGTCGACCGCTTTTCGCAGCCGCTGATTCTCATCCCGAAGCTGTACTAACTCTTCCATTTCCGGGTTTTACGTTCTTCTCGTAGACCTGTGGAGTGCGAAAAAAGGTTTGTCGTTACGACAATTTAGAGAATGGCACCGCCAATTACAACCGGCTGGAGAGCGCGGAATTGTAGAGTTCCTCGACGGTATCGACCATCGAATCAACGGTGAATCGCCGCAGGAGCAGTTCTCGTCCCGCGCGGCCCATCTGCTGCCGGAGCGAGGCGTCGCCAACGAGCGAAGCGAGGTTGGCTGCAAGCTCATTGACATCGCGCTCACTGACAAGGAATCCGGAGAGGCCATCCTGCACCATCTCCGCAACATCACCCACCTGCGTGGCGACGACCGGGAGTTCTGTCGCGAGCGCCTGCAGTACTGCGAAGGGAAATGTCTCTCCGCCCCCTTCCACGGATGCGTGGGCATAGATGTCAATCGCCGAATACACTGCCTGAAGATCGTCGCGGAAGCCTGCGAAGACGACATGTTTGTCCACCTGCAGAGTACGCGCAAGCCCGATGAGCATGTCGAGAAGCTCACCGTCGCCGATAAGAAGGAGCCGCGATGCCGGGTGCTTCCGTTGCACTTCCGCGAAGGCCCGCAGGAGAAACTCCTGTCCCTTGAAGGGAACAAGACGCGCCACATTTCCGATGACGGTCTCCGCCCCGGAGAATCCAAACTCCGCACGGATCTTTGTCCGGGCGGCATCGAGCCGCCTCATCGCCTCCGGATCGACCCCGAGGTACACCACGGTGATTTGTTCTGCCGGGATATGATCCTCCCTTACCAGGAGGTCTTTCACGCAGGCCCCGTCGACGATAAAATGATCCGTGGCCTGTGTATTGCGAAGCCAGTGGGTTATGTTGTGGCTCAATGAATGAAAGCTGTGCACATTGGTGACGTGCACCGCCCGGGTGAGGCGGGCCGCAAATCCGCCTGCCGTCCTGTCGTAGTTGCTGTTCGTGTGGACGATTTGACTTCGCTGTTCACGGATGATGGATTTGAGCTTGAGGATATGCGCAAGCAGCTTCCCCTGCGGGGGGAAATCGATCGGGCGCACCGGGACTCCGGCGCTCCGGCACTTCTCATAGAGCAGGTTGCCCGGCTTGCACACTACCAGCACGTCGTGCCCGCGCGCCTGCAACGACCCCGCCAGCTCGAGGACGTAAAATTCTCCTCCTCCGTAGATATCCGTCGAGTTAGTCAGAAGGATTTTCATCGGGGCCTGCATAGGTCGATACATAAAAAAGCGTTCTCCCCATGAAGCAGGGGAGAACGCTTGAAAAAGTACTCTATGGGATCAGGCGGCGGGAGCTCCCTGAGCGCCACTCGCCTTGCCGAAGACCATCGCTGCGATGGCTCCGAGGATGAGGTATTGAATCATGCCGTAGATGAACCACTCGAGAGCCAGGGAATATGGTATCGGGTACGACGCATATGAGTCGTACGCCATCGGTATGGCCATGAGGAAGCCCACATACAGGCCGTAGCGAAGACCCTCTCCCATGCCCTTGCCTTCATACCCCTTCGAGAAGATGAGGGTGAAGAAAAACGAAACAATGGCCGCCGTGACAAAGTAGATCCATGTCTTGGCGTCAGACTCGGGCCGCATGATCCGCATCATTTCCTCCGAGTGATAGGCGGGAGCAAGCAGGACCACATGGATAAGCAGATTTGTAACGACCATGCCTACATACACAGCAATGAAGCCGACCCAAAGTTTCTTGTGCATACCTCCTCCTTTGGAAGTGGTCAACACAGTGAATTAGGCGAACAAACCGCGTCTATCGTACAAAACTAATGCCTGAAAGTCAAACAGCCCCCGGGCTCATCCGAGCATATATTGCTCCGGCCGCCTCCCCTTCATGAGGTCGTTGAATTCATTGATCTTCTTCTCGGACCCCTGCGAGAGGTCGATGTCCGCAACGGCGGTTGCGGCCTCGTTCTCTCCCAGACGCGCGAGGATCTCGCCGCGCGGGGAAACGATCTCGCTCTTGCCAATGTATGTGAGGTCAACGCCGCCGCGGTTCTCACGGCCGACTCGGTCTGCCGTAGCCGTGAACACCCTGTTCTCAAGGCATCGGGTAACCATCGCGGCCGGGCAGTGAGGGAGGACCAGGTTTGATGGATGAGCAATCAGCTGCGCCCCTTTGAGCGCGAGTGAGCGGGCTGCTTCGGGGAACATCCAGTCGAAACAGATCATCATCCCAACCTTGCCGAAGGGAAGGTCGAACACGGGGAATCCTACATTCCCCGGAGCGAAGAAGAGGGTCTCTCTATTATAAAGGTGTACCTTGCGGTAGAGCCCGACGAGCCCTGAAGGACCGGCGAGTGCCGATGAATTGTAGATGCGGTCAGCCTTTTCGGCAAAGCCATATGCCACAAACGCCTTCTCCCTTGCGGCGAAGGCGGCGATGGCCTTGAAGGTCGGACCGGAAGCGCCTTCGGCAAGCCGCTCCGCTTCCTGCGAAGTGGCGAAGTTGTATCCGGTGTTGAATAATTCGGGAAGAACGTAGAGATCGGCCTGAATCGATTCCATGAGCGAGAGAGCCCCCTCGACGTTTGCTGCTGCCTCGCCGAATTCGGGGTTGGTCTGAATGATCGCAACGCGCACGGAAATCCCTTCTACTTTGGCGGGGAGACGGTGTGCGACTCAGCCGGCTTCACAATGATCGCGGGGATATCCAGGCTCTTCACCACCCTGTCGAATTCGGACAAATCGGTGTCGAGAACCTTCCTGAATTTGACGAGCTGCGCGTCGACCTGCGATGAGAGGTCATTATACACATCATGTGATTGCTGTGTCGGGCCGGCGTCTGCGCTTCCGACGACGGTGGAGAGCGATACCAGCTTGTCATTTAACCGTATCGGATAGTTCAACGCGTCCTGTCCGCTCTTGATTTTCACCTGTATGAGCGCTTCTTCCACGGACTTGAGCCGGTCGTTGACCCTTTTCGCGGAATCGGCTATCGCCTTCTTCGAGGGATGCTTTTCGAGGCGCTTCACCAGATCGTCAGTTTGCTTCCTGATATCCCTGATTGTATTCACCGCCTCATGCGCCTCAGAAATCTTGTCCCTGATCTTGATCAGAAAATCGAACTGCGCGCGATATTCCTCGGGAGTAGTGGCGAGACGAGGGTCCTTCCTGATTTCAAATCCCTGCGTCCAGTTCTTCGCTCCCACCCTGAGACGGACCTGATAGGCGCCCGGCACGGCTGTAGGGCCCTGGAGCGAGCCTCCCCAGAGGATCCCGCCCGGCACTTTCACCGCATCCGGGTAGCGCGTGTCCCAGACGAACCTGTTCATCCCCGAATCGGCAGGCACATTCGGTCCTTCGTCCGCCGAAGCCGCGGACGGTCCCTCGTTGTCACTTCCTTCCTTCTTCTCCGCACGATGAGTAAACGATCGGATCAGCTTCCCCCGCTCATCGAGAAACTCCAGTTTGATCGAATCTTTCTCGGCCGTCTTGTGCCTGAAATAATACTGAACAACGGCGCCGCCCGGAGGATTCTTGCCGAGAGCAAGGCCTGGGCGGTCGAACGTGCCGCCTCCGATACGGTATGCGTCTCTCGGCTTGTAGAGATGGATGTCGGCGCGTGCGATTTCATCGCTCATCTGATGAAGGGGGGTGAGATCGTCCAGAATCCAGAATGAGCGTCCGTGCGTTGCGGCGACGAGATCCTTCTCCCTCGCCTGAACGGCAAGGTCGTGAATCGGCGTGACCGGCAGATTCTGCTGCAGCGGCTGCCAGTCCTCACCGTCGTCGAACGAGACGTACACTCCGCGCTCGGTTCCCGCATAGAGGAGGCCCTTCCTGTTCGGATCTTCGCGCACCACATGCGTGAACTGGTTCTCCGGAATTCCTCTGACGATCTTCGACCACGAGCGCCCGAAGTTTGTCGTCCGGTAGATGTAGGGTTTGAAGTCGTCGAGTTTATACCGGTTCGCCGCGAGATACGCGGTCGCCGAGTCGCTCGGGGACGCCTCGACCATGCTCATCATCGCCCAGGGAGGAAGGTCCGACGGCGTGACGTTTTTCCATGATGCGCCGCCGTCCCGAGAGACATAGACCAAGCCGTCGTCCGATCCCGACCAGAGGATGCCCTTGTTGAGCGGGGACTCGGCGAACGTAAAGATCGTGCCGTAGTATTCAACGCTGGTGTTGTCCTTCGTTATCGGACCGCCGGAGGATCCGAGCTTGGACGTATCGTTGCGCGTGAGATCGGGGCTGATAATCTGCCAGCTCATCCCTTCGTTCGTGCTCTTGAACACTTTGTTCGCCGTCACATACAGCGTCTTCGAGTCGTAGCTCGAGACAACGATCGGATAGGTCCACTGGAAGCGATACTTCGCGGTGTTGGCCCCTCCGCCCATGGGATTGTCGGGCCAGGGGGAGATGTCCTGTTCCTGGTCGGTTTTGTGATCGTACCGCGAGAGATATCCGTCATAGCTGCCGGCGTAGGTGATATTCGGATCGTCGGGCTTCGGCGCGATGTAACCGCTCTCCCCGCCGCCGACGCTGAACCAGTCGCTCCGCCCGATCCCAAAACCCGTCGTGCGGCTCGCGATTTTGATAGTGCTGTTGTCCTGCTGGGCGCCGTAAACGCCGTAGGGAAAATCATTGTCCACAGTCACATGGTAAAACTGCGCGGTGGGGATGTCTTCTTCGGTCCATGTTCGTCCTCCGTTGAAGCTGACGCATGCCCCGCCATCGTCGCCCGTGATCATCCGCTTCGGATCGCCCGGGTCGATCCACAGGTCGTGGTTGTCTCCGTGAGGGACCGAAATATTCGTCAGCGTTTTCCCTCCGTCGATCGACTTATGGAATTGAACGTTCAGGATGTAGAGAGCCTCCGGGTTCTTCGGATCGGCAAACACGTGGGAATAATACCACGCACGCTGGCGCAGACGCCTGTCGTCGTTGACGGAAGTCCAGTTCTTCCCCGCATCGTCGCTCATGAACAACCCTCCTTCATCCGACTCGATGCTCGCCCAGACCCGGTCGGGTTTCGCGGGGGAAACGGCGATTCCGATCTTCCCCTTTATTCCCTTGGGTATCCCCTTGCTGCTGTCGAGGTCGGTCCACGTATCGCCGCCATCCACAGATTTCCACAGCCCGCTCCCTTTTCCTCCGCTGGTCATGCTCCACGGGTTTCGGAACGCCTGCCACATTGCCGCGTAGAGTATTCTCGGATTATTCGGATCGATCGCAAGGTCCACGGCGCCGGTACTGTCGTTCTTGAAGAGAATCCTCTGCCACGATTTTCCGCCGTCTTTCGACCGATAAACACCGCGCTCGGGATTGGGTCCAAACGCGTGGCCCAGCACCGCCGCATACACGAGGTTCTCGTCCCTCGGATGCACGCGAATCTTGCTGATCGTCTGGCCGTCTTTGAGCCCGATGAACTTCCACGTCTTTCCCGCATCCTCCGACTTGTAGATTCCTTCGCCCGGCATCGCATTCCCCCGGATGCACGCCTCACCCGTACCGGCATAAACCACGTTTGGATCCGATTCGGCAACTGCCAGCGCTCCAACGATTCCTACTTTGAAGAATCCATCGGAGACGTTGATCCACGTGACTCCCCCGTCCTCGGTTTTCCAGACTCCGCCGCCGGTTGCGCCGAAGTAGTACGTCAGCGGTTGATCCTTGTGCCCTGCAACAGCGATCGAGCGCCCGCCCCTGAACGGCCCGATCTCCCTCCAGTGCATTTTACTATAGAGAGTGGTGTCGTACCTGAAGGGGTGGTCTGCACAGAGACCAACCGAAGAAAAGACCGAAGCCAACAGAGCCAAAGAGAGAAAGCGGTGTATCGAAGTACTCATGAGTGGATCCTTCCTGGATAAGAGCAACGGGTCAGGGAATGTGGAGCGGTGTCAATATAGGAAATCCCGGGGATATGTGAAATTGATTGGTTTTTGGCGAGCCAAAACCCTACCTTTAGTTTCATGCCCGCGGCGTTCTAACCTCCGGGATAACTTCTACATCAGATCATACGACACACTCTGAGAGGAAAACCCCCATGAAAGCTGCAATTCTCTTATTGGCCATGTTCTCCTTGTTGGTGATGATAGATTCGCCGGTTCTCGCTCAAGCAGAGAAGGATTTGAAGAAGAGCGAGGTGCCAAAAAACGTCATTTCGTCGTTCGAGAAGTCCTATCCGAAGGCCAAAGCTTCCGGGTATTCGACGGAAACGGAGAACGGAAGCACGACGTACGAGGTGGAAAGCACGGAGGGCAAAATCCATAGAGACGTTACATTCGACCCTCAGGGAACGGTCATCTCCGTTGAAGAGAGCATGGAATCACAGGATTTACCCCCCGTGGTTCAAGGCGCATTCAAGAAGGGATATCCCAAGGCCAAGATTCTGAAATGCGAAAAGGTCGTGGAGCGGGGTGTAATGACGTATGAGCTTCTTGTGCGATCGGGTAAGAAGAAAACGGAATTGGTCTATTCACCTGAAGGAAATCTCGTTAAATCAGAAAAGAAATAACCGGTTCGTGACCCTTCTCATTCTGCGTGCTGTCCCTCACGGAATGGGTAAATTGTGACCTACCCCCGTTGACTGCGCGCCGCAATTGTCTTATCTTTCACGCTCAAGGTTAATTATCAGAGGGAGTAGTATGCGGTTTAGGCGGAGATTGTTTGTATCGGTAGCACCGTTCGCGATTGCCCTGGCAGCATCGGCCGTGCTGTACGGTGCGGGACAATCCACGGCGGTTCTCCCCAATCCGATCCTGTTCGCTACGCAGGTGCCGTTTCCCTATGATACTACGACCATTACCAATGTGTTTGCCAATCATCTGCCGAGCACAAAGGCGGCGCCAAGGGGCGGCGATCTGTGCATTCTCTACCCGGACGGAACGCTCAAAAACCTGACAGCCCTGGCGGGATACGGCAAGTCCGGCTCGCAGGATACGAACGGGATCGCGGTGCGCGAACCGAGCATGCACTGGAGCGGCATGAAGGCGCTCTTCAGCATGGTTGTCGGGGCGCCGACTGCTCAAAACGATTCGACTCCCTTCTACTGGCAGATGTATGAGATTACGGGCCTCGGGGAATTTCAAACGCCCGTAATCACCAAAGTGCCGTTCCAGCCTGCGCACTACAATAATACAAATCCGATCTACGGCACGGACGACAAGATTATTTTTTCGACGGATCTTCCCCATAATGGGCAGGGTCATCTGTATCCCCAGCATGATGAATACCGCGGAGAGCCGGCCAATACGGGCTTGTGGCGGCTCGATCCCACGAGCGGCGACCTTACTCTGCTTGATCACTCGCCCGACGGAGATTTCAGGCCGCTCGTCGACAGCTACGGCCGGGTCATCTTCTCAAGGTGGGACCACCTCCAGCGCGACGGCAACGCCGACGTCGACGTGATCGACGGAAACAAGTTCGGCTCATTCAATTACTCCGACGAGAGCGCCGGAGCGACGGTCCTCGCGGGCGACCGGACCGAGTTCTATCCGGAACCTCAGTCGAAGAGGACGGACCTCCTCGCCGGGACGAACATGATCGGGTTCGAGTTCAATCACTTCATTCCATGGGAGATCAATGAGGACGGGACGAGCGGCGAAACGATGAACCATGTCGGCCGGCACGACCTGAACCAGGCATTTGGAAGGAGCTTCAACGATGATCCGAAGCTCGTGAACTTCAGCCCGAGCCCGACCCGTACCAATCAGAACAGCATTTTCAACATGGTGCAGCTCGCCGAAGATCCCACCACACCCGGTAGATTCTACGGCGTCGACTGCCAGGAAAACGGGGAGCACGGCGGCGGACAAATTATCACGCTTGCCGGCGCTCCGACGCTCGACGCGCAGGATATGTACGTCACATTTATCACGGATCGCCAGACGGCGACTCCTCTTCCCGAAGCCGGATCCCCCGGCCCGGCGAACACTGGCCATTATCGCAACCCGCTCCCCCTTTCCGACGGGACGCTCCTGTCGGTTCATACGGCCGAGAACAAGGCCGACAAGAATCTGGGGACCTATTCAAACCCGGTGTCCCGCTATGCCTTCCGTATCAAGACGATGCAGGTGCGAACCGGCAGCATCCTTATGGCCAATGCGCCGATTACAGCCGGGATCAGCAAATCGGTCAGCTACTGGAGCGATGGCGGAGTAGTGAATTTCTCAGGGACATTGTGGGAGCTTGATCCGGTGGAGGTGAAGAGCCGGACAATACCGACGGCCCGGATTTCGCACCTCGGCGCTCCGGAGCGCTCTGTGATTGCGGAAGAGGGTGTCGACACGACGGCGCTCAGAAATTATCTGACGCTGCACAATCTTGCGCTGATCGTCAGCCGCAACATTACAAACAGAAACACCGATGATCGTCAGCAGCCGTTCTTTTTGAAGGTGCACAATTCGTCCACGCAGTCGCCCAGCGATTCGGGTAAAGAGTACGATGTTGCCCATCTACAGCTGATCGAAGCACAATACCTGCGGGGGTACGGGCTCGTCAATAATAACACTACCCCCATTCCCGGCCGGAGGGTTCTCGGCGAGCCTTTGAACGATACATCGGTTCATAACCCCTCGAATCCCACGGGACCGCAGGGAAGCGTCCGCATCGGTTCCGACGGTTCGATGGCGGCGATGATTCCGGCACACCGGGCGATGTCGTGGCAGCTCGTCGATTCAGCCGGAGTTCCCGTAGTACGGGAGCGTTTCTGGGTGACGTTTCAGCCCGGCGAGATCCGGACCTGCGCATCCTGCCATGGATCGAACGGCGATGCCGCGGTACCCAAGCAAATCATTCCGCAGAATGAACCGGAAGCTCTTCGTACTCTCCTTCACTACTGGAGAGATACCCTCGTCGGCGCTCCGCCGCCGCCCGGCACGTTTCAGTTCTCGCTCTCGAACTCGTGGAACATGATCTCTCTTCCGGTAAACGTGGCGGACCCCAGGACGACAACGATCTTCCCGTCTGCCACCTCCCATGCGTTCGGGTACGCGTCGGGATACCTCCGCCGCGATTCGCTTGCGCATGGAGTGGGATACTGGGTGAAGTTCGGAAGCGGGCAGCTCAGAAACGTGCCCGGCACATTGATTACGCAGGATTCTGTAACGGTATCTGCCGGGTGGAACATGATTGGCTCGATAGGAACTGCGCTCGGTCTTTCTGCCATCACGAGCAATCCTCCCGCATTAACGACCTCTCCCTTCTTTGGTTATTCGGCGGGTACCTATGTGGTCGCGGATTCAATCAGGCCCGGCCAGGCCTACTGGGTGAAGGTCAGCGCTCCCGGCACGTTGTATCTGGGCCCGGCCGGACCGGCAGCCGGAGCATCGCGGATTCGCATCGTCGCCAACGGCGAAGCGCCTCCACCGGCTCCTGGTGCGGCTGTTGTCGCCCCCAGGCAGTTCTCGCTGATGCAGAACTATCCGAATCCGTTCAACCCCTCGACGGAATTGCGCTACACGCTCCCCGTTGATGCGCACGTCCGGCTAAGGATCTTCGACGTGCTCGGAAGAGAGGTCTGCACTCTCGCCGACAAGTTTGAACCGAGCGGCTACAAGAGCGTCCGGTGGGATTCGCGGAATAATGCCGGCGCAGAAGTCCCAAGCGGGATATATTTCTGCCGCCTCGAGGCGCGCGGCACGATCCATCCATCTCTGTTGTTCGACGAAGTGCGGAAGATGATGCTGATCAGATGAACCGGTCCAAGCGTCACGATAGGATGCCTTCAACGGTTTGATACTTCCCTAAAATCTCCCTACCTTCACAATCGTTCCGGCCGATCGGTTTGTAGGATCGGCAATCGATTTCTCACTGTACTGTTCCGGCACGTCGTTCCGCCCGGCGCGACCCCGAATCCGGCGCGAATTAAACCTTCAAAACGCGTTAAAGTCCAACTGATGGAAAATTCGCTCTGACTTCAACGGGATTACATGAATTTCGATTTCAGCGGAGGACCTAAAACCCGATTGCGATGCACGGGAATTACAAACTCACTCTTCATGCGCCGGTTCGCCGTGCTGGCGCTCTCTGTCGCCGCCGGTTGCGGATCGATGGAGTTCCCGAGCCACTGGCGGAATCGCGAGATCATTGTCGATGGCAACAATGCTGAGTGGCAGGACTCCCTCACGTATCTTCTCGAAGACAAGCAGAGCTCAATTGGCTTTTTGAACGATGGGCGTTATCTTTACGTCTGCCTCATTTCGGTCAACCGCGACCTTCAGAGGCAGGCGGCGAGACCCGGTCTCACGGTGTGGTTCGATCGTGAGGGAGGAGACGATAAGAAGTTCGGAGTACATTATCCGGTTGCCCTTGGGCGCATGGGCGAAGAGGGACAGGAAGGGGAGGATCAAGCCTCGGAGTTCCGGAATGAGAATCCTCCCGAGGGAGCCAATGAGTTGGAGATCGTGGGACCCGGCGAAAACGATCGCCGCCGGATGACTATGGGTGAAGCAGGGGGTATTGAGGTGCGCAGTCGGAGGACCAGCAATGTGCTTGTCTACGAAATGAAGGTTCCGCTGTCGGATGAGGGAGCGCATCCCTTTGCGATCGGGACAAAACCGGGGAGTTTGATTGGAGTCGGTATCGAAGCGATCCGAAACCTGGAAGGGCGGCGCCCGCCTGATGAACAGATGGACGCGGGAGAGAGATCCGGCGGCGGTTACGGAGGCCGGAGCGGACGTGGAGGTCGGGGAGAACGCGGTGGTGGAGGGGGCACCGCGGGGCAAGCCGAGCAGTATAAGTTTTGGGCAAAGGT
Source organism: uncultured Chlorobiaceae bacterium (assembly GCA_964512655.1). Classification (GTDB taxonomy): domain Bacteria; phylum Bacteroidota; class Ignavibacteria; order UBA10030; family SZUA-254; genus VBOC01. The sequence goes on along the minus strand of CAZEJT010000015.1, from coordinate 9,024 downwards.
ACGGCTCGCCTCTCAAGAGACATCCACTCGATGACGCGTCGTTGTCGTCCATCTCAACACATAGTTGCCGTTTGGTGTTTCCGTTCACATTCTCCCACCTGATGAAACTATGACCTTTCGCAGGATTCTGACCCGGATCGGCTTATTCCTTTGTCTGATTGCCGCAGCCGTCATGACGGGGAATGCGGGCACCCACGGTTCGATGCACATCGAGTACCAGTCGCCGGTGCCCGGAGCCCTCTACATAACACCGGAGACAAATGTCATTCTTCGAATGAGCGATGAAGTCGATGCGGCGTACCTGTTGTCGCATCCAGTCCTCAACGTTTCGGGATCCATCAGCGGCGCACATACCGGGACAGTGAGGGTGGTGAGCGACGGGCGGACGATCCTCTTCAAGCCCTGTGAACCGTTCTCCGCGGGAGAAACGGTCGTCATAGCAGCTCCCGAAGGTATTCGGTCTGCGTCGGGATTTGTGAGCGCTCCGATTCACTCCTCGTGTAGCATATCGAAAGTCCGCCTTCAGCAGGGTGCTGTATCGGACGTGGATGAGGCGGGGCTTGAGGCGCCGACCCAATTCTCCCAGACCGGACCGGAACCTCTTTCCATCGCGGGCACCGATACTCTGCCGCTCGATTTCCCGTACATCAACACCACGATCCGGGGGGCCATTGCGCCCGGAAAAGTGTTCCTGAGCAACTTCAAGTTTTTCGGCGCATACGCGCCGTACCTGCTCATCGTCGACAACCTTGGCTCCCCGATCTTCTACAGGAAAATGCCGTCGCCGTGTTTGGATTTCAAGGTGCAGCCGAACGGACTCCTCACGTACTTTCAGCGGTTCGGTGCGAAATTCTACGCCATGGATTCTTCGTACACGGTTGTCGACAGCTTCACATGCGGGAACGGATACACCACGGACCTTCACGAACTGCGAATCCTGCCCAACGGACATGCCCTTCTTATGTCGTATGACGTCCGGCAGGTTGACATGAGCCAGATCGTTCCGGGAGGGAAGAACCCATGTGCCGTGACCGGCCTGATCATTCAGGAGCTCGACGAAAACAAGGACGTGGTCTTCCAGTGGAGAAGCTGGGATTATTTCCAGATCACCGATGCGACGCACGAGAACCTGGATTCCACTGCGATCGACTATGCTCACGGCAATGCGATTGAATACGACTCGACGGACGGGAATATCATCATCTCCAGCCGCCACATGGATGAGATCACGAAAATCAGCCGAACGACGGGTGATATCATCTGGAGGATGGGGGGGAAAAATAACCAATTTACCTTCGTCGGCGACACGATCGGGTTCTCACATCAGCACGCTGTACGCAGGATCGCGAACGGCCATATGACGCTTTTCGACAATGGAAACTACCACCATCCCGCCTTTTCAAGGGCCCTTGAGTTTCAGCTTGACGAGCAGAATAAAATAGCCACGCTCGTCTGGCAATACCGGAATTCGCCCGACATCTATGGCACGGCGCTCGGATATGTGCAGCGGCTGGCAAATGGCAATACGCTCATCGGCTGGGGGGCGACTAATCCGTCTGTGACGGAGGTCTCTCCGGCCGGGGGGAGGGTGTACGAACTTACGCTTGCTCCGACGATGTACAGCTATCGCGCGTTTCGTTACCCATGGAAGGAAGGGAATTCGGGAGGTGGATCGCCGCCGCCAAAGTCCTACATCCTCGCTCAGAATTACCCCAACCCATTCAGCAAGACGTTGAATCAGGGGAAGACGATCATTCAGGTAAGCCTACCTGAGGATGCGATTGTGAGCTTCAAGATCTACGACGTCCTGGGCCGCCTCATCAACAATGAACTCGACGGAGAGCCCAAGAACCGCGGGAATTACCAGCTGACTTTCAACGGGAGCGGATTGCCGACGGGAGTGTACTTCTACAGACTTCAGACGCCGCACGCGGTTGAAACCCGGAAGATGCAGTTGATCAGGTAGTCGCGGGCATTAGCCCGCGTCAGATTCCCGGCAAAACAAAACCCCGATCCGGCAATTCTTGGATCGGGGTTTCCTATTCTTTTGTAGGCGCGGCCTTCAGGCCGCCTTCCGAGCTTCAAAAAATGCGCACCCTAAAGGGTGCGCCTACCTTGTTTAGGCTCTGCATCTGATCGTGGTCGGTAGGCGCGGGCTTAAGCCCGCGCGGCTTACTCACGTTCAAACCGAGAAGGCACGGCCCCAGGCATCAAAGTCCAAGGCCGTGCCTTCCTATGTTCATCCCATCCTGTTCTCTATCTCCAGCGTGCGAACGACCAGGTGCTGTTAACCAGGAAGGCACGGCCCCTGCCGTGCCTTCTCACGTTCTTCCTATCCTATTCTCTATCTGCAGCGTGCAAACGACCAGGTGCCGTAGTCGTCGGTGTAGTTGTTATAGACGCCTGCCGCCGCAGTGTCGGCTGAGTTTGTGAACTTGCCGAGGGCGATGAAGACGTTAGTGTATCCCGGCGCGTAGACTTTGATGCTGTCAGCCACCGTGATGCCGGCAAGCTGGTTCGGATTGCCGGGATCGCCGTATGAAAACGCAAGGACCGCTATCGTTGCATTCGATGAATCCCACGCCAGATTGAACCGGCCGTCGCTGTTCCCGGCATTGCTGGTATAGGTGCCGCAGAAGACTTTCACGGAGTTGTTCGTCGACGACTTCACCGTAAAACCACCCGATCCGCTCGGACCGGAATAGGTTCCCGTGATGCCCGTACCCGAGAGCTTGCCGCGGAACGTGTATCCACCCCCTGAGACGATCAGGCTGTCGTTCGAAGTGTTGAATGTCCCGGATAAGGTAATTGTCGATCCTCCGTCGATTGTGATTGAACCCGAGACCGTGTAGATCGCCGTGGTCTTTTCGAACGCTGCCGATCCGGGGACCGTCCACGTCAGGCTCATCGAACCAGTTTCAGAGACTCCCGCGAATGTCCCTGCATACGTCTTTGTGGTGCTGCCTCCTCCGGGCGGGGGACCGGCGGGGTTATCGTCTTTCTTGCAACTCGAGAGCAGTGCGAGGGCGGTCAGGAGGACAAAGTTGAATCTGAGCTTACTCATGGTATCCTTTCGATGTGTTTGTGTACGATGTGCCTGTTCCCCCTCTCAATGAAACTCATCTGTTTCCTGTCTCAGCGAATCAGGACGAATTTCTTCGCGCTAAAGTAGTTGCCGGCATGAATGTGATAGAAGTATGTTCCGCTCGCCAGGCGGGAAGCATCAAATGAGACATCGTGCATTCCCGGCGCCTGGTCTTCATCAACGAGCGTTGCCACGGTTTGCCCGAGGATGTCATGGATGGACAGCGCAACGTGCGCTGCCGCAGGAAGGGCATAGCGGATGGTAGTGCCGGGGTTGAACGGATTCGGATAGTTCTGGTACAGTGCGTACGACTCAGGAAGAGGCGAGCCGTGCGCCGGGGTTACGCCCGTCGGTTGAGCTGTCCGGAATACGCCTCCTCCCGCGGTCCCTGCGTAGATCTGCCCGATGGAATCGACGGCAAGCGCGTCGACAATGAGGTTCGTAAGACCGCTGTTGGTTGCGGACCATGTCGCCCCATTATCGGTCGATCGGAATACTCCATCCCCCACCGTACCGGCATACAAATCGCCATTCGGATGAGCGCACAGCGAGACCACTGTAGGATTGGTCAGGTTCGTATTCACAGCGACCCACGATTGCCCCGCGTTGGTGGAACGGAATACTCCGCCCGTATTTGTTCCCACAAAGATGTTGCTCGAGAATCTGATTGCAATTGACCTGATAAGAAGGTCTCCGAGGCCCGAGTCCGATTTTTTCCAATTGTCTCCGTTGTTTGTGGAAACATACATCCCTGAATCGTCGGTACCCGCAAAGAGTGTCGAAGGGCCGAGATATTCGAGTGCGGTCAGATTAGAAGACGTCAATCCGTTGGTAAGTTGCGACCAGTTGGCGCCGAAATCCGTCGAGCGAAATAATCCCGAAAGATCCGTTCCGGCGAATACATTCCCGGCGGCGTTAATCGCAACGGCCAGGACGAGATCGTCGGGGAAACTGTTGTTGATGGGATTCCACGACGCGCCGGCATCGGTAGAGAGGAACATCCCATGGCTGGTGCCTGCGTACAGATGAGTCGCGTCATGGGCGATTGATTGCACCTCAATGGTCCCCGGGGGGACCAGAGCGCTCCACTGACCTCCGTGATTGGTAGAGCGGTACCCGCCCTCCGTTGTCCCAAGGTAGAGATCGCCGTTTCCCGTCACTTCGATAGCACGCGCGATCGTATCTGTCCCAAGCCCGTTGTTGACGGGTTGCCATGAGATTTGCGCGTGAGCGAGGGAGCATGCGAGAGCGAGGAGAAACAGAGTATGAATGCGCGTCACTTCAAGTCCTTCCCTGATGTTAGGTAAGCTCCCCATAGCAATATATCCGCGGAGGCTTGGCTGCACAATTACACAAATGTTGGAATCTTAGGATAGGGAGGGGGTAATTCTCACACGTTCGTGTGAGGTGAGTACGAGGCACACGGCGCATCGGAGAAACCGGTAGTCGCACCCTTTAGGGCGCGTGGTTTGTCACGATGGGATCACTTCTTGAGGAATTTCACGACCGCTTCTGTTCGGGAGCGGACGTGGAGCTTTTCGTAGACTCTGTGAAGGTGGGATCGAACGGTTTCGACGCTGATGAAAAGCTGGTCTGCAATTTCCTTGTATCGGTACCCTTTTGAAAGATAGGAGAGGATCTCTTCCTCGCGCGGGGTGAGATTCTCTTCTTCGCGCTCGGATCGCCCCATTTTGTGGAACGACTGGACGACACGGCGCGCGATGCTCGTTGTCATCGGGGAGCCGCCTTTGTGGACCTCGTCAATTGCCTCGAGCAGCTTTGCCGGAGGAGTCCGCTTGAGGAGATAGCCGCTCGCACCCGCCGCGAGCGAATCGAAGATGCTGTCGTTGTCTTCGTAGACCGTCAGCATGAGGGTCTGGGCGGATGGAAGGAGCTCTTTGAGTTTCCGGACGCAGCTGATCCCCGACATTTTGGGGAGGTTGATGTCCATGAGAACCACATCGGGCTTCGCCGCGGGGAGCTCGCGAAGCGCGTCTTCGGCGCTCCGGTGCTTGCTCACGCAGCGGAACCCCTCGGACCCCGCAACGATGACAGCGAGACTCTCCCTGATTCCGTCGTCGTCTTCGACGATAGAAACCTTGATCGGCATTCCGTAATCTACCCCATTCATGGTGCAATTGTCAATAGCACAAACGTGTGAATGTCGGAGGTGAGGATCAAGCCGACGGCAGTCGGACGTGAAGCGTGACGGTGCTGCCATCTCCGGGCTTCGACACAACGGCGAAAGATCCTTTGATGTCGTCCATCCGCTTTCGCATGTTCGCAAGGCCGTCGCTGAATCTGGACGACTTCTCGGGAGAAAAACCGATTCCGTTGTCCGCGATAACAATCTCGAGGGAGGAGTCCTGAAGCTTGAAGGCAAGACGGACCTCGGTCGCATGCGAGTGTTTGAGGATGTTGTGAAGCGCCTCCTTGACCGCGCGGAAGATATTATGCCGCATATCGGCCGAAAGATGGTGCGGTGGTATCTTGTCCGGTAGATCGAAGCGGCAGTGAACGGGGACCGATTCGAAGTACGCGCTCGTGTACTCGGTGATGTAAGCGGCCAGACTGTCGAGCGTGTCGTTTTTCGGATCGACCGCCCAGACAATTTCATCGAGATTGGCGACCACTTCCCGCGCCAGACCGGATATTTTCTCAATGGATGCAGAGGCATGGTCTGAGCCCTTCGCCTCCCGCGACGCCATATCGCTCAGGAGGGTGATCCGCGTGAGGCTCGCGCCTACGTCGTCGTGCATGTCCTTGGAAATCCTCGCCCGCTCCCTTTCAAGGGCGTGCTCCTGTTCGAGGCGCTGAACAGTGCGACGGAGTTTCAATTGAGAGACGTACCGGGCGGTGCCGGCCACAATTGCGAGTCCCACGATGAGCGAGCCGCCGAGAAACCACGATGTTTTCCAGAAGGGGGGAACAATGGTTATCCTCACCTCGAGGGGTTGTTCGCCCCATACTCCGTCGTTGTTCGAGGCTTTGACGCGAAATGTGTATTCTCCGGGATCGAGATGCGTGTAGCGCACCTCTCTGCGCCTTCCGCCGCTAATCCAATCCTTCTCGAAACCCGCGAGTTGGTAGGCATATTGGTTCCTCGAAGGATTCGTATATTCCAGCCCTGCGTAACGGAGAGAGAATATTGTTTCATCATATCGCAATGTTATCTCCCGGAGCCGGGCGAGATCGACGCCGAGCGTAATATCCTGATCGAATTTTTTGAACGCCGTAAGAACAACTGCCGGGACAGTCGGATTATCCCTGATTGAATCGGGGAAAAACGAGTTGAAGCCTTGTATTCCACCGAAGAACATCTCTCCCGAGCTGCTTCTGGAAAAGGCTCCGGTGTTGAATTCCTCGGATTGCAGGCCGTCGTCAATCCCGTAGTGCCTGAACTTCTTCAATCGAACGTCGAAGCTGGAGATCCCCTCGTTGGTGCTGATCCACAGATTGCCCCGCGAGTCGGAGAGGATGCCGTAGATAAAATCGCTCGTGAACCCTTCCTGCGCGTAGTAACGGGTGAATGTTCCCGAGACAGGATCGTACCGGTTTAAACCCTCCTGCGTACCAATCCAAAGGCTCCCATCGGGAAGAAGGACGCCCGCCCGCACTGTGGCATTACTGATAGTTCCACCATCGCCGGTTGGGTTGTTGATCTCGGCGAATGAGCCGGACTTTGGATCGAACTTGTATATGGCGGAATACCCCCCTACCCAGACTGAGCCTTCAGGCCCATCGAAGATGGAGCGCGTCAGGATTGTGCCGTACCATATGAATGCATCTTCCGTCCGGTTGTACCTGCCGATTCCTTGCTCGGTTCCAATCCACAGTGTGCCGTCGGCCGAGAGATGGAGCACAGTAATCGAATTCGAGATCTTCACCCCGTTCAATGATCCGAGCTGTCCTTTGTAGTGCGTAAATCTTCCGGTACCTCTGTCGTATCTGTCAAGGCCGTCGTCGGTCCCGAACCAGAGAGCGTGGTCACCATCCTCGCATATGGAAGTCACCGTGTTGCCGGAAATGCTTTGTGGTTCCCGCGGATTGTGAGTAAAACGCGTCCATTGCCGGGTCTTGCGGTCAAGCTTGTTCAGCCCTTCAAGGTAAGTGCCGATCCATAGTATTCCGTTGCGATCCTCGAAGATCGATTTGACGAAATCGCCGCTGAGGCCCGGGGCCCCGGCCGGATCATGCCGGTACAGAATGAACTTTCTCGGCCTGGGATCGATCTTATTCACCCCTCCGCCGTCTGTGCCTATCCACAGGAGGCCGGAACGATCAAGGACCAGGCATGTGACATTATTCGAAGTGATGCTCGCTGGATTGCGGGAGTCGGAAAGACATCGCGCCATCGATCCGTCTGTCTCATCATATCGGACAAGACCTTCATCCAATCCTCCGAGCCAGACTACTCCGCTCGCATCTTGCTGGAGCGCCCTGACATTCTTGATCGGTATTTCATCGAAGCGGGCAACCTCACTGAGTGAAGCTCCCAGCACGCTCGCCCGATAGACTCCCTGTCCGAGAGTTCCTACGAGCGCGTGCCCTGCGAGATCCTCCGCGAGGGCATCAATCCGGATGTGATTCAGGTTTACGCCGCCCTCTCCTTGAAGCGGAACCTCCTCAAGAGCGGTGTTGTCCCGCTTGAGACGTTTCAACCCTGCGACTGACCCCACCCAGATTTGACCCTGACGCCCTCCTTGAACGAAGGTTGAAACAGCACCGCGGCAGTATCCAGCCCGGCCCGATTGAGGATTGAAGGAGAGGACACCGGCGTCTCCGGAGAGCCAGAGGACACCTGAGGAATCCTCAAAGATTGAGTAGACGTCTCCGTTTGTCATACCGGGGGGAGCAGGCCCCTGCAGATTGATCCGGTGGAATTTCCCCCGGTCTCTATCGTAGATGTCGAGTCCCCGACTCGTTCCGACCCAGAGGTTTCCACTTCGATCTTCATAGAGAGTTCTGATTGTACTGCTGGAAAGGGAGTTTGAATCCAGTTCCCTATGGCGGAAGACAGTGATATCGTAGCCGTCATATTTGTTGAGGCCGTCGGCCGTTCCAAACCACATGAAACCCTGGCGGTCCTGGAGTATGCAATAAACCGAGGATTGACTCAGCCCGTCTTCGACCGTGATGTGATCGAACTGAAGATCTAGTCCCTGGCCGCAGAGAAAGGACGGAAGAAGCGTAGAGAGGACAGCAAGGAAATATCGGCGGTGTGCTGAGTACTTCAAGATCACTTACTTCACTGAATAAGGGGGGATTGTGCTTTTGGAATTGACCGTAAGATAGAGAAGGCGCTGCGGCGAATCAAGCAAGCGGTTTGGGGGGAATTAAAAAGAGAAAGCCTGACTCTTTGGAAGAATCAGGCTTTCGAAAAAACTCCTGGCAACGACCTACTCTCCCACACAGTCGCCCATGTAGTACCATCGGCCCTGCGGGGCTTAACTGCTCTGTTCGGAATGGGAAGAGGTGTTTCACCCGCGGTATTGTCGCCAGAAAGATCTAGAAGAATCCGGCCCGGGCGATGTGCCCGCGCCTCAAACATCCAATGTTCTTTCGCGCTGATGCACTGCATTTGACAGCCTGCCAAAGGCGAGTGATATCAGGTGAATCAATAAAGAAAAATGGTTAAGTCTCACGACCGATTAGTACCACTCGACTCATGCCTTACAGCATTTACATCTGTGGCCTATCAACCTGGTCATCTCCCAGGGGTCTTGAGTCAGCTTGCGCTGAGGGACATTTTATCTCGGGGTGGGTTTCGCACTTAGATGCTTTCAGCGCTTATCCCAACCGGACATGGCTACCCAGCGTTTGCCACTGGCGTGACAGCTGGTACACCGTCGGTCCGTTCACTCTGGTCCTCTCGTACTAGGAGCGACTCCCCTCAAATGTCCTGCGCCCGCATAGGATAGGGACCGAACTGTCTCACG
>CAZEJT010000014.1:14450-72189 GCA_964512655.1 uncultured Chlorobiaceae bacterium | reverse complement strand
GTTAACGCCGGCTAAAGCCGGCGGCTACAAAAGCGCGTTTGAGCGCGGGCTGAAGCGCGCGCCTACTTCGTGTCGAGGATGAGGGGGAGGCCGTCCTTACCGGCGCCGATGACGACCACCTTGGCGTTCGAAGAGTTCGCGAGCTTCTCGGTGGCTTCGATTCCCTTCCAGCGCAGGAGCTGGTCGCTGATGCCCTGAACGACGATCTTCTGGAAGTCGGAAATTCCCTGAGCCTCGATTCGTTTCCTGTCGGCCTCCTGCCGTTCCTTCGTTAAGACGAACTCCATCCGCTGGCTTTCCTGCTCCGCCTGCAATTTCGATTCAATTGATTGCGAAAGCCCGGAGGGCAATCCTACCCTCCTCAGAGGGGCGGATTCCACGCTCACTCCTCTTGCCTCTGTCACGTCCCTGATCTCCTTGAGGATCAGCTGCGAGAGATGCTCGCGTTCCGAGGTGTAGAGCGCCTTCGCCTCGTAGCCCGCCGTGACGCCGCGGGTAACCGAGCGGAACTGGGGCTCGATGATGACACCGGGGTAGTTCTCGCCCACCGTCCTGTACACGTCGGCCGCTTTGTCGGGGTTCAGATGATAGAGGATGCTGATTTCGAGCTGGACTGTCAATCCCTCCTTCGACGGGACATCCATCACTTCCTTCATCTCCTGCGTCTGGACGGACATCTTGATCACCGAGGCGAGCGGGTTAATGACGTTGATACCCGACTTCAGCGTATTATCGGATACGGTTCCGAAGAAGTTCACGATGCCGACGTTCCCCGCCGGGATGGACGTGAAGCACTGTGTGAGTGCGATCGCAAGCGTGCCGATGCAGACCGCGGCGGCGGCGCTCGCCGCGGGGCGGAACGTCTGATTGTGCTGGTCGACGACTTTCCTGCGAGCGTTGCGCCAGAGGAAAAATGTGACGATGGCGATTATGAGGCTGACGATGAATAACATGCTTGTCTCCTTTCAGGTGCCTGGGAAGGTGTAACGGGCTTAGGGGCGATGTTCCGGCTGCTCCCGCGCTCACGCGAGCGCCGCCGTCCGTTTCCGGCGTGAGGAATATACCTTTCGGGGAGCCGAATGTCAACCCTCTCCGGCGATTCCCGCCTGGTGTCACGGTAGGTACCGTGACACCAGTTTTATGTCAAACCTTCAATATTGTTTCAGCTCCTCTCAGACGCGCCGGCTGAAGCCGGCGCCTACCGGTGCCCCTACCGAGAGTGTGGGACCCGGCCGTAACCTTGATTCTTGCTCAACTTCTTGACATATTTGAAGTAAGGATGAAGACACCGCCGGAACATACCGCTTTGCCGGAGCGCCTGGCGATGGTTTTAAAGACGGATCGCGCAAAAGATAACCTCCCCGTCAAAATCGCGATCGGCGCGATTCTCATTCTCCTCGTAAGCCTCATGTTTCCCCGCCCCGAGTCGATCGAGTACGATTACCAGCTCGGAGCCATCTGGGCGGACAAGGACCTGATCGCACCTTTTCCGTTTTCCATCCTGAAGGACGCCCAGCAGTACGAGAAGGAGCGGCAGGAGGTCGCACGGTCGGTCTACACCGTATTCGACCGCCGCGAGGAGGTGGCGCACTCTGACGAGGAGTCCGTTTCAGCAATCATCAGGAACCTTCGTGAAGCGGCGGCGCTGAGAGGCCGCCTGCTGAAAGGCCGCTCTCCCCGCGATTCGGTCCGGCTCGAGCGCCTCGCCTCTGAAATACCATTTACCCTCACGGAGACCGAATGGCGGGAGGTAAACCAATGGGCCTCCCCGGGGAAGAAGAAGGGAGCGCAGGAGGGGGCGGAGACCGAATCGCTCGTCTCGAAAGCCATCACAGACCTCCTTCGCGCCGGGGTGCTCGACCAGGCCAAGGTGAGCCGCGGCAAGGGGTTCGTGTCCGTCCGCAAGGGCAATACGGAAGACATCGTTCCCTTCGACCGGGTGTACGACCTCGGCGAGGCCGTCAACTCGGTGGCCGAGCAGGCCGAAAAGGTCACCGGAAGCAAGACCGCGGCCTCGATCGCCGCGAAGATTGCGCGGGCGTCGCTTCGTCCGAACCTGATCTTTACTCAGGCCGAGACTGCCCGCGAGATCCAGGCCGCGGAAGAAAACGTGCCGCGGAGCATCGGATTCGTGCAGGAGAACGAGCGCATCATCGGACGGCATGACCGTATCACCGAGGAGAATAAGCTCAAGCTCGACTCATTCCAGAAAGCAAGGGTCGAGAGGGGCGCCGAGCTTTCGGACTGGAAGCACACGGTCGGGATTGTCTTCCACGTATCGCTGGTCCTCGGGCTATACGGGATCTATCTCTTCCTCTTCCGGAAGCGCATCTACCACGACAACGCGAAGCTGACCCTCGTGGCGCTTCTCCTTCTGATGGAGACCTTCTTCGCGTACGTGACGACCTCCGTGAACCTCCCCGAGCCCGTGGATTATCTCATCTTCGTCCCCGCGGCATCGATGCTCCTGACGATCATTTTCGACTCGCGCGTGGCGTTCTACGGCACGGTGGTGATGGCGCTCCTGATCGGAGGCATCAAGGGGAACGAGTACGGCATCATGCTGACCTCGCTCATCGCCGGAGCACTCGGCGCATACACGGTGAGAGACATCAGGAACAGGACGCAGATCTTCCGGTCTCTCATGTTCATCTTCATCGGATATTCCCTCTCGATCATCACCCTGTCGTTCGAGCGGAACGAGAGCCTGAACACGATCCTGACGTCGATGACGTACGCCATGGCGAATTCGATTTTCTCGCCGGTCCTGACGTACGGGCTCCTGATCTTCTTCGAGCGCGTCTTCAAGATTACGACCGACCTGACGCTTCTGGAGTTGTCCGATTTCAATCAGCCCCTCCTCAGGCGCCTCGCCGAGACGGCTCCCGGCACGTTCCACCACAGCATGCTCCTGGGGAATCTCTCCGAGGCCGCTGCCGAGGCCGTCGGCGCGAATTCGATCCTGGCGCGGGTCGGCGCCTACTATCACGACATCGGCAAGATGGTCAAGCCGGAGTACTTCGTCGAGAACCAGGTGGGTCCCCTGAGCCGCCATACCCGCCTGAAGCCGAGGATGAGCGCGCGGATCATCGCCTCGCACGTCAAGGAGGGGGTGGATCTCGGGCGCCAGTACGGCCTTCCGGAGAAAATCATCGATTTCATTCCCCAGCACCACGGCACGACGATCATTTCGTACTTTTTCGACAAGGCCCTGAATCAGGCGGTCCGGAAGAACGCGAAGGAGGGAGTGGACGAGGCCGACTTCCGCTACCCGGGGCCGAAGCCGCAGACAAAGGAGGCGGGGATCGTCATGCTCGCGGATTCGGTGGAGGCCTCGACGCGCGCCCTCGGCGAAATCACACCCCAGTCGCTCGAAGCCGCCATCCAGATCATGATCAGGCAGCGCTTTTCGGAGGGCCAGCTCGACTACTGCGACCTCACGCTCAGAGACCTGACGAAGATCAAGGACGCGTTTCTGAAGATTCTCCTGGGCATCCACCATCAGCGGATCCAGTACCCGGAACAGCGCCGCGAAGAGGAGGAAGGCGCCGGGAGAGAATTGCTCACGGATGGACAGGCGGTGAACGCGGCAGATACGCATGCCGAAGCTCAGGGTGAGCAACCCGCTGACACTCCGCCGGCGGTTCCGCCCGCTCCCGAGCCCGAGAAGAGTCACGAGACGGCAAGCCGGGGCGGCCGTCATGCGGCCGGCCATTCGCACCCGCCTCCACCTGAGGGCGTCGCGAACCAGGCCCCGCATCGCACCGGGTCGGAATGAGAGAGCATCTCAGGAGCTATCTTCACTTTCTGACGCTCGAAAAGAACGCCGCAGCGAACACTATCGGGTCGTACACGCTCGATCTTACCCGGTATCTCGAGTTTCTGGAGAACAAGGGTCTCAAGAGCATCGGGGACGTGCGCGAGCGTGACGTCACTGCGTACGTGACGATGCTGGGGAAAACGGGGCTCTCTCCGCGCAGCGTTTCCCGGAGCCTGTCGGCGATCAAGATGTTTCATAAGTTCCTCGCCGGAGAGCAGCTTTCTCCCCGCGATCCGGCCCGGCCGGTGGATGCCCCGAAATTATCGAGGACGCTCCCCGATGTCCTTAATCCGGACGAAGTGGACGCGATTCTGAAGCAGCCCGACACGCAGAGCGACCTCGGACTGCGCGACCGCGCAATCCTCGAGACGATGTACGCGACGGGGATGAGAGTCTCGGAGCTTGTGGGCCTGAAAAAGTCGTCGGTCGACGAGCAGGGCGGCTTCGTGAGGGTGTTCGGCAAAGGCTCGAAAGAGCGCGTGGTGCCGATCGGGCGCTCCGCGCTGAAATGGATGGCCGAGTACATCGGGAAAGTGAGGGGGAAATTGTCGCGCGGCGGAAAGGGGCTTGACGTGCTCTTCCTCAACGCGAGGGGAAAGCCGATGTCGCGCATGGCGGTGTGGAACATCGTGAAGGCGAGCACCGCCCGGTCGGGGGTGAATAAGGACGTTCATCCGCACACCCTCCGCCATTCGTTCGCGACGCACCTCCTCGAAGGGGGCGCGGATCTCAGGGCGGTGCAGGAGATGCTCGGCCACTCGGACATCGCCACGACGCAGATTTACACCCACATCGACAGGGAATACCTGAAAGAAGTGCACAAAACATTTCATCCAAGGGGTTGATCCAAGGAGGTAGAGATGTACATGAGTCCGGCAACGACGCTCAAGATCGCTGATTTGCGCGACGAGGTGGTGGGCCTCAATGAAAAGGTTCCCCTGCTCGACGGCACGGAGCGCCGATACATATTTCTCGACAACGCGGCCAGCACTCCCACCTTCCGCGGCGTCATGCGCGCCATCGAGGAGTTTCTTCCGTGGTATTCGGGAGTCCACAGGGGGATCGGATACAAGGCCGTCGTGGCGACGGACGCGTTCGTCGAGGCGCACCGCATCGCGGGGGCGTTCGTCGGAGCGGACCTTGCCACGAACGTGGTTCTCTTCTCCAAGAACGCGACAGAATCGATCAACCTTCTTGCCTCCCAGTTCGGCTTCACAGCGGACGATGTCGTCATCACGACCCTCATGGAGCATCATTCGAACGACCTGCCGTGGAGGAAGGACTGCCGCGTCGTCCACGTCGGCGTGGAGCCCGATGGCAGCGTTTCCCTCGGCGCACTGCGGGATGAGATCGCCAGGCATCGCGGCAGGGTCAGGCTCGTCGCCGTGAGCGGCGCCTCCAACGTCACCGGCATCTGCAATCCCATACACGAGATCGCCGCGTGGGCGCACGCGGCCGGCGCAAAGATCTTTGTCGACGCCGCCCAGCTCGCGCCGCACAGGCCGATCGACATTCTCCCCGACGACGACCCCGGCCATATCGATTTCATCGCGTTCTCGGCTCATAAGATCTACGCCCCGTTCGGCATCGGCGTCCTCATTGGGCCCCTCGGCTTTTTCGAGCAGGGGAGCCCACCCCATGTGGGCGGGGGGACCGTATCGTACGTGGGCGTCGACGACGTGGAATGGGCGAGCCCGCCACACAAGGATGAGGCCGGGAGTCCAAACGTGGTGGGGGCCGTGGCGTTGGCGGAGGCGCTATCGATGCTGCGTGCGGTCGGGATGGACGCCGTCGCCGAGCACGAACGCCAGCTCCTTGAGTACGCCTTCCGGAAGGTGAAACAACTTCCCCGCGTAACGATCTACGGACCCGAAGTGCCCGGCGCCGATAAAGTAGGGGTGATTCCTTTCACCGTGGACGGGCTCGACCACGCGCTTGTCGCGACGATCCTCTCCACGGAAGGGGGGATTGGCGTGAGAAACGGAAATTTCTGTGCCCAACCCTATATCCGAAAGCTCCTGAGCGTCACCCCGGAGGAGGAAAAGCTGAAACGCGCCGCCCGGTGCGACAACCCGGTCCTCCCCGGGATGGTACGCGCCAGCCTCGGCTGCTACAACAACGAGGAGGATATCGACATGTTCGTCGAACTCCTCGGGCGCATCGTCAGGAACGAGTATCGCGGCAGATATTCGATCGACCCCGTGACGGGGATGTACGCCGCAGACGGCTTCCGGATCGATTCCGCGAAGCACCTTCGATCGATGAGCGCGCTCCGAAGCGCCTGAAGAGCGCACAGGAGGCCCCCTCCGCGCAGCCCCGCCGATGCAGGAACAGCTCTACATACTGCCCATACTGCTCTTTTCCGTGGTGATCCATGAAATCTCGCACGGCTGGATGGCGCTCCGGCTCGGCGACACGACCGCGCGGGACCTCGGACGGCTCACGCTCAATCCGATTCCACACATCGACCCGATCGGGTCGATTGTCGTGCCGCTCTTCTCGCTTCTGACGACCGGGAGGGTCTTCATCGCGTGGGCCAAACCGGTGCCGGTCAACCCCCTCAATTTTTCGGACATGCGGCGCGACGACATCCTCGTCTCCGTCGTCGGCCCGGTTTCGAACTACGTGCTCGCGTTTCTCTGCACCATCGCATACATCCTTCTCGCAAAGCTGGTCCCGCTTCTCCCGGATTCGAGCCCCCTGCTCGCCGACGGGTTGGGGTACCTCCTGAAGATGTTCTACGGAGGGATCGTACTCAACATCGTCCTGGGGGTGTTCAACATGGTCCCGATACCCCCGCTCGACGGCTCGCACGTCGTGGCCTCCCTGCTGCCCGACGACCTGAGCGACCGCTACCGGAGCATCGGGTTCTTCGGGATATTCCTGATCCTTCTGTTGATGCGCTGGCCTCCGTTTGCGCTCCTCTTCAGCCGCGTCATCGCCCTGCTCGCCCTTCCCTTCGAGCGCATGATCGATCTGGCGTCATGATCGTCATGAAGTTCGGCGGTACCTCGGTGGAGGACGCATCCGCGATGCGCAGGGTGATTCAGATCGTCCGAAAGGCGATAGCTCGATCGCCTCTGGTCGTCGTCTCCGCGTGCTCGGGGGTGACGAACGATTTGAGCGCCGCGGCGGAGATGGCAAAAGGGGGGGATGAAAGCGGAGCCCTTTCGTCTCTCGGGCGGATCGGCGAGAGGCACCGCGCTCTCGCTGAATCCCTCGTCGGCGCCCGGAAACGCGCGCTCATCCTCGCCGGCATGGATGAAATCTTCGGCGACTTGCGCGACATGATCCACGGAGTCTGCCTCCTCGGCGAACTGACGAGCCGGTCCCTCGATTCCATCACCGGCTCCGGGGAGCGGCTCTCCTCCCTGATCCTCCATGCCGCGGCCTCCGCGGAAGGGCTGGCGGCCGAACTCGTGGACGCGCGGGAAGTGATGGCCACAGACAGAAATTATTCGGCCGCGCAGCCGAAGACAGACGAAGTAGAGCGCCGGGCCAGGAAGCTGATGCTCCCTCATCTCCAACAGGGAACGGCCGTCATCACGCAGGGCTTCATCGGCTCGGCCGATGACGGTACGGCCACCACGATCGGACGCGGGGGGTCGGACCTGAGCGCATCGATCTTCGGATCGGTCCTCGGCGCGGAGGAAATTCAGATCTGGACGGACGTCGACGGAATGATGTCGGCCGATCCGCGGATCATTCCCGATTCGCGCCCGATAGGCCTCATGAGCTTCGACGAAGCATCTGAGCTGGCTTATTTCGGCGCGAAGGTCCTGCACCCGAAGACCATCCTGCCCGCGGTGCGGCACGGCATCCCGGTGAGGGTGCTGAATTCGCGCAGGCCGGAGTTCGGGGGGACGCTGATCGTGCCCTCTGCCGCCGGAGACAGCTCCAGGGGGGTCCCCGGCGAGATCATCAAATCGATCGCCTGCAAGAGGGGCATCGTCGTGATCAACGTGAATTCCTCGCGGATGCTCATGGCCCACGGCTTCCTTGCGCGGCTCTTCTCGATCTTCGCGGACTACGAGAAGAGCGTGGACGTCGTCGCGACGTCCGAAGTCAGCGTCTCTCTCACGGTCGACAGCGAGGAGTCGATTCCGGAGATCATGGAGGAGCTGGAGGCCATCGGCGAGACGCGCATAGCACGGAACAAGGCGATCATCTGCATCGTGGGAGAAGGGATGAAGAACACCCCGGGGATCGGGGCCCGCATTTTCGGCGCGCTGGCCGGGGCGAAGGTGAATATCGAGATGGTCTCGGAGGGCGCATCGGAGATCAACCTGACGCTCGTTGTGGACGAGCGGGACGTCGAGAAGGCCGTGCGCGTTCTGCACAACGAGTTTTTCCACAAAGCGGCGGATTAGGAACACGCGTGGAGCAATTCAGATATATGAACGACCGGCTCTGGTGCGAGGACGCGGACCTCGCGGATGTGGCGAGGCGCTTCGGGACCCCCGCCTATGTCTACAGCCGGCAGTCGGTGATCGACCACTGCCGGTGGATCGAAAGCGCCTTTGGCGCCACGCCGCACCTCTCGTGCTACGCGGTCAAGGCCAATGCGAACCCCGAAATCCTGAAGATCCTCGCGGCCGAGGGGATCGGCGCCGACGTTGGCTCGTCCGGCGAACTGCTCCGCGCGCTCGAGGCGGGATTCCCTCCGGAGTCGATCACCTTCAGCGGGGTCGGAAAAAGGGACGACGAGATCGAGCTCGCTCTGGAGAGGGAGATCCTCGCGATCAACGCAGAGTCCGAGGAGGAGGTGCGGGCAATCGCCGCCATCGCCGGCCGACTCGGAAAGAGAGCCCGTCTCTTCCTGAGAGTCAACCTCGACATCCCGTCGGACACCCACCCCTACATCACGACGGGGAGGCGTCATAATAAGTTCGGGGTTGAAGCATCCAGGGCGGGGGAGATCATGCGGGAAGCCCGAGGGCTTTCCTCGGTTGAGATGATCGGCGTCCACAGCCATATCGGATCGCAGATCACGAAGGGGAAGACGTTCGCGGACGCCGCGCATGCAATTGTGGACATGATCGGGCGGCTTCGGCGCGACGGCATCGCCCTCAGCCAGCTGAACTTCGGGGGAGGGTTCGGGGTCCAGTACCGCGATTATATCGTCCATCCCCGCCTCCCATCCGAGGCGGAGAATCCGGAAGCGGATCTCTCGACGGTGAAGCTTCTCAAGGAGATGCTCCCGATCCTGAGCGAGTCGGGCTGCAGGATTCTGATCCAGCCGGGCCGCTCAATCGTCGCGCACGCCGGAATCCTGATGACCAAAGTGCTCTATCGAAAAAGCAGCGGGGGAAAGACATTCGTGATTGTAGACGCGGGAATGAACGACCTGATCCGTCCGAGCCTCTATCAGTCGTACCACCAGATCGTCCCGCTCACCGTCGGCAATGCCGGAGAAGAGGTTGTCGACGTCGTCGGGCCTCTCTGCGAGACCGGCGATTTCTTCGCGCTCGACCGCCGCATCCAGCGTGCGGAACGGGGAGAGTACCTTGCGGTGTTATGTACAGGAGCGTACGGATATGTCCTCTCCTCGAATTACAATGGGCGGCCGAAGCCGCCTGAAATCCTCATCGACCGCGCCCGGAGCGAACTGATTACGGCTCCGGAGTGGGGGGAGCTGGATCAACGAACCATGAACCTATGAAACGAGTCAACACAGCCGTGGTCGGCGCCACGGGCCTCGTGGGAAGAAAGATGCTGGAAGTGCTGGAGGAGAGGGATTTCCCGGTCGGCGATCTCCGGCTCCTTGCCTCCGCGAAGTCTGCCGGAAGATCCCTGACGTTCGGCGGGCGGGAACACGAGGTGCAGCAGCTCGCGCCCGCAAGCTTCAAAGATGTGGAAGTCGCATTCTTCTCCGCGGGCGCCCCGGTGAGCAGGGAATTCTCACCCCATGCTGTGAAGGCGGGCGCCCTCGTCATCGATAACAGCAGCGAGTTCCGCATGGACGACAACGTTCCGCTTGTCGTCCCCGAGGTCAACCCCCATGATATCGCAAAACACAAAGGGATCATCGCGAACCCGAACTGCTCCACCATCCAGATGGTCGTCGCGCTGAAGCCCCTGCATGATCGCTGGAAGATCAGACGTCTCGTCATCGCCACGTACCAGTCCGTAACGGGCGGCGGGAAGATGGCGGTGAGCCAGCTCCAATCGGAGCTCGCCAACAAGCCGAATGCCGAGAAGAAGTTTCCGCATGCGATCGCGATGAACGTACTGCCGCAGATCGATGTGTTCCTCGACGCGGGATACTCCCGGGAAGAGCTCAAGATGAAAAACGAGACCAGAAAGATTCTGGGGGACCAGTCGATCCGGATCACGGCGACGTGCGCGCGGGTGCCGGTGATCGGGGGGCACAGCGAAGCGGTCAACATCGAATTCGAGCGGCCGTTCGACCTCGCGGAGGTCCGAGATGTGCTCGGCGCCACGCCCGGGATCTGCGTGCAGGATGACGTCACGCGAAGCGTCTATCCGATGCCTATCTGGTCGCATGAAAAGGACGAGGTGTTCGTGGGCAGAATCCGCGTAGACGACAGCATTCCGAACGGCCTCAATCTCTGGATCGTCTCCGACAACCTGCGCAAAGGGGCCGCGACAAATGCCGTCCAGATCGCCGAGGCGTGGATGAAACAGGGGAATTCCTGAAGCGTTTCAACCTTCGCACGCCCGGCGGCATCCAAGTGTTTAGATAGAACCGGCAAATCAACCATCATCATTCATCAGGAGATAGCACTATGAAGTTCCTCATCGCGTTCCTCTTGCTGTTAGGCACGGTCGCCTTTGCGTCAGATCTGAAAAGCCCCAGGATAGGCGATTCCGCCCCTTCGTTCACGCTCAAGAACTACGACGGGAAGGAGTTCGCCCTTGGGAAGGTCATCAAGGACAACAAATTGACCGTCCTGATGTTCATCTCCACTGAATGCCCGGTTTCCAACGGATATAACGAGCGGATGGAAAAGCTGTACGACAGCTACGCCAAGAAGGGGGTCGCGATCGTCGGGATCAACGCCAACAAGGCGGAGGATGTGGCCGCTATCGCGGAACATTCCAAGAAGCACGGGTTCATGTTTCCGGTCCTCAAGGACGTCAACAATAAAGTCGCCGACCTGTACGGAGCGCAGGTGACCCCTGAAACGTTCGTGATCAGTTCTACCGCCAAGCTTCTCTACCACGGCCGCATCGATGACAGCAGGAACCCGGACAACGTGAAGTCCCGCGACCTGGCGGATGCAATCGACAAGCTCCTGGCGGGGAAAGAGCCGGCCGTCGCCCAGGCGAAGGCCTTCGGCTGCAGCATCAAGCGCATCGTAGCGGATTAACCGTTTGAAGGCAGCACTGTGTACAACGCGGCGCCGCACAGGCGCCGCGGCGTTTTTGACCGTAGCCGTTCTTCTCTCCGGGTGGGCGGCCTCCCGTCCGGGATCATTGCCGGCCGTCAAGAGGATCAGCTTCTCCGAGCTGAGCGAGATTATTCGCAGCGACACCGGATCCCCGCTCCTCATCAATGCCTGGGCAACATGGTGCAAGCCGTGCCGCGAGGAGATGCCCGCACTGCTCAAGGTATGGAAGAAACATGCGAACAGACCGTTTCGCCTGATTCTCCTGTCGGCGGACGACGTGGGCGATCTCGAGACGAAGGTGAGGCCGGCCCTTCGCGATTTCGGGATAGATTTCACCACATACATCATGAGCGACACGGCCGACGACGCGTTCATCAGCGGGTTGAACGCATCATGGAGCGGCGCCCTTCCTGCCACCTTCGTGTACGACAGAAAGGGAACGCAGGTCGACATGAAAGTGGGCGGGCAATCCTTTCGCAGATTCGAAGAAATAGTCAGTAAAGTCCTGCGCCGGTAGGATAGGCACATTCGCCCGGTTTTTGGATTTCACCCCTGCACTTGTTATAATAGTAACGTCATCCTGTCATCCCAATTCGGGTGATGGGATTTTTTTCATCCCCTGAGGCACATGAAGAAGCCCTTTCGCGAGCGGATTAAGGAGGGACCCATCGTCGGCGACGGCGCAATGGGCACTCTCCTCGACCTTCACGGTTTCGATGAGCTTCCCCACGAGATTCAGAATATCAAAAACCCGGATATCGTGGAGAAAATCCACCGGGAATACATCGCCGCGGGCTCCGAGATCATCGAAACCAATACATTTTCCGCAAACCGCCTTCGCCTCTCCCAGTTCCATCTCCAGGACCATCTGAAAGACATCAATCTCCGCGGCACAGAGATAGCGCGCCGTGCCGCGGGAGACGACGTGTACGTAGCGGGATCGGTGGGCCCTACCGGCATGCTCCTTGAGCCGATCGGCAAGATCAAGCGCCAGCAGGCGCGGGACGCGTTCAGGGAGCAGATCGAGCTTCTGGTTCAGGGCGGCGTCGATCTGATCATGCTGGAAACGTTTGTAAGCGTCCAGGAACTCGACGAGGCGCTGGAAGTCGCGAAGGAGCTGACGGACATCCCGATCGTGGCCCAGAAAGCGTTTGCGGAAGACGGAGCCATATTGAGCGGTTCGTTTCCGATCGATGTCATCAATCACCTCATCGAGCAGGGGGCGGACGTGGTCGGGGCCAACTGCACCGTCGGCCCTCAGCGGATGTTCACGATCATCCGCAATGCCCAAAAAGACGGGGTTGTCCTCTCGGCACAGCCCGCCGCGGGGATTCCCACGCTCCTCAACGGGCGTTCGATCTACCACACTACGCCGGCATATCTTGCGGCCTACGCGAAAGAACTGGTCGAATCGGGCGTCACCCTTGTCGGCGCCTGCTGCGGATCCACACCTGATCACATACGGGCGATCGCCGAGAGCGTCAGGGGATTGAAGGTGGGGAAACCGGCTCCGAGGGCGGCCGTAAAGTCGAGGGAACATGAGCGTTCGGAGCCCGAGCAGCGATACCATGTGGAGGCCGCCCGCTGGTCGAAGTTCTCGCGCAACGTCGGGAAGAAGTTCATGACGACGGTCGAGCTCGACATCCCGCGGGGATTGGACATGAGCGCGGTCTACGAGGGAGCGCAGTTCTGCCTCGAACGGAAAATTGACGCCGTCAACATCACCGAGGGCGCCCGGGCGCGCCTCCGGATGAGCTCGATCGCCATTTCGTTCCAGATCCAGCAGCGCGTCGGCATCGAGGCGATGTGCCACCGGGCCACGCGCGATCACAACCTGATAGGTCTTCAGGCGGAGCTTCTCGGCGCGTATGCACTGGGCATCCGCAATATCCTCTGCATTACCGGAGATCCCGCGGGCATCGGCGACTATCCGCAGTCAACCTCCGTCTTCGACGTCGACGCCCCCGGACTCATCCGCGCCGCCCGCTCCATGAACAACGGGACAGACGTCATGGGCAATTCCATCGGCGAACCGACGTCGTTCTACATCGCCTGCGCGGCTAATCCGAGCGCGGATAATCTCGATCTCGAGATCGCCAAGCTTGAGCGCAAGGCGGAGGCCGGGGCGGACATCTTCTTCACTCAGCCCCTTTTTGAGATGAAGACTCTTGAGCACTTTCTCAAGCGAATCGAGCATCTGAAGATTCCCGTGATGCTCGGAATCATTCCGCTGCGCGGCCACAAGCACGCCGATTTCCTGCACAACGAAGTGCCGGGGATGGTGATCCCCGACAAGATCAGGGAGACGATGCGGACCGCGGGAACCGAAGCGGCAAAGGTAGGAGTGAAGCTTTCGATGGAGTTCATCAAAGAAGCCAGGGGGTGCGTGGCGGGAATCTATATGATGCCTCCCTTCCAGAAATACCATATCGTGGACGATTTGCTGAGCGTCTTATGACACGATCCGAGCCATGAGCGCCGAGAGCATTCGCAGCCAGCTCGTCGAGATCTGCCACCGGCTCTCCGCACGAGGCTTCGTCACAGCGACGGACGGCAATGTCAGCGCGCGGCTCGAGAACGGAAATTTTCTTACGACCAGGACGGCCGTCAGCAAAGGGATGGTCACCGCGGACGACATCCTGGAAGTCGACCCGTCAGGGAAACCCATCAAAGAAGGGGCGCGCCCTTCCACGGAGCTCGGCATGCACCTCTTCATCTATACCCGCCGCCCGGATATCAATGCCGTCGTGCACGCCCATCCGACCTATGCGACCGGGTTTGCGGTCGCACGACAGCCCCTCACAACATGCGTATTCCCGGAAGTCATCCTGGGACTGGGGACGGTCCCGCTTGCTGATTACGCCACGCCCTCAACCGAGGAAGTTGCGAAATCCCTTGAGCCCTATGTCGAAGGCGCGAACGCGATCCTCCTTGCGAACCACGGAGTCGTAGCATACGGGAAGGATCCCCTTGACGCATTCTTCAAGATGGAAAAAGTCGAACACGCTGCGCATATCACATTTGTTGCGCGGCTCCTGGGCGGCGAGACGATTCTTTCGGCTGACGATGTTGAAAAATTGCGCGCCATCAGCGGTCAGGCCTACGGACTGGATCCCTCCGGCAAGCTCGCGTGCGAACCGGGAGAGGCGCAAGGTTCTCCGACACCCGGCAGTGGAAGCAGTCGATCTTCGCCCGAAGACGACATACTCGCGGTGGTCAGGCAGATGATCAACAGAGACCCACAGTGAGCGAGAAACTGAGGGTGGGAGTGATTTTCGGCGGACGTTCGGCAGAGCATGAGGTATCGCTCGTCTCCGCCGCCTCGGTGATTAATGCTCTTGACAAATCGAAGTACGACGTCATCCCGATAGGAATCTCGGCTGAGGGACGCTGGCTCAGCTCCCCGGACGCCGTGCGCCTTTTGAAAGAAGGAGGAATGCTTCACGATCATCCACAGAAGATCCTTCTTCCTGATCCTGCCCAGGGCGGACTGGTGGAGATCGGAAATACTCATGGGGAGGGAAGAAAATCCCCCATCGACGTCATCTTCCCGGTCCTCCATGGAACCTACGGAGAAGATGGAACCATCCAGGGGCTCTTTGAGCTTGCAGGAATCCCCTATGTGGGAGCCGGCGTGCTCGGATCGAGCGTCGGGATGGATAAGATCGTCACGAAGCAGTTGTGCGAGCATGACAAGATCCCGGTGACGCCTTACGTTTGGCTCACTTCGGAATCGTA
Organism: uncultured Chlorobiaceae bacterium; assembly: GCA_964512655.1. Classification (GTDB taxonomy): domain Bacteria; phylum Bacteroidota; class Ignavibacteria; order UBA10030; family SZUA-254; genus VBOC01. The sequence continues at coordinate 57,276 of CAZEJT010000014.1, read as the reverse complement.
CGTCGCAAATGTCAAGAAAACGATATCCCGTGTAGAACAGAAGTTGAACTATCCCTGTTTCGTCAAGCCGGCAAATCTCGGGTCAAGCGTCGGCATCTCAAAGGTGCACCGCCGAGCGGAGCTTCAGCCGGCACTGGAGCTCGCGGCACGCTTTGACAGGAGAATTCTAGTGGAGAAGGGGATCGTGAACGCCCGTGAGATCGAGGTAAGCGTGCTGGGGAACGACGATCCAGAAGCGTCGATACCCGGCGAGATTGTTTCTTCGAACGAATTTTATGACTACGACGCGAAATACGTGGATGGCAGATCAACAGCGGTCATACCGGCGGAATTGCCGAAGGGAGTCGTGTATAAAGTGAAGGACCTTGCCGAGCGCGCTTTCAAGAGTGTCGATTGCGCCGGGATGGCGCGCGTGGATTTTCTCGTCAAGAAGAACTCGAACAGGATTTATTTCAACGAGATCAACACGATCCCCGGATTCACATCGATAAGCATGTACCCCAAGCTCTGGGAGGCATCAGGACTCCCCTACCCGCGCCTCCTCGACCGCCTCATCGAGCTTGCCCTCGAGCGCCACCGTGCAAGACAATCCCTCAGCACGACCTTCAAACCGAAATCTGATTGGTACCGGTAGCCGCGGGCTTCAGCCCGCGTCAGTTGGGTGAGTCGGAGGCCAGGCTCACTTCATGAGAATGATCGCCCTCGTCTCAATCCTCGTGGCAGAATTGTAAGGGCTCGAAGGGACATACGTCGCTCTGACAAAATAGAGTCCGGTTCCAACCAACTCACCCCCCTGATTAGTAGCATCCCACAGAATCTGATGTATCCCCGCGATCTCCATATTGTCGATAAGGGATCGCACCTTTCGGCCCAAAACGTCGAAGATCTTTATGCTTACTTCACCGCTAGACGGGAGTTCGTAAGGGAGCGTAGTTGAGGTGTTGAAAGGATTCGGGTAGTTCTGGAAGAGTCTGAAAGAATTTGCCAGAGTAACAAGCTCATGCGCGGATGTCGTGGATAGATCCAGCCGGTAAACTCCGCGGGGTTTTCCTTGAAGGTTCGAGTTGACTCCCGCGTACAGGTATTTCTTGTCGGGCGAAAAGGCGAGAGAAACGACTGTAGCCGAATCGAGGCCGGTATTCTGCCATGTATGTCCGCTGTCGTGGCTGACGAAGACACCGTTTCCGCTCGCGCTGTCCGGGGAGAAGTCGTTCCGCCAAGACACGCCGGCATAAAGCTCGTCGGGGTCTGGTCCAGGTCGCCGGATGATAGATAAAATATTCGCATAGTTGCCCGGGATCCCCTCCGCGATGTACGACCAGGAGGCGCCACGGTCGGTGGACTTAAGGAGGCCTTTTGGCGCTGAGAAGTGCCACGCGTCGGCCAGATACAGGGTTCCGGGCGATACGCCGAACGTGAGGCTATAGCCGCCAGCACCATATTGTACGTCCGTTAAAACAGATCGCCAGTTCGTTCCTCCATCTGATGAGATATAAAACCTTCCAGTGCTGAAGTCGCTCGCGTAGATCCAGTTAGTACTGTCTGGATCGATGCCGATGCCGCGAACCTTTCTGCCTTGCGGCCCATTCGAGTCGGCGACAAATTCCCAGACCCCTCCTCCATCTGTCGTCTTGAACAATCCGCCTCCGTCGAACCCTCCCGCACCTGCAAAAAGAATCTGCGGGTGCCGCGGATCGATGACGAGCCGGTCTAAGCCTGATCCCCAGCCGGTTGAAATTCCACTATCTGATCGGAACCATGTTTCTCCCGCGTCCGTAGTTTTTATCATGGCGGGAGCACCGAAAGGGGCGGGATAAAGCGCTGCCATCAGAATGTTAGAACTGTCGGGGTCCATTACCATATCCTCCACGATTACACTATCGACGAGCAAACTCCAATCGAGACCTGCATTCGTGCTTCTGAGTATTCTTCCCAAGGTCGAGCTTACGTCGCTTCCGACGTAAAGATTGTTCCCATTTCTGGGATCCACTACGACAGAGGTGATAGCCTCGTACGAGAGGCCCATATGCACCCACTGAGCGGAGATTTCCAGAGGCAGGCAAATTAAGATGAGGGGGATTGATCGATACAGACGGTGAAGCAAGGTTGTTTCTCCGTGGTATTTCAAAATCTAATACCATTCGAGTTCAATGTCAAAAGGAGTTGGCCAGACCGATTCGCCCCGACGCTTCGCATCGGGGCTCAGGGGGGGCGCGGAGCGCCCCAACGATGCATTCCGCCGCGGGAGCGGCGGAACGAGCGAATGGAGGATAATTCGCCGACGCAGGTTCGGCAGCGTTTCCCGGGTGGTGTCACGGTATGGACCGTGACACCAGTTGAATTACGCCGGCTGAAGCCGGCGCCTACCACAGGCGCCTACAAGCGGTGCCTACCGGGGGTGGTGAGAATCCAACGGGGGCCCGGACTGCCAAGAGATGCGTTCCGCCGGAGTGCGGCGGAGGGATCGATCGCTCGTGGCAAAAGACGTTACATGCCCTTCCGGGCCCGCGGAGGCATGTAAATTTTGCAATTCCCCCGAAAACCCGTACATTACCGCGCATGGATGACCAATACTATCGTAAGTCACCTCCCCGCAGTCCGGCGGCGGCCCGCCTGAAGAAGATTTTCCGCCACAAACGTACAGTTCTCACAGCGTTGATCGTCGTTCCCGTCATTTCCTTCGTAACATTCAGCAACAAAGGCATTCTGAAGCGCTCGACGCTTGAAGCCGACAAGAGCGCCATGCAGCTGAAGGTGCAGGAAGCGAATCGGGAGCAGGCGCACCTCCAGGAGGTATCGAAATCGCTGGACAAAGACCCCAAGGCCATCGAAAAGGTGGCGCGTGAAAAGTACGGGATGGTGAGAGACGGCGAGACCGTCTACAAGGTGAAGAAGGAGAAATAGGAATTGGTGTCCAACGATGGAGCTTTTCGAAGAGCAAGGCGCTAAGAAGCCAGGCGCCGCTTCCTCTCCCGCTCCTCTTGCCGAGCGCATCAGGCCCACCACACTCGAAGAATTCATCGGTCAGGAGCACCTCCTGGGGGAAGGAGGCCCTCTTCGCGCCTTCGTAGAACAAGACGAGATCCCTTCCATTATCCTGTGGGGCCCTCCCGGTTGTGGCAAGACCACCATCGCCCGGATCATCGCCACTAGGATCCGGAGTGAGTTCTACCAGCTCAACGCAGTCTCCGCCGGGGTTCAGGACGTCCGAAAGGTAATCGATCGCGCGGGGGCAAACCGCCGCCGCAACAAAAAAACTCTCCTCTTTATCGACGAAATCCACCGGTTCAACAAGGCACAGCAAGACGCCCTGCTTCATAGCGTCGAGGACGGAGTGCTCACGCTCATTGGCGCCACCACAGAGAATCCTTCATTCGAAGTCATCTCTCCGCTTCTGTCCAGGTGTCTGGTCTATGTCCTGAAACCCCTCTCGAACGAGGAGCTTGACCGGGTCCTCGACCGGGCCATCACGGAAGACGCAATCCTGAAGCCGTGGAAAGTTCGGCTGGGAAAAGAGGAGCGTGAAACGCTGAAACTTCTCGCGGCGGGTGATGCGAGGGTCATGCTGAATGGGTTGGAGAGTGCGCTGAGGCTGACGAAGCCTTCCGCGGGCGGGCAAAGGACCCCTACCGTCAAGGCGATTACCGAGGCGTTCCAGCGGCGCCAGCCGAAGTACGACAAAGGGGGAGAAGAGCACTATAACATCATCTCGGCGTTCATCAAGTGTATCCGCGGGAGCGATCCCGATGCGGCGGTGTACTGGCTCGCAAGGATGCTCGAAGGAGGAGAAGACCCGAAGTTCGTTGCGCGCCGGATGGTGATCCTCGCCTCGGAAGATATCGGCAACGCCGACCCGATGGCGCTGGTCCTCGCCACCAATTGCTTTACGGCCGTCGACTACGTCGGGATGCCCGAAGGAAGGCTTGTGCTCTCCCAGACAGCCACGTATCTGGCATCGGCACCCAAGAGCAACGCATCCATGCGGGCTGTCGAAGCCGCCCTTGACGACGTCAGAAACGTTGCGAACGGGCCTGTTCCCATCCACCTCCGCAATGCGCCGACCCGGCTCATGAAAGACCTCGAGTACGGCAGGGAGTATAAGTACAGCCACGATTACGACCAGCATTTCGTCGAGCAGCAGTATCTGCCCGATAACCTGAAGGACAGGATTTACTACTATCCGTCCGAGAGCGGCGAGGAGAAGCGGATCCGCGAGCGCCTCAACGCGCTGTGGAAAGGAAAACAGCGGTGAGCGACCGGAAATCCTTTGCCGTCGGCGTGGACATCGGCGGTACCACAGTTAAGGCCGCGACCGTCGACCGGAAGGGTAAGATTCTCGACCAGTGCACCTCCGACACGATGGCGAGCAAGGGCCCCAAGGCGGTGATAAGCCAGATTACGCTGACCATCGATCAGCTTCTTGCCGGCCGGAAGAAATCCGACTGCTCAGGGATAGGAGTGGGAGTTCCGGGGGTAGTCTCTCCGGGCTCGGGGGTGGTGAGCTATCCTCCGAACTTCGCCGACTGGAAGGAAGTGGAGCTGCAAAAACTTCTTCACAAGCATTACTCGCTCCCCGTGATTGTGGAGAACGACGCCAACGTGGCCGCCATGGCAGAGTCGCGGTACGGAGCGGCGAGAAGTTATCCCGATTTTCTTTTTGTGATCTGGGGAAGCGGAGTCGGGGGAGGCATCATCCTCGATCACATGATTTTCCGCGGTCCGACCGGGGGAGCCGGAGAGATCGGGCACGTCACTGTCAACTACAACGGTCCCCTGTGCAACTGCGGGAACAGGGGGTGCATCGAGGCCTACATAGGACAGAGGTATCTCTCCAAGCGGACGAGGGATATCCTGGAATCTCATTCGTCGAACGGACCCCGGTCGAAGATCTACGACCTCGTGAGAGGGGACCTCTCAAAAATCGAGCCCGCACTGATCTCCCGCGCGGCACTGGCGGGCGATCGCACCGCGATCAATATCCTCGAGGAAGCGGGCGAACTCCTCGGCGCGGCGCTCGCGTCGGCGTTCAATATCCTCGACCTCCGGATCGCAGTGATCGGAGGGGGCGTTTCTGCCGTGCCGGAGTTCGTCTATACCGCGATCAAGAAGAGCCTCCGGTCCAGGGTGTTAAAATCGCACAAGCCGGGCCTGCGTGTGCTCAGAGCCGAGCTGGGGAATGCCGCTGGAATCCTCGGCGCGGCGAGCCTCACGATGTAAGGGAACATCGGGTGCGCGCTCTGGGGACCCTGTTTCTTCTTCAACTTCTCACTCTCACTCCGTCGCCCGGTCAGGTGACGGCTCCCAAAGATTCACTCATCGTTCCGCGGGATACATCCCGGGCCGCGGCAACCGCGCGCAAAGATACCTCCCACGTCTCCGGCGTCGACACTCTTGTCACCTACACGAGCACCGATTCCATCGTCTACGATTTTTCGACGAGGGTGATGTCGCTCTATGAAAAAGGCGAGATCAAGTACCGGGAGCTCCAGCTTACCTCCGACAGGATCGACATCAACTGGAACACCTCGCAGATGCACGCAACGGGGGTCCCCGACACCGCCGACACTACGGGGAAGAAATACAGAGGAACCCCGGACATGAAGGACGGGAACGAGGTCTACCACGGTCACGAGCTCAGCTACGACTTCGATACGAAGAAAGGGAGGATCGATGTCGCAAACACGACGATCGACCAGGGATATTACCACGGCGACGAGATCAAGAAGGTAGGGAGCGATGTTCTCTACGTCGAGGACGGGCGCTACACGACGTGCGACCTCCCGGAGCCGCATTACTTCTTCTTCAGCCCGAAGATGAAGGTCGTGCCTCAGGACAAGGTCGTGGCCGAGCCGGTGTACCTCTACATCGCCGACGTTCCCGTCTTCGCGCTTCCCTTCGGGATCTTCCCCAACCAGAGGGGACGCCGGTCCGGCATCATCGCACCCGCGTACGGGGAGGACGGCCGCCGGGGAAAGTTCCTCTCGCACCTCGGCTATTACTTCGCACTCAGCGATTACATGGACATTAATTTCAAGAGCGATCTGTACACGAAGGGGGGGTGGGCGGCATACTCGAATTACCGGTACGCTCTGCGGTACGCCTTCAGCGGGTCGGTCAACGGAGAGTACAAGAAGCTCTACACGGGCGAGAGCACCGACCCGGGCCGGACGGAGGACGAATCGTACCGGCTCGGAATCACGCACATGCAGGATTTCGATCCGACCACGCACCTCAACGTCAACTTCTCCTTCGCAAGCCAGAACTCCTACCGGAACACCATCGATCTGAACCAGGCCCTCAACCAGTACCTCACGTCGAATGCGACCCTGTCGAAGTCGTGGGAGGGATCGCCCAACAGCGTAACCCTCAGCGTCACGCGCCAGCAAAACCTCCTCGACGGGAGTCTCGACGAAACGCTGCCGTCGATCCTCTTCAGTCACAGCCTGAGCTATCCCTTCCGGTGGGGAAAGTCGAAGGGAGGCGATGAAGGGCGGCTCTGGTATGAGGACATCGGATTCAGCTACAGCGCGCAGGCATCGAATCTGGTGGGAAAGGTTCACGAGACGATCGGGGGCGTGAAGATGAACGTCGGAGGGGTCGATACGGTGGGAACCGTCGACGACTTCGCCCAAAACCGCGGACAATCGCTCTCGCAGAGCGCGTCGCTGAGCATCGCTCCCAAACTGGGTTACATCACGCTTTCCCCCTCGCTGAGCTACTCGGAGACCCGGACGTTCAGCAATAATGAGGTACCGCAGCTCAATCCTGCCGACAGCACCCTCATCACAGTCAATCAGCGGGCTTCGACGCGGGCGGGGACCCTCTCCACTGGCCTCGCGGCGAGCACAAAATTGTACGGAATTGTCCAGCCCGGGATATTCGGGATTGCGGCCATCCGGCACACCCTCACCCCGAGCCTCTCCTTCACGTACTCGAAGCAGGTAGTGGGAGACGACCTCTTCGGCAAGCAGATGGTCATGAACCTCAATATTGGAAACGTCCTCGAGATGAAGACCGCCTCTTCGGAAGAGGGAAAGGAGGGGAATAAGATCCAGCTTCTGAACCTGGGGGCGGGAGTGTCGTATAATTTTTCCGCGGACAGCCTGAATTTCTCGCCCATCGGAGTCTCATACCGCACCGGCATCGGTTCGGCGCTCGATGTCGGGGGCAACGCGAACTTCGATTTGTACAAGCTCGTCGAGATCGCGCCCGGCTACTTCACGAAGGTGAACAAGTTCCTGATCAGCGAGGAAGGGCGGCTTGCGCGGCTCACCAACTTCGCAATCGCGCTCTCCACCTCGCTCGCCGGTCAGCGCAAAAGCTCGCCCAATCAGCCCCCTCCCGCGGATTCCGCGGCGAGGCACAAGACCGGCCTCCCGTACGCAAATGTCTACCAGGAGGAGGAGCCCGATTTCAGCATCCCCTGGCAGCTGTCGCTCTCGCTCAACTATTCCGAGAACAAGGTTCCACCGAATCCATCACGCTCGTCGAACCTGCGAGGGCGCCTCGAGTTCAACCTCACCGAGAACTGGAAGTTCTCGATGAACGCGGCGTATGACCTGTTCAACAACGACGTTCTGGCGCCGGAGATTCAGGTCTCGCGCGACCTCCACTGCTGGCTCATGAGCTTCGAGTGGGTGCCGACCGGCTCCTATCGCCACTACATGTTCGAAATCCGCGTGAAAGCCCCGCAGCTGCAGGACATCAAGGTGACAAAATCGGGGAGCGACAGGGGGATTTACTAGAGATGGGGACCGTCCGAGGAGGGGGTTTTGTAGCCGCGGGCTTCAGCCCGCGCTGAATGAGTCGCGCCCTAAAGGGCGCGGCTACATCCCGTGACCCGAAGGTTCCGGCTGGATTACGCCGAGGCCTTGCGTTCCTTGTAGAAGTACACGGGTTCCTGCTTTTTCTGCACGGTCTCCCTCGTGATGACGCACTTGATCACATTCTGCCTGCCGGGGAGATGGTACATGATGTCGAGCATCGTCTCTTCCATGATCGATCGAAGGGCTCTCGCGCCCGTCCCCCGCTCGATCGCCTTCTGAACCACCAGTTTCAGCGCCCCTTCCTCGACATCGAGCTCGACCCCCTCCATCCGGAAGAGTTTCTTGTACTGCTTCACGATCGCGTTCTTCGGCTCGGTGAGAATGTTGAGGAGCGCCTTGTCGCTGAGAGGGTGGAGGGTCGCAACGACCGGCAGACGCCCCACGAATTCCGGGATCAGCCCGAACTTCAAAAGGTCGTCGGGTTCCACCAGCGGAAGATACTCCTGCTGTGCCTCATCCTTCTTGCTCCGGATGGTCGCCCCGAATCCGATTGCGTTCTCGTTCACGCGGTGGGAGATGATGCGTTCGAGGCCCTCGAACGCCCCACCGCAGATGAAGAGAATGTTCTTGGTGTTGATATTGATGAGGCTCTGCTCCGGGTGTTTCCGCCCGCCTTTCGGGGGAACTCCGGCGACGGTTCCTTCGAGGATCTTCAGGAGAGCCTGCTGGACCCCCTCACCCGACACATCGCGGGTGATAGATGCGCTGTCGCTCTTGCGGGCGATCTTATCAACCTCGTCGATATAGACGATCCCGCGCTCCGCCTTCTCGACGTCGTAGTCGGCATTCTGAAGGAGGTGCACCAGGACCGTCTCCACGTCGTCGCCCACATACCCCGCCTCCGTGAGAGTGGTAGCGTCGGCGATCGCGAACGGGACCGCAAGAATCCGGGCCAGAGTCTGGGCGAGAAGCGTCTTCCCCGTTCCGGTCGGCCCGAGGAGGAGGATGTTGCTCTTTTCGAGCTCCACGTCGTCCTGGTTCCGGAGGTGGATCCGTGAATCGATCCGCTTGTAGTGATTGTAGACGGCAACAGCGAGAGTCTTCTTCGCGGCCTCCTGCCCGATCACGTACTCATCGAGCGCTCTCTTGAGATGAAGGGGTGTGAACGCGGGGCGCGCTCCCGGGGGACGGTTCGCCGGAGCGGAACGGTTGTTCCTGAGGATATCGACGGAGCTCGCAACGCAGCCGTCGCAGATGTACGCCTCGGGTCCTGCGATGATGTTCTGCACTTTGTCCGCGGTCTGACCGCAGAACGAACAGCGGATGACTCCCTCGGGCTTCCCCTTCTGTGGCATCGGCTATTTTTCCTTCTTTCCGTCGAGTTTGGATTTCTTGACGAGTATGTTGTCGATGATGCCGTATGATTTTGCCTCCTCCGACGTCATATAGTTGTCCCGGTCGGTGTCTTTCTCGATCTGGTCGATCGGCTTGCTGCAGTGTCCGGCAAGGATTTCGTTGATCCGCTTCTTGATGCGCAGGATCTCTTCGGCCTGGATGCTGATATCGGACGCTGTCCCCTGCACGCCGCCCCACGGCTGATGGATCATGATCCGCGAGTTGGGAAGGGCGGTGCGTTTTCCCTTCGTGCCGCCCGCAAGGAGGATCGCCGCAATGCTGGCCGACATGCCGACGCACATCGTCGAGACGTCGGGGCGGATGTACTGCATGGTGTCGTAGATCGCCATGCCGGAATAGACGCTTCCGCCCGGGCTGTTGATGTAGACGTGAATATCCTTCTCAGGGTCTTCCGATTCGAGGAAGAGAAGCTGTGCGATGACGAGCCCGGCGATGGAGTCGTCGATCGGCGTGCCGATGAAGACGATCCGCTCTTTCAGAAGCCTGGAGAAGATGTCGTACGCCCGCTCGCCGCGGCCGGTTGTTTCGATGACGATTGGAACGAGTTGATTGGTCGGTGTTGTCCCCATTGATCTGGATGCCTTTCTTGTTCAGGTGGTTGATCCGGTCGGGCCGCCGGCTGAATCTTCGACGACCTTCTCGGTAATGTGAGCTTTGGATTTGAGAAATGCCAACAGCTTGTCGGACACAATCTTGTTTTTGACGGCGTCCGAGGTCTTATAGAATCCGATGAGCCGCTCCCTGTCGATGCCAAGCTTTTCGCTCTCGAGCGCGGCCAGGGCGTCAAAATCAGCCTCAGAGGCCTCAATCTTCTCCGCCCCGATGATGCGTTCACGAATGATGTACCACTTGGCCTGGAAGACCGCGTAGGGGCGGTTCTTCTCGCGGAATTCTTTTTCGTCGAAATCGGAAGGGAGCTTTTTCGCGGGCATGCGATTGCGGTATTCCTCGAGGAGCGAATCGAGAACGCCCTTCACGAGGACTTCCGGGACCGTGAAATCGTGCCTGCGTACGATTTCGTTGATGATTACGTCGGCGACGACACGGTCGCTTCGATCCTCCCAGTACCGCTGCAGGTCTTCTCGGAGATTCGTCCTGAATGAGTCCGGGGTTTCGACCTTCCCCTTCGTCAGCTTGGTGACAAACTCTCCATTCAGTTCCGGCAGGGCGACCTTCTCGATTTTCTTCACGGTGATTTCGAGATAGACGGGTCGTTTTGCCCCGTCTTTTTCCGTCGTCACCGTCACCCGCTGCACCGAGCCGGTGGTTGAGCGCCGGAGAGCGTCCTTTATTTCGGGATAGACCGATTCCTCCGCAAGATGGATGCGGGCATCCTGAGTCTTCTTGCCTATCAGGGGGCTTCCGGCGGCGTCCGTTTCCTGGATGTCCACAGTGACGACGTGCTCGTCGTCGGTTACCGCGCCGGCCTCCGAGAGAGTGCTGTTCGCGCGCCGGATCCTGAGGATTTCGTCCTCCGCTTCTCCGTCGGTGACATGGTGAACGGGCTTCTCGACGGGAATGCCGGCATAGTCGCCAAGCTCGAAATTCGGCTGGACTTCGTAACTGATCTTAAAGGTGAGGGCTTCGCCGCGTTTGTAATCCATGCGGGTGAGGACGGGATCTCCGATCGGCTGGATCTTCCGCTCCTCCACGACCTTCCGGTACACGTCGTTAACGATCGAATCGAGGGACTGGTGCTCGATCGATTCGCCATGGATCTTTTTCACCAGGTCAAGGGGGACCCTCCCCTTCCTGAACCCCTTGATCTCGATGTGGGGCAGCTTATCCCGGTAGGCTTTCTCAAAGTGGGGGGCAAGCTCGTCCGCCGAGGCCGTGACCTCTATCTCCTTCCGGACGTCGTTGATGTCGGTAATCGAAATATCCATCGTGACAGGTACTGGTAAGGTCCTCCCGGCGGCTGCCATTCTGTGGGTAGAGGGGGATTTGAACCCCCACGGGTTTCCCCACTAGATCCTAAGTCTAGCGCGTATGCCAATTCCGCCATCTACCCGATCAAACGCGGATAAAGCCTTCGGGAGGCCGCACTAATATAGGTTATTTTCGAGGGAACAGCAAGGAAATGCGGGGGGGGACGGTGCCCCGGAGGGGGAAGGATGCTCGGGGAGGCCGATCTACTCCTTCATGACCCTGTGAATGCAATCCAGGAGTTTCTTGAAATCGTAGGGTTTGGTGAGGAAGTCATTTGCACCCATCTCCAGGCTGTCGCGCGCTACTTTCAGCTCTCCCACGCCCGTGAGCATGATGACCTTCTCCGCAAGGTTGTTCTCGCGGATGTTCCGGAGCACCTCGAGTCCGTCGATGTCGGGCATCCGGATGTCCAGAATAACAATGTCGTAGTGAGTGTCGTTGAGCGATTTCATAGCCGGACCTCCGCCGTCGGCGTCGTCCACCTCGAAATCGTGCGCCTCCAGCTCCGCTCTCAGGAGCGTGCGGAGAGAATCCTCATCCTCAACGACCAACACCTTTGTTTTATCCGACATTACCGGCATCCTTCATTGTGAAAACTCACCAATATAGTACCCCCGAGGGGCAAAATCAACCTATCTCGTACGGACATCACAAAACTGCACCTCCGCCGGAAACTGAAGTTCGCCGAGTTTTGCGTTTCGGGTGAATTGTTGATAGATTGATGCGCCTCCGCCGGAATTCAAGCGACAAATAGGAGCGAGGAGGTTAAGAATTAATCACCAGACTCAACGAACCAGCGTCTCCCATGGACCTGATAACCGAGTGGATCTCTCAGTATGGGTACTTTGGCCTCTTTGGATTGCTCATGCTGGGAATTGTGGGCCTCCCCGTACCGGATGAGACGCTGCTCACATTTTCTGGTTACCTGATCTTTAAGGGGCGTCTCATCTTTCCGCTGACCTTCCTGGCGGCCATCCTGGGCAGCAGCTGCGGAATCTCTCTGAGTTACTGGCTCGGCCGGAGCCTCGGTCTTTACCTAGTCCATAGGTACGGCAAGTACGCGTTCATTACCCCCGAGCGGCTGGAGGCCGCTCACGGCTGGTTTCTGCGGCGGGGGAAGTGGTCGCTTCCGATCGGCTATTTCGTCCCGGGGGTACGCCACCTCACCGCGTACGTCGCGGGCGCGTCCCGCCTTGAGCCCCGCACATTCGCTCTGTTCGCGTATTCGGGGGCAATCGTCTGGTCGACCACGTTTATTCTGCTTGGTTATTTCCTCGGGGAGCAATGGGAATTCGTCCTCGACAAGGTTGAGGCAAACCTCCTGGTCGGCAGCATCATTCTCGCAGTTGCGATCATTGCCCTCTGGGTTCTCAAGAAGAAGATCATTCGATTCTGAGGAGGATGGTCATTGGCGCGCCAGAAACCACCCCCTCAATTCCGGTTCGAACTCCTGGTGCACATTGAGAACGGACCGACGGGATCTCTGCTCGCAGATGGGGAGGCGATGACTATGGGAACTCACGGGGAAGTCGTCGTCGGGCACTTCCGAAAGGAGTTCGAGGCGGGGAGTGCTCCGTCCGACCAAGCCGAGCTTCACAACCGACTCGAATTGAAGCGTGCCGATTCAGCTATGCGGACATGGGAAGCCCGTCTGCGAAACTCCCCCCTCGACACGACACTGCAGGACTTCGTAGCGTACCATCAGGATGTCGTGCGCCGGTTTCAGTCCTGGTTTTCCTCCCACGACATCCCCCTCCGGCGAGAACATCCCATTTGAACCCCGAAACGGGGTTCGCTATATTACACTCCGGGACGGCATTCATTTGTCCGACCCCGTAGCTCAACTGGATAGAGCATCAGCCTTCTAAGCTGAGGGTTGCGCGTTCGATTCGCGCCGGGGTCACACGTTTTGGACTCTTTCTCGGCGGAGGCACCTCACCTGTTAACACTCCCGCTTTGATTTCAAGCAGCAAGTCGTGGTAAGGCTGTCAACGCTTTTTCAGAACGGCCACCAAGCCATCAACTCTTTGTCGCATCTGAAACAGTTCACGGACAGATTGATAATTGGAAGCTGCCCAGAAAGGTTTATTGAGCCTAAACATGCGCTGCGCGGATATAGCTCCTGCAAAGGAACTGAATGTTACATCACAGCTCCCGACCTCATTCTTAAACGAGGTATCCGTTGGCAAAGATTCAATCACATATCCATCGGGAACGGGAAAGCTCATAGACTCAGTCCGGACATCGGCATACTTGAACAGAATAGGCAGTGCTCGAATCTCAGATTGAAAGGGGTTATCAACCTTTGACAGAGAACCGAAAGGTCGAAAGATCAGTCGGTTGCCTGAAAGCTGATGTGTGTTCGGCATTACCATTTGACATGTAATTGCGACATTTCCTCTGGTGCTATCTAATCCCGCCACCGATAACGAGTCGAGCTCAGCATCCGGGTATTGGCTCAGCAGCTCATCACGCAGTTTTGCCCGGCGATCCAGGTCCGTCTCGCCATACGCAAGTACACGAAGCGATCGTGCGGCTTGGCCATTGCAAAGCTCAAGGAATTTCCCATGCAGCTTGGAATCTGCTCCGAGGCTCAACGTCAATGATCTGGAATCACGATTCTGTTCCGGGCGAGAAAATGCGATGGTTGTGAATTGTTGGTTCGGATCGCCGACGACGAGCCCCGGCGTTCCCTCGTAAAACCAGGGAATTTCGTCTTGGGCCGAGAAAATATAGCCCGGCGAGTAAAAGCGCCTTTGTCCACTCGCATCGTTTGCAACCACGAGAGTGCCGTCGAACTGCCAATACTTCGCCTCCGTGACGAGTATTCCTTCATCGCGATGCAGCACATACACCATTTTGGCATCGACATTGAGATCCCGAAGCATGTTGTAAAATGTCAGATTCAGTTCCTCTGATGAGCCGTAACGATGTTCAAGCACGTCGTTTATATTTTCATTGCTCTTGAATTGCTTCTGGTCTTTCTCATACGAAATACTCTTCATATTTGATTGGATCCATGAGTACGCAGTGGTGATCTTGTCACTCAGAGAATCCAGCTTGCCCCAGGATGCAATTACTTTGCGGGACCGATCATCATCCTTGGTGAATTTCTCCAGGTATCCCTGCACCTTTTGTGAGCTTTCTCCCCAATACGCTCCGGGAGCAGCCGCCTTACCATAGTAGAGTCGAAGCTGCGCGAGGAGCGTGGAGTTGGCCAACGAGTACGGCTCCTCCTCAAACGCGGGAACATTTTCGATCTTAAAGACTACCTCCTCCGGTTCCTTAATGTTTGGTAACTGTTCTACACTCGTTACACGCTGTCCCGCATTTAACCAGAGGTAATTCGGCGTGTATTCATCTCTGATAAGGTTGTATTCGACTACGTTCATATTCTGACCGTTGTAGATAAGCCAGTGGTACTCACCATGGAGGAGCACGATATCCTTTTGAGGAAGCCATAAGAAATTCGGACTGGGAAGATCATATTCTGCGTAGTATTCGATAATACATCCATCTGTGATACCAGGCAGAGAGAAGGATTTCTGCATTATTTTCTGATCCTCGGATTTCAGGACTTGGTCTTGGTGGATCTGAGCCTCCGATAGGGTAAATTCTTGCCCTCCCGGGATAAGAGTTCGCCCAAAGATCTTCTTGATCTCCTCATCCTTGTTGACGTAAGGAAGTTTAACTTCGCCCCATTTTCTTCCTTCGCTGTTGAAAATTTTGATGCGTCGATAAAGGGTCCGGTGACAATGATCGCTGAGCAAATCGTGATCATCCTGCACAATGTGTTCGAAAATCATGACTGCATCACGGATCCCTCTGGCGGAATCTGGGAGGAGATTCCAATCTGCGCTGGTCACCGGCTTCCAGGTGAATTTGTCGCCGGCATTACTCCCGAGAGGGGTGAAAAAGCAGATCCATAGCAGACCGATACGGATTGATTTAGGCATGGCGGCCTCCGGATTTATTGCGGTTTCTGAAGGAGAACGCTGAGCATACGCATCGCACTCAGATCGTTGCTGAATGACCGGGCAAGTTCATACTGCTCCCGCGCTAAGAGTCGGCCTTCATATTGTTCCACGGAGTGATAGTGTACGGTCGCGGCGTTGGTCGTGACCCGACACTCGAGGCTGCCTGCGTCGCAGTGGGCCTGGATTGGATCGGGAGTGGTCTCAATCTTCCACCCTGCAGGCAGATGCCACGAAATATCTGTTTCGGTTCTCCTGGCATCGCTGAGCCAAATCGGATGAGCACGGGTCGATTTAGTCAAAGCGGGTGGTTCTGCAGGATGTAGAAAGTCTGGCTTGAACACCTCGAGGGAACCGGCTTGGGTCAGATAATGCGATGCTTCCAGCTGAAAGGTCTCCCAGGAGGAATCTCCGGCAGAACCCTGCGAGTATCCGGTGATGGTCGGGGAAGGTATGACTGTCGCAAGACGGGTCTGCCATGCTTCGACTATCTTATTTTTTGGAATCGTGCGCGCTTCATGCGCTGACTCGAGCGCGAGGTTTCCATAATACTTCACCGTGATGCTTGAACTTATTGAACCGTCTGCGGAGAGTGTTGCATTAACCAGATAGCGTCGCAGGTTGTCTTCCGGTTGTCCTTGAGGTAAAGTCACTACGATTGAATCGAGCGCGGGTGCCGCGAGCAAAACTGTCGCCCCCCTTAGATACGTGGGAAGGCTTCCAAGGCGGGTCGATGGATCGGTTGGGTCAAAAAATATCCATCCTCCCGAGCAGGCATCGTTCAGAGGCCTTGCGTTGGGCATATCTTTCAATGCGAGCCCGATGATGCAGTGATTGAATTGGAACGGTGTCGGTAACCCACGCTCGACCGCGTATTCCGAATTTGCAAGAACAGCAACGGAGGGGATGTTTGCAGCTCGCAGCATTGCGCGCATGAGCGCAGTCTTGTCCTTGCAATCACCGTAGCGGTTGTAAAGGGTCGTGGATGCCGGCCGCGGCTGCCATCGCTCCTTACCAATTTCGATCCCGACGTAGCGGATGTCATCTCGGACGAACTTAGCGATCTGTTCAAGCCGATCAAAGGGAGTTGCGAGTCCTCCGATCAGGTTCTGCGTCTGTTTGGTAATCGCGTCATCCGGCGTGGCTGCGGGTGCAGTGAGATCGGCGTACCACGTGCTGACTGATCTCCAATCGCTGAATTGATTGCCTGGATTCTGAGATGGACTGTAACACGTCAATTCGATGCGTCGCGAGAGAAAATGCCATGAAGGCATCAAGGGCTCTTCGGGCTGCAGTGGTAGTGTTGTAGCGGTCCACGTGTACAGATTGTCTTTCTGTTCAAATGCGCACTCTCCCATTCGCCACTCCGATTTATGGACCTTCCATCCGTCCGGCAGAGTGAGAGAGAGTTGAGCATGCATTACGGGTTGTTGTACCTGAAACTCAAAGCTCTGGAACAAGCTTGTCAGATCGTTCTCCTCAAGAGTGTACTCATATGCAGCCACATCACCCGATCGTATGAGGGGGAACCGCGCCATAAGCACTCGAGCATCGCCATAGGTTATTCCATTCCCGCCGCCGGCGACTTCCACGACGTCCTCATCAGACAGGTCCTTGGTCCCCCCTTCCACAGACACCAACCACCCCTTGAGATTTTCGACTTTGTGGGTTGGTGTCACGGATTGGGAGAGGACCGCGTATCCCTCCCCGGTAGAATTCAAGATCTTGACCGCATACCGAATTCGGGAACGGGCTCGGTTATCCGCTGAAAGCCTGACCTCTCTCTCATCAGTCAGAATAATCGCGCTGGCCTCCGGAGCGACGCTGGCAGCGACCGAATTCTGTATGTCTCGTTTGAGCCAGTCGGGTTGGGCGTGCGCCGTTCCGGGAATGAAAATCCAACTCGCGAGGCTAAAAAGGAGCTGTGGCAGAAATTTCCTCCCGGAGCAAAGCATCAGTAATTCCAAAACCGCATGTAGGACCTCATGTGCGACCCCTTTGCTTGGAAGACTTGTGGGCATCTCCAAGAGAGTTCGGCTTCCCGTGATGCCGAATGTTACAGAACGGACACCGGAAAATCAAGTCGACAGAGAGAATTCGTGCCTGCTCGGGTGTAGCGTTATGGTTCCCCCGCTTAAGCTTTGGTAGGTCGCGATTCAGAAGGCAAACAGCTGCGCCCGTGGATGCCGAAGAACCTGCTGCAATTGTAAGTGTAAAGAAAGTGCTGGTGCCGGATCAGTCTGGGTGAGACGGCAGTGGAACGATTATCAAAAGGGTAAAGTCAAACAGGAACCCGTCTCTCATTTGCATTGGTGAAATGTATCAGGTTCCCTGCTGGCTCTATACAGTGAGATGCGATTGCAACTCTAGCGACGAATGATTAGATTGAAGGCAGTTTTTGTTGTGGAGGGGGGCTTGTTCGAGGATTCATGTACTCGACCTATCAATTCACATTCATCAATCACCGGGAGTGTTAACTCACGGAGTGATCCGGGCGACAGAACTGCTTACATTTTACGAACACCCCCGCTTGAATCGGCGCGGGAATGTTCCCAAGAACTCCGGAGGCCCGAACCATTTGATCACTCCCCCATCCCTCCAAACTGAGGGTTGCGCGTTCGATTCGCGCCGGGGTCACCACACCACTAACCGATTTCACCGAATAGGAGGATTAAGCAATGGATCCGTCGATTGGAATCAAGAAGGAGGAGCGCGCGAAAGTCGCGAACTTTCTGAACACGCTTTTGGCAGACGAGTATGTTCTTTACACCAAGACGCGCAACGCGCACTGGAACGTGGAAGGACCCGACTTTCACGCTATGCATCTATTCTTCGAGGGGCTCTACGAGCAACTCGATGAGATCATCGACGATGTGGCGGAGCGGATCCGCACACTCGGCCACTATGCCCCGTCATCCCTCAACGAATTCCTGAAACTGACCCACCTGGCCGAGGACTCGCTGAAGAGTAACGGAAGCGAGGACTACATCAAGGAATTGCTCTCCGACCATGAAAGCATCGTCATGGAAATCCGGGGAGAGGTCGGCCGCCTGGCAGACAAACTCCACGACGCGGGCACGAGCGATTTCATAACCAACCTGATCGAGAAGCATGAAAAGACTGCTTGGATGCTTCGTGCGCACTTGAAATAGTCGGGAGATGCTTACGTAAACAAAAAGCCCGTGCCGAGACCGGCACGGGCTTTGCGTACAAGGAGCGTATTTGCGCTACTCGTCAGTCATCCGGGTGGCCATCGCCGCGGTCATGTCCGCCTGTACAGCTATTGAATGCTGCGCGGATCGCCCGTCTGAACAATACGAGATTCTCATGAGATGTATCGGTCGGATCAAGAAGCGATCCATCAGTCGGATTCTTGAACCACTTGCCCATGTCGATATGCAAGGCGAAGTTGACGGTGTGCGTTGATGTTGGAACAACGAAGTTCCCCCTGACTTTGAATTCAAATTCTCCGTCGAACCTGAACGTGAACGGGGTCCACTCGCCATTCTTGTGGATCGAACCCCATACGGTGATGCTCGAACTGCCGATCGTCGAATCCACCAGGAAGGCATGGCCATGGTGATTGTGCTCGTCACTATCCTCGAAGTGCTCACCCGGAATCAGTCGATGGATTTTAAATCGTATCGCGGTATAGACTCCGGCAGGTAATTCCCTGCTGGCGAAGGAGATGCCCACAGTATCGCGAACATGCACCACAAACGGCCCTTTAAATGTGAGGCTGTCACCTCGGCCGTCGGATTCGCCGTCATCGGAATCATGCTCGTCGTCGCCTGAGTCGATGCGCACGCTATCCGGATGGGGAAGGAACTGAATCCTGGAAAACACCACCACCGCGCTATCGATGTGCAAGGAATCGGCGAAAAGATCGGTGGCGGATTTCGTTAATCCAGTTGATCCGGACTCTGAAAATGACACCGCCAGATTGACCATCGGTCTGGAGAAGGGCACGGGACCAGAGGGCTCTGTCATGCAGCCTGAAACCAAAGAGGCCAGGATTACAATTGACAGGATAATCGCGGCGGCGAGTACGGTAGCGCAACGCTCTGAGAAGGTCATTGTGAATTCCTTTAGGAATGCAGGGCGGGAGTGCAACACAATATATGCATTGTCGGGCGGAAATATCCGCGTAGCGACAGGATATTCACCTCATTAAAGAAATTTAATCTCGACGAGGATAGACCGGAGGTTCGTCGGTCAGGAAAGCGGGTAAAGTATTCCCAGAGAAGGTAGTGATGGGTGGGGGTGGATGATTCTGGTCCGGCCCGCTAACAGATTACGGTACCTGGTCCAGCAGAATCTTTGCAATCTTCTCCGCGTCAATGTTTCCACCTGAAATGATGCAGACTATCTTTCCGTGACCCGCCTTCCCCGTCAACGCGGCCGCCACTGAAGAACCGCCCGCCCCCTCGGCCACAATCCTGGTCCGCTGCACGAGCAGTTTTATCGCCTTCGCAATTTCTTCCGGAGTAACGACAATCGAATCGGTCACGAGTGATCGCACGAGGGGCCACATTTCCGTTAGGACTGCTGAGCCTCCAATGCCGTCGATGAAGCTCGGCTTGTAATCAATCTTTTGAGGGCTCCCCGCCGCCAGGGACTTGGAGAGGGGAGCGGCCGTGGACGTCTCAGAACAGAATACCTTCGTGTCCGGCTTCAGGGCTTTGATTGCCGAGCCGATCCCCGAAGTCAATCCCCCGCCACCATACGGCACAATGATGCTATCCGCGTCCGGGAGGTCTTCAAGTATTTCCAGGCCGATGGTTCCGTTACCCGCAATGACGGGGGGATCGCTCACAGGGTGAACGAACAACCCCTTCATCCCCTCGTATTCACGGGTCGAAAGGACCTGCCACCATTGATCGAAGGGGAGCTTGACGTAGGTGCCGCCCAATCGAGTGATCGCGTCGAGTTTCGTCAGAGGAGCATGGTCAGGGACTATGACCGTGCAGGGTATTCCCATCATCCTCGCGACCCATGCCGCACCCTGCGCCATGTTTCCGGCGCTGGCGGTGTAGACTCCCCTCGAAAGCATCTCCCGGCTCGCGACTGCCATGGCGCTGCTTGCGCCCCTGATCTTGAACGATCCGATGGGTTGCAGATTTTCGAGTTTGAGATAGAGTTCCCCCGGAAAGCTTTCATGATATAGCCGGATGAGAGGCGTGCGGATTGCTTTTCCTTTGATGCGCTCCCCGGCGGCTCGTATTTCGGAGAGGGGGAAGGGGACAGGTAAGGCAGGAGGTGATGCCACGATTCAACTCGTCTGCCGAGTGACAGTCTTGTACACGTAGTCCGCGGCGTATACGTCCTCAATGCCGATTCCGAGTGATTTGAACATCGTGATTTCCGCGTCACTTTCGCGCCCGCGTTTTGATCCCAGAATAACTTCTCCCAATTCTCCCCGCACGTGATTTTCGGTGATTGCACCCTCGTTTTTCGGGATGATAAAATCGCCCGCTTCTTTGAACAAGGATTCATATCTGTCGGTGTACAACTTTGATTTGAGTACCGCATCGGTGTCGAATTCCCTCGCTCGTGGGATGCAAGATCCAACCGCATTGATGTGAGCCCCCTCCTTTATCCACTCACCAAGGACCACGGGCGTTGACGAGCCGGTAGTGGTGCAAATAATATCGGCATCTACGACGGCTTCTTTGGAGTTGTTTACCGCATCGGCAGGGATCTTGTGTTTTCTCCGAACATGTCCCGCGAGTTCTTCGGCGTGTTCATGATCGCGGCTCCAGACCCGCACTGACTCTATCTTGCGTACACAAACCATCGAATCGACATGCTGCCAGGCCTGAATTCCGGAGCCGAGCATCGCGAGAGTTGAGGGAACCTCTCGTGAGAGCAGTTTTGTGGCCAGACCGCTGACTGCGGCTGTCCGTATCGCAGTGATTTCATCGGCATCGACAATCGCCAATGGCTTGCCATTCTCACTTTCGAAGAGGAGGACAAACCCTTGATGTGAACTCAGGCCGGATTTTCGATTCTCGGGAAAAACGCTGATTACTTTAATTCCGAGCCGCTTTGGATCTGCGGCCCACGCGGGCATCATTCCCATACCTCCGGTTCTATCGGGGAGCCAGAGTATTGATCTGAGTGGCTGAAGAGCCCGACCGGCGGAGAGAGCGCTCAGCGCCTCACGCATCAGATCGATGCATGTCTGGATGGGAAGAGCTTTTGCTACTTCGTCCTTGCCGATGTAAAAGGGATTCATGATCGAGAAGTACCTGCACGCGAAATATAGGAATCCGCGGAGTGTGATTCCACATCAGTAGAAAGTCGATCGCATTCATTGTGAACTGCTCCTGCGATTTGTATATTCTGTCGCAATCGACGTGAGCAGAACCCACAGCGAACGGCCGTCAAGGCCCTGGATCAGAACGGAGGAAGTGAGCAGCACGTTCAGTGCCGCACTCCGCGAAGACGGACTGATTGATGAGGACGACACGGACATTGTGTTCCACGATTTGTCCTTCTTATCGGAGAGGATCACCGAGCTTAAGGCGGTCTTCCCGGATTCCACCCTTCATACCGTTGCTCTAAAAGCGAATCCCCTCACCGCTCTTCTCTTGAAAACTCTTGAATCCGGTCTGGGGGTGGAGGTAGCAAGCCTTCCCGAGTTGTACCTCGCGGAAAGAGCCGGATTTCCCCCCTCTAAGATCGTATTCGATTCACCGGCGAAAACAATGAAAGAGCTTGAGCATGCGTTGAGGCTCGGTGTCTCCCTGAATGTTGATTCCTTCGCCGAATTGAAAAGGATTGATGCGCTGCTTAAGGTTATCACATCCACGAGCTTGATTGGTCTGCGGATTAATCCACAGGTGGCAGAGGGAAGGATACGATCTACCGGGGTCGCAGGCCGGATTTCAAAGTTTGGGATACCTCTGGATGCCCACCGGGAGGAGATTCTTGAATGCTACTCCCGATATGATTGGTTGAAGGGGATTCATGTCCACATCGGATCCCAGGGATATCCGGTCGAGCTGCTGGGAGAGGGGATCAAAAGAGTTGTCGGTGTAGCCACTCGCGTTAACAGCATGTTGAGGCATGGAGCCGGACGTGCGGGCGTCGAGGTAGTGGACATCGGAGGGGGATTGCCCGTTTCCTATCGTCACGATAGTGATGCAATCTCTATGCAAGAGTATGCCGGTCTGTTGAGGGATAAGGTCGGGGTCCTGTTCTCCGGCGAGTTCAGATTGATGACAGAATTCGGACGATATCTGCACGCCAATGCCGGCTGGGCCGCGTCAAGGGTTGAGTATGTGAAGAGAGAACGTGATCACAACATCATTATGACCCACGTGGGAGCGGACCTTCTGGTCCGGAAGTGCCTGAACCCTGACGACTGGCATCACGAGATCACGGTCGTTGACAGAACCGGCAGGGTGAAGACAGGGCAGGACGCAAACAGATACATGGTTGCCGGACCGCTTTGCTTTTCGGGCGACGTGATCGGAAGAGACTTAGCCCTGCCTGCCGTCGAGGAAGGTGATTATATCCTTGTGCATGACATCGGCGCCTACACGCTCAGCATGTGGTCCCGGTACAACAGCAGGCAGATGCCCAAGGTCATCGGCTACTACGGGGGAGGCGAGGAATTTGAGGTGTTAAGAGCGCGGGAAAAGGAGGAAGATTTGTTCAAGTTCTGGTCGTAGGAGTTGGGGAGCGGTTGAACGAGCTCGGGCTGGAGCCCGCGTCATCATACTATCGAAGTTTAATGTCTGTAATATCGTTCAAGTTCATCTGAGCACAACCGCCTTCCTGGTTTTCACGAAATCCCCCGCTGTCAGCTGATAAAGATAGAATCCGCTTGGCAGATTCGCCGCATCCCACGTGACCCGATACTTGCCGGGCTGTTTGTACTCATCTACCAAGGTTTGCAGTCTCTGACCGAGCACTGTGAAGACTTGAATACGTACGTGAGTCGGCACCGGAATGCTAAACGCAATAGAAGTAGTCGGGTTAAAGGGATTAGGAATATTCTGGTCGAGTTCATATTCGACCGGCAAATGCCCATTGGCTGTGACAACTCCTGTCACCGACCCCAGGCTACGGTAGACCCCGCCTCCGTAGGCGGCAGCGAACAGAACGCCATCTGTAGTGATTGCCATCGAGCTGATGACGAACTCGGTCAATCCTGAACTGACCGATTCCCAAATTCTCCCGTTAGTTTGCGAACGGAATACTCCGTTTCCGTTTGACCCGGCGTAGATTGTACCGGCGGGGTCAACCAACATTGAAAGAATTGTAACGGTATCTAAGCCAATCCGATTCCATCTAATCCCATTGTCGTGCGACCGGAATATGCCTTGATCCGTCCCGGCCAATATTCCGTTTGATGAATCAAGACCGAGAGAACGGATCGTTTTGAACGTCATCGACCCTGATTGTTCCCAGTGCGTACCGTCGTCCATCGATCGAAAGAGGCCCCGCCCCCGTACACCCATGAAGAGGGATCCCGCCCGGTCGCGGAGGACGGATGTGACATTTGTTCCGCAATCCGGAGGGTCGATTGAATAGAGGGTCGTCCAGGTAGTGCCACTGTCGGGTGATTGAATCGCAGCGGCCGATGGAGAGTAAAAGGCATTTGCGCAATCGGGACAACAATCTAGAGAGCCACCTGCATAGAGATGACCGTTGTAGAAGAGTGCAGCATCTATCCGATACAGATCGCTATGATTGATCACCGACCAGGTCTCTCCTTGATTCGAAGATCGCGTCAGCAATCCGTACCAGTTCCACGCCATGAGAGCTCCACTCGGATCCGCAATCATATACGTTATGAGTTGATCCCCACAATTCCCTAGACCTGAATCAATCGGATCCCAGGTAATTCCACCGTCTCTCGTCCGAAAAGGGCCCGCCGTCGTGCAGGCAAAGACATTTCCAAGGTTGTCTGCGCTGAGGTTCAAGCTGAAGTCCGCTGCAAGATTTGTCCGTCGCCAGAATGGCTCTTGAGATAACGCGGTCGCGGGAGCCATGCTCACAGCGATAATCAACAGCAGTAATCCCTTGAACCTGACGTTTTTCATGGGAGAATGAGGTAAATATTACCTCAAAAGCAATAATTTCTTCACTGAGACGGAATTCCCTGCCTCAAGTCTGTAAAAGTACACTCCGCTGGGCGCATCGGAAGCACCCCACCCGACCGTATGCCAGCCGGCATATTGGAGTCCCTCCGGAAGCGTAGCGATCTGGCGGCCGATGACATCGAAGATTTTGAGCGTGACGTTCGAAGGGGCCGCCAGGCCGTACGTGATGGTCGTGGACGAGTTGAACGGGTTGGGATAGTTTTGAAGGAGGGTAAATCGTTCTGGAATGTCATGAGAGCTTACGCCTGCAGTATATAGTAATCCGATCTCACTTCCCCCCGGCGGAGTGCCGACGTATCCCGCCTCAAATATTAATTGAGCAGTATAACTGCCAAGCGGCACACCTGCCGGAACCGATGCGGTGATGCCTATCTCCAGGGTGACGGAACAATGGGGTCCGACCTGAATTGTGTCTATTTGATTCGGATCAAAACGCGCGCCCGTCTCTTGGAAAAGCATCGCATCTTGGGCGAATCGACAAGGGAGGGATTCGTTACCGTCGTCGCTAATGATGCCCTTCGGAAGTATCCACTTAACCCAAATTGTTGAACCGGTATTCACGTCAAACTGGAGTTTGGGTATTGTTCCTTGCTCCAGGCCATTGAGAATGGGGGTGATTGGATTACCGACAGAACCAGGAACAATTGTGTATGTAACACCCCTCGATAAATTGCCCAGATCTCCATCCGGAGGGTAATAGAACCCACCAGCCCAATACATGAAGGCGGTTAAGTCTGCAGAGCTGGAAAGCGTGTCGCCCTCGACTGTATTCTGCGCAAAACAGGTGACCCGATTGTGAAATTCAGTTCGCGTAATGCCTGGCGGAATCGAAACGGTTGCGCCGAGGTCAAGCGCTATTCTTCCGCTTGAATCTGTTGTGAGGTCTTGTGGAATATTCGGATTCAGCCGCGTTGCTCTCTCCTCCCAATAGAGCGCGTCGGACAAGAATGAGCAGGGGAGAGATTCGTCGCATCTGCTGTGCAGGATAGTCGGGAGAACGAACTGAACGCGAATCTTCGCCCCGGGCGACCCCGAGTATATGAACTTCATAGGATCTCCCCATTCACCACCTGTGACAATAGGAGTCACTTGAGAATCCGGATCGGATTGGTAGAGGAGTGTGTAGGTGACCCCCGTCGCCAGGTAATTGAGATCTCCATCCGTGGCAGTTAATGTTTGGGGTATCGTGCCTGTGCTCGCGCAGAGCAGGAGAATGATCGAAGTTACCGATCGGGAGCCGATTTTCACGAGGAACTGGTATAGGTGAGCAAAGTCCAACTCTGGTTCATTCTGGGGGAAATGTCCGAATCCACCACAAAAAGGAATATCAGAAATCGGACGATGCCGACACGCGGCTCAATCCAAAAATCGGTGTGGCCAGAATCGCCGACGTCTCCATAGTGAATCTCTACATGCGCGCTTTCCCCCCGCGCCCCCCCTCCCCAAGAAACAGTGTCAATCGATATGACTGAGTAAGTCCTCGCTAATTCGTCAGACCAAACTTTCCCCGGATCAAGGGGGAATTCGAGGGATAGATTATCCTTGAATAGGTCGGGATGGAAATGGCGGAAGCGGAGCGTGTCTCCCGACCGATCCACAAACGCGGTGTCAGTGTGCTGAAGGTATTTGAGCAGCCAGACAGAGCGCGCTCCGTCTTTTGTCTCTGTAACCTTTACGATCCTCGCTGTCAGCGTATCACGAAGCTGACTGACGGAATCGTACAGCGCATATACCCAAGTAGATCCACTCCTGAGGGGAAATGAGACCGATTCCTGGACGACAATTTCAGATGAATGTTCGATCCCGCTGCAGGCGCATAGGAAGGAAAGCATTATCGCGGTGGCTGGCTTCATATTCACTCTAGCCGGATTCCCTACTGACTCGACCAGTTTAGGGGATGGTCGAATGCGGCAGCTCCCAAGCCAATGGTAAGCAGAGACGGATTGAAAAACAAATGGTATTAGCGTCCTGCCTGGACGTGCTTTCACGAGAGCGCGTGCCTGGGTGGATCGCGCGGGCTAAAGCCGGCGCCTACCTCCGATGCCGACCGGGGTTGGGGGAGATTTGGGCCGGGGCGCAGAGCGCCCAACGGCGCGTTCCGGCGCAGAGCGGCGGAACGAACGACTAGGAGGGGGTGAGACGACGGAAACGAGTAAGAGGATGGAATGTACGTAGGGCCATGGAAAGTGAGACTCACTTGTTTTGTAATAGAGATACTACCCGCAAACAAACAGCCGAACCCAGGCGAATTGCAATTCCATCTAGTTATAGATACTTTAGCGCCACACGGAACGGATCAAATAGGATTGAATATCCATGAGGATCAAAGAAGCAGCAAGCGATTCGGATATACTGAAGTGTTCAGAGGTAATCCTCGAACTTCGGCCGCATCTGAAAGGGAAGGATCTGGCGGCGCTGCACAGGTCGATGCGGCCCGAAGGGTTTCGCGTTATTTACGCGGAGGAGAACAATGAAGCCGCCGCGTTTGCCGGATACCGGCCTCTCACGATGTTCTTCAGCGGGAAGACGCTTTACATCGACGATCTCTGCACGCTGCCGAGATACCGGGGCAAGGGATTCGGAGGAGCACTGCTTGATTACATCTTCAAGGAAGCCAGGGAGGAAGGATTTGATGCTATAACGCTTGACTCAGGGCATCACAGGCATGATGCCCACCGTCTCTACCTAAACAAGGGCTTCTTCATCGAATCGCACCATTTCCACATGAAGCTGCGCGGCTAGAGCCAGCGCCTCACGCGGCTCTTGTACTCTCTGTACTCGGCCCCAAATTTCCCTTCGAGGTACGCCTCCTCGCGCACGATCACCCACTCTACCAGCGCTCCGATCAAAACCGGCAAGAGAAAAAACGACCATGCGGAATTTGCGTAGAGCGCTATCCCCGAATACCAGAAACAGAAACCAAGATACATGGGATTGCGAGTGAAACGGTAGGGTCCGGACTGTACGATGGCGGTAGTAGGCTTGAAGGGGTTAGGAGTCGTGCGCGCCTTCCGCATCTGGATCACGGCAGGGATGCCGATGAAGAATCCCAGGAAAAACACGGCGATACCCGCAATCCTGGCAGTCGCCTGATCCATGATCGGAAGCGGATATCCGAGGTTGAGCAGTACACCCAGTATAATCGCGCTGAGGAGCAACAGAGGGGGATTAATGACGTTAGCGTGGTCGCCTGGCCCGGACATGCCCAAGTTTAAGGCATCGCAGGGCCAAAAACAAGTTTAAAGAAATGAGAACCTAACTCTGGTCGGGGTGCATGGAGCGAGGGCTGGAAGCGGGTGCAGCGAGATTAGCGAGGGAATAGAGAGATTCGGGGCGCGGAGCGCCCCAAAGCAGCGTTCCGCCGCGGAGCGGCGGAACGAAGAGGAGATAGAATATTAGCAGAGTGAGTATCCCGCCGGTGTCACGGTATGGACCGTGACACCAGTTTAACGAACAGAAACACTAGCGGCGCAAATGCAACGCCGCGCAGATCCGGCGGCTACGCCGTCAGGGCGGCAGTTTTCAGATCGGGGTGACTCGCAAGGAGTTCGACGTACTTGGAGAGTTGTTCGCGAAGGAGTCGCTGACCGGCGACTACTCTGCGCCGAACTTCCTCGACGGGGCAATTCATGATCTTGCCGATTTCTCCGTACGACAGATTGTCGATGTCGCAAAGGAGAATTGCCGATCCGTACTCTTCCGGCATCAGGGTGACGGATCTGCGGATGAGATTTTCCAGAAACGAGACGACGGGCTCCTTGATCGGATCCGTTGCACCCTGAGCAGAATCGGAATTGAGGAGCGGAGCGGCTTCTGCGGCTTTCCGAAGGGCACTCCGGCGTCTGTTGCCCGGTTCTCTGATCCTTATGATGAGGTTTCTCACAATCCTGAACAGATCGAGCCGGAGATCGCAGTCGCCACGGTCTTCGCGCCAATGGCGAAACGCCTGCCTGTAGGCCTCGCGCAACACCGCGCTCGATTCCTCCGCATTGTCGATCATCCATTGCGCGTACGTATACAGCGCGTTGATATGCAAGAACCCCGCTGATTCAAAATTCGATTTTCCCGGCTCTTCCACTACCATGGCCTATGCGCCCCTCTCGTCGTGTTGGTAATCACGCATCGGGATGTCTGCCCGGGCGTCCTCTGTCTGAGGTTGGGCATCCTTTGATCCTTTTAAACATGTCGAGCACCCGGGGTAAGTGCTCTTTGAGCTCTCGTTTGATTATGAATCCGCCAAGCCCCATCTGTTGGGCAAGGTCTCTGTACACCTCTTCTTCGTGAACGCTTACAAAGACGATCTTTGAATCGGGTGCGATCTTCTTTATGACTCTGACCGCCTCGGGTCCCGCGACCCCCGGCATCGAGATGTCGAGGAGGATCAAATCGGGCCTGAGCGCCTGAGCAAGATTGATCGCCCTCATTCCGTTTCCGGCTTCCCCGACGACGTCAACGTAATCCTGCCGTTCAAGGTACCGGCGGAGGTCCGACCGAAACGTGTCGTTGTCGTCCGCGATCAGCACTCGCAGCGATGGCGACCCCTTCTGTGGAATCCTCTTCATCTCGGCCAGTTGTTTTCGGTCAACATCGATCATTATTCACTTCTGCAACTCAAGATTTGCGATTACCAGCCCCATCACCAGGAAAGGCGACACTCAAGGCACATTGGCAGAGAACGCCGGTCAATGTATCTTGATGCGTTCTCGTAGTTTGACGTTGGAACGGGTGACAGGTTTAGTATAGCCATTCCGGGTGGATAGGTCAATCGGGTATACAACGTAATTCCGGCCTACGGTATATAGACCTTTTTACGTAGGTGGCTCTCTGTAAGTTATTGCTTAACCTCAGCAAAGCCCGTGAAAATGTGACTCCTTACCCATTCAATACCTTGATTATTCCCCGAATTTTGAGTATCTTCAGGGCGCTAATTTCCCCGAAGGCCCCATTTTCGCCTCCTCCGACTCTTCACGCCGTGGTGGTACGGGCGGAGGGGAGTGCCCTCTGTCGGCACAATGCGATGGTGTCCATAGTTCAGTTTGGTTAGAACGCCAGGTTGTGGCCCTGGAGGTCGTGGGTTCAAGTCCCACTGGACACCCCAGGTTCGTTTGCGGATCCCAGAGTGCCGATCACGCATGGCGGATAAGAGGTCCGGGTTTAGTCCGCGATGATGTGTCCGCGATCCGGCTCGCCCCCATCGTCTAGAGGCCTAGGACACGAGCTTTTCAAGCTTGTAACACCGGTTCGAATCCGGTTGGGGGCACATGCATTCGGCCTGCAGGCAATGAGATGAACTACTCTTCCCTCCACAAGATATGAGAGCCATCATTCCTGTCGCCGGCTTCGGCAGCCGGCTTCGGCCTCACACCTTTACACTTCCGAAAGTCCTGCTGAACGTCGCGGGAAAACCGATTATCGGCCACATCCTCGACCACATCATCGCCGCCGGATTCGATGAGGCCACCATCGTCGTCGGTTACCTCGGCGACATGATTCGCGACTACGTCACCTCGGAGTACAAGATCAAGGTCGATTTTGTCGAACAGGATGAACGGAGGGGTCTGGCGCACGCCGTCTATCTCGCGAAAGAGAGATTCGACAGGGGCCCGTTTCTGATCATCCTTGGCGACACAATCTTCGACGTCGACCTCAAGCCGGTCATCCACGGAGATCACACCGCAATCGGCGTAAAGCATGTAGAGGATCCGCGCCGCTTCGGCATCGCGGAAATGCAGGATGGGCTTGTCAGGCGGCTCATCGAAAAGCCCGAGCACCCCACAAGCAATTACGCGATCGTCGGATTATACTGGATTCAGCAGCCACGGCTCCTGCGAGAGTGCATCGAGGAGCTGATGAAAACGGAACGGAAAACGAAGGGAGAGTACCAGCTGACGGACGCGCTCCAGCTGATGATCCAGCACGGAGAAAAGATCAAGACATTCCCGGTCGACGGCTGGTTCGATTGCGGAAAGCCGGAAACGCTCCTGGCGACCAACCGCCATCTCCTGGAGAAACAGAAGTCTTCGCCCCCGATGCCGGGGGCCGTCATCGTTCCCCCTGTGTACGTGTCTCCAAAGGCAAAAATAACCCACTCCATCGTCGGTCCCTTCGCCACCATCGCCTCCGGCGCGGTCGTTGCCGAATCTATCGTACGCAACAGCATCGTAGGCGAAGACGCGCAGGTCGATAAATCGCTTCTTGAGGGATCGATCGTCGGGATCAAGGCAGTCGTCCGGGGTTCGTTCAACCGAATCAACATCGGCGACTCGTCGGAAATTGATTTTCATTAATTGAAGGATCCGCCCATGTCTCATCTCTTTACCTCCGAATCGGTCTCCGAAGGCCATCCGGATAAAGTCTGCGATCAGATTTCCGACGCCGTGCTGGATGCGCTCCTGGCCGTCGATCCGATGTCGCGCGTCGCATGCGAGACCTTTGTTACGACCGGCCTCGTCCTCATCGGTGGCGAGATCACGACCAAAGGGTACGTTGAGTTTCAAAACCTCGCGCGAAGCGTCATCCGCGAGATCGGTTACACGAAGGCCGAGTACAAGTTCGACGCCGATTCGTGCTCGGTGATCTCCACGGTCCACCAGCAGTCCGCCGACATCGCGCTCGGCGTGGACAAGGGGGGAGCGGGAGACCAGGGTATGATGTTCGGATACGCCTGCAACGAAACCCCCGAGTACATGCCGATGCCGATCATGTACGCCCACAAGATCGTGAAGCGCCTGAGCGAGATACGCAAGTCTGCCAGGAACGGCATGATGCCCTATCTCAGGCCCGATGCCAAATCCCAAGTGACGGTTGAGTACGAGGGGAGAGTGCCCAGAAGGGTTCACACCGTCGTTGTGTCCACGCAGCACGACGGAGACGTCTCGCAAAAGAGGATCAGGGAAGATATCATCCGGCATGTTGTGAAGAAAGTCGTTCCGGCGCACCTCCTCGACAAGAATACCATTTTTCACGTGAACCCGACCGGGCGGTTCGAAATCGGCGGACCTCACGGCGATAGCGGATTGACCGGGCGCAAGCTTATCGTCGATACCTACGGCGGCCGCGCGCCTCACGGAGGAGGATCGTTCTCGGGGAAGGACCCGTCCAAAGTGGACCGGAGCGCAGCCTACGCGGTCAGGCACATTGCCAAAAACCTCGTGGCGGCGGGAGTGGCGGATGAATGCATGATCCAGGTCGCGTATGCGATCGGGATCCCGGAGCCTGTGTCGATCAACGTGAATACCTACGGCACGGGTAAGCTTCCGGACAACGGCATCGCAAAGATCATCATGAAGGAGATCGACCTTTCCCCCGCCGGCATTATCAGGCGGCTCGATCTTCGACGGCCGATTTACAGGAAGACGGCGGCCTACGGCCACTTCGGGAGATCGGGCGGAAGCTTCCCGTGGGAAAAACTGGATCTGGTCAAAACAATCCGGAGGGCCCTCCGCTGAACGTACAACCGAGACAATCATTACAACTCAGGAATACCATGGATTATAAGAAAGGCCACTATAAAGTCGCGGATCTGAAACTTGCCGGCGAAGGAAAGCGACTAATACACTGGGCTGAAACGAGGATGCCGGTCCTCATGGCAATCAGAGAGAAGTACAGCAGGACGAAGCCGCTCAAGGGTTACCGGATTGCCGGCTGCCTCCACGTGACGAAGGAGACCGCGGTTCTGGTAAAGACCTTCGTGGAGGCCGGGGCCGAGGTGAGCTGGAGCGGATGCAACCCCTTGTCTACGCAGGATGCGGTTGCGGCGGCGCTTGCGGCGGAGGGCGTCTCGATTTTCGCCTGGCACGGCATGTCGGTGAAGGACTTCTACTGGTGCATCGAGGAGACCCTGAAGATGCATCCCAACCTCACGCTCGACGACGGCGCGGACCTGATCTTTACGATCCACAATAAGCATCCGGAGTTTGCGAAAAAGTATGTGATCGGAGGGACCGAGGAAACAACGACCGGGGTCCATCGGCTTCGCGCGATGGCGAACGACGGGGCCCTGAAGTATCCCGTGATCGCGGTGAACGACGCCGAAACGAAATGGGACTTCGACAACGTCTACGGGACGGGGCAGTCGACTCTCGACGGCATTCTTCGCGCGACCAGCGTGCTTCTGGCGGGAAAGAACGTCGTGGTGGCGGGGTATGGGCACTGCGGAAGGGGAGTCGCCACCCGCGCGAAAGGCCTGGGAGCAAATGTGATCGTTACCGAGGTGAAGCCGACGGCCGCGCTCAAGGCCACACTCGACGGCGTGAGGGTGATGCCCATGGATGAAGCGGCCCGGGTTGGAGACGTGTTCGTCACCGCCACGGGCGTAAAGGATATCATCGTCGACCGGCACTTCAAGTCGATGAAGGACGGGGCCATCGTCTGCAACACCGGACACTACGACTGCGAGGTCAACCTTGTCGACCTGAAGAAGCTTTCAAAATCCGTCCGGGAGATGCGCCCCAACAACGAAGAATACACGATGAAGAACGGCAACAGGGTCTATGTCCTCGCCAAGGGACGGCTCGTGAATCTCGCGGCCGCAGAGGGACATCCTTCGGAGGTCATGGACATGTCGTTTGCCAACCAGTTCATGTCGCAGCTGCGGCTCGTGGAAGTCCACAAGCAGAAGAAGCGGCTGGAGAACAAAGTCTACGACATCCCGGCCGAGCAGGACCAGGAGATTGCGGCGCTGAAGCTCAGGACGATGGGAGGCGCGATCGACAAACTCACGGCCGATCAGAAGCGCTACGCGGAGGATTACAGTTCGGGCACCTGAGATCGAACAGTGTACGACTCCCACTGAAGGGGCGGTTTGACGACCGCCCCTTTTATTATTGCCTGACCATAGGGATCGTTTGCAGGGGTAAAAGCGAGCGGTTACCATAGACGTGGGGGGCGCGGAGCGCCACCGTGCACCCTAAGAAGGTTTTTCCCCGCTGGTGTCACGGTATGGACCGTGACACCAGATTAGACCAGTGGGCGCCTAGAGCCGGCTGAGATGGAGCACGTCAGCCGGGGTCGCGTTCCGCGGAGACATGTTCCCTCCGGTCCGCCATCCTGCGGATTGCCGCGCCGAGGTAGACTCCCCCGAAGGCCGGGATGAGGGAGATGAGCGACCCTACGCCCTCGGGCAAAAAATGGCCGGGGCCTCCAAGCGCGAAGGCGCGTATCACGGCGAAGAGCGGCACCCACATCCCCAGAAGCATCCCGAGCTGCCAGGTCTCCGTGCGGCGCGCGAACCCCAGAAAGTAGCCGAACAGCAGAAGGAGGAGAACGGTCACCTGTACGTCGTCGCTGTTGACGTCGATCAGACCGGCGACGAGTCCGAGTACGGCCGCGAGAAGCTGGTAGAGCATGGCCGGCCGTCGCGACAGGAGGAGCATCGAACCGAACAACAGCAGAGCGACGATGTGAAAACTGATGACGGCAAACCAGATGTGGTTGGACATGAAGTCCCTCCTTCGTTTCATGTGAAAAATTCCGTTTCCGAACGTTTCCGCAGAAGACACCGCCCCGGAAGGCGCGGTTGTAAAAAGGGTCTGACGGCGATGGTGCATTCCGTCTCAGTGTTGGAGGTTCGGGGCGGCAGCTTTTTCCGCCATGAGCAGCAGGGCATCCTCCCGCGCCGCAATCAGGCGGAGAGCTGCAGCCCTTGAATAACTCCAGGTGCGCCAATCCTCCTCCGCGCTCTCGCGCAGGGACTCAATCAGGTGAGCCGCGATGATCCCTCTGTCCTGTTCGGAATAGGAGGGAAGGGCTTCAATGAGCGGTGGAGCCGCATCGAGGCTCAGGCGAGTCAGATAACGCGCATCGAAGCGTTTGCCTTCGGCTGCGCGAGCCGAATTGACGCGGACGATCAGGGCGTCCGGATTCAGCACGCAAAGGCAGAATATCGCCGCAAGCCCGGAAACGAGCGCCCCGAACGCAAACCGATTGCGAGCTCCGCGCAGCACGGTGAGGGAAAACCAGGCCAGAACCACGGCGAGCCATGCCATGAAAACGAGGGCGTAGATCCGCTGCTCGGTGATGCCGTACTCCCGCTGGTACAGGAGAAGGCGGTGTGCCGCGGATATCATCACGACCACGAGGAGCCCCATCAGCGTCCCGGCGAGCCATGTGAAGGTTTTTTCATCCCGCGGGTTTTCCTTCCGGAGGAGCCAGTGAAGGCCCAGGAGAAGCGGCAGGACAAGCCCGGCGACCGTGACCAGCTCAAAAAAACCGCGGCGTGCGTATTGCGCGTAGGTCAGATCCCTGGCAGTCGCCACGAGCTCGGCGCCTCCGAACAGATAGTGAAGCTGGACCAAGACAAAGCCGAGAAAGAGAACGTCGAGAAGACCAAGAACGAGTCCCGCCTCAAGAATCCCGATCGAGGGCCGGCCCTGCCAGGAGAGGAGCTGCTCCCGGAGTTCGGACCGGAAGAAGACGCTCCGCATTACGCCGGCGGCGGCCCAGAAAATAAACCCGGCCAGAAAGAGGTGGCGGATGAGCACCACGAGGTCGATGTCAAAAATCCTCTTCACGATCTCCTCAAATTCGGCGTCGGCGGCGACGAAGAGCGCTCCGAAGATGACGACCAGGGGAAGCGCGATCGCCAGACCCCGGGCAAGGCGGACCATATTCGACGTTCGCTCGGAGTGTTTCAATTCACTCCAGCGGATATCCTTGAAAAGGAGAAGAGGGGCGCCCGCGGCTGCGCTCAGTCCGACGGAGGCGAGCTCGAAGACATACCCGTTCAGCGGAAGGGCGCCGAAAGGGACCCCTCGTCCCGCAAGCGGTATCAGGAGGAACGCAATCCCCGCCGCGAACAGGCACATCAGCTTCAGGGGCACCGAGTCGCGCCATGCGAGCAGGACGGCAAAGAGGATCACCACTGCGAAAAGCCAAAGATGGGAGATTGGAGATTCAGGGTTAAACGCCCTGTAGTACCCTGCGAGGACGACCGTGAAGAGCGCCATCCAGAGGGTTGCATTGAGACCCCAGGGGCCTGCCCGGAGCAGCTGGTCGCCGAGGGTGCCGAGTAGGCCCCCCGCAACGAGGATAGCGATTCCGAGTCTTGTCTGAGTTGTGATAGTTGTTGCTCCCTTACTGGATATTGCCGATGAGTCGTTCGAGGGCATTCAGATGATCGGTGAACGCGCGCCGCCCTCCCGGCGTCGCGTAATAGGAGGTGGAAGGTTTCCGTCCTTTGAAGCGCTTCTTCACGGAAACGTAGCGATTCTTTTCAAGCGTTGACATGTGCGCGGCCAGGTTACCGTCGGTGAGGTTGAGCATCTGTTTCAACGCGCTGAATTCGACGAAGTCGTTCACCATGAGGACCGACATCACCGCGAGCCGCACGCGGCTCTCGAAGACTTTGTTGATGTGTTCGAAGATCTCTTTCACTTCTCGTACTTGGCATACATAACGATGCCGTACACGACATGGAGGATGCCGAACCCAAAAGCCCAAAGGAAGAGCCACGAGTCGAGCAGAAGCGCCGCGCACAGGCCGAGCAGAATTTCTCCGGAGGCGAGGTAGTGCATCTCGGGCACGGTGTACCGGGCGGAATTGAAGAGCGCCAGTCCGTAGAAGATGAGCATCACGGCAGGGATGAGCATGACGAGCCCGTGATACCAGAGGATGAGGGAGAAGATTCCTCCTGCGGCCAGGGGGACCATGAGCGCGGAGAGAAGGTGCCTCGTCGCGCCCGACCACACCGGAATCTCCTTCCTGCGGGCCATGCGGCGTGTGAAGAACGCCGCCAGTCCCACTGCCAGGATAAGGACCGCGGCCGCATCCGCCGCGAGAAATCCCGCCGGGCCTGCGGTGCTCTCTCCCCTCCCGGTCTGTCCGATCCGCCACCATGCGGCCGTCGCCCCCACAAGGGCCGCACAGCCGGCGCTCACGCCGGCCATGCCGCTCAGGGATAGGAATTTCGAGGACCGCTCCATCATCGAGCGGATTTCTGAGAGGTCCCGTGCCGGGCCGTCGATATGGTTCATGCTGAGATTCCCCGTATGATTCGCTTTTCAATATAAAGTACTTTGTATTACAAAGTTACGAAACGGAAAAATGAGAGTCAAACGGCGCAGGCGATGGTCAGGGCTTAGTTGTGGCGGTGGGTTGCGCTGCCGTCAGCGGTTTCTTTGCGGGACTCGCAGGGGCCTTCGAGGGGTTCGAGGTGGCTGATGATTTCGGTGCGGCGGGGGAACGCGGCGCGGATCGCACGCTCGATCGCGGTGGTCCGTTCGTGGGCGTACGCGATGGTGACGTCGTTCGGAAAGAGGAGATGGAATTCGACGAGGAGCCTGCTGCCGGCGTTCCGGTGCCTCAGGCCGTGAAACTCTATCTGGAAGCGGCTGGTCTCCCGGTCGAGGATCGTCCGGAGCGACCGATCGGTCTCCGGGTCCGACTCGTCCATCAGTCCGCCCACCGAACGCCGTATAAGGCCGTAGCCGGTCCAGAGGATATTTCCACCGACGAGGATCGCGACGATCGGATCGAACGGAAGCCATCCGGTGACTTTGACCAGAATCAGACCCACGATGACCCCGAGGCTCGTCCAGCTGTCGGTGAGAGTGTGTTTCCCGTTTGCCTCGAGGACGAGTGAGGAGTGCTTCTTGCCCTGACGGATGAGGTACAGGCCCAGCCCGCCGTTAATGACGGTGGCGAGCACTACGAACAGGGTTCCAAGGTCAATGTTTCGGATCGAGAGACCGGTCGCCCACTGGTGGATTGCCTCGCTAATGATGGCGATTGCGGCCAGTATGATCATCGCGCCCTCGAAGCCGGCAGAGAAAAAGCTGATGCGGTCGTGCCCGTAGGGATGCGTGGCGTCGGCGGGTTTAAGACTGAGCCGTAGGCTGTACGCCGCGAACGATACCGCCAGCGCGTGGACGAGAGACTCAGCCGCGTCGGAGAGTATGGCAGTGGAGCCCGTGATCGCGTAGGCCAGCGCCTTCACTCCAAGCATTCCGAATCCGATCACGAGCGAGAGCCGCATGGCCCTGCTCATCTGGCCGATGTCGCCGGCGGAGTAGTGCGAGGAATGTTCGTTCCTGCGTTCGGAACTCATCGACAGACCGGCGGGGTGTAGATGCTCATTGTTCTCCTACTTTCCCCGACCGACCTGCGGCCTCAGAAGGCGCGCGACGGTTGCGCGGTCGGTGGTGGGAAGCTGGCAGGCATAGTTCTCGCATACGTAGGCCGTGGCCTTTCCGCCGAGAGAGTTGATCCCCGAGATGAACGGCAGAATAGTACCGAGCTCTTTCTGTCCCGCCTGTCCATCGGCGAGCATGATGACGCGGAACGGAATGAAATGTGAAAACACCTCTGCAAGGAGCGACTCGGTGTCCTCCGATCCGGGGTTTCCTGCGATGATGATCTCGCGCGGCGTGGATAGAGACCAGGCGAGGGCCGCAAGCATCTCCGGAACTGCCTCGGGCGTCGACCGGATCCTCGTGCCAAGCGAAGCAATGGTGATCTCCGCCATCTCTCTGAATTCCCGGTTGTCCGTCATCTGGGAGAGGCGGAGAAGGTTGAGCGCGGCGATCGAGTTGCCCGAGGGTTCGGCTCCGTCGTAGTCCTCCTTCGTCCTGATCAGGACAGTGGGATCCTTGCCCGATGCGTCGTAGTAACCCCCCGCTGCAGGGTCCCAGAAGATATCATTCTGTCTTCCGGCCAGGATGAGCGCATCCTTGAGCCATCGTACGTCGAACGACGCCTCGTACAGATCGAGGAGGCCCTGGATCAGGAACGCGTAATCCTGCAGCGTCCCTTCGAAGCGCGCCTCGCCGTCGCGATAGCGTCGCCGGAGCGCCCGGCTTGGGCTGTCATACAGCCTTGTCATCACGAACTCCGCCGCGCGTCGGGCACGGTCGAGATCGTCTCTCTTATGCAACACCTGGAACGCCCGTGAAAACGCGCTGATCATCATCCCGTTCCAAGCCGCGATGATCTTGTCGTCGAGATGAGGTTTTGGGCGGTGTTCTCTGGCCTCGAACAGCGTTCGCCGTGCTTCCGAAAGAATCTCGAGGGTCTGTCCGGACGTCCGGTTGAACTTTTCTGCCGTCTGATCGAGGGTGCGGGCCGCGAAGAGAATATTCTTCCCCATAAAGACGTGCATCGGATCGTCGAGCGCGTTGCCCGAGTCGGTCACACCGTACCGATAGGCGAACAGCGCCGCGTCTTGCTTCCCAAGAACAGCCTCGATCTCCGCGTGAGTCCAGAGATAAAATGCGCCTTCCTCTTTCTCTCCGCTTCGGGCAGGATCGATCGCGCTTTCTGCATCCTCGGCGGAGTAGAAGCCCCCCTCGGGAGAGGTCATGTTTCTGGAGACATAACCGAGGATGTCGCGGGCGATCGAAGAGTATGTTTGATCATGAGTAATCTGGAACGCCTCAAGATACGAGATCGCGAGGCCCGCCTGGTCGTACAGCATCTTCTCGAAATGGGGCACCCGCCATTGGCGGTCGACGGAATAGCGATGGAATCCGCCGCCAATCTGGTCGTAGACCCCTCCTTCCGACATTTTCTTCAGGGTCGCGAGGACCATCTGCAGGGCGGAATCCTGGCCCGTCCTGAAGTAGTATCTCAGGAGAAAATCGAACACAACCGGCCTCGGGAATTTGGGGGCTGTGCCGAAACCTGCGAACTCGGGGTCGAATGCGCGGGCAAAGGCCGCATATGCCGCTCCAAGCGACGAGTCGTTTACCGGTGCGGGAGCGGGTGCCGAGGTGTTTCTGAGGAAATCGCCGATCTGAGCGCTCGATTCGTGGATCTTCGGCCGGTCTTTCGTCCAGACTTCGGAGATCCTTCTTACGAGGTCGGGGAACCCGGGCCGCCCATACTGGGCTTTAGGAGGAATGTACGTTGCGCCAAAAAACGGGGCGAGGGACGTATCGAGGAAGACCGACATCGGCCACCCGCCACCGCCTGTCATCGCCTGTACCGCAGTCATGTACACACGGTCGATATCGGGGCGTTCCTCGCGGTCGACTTTGATACAGACGAGCGATTCATTCATCAGGCGGGCGATCGCGGTGTCTTCGAACACTTCGCGTTCCATCACGTGGCACCAGTAGCAGGTGGAGTATCCGATCGAAAGAAAAATCGGTTTGTCCTCTCTGCGTGCCTTCTCGAAGGCCTCTTCTCCCCACGGATACCAGTCGACGGGATTGAACGCGTGCTGAAGGAGGTAGGGACTTTTCTCTCTGATCAGGCGGTTTGGCTTCTTGCCTTCCTTGAGATTATCGCGCATCGAAGGAGAAAGAGTTGAGGCATCAGCCGGAGGCTCGACGGTGGGGCCGTATTTTGGACTCTTCGTTGTCGTAACCACGTAGAGATACGTCGAAAAGAATAATATACCCAGTATCCCGCCGAATAGCCAACGATTACCGGGTGTCATGAGCGGAGCGACGAAGAGGGAGTCGTATGGCTTCTGTCGAGGGGAAGAGGGGCGGTCTCGCGGGGGACGGATGTCTCAACCGGAGATCGATCCCCGCGGCGGGGACCATCCGGAACATGTGGAGCTGATCGGGATCGAACCGACGACCTCCTCGTTGCGAACGAGGCGCTCTCCCAACTGAGCTACAGCCCCAAATTCTTGCTTGAACCGACCAAAAGATACTGAAAAGCGCGTGCACTAGCAAAAAAAACGCCGGCTAAAGCCGGTGCCTACCCGGGAATGGTCCAAAGACTATTAACGAAGAACCTCTAGACGGCAAAGGTCAAAGAGAGCGCGTCCACCCGCGAATTGACCTTCGTCGCCAGCGAGGGCGACGACCACACTATCGCCTGGGAGCGTGTTCAGCGTGTCGGTGACGCTTCCGAAAGTCCAGGAGGAGTCGGTCACAAAAATTCCATTTATTCCGCTAAGAATTCCTCCTCGCTTGAAGTATAGCAAGGCAAATGCTCCCGCCTCCCACCCTTGGCCACGGATGGCTTTCCCCCATACTGAAAATCGAAGAATTACTTTTCCCGCGGGTACTCCCATGCCTGACTCCACATAACCGGCGTAAATCCAATCACAGTTAAGACTAAGCGAATAGTCCCCGCCATGGGGCGGCGCGTCCGCCGAAAAACTTACATTTGAGGTATCCGAATCAACCAACCAGCCCTGGAGAGATGGATGACCGTTAAATTCAAACGACCCGTTCTGCACGAGGTCTAGAGTGCGCAGATTGTAATTCCGCACCGGAACGGGAGGGGATGGTGGCCACTCGCGAGAATCGCTGCAACCTAGGGAAACAAGAAGGCAAATCGCAGGAATTAGGGTAGTCGGATTTCTCACAATTCCCTGGAGAGTATTCGAATCGCATCTCGAATATAGGAAGCTAAGGACAGCAAAACAAAACCATCCCAGTACCTGGCGGGGAAACCATCAGATCAGACGCCGGCTAAAGCCGGCGCCTACCGGAACGAAAACGAACTGGGGAGTCACGCCGGAAGAGCGTCACCCCCCAAAAAACAAATTACTCTGCCATCATCAACTCCTGGATGTACTTGACGGTGGGAGAGCCGTGGCTCAGAAAATCTTCGTGGAACTTTTTCAGGTTGAAGGACGAACCCATCTTCTTCTTGTACGCCTCGCGAAGATCCCATATCTCCTGGAATCCGACGAAGTAGGTCGAGAGCTGGGTGGAGGTGAGGTTGGCGCGGCGCCATTTTCCCGCCGCCTCACGCTCTTCCTGAAAGCCTTCTTTCGTCAGCAGGTCCATCATCTGCGCCTGAGTCATCCCGTACGCGTGTATCTTCTGGTCGATGATTGCGTTGAGAACCACGCGGATGTACCACTTGAGTTGAATGAGCTTCATCCGGGGATCGTGGTTCATGTATCCCTCGTCGACCATCATCCGCTCGGCGTACACGGCCCACCCCTCCACCATCGATCCGCTCCCGTAGACGTTACGGATGATGGACGGATAGCGGTTCGCGTAGTAGAGCTGGACGTAATGGCCGGGCACCCCTTCGTGAATGCTGAGATCGCGGAGGGACCAGTTGTTGTACTCACGAAGGTACGATTCCACCTGCTCGGGGGTCCATTCATTGGGGACCGGCGTCACGTTGTAAAACGATTTCAGGTTCTTTTCGAGGGGGCCGGGGGATTCCATCGACGCCACGGATACGCCCCGCTCGTACTCGGGCGTTTCCCTGATCACCAGCGGCTGCGTGGGGTCGAGCGTCAGGATGTCGTGCTTTGTGATAAATTCGTTCAGGTCCGGAATGATCTTCTTGATCACATCCATCAACTCATCCTTCTTGGGGTGGTCGAGGACGATCTTGTCGAGCACCTTCTTGATGACAGTCAGAGAGTCCTTGCCGCCGGGGTCTTCTCCGTAGTATTCCTTGTAGAGGGGCGCGGCGAGCGCAAACATCTCGCCATGGACCCGGTCCTTCTCAGCCATCGCTCGCTGGAGGACGTCCGCGGGTGTCAGGCTCGACTTCAGATTGTGGGTCAGCTTTTTTTCGAAGAGCGCCTTCCCGAGGTGCTCGTCCCTTGTGGCGCGGGGTTTCAGATCGGTCTTGAGCCAGTTTCCGAACTCCTCGAGAGCCGCCACCGCCTTCGCCGAGCCCTCCGCGACCTGCGATTTAACCTGGTCGGAGGCCCCCTTGGCCGCGTTTGTCAGTTCGTCTTTGAAGAGGCTGATATTTCCCTGATTCTGGTTGATCGCGGTCTCGACATGCATCGGGGGAGCGTTCTTCAGATTCGCCTTCGCCTGTTCGAGGAAACGGGGAACCTGCGCAGCGCGCGCGGCCGCAT
This sequence comes from uncultured Chlorobiaceae bacterium, assembly GCA_964512655.1. Taxonomy (GTDB): domain Bacteria; phylum Bacteroidota; class Ignavibacteria; order UBA10030; family SZUA-254; genus VBOC01. The sequence continues at coordinate 15,344 of CAZEJT010000014.1, read as the reverse complement.
TTTTCAGACGCTGTTCCAGAGGCGCGAACTCCTGATAGATCAGAGCGGCGATCGAGTTGCCGAGGGCGCCGGTGTAGACCATCGGGTTCCACTGGTAGTCCTTGAGCTCTTCGTACTGGAAGAGGGCTTCATCGATGTTCTCCGACAGGATCCGCCAATCGATAGTTTTGTCCTTCGTCATCAGCGATTGATTCACGCGGCCGAGTTGTTCCTTGTAGCTTTTGAGCCGCGCGATTTCCTTCTCGGCAGCCTGGGGGCTCACGTCGTCGAGGATATTGTCGTAGTCATGGACCCCGATCCCGGTCGCGGAGATGGGATTTGCGGCGAAGTAGCCCTTCAGGTACTCGGATGTGAGCTGGCCGAAGAGTTGGTCTTCATCCTGCGCCATTGCGCGTGGTCCGGACAGGCATACGAGTGCCGCCAGAGATACCAATTGCATCCATTTCATGCGAATTCTTTCCGGAAGTGTGGAATGAGGTGAAAAGCGGAGAGAATATACGGAGTTCCGCCAAGGTTTGCAAGAACGCCGCGGCGACGCGGGCGCCACGGTGCACGTTAAGAAGGTTATTCCCCGTTGGTGTCACGGTATGGACCGTGACACCAGTTTCAGAAGGTTATTCCCCGTTGGTGTCATGGTATGGACCGTGACACCAGTTTAAGGCATCGACAGCTCCGAAGGGTATAGAGAACGCCGGCTGAAGCCGGCGGCTACATCCGGCGGCTACATCCGGCGCCTACAACCAGCGCCTACCGTTCGCGATACGGGATCGCGATACGGCGTCACGATACCGGGTCGCGATGCAAGGTCGCGCTACTTCTTAATAGGCCATTCGGGAACCGGAGGGAGCGACTGCTCCTTGGTTTTCAATTCGTCGAGGATCACCTCGATGGCCT
>CAZEJT010000014.1:0-14350 GCA_964512655.1 uncultured Chlorobiaceae bacterium | reverse complement strand
GGAGGGAGCGACTGCTCCTTGGTTTTCAATTCGTCGAGGATCACCTCGATGGCCTTGTTCAACTGCTCGTCGATTCCCGCAAATTCCTTTGCCGGATCGTTGTCCACCACGATGTCGGGATCGACGCCGTGTCCTTCCATGATCCAACCCTCCCCGAGAAACCCGTAACGCGAGAACTCCGGCTTGTTCAGGAAACCTCCGTCGAGCAGGGGGAGCGAGCCGCGGATCCCCACGACGCCGCCCCAGGTCCGCTTGCCGATCAATTTCCCCAGCGCGTATTTCTTGAATCGGTAGGGGAAGATGTCGCCGTCGGATGCAGAGAATTCGTCGATGAGGCAAACCTTGGGTCCGAGAAGCATGTCGCCGGGGTCGGGGCTCGGCACGGTATTCCGCGCGATGCCAACCATGGCGATTTCGCGCCTGAGGCGCTCGGCGACGAGCGTCGAGACGAAGCCGCCTCCGTTGCCCCGTACATCGACGATGAGCGCCTTCTTGCGGAGTTGCGGGTAAAAGTATTTTACGAATTCGTTCAACCCGTGCGCTCCCATGTCGGGCACGTGCAGATAACCCACCTTGCCGTGAGTCGCGGAATCGACTTTCCTGATGTTCTCCTGAACCCAGTTAAAATAATAGAGGCCGGACTCGTCTGCGATGGGTTTTACCACCACCGTCCAGCTCCCCTCGGCGGACGGCTGGGCGTTCAGGGTGAGCGTCACCTGCTTATTCACCGTGTTGACCAGGGACTCATAGATGTCCGACATCGCGCTGGTGGACTTGCCATTGACGGCAATGATGTATTCTCCCTCGTTCGCGTTCACGCCGATCTCGGTCAGAGGGCTGCGGGTGGCGTTGTCCCAGTTCTGCCCTTTGAGAATCCTTCTGATCCGGTAGTATTTCGAGTTGGGATCGCGTTCAAGCTGGGCCCCGAGGAGGCCGGTCTGTATGCGTTTCGCTTTGGGCATGTCGCCGCCGCCGACGTAAGTGTGGCCCGTGCTCAACTCGCCGATCATCTCTCCGATGATGTAGGTGAGGTCGGCGCGGTGGTTGACGTAGGGTAGAAGCGGTTCGTACTTTTTCCTGATCGCCGGCCAATCCACTCCGCTCATGTTCGGCGCAAAATAGAATTCCCGCATCTGGCGCCAGCATTCGTTGTAAATCTGGGTCCATTCCTGGCGCTTGTCGAGCTTGACTTCCATACCCGAGAGGTCGAGCTTGTCTTTCAGCTCGACTTTTCCCTTCGGGAGATCGAGCACGTAGTACGCATTGTCCTTCCCAATGAGGATTTTTTTCAGATCGGCGGACACTTCGAATCCGTCGATTTCGCCGAGCGGCGTTTCCTTCTGCTCGGAGAGGTCGTACATCTGGAATTGGGCCTTCTCATCCTTGGTGCCCTGCCGGATGTAGTAGACCGAGCTTCCGGCCGAGACGACGTTTCTGTAGGAAGAGGCCTGAACGGGAAGTGCAACGATGCGCCCCTTGATTCCGTCGATATCCACCTTCACGACTACGCCCGCTTCTTTTTTGTCGCCCTTCGCTTCATCCTTCTTGTCTTTCGACTCCTCGGGCTTCGCCTTTTCTTCCTTCACGGACACCTCGTCGCTCTTGGGCTTGAATGGCGACTCTGTGCTCTGCGAGAGGGTGACAAGATAAATCCGTTCCATGTCGAGATAGGCCTGGTCGAATTCGGTCTGGCTGAACGTCGGATTGAAGTCCCGGTTCGATTCGAAGAAGAGGTACTTCCCATCGGAGCTGAAGGCCGGCCTGGAGGAAGTATACCACCCATCGGTAATCTCTGCCGTCTGACCGCTCGCCAGCGAATAAAGGTAAATCTTGTTCATAACCTCCACCTCGGGTTTCGCGTACGCGATCCACTTGCTGTCCGGGGACCAGCTGTAGTCGGAGAACTCGAACGCATCCGCATGAGCCACTTCGGTTATCGACTTCGAATCGACCGACACATAGCGGAGCCGCTGCCGCTTGTCGGCCCAGAGGATCTTCTTGCTGTCGGGCGACCAGTACGGCTGATACTTATAGGTGTCTTCGCCGCTCGTAAGCCTGATCGCGGACCCGCTCCCGTCCTGCGGCTCGATGTAGATCTCGTCTTCTCCGGTCGCGTCGGAGATGTACGATATCCACTTTCCGTCAGGCGACCATTTGGAATTGCGCTCGTGCACGCCGGGGGTCGCAGTGATGTTCCGGACCGCCCCGTACTTGACGGGTGCCGTGAAGACATCGCCGCGGGCTCCGAACAGCGCCCGCTTTCCGTCGGGTGAGATTTCGTAGTTGTTGACGTTGTCCGACACCTTGATGATGCCCCCTCTCCCGCCGAGGAGGTCTTCCTCGATCATGATCGTGACCTTCTCCGGCTTTTCCGCCGCCAGGTCGAAACGATAGATGTAGCCTCCGTTCTCGTAGACGATCGCATTGTCTCCGAGCGAGGGAAACTTGATGTCGAATTCCGCATAGGACGTGAGCTGCTTCGTCTCCTTCGTCGTCAGATCGTACGAGTACAGATTCATCCGCTTCAGGGAGTCGCGGTCGGAGAGGAAGTAAATCTTGTTACCGCTCCACATCGGTTCGATGTCGCCGGCCGGATTGTTCGTGATGTTCTCCGTGGCCTTCGTGCTGAAATCGTAGATCCAGACATCGTCCGTCAGCCCGCCGCGGTACCGCTTCCAGGTGCGGAACTCCCTGAACACGCGGTTGTACACCAGCTTGGAATCGTCGGGAGAGTACGAGCAGAATCCGCCGCGGGGAAGGGGGAGCTGCTCGGAGAGGTCCCCGTCGACGGACGCAAGATAGAGCCGCCCCTTGAAATCATTGAACTCGCGCATCCGCGAGCGGAAGACAATGTGCTTGTTGTCGTGCTTCCATCCCATGACGATGTTGTTCGGGCCCATCCTGTCGGACACATCGTCGCGTCCGAGGGTCGGCGTGTAGGTGAGGCGCTTCGGAACCCCCCCGTCGGAGCTCATGACGTATACCTCGGTGTTACCGTCGTATTGTCCGGTAAACGCGATCCACTTCCCGTCGGGGGAGAAGCGGGGGAACATCTCGAACCCCTCCGAGTTCGTGAGCTTGCGCGCGATGCCACCGGTCGAAGCGACCGTGTAGAGATCGCCCGCATATGTAAAGACGATCCTGTTATCGTGGATGGCGGGAAAACGGAGAAGTCTTGCTTCCTGCTGTGCGTCGAGAGAGCCGGACGAGGCGAGGGCGAGGACTGCAAGGACGACGAATGAGAACACTTTACTCATGGATACTCCGATCTGGTGATTGGATGATGGCTGAACGCGCGCTCCCGATCCGGTGGGACTTGGGAAGGAGCAACTACGAGGGAGTTCACTCTTGACGTGTTGGAAGGTAACCTTCCTGCGGATATTTTTCAACAGTATACGAGTCCGCGCTCCGGGAGTTACCTTGACAAAGAGCGTGAAAATTCATATAATTTAGAGTGTTTTAGCGATTTCTGAGGCCACGCCGCCTCCTTAACCACCAAAAAGACTAACCAGAGAATATTACCTTTGCCAGGGGACGAACAGAACGAAGAGCGGCCCGATCAGAAGGCTCCCGTGCAAATCCCCGAGCTGAGCGAGATTGAATCGCTCAGCGCCAGGATCGCCGAGCTGGAGAAAAGCATCGGGCAGTATAAAGATCAGCTGCTGCGGAAGGCCGCCGAATTCGAGAACTATAAGAAACGCATAGAAAATGATTACGCCTCTATCGTCAAATTCTCGAACGAGGACCTCATACTGAAACTCCTCCCCGTGGTTGATGATTTTGAGAGGTCTATCCGCATGACTCGCCCGGCCGGGGAGAACGAGGGAGGATCCCGTTTGGAAGAGCAGGACCCGGGGATCCGGGCCGCAGAGGAATCGCTCCGCAGGGGGATGGGGCTCGTCTACGACAAACTCAAGAAAATTCTTGAGTCGCAGGGCGTGCGCGCGTTCGAATCGGTGGGCAAACCGTTCGATCCTCATCTCCACGACGCGCTCCTGCAGGTGCCGAGAAGCGACGTGCCGCCTCATACGGTCATCGAGGAGGTCGACAAGGGGTACATGCTGAACGATAAAGTCCTGCGGCATGCGAAGGTGGTAGTCTCCGCGGATCAGGCGTCGCCGGACGATCCGGCCGGGCGCGGGGTCGAACCCGGAGGAGGCGCGGCGAACTGACTATGGCGAAGAGGGACTATTACGACATCCTCGGCGTTCCAAAGAGCGCCAATACGGACGAGATCAAGAAAGCCTACCGCAAGGCGGCGCTGCAGTTCCATCCCGACCGAAATCCGAACAACAAGGAGGCCGAAGAGAAGTTCAAGGAAGCGGCCGAGGCCTACGAGGTCCTGGGAGACGAGTCGAAGCGCAGGAAGTACGACCAGTACGGTCACGAGGGACTCAGGCCGGGCGCCGACTTCCACGGATTCACAAACGTCAACGATATCTTCTCCAGCTTCAACGACATTTTCGGCTCCGCGTTCGGAGGAAGCGTCTTCGAAGAGGTCTTTGCGGGTGGCAGAGCCCGGTCGCGCTCCCGCACCCAGGGCGGCGTCCCGGGGTCCGATCTGAAGATCAGGCTCCGGCTGACGCTCGAAGAAATTGCGAGCGGAGTCGAGAAGAAGCTCAAGATCAGGCGCTGGAAAACCTGCGATACCTGCCACGGGAGCGGCGCCAAGCCCGGGAGCGCGAAGGTCACATGCCCGGTGTGCAACGGCACCGGAGAAGTCCGGCACGTCTCCCGCTCGGTCTTCGGCCAGTTTGTCAATGTCTCCATGTGCAGCAACTGCAACGGGGAGGGAAGGATCATCAAAGATCCGTGCGAAACTTGCGGTGGGGAAGGAAGGGTGCAGGGCGAGACGACGATCAAGGTGAACGTTCCGGCGGGCGTTGCGGAGGGGAATTACATTCCCCTTCGGGGCCAGGGAAATGCGGGCCAGCGCGGCGGACCGGCAGGCGACCTCCTTGTCATCATCGAGGAAGAACCGCACCAGCTCTTCACGCGCAACGGCCAAGATATACTTCTGGATCTTCTGGTCAGCTTCCCGGACGCCGTGCTCGGCGCGGAGATCGAGATTCCCACGCTCACGGGGCGGGCCCGGCTGAAGGTCGATCCGGGCACTCAATCGGGCAAGATTCTGAGGATGAGGGACAAGGGGATTCCCGATCTCAACAGCGGGCGCCGCGGCGACCAGCTGGTGCGCGTCAACGTCTGGGTGCCCACGCGCCTCTCCGGCAAGGAGAAAGACGCGATCAAGGAATTGTCGAATAGCGAAGTGATGAAGCCGAAGGAGGGCGACCGCTCCGCGCACTCCGACAAGAGCTTCTTCGAGAAGATGAAGAACATGTTCACGTAGTCAATCGGGCGCCGCCCCAGCGCTGAGGAGGGAGGACTCATGCGCCTGCTGCGAGAGTTTCAGAAGACCCTGGGCTTCACACCCCAGGAGAGCCGCGTCGCCCTGTTTCTCATTCTTACATTTCTCGCCGGCATCGGTGTTAAACTCATCCGATCGGCGAGAACGGAATCGGCCAGGTTTGATTACTCAGCATCAGACTCCGAATTCGACGCGCGATCGCGGCGCCTTCCGGCTCCGGATACGGCGGCGACTGAGAGCGCCGGAGGCGACTCCGCGCAGGGGGGAGCCCGCAAGAGCGCGCACTCCATCCACCTTCTACCCCGAGGCATCGATATCAACACCGCGACCAAAGAAGAGCTGATTCGCCTGCCAGGGATCGGCGAAGCAATGGCGGAGAGAATCCTGTCGTACAGGGAGGAAAACGGACCGTTCGTGTCCGTGGAAGAGCTGAGCAACGTGCGGGGAATAGGCCCCAAGAAGCTTCAGCGCATCGCCCCATACTGCACGACGGGGCGCTGATGTTCGGAACCTATGTGGCAGGGATCAGTTTTGCGGACGATGTGGCCCATCTCTCCGTCTTCAAGGCGAAGAAATCCTCCGTCAAGCTGAAGTACCTGGCCGAATATCCGCGGAACGGGCCGGGCGATCTCTGGTTCCTGGAGGGGCTCCTCGCCGGGAAGGAAAAGATCCTGGGGAAGGTTTCCCGCGCGGCGATCGCGCTTGACGGGGCCGCCGCCCTCGTTCACTGCTTCCCGTCGGACAGCACGCTCAGCGCCCAGGAGGAACAGGACCATATCTCGTGGGAACTGTCCAATTTCATTCCGAAGTTCAACGCCGACGAGTACACCCGCGAAAAGCACCTCCTGCAGACCCACGCACACAGGCAGTATTCACATCTGCTGGTCGTGGCGTACAAGAAGGCGTTTCTTGAGAGGGCCCGGGGAGCGCTGCGCGAGCAGGATATCGTTCTCGCCAGCTCGGGCACGAACCACTTCGGCGCTCAGCACGCTCTTCTGCTGAACAACCCCGAGATCAAGACAAAGTCGGTGGCGCTCGTCCACGTGATGAAAAACCGCGTCGAGGTGGGGGTGATGAACCGCGGCCGCCTCGTGCATTACTCTAGCGCCTCCTTCGAATCGTCGGAGAGGGCGTTGGAAGCCCTACGGCCCGCCCTCGATTCGTTCCCGGTGGCCGAGATCCACTTTCACGGAAGCGAGGTGACGAAAGAGCTTCTCGGCGAAGCGAAAACGCGTTTTTCGTCGTCCATCGCCGTCCTCAATCCGTTCAGGGAGCTGGACGTGGCGTCCTCATTCCGCGAGTTCGACTCGTATGCGGGGAAGGAACACCGCTTCGCCGCCGCGGTCGGCTGCGCGCTCCACGACCGTTGAGAATCATCACGGGGAAATACAAGGGCCGGCGGCTGTTCTCGCCGCGGGGCGAAAGCATCAGGCCCGCGACCGATCGCGCCAAGGGAAGCATCTTCAATTCCCTCCAGAGCAGGATCTCCATCGACGGAATGCAGGTCCTCGATCTCTTTGCCGGCACCGGAAGCCTCGGGTTTGAAGCTCTGAGCCGCGGAGCGTCGGCAGTGACGTTCGTCGACGACAGCCGGTCGGCCCTGGACGTCATCGAGCGTAATGCGAGAGACCTCGACTGCCTGGATCAATGCACGGTGATCTGCGCCGACGCCTTTTCATTCGTGGAGCAGGGCCGCGGGGAGTACGGGCTTGTCTTTGCAGACCCGCCCTATCCCTATGAAAAAACGACGCAGCTCCCCGCAGCCATCTTCGGGCGTCAGTTGCTGGAGAGGGGGGGATTTCTTATCATTGAGCATGCAAAACGCACTTCCTTCGAACCGTCGCCGCTCTATCGAATCTCGGCCCAGAAGGAATTCGGCAACACACGCCTCAGCTTCTTTGCTCATTCCGCATAATCTCGCTTCCGGAGCGCGATGAGAATCGCCGTCTACCCGGGGACCTTCGATCCCGTGACCAACGGCCACATCGACGTGGTGCAGAGGGCGGGTGAGATTTTCGACCGCGTGATCGTGGCGGTGGCGGAAAGTTCGGGGAAGAAGCCGCTCTTCACGGCCGCCGAGCGCGTGAAGATGATCTCGGAAGTGCTGGGGCGGTTCAGGAACGTGGAGGTGGATCGCTTCGACGGGCTCCTCGTCAGATATGTGCGCTCGAAGAAGGCCATCGCCGTCGTACGCGGACTCCGCGCCGTCTCCGATTTTGAGTATGAGTTCCAGATGGCGCTCACAAACCGCAAACTCGACGGGAGGATAGCCACGGTATTTCTCATGCCGCATGAGAAATATACCTACCTGAATTCAAGCATCGTCCGGGAGGTCGCCCTTCTCGGAGGCGACGTCAGCGAATTTGTCCCGCCGAATGTCAGGCGACGTCTCGCCGCCAAGATGAGGTCCCTGAGGCGCCCGTCCAAGCGGTGAAATCGCTTTCCCTCAAAGTCCGGCAGATCGAAGAGTCGACCACGCTCGCGTTTACCCAGCGGGCTCGCCGGATGCTCCAGGCGGGAGTGGACGTTGCGAATTTGACCGCCGGAGAACCCGATTTTCCGACTCCCCCGCATATCAAGATGGCAGCGATCCGGGCCATCGAGGAAAACTTCACGCATTACACGGCGAACCAGGGAATCCCCGACCTGATCTCCGCCGTCGTCGCCAAATTCGAGCGGGACAACGGGCTTCGCTTCGATCCCTCGCAGATCCTCGTCTCCTGCGGGGCGAAGCATTCCATCTATAACGCGCTCCAGGCGATCTGCAACCGCGGCGACGAGGTTGTGATGGCTTCCCCGTACTGGGTCAGTTATCCGGAAATCGTGAAGCTCGCCGACGGGAAGCCCGTCATCGTGCCGACGTCGATCGACGAGAACTTCAAGCTCTCCGCCCGCAGGCTCCGCAAGGCGATCAACGCGAAGACGAAGGCATTCATCTTCAACTCGCCCGGAAACCCCACCGGCAATGTGTACTCGCAGGGGGAGATCGAGGAGCTTGCCGATGTCGTGAAAGAGACCGGCATCTACGTCATTTCAGATGAGATCTATGAGAAGGTGATTTACGGGGGAACGCGGCATTTCAGCATCGGGAGCATCAGGCAGATCGCAGATCAGGTGATCACGGTGAACGGGGTTTCGAAGGCGTACGCGATGACGGGATGGAGGATCGGGTATCTGGGCGGCCCATCGTCGATCGTGGAGGCCGCCGCGAAGGTGCAGGGCCAGGTGACCTCCAACGCTTCTTCTATCTCCCAGCGCGCGGCAGCCGCGGCTCTGACGGCTCCCGGGGCGGACGTCGAATCGATGGTGGCGGAATTCAACCGCCGGCGGGACTATGCCTTCCGCGAGCTGAAGAAGATCGAGGGAGTTGAACTCCAGGAACCCAAGGGAGCGTTTTATCTTTTTCCATCCCTCAAGGCCTTTGCGGGGAAGCGCCTCAACGGCACACCGATCAAGGACGACGTCGCTCTTGCGGACTTCTTTCTCGAAGGCCAGCATGTGGCTGTCGTCCCCGGAAGCGGATTCGGCTCGAAGCACCACATGCGGCTCTCGTACGCCTGCTCGATGAAGGAACTGGAGAAAGGGGTGGACCGGATTGCAGCAGGATGCAAGAAACTGAGAGAGGCGTATTGAGTACGGCGTACTCCACCATCGCAATGTAACATGCCAACCTACGCTTACCGCTGCAAGAATTGTCAGCACGAATTCGAGGAACTGCAGAAGATGTCCGAAGCTCCCCTTATCCGGTGCCCGGTCTGCGGCAAGGATACTCTCGTCCGCATGATCTCAGGGGGCGCCGGACTCGTGTTCAAGGGAAGCGGGTTCTACGGGACGGACTATAAGAAGAGTTCCTCATCCGATTCGGCGGAGAAGAAAACCGCTCCGAAGGAAAAGGCGAAAGAATCCCCCCAGGAATCCAAAGGAGACGCGAAGCAGGAAACAAAGGCGGAGAAGAAACCTTCAGAATCGGATTCGAAGAAATCCGGCGGCGATCCAACACCCTCTACCTAACCCCCGAGCCGGTCCTCTTCAGGCCGCAATCCCTCGATCTCTCCTCCGCTGCAGTTACGTAACTCTCCCTCCCTGAGATACCCTCAGAGCCAGATCGACAAGCCGGTGACGAGCGAGAATTGGTTGTATCCCCACCGGTTTGCCGCGTTGGGAGGATCAAGGGTGATCTGAAGGTATTCCCCGGCGATGTTCACCAGCGCCTGCCCGGCGATCGGGGCCTTGATTCCGCCGCGGACACCCCAACTTAGCCCGTTACGGGTGGCTCCATCCGACTCCGAACTGTAACCCAGGAGCCCTTCGATGAACGGAAACCCGGCGTGGTCCGTCTTGAAATTGTATGCGCCAAAGAACAGCATGTTGACCTCGGTCCCGCCTCCGCCGCTGATGAAGGTGAGTCCGAACGGATCGGCGCCAATCTCCCAGTTATCCGCGACAAAATATCCTATCGTCGGGCTCAGAGAAAAAACAGTGACGTTATTCCCGGAGAATCCGTTGGCGATTGGAGTAATGCTTACGAATGAGACATTCCCTCCGAGCTCTGTCGCGCCCTGCGTGGCAAATTCCTTCCCACCCTGGGCAAAGCAGAGTTGGGTCGCAAAGAGGGCGGCGCAAAGAACTGCGGAGAGATAGGTACTCTTGTTCCCGTTCATCGTCATGACCTGCTCCTTACAGTGTGATTGTGAGGTAATCAACGCATGACCGAGCGTTTCCGCTCATTTCGCGGGAGGGTCTTTCTTCACGAACACCGGCATCGGGGTGAAAGTTCGGCACGTCCTGCATGCAGAAGCGCAAGCATGAGGGCGCAATTGATGAATTACGCGCGGAACGCTACAATTTGACCGCTACTACGACCGTGCATTTTGTTGCCTGAATCGTCTCTCCGGAAGCTCCGCGCGCCTCGAGCAGCACAATATATATTCCCATTCTCACCCGCCTTCGGTTATCGTCCGATCCATCCCATATCAGCTCGCCGCGAGAAGCGCTCGGATCTCCATCGGCAAGGGTGCGCACAAGCCGTCCGCGCGAGTCATAAATCCGAACACGAATGACCGCCGAGGCAGCAGGAATCCGGTATGTCAGCATGGTCATGTCCTCGTAACCGTCGCCATCGGGCGAAAAAGGGTTCGGGCTGAACGAGACCAAGGCCGATGACGGCGCCGGTCTCGTGTACAGGCTGTTCCTTCGTCCCGGCGTTCCCCCGAGCGGGTCGGCGCACGTACTCCAGTTCCGCCGGTCGTTTCCGGGAAGGGAGGGGTTGATCCGCTCGAGCGATCTGCCCGACGGGTCGTCGATCTCCTGATTCTGCCAATCCGGAGAATAGCGGACGCTGTCGATCGTCGAACCGGTGAAGTCACTGACGATGACATCGTCCCCCGCATTGTTCAGGCTGAATGCGCCCGGCCTGATGCGGACGTGGTAAGAGGGCTGGGTGAGATAGGAGAAGCGCGTGAAGATGGAGGAATCCGTCGTGATAACAATGTACTCTCCGGATGCGATCACGAATGCCGCGCGCGCGATGAGATGGGCGCTCGTTCTTGCCGCGGGGCCGCTCACATCCGACACGCTCCAGCCGTGAAGATCGACCGTCTCCCGACTGCAATTGAAAAGCTCCACGTATTCGGAGTTTCCGGCAACCGGATCGTACATGATTTCGTTGACGACGAGCGACGAGCGCGCGAAAGCCACCGGCACCACACTCCGGGCCAAATCGTTGGCAGGATTCTGGTCTCCGGGGAGGTGAACGACGGCAATGACCGTTCGGTTGCCCTCCCGCAGATTGCGCAGCGTCGATTCCATTCTGAGTTTCTCCCCCGGCTGGAGCGTGCGTGCAACAGGGGAGGATCCGAAGACCTCCTGGCTTTCGGGAATCGAGTCTGCGTTGATGTCGTCATAGAAGTCAACAGTGAAGTTCTCGGTTGCATGGGCCCCGATCGCAGAAATTCCGACATTCTCGACTGTCGCGCTTACGACGACCGAATCTCCGGCACGGGGAATCATCGGGCTGAAGATCAGCTCGGTGATCGCGGCATCGATTCCCGCCTTTGCCGATATCTCAATGTCGTCGAAACGGATCGTGCCCGTTGAGCCAGTTCCGTTATCAAGGACCCGCCAGCGGAAACGCACGCTCGCTTGATTGCTCAGGCCGGAGGGGAGCTGCATTCTGCGCAGAATATACGATGTGACACCGGGGTTTCGCAGCGTGTCGCCGATCCGGATCACGAACGTGGCACCTCCATCGGAGGATGCCTCCAGGAGCAGGCCGGAATTGTGGCTGGCCGACCGGCGCTCGTAGAAGATCAAGCTGTCGGCTTCTCGATCTGTGAAATCGAGCAGAGGTGAGGTTAGGCTCTGCGACACCGTCGCGTTCGTGCTCAGAACGGCTGTGGAATCGGAGAGGGGAGCGGAATGTGTCGTGACGAAATCGCCCGAAGCTGCGTGGTTCGATGTGGTCAGCCAGCCGGGAGGGAGAGCGGGTACTGAGACGCTGTCGAACGACTCCTTAAAGGGAAACTGCCGGATCTGACCTTGAATAATACCGGTGAGTGCAACGAAGAGTAACGCGAATCGAGTGCGCATAATCCCCCCTGGCAATAGAATGAATGAGTGTGGTGCCCGGGAGGCGGGTCGAATCGTCCGAAACGATTCTTGATCCTGCGCCAGGATATGGCGACACGACGATTAGATGATATGATTTTTCCGTCAAAATTGCAAGATGTTAAATAGCGAGAGCCAGCCCGCGGGTGTGAGCTGGCTCTCTTTCGTCACAGGCACCACGGGCTCAACGCATCAGGATCATCTTCTTGGTGTCCGTAAATTGCCCCGCCTGCAAGCGGTAAAAGTAGACCCCGCTCGGCAGGATGCTCGCATCGAAGCTCGCCGACTTGTAACCCGGGTCCTGTTGGTCATCGACCAGAATTTTCAGCTGCTGACCAAGCATGTTATACACCTTCAGAAGAACCATGAAGGCATCACTCGTTCGGCAAGAACCTAGCCACAAGGGTTCTGCTTTCCTTAAATTCAACTACTATGGGGTTCTAGTCGCTTCTGAGATTGCTGGCCGTTTGATCTCAAAAACCGAGATGGTTTTGACTTGCGATTCGAGATCTGTTCCAACGTAGAGGAGATCATCTTTTGCCGCGATTAAAGTACCCGGTAGTCTAATATCGATGTCAATCATTTCTCCGCCGGTTGTATAGAGGCTGATATAATGCTCTTCTTTGAACTTTCCCGGGCCGCCTCCAGCTTTTGCGCGATCAAAGTACTGTACAACAAGCATATCTTTCAGCACTTTAATATAGTTCATGTTAGACCATGTAGTTAGCCATTCAAAATATTCCTCACGATCCTTGGTCCTCGCGCTGCTCGGTTGTCTAAAATACATGCCCTGCTCTCCAAACACCTTCAACGGGTTTCCCTCGGAATCATATGAGCGGATTAGATAAGAATGGCATTGGATGACGTAAACCGTGCCGTCTCCGCCGACATCGAAATGGACCTCTGGACTCAATGGAATATATTTCGCATAGATGTCGTCAAACTTTCCGAATCTCTTGATGAGTTGGCCACTGGGTAAATTATAGATACCTACAATTGTCGACTTGTAAAAATCCACACCATATGTGCTGTCGAGAACCCCGATAAAGATCTTGTCTTTGTACACCCTAGGAATTCCAAGAACAAATCTGCTCTCTTCGCCGACTGCAATGCTGTCAAGGAAGGCGCCTTCGTTTGAAAAACGGTGAACTGCACTTGTCAACAAGTCGCTTGCGTATATATTGCCAGCGTCGTCCAAACAAATCCCCGTTATCTCCATCTTGCGGCCCTTGGTGATGGTTGCAATATAGGTGCCGCTGGTATCGAATTCTTTGATCGAGCCGTCAAGTGCATCTGCAATGAAAAGCTTCCCTTGTGGATCAACAATGGCATCTATTGGCATTCCGACAAAGGATTTCTCGGAAACTCCAAGCTTTAGCTCGGCGCGATGCAACAACTGAATCTTGTCTCTCTTACCAGCAGATGAAAGTCTTTGATCGCCTTTTGGATGACACCCCATTTCAACGAGAATATATAGTAATGTCAATGACCCACAAACCACGGTGCTAATTTTCCTTGCTAAGTTCATCGGTTATCCAATCGATTAGTGCTCTTTCCTCCTTCGATCCGAATTCAACCCCAACTTTATCGGCTCGTAATAGAGCCGATTTATGAAAGAAGAAACGCATAGGAATCATTTCATTACCCAAGAATTTTTCAGCCAGCTGATCTGTAGAATCAAGCACAAGTGGGAATTGCACGTCATTCACTTCCGCAAATCTCTTCACCTCAAGAATTTCGCGACATCGAATAAGTCCAACGATAGCTACCCGTTCCCCGAAAAGGCCCTGCAGGTGTTTCCACGCCATCACTTCTCGTAGACACCTCGCACAATCGTATGGTGAAAAGACAACAAGCAGAGTTAATTTCTTTGGATCAATAGTCACTGCACCATTGGATCTAACCACAAAGTCGTTGAGAAGGTCTGGAGAATTATTCTTTTCAGACACCAAAGGAAAGAGAAAATAGCCCCCCACAAGAAATACACAAACAGTCAGAAATGAGATTGCAGCCCTACTCATTTTATTGACGCGAAACCAGCGTCTCAACGAAGACGCTGGTTTCGTTCAACCTATCAGGTCTCAGAGATATATTATTACGCAATCCCAGGGAACACTGAGACACCAGACCTTCCCGTCGCCATCCGGGCATATCACCATCCATTCTGGGCCTGGTATTTGGGGTGATGGCGTCTTCAATGACGAGCTGCGTGTCACTTGTATTCCCTTAGCGATGATCCCCGCGGTAGCTCTCGACTGAAACCCCGAAAATAACGTGGCTATCGTAAGGAGGCATAGCACACAGGCGGCGAAGATAATATTTGAGATGACCCCTTACGCCCGGATAGGTAGTTAGGCTACTTTTTGTGAGTAGAAT
>CAZEJT010000013.1:0-74932 GCA_964512655.1 uncultured Chlorobiaceae bacterium | reverse complement strand
CACCTCGGCGTCACGATCGAGGCGGACATCATCAAGCAGAAGCTCCCCGAGAACAACGGCGGATACAACGCGTTGAAGTTCGGTAAGACGCACAAAAAGGTCTACACCGACCTCACGAGCGATCATCCCATCGACCTCTGCCGCTACCAGGTGGCGAACTGCTACATGGGAAGGGCGGGACTGATCAATTCGGGCGGGGCGTCGGGCGAGAACGATCTATCGGAAGCCGTGCGGACGGCCGTCATCAACAAACGCGCCGGCGGCATGGGGCTGATATCGGGGCGCAAGGCGTTCCAGCGGCCGATGCAGGACGGCGTGAAGATTCTGAACGCAATCCAGGACGTCTACCTTACCAAAGAAATCGCGGTCGCCTGATCCCTCGGCTGCACCGGCTCATCCCTTCCCCCTTCACTCAATACTAGCAGGAGTCCGCCGTGTCCAAGGCCGTCACTCTCAAGAAGAACGAGGACCGGCGGATCAATAACGGGCACCTCTGGGCCTTCAGCAATGAGATTCTGAAGATTAGCGGAGACCCCGCCGCCGGCGACATCGTGGAGCTGCGCAACTTCGCGGGCGCGCTCATCGGGACCGGTTTCTACAATCCGCACTCGCTGATCGCCGTGCGCGTTCTTGCCCGGAAAGAAGAAGAGATAGACTTCAGGTTCTTCTCGGCGAGGATCGAGGCGGCCCACCGGCTCCGGCAAAGGACATTCGCCCATTCGGAAACGTACCGCCTGATCCACGGAGAGAGCGACTATCTCCCGGGCCTCGTTGTCGACAAGTACAACGACCAGCTCGTCGTCCAGGCATTCTCGTGCGGAATGGACAGGAGGATGACGCTCATCTGCGACGTGCTCGAGTCGCTCTTTCATCCGCGCAGCATCATCGAACGGAACGACATCCCCGGCCGGTCGCTCGAGGGGCTCGACCAGAAAAAGGGAGTAGTCAGGGGTTCAATGGGGGCCGCCGGCGTGACCGAGCACGGCCTGAAGTATTCCGTCGACCTTCTGGAAGGCCAGAAGACGGGGTTCTTCCTGGATCAGCGGGAGAATCGCCGGGCGATCCGGCGATACGCCCGGGGCGCCAGGGTGCTCGACTGCTTTTGCAACGAGGGCGGCTTCTCCCTGAATGCGGCCGCCGGCGAAGCGACGGAGGTGACGGGGGTGGATATCTCGGAGAGCGCCGTCGTGCGTGCGCGGACGAATGCCGTTTCGAATGACCTTGGAAGCAGGGCGGAGTTCGTGGCCGCCGACTGCTTCGAGTACATGAAGCAGGCTGCCGGGAAAAATGAGAAATTCGACCTGATTATTCTCGATCCTCCCTCCTTCGCAAAGAACAGAAAGTCCGTTCGCAAAGCGAAGAAAGGATACAAGGATCTTCACCTGCTGGCCTACAAGCTCCTGAACGAGGGGGGAATCCTCGCTACCGCATCCTGCTCGCATCATGTCTACGAGGATACATTTCTGGAAATCATACACGAGTCCGCCCGGGCCTCGGACCGGTCGATCAGCCTCCTGGAGTGGCACGGCGCTTCCCCAGACCACCCCGTCCTTCCCGGCATGCCTGAAACGAAGTATCTGAAGTTCGCAGTCGTTTGCGCGAATTGACGTTCCGGCAGCCGCGGGGTTGGTACTGATGTCGCGGTCCATACCGTGACATCAGCGCCGGCTTTGGTCGGCGTCCTTCCACGCATCAGTGACCGGCGCTATTGACTTTAGGAATGGTCGGAATTATATTGAAAAAGAGGGTGTTCGAATAACTAGGCGGGCCTCGTGAAGAGAATTTCAAAATCCATCATGCGAGTTGTGCTCGGGGGATCGGCCCTCTCCCTCACCTTCCTTAGTTGGCTTCCCCTTTCAGCACAGAACAAGACGGGAAACGATTCGGTCGTGACGTTCGGGACGATCCAGCAGCCGGCGAAGCTCCCGGCTCTCGCCGTCGAGCGCACGAACGCATGGGGTGTGGATATCATGGTCTCCACCAACGGTTTCGGCCTCGGCACCTTCTACAGGCACGAATACAGCGACGAATTGTCGGGGTTCATCGACTTCTCGATCTCCGAAGCGAAGGACGACGACGAGGTCGACTTCATCGATTATTATGGAAACACGTATAGCCCTGGGAAGGTGAACCGTTTCCTCGTGATGCCTCTCTTCCTCGGCCTGGAGAAGCGGCTCTTCAAGGACGACATTCTGGACAACTTCCGTCCCTACGTCAACGCGGCCGCCGGACCGGCGATTATCTACGTCTTTCCGTATAACCAGGAGTATTTCAGCGCCCTCGGGAAGGGACAGCCGAAGTACACCGCAGGGGGCTACGTCGGCATCGGGGCGTATTTCGGATCGGAGAAGTCGAACCTCCTCGGACTCAACCTCAGGTACTATTACCTCCCGTATTTCAGCGGCCTGGAGAGCCTCCAGAATGTTGAGAAGAAACAGTTCGGCGGATTCTTCATCACGCTGAACTTCGGCAGCTCGCTCTGAGAGCCGCCTCTCAGACGTTCATCTCACCACTACCAGCTTCATCACCCGCGTGACATCCCCGGCTTCGAGCCGGTAGAGGTATATGCCGGTCGCCTGTCCGGTGAAATCCGCCGGTATGCTATACGATCCCGGGCTGTACACGCCGTCGGCAAGCGTCATCACCAATCTCCCGAGAACGTCATACACACAGAGCCGGAGCTGCGTCCTGCGAGCCACGTCAAATGATATTGTGGTCACAGGGTTGAAAGGATTCGGATAGTTCTGGCGCAGAGCGAACCCTGGCGGAGCCGCGGGGTTCCTCGTATCCCGGACGCCATCGACCGGAACATTCGTGTCGATCATGTAGCAGCTGTCCGGCCCGGGCCATGACGACGCCGGGAGAAGGTTCGTCCGCGCGGCCGTCGACGGACCCGTTCCTCCGAGTGCGAGATCGTAGAAGCGGAGGTCGCCGCCGGCATAATCCTTCAACCCCATCGCGGCGCCGTTCCCGTCGAACGAGGAAATAACGGCCGGGCCGTAGTCGAACTCGACGATGTTGGTGGTCTCATGGAGCCGCACCTGGAAGTTGACCCGCGTCGCATTCACGTCGGTGCAGCAGGGAAGCATCCCTTTCCACTGGACCACAAAGACCCTGTCGGGCGATGAGCCGAGAGTCGCGCTGCTGACCACGCCCGGGGTCGACGAAATCGTATAGAGGTCCGACCACCAGGGTCCCAGAGCCTTGGTGGGGCGGTCGCCCGTCGCCAGCGTCTGGGTGAAGAAACCCCCGAGCTGGCCCGCGGTCGACAACCCCCTGAGCGAACCTCGCGGACCGGTGCCGAATTCCATCCAGCCGTTGACGCTGATCTGCACCGAGTCATAGTAGTACCGGTCGTACCGGAAGGGGAACGGGAGGGGGAAGATTTTCGTCGAGTCGTCGCCCGACGGACCGGCGACGCCCCCTGTAATTTCGGTGTACGTACAGCCCGACTTCTGCACCGCGAATAGTTGCACATCCGACGGCGAGAGAACGATCAAACTACCCTTTAGAGTGTCGTCTCCGGGCGCGCCGTCCGCCAGAAGCGAAATCGCTTCGAGCGTGTATGTCCCGGAGTCCGGAGGAGTGAAGCTTGAGTCGAACGTGACCGTCCTGGTCTCGCCCACATTCAGTCCGGGGATGCGTTTTGTGCTCAGGTAGAGCTCGCCCGCCCCCCGGAGGATGCGGTAGCGAACGGTGAGCGATTCTGTTTGGGCAACCGAGCCTGTATTCCTGAACGCCGCACGCACCGGAGTAACGATGCCGCCGAGGTTGAAGAACGCGCCGTCGCTGGGTGAGGAGAGAAGCGCCGCCTTGATGTCCACGAAATCGGGGGAAAGCTCGCCGGCCAGCCGTCGCTCATAGACTCCGTTTCCGTGGGTCGCGATGCGGAGGGCGCGATTGGACGGAGAGACGACCAGATCGGCTGCGATCACAGCGTCCGGGAGGCCTTCGGAGAACCCGGCCCACGTCGCTCCCCCGTCCGCTGAGACGTACACCCCCATGTCGTTTCCGGCGTAAACGTAGTTCGAATGTTTCGGATCGATCGCGACCGCCCCTGTCGGCATATCCGGAAGGGTTCCCGTGATATCCGACCATCCCGCGCCGGCGTTCGTCGACTTGAACACGTGGCCCGATCCGAATCCGCCGAACGTGGCGTAGACCACCTGCGAGCTATTCGGATCTACCGCCAGATCGAGCGGATAGCGGTCAGGAAGCGCCCCCGTCACGTCCGTCCACGACGTCCCTCCGTTTACCGTTCGGAAGACGTGGGCGCGGGCGGAAATCGGGGCGGTCCCGACGAAAACGGTGTCGGGGTTCGTCGGCGCCAGCGCCATGGAGAGCGCCGGATTGCCATCGAGCACGGCCCCGCCATTCGTCACACTCCAGTTTGCTCCCGAGTTCGTGGTCCTGTATACCCGCACGTTGGCGAGGTAAAGCACCGCCGGATTCGAAGGCGAGAGTACCATGGGGGAATTCCACGCCGCCCCTCCCCCGAAATTCGAGCACGCCGCCGGTCCGCTCGCCCTCCCCGTCCACCTGCAGACGGAGCTTCCATAACGATTGTCAGCATAGACGATCTGGTCGTTCGTCTGGTCGATCGCCGTCCATCCCACCTCATCGCTTACTCCCCTCCCCCAGACCGGACTCCCGTGGTAAAGATATCCGGGGATGTGATCCTGCGACTGAGTCGCGGCGAAGAGAGAGTCCTGGGCAGAGCTGGAGAACCCGTTGTAGAGCTGTCCCGTCTGCATCCCGAAACCGGCGCTCGTGAAGCTCTGGCCGAAGTCGGTCGTCCTGTAGATGCCGTCGTCATTGACTACGTAGACGATATCCGGATCGACAGGGTGGCGCGCGAAGGAATGGTTATCGCTGTACCAGCCATTGCTGAAGCTGAATGTTTTCCCGCCGTCGTTCGACCTTCCCACGCTCACAGCCGCATGAATGATCTTGCTCGAATCGATCGGATGAACGACGACGAAGTGCGAGTACCACCCCTGCTGGCCGAAGATCTGCAGCGCATTCTGGTCGCTCAATTTGACCCAGCTGTCGCCGAAGTCGGTCGTGCGCCAGAGCGCGCCGGCTCCGGTCGTGCTGTCCGCAGCGCTGGCATAGACGACGTTCGGAGAGGCCTGATAGACGTCGAGAAGGGTCTTGCCGGTGTAACCGTTTGCAAACACCGGCGTCCAGATAGCCCCCCCGTTCGTCGTGCGCCAGATCGCACTTGATGGGGTAAGGTTGCCGACGGAGACGAGCATCCTGCTGGTATCCGACGGATTGATCGCGATATCCTCGACCATTCCTCCGGCTCCGAAGGTGGTCGGACCCACCCAGGTCGAACCGCGGTTGGTCGATTCAAAAAGTCCCTCCGTCGTGCCGGCCCAGAGCGAGCCGCTATTGAGAGGGTTCATCTTGATCACCTGGATCCCTCGCTGCTGATTGTACGCCCAGTCAAGGCTCTTTCCCCACGTCGCACCCCCATCCGTTGATTTCAGTATGCCGATCCCGTAGCTCCCGCGCGTGGTGCGCACGGCGAGCCCGCCGACCGCGGCCTGATATCTGTAGACCTCGCCGGTACCGAGGTAGATGGTGTTGGAGTCGGAAGGTTCGATGACGATGGCCGAGATGCCGAGTGCAGGGAACCCTAACTTCACTTGCGTCCAGTCTCCGCCGAAGCCTCCGGTGTACGATCTCCACAGTCCCCCGCTCGCGCTCCCTGCGTACACGGTTCCCGGGTTCTCAGGATTGAGCGCAACGCTGATGCACCTCCCCTGGAGATTGACCGGCCCGATCGGATCCCAGCTTCCGGCGGCGCTTGTCGCCTGCGAGATGTCTCGAAAGCGCTCCTTGGAGGTCTGGAACGCGCGGAAGTATGAAGAAGAGGGAATGTCTTGGTCGGGATAGGCGCGGGAGCGTGTCCAGAAGTCGAGCGCTTCCATCGCGCCGGTCGGTCCTTCGCTCTCCGCAGGCGATGCGAATACCGGCGATCTCGCCCGGGATTTCCATTGGGGCATGGGCCCTGTCAGAAAAACCGCTCCGAAGCCCGCGGCAAAGATGAGAAGGCTCAGTATCGGAGAAACTAATCGCTGCATGGTTCCCTCCGTGTTTGGGGCGTCGGCGCTACCCTTCTACCCCAAATGTTTCTTGAGGAATCTACCGGTGTGGGAGGATTTCGATCTCGCCACTTCTTCCGGGGTCCCCTGCGCCACGACCCTCCCTCCCCCGTCCCCAGCCTCTGGCCCGAGGTCGATGATCGCATCGGCGCACTTGATGACGTCCATGTTGTGCTCGATGATCAGGACCGAATTCCCCCCGTCGATCAGCGCGTTGAACGCCTTCAGGAGTTTGGCAATGTCGTCGAAGTGAAGTCCCGTCGTCGGCTCGTCGAAGATGAAGAGCGTCCGCTTTCCCTCGGCTTGGTTTGCGAGATGAGCGGCCAGTTTGACCCGCTGGGCCTCTCCTCCCGAAAGCGTGGTCGCCGACTGCCCCAATCTGATGTAGCCCATCCCCACGTCGCGTAGCACCTGCAATCGCTTGGCTACGGAACGGCCGCTGGCATGAGCGCCGAAGAACTCGATCGCCTCTGTCACCGTCATCTCCAGAATGTCGTCCACGTTCTTTCCCCTATACCTGATATCCAGGATCTCCTTCCGGAATCGTTTCCCCTTGCAGACCTCGCACGTAAGCTTCAGGTCGGCCAGAAACTGCATCTCGATCGTCTGCACGCCGCTCCCTTCGCACGCTTCGCACCTTCCGCCGGGCACATTGAACGAGAAGGAGCCGGGCGTGAATCCGTGGATCTTCGCGGCCTGCGTCGCCGCGAAGAGTCCGCGGATCAGATCGAACACGCCCAGGTAGGTCGCGGGATTCGACCTTGGCGTGCGCCCGATTGGCGACTGATCGACCAATTCGACCGCGCCGATATTCTCCGCGCCTTCTATCCGGCGATGGCGGCCCGCCGACCCGTCTCCCAGCCCGGCAATCTGCCTCAGTCCCGCATACAGGATATCGTGCACAAGGGTGCTCTTTCCCGAGCCGCTCACGCCGGTGACGGTCACGAGCATGTTCAGGGGAATGGCGACGTCGATCGATTTGAGGTTATTCGCTGCCGCGCCCCTGACCGTGATCTTCTTGCCGCTCCCCTTCCTCCTTTTGCCCGGGACGGCGATCGAGGAGCGGCCGGCGAGGTACGCGCCTGTCAATGAACCCTCCGCCCGGGCGAGACCGGCGGTGTCTCCCAGGTACACGATTTCTCCCCCCTGCTCGCCCGCACGGGGCCCCATGTCTGCGATCACGTCGGCGGCGTTGATCATGTCGGAGTCGTGCTCGACTACGATCACGGTGTTGCCGATGTTGCGGAGCGACTTCAGGATGGAGATTAGTTTCTCGTTGTCGCGCGGATGGAGGCCGATGCTCGGCTCATCCAGGACATAGAGCGAGCCCACGAGCGATGATCCCAGCGCCGTTGCGAGGTTGATCCTTTGCGATTCGCCCCCGGAAAGTGTGTTCGACAACCGGTCGAGCGTCAGGTATCCGATCCCCACATCGACGAGATACTTGAGGCGACGGCGGAGCTCCTCGAGGATTCTTCGGCCGACGCCCAGCTCGAACGCGCTCAGGTCGAGCGTATCGAACAAGCGATGCGTCTCTTCGATCGTGCTCTGCACCACGTCGAAGATCGTCTTCCCTCCTACCTGCACGCAGAGAGCCTCCCGCCTGAGGCGGGCGCCGCCGCATTCGGTGCACTGCGTGTACCCCCGGTAACGGCTCAGGAGCATCCTGTAATAGATCTTGTACTGTTTTCGCTCGACAAGTTTGAAGAACCCCCTGATGCCGTCGAACCCCTCATGTCCGTCCATCACCGTTTCCAGCTCCCGGGGGGTAAGCTCTCTGAACGGCACGTCGACCCGTACCTTTGCCTTGTAAGCTATGCGCAAGAGATCTCTCAGGTATCCGTGCCACTTCGGCACCGTCCAGGGCTGGATGGCCCCGTCGCGGAGCGAAAGCTCCTTGTCGGGAACGACCAGATCCATGTCTATGCCCACCGATTTCCCGAACCCCTGGCACGTCGGACAGGCGCCGAACGGATTGTTGAACGAGAAGAGGCGGGGATCGGGCTCCTCGTAGCGCGTGCCGCAGAGGGAACATTCGAAATTCTGATTGAACTTCAGCGTCTTCTCCTCGTCGGGGAAGGAGACCACTGCGTGCCCGTCGCCGCCACGGAACGCGAGCTCGATCGAGTCGGCAAGGCGCTTGTCGTTGGGATCGGTGCGGTAGACCAGCCGGTCCACGAGGACGAGAATGTCTTCTTTGGCCGCTTTTGGGCCGGGGGTCTGTTCGTTCAGGTCGATCAGCTCCCCTTTGTGCTGAATTCTGAAATACCCCTGCTTCTTCAGGTTATCCAGCTCCTCCCGGAGAGTCGCATTCGGATGGGGCTGGAGAGGAAAGAGTATGTGGAGTTTGAGCTCCGGTCGCCCGCGCCGTTCCGCATCCAGCGCTTCAAAGACCGTCCTTACCGAATCGCGCCGGACCAGCTCGCCGTCCTTGTAGCAGTACGTCTTTCCGATGCGCGCGAAAAGAAGGCGGAGGTAGTCGTAGATTTCGGTGGTCGTCCCCACGGTCGAGCGCGGGTTCCTGGCGGTGGTTTTCTGCTCTATGGCGATGGCGGGACTGATGCCCTGAATCAGGTCCACGTCGGGCTTGTCCATCCGCTCGAGGAACTGGCGGGCATAGGCGGAGAGGCTTTCGACGAATCTCCTCTGTCCCTCCGCGTAGATCGTGTCGAAGGCGAGGCTCGACTTGCCCGAGCCGCTCACGCCCGTGAGGACGATCAGCTTGTTTCTGGGAAGTTCAAGGGAGATGTTCTTGAGGTTGTGGACTCTGGCGCCGCGAATAACGATTCGCGTGCGGTCCTCGGGGGAGGTGCGTCCATTCCCTTCACGCTTCACACCGGAAGGGCTTTGCCGTCGGGCGGTCTTAAGCATGCTTCTGCGGAAAAATCAGGAGGCGGGCTCTTCCCGGTGGTACTCCTGCAATGTTCTGACCTCCGGCTGCTGATCGCGCATCCATTGAATTCCCTTGACGGCCGCCGCGGCGGCGGAGATCGTCGTGATCATCAGCAGCTTCGCCTCGAGAGCGGCGTTTCCTATGGAAAGCTCGTCGTAGCGCGATGACTCGCCCAGGGGCGTGTTGACGACAAGCTGGATATCGCGATTTTTGATGTAGTCTACGGCGTTCGGCCGTCCTTCGTTGACCTTGAAGAGCCGCTCGTTCTCGATCCCGAACCGCGTCAGATACGCGGCCGTTCCCGAGGACGCGTAGATCTTGAATCCCAGCTTTCGGAACCCCTTGGCCACTTCGATCAACCGGTAGTTCTTGTCGTTGTCGTTGACGCTGATGAACACCCCTCCGCCGGAGGCGAGGTTTCCGCCGGCGCCGATAAAGGCCTTTGCCATCGCCTCGCCGTACGTCGCGGAAATCGCCATCACCTCGCCGGTAGAGCGCATCTCGGGTCCGAGATAGACGTTGACCTTCGGGAATTTCCCGAACGGAAAGACGGGCTCCTTGACCGCGATGTACTTCGGAGGAAGATCGAGGGGAACGCCGAGCTCCTTGAGCGTACGTCCCACCATCACCTTTGCGGCGATCTTGGCGAGCGGAACCCCCATCGCCTTGCTCACGAACGGGACCGTTCGCGACGCCCGCGGATTTACCTCCAGGACGTACACGATGCCTCCCTTCTCGGCGCACTGCACGTTGATCAGTCCCCGGACGTTCAGCGCGAACGCAAGCTTTCGGGTGAAATCCTTCAGCTGCTCGATCACCTGGACGCTTTCGACCTGGGGCATCAGAACGCACGCGCTGTCGCCCGAATGAATACCGGCCTCCTCGATGTGCTGGAGGACGCCTCCGATGAGAACGTCTTTCCCGTCGCACACCGCGTCGACATCAAACTCTTTTGCGTCTTCCAGGAATTTGTCGATCAGAACGGGGTGGCCGGGAGAGAGGTCGACTGCGGCATTCATGTACTCGGCGAGCGACTCTGGCTTGTAGACGATCTGCATGGCTCTCCCCCCGAGAACGTAGGAGGGGCGGACGAGAACGGGGTAGCCGATCGACTCGGCAACCGCGGCCGCTTCCTTCACCGTCAGGGCCGTTCCGCCCCGCGGGGTCGGGATGTGCAGCTCGTCGAGCAATGCGCCGAAGCGCTTCCTGTCTTCGGCGATGTCGATCCCTTCGGGAGACGTTCCGAGGATCGCCACGCCGCTCGCCTCGAGAGACCGCGCAAGCTTCAGTGGGGTCTGTCCTCCGAAGCTCACGATGACTCCGTCCGGACGCTCGCTCTCGCAGACGTCGAGGACGTTCTCAAGCGTCAGCGGCTCGAAATAGAGCTTGTCGGTCTGGTCGTAGTCAGTAGAGACGGTCTCCGGATTGCAGTTGATCATAATCGTCTCGAATCCCTCCTCTCGAAGGGCGAAGACGCTCTGCACGCAGCAGTAATCGAACTCGATCCCTTGCCCGATCCGGTTTGGTCCGCCGCCGAGTATGATCACCTTCTTCCTCTCCGAGCGCGTCGCCTCGTTCTCCCGGTCGTAGGTCGAATAATGATACGGCGTGGACGCCTCGAACTCCGCGGCGCATGTGTCGACCGTCTTGAACGCCGGCTTCACGCCCATCCCGAGGCGCAGGCCGCGCACGGCCGACTCGTCTGTCTTCCAGAGGTGGGCCAGCTGGCGGTCCGAGAAACCGAACTGCTTCGCCCGGAGGAGTATGTCTGGAGTGACCTTTTTCATGCGAATGAGATGCCTACTTCTTTTTCGGCGTCTGCGTCTGGGGTTTGAGATTCTTGTAGATGTTGAGCTGCTCGGGTGTAAGGATCCTCCGTGCCTTCAGCCGCGCGGTCAGAAAGACGGCCCGCAGTTTTCCCCGCAGGCGCCCGATCTGGTCTGCGTCGTCCTTGATCGATTGCTCGCTCACCATTCCCGAGCGGAACGCGTCGTTCAGTTCGCCCTCGACTCCCACAATCCTCTTCCCGAGCTCGATCGCGCGCGGGCGCGCTTCGTCCGCCGCCTCCTTGAGCGTTTTCTTCTGCGCCTCGGTAAGGCGCAGCTCTTTCTCCAGCTCGAGGGCCCGCGTCGGAGATGGGTACCAGTTGGCTTCGGCGGGCCTGATCTCTCCCGTCTCGGCTCCGGCCAGGAGCATGTCGTGATCGGACGGCACCTGGCCGAACGCGGTCTGAGACGTGAAAACCGCCGCAGCGAGGGCGGCGCCTGTGATAAAGATCCGGAGTGTCATGGCATTGTCAATAGGTAGTGGTTCTCATGCTGGTACTGCATACTCGCGAAGCTCACGCTCCATTTCGACGATCTCATTGATATTGTGCAGGAACCAGCGGTCGATGCGGGTCACTTCGTAGAGCTGGTCGACGCTCACCCCGAGCCGGAGGGCCGTGCGAAGCTGGAAGAGCGTGTCTGCTTTCGGGGTGTGCAGGCGCTGGATCGTTTTTGCTTTGAGCTCGGTCCTGCGCTCCTCGGTCATCGAATCGATGTCGAACTCATCCTTCCCGTCGCCGCCCAGACCGTAGCGTCCCTGCTCCATGGAGCGGAGCGCCTTCTGCAGCGCCTCCTTGAACGTCCTTCCGAACGCCATGGCTTCGCCCACGGATTTCATCTGCACGCCCAGCGTATCGTCCACGCCCTTGAACTTTTCAAAATCCCACCGCGGAATCTTGACGACGCAATAGTCGATCGTGGGCTCAAACGAAGCGGGCGTCTTTCGGGTGATGTCGTTCGGAATTTCGTCGAGCGTGTATCCCACGGCGAGCTTCGCCGCGATTTTCGCGATCGGGAACCCTGTCGCTTTCGAGGCGAGAGCAGACGAGCGCGAGACTCTCGGATTCATTTCGATAACGAGCATTCTTCCGTCGGCCGGATCGACGCCGAACTGGATATTCGAGCCGCCCGTCTCTACCCCGATCGCTCTGATGATTCTGAGGGCGGCGTCGCGCATCGACTGGTACTCCTTGTCGGTGAGCGTCTGGGCCGGTGCGACTGTGACGGAGTCCCCCGTATGGATCCCCATCGGATCTACGTTTTCAATAGAGCAGACGATCACGACGTTATCGTTCAGGTCCCGCATGACCTCCAGCTCGTACTCCTTCCAGCCGATGATGGATTCCTCGATCTGGATCTCATGGACGGGGCTCGCTGCCAGCGCGTGCTCGACCGTCGATCTGAACTCCTCAATATTGTAGCAGATCCCGCCCCCGCTGCCGCCGAGCGTGAACGAGGGCCTGAGAATGACGGGAAACCTGATCCGCGATATGAGCTCCTGGGCTTCGTGAAAGCTCCTCACGAGCCCTCCCCGGGGGGTGTCCAGGCCGATTTCCCGCATTGTCTGCTGGAAGAGCTGCCTGTCCTCTGCCTTTTTGATCGCCCCGAGCTTCGCGCCGATCAGCTCGACGCCGTACTTCTCCAGTACGCCCGAGTCCGCAAGCGCTACGGCAATATTCAGCGCCGTCTGCCCGCCCATGGTTGGGAGAATGGCGTCCGGCCGCTCACGCTCGATGATCCGTTCGACGAAGTAGGGAGTGATGGGTTCGATGTAGGTGCGGTCGGCAAACTCCGGGTCCGTCATGATCGTGGCGGGGTTGGAATTGATCAGGACGACCCGGTATCCCTCCTCGCGGAGGACTTTGCAGGCCTGGGTGCCCGAATAATCGAACTCGCACGCCTGACCGATGACGATCGGCCCCGCGCCTATGACGAGGATGGATTGAAGGTCTCGACGTCTGGGCATTGGTTCAGGAGGTTCAACGAAGATAGGAAATTTTGACCAGACTTGCTATCATCTTCTTGCACATCGGCCGCTGATACACACTGCCGTCGCTCTTTTGAATTCTTCGTTCCGCCGCTCCGCGGGGGAATGCATCTTCGGGGCGCTCCGCGCCCCCGCCTTGTTAGCATATACGTGCCTATAATAAGAATTTCCTTATTCTACTTTAGCGGGATAAAGTAAAATAAGGAACCTCATGGTGAACTGATGTCACGGTCCATACCGTGACATCAGCGCCGGCTTTGGCCGGCGTTTGTCAGCCCGATCGCTCGCTTGTTGCCTCTTCCCCTCAATCTTATTACATTCTCCGGACCGAATCAGGGTATCCTTCACCGCCCCCGGGAGAAATCTTCATGCTCCGATCATTCCTTCTGCTAATCGCATCGGCCCTCACTGTTCAGGCCGCACTTGCCCAGGACGAGCCGGCTTGGGAACGCCGCACGCAGGTGTCGCTCGAGCTCGGCTACTTCAGCCCGTCAAAGGAAACGTTCCGCAACAATTACGATCAGAGACTGGTCTTCGGCTCGGCGAGCTTCCCCTTGGCCGTGGGGATTGAGGTCGACCGGCCCCTCTATCAGGATCTCGACTTCACGCTGAATATCAGGCGCATCAACCACCGCCTTAAATCGAGCGATGACTTTTCACTTGCGCTGATGCCTGCAACTCTTGGGATCCGGTACCTCCCGCTCGGGGGCGGGCCTGGGCGACCCTCGTGGAACCCGTTTTTTGGGGCGGGAGTGGAGTTTTGCTGGGCGCGGTTCGGCGCAACTTACATTGTAACCGAGCAGACTCCGGATCCTATTGCAATCGCCAGCGAATCGCAGAATTACTTCGGATACGGTTTCAACATCAGCCTCGGTGTCGATCACCCGCTTGGAGACCTTCTCTCGTGGAGCATTGGAGCAGGTTACGATATCAATCACCTGGGCTCAAGCACGGACGGGGGGTTGGGAAATGTCGGCGGTTTCCTCTTTTCCACAAAACTCTGCTTTAATTTTTGAGGAGGCATATGCCATGAATGTTCATTCCCTCGTGCGTTCGTCTCTTCTGGCGCTGGTTCTCCTTCTGGCCGGCTGCCGTTCCGATTCACCCGCGCCCTCCGGGCCGCCATTCGGCGCCGGCAATGTCCCGCCCGGAGTGCGTGACCTCGTCGTGCCGGACCGGTACGCGCTCAATGCCCCTTATCCTAACCCTTTCAACCCTGTTACCGCGATCGATTTTGCGATCCCGACGGAATCCCCCGTTCTCCTTGTCGCCCAGAACCCGTTGGGGGACGTAGTTGCAACGCTTTATGCGGATAATAATGCGGCCGCCGGCTACCATGTGGTTGAATGGGACGCCTCGGAAGGCGGCGCCTACAACCTGAAGAGCGGCCTCTATTTTATCACGATGTATGCCCCGGGCTTCTCGGCTTCAAGAACGGTGAAATTCAAGTACTGAGATCGCGTCCGCTTTCGCCGTGTCCACCGATGCATAATTCGCCTCTGCCGGAAATCTCCGATCGCGACCTCGAAGTCCTTCCGCTTGAACGATCGGAGACCATCCCTTCAGCATGGTACACCGACCCGGGCTTCCACGAGTTCGACAGGAAAGCGATCTTCTCAACGAGCTGGCAGCTTGCGGGGCATGCGGACAGGCTCAGGGCTCCGGGCGACTTCCTTGCGACTGAGGTTGCCGGAAATCCCGTCATACTCGTCTGCGGAAAAGACAATCAGGTGCGGGGATTTTACAACGTCTGCCGCCACCGGGGGGGTCCCCTTGCCATCCAGGAGTCGGGGACCTGCCACGCGCTTCAATGCAACTACCACGGATGGACCTACACGCTCGAAGGGATGCTTCGCGGCGTCCCTCAGTTCGACCGGGTCGAACTCTTCGACAAGAAGGATTTCGGACTGATTCCGGTCGAGCTGGCGTCGTGGGAAGGGCTCCTGTTCGTCCGGCTGTCGCCTGAGCGGACGATCGTGCCCGGCGTTCAGGAGCTGCTCAAGGGAATCCGCGAGCGCATCGCGCCCGAGAACCTCTCGACGAAGAAATTCTACAGGAGGGTCCGGTATCCCGTCGACTGCAACTGGAAGGTCTATGTCGACAACTATCTCGAGGGGTATCACCTCCCTTACGTCCACCCCGAGCTCTGCAACCTCCTCGACTATCACCAGTACGTCACCGAAACGTTTGCATACACATCTCTGCAGCACAGTCCTCTGATCGGCGACAATATGTACGCGTCAGGCGGAAGCGCTTTTTACTACTTCGTCTTTCCCAACATGATGCTCAACATCCTTCCGGGGCGCCTCCAGACGAACATTGTCATCCCCCGAGCGCCGGATAAGGCGGAGGTGGTGTTCGACTATTACTACGACGATCCCGCGTCAGACGCGCGCTCCCAGTCGAGAGATGCCGATATCGAATACAGCGACCGCGTGCAGGAAGAGGATGCCGAGATCTGCGCTCACGTGCAGAAAGGCCTGCAGTCGGTTGCTTACGACAAAGGCCGGTTCTCCGTCGAGATGGAGAGAGGCGTCTATCATTTTCAATCCCTCCTGAAGGACTCCTACAAGAAGGCGCGGACTTCGTAGCATGACGCGCCTCTGATGACCGAATCCGCTAGTCCCGGAGATCCGGTAAACGGAGAGGAGCTTCCCCGCCAGCTCTCCCTCCTCGATTCCACCATGATCAATGTAGGGAGCATGGTGGGAGCGGCGATCTTCATGGTTCCGGCGTCGATCGCCCTTCTCCTCCATTCATCTCTCGCCGTAATCCTCGTCTGGACGGTCGGAGGTATTGTCAGCCTCTTCGGCGCCCTCTCCATGGCCGAACTCGGCGCGATGATGCCCAGGGCAGGCGGCATGTACGTCTACCTGCGTGAAGCGTACGGGCCGGTCTGGGGCTACTTGTATGGGTGGTCGGCATTCGCATGCATCAATACCGCCTCGATCGCCGCGGTCTCTGCGACGTTCGCGCTCTACCTGGGATACTTCTTCCCCCTCTCCGCGGGCGAGCAGACGGTGGTTGCCGTCGCATCGATCTGGTTCCTCACCGCGCTCAACTGTTTCGGAATCCGATACGGCGCCGTGGTCCAGAACGGCTTTACCTTCCTGAAAATCGGCTTGCTCGCTCTGCTCATCCTCCTCTCCTTCATTCTCAGCGGCGGTTCGGTTTCGAATCTCTCTCCAGTTCTCCCGCCGGAGCCGTTCTCAGGACTCGCCGGCCCTTTAATGCTGGCGATGATCGCCGCGCTATTCGCGTACGACGGCTGGATCGAGATCACCTACGTTGCCGGGGAGGTAAAAAATCCCGGCAGGAATATTCCGAAAGCGCTTTTCTTCTCCACGCTGACGGTGATCGGGCTCTACGTCGGGGTCAATGTCGCGTTCATGATTCTCCTCCCCCTCGATTCGATCGCCGCGTCGAAGATGGTGGCATCGGATGCCGCAACAAGGCTCCTCGGCCCCATCGGAGCCGCGGCGGTATCGGCCGCTGTCATTGTCTCGACCTTCGGGGCGAACAACGGCTTCATATTTACTAGCCCGTGGATCTATTACGCTATGGCGAAAGAGGGCCTCTTTTTCAAGTGGCTCTCCTCGGTGCATCCCAGGTACAACACCCCCATACCTTCCCTTGTCGTTCAGGCGATTCTCGCCACCGCGGTTCTCCTTACAGGGACATTCAATCAGCTTGCCACCTACGTCGTCTTCGCCTCCTGGATATTCTACGCAATGTCCGCCGCGGGGGTCATCCTCCTCAGGAAGCGCAGACCTGCGGCCGCAAGACCGTACAGAACCTGGGGCTACCCCCTCACTCCGATTCTCTTTCTCCTCTTCGCATTCATTCTCGTCGTTGAAACTATCCGGGAGGATCCGCGCGATGCCGCGATCGGCACCGGGATCATCCTTCTCGGGCTTCCCATCTACGCGATCTGGGCGAGGCGCCGGCAGCCGCTTTGACATTATAAACGCATTTCAGTACACTGCTCTCCCGATGGCGCGACCCGACAAGTCAAAAGTCTCCGCCGTGGCGCAGAGCCACTCTCTTTTCTATGTGATCTCTTTCCTCGAAGGTGGTGCGGTGATGGCCTGCGAGCTTATCGGAGCGAAACTCATCGCGCCCTACTACGGCAATTCTCTCTACGTGTGGACGAGCGTGCTCGGCACTACACTCGGGGGTTTAACGAGCGGCTACTACCTCGGAGGAATCGTCTCTCAGAAGCCGGGAATTCGCAGGAAGCTGAGCATCATTCTCCTGGTCTCGGCCCTCCTCTTCGGTCTCATGCCCCAGATCTCTGCCGCTGTCATGGGCGCCACGATCAGCCTCTCGATCCAGCTGGGATCTCTCCTTTCGTGCATCGTGTTCATCTTTCCTCTTCTTCTCTGTTTCGGGATGGTGTCCCCCCTGATCATCAGAATCGTCTCGCAAAACGTCGAAAGCGTCGGCAAGAAGGCGGGAACGGTCTATTCGGTTTCTACGGCCGGGGGAATCCTGATGACGTTTGTGGTGGCTTTCTATTCCATACCGGAGCTCGGACTCGCGGCCAGTTCGTACGGCTCTGCCGCCCTCCTCCTTGCTGCGTGCCTCCTCTCACTCCGTGCGTCAAACCGTCCGGGAGCGCCGGCGCCTGAAGGGGTCCCCGCGTGACGAAGAAGAAACATGCGAAGGATGGGCAGCGGCCTGCCCCTCGAAAGAGCATCACCGTCCGCACGTACTTTGTCCTTGCCTTCATCGAGGGGGCGTCCGTAATCTCCGTGGAGCTCCTCGGGGCGAAAATGCTCACCCCATTTTTCGGCAATTCTCTCATTGTCTGGGCGTCTGTCATCGGCGTAACAATCACGTTTCTGGCAATCGGATACTACATCGGCGGTGTGCTCTCCCAATCGGGCGATCCCGACGGGATGCTCGCCGTCGCATTCCTCGCCTCGGCCGCTCTGATCACGTTTATGTCGACATGGGCGCACTCGATGTTCGGCTGGTTCCAGGCTTCGTCTGTCTACTCCGCGAGCATCGTCGCGGCTTCCCTCCTCCTCGGGCCGCCGCTCATCGCGTTCGGGGCCACATCGCCGCTTGTGATCCGCCAGCTCTCGAGACAGGTGGACGACGCGGGGAGAAAAGCGGGGCTCGTCTACGCGGTCTCCACTGTCGGAGGCATCGTGTTCACCTTCTTCGCCGGTTTCCTGCTGATCCCGGCCTTCGGCATCACCGGACCGCTCTACCTCGTCGCAGGCCTCCTCTTCCTTGTCACAGGGATGGTCTTTCCCCGCAAGTTCGTGCTTGGAACGATTGCGGTCGCTCTGGTGCTGAAGGGTCTTTCCCTCACGCGGGGGGCCGAAGAATCCCCGGGCCTCCTCAGGGTCCCCTTCGTGAGCGAGGGACTGCTGGGCCAGTTGAAGGTCGTGGATAAGGTGGATACTGCCGCCCATCTCGAGCTGAGGCATCTCCTGATCAACGGGATACCCCAGACCCGGATCGTGAACAATCCCCTGCGCATCTCTTACTGGAAATACGTTCACCAGGTGAGCATCCTCTCCTCGCTCAAGAGGGGAACGAAGGACGCTCTCCTTCTGGGATTTGCCGCTGGAAGCCTTGCGACCGAGTTGAACCGGCTCGACATGAAGCTCGACGCGGTCGAAATAGACGCCCGGATGCTTCCGATCGCGAAGCAGTACTTCTACTATCCGGATACGGGCGCCAACGTGATGATCGACGACGCGCGGCACTTCATCAAGACGGCCAGGAAAAAGTACGACCTGATCGTGTTCGACGTTCTGAACGGAGAGGTCCAGCCGTCGTACGTTTTCACCACCCAGAGTTTCGGCGAGCTGAAGGGGCTTCTCAACGACGACGGCATGGTGATTATCGAATTCCAGGAGGTGCTCGCGGGGAAAAAAGCGGCGGTGTACAAGTGCATCGTCAACACGCTCCTCGCATCGGGGTACAGGGCGTGGGTGCACCTGGGATCCGGGGAGATCTCCGATGTCATTATCGTCGCCTCGCGCAACGAGATCGACTTCACCCGGCTCAGGAAAGAGAATCTCAGTCCCTGCTGTGCCGCACAGCCGTGGGTTGACGAGATGCTCCACAACCCCGCGACAAGATGCGCCGCGCCGTATGCGGAGGGATTCGTGCTCACAGACGACAGGCCGGTCATAGATTACCTCAACGCCGAAACGATCCGGAAATGGCGGGAGGGCGCGATCATTAATTTCGCCCAGGTGGAGCTCAGAGAGGGGCTCGAATTGTTCCGGTAGGCGCACCCATTAGGATGCGCGTCATCGCACGCAGGCGGCGCCACGCTTTTCCGTTGCAGAATCGCTGGATTTTTAGTATATTGGAGTCCCCGAATTCTCCTGAAAACGGAACGATTCGGGGGTTTTTCGGCTTGCGTCAGAACGGTCTTCAATCCTCCGACTTAACCCTGAATGTCTGATCTGAAACTCTTCGCCGGCCGGTCGAACCCGAGGCTTGCCGAACAGATTGCAAAGCGCCTCGGACAGCCGCTGGGAAAGTGTCAGATCAGGAACTTCAGCGACGGAGAGATCTGGGTGAAGTACACGGAGAATGTGCGCGGCAGCCACGTATTCATTCTCCAGACAACGAACCCACCCGCGGAAAACCTGATGGAGCTGCTCATTCTCGTCGACGCGGCGAAGCGGGCTTCGGCGAGGAGGGTGACGGCGGTAATACCGTATTTCGGGTATGCCCGCCAGGACAGGAAAGACCAGCCCAGAGTGTCGATCACGGCGAAGCTCGCGGCGAATCTTCTGACAACCGCCGGGGTCGACCGCGTGATCACCATGGACCTGCACGCGCCCCAGATCCAGGGGTTTTTCGACATACCGCTCGACCACCTGTATTCGTCGGCCGTCTACATCTCGTTCTTTCTGAAAAAGAAGATCAAGGACCTGACGGTGGTTTCGCCCGACGTCGGCGGCATCAAAATGGCGCGTGCCTTTGCAAAGCGTCTCGGCGGAGAGCTTGTCCTGATCGACAAGCGCCGGCCGAGCCCGAACAGGGCCGAAGTGATGAACATCATCGGCGAAGCGAAGGGGCGGAATATCCTGATCGTCGATGACCTGATCGACACCGGCGGGACCTTCTGCGCCGCCGCCGAAGCTCTCCGCAAGGCCGGGGCGAAAAAGATTTTCGGGGCCTGCACCCACCCCATTCTCTCGGGTGAGGCCGTGGCAAGGATCGAGAAGTCGCCCGTCTCGCACATGTTTGTCACGGACACGATCGCCCTCGATTCGAAGGTCGCCCGGTCGAAGGTGATCAGCGTACTGTCTGTGGCCGGCGTGTTCGCCGAAGCGATCAGGCGCGGCTACAAGAACCAATCAATCAGTTCGTTATTCGACGTCGATAAAGGATAGCAAAGGAACGACCCATGCGTGAAATAACACTGGAAGCTGAAATCAGGACCCGGCTCGGCAAGCACTCCCGCGCCGTGCGGCGCGAGGGGAAAGTCCCCGGCGTGTACTACGTCCACGGAGAAGACACCATTGCGATCGCCGTCGTGGAGAAGAGCCTCAAGCCGCTGATCTATACGGCCGAGACGCACATCGTGAACCTGAAGCTCGCCGACGGAAGCTCAAAAAGCTGTATCCTCCGCGACATTCAGTTCGACCCCGTCACGGACAGGGCGATCCACTTCGATCTGCAGGGCCTCAAGCAGGATGAGGAGATCACGATCGAGGTGCCCGTCATCGTCGTCGGCGCTACTCCGGTCGGAGTGCGCGACGGAGGAATTCTACAGCAGGTCATTCACCGTCTGAAGATTTCGTGCCTCCCGAAGGACATTCCGGAGCATGTCGAGGTGAACCCCGAGAACCTGAAGATCAACCATTTCATCCACGTCCGCGATCTCAAGATCGCAAACGTGAACATCCTCGAAAACGAAGCCGGTACGGTGGTGGGCGTCGTGCCGCCGACCGTCGAGAAGGAACCCACGCCGGCCACCGCCGAAGCGGTGGAGTCCGTCGAACCCGAGGTGATCGGAAAGGGCAAGAAGGTCGAGGAAGGCGAGGAGGGCGAAGAGGCTCCCGCCAAGGATGCGAAGAAGGCCGAGGGCGCAGCCGCTCCCGCGAAGGAGGAGAAGGCGGCGAAGGAAGAAAAGAAACCCAAGGAAGAGAAGAAGAAGTAACAGGCCGTGCACGCCCTCGTTGGCCTCGGGAATCCGGGGTGGGAGTACGAAGGGACGAGGCACAACATCGGTTTTGCGGTCGTCGAATCCCTCTCGCTCTTTCTCGACATTCCGATCCGGGGCGGCGGCGGATGCTACCGATCGGGGTCAGGCACGATCGCCGGGAAAAATGTGCTGCTCGCCCAGCCGTCGACCTTCATGAACAATTCCGGCGAAGCGGTTCTTGAAATCGTCGAGCGGCACGGCGTCGGGCTCCGCGAGCTCCTGGTGATCGCGGACGATTTTCATCTGCCGCTTGGCGCGCTCCGCCTGCGCGCGAACGGGAGCGACGGCGGGCACAACGGCCTGTACTCGATCATCTATCACCTGAACACGGGCGAGTTTCCCCGCCTCAGGTGCGGGATCGGAAGCCAGTCGATGCCGGCCGTGAAAAAAGAGTTGGCCTCGTTCGTTCTGGCTCCGTTTTCGAGCGACGAACGTGAACCGGTCAGGGAGCTCGTCGAGCGGGCCCGCGACGCGGCGATCGAAAGTGTGAAGGAAGGACTAGAAGCGGCTGCGAGCCGTTTCAACCGAAGAAGCAGAAACTAAATAACCCTATCCCCGGGTTTGGGAAACCCCGCCGCAGCAGGCGCGAACCAATTATTCGGGGATCACATGTTCAACGACCAAAGGGAACGTCATGGACCACCGCAAGCGTCTCTACGAGACAACGTTCATCGTCAACGCCTCGCTCGAAGACACCCAGATCGAGGGGGCGGTAGGCCATATCCAGGAAGTCATCACGCGCAACGGCGGCGAGATCACAGCCGTCAACAGGTGGGGCAGAAAGCGCCTCGCCTATACCATCCAGAAAAAGAATAACGGGTACTATACGAACATCGAGTTCGTCGGCACCGAACCCGTTATCGCTCAACTCAAGCGGACCTTCCAGCTCGACCAGAACTTCCTCCGTTCTCTCACAATCCAGGTTGATCCCCGCGCGTTAAAGGCGCGCAGGAGTGCTCCGGCGGCCCCTCCTGCGGCGATGCCGGCGGCTTCTGTTGCCGCGGCGCCAACCGCAACCCCTGCGGCGGCTTCCGCAGCGCCGGTCGTCACGGCGGAACCGGCCCCCGCACCCGAGGTGCCCAAGAAACCTCTCTTTGAAGACGAACCCGGCGAACAGGATCCGGCGAAGGCCCGGTAACATCAGTTCACGCGAATCGATCACCATCATCAACTTGCCGAGGGAATGACCATGGCCGATTTGAAAATGCCTGAATTGAATTACATCATCATCGCCGGAAACCTCACCAAGGACCCCGTGTTCCGCCATACCACCAACGGCACTCCGGTAGCGAACTTTTCGATCGCATCGAACCGCAAGTACCGCGACGCGAGCAATCAGTGGCAGGAGGAGGTGTGTTACGTGGGGGTAGTGGCGTGGAACCGGCTCGCGGACTCGTGTACCAACCGGCTGAAGAAAGGGAGCGCGGTCCTGATCGACGGCGAGCTCCAGAGCCATCTCTTCAAGACCGAGGACGGGTTCAACAGGAACATCATCGAGATCAAAGCCCGGCGGATACAGTTTCTCAACAAGCGCCCGGCCGCCGACGCGGCCCAGCCCGGCGCGCAGCATCCCGCGCACGAGGAGGAGCTCGTCATGGTCGAGGACGAATCATTTGACAAGTTTCTCTCACGGGATGAATCGCATCTCATCAAGGACCAGACAACGAATCAGCAACAGGGAAGATAAACCATGCCAAAACCGGATCAGCAAATCAGAAAACACCGCGTCTGCAGATTTTGCGAGAACGACGAGATCTACATCGATTACAAGGATGAGAAACGGCTCCAGAGGTTCGTCTCGGAGCAGGGGAAGATCATCCCCAAGCGAATCACCGGCACGTGCGCGCGCCACCAGCGCCAGCTCGTGCAGGCGATCAAGCGGGCCCGGCATCTCGCGATGCTGCCCTTCGTATCCGAAACGATCCGCTGACGGCGGGAATCACGAAAAGGAGCGTTATGAAAATCATACTGCGTCAGGATTTTGAAAAACTCGGCAAGATCGGCGATATCGTCGACGTCAAGGACGGGTACGCCCGCAACTATCTCCTTCCCCGGAAGATCGGCTACGTCGCGACCCCCGGAAGCCTGAAGACCCTCGAGGAAGAGAAGAAACAGCATGCCGACCGGCAGAAGAAGGAGATCCACCAGGCCGAAAAAGTGGCCGCGGGACTCGAGAAGACGTCCGTGACCCTCAAGATGAAGGTCGGCGAGGACGACAAGCTCTTCGGCTCGGTCACCAACCAGATGATCGCCGACGCGCTGAGGGAGCAGGGGATCGTCGTCGACAAGCGCACGGTGGAGCTCGAGGAGCCCATCAAGGCCCTCGGCATTTACACCGTCGACATCCGGCTCGCCTCGGGCGTCACCGGCAAGCTCAAGGTGTGGGTCGTCCGGGAGTAAACGGTCCGCCCTTCTTCCTGTAGCCGCGCCCTTCAGGGCGCGTTCTTTTCATTGGGGCGCCAGGACGTTACTGCGGTCAACCGCCCCCATCGGTTGATTTTTCCGCCAAAAATCGCTATTTTAGAGTGTGTGTTTCGCTATTATGAGGAGATGAGGTGGAAAACGTTGGAATTCTGACGGCATTCGCTTTCGGCCTGCTCTCCTTCATCTCCCCCTGCGTCCTTCCGATCGTCCCAGGCTACCTGTCGTTCATCTCGGGCGTCACGTTCGATGAGATGCAGAGCGACTCCACCCGCGCGAAGGTGAGGAACAGGATCGTCTCGAACTCGGTCCTGTTCATCCTCGGCTTCTCCGTCGTATTCATCGCCCTCGGGGCGTCCGCAACCGTCGTGGGCAAATTCCTGCACGAGCAGATCGGCATTATCAGCAAGGTGGCCGGCGTGGTGATCATCGTCTTCGGGCTCCACATGATTGGCGTCTTTCGGATCTCGTTCCTGAACTACGAGAAACGCTTCCACACGGGCGGGAAACCCCTCGGCTTTCTCGGAGCTTTTCTTGTGGGGCTGGCGTTCGCGTTCGGCTGGACCCCCTGCATCGGGCCGATCCTTGCGGCCATACTCGCCATCGCGAGCCAGCAGGACTCCGTCGGAAAGGGGATGGTGCTCTTGTCAAGTTACTCGCTCGGGCTCGGCGTTCCGTTCCTCCTTGCGGGAATGAGCCTCACGGCGTTCTTCAACGCCTTCAACAGGTTCAAGAGGCATCTCCATACCGTCGAAGTGGTGGGCGGCGTCATGCTCGTGGCCGTCGGCGCGCTCATCATGTTCAACTATCTGACGGTCATTTCCGGGTACCTGGCCCGGTGGCTTCCGTTTCTCAACGAACTTGGCTGACGATACCGCATGGCAAAACCCTTTAGGAATCTCGATGAAGTGACGATCCGGTTCGCGGGCGACTCCGGCGACGGCATGCAGATCACGGGCATGCAGTTCACGAGCACGACCGCGCTCCTGGGGAACGACCTGAGCACGCTCCCCGACTATCCCGCCGAGATCCGCGCCCCCGCGGGGACGCTCTTCGGCGTCAGCGGATTCCAGATCCACTTCGGATCGACGGAGATCAACACACCGGGCGACGCGTGCGACGTGCTTGTGGCCATGAATCCGGCGGCGCTGAAAGTCAACCTCCGGAGCCTCCGCGACGGCGGCATCATCATCGCGAACAGCGACGGGTTCAACGACAAGAACCTCAAGCTTGCGGGGTACGACGTCAATCCGCTCGAGGGCGATTCGCTCTCGAAGTATCAGGTGCACTCGGTCGGCATCACGAAACTGACCCACAATGCGCTCGACGATCTGGGCCTTTCCAACAAGCTGGTGGAGCGGAGCAAGAACTTCTTTGCCCTCGGCATGATGTACTGGATGTTTTCGCGCCCGATGGAGCCGACCATCAAGTGGATCCAGGAGCGGTTCAAGAAGAACCCCGAGCTCGTCGAGGCGAACGTCCGCGTCATGAAGGCGGGATATGCCTTCGGAGAGACGACCGAGATCTTCGCCGCACGCTACGAGGTGAAGCCGGCCCGGCTTCCCGCCGGGATCTACAGGAGCATCACCGGAAACGAGGCGATCGCGTGGGGCCTGATCGCGGCCTCCGTGAAGTCGCGCCTCGACCTCTTCCTCGGCAGCTACCCGATCACGCCGGCGAGCGACATTCTGCACGAGCTCGCCAAGTACAAGAATTTCCGCGTCAAGACCTTTCAGGCCGAGGATGAGATCGCGGGGATCACCTCCGCGATCGGCGCGTCCTACGGGGGCGCCATCGGCGTCACGACGACGAGCGGCCCCGGGATGGCGCTCAAGAGCGAGGCGATGGGTCTCGCCGTCATGCTCGAGCTCCCCCTGGTCATCGTCGACGTGCAGCGCGGCGGCCCGAGCACCGGCCTTCCCACCAAGACCGAGCAGGCCGACCTCATGCAGGCGGTCTTCGGCCGCAACAGCGAGGCGCCGATACCGGTGATTGCGGCCTCGACGCCGGCCGACTGCTTCAACACCGCATTCGAAGCCGTGCGACTGGCGATCAGGTACATGACGCCGGTAATCTGCCTCTCCGACGGCTACCTCGCGAACGGCGCCGAGCCCTGGCTCATCCCCGATGCCGACGCTCTCCCCGACATCGGGCCCTCCTTCAGGACCGATCCCGCGGGATTCCAGCCCTACGCGCGCGACGAGAAGACTCTTGCGCGGCCCTGGGCGATCCCCGGTACGCCGGGCCTCGAACACAGGATCGGCGGACTGGAGAAGGAGAACATCACCGGGAACGTGAGCTACGATCCCGAGAACCACGAGTTCATGGTGAAGATGCGTCAGGCCAAGGTCGACCGCATTGCCGACGATATCCCCGACGCCGTCGTGGAAGGCGACATAAAGGGCGATCTTCTCGTCGTGGGCTGGGGCGGGACCTATGGAGCCATCCGGACCGCGGTCGAGAACAAGCGGCGCGAGGGAAAGTCGGTCTCCCACCTCCACCTGAAGTACATCAATCCGTTTCAGAAGAACGTGGGCGAGATCCTCTACAACTTCAAGAACATCCTCGTGCCCGAATTGAATCTCGGACAGCTCTCCCGGGTCCTGAGGGCGAAGTACCTGGTTCCGGCGCTCTCCCTGAGCAAGATCCAGGGATTGCCCTTCAAGGCGATCGAGATCGAAGAGAAAATAGATGAAATCCTATAGGTGATCGATGATGAATCTCGTTGAGGAAACTCTCAAGGAAGCCCCGAAGGTCCCGGCCGCCAAACTGGCGGCAAAGGACTTCCAGTCGGATCAGGACGTGCGGTGGTGCCCCGGGTGCGGCGACTACTCCATCCTCGCGCAGGTCCAGCGCGTCATGCCCGAGCTCAACATCCCGAAACACAATATCGTCTGGATCTCGGGCATCGGCTGTTCGAGCCGCTTCCCGTACTACATGGATACGTACGGCTTTCACTCCATTCACGGACGGGCCCCGGCCATTGCGTCGGGCGTGAAGATTGCCCGTCCGGATCTCACGGTATGGGTCGCGACCGGCGACGGTGACGGGCTGAGCATCGGCGGCAACCACCTGATCCACCTCTGCCGCCGCAACCTCGACGTGAAAATCCTTCTCTTCAACAACCAGATTTACGGCCTCACGAAGGGCCAGTACTCCCCTACCTCCGAGGTGGGGAAGATCACGAAGTCGACCCCCTACGGCTCGATCGACCATCCGTTCAACCCGCTGCTGGTGGCGCTCGGCGCGGAATCCTCGTTCGTCGCGCGGACGCTCGACCGCGACCCGAAGCACCTCCAGACCGTCATCCGCAGGGCCGCGGAGCACAAGGGAACTGCCTTCGTGGAAATCTACCAGAACTGCAACGTGTTCAACGACGGGGCGTTCTTCACCTACACGGAAAAGGAAACCAAGGAAGATAACGTCGTGTTCATCGAGCACGGAAAACCGATGATCTTCGGCAAGGAGCGCGACAAGGGTATCCGGCTCGACGGGTTCACCCCCACCGTCGTGCAGATCAAGAACGGAAGCTACTCAGCGAGCGATTTGATCGTCCACAACGAGAAGGATACGATGCTCTCCTTCATCCTCGCCCGGATGTCGAGCATTCCCGAGCTCCCGCGCCCGGTCGGCGTGGTGTACTCGGTCGAACGGCCCCTCTATGAGGCGGAGGTGGGCCGGCAGATCAGCCAGGCCGTGCAGAAGCAGGGGGAGGGCGATCTGAAGAAACTCCTCCATCACGGGGAGACCTGGAGCATTCAGTAACAGAGGCGGGGGCGCCTCGTCCCTCCGCGGTACCAATCTCGGGCGATCCTGCGCGGCGGGATCGCCTTCTTTTTACGAACTCGTGAATCCAATCGATCGACAGGCACAGCCACAGGATCCGCCCCAGGATCCAAATGAGGCGATCCGCCGGGCGGCCGGGGTTATCGCCCGGCACAATTCGTTCATTCTCACGACCCACGTGAATCCCGACGGCGACGCCCTCGGCTCCGAGCTCGCCATGGCCCATGCCCTCAGGCAGATGGGAAAACGGGCGGCGATACTCAATCACAGCGCCACTCCCGACAACTACCGCTGGCTCGACCCATCGGGCGACATCGTCCAGTTCTCGCCCGAGCGCGATCGCGCGAAGATCCTCGGGGCGGAGGCGATCATCGTCCTCGACGCGAATCAGGCCTCCCGCCTGCGCAGCCTCGAACCGGCGGTTCGCGAGGCGAAGGGAGTCAAGGTGGTGATCGACCACCATCTCGATC
The DNA here is from genome assembly GCA_964512655.1 of uncultured Chlorobiaceae bacterium. Classification (GTDB taxonomy): domain Bacteria; phylum Bacteroidota; class Ignavibacteria; order UBA10030; family SZUA-254; genus VBOC01. Next base: position 47,248 of record CAZEJT010000013.1, on the reverse strand, counting down.
CCGAGCAGTTCGCCGACCATTACGTGATCGACGAAGGGGCCACCTCGACGGGAGAGATCGTCTACAGGATGATCGGGGAATGGGCCGGGGTTTCGATCACGCGCGAGATCGCCCGCGCGCTGTATGCCGCGATCATGACGGACACCGGCTCGTTCCGGTTTCCGCGCACCGATCCCGAGATCCACCGCATCGCCGCTTACCTCATCGAGCGCGGCGCGGATCCCACGGACATCTTCGTCAACGTGTACGAGAGCGCGAGCCTCGGACGGATGCGCCTCCTCGGAGAGGCGCTCGATTCGATGAAGACAGCCTACGGGGGGAAGCTCGCCTACATCGTCTGCACCAGAAGGATGTTCGCCGAGACGAACACCACCGAGGTCGAAACGGACAATTTCACGAACTTCGCGATGGGGGTGCAGGGAGTCGCCGTGGGGATCCTCTTCAACGAGCTTGAGAACGGCGTCAAGATCAGCTTCCGGTCGAAGGGCGACATCCCGGTCAACCAATTAGCCAAGGAATTCGGCGGCAACGGCCACCTCAACGCGGCCGGCGCCCGGATCTTCGACGTAACAATAGGGGACATCGTGCCTGAAGTGATAGCGAAGGCCGGTACATACGTCGATGCAGTCAATACCAAATAAGGAAAGGAAAGGTTCATGATCAGACTTAACGCAGAACGGTCCTCGCTCCGGCGCATGCGCGCAGACGCGGTGGCCGTGTTCGTCAACGAAGAGCCCGCGCTCCTGCGAGAGGAGATCTCCGGCCTCCGGAAGATCCTCGGGAAACGGATCGACAAAGCGGTGGAGCTCGAGAAGTTTGCCGGAAAGGAAGGAGAGGTCCTCGCGCTCTTCACCGACGGCGCGATGGCATCGCCCCGCCTCTTCGTCGTCGGCCTTGGGAAGGAAAAACCCGACCAGAACGGCGCCCTCGAGCGCTACCGCCGCGGTGCGGCGCTCGCGGCAAAGCAGGCGCGCGCCTCGAAGGCGAAGCGGCTTGCATTCGCCTTCCCGTCCGACAGCACGGACGGTGCGCTTCGTGAGACTTCTCAGGCGCTCCTCGAGGGCGCGGCTCTCGCCCTTTATTCGTTCAACAAATACTTCACCGAGAAGGAAAAGCACGAACGGACGGTTCAGGAGGTGACGCTCTTCAGCGAAGCCGAAGCCCGGGCGAAGGAGATCAAAAAGTCGCTCCATGAAACCCGGATCGTGTGCGAGGCGGTCTCGTTTGCCCGCGATCTGGAGAACGCGCCCGGCAACGAGGTGTTTCCGGAGACCCTCGCCGACGCCGCGCGGAAATCGGCGCTCGCGCACGGCTACCGTGCCGAAGTGTGGGACAAGAAGCGCGTCGAGCGGATCGGGTTTGGCGGCCTCCTCGCCGTCAATTCCGGCAGCGACAAGCCCCCCAGGTTCATCATCCTCGAGCACAACTCCGGGCGGAAGGATCTTGACACGATCGTTCTGGTCGGGAAAGGCATCACCTTCGACAGTGGCGGGATCTCGATCAAGCCCGCCGCCGCCATGGCGGAGATGAAGATGGACATGAGCGGAGCGGCGGCGGTCATCGGAACGCTCGAAGCCGCCTCGCGGCTCGATCTTCCGGTTCACCTGGTCGGGCTGATCCCGGCCACGGAGAACCTCCTCGGGGGTTCCGCGTTGAAGCCGGGTGACATCATCAGACATTACGGAGGAAAGACCTCCGAGGTGGATAACACGGACGCCGAAGGGCGGCTCGTGCTCGCGGACGCGCTCGTCTATGCGTCGACCTACAAGCCGAAGGCGGTCATCGACCTGGCCACCCTCACCGGCGCGTGCGTCGTGGCCCTCGGCCACCACGCGACGGGGATGATGGGGAACGACGAGTCGCTGATGGCGGCGCTCAAGACCGCCGGCGAAGCGACGTACGAGCGGGTGTGGGAGCTACCCATGTTTGATGAATACAACGAACAAATCAAAAGCGACGTCGCAGACGTGAAAAACGTCGGCGGGCGGTGGGCGGGGGCCATCACCGCAGCCCTCTTCCTGAAGAAGTTCGTGGGCGAGTACAAGTGGGTGCACCTCGACATCGCCGGCACGGCGATCCTCGAGGAATCGCTCCCATACGCCCCCAGGGGCGGCTCGGGGGTCGGAGTCCGTCTCCTCGTCCAGTTCCTCAAGAATTGGAACTCGGCCTGATCCCTCAGGAACCGAAATGCCTCGTGAGGGGCAAGACAGCCCGATATCTATCAACGGCCGCCGGAGTCTCGCCGCATCCGGTAGGCGCGGTCTTTAGACCGCGCGTCTCAGAGAACCGAATGCGCCTCCCATCTGCGGGATTTCTCATCCTCGCGGCTCTCCTCTGTTCCTGCGGGGCCCCCCGGCGAGACGAGGGCGGCTTCCGCGAAGGTGCACCCGTGTTCACCGAAACCCGTAATCTCATCTCCGACAAGCCGGGGATGAGCCGTCTCGACGTCAACGTCGGTGTTCCCCTCTCCTTCTTCATCTTCGTGCGCTCGAACCCCGAATCCGCGTCCGCGCCTTTCGTGGCGCGGACGGATGTGGCAATCGAAGTGCTCGATAAGTCCCGCGCCACCAGGGCGAGGAACATCTTCCGGCGGGAAATCCCCTCGCCGGATCAGAGCCCGAACCCGAAGGGCGAAAAGTTCGTCGAGGAGATGTTTTCCTGCGACCTCCCTCCGGGTGAGTACACGGTCGTCACCGAGGTAAGCGATCGCGAATCGAGCAGGAGGTTTATGGACCGGGGGAGGAGTGTATTGCTCAGAGACTTTTCCGCCCGCCCCGCGGAGATTTCGGACGCGCTCTTTCTTACCGATTCGAGCGCGACCGACTCGGGCACTGTGGCGCCCGCTAGTCTCGGAGGAGACCTCCCCTTCGGTAAGCGCGCATTCGGGTACGTTGAGTTCACCTCCCGCGCGCCCATCGATTCGGTGAGCGCTTCCTTCACCATCCGCGCCGCGCACCCGGGGAACGCTTCCGATACGTCGCGTCCGCGCGAGCGGCTTACGCCGGTCCCCGCCAGCGGCACGAGATTCCTTGAACCGGTGAAGGGAGAGGAAGGCTACTCGTACCGCGTCGTCGGGGGGGCAAAAACCGGACGCTATTCCCTCTGGACTCCCGCGGTCAGCGACACCCTTCCCCAGGGGAACTACGAGATGGAGACGCGCGTAACGGCCGGGGGCTTGCAGTCATCGGCCAGCTATCCGTTCCGCATACGGTGGATCGACATGCCGCGATCCTTGCGGAACCTCAGGCAGGCGGTTGACGCGCTGCGGTACGTCGCAGGCGACACGCTCATGCAGGAGATCCGTTCGGCCTCGCGCGAGCGCCAGCAGGAACTTTTCGACTCGTTCTGGAAACGCCTCGACCCGACTCCCGCGACCGCATACAACGAGCGTCTGGCCGAATATTACACGAGGGTCGATTACGCGACGGATAATCTTGGCTCTCTCAAGGATCCGAACGGGATGAGGTCCGACCGCGGCAAGGCGTACATCCTGTACGGTCCGCCGGCTTCGATCCAACGGACACTCAGGCCCTCGAGCGACCCTGAGGAAGTGTGGATGTATCCGATGCTCCACACCCGGCTCGTCTTCGTCGACAAAGAGCACCACGGCGAGTACAAGCTCGTAGAAACGGGCCGGATATGAAAAAGAAAACGGTCCTCGCCATCACGATGGGAGATTACAACGGGATCGGCCCCGAGGTCGTCCTGAAGAGCATCCGGTCGCCTAACGTGAAGAGGATATGCACCCCGGTTCTGGTGGGCTCGCCGGATGTCTTTGCACATTATGCTCGGCGGCTGGGCTATGCGATGAGATTCGAGACGTGGAATTCCGCGCCCGCCTCTTCCGACCGCTCCGCGATTCGTGTGATTCAGCCGGGCGGCTCGCTCCCGTCGAAAATCCAGCCCGGGAAAGTCAGCCGGGAAAGCGGCCTGGAAGCCGCGCGCGCTCTCAAACTTGGACTCGGCCTCTGCCTCGGCGGCAGGGTCGAGGGGATGGTCACCGCCCCGGTCTCCAAAGAAGCGATGTTCCTTTCCGGATACAGGTTTCCCGGACAGACCGAGTTCCTGACCTCCCGGTCGCGCGCGCGCTATTCTGCCATGCTTCTGATCGCGAACTCGCTCAGAGTCGCGCTCGCAACGGTGCATGTTCCGCTCCGGAATGTGGCCTCCTCAATCTCGGCTGCGCTGATCATCGCAAAGCTCAAGGTGGTGAACGCCTCGCTCAGGCATGACTTTGGGATTTCTTCCCCCTCGATCGCCGTTCTCGGCTTGAACCCACATGCGGGCGAGAAGGGACGGCTCGGACGGGAAGAGGAGCGGGTCATTGGGCCCGCGCTCGAGAGGGCGCGGCGCATGGGCATTCACGCCCGGGGTCCCTTCCCCGCGGACGGTTTCTTCGGCGCGGCTTCGCACCGCTCGTATGACGCCGTGCTCGCGATGTACCACGATCAGGGACTTATTCCGCTGAAACTGACGGGGTTCGATTCAGGGGTGAATTTCACCGCGGGTTTGCCGATCGTCCGGACATCGCCCGACCACGGGACGGCCTTCGATATCGCGGGAAAGGGTGTCGCGAATCCCGGCAGCATGATTGAGGCGATCAGGCTTGCCGTGTCGGTCATCTCGAACAGGCGGCGCGTAAAGCCGGGGACAAACCGATGAGCGAACTTACGCCCCCGGTCGTCGAGCGTACCGCCGGGACGCGCGAGACCGTGATCCGCTTCGAGGGGGTCTCTGCCTCCTTCGACCTCCAGCCCGTCCTTGCCGATGTCTCGCTGGCCATACGCACGGGAGAGTTCGTCTCTCTCGTCGGAGAAACCGGCGCGGGAAAAACGACGCTCCTCAGGCTGATCTATTTCGATCTGATGCCCGAGCAGGGGTCGGTGACGGTGGGCGAATTCAAAAGCCCGGGCGCGCGGCGAAGGGATATCCCGAAACTGCGGAGGACTCTGGGGATCGTCTTTCAGGACTTGAAATTGCTGGAGGACAGGAACGTGTATGAGAACGTGGCCTTCACGCTCGAAGTCACGGGTGCGCGGCGCTCCGAGATCGGTAAACGCGTCCTACAGGTGCTTGCCGACGTCGGCCTCAGCCATAAGCGGAGCAATATGCCGCACGAACTATCCGGAGGGGAACAGCAGAGGGTTGTGATCGCCAGGGCCCTTGTCAACGAGCCTCTCGCGATCCTGGCGGACGAGCCTACGGGAAATCTCGACACAGGCACCGGGCTCGAAATCCTTCAGCTCCTGAAAAAGATCAACGCCCGCGGGACGGCCGTTCTCATGGCCACTCACAACTACGATCTGGTCCGCAAATCCGGGAGCCGCATCCTCCTGATCAAAGACCGACACCTTACGGAGCTTTCCACAATCTGAAACCACTTTTCGTAGCCGCGGCCTTTAGCCCGCGTTACCGTCTGCCCGGAAACTTGCTCGGTAGGCGCGGGCTTCAGCCCGCGCTAACGTCGGCCCGAAAACTAAAACTGGTGTCACGGTCCATACCGTGACACCAGCCGCCTCCTCTTCGTTCGTTCCGCCGCTCCGCGGCGGAACGCTTCTCTGGGCGCACCGCGCCCACCCTACTTTGAGGCGGCCTCCACCCTCTTAATCTCCGGCGCCGCCCTCAGCACCGCACGCTCCAACCCCGCCCTCAGCGTCATCGGCGACATGGGGCAAATCGCGCAGGTCCCGTGATACTTCAGCACCGCGACGCCCCCCTCCCGGATCTCGATCAGCTCGATATCCCCGCCGTCCGCGTGGAGAAAGGGCCGGCACTCGTCCAGCGCCTGCTCCACACGCTCTTTCAGCGCCCCGGTTTCCATCACCCTCGTCACCCCAGGCTGATCTCAATCTCAGGCTTCGCGGCCCCCTCGAACTGGCGGATGCTCACCTGCGCCGCCATCGAGCGGGCGATCTGCCGGATTTTCTCCGACTGCTCGGAATCTGGCTCGAACGTCACGATGGGATTCCCGATGTCTCCCCCGACGCGGATCGGAGTGTAGATCGGAATTTCTCCGAGGAACGTGGTTCCAAGCTCCGCTGCCGCCCTCCGGCCTCCGCCGGTCGCGAAGATTTCCTCTCTGCGGCCGCATCCCGCGCAGACGTAGTAGCTCATGTTCTCGACGATTCCCAGCACCGGAACGTTCACCTTCTCGAACATCTTGTACGCCTTGCGCGCGTCCGCAAGCGCGATGTCCTGAGGCGTCGTAACAATCACCGCTCCCGAGAGCGGGATCGACTGCACGAGCGTAAGGTGGATATCGCCGGTTCCCGGCGGCAGGTCGAAGATCAGATAGTCCAGCGGGCCCCAGTTTACGTCCGACATGAACTGCTTGAGCGCTCCGCTCACCATCGGGCCCCGCCAGATCACGGCCTGCATGGGATCGACCAGGAACCCGATCGACATCACCGCGACGCCGTGCGCCCGCAGGGGGACCAGTTTCTGATCGACCACCTGAGGCCTCGTCCCTATCCCCATCATGAGGGGGATGCTCGGCCCGTAGATGTCGGCGTCGATCAGCCCGACCGACGCGCCGTCGAGGGCGAGCGAGACGGCAAGGTTTACGGCGACGGTCGACTTCCCCACGCCCCCCTTTCCGCTTGCGACCGCGATGGTATTCTTGACACCGGGGAGGAGATTGGCCCGCTGCTGGCCCGGGCTCGTCCGGACGTTCGAGGTCATCTCAACGCTGATCTTCCCTACGCCTGCGATTTCATCCCGGACCGATTTCTCCGCCTCGGCCTTCAGCTGGTCTCTCACCGGGCAGGAGGGCGTGGTCAGCTCGATTGTGAAGCTGACGTCGCTCCCTTTGATGCTCAGGTTCTTGATGAAATTCAATTCCACGATATCCCGGTGCAGATCCGGGTCCTTCACCCGGCGTAGCGCATCGAGTACGTTTGATTCCGTAAGCTGCTTCATTGTCATTCCTCGTTTTCTGTCTTCATAATACTTTCATCTTCTTTCCCACCTGCTCGAAGGCGTTGAGAGCCCGGTCGAGCTGGCCCTTCGTCAGCGCGGCCGAGATCTGGGCGCGGAGCCGGGCTTCGCCCTTGGGAACCACCGGAAACCAGAGACCCTTGATGAACACGCCCGCCTTCAGAAGCGCGGCGCTCATGTCCTGCGCGATAGCCGCATCGCCCAGCATCACGGGCACAATCGGATGAGTCCCCTCGAGAATCGTGAACCCCAGCGCCGCGATCTGCTTCCGGAAGTATTCCGTGTTCTCGTGCAGGCGGCGCACGATGGATTTGTCATTCGTCAGGAGGTCGAACGCCTCGATGGCGCCGTAGACGATCGGCGGAGGGAGCGAATTGGAAAATGTGTAGGGGCGTGACTTCTGCCTGAGGTAGGCGATCATGTCGCTTGTGCCTGCGATGTACCCGCCAGCCGCGCCGCCTATCGCCTTCCCCAGCGTGCCGCTGAGGACGTCGATCTTGCCTCTCGTTCCCGTGGCCTCGGGAGTTCCCCTCCCCCCGGCTCCGCAGACTCCGATGCCGTGGGAGTCGTCCACGAACAGCGTTGCGCCGTACCTCTCCGCGAGCGGAACAATCTTCTCGAGAGGCGCGAGATCCCCTTCCATGCTGAACACTCCGTCGGTGGCGACGATCCGGAACCGCTCGTCCGGCTCCCCGTCTTCCGCAAGGAGCCGCTCCAGTTCCGCCATATCGGCGTGCCCGTAGATTTTCTTATCGGCCAGCTCGGGCCGGCAGAGGCGCTGGCCGTCGATGATGCTCGCGTGGTTCAGCCGGTCGCTGTAGATGATGTCCCTGTAGCGCTCGACCCCAAGTTTCTCGTTCACGAGTGAGGCGAAAAACCCTTCGTTGGCCGCGAAGCAGGAGGAGTAGAGGATCGAGTCCTCGCAGCCCACGAATGCGGCTATTTTTTTCTCGAGGTCGCGGTGAATGTCGAGCGTCCCGCAGAGGAACCTGACCGACGCCACCCCGTACCCGTACTCCTTGATCCCGCGGATCGCCGCGGCCTTGACCTTCGGGTGGTTCGAGAGGCCGAGATAATTGTTCGAGGCGAGCATGACGACCTTCTTCCCCTTGACAGTCACCTCCCCCGCCTGGGGGCTCTCGATCGCTGTCTCGTACTTGAATGTCTTCGACTCCTCGAGGCGGCCGAGCTCGGCGCGCATCAGATCGTGGACGTTTGTCATGACTCTACGGTGTGAACGCTGTGTCTTGAATTCAGGTAATGACTCATGTTCTCGATATCCTTTCCGCGATCGGTAGGCGCGGGCTTTAGCCCGCGCGTCTCCCGGATGTTGATGCACTACCCAAATTTACGGACGTAGCAAAATCTTCAACCCGTCCCCGTCTCTCAGCGCCGCAAAACCTTCTTCGAACTTTTCCAGTGGAAGATCATGGGTAATGAATCCGGAGGAGAGAAACTTTTGGGCGAGCCCTTTTTTCAGGATCTCCCGCATCAGGTCCCATGTCTCGAACACCCTGCGGCCGATGATGCCGTGGATTGTGACGCCCCGGAAGATCACGTCTTTCGCAAAGTCCATCTGCATCACGCCCGATGGAAGCCCGAGGAGCGAGATGGCCCCTCCCATCCGGACGACCCGGAACGCGTCCTCGTAGGCCCTGTAGCTCCCGGACATCTCGTACACCGCGTCCACTCCCGTGCCGTTCGTCTCCTTCTTCACCCTCTGAAGGAACGCTTCATGCTCTTCGGGGAGCGAGACGTCGAAGCAGGCGTCTGCTCCGTAGAGGCGCGCAAGGCGGAAGCGCGTTGCCGCCAGCTTTTCGTGGCTCATCCTTCCGTGCGAGGCGTCGGTGACGAGGATCTTCTTCGCCCCGGCATACTTCGCGACGGCCGCAGCCATCAGCCCCTGCACGCCGCAGCCGAGGATCGCGATCGTGTCCCCCTTGGTGGGGACCGACTGCACCGTGTGCGTCGCGTTGCCGAGCGCGTCCATGAAGGCGATGATGTCGGGGGGGACTTCTCCCTCTCCGAAGAGCACGAGGTTCTCGGCGGGGACAACGACGTGCGAGGCGAACGCCCCGTCGTCGTGCACGCCCTTGATGACCGTGTTCTGGCAGACGTGTCGCTCGCCGAGACGGCACTGGTAGCAGGTTCCGTCGGTGACGTGCATTTCGGCAGAGGCGTAGAAGTGCAGGCCGAGGAGTTCGAACAGGTTGCCGTCTTTCGAAAGCTGTTTGGCGTTCCGCCGCCCGATGAATGTGGAGACGGGCTTCATGGCGCGCCCGCGTCTGATCACCGACTCGGCGATGATCTCTTTCGCCTTCGTGCCTGCGTCCGTAATCCTGCCGCAGAATTCGTGGCCGATGATCACGGGCGACCTCTCCGCCTTCAGCATTTCGCGGCGGAGGGAGTCCTTAGAGTCATAAATACCCCCGTCGGTTCCGCAGATGGCCCCGGCCACGACGCGGATCTTGACGTCGGTGGACGATTCCACGGCCGGCTCGGGCCTCTCGATGAGCGACAGCCCCCTCTTCCATTCGCGTCCCTCCACGGGCCTCTCTTTCACAATCGCCTTCATGCGGGGGCCGGCTCCAATTGGCGGCCGTTCCCGGGCGCCCCCGACCGCACGAGACGCGCCGCAAAGGTGCCGTCGATGTGATGACGGTGGGGGAATGTCTCGACCGAACCCCACGGGGTAACGACCGACTTGTTGACGTACTGCGATGCTTCGTCGAGCCTGAACTCCGGGTGCCGCTCCAGAAACGCCGCCACCTGCATGGCGTTTTCTTCCGGCTCGGTCGTGCAGGTGCTGTACACCAGCACGCCGCCCGGCTTCACGAGCTGGGAGCCCCTCTCGAGGAGGCTCGATTGCTGGCGGGCGAGGCGCGGGATATCTTCCGGCTCCCGCTTCCACTTGATGTCGGGCTTCTTGCGCAGGACTCCGAGCCCGGAGCAGGGAACGTCGATGATGACTTTCTCCGCGGGGGGAGCCTCGAGCGTGGAGGCATCGGCGACATGGAGCTGAACGTTCCGGATTCCCAGCCGCTCGCAGTTCGCGCTCACGATGTGCAGCCTGCTTTCGTATTTGTCGACGGCCAGAATCTCCCCCTCGTTGCGCATCAACTCCGCGACGAAGGTCGTCTTGCCCCCCGGCGCCGCGCAGAGATCGATCACCCTCTCTCCCGGCTTCGGATCGAGGAGGAGCACCGGCAGCGCCGCACTCTCGTCCTGGATCGAGAAGAGCCCGCTCTGGAACATTTTCATCTGTCCGATCCCGGAGAGGCTCCTGAGCTTGATGAAATGGTCGATGAAGCTCGACCCCTGGTAGGTGATCTTCGCGTTGTCGAGCATCGAGAGAAACTCGGCCGGCGCTATTTTCAGCCTGTTGATGCGGAGGGTCAGGCCCGGCACCTCGTTGTTGACGGCGAGAAACCGCTCGAGCTCTTCCCGCTCGAAGCGGGTCATCCACCTTCTCACCATCCAGAGCGGATGCGAGTAATAGACGGCAAGGTACTGGCCGAGGTCCTCCTCCGGCTTTGGATAGTGGATCGCATCGAGGCTGCGGATGATATTGCGAAGAACGGCGTTGATCAGGTGGCCCGATTTTTCGCCGCGGATCCGCTTGATGAATTCGACGGCCTCGTTCACCGCCGCGTAATGCGGGACGTTCGAGAGGAAGAGGAGCTGGTAGAGCGCCACGCGCCCCGTGTTCTTGATGTTCACCTCCGACTTCGAGAAGTTGCCGTGGGTGAACCCGTTCAGGACCCAGTCGAGCCGTCCCTGCCAGCGCATCACGCCGTGCACGATCTCCGCGAGGAGGTTCTTGTCGGGATCCGAAAGCTCGGGAGACCGCAGCTCCACGTCGAGGAGTTTGTCGAGGTAGGAGTCGGTCCGCTCGATCCTGTTCAGGATCTTTACCGCCGTTCCGCGCGGCCCCGAGTAGAGCGTCTGTCCTTCAGCGATCTGAGAGGCCATTCAGGCGATTCCCGCCTTCCTGCGCTCCGAATCGGTCATCGAGAAGACATCGCGCATCCGTCGCTCGTACGCAGACCCCATCCGCACCTCGCGGCGGGCCATCACCCGCTCGGCGGTGAGCACCGCCTTGCCCGGATCGTAGACGGTGAACGCGCCTTTCTCTCCCCACGAGAACGAGGGAACATACTTTGGCGGCGGCGCAGGGCCCGGAAGGCTGCACGATACTCCCACGATAGTGCCGGTGCTGAAGAGGGCCCCGATTCCTGTTTTCGAATGGTCGCCCATGGTCAGGCCCACGAACTGGAGCCCCGTGTCGATCTCCTCGTCTCCCAGCCGCACCCTGACGCGGCCGTATGTGTTCTTCAGATCGCTCGTATTCGTTCCCGCTCCGATATTGACCCAGCTCCCGAGGTACGAATGCCCGAGGAAGCCGTCGTGCTGCTTGTTGGAATAGGACTGGATGATTGATGCCTCGACTTCCCCCCCTACTTTGCAGTGGGGTCCGACGGATGTCCCATGGTAGATCTTCGCGCCCGCCTTGATCAGCGAGTTGTCGCCGATGAAGGCGGGACCCTGGATCATCGCGTGCGCCATGACGGTGACGTTGGAGCCCAGGATCACGGGTCCCTGACCGGCGTCGATCACGGCTCCCGGATTCACAACGCATCCCGGCGAGAGGCGGATGTTCTTCCGGTTAAGCAGGAATGCTCCCCTTTGCACGCGCGCCCGCACTCCGTTTCTGCGGCCCTTGGAGGGCCGCGCAAAATCCTTCTCTATCTCACGCGCGTTGACCGCCACGAGGTCCCAGGGATACCGGACGAGCGTTCCTTCAAACGCCTCATGGGGGAATCCGGAAAAATTATCCGGCCCGATCGGCTCGTTGCGCGGTCCTTCGGCCGATCTGACGTGCTTTCCCTCCACGCAGGCCGCGGCGATTTCTCCCCCGCTGAAGTACGCGCACTGGCGGGGCCTCTTGCGGCCAAGGAGCCGCGCAAGATGCTCATCCGCGACGACCCTGGCGTTGACGAACCACGTATCCTCCTCGTGCAGCGCGTCTACCGGAACGCTCCTCTCTTCCTCCGTCCAGAACTCGGCCAGATCGGGACGGACCCTGAGCGAGTACTGCGTTCGCGGCAGACATGCGGCGATCTTCTCGCCGAGCGTGGCTGTGCCGGAGCGAAATCCCGATACCGGCCTCAGATACGCGACGGGAAGAAAGCCGCGGTAATTGATATCTTCGAAGATGCAGAGCTGCATTCGGCCAGAAGGAAGCAAAAACGGAATCCCGATGTGCCGGAATTCCGTTTGTAGACGTACGAGCGATTAAACCCGCATCAAGCGGTCGCGGGAGCTGCCTGGGTCTTCTTGGCGTATTTCCTGTTAAATCGTTCCACGCGGCCGGCCGAATCGACGAGCTTCTGCTTCCCGGTGAAGAAGGGATGGCACTTGGAGCAGATTTCGATTTTCAGATTGCCGCCTGTGGATCGCGTCTCGAACGTGTTCCCGCAGACGCAGGTAACTATTGACCTCTTATATGCTGGATGGATTCCTTTTCTCATGAGATTCTCCGTTTTCTAAGGGATTACTCCATACAATATAGCATTATTAGGCCATAATCACAAATGAGGGTTCTGTGGGCATAAGACGCCGCGTGTCCTTAACCGAAGGGACGCAGGTATTCGCCCGCTAATAATCACACGCGCTTCGACCACTGCTAATGTTCTGCTTTTAAGAATGGAATTAGTCAGTTGTCGGATTGTGATGTTCATTGGGCTCCAGCAGAACCAATAGGTAAATGTAGTTGTGACCCCCTTCTATGCAACCCAGCCTTGACTTTGGCCGCCGAGGGTTTTAAATTGCTCTATCCTCAAAGGGGGGAGACTCGGACGCGTCACCGCAATCATGTCGCCCGCAAAAGTCTGCGCCCCCTCTAGTCCCATCTAATTTAGCTTGGACCGCTTGAGTGAGGGAATGGCATGATCGAAGGGACTCCTTTGCTCTTGTCTCGCCCGCCGACACGAATACTGCCACGGCGGATGGGGAGGCCATCTGCTCATGAATAGGAATTTCCCCTCTCCGCAATTACCCCTTGCATCCCCTCTGGATATTAAGACCTCTCTGGCAGGAAAACAAGAAAGACGGCCGGTAGCACGGGGCTTGCGGCGGCGTCCGAGTGAGCGCACTTATTCGCAAACTCGACTAATAATCATCACCCTTGTTGTAATGTTTGCTATAACATCGAGTAGCCTTGCAAGCTCAGGGCCCTGGGAATGGATCAATCCCAAACCCCAGGGGAATCCTCTCTTCGGGGTGTACTTCCTCAACCGCGATACCGGCTTCTGTGTGGGAGACGTAGGAACTATCATCAGAACAACCGATGGGGGAAAAACATGGGATGTGAAGACGTGTGTTACTGGAAGTGATCTGAACAGGGTCTATTTTCCGAATCACGGAACTATTGGTTATGCTGTAGGCGACAGTGGAACGATCTTGAAGACTACAAATAGCGGCGAATCTTGGTTCCAGCAGCAAAGTAATTACAGCGATGTATTACTCGGCGTTCACTTTCCAGTGAGCGATCAAATAGGTTATGTCGCCGGGGCGGGAGTTGTCCTCAAGACCACGGATGGGGGAGGCCATTGGAATCCAACGGGACAGACCCCTTTCTTCTTAGCAGACGTCTGGTTCGTCGGCAATGACACTGGTTGGGCGGTTGGTTTTGGTAGCGTTCTCCTCAAAACCACCGATGGAGGAGGTACATGGACACAGAACATGAGTGTGGCTTACTCGGGGCAAGATTTCCTGTCGGTACAATTTCCACTCGGGACGAGCGTGGGTTTCATTGCGGGAGGCAACAGTGTCGACCCCATCATTTTCCCGCTCTGGAAAACCAGAGACGGCGGTCAGACATGGACTACGTTGTCAGATCCCTTTCTAGTCGTCAAGCACAAGTTGTGCTTCCCGCAGGATACCGCCACGGGGTACGTCGTTGGCGAGGCCGGCGGGATTCTCAAGACAACTGACGGAGGAGCGTCGTGGCTTCGACTCTCAGGAGGCGGTGATGTGGGTAACCTCTACGATGTCACGTTCGTTAGTCGTGAAGCTGGTTATGCAATTGGCGACAATGGAGCAATACTAAAGACCACGGACGGGGGGACGACGTGGACAAATTTTCTTCACAGTCTAGGGAACACTATCGACTGGTATTTCTCTCGGACTGGACAGGGTTTTATAGTCGGGGGAGATGGATTACTTTTAAGAACGCTCGACTTTGGCGAGAGCTGGGATACCATCGGGACGGGGATCACAAATACGTTGCGAGTTATCAAGTTTCCATCTGATGGAGTGATTGGATACACGGCGGGCGACAATACTGTGCTCAAGACAATAGATCGCGGATCAACTTGGACTGCCCTTCCTCCACCGAGGAACTCTTCGTTCACAATCTATAGTTCAGCCTTTCCGATGGATGCTGATACCGGATTTGTGTCTGGCGGCATTGGACCTCCCTTATGGGGTCCAATAGGATTCATTGAGAGAACGACGGACGGGGGTTTGCACTGGCGGGAAGTGTTGAAAGACTCAACGGTGGCCATCGACAAACTGAGTTTCCCCCCCCAACAATCCAAGATCGGCTATGCCTTGACTGGTCAAAATGTTGGCGGTGGGGTGAAGGGTGTATACAAGACAACGGATGGTGGCAATAACTGGTTTCTCCGGTATAACAATCCCGGCTACGGTCTAAACGACCTAGAGTTCCCGTCAGACCCCGACATCGGCTTCATCCCCGGCAACGGTCGAATCCTCAAGACCACTGACGGAGGAAGCATGTGGTTTGCGATCGATAGCGCAAATTACGGCTATAAGTCAATTTATTTCCCAGATGGTGGTCAATCCGGTTATGCCGGGGGAGGAAACAATCTCATCTCTAGAACGAACGACGGCGGGCTGACATGGACAAGATTGTGCATGGGGACCTCATCTGTCGACAAGATCTATTTTCCTTATGACACACTACTCGGTTTCATTGGATTGGAAGGGACTATTCTGAGGACCATGACAGGTGGCTATCCAACAAGCGTCCATGGTCGGCACGGGAACATCCCTCGTGACTATACCTTATTTCAGAATTACCCCAATCCCTTTAATCCCTCGACGGTGATTGAGTTTGATCTTCCTCACGCAGGAAGGGTGGAATTAACTGTGTATAACATATTAGGAGAAAGAATCGCCGAGGTTTTGAGTGGAATTGAGCAGGTAGGGCGGCACAAAGTACAAATCCATCTCTCCAGTTCACCAAGTGGGGCATATTTTTACCAACTCAAACTCGATGATCTCGTGCGCACACGAAAAATGATATTACTTAAATAAGGACTCGAGCGAGGCACCACCTTCAATTGCAATTTACCCATTCCACTCGCTGCAAACACTGTGGAGGTCCCCATGAAACAGAACTCGTTCTTATATCGGTGCGCGTGGTTGATTGGGGTCTCAGTGACATCATTCGCGGCGGCCAATGCGCAATCAAATCCGGATGCGACGGACTATTTGCCGCCCCCTAGTAGTCTGCCGAGCTCGCCCCTGGGCTCGCCCTCAATTCTTGCGACGCCGTCCAATTACCACAACATTGCACTTCATCGTAACACAAATTTCCATCAATCTGAACCTTCAATTACCATTTATCCACGGAGCACGAACAATCTCTTTGTTGCCACCAATACTGCGACCCCTTTCAATGCGGTCACGCGCCAAGTACAAGGAACCTACACTTCATCAAACACAGGATCCCAATGGTCGGGAAGCGATGATTTCTTCGGTTCAGCCGACTCTGCCCTCTTCGATCCGGCGGTTGGTGTTGATACCGTAGGCAATATCTTCTACAGCTTCATCCGGGTAACAAACTTCGCTAACCCCGTATATCGCCTATATGTCAAGAGATACTTGGCTTCTACGGGCACATGGGGTCCCGACTCCCAAATCCATCATACTGGTTATCAGCCCGACAAACCCCACGTGACAATCGACGTGAATTCTTCCAGCCCGTTTAAGAATTATGCCTATCTCGGGTGGACGGATTTTACGCGCCTCGATATTCCTCCTCTTAACCCGGTTTATTTCCAACGCTCTACCAATGGAGGTCAAAGCTTTAGCGATACGTTAAATATCAGCGGAAGAAGTGGATATGACCACGCTCAAGGAGTTAATCTTAGTGTTGGACCAAGAGGCGAGCTTTTTGCAACCTGGGCTTACTATGATGCGGCTGGTGGCAAAGAGACCGGTCTCGGGTTCAATCGATCGTATGATGGCGGACAGACTTGGACGGGTGCATTTAGAATCCCGTTCCAATCAGGCACCTTCTTTGGTACGCATGGTAGACTTTCGAAGGCCGATTCGATTAATGTGCACAGTTTTCCATGGATGGACATTGACAGAACGACCGGACCAAATCGCGGAACGATCTACCTGGCATGGTCGAATGGGGTTCGCAGCACCAAGCCACAGAATCCTGACATCATGATGATAAAATCCAAAGACAGTGGCAGCACATGGTTGGGATTAAACAACGTCAGAATTGATCAGGGCGGTCAGCTCATTAAAGTAAATAACGATAATACGCAGACGCATCAATGGTTCCCATCAGTGAATGTCGATCAGTACGGCGCGGTCAACGTCGTTTTCTATGACAGCCGAATCGATTCGACGAATAATAAGCTCACGCAAGTCTACATGGCCCGAAGCGTCGATGGCGCACAAACCTTTCCCAACTATCAGATCAGTGATACAGCGTACACACCAGCAAAAATTAATGGCTACAATGTAGCTCAGTATTACGCGGGAGACTACATAGGGATCACCTCGAATGCCGACTACGCCTTTCCGTGCTGGAACGACAACAGAACCATTATCAATTATGGAGGTAATAATTACGGCGTTCATCAACTCTACACTGCCCGCTTCGGTATCTTCACGGTGAATGCACCGATTATCGGCTATTGGAATATGGCGAGTGTTCCCGACACCGTCTTCAGCTTCAAGAAGACAGACGTCTGGCCCACGGCTACCACTGTGGCGAAGTACTGGGACACAACGACTGGACAGTATGCGGTGAGGGACACGCTGAAATGTGGTGAGGGCTACTTTGTCAAATTCGGCACCGACCAGACGATAACGTATATTGGTGCCCCGATTCGTTCCGAGACTCTCAAGGTAGCCTGCAACGCGGCCACCTGCTGGAATCTCTTTGGGTCGATATCTGGCCCGGTTGCCACGTCCGCCGTTGGCCAAATTCCGCCCGGCATTGTGACGGGCAACTACTTCACCTACGGCCGGAACGGTTATCAGGTTATTTCGACGATATCGCCGGGCCTGGGAGTCTGGGTACAGGTGACGCAAAGTGGGAAGTTGACTCTAACGAACAATGGAATCCCAAAGGCCGAGGGAATCTTGAATCTGCTTGCAGAACTCGACAGGTTTAAGGTCACTGATGCAGTCGGTCAGAGACAGGATATGTTCGTAAGCAATGGTTCGCGACCACTTGGTAAGGTTGAGGGGGGTGCAAGTCTAGATGGTGACATACAGATGCCGCCCGATCCACCAGATGGGCTCTTGAGTGCTCACTTCAAGACGGGGAACTACGTTCAAACCGTTTACCCCGGCAAGAGTCCGACGGAGCTCCCCATCGTGCTCAAGAGCGCAGTCTATCCGGTCACCCTCAGCTGGATGTTGGACAAGGCGAATGACGTTGAGTACTGGCTCGCTCTGGGTGATCAGAGGATTTCACTCTCCGGTTCGAGTAGCATCACCGTCCATGACGTAGGAGATCACGTGTTACACCTGAGCGCGCAAGCCGGTGCCGTGGCACCGCTGCCGCAGGCGTATTCGCTTAGCCAAAACTACCCGAATCCATTCAACCCAACTACAACCGTACGATATGCTTTGCCGTTGGACAGCAAGGTCATCTTAAGGGTTTACAATACTCTCGGTCAGGAGGTAAGGAAGCTTGCCGATCGGATCGAGACAACGGGGTACAAATCCGTAAACTTCGAGGCAAGTAATCTCCCAAGCGGAATCTACTTCTACCGTCTCGACGCCGCGAGCGTCACGGATCCTAGCAGGACATTCAGCCAAGTGAAGAAAGCTGTATTTCTCAAGTAGGTCACCTCTGATCCCCAATATGTCAAACCCAGGTTTGCAAGCCGCAGCCCGGGGTTTGTTGTGAAAAGGTCGTTCGTCAGATGAAGAGACGTGGCTTCTCTACGAGGAATGATGCTGTAACACGCTTCAAAAGGGCAGTCCCGTCTGCCGGGTGTGAATCATTGGGGATGCCCAACGAAGCAAGTGGGTCTCATAAACGGGACTGCGATCCAAAGAAGCGCGAGCTACATTGAATCCGTTGGAAGATTGGCAACTTGGGGTGCGCTAACCATGGAGAGTCAACATTCCTGACACTTACACGTCTGATCGTGATGAGGCGCTCCCAGAAGCGCATGGCCATACATGAATCATCCTTGGGTCATCTGGATATACAATTTTCGCGAACTGCTAGTTAAAGATATCGGGGTAGCGACCGCGACTCGGCCGTGATCCGACCGTTCCTGCAAACCACTCCGGTGGCGCCTTGCTAGGTTCCACGGTGGTGAAGGCCCTTGGTTCTGCCTCGGGGAGGAAGGTGTTGAGTTCATGGAAGAACAGCCCCCTAGTCATCTTCCACACCACCCGCTAGATCCGATGGGCATCGAACCGCTTGTGGACTTTTCCAGACGGAAGTATGAGTCCCGAAGCCGTCTCTTCAAATTCGGGAAGAACTCAAACGAGGGTTCCGGCGTGGCGAAGGCCCCGTACACATGTCATTGGCAGCCAGCGGGCCTCGGCCCGTGCGACGCATCTGATCCGTGGTCGGAGTCCGGATTGGACCTCCTATTCAGGCGGCTTCTTGGTTGCCTTGTGCAGGCTGTCGAGGGTTTTTAGAGCTCTCTTGAGGGAATCGATGTAGAGACTGTCCCGGATCGCCGATGTATCGCTGACGGCGGCGGCGGAAAACTCCCGGGGGGTATATAAGTAATGCAGCGCGTCCTCGGAACGTGCAGAGGGAGCTGGCGCTGCCTGAACGCCCTTCAATTGCGGGACTTGGGATTGCGCCTTTGGGCCTTCCTGCCGGTAGTTTTGCTGGATCTCTATATTCTGTACCCCGTACTTCGCGTTGCTTTTGAGCGGCGCTCCTTCCTTGAGCTTGCTCTCGGGCGGTGCGATCGACGGTGCGGCCTGTTGCGCGGCCGTTCCCGTCACTTCATGTGAGCGATCATCCCTGGACGCGGCCCGGCGTTCCTCATGAACGCGTTTGTCCGCGCCGGGGGTTTCAACGGATTTCTTGCGGGCCGTTTCATCCCGAAACGGCGATGGAGCCTCTGCGCTTTTCTCCGATTGGACCTGACCGTTGCTGGCCGGGGGCAATTGCTTCGCATTCTCCGATGAAGCGGACGGCGGGGGCGGATTGTTCCCGGGCACGGACACGGGGACGACCCCCGTCCGCCAGAACATGTAGTAGGAAACGATTCCGACGAGCACAAGCGCGACGAGCGAGTAGCCGAGCGCGGGTACGCGGCGGGGGAAGAATCCAATCGGCGCCGGGGCGCCGCTTTTTTCCCCTTCGATCTCCCCGATCCGCCGGTGCAGCCGTGCCTCAAAGTCAGGCGCGGCCTTCGCCGGAGGGAGCTTCTTCAGCGCCCGCCGTATCCGGTCTTCCGATTTGCCGTTTATGCCGTCTTCCGGCATTCGTCACGCTCCTTCAAAGTCTTCATTCTCCGACTGCAACATCCTTCAGGAGCTTCTGCAGCCGGATGCGGGCCCTGTTGAGGCGGGACTTGACCGTCCCCGGGTTTATGTGTGTGATCTCCGCGATCTCCTCGTAGCTCATCTCCTGAACATACCTAAGGATCACTATTTCCTTGTACCTCGCCGGGATTGAATCGAGGGCGTTCTGTATGAGCCCTGCGAGCAGCGCCCGCTCCGCCTCCCCGTCCGTGCGGCTGCTCTCATCGGCGAGTTCGAAGTCCTTCTCCTCTTCCCCTTGCCGCCTGCTGCTGAGCGAAAAGAGCGAGTGCCGCTTCCGGCGCCGGAGCTCCGATTTCGCCAGGTTCGAGGCGATCGTGTAGATCCAGGTGGAGAATTTTGCGACGGGCTTGTAGGCGTGTTTGTTCCGGTAGACCCGTATGAAGGTCTCCTGAGCCACCTCGTCGGCCGCGTCGTAATCCCCGACGAACCGGAAGGCAAAATTGACGAGCTGATCCTTATACCGCGCCACGAGGACGTCGAACGCCCGCCCGTCGCCGCGCTGGAAAAGGTCGATCAGCTCCTCGTCGGTTCTTTCGAGGACCGCCGTCCGCTCTTCCGGCATCCGGCTACCCTTCTAACTTGCCGACCGGGTCAAATGTTCCCGCGAGCCTGAAAATGAGCATTGTCATCGTCAGCCGCTCATCGAGGGGGGAGGATTTCAGGGTTTCATCCGCTTCGAGAAGCGCGGCGAAGCACTCGCGCAGTTCATCTCCGGTGTAGTTTTTCGATGCCGCAAGGTATTCCCTGAAGGCGAACGGGTGAACGCCCATCCGGGAGGGGATCTGGGCTTCCGGAATCTTTCCCGACACAAGTTCCTGCAGGACCCAGAGTTTCTGAAAATAACGCGTCAGCATGACGATCATCCCGACCGGCGACTCGCCTCCCATCAGCATTCGTTCCGTGATCTCCACCGAGCGGGCAAGATTCCTGAGCCCCACGGCCTTCTGCAGTTCGAAGATGTTGAACTGCCTCGACAACCCGACGACGCTGTTGACGTCGTCCGCGTCCACACTGTTCTTCTCGCCGGCGAAGATGGCGACTTTTTCGATCTCGCTCTGAAGCTCGCGGAGCGATCTCCCCACGTAGAAGGGGATCAACTGGCATGCTTCCGGCGTCGGGACCTTTCCCAGGGCCCTCATCCTCCTCGCGACCCAGTCCGGAAGCTCGTTCTCGTAGAGCCGGCGGCATTCGAGGACAACTCCGTTCTCCCGAACGGCCCGGAAGAATTTGAGACGAAAATCGGGCTTCAGAGACGTCAGGACGAGACACGCCGTGGAGGCCGGTTGTTCCGCCGCCGGAAGGAGCTTCTCCAGATCAGAGAGCTTTTCGACGTCGCGGACGACAACGACCCGCCGCTCTCCCGTCATCGGGTAGGAGGCCGCGAGCGCGGCGACGGTTTTGCCGTCGGCTTCCGCCCCATCGACCGTGTCGAGATTGAACCCCCGCGCGCTTTCGTCCACAGCCGCATCCACGACCAGACGGACGGCCTCTGCGACCAGGAACTCCTCCTCCCCGTGAAAAAGATAGAGCGGGGCAATCTCGCCCCGCTCCAGGGATTGCTCGAGCTGTGCCACCGTGGTGATGCTTTGTGCCACGATGATCCCCGGCGGCTCAGGTCAGCGTCTCACATCTTCGTCGGCTTTGAGGGCTTCTCGATCTCACCCTTCATGTGCACCTTCTTCATAACGACCGGCGTCACCGGCTTGTCGCCCGGCTTGCCGGTCTCGACTTTTCCGATCGCCTTGACCACATCCATTCCGCCGACGACCTCGCCGAAGATCGTGTGGTGGTTGTTCAGCCAGGGCGTGGGCACCAGCGTGATGAAGAACTGGCTCCCGTTCGTCTTGGGTCCTCTGTTTGCCATTGCAAGGAGCCCGGGCTTGTCGAATTTAAGGTCGGGGCTGAATTCATCCTCGAAGTCGGCGCCATAGATGCTTGCCCCGCCCCCTCCTGTTCCGGTCGGATCTCCTCCCTGGATCATGAAGTTGTCGATGACGCGGTGGAAGCTGATGCCGTTATAGTATCCTTTTTTCGCGAGCCCTTCGAAATTCTCAACGGCCTTCGGCGCCTTGGAGCGGAAGAGCGAGACCTCGATGTTGCCCATGGATGTTTCGATAACCACGATGTCCTTTCCTTTCTGATCCGCCGGTTTCATTTTCTCCTGTTTCGGCGGCTCGGCTTTTTTTAGGGTGTCTTTGTTCTGCGCGGCGAGCGAACCGGCCAGCAGCCCGATTGCGGTAGCCGCGAAGGCGATCGACCTGACGATGTTCATGGATTCCTCGTTGATTGTGAACGGTGTGGTTTGATTGTCAGAGATAATAGACAAGGCCGAATTTCAGGCCCAGCGCGAAGAAGTTCATGCCCGCGTTCTTGTTGGTAACGGGAATCACCAGTTTCTGGTTCCCCCCGCCCCGGAACTCTCCCATCACGGCGTCGCGCGCGTCGACGGAGATCAGGCCGTAGAGATGTTCGTCAAACTCCGTGTTACCTTCCGCCTCGAGCTTGATGCCGACTCCCTTCGAGGTATAGGTGTCGGAAAGGAACACCGACGCCTCCTGCGTGAACTTCGCCACGTGATAGCCGGCCCCGCCCCCGAACTTGAACACATAGCCGCTGCCCGCGACGATATACTGCGCCATCGCGACCGGCATGTGGATGCCGTACGAGAACGTGTAGTCGGCTCCGTACTGCTGCGGTACCGTGTACGATTTCTGAAGGTAGGAATACTCGATTTTCACTCCCCACGATTCCGAAACCCTGATCTCCCCCGCCCCGAAGAATTCGCCCGCCGTCGCAAAATCGTCCAGTTTGTTCGCGGGCTGGTATTGCAGGTTGATGTAATCCACGATATCCGAAGCATTGATCAGCGCGACGCCCAGCCCGCCGTTGATCGAGACGGCGCGCGGCACTGTTACGGATGTATCGGTCTGCGCTCCGGTCCGCGCCACCGCGCACACCAGAGTAAGCATAACGCACATCTTAGGCATCCGGCGCGGCCTCGGCCGCAAGTCCGGTCCCCTCCAGTTCGGCCTTTCTCACGTCGGCGAGATGGAGCTTGTCGACCCAGAAAAAGTAGAGCCCGAAGATCGTCATGGCCACATACCCGATTCCGTGCGTGACCGTCGCGTAGCTGAGGGCGAGCTCGGCATCGACGCCGTAGAGCTTCGTCAGGCACTGGACCGTGAAATAATGGTACGGGCCCGCGGACCCGGGAGTCGGCGCCATGTACCCGATCGAGGAGATCGCCTGTACCACGAATGCCGCGCGGAGATCGAGACCGTATCGCTCAACCATTCCGAACGCGTTAAATGGAAGGTACATCATGATGATGTAGAGCCCCCACACCAGTACGCTCTGGACGGCGATGATGAAGTAGTGCTTCGGCTCTTTTAAAAAGAGGAACCCGTCGAGAAACGAATGCGAGATGTGCTCGACCTTCCTGGCCCTCGCCGGGGAGAGGTGGCGCGTGAAAAAACCGAGGAGTTTCATCAGGACGTCCCGGCGGAGCATCAAGAAGGTGAACACACCGATGCTGAGAAGCGTCCCGGCCGTAACCCAGATCCCGGTCGATTCGAGCCAGGGAAACGACTGGTTCAGGGGACCCGAATAGACGAAAGGGATCAGCGCGACCATGAGGAGGAACGACACGGCATCGAAGAGTCTCTCCACGAGCAGCGTGCCAAAGGCGGCGCTCCTCGACAGGCCCTCGAGTTTTCCGATCGTGTATGGACGGACGACCTCGCCGACCTTCGGCAGGACGTTGTTGACCATGTAACCGACCGACATCGCGGACCAAAGATTCCGGAACTTCACGTGCCGCTTGATCGGCCGTAGGAGGTAAGCCCAGCGCCACGACCTCACGAGGTGGCTTGCGATGAGGACAGGAAGGAGCGAGAGCGCCCACCAGTAGTTCGCGTGCGCGAGGATGTCCCACAGCTTGCCGAAGTCGGTCCCCCTGAAGGCAAAATAGAGAAAGACGAGCATGAGGAGAATGCTCAGCGAGTACTTCAGCGCGGTGGAGGTTCGCGGCGACATTGGTCCGGGGAGTGTCAGCGGGTCAGGGGTTCAGCGCACGTCGATCACTTCGACTCCCGGAGGGGGCGTGAATCGGAACGTGCTGTCGGGAATGCCCGTATTGAGCTTCAGCGAGCCCACCTCGTACGTGGTCAGGTTGTCGGCGATGTCGAGAAGCTGGATCCTGCGCATGAGCCAGTCGTCGCGGTCCACCCACACCTTCATCCACTTGAGGTTCGATTTTTCGCTCTTCGGAACAAGCTTGAGGACGGTGGCCTCTTTTTTTGCCACCTCCTCCCTTCCAAGGATCGCGGCAGTATAGTTCTCCGGGGCGTTGACGAGCACCCGGTCCGGCGAGAAGGAGACCGAATCCTCCCTGTAGGCGTCGACGAAGACCTGGTTGTTGATCTTCGAATAAGTCCATACCGATTTCCCGTCGGTGACGATCGTCTGGTCTTCCAGTTCGATCCGGTACCGGTTCCCTTTCTTCATCGCGAGCGTGCCGGCGAAATCCTGCCGGGTCTGGGTGACCCCGAACACGACGCGGCGCGTAAACGTGAGAGACGCATCGCGGATTGACTCATACTTTTCCTGGACCTTTTCGAGGATGTCTGCGGCGTTTTCTCCGCCGAATGCAGCGGGATGAGCCAGCAGGAAGAGCGGGACGAACCACCGCAACATCCCATCGCCGGTTTTCCTCACGGCTCAGTCGAGCTCCCTGAGCTTCATTTCCAGTTCCTGATCGTTCTCGATCAGCACGGCCCTGGCCTTGCTTCCGTCGAAGGGCCCCACAATGCCCGCCGCTTCAAGCTCGTCCACAAGCCGCGCGGCCCGCGAGTATCCCACCTTGAGGCGCCGCTGCAGGAGCGACACCGAACCCTGCTGGTGACGCACGATGAGGCGGGCGGCCTCCTCGAAAAATTCGTCGCGGGCTCCGTCGGACTTGCTCATCCCGGAGCGCTTCCGGTCAAGGATCGACGGGAGCTGGAACGGCCTGCTGTAGCCCTGCTGGCGGGCGATGTGATCGGTGAGCCGCTCGACTTCCTCCATCGACACATAGGCGCTCTGAATGCGAACGGGTTTCGGGCTTCCCGAGGGAAGATAGAGCATGTCTCCGCTGCCGAGGAGCTGCTCCGCCCCGTTCATGTCGAGGATTGTGCGGGAGTCGGTCTTCGACGCCACCTGGTACGCGATGCGCGACGGAAAATTCGCCTTGATGACTCCGGTGATCACGTCCACCGAGGGACGCTGCGTGGCGAGAACGAGGTGGATCCCTACCGCCCGCGCAAGCTGGGCCAGGCGTGCGATCGGCTCTTCAACCTCGCGCGCCGCCGTCATCATGAGGTCGGCCAGTTCGTCGATCACAACGACGAGAAAGGGCATCTTCCGGTGAACCACCGGGCCGGCGTCCTTCAGCCGGCCGAGCTTCAGCCGCTCGTTATAGTCCAGGATGTTTCGGACGCCGGCGGCCGCAAGCCTGTCGTACCGCTGCTCCATCTCGAGCTCCACGCTCTTCAGCGCGCTGACCGCGCTCGCGGGGGTCGTCACGATCTCCTCGTCGATGTCGGGCGAGACCGCCAGGAAATGGTGCTTGAGCTTCGCATAATTCGTCAGCTCGATCTTCTTCGGATCGATGATGACGAACTTGACCTCCGACGGATGGAGCCGGAAGATCAATCCGGCCAGGATCGTGTTGATGCCGACGCTCTTTCCCGAGCCGGTCGAACCGGCGATCAGGAGGTGGGGCATTTTCGCTAGATCGTCCGCGTACACCTCGCCGGCGATCGTCTTTCCGAGGGCGATCGGCAGCGACGCCTTTGTCTCCCTGAAACGCTGGGAGTTGAGGACGCTCCGCAGATACACGATCGAGGGGTTCCTGTTCGGAATCTCGACGCCCACCGCGCTCTTGCCGGGAATCGGCGCGATGATGCGGATCCCTTTCGCCGCGAGGGCCAGGGCCAGATCGTCCGCGAGGCTGACGATCCTGCTGATCTTCACTCCCGAGGCGGGGACCAGCTCATAGAGGGTGATCACGGGGCCCGGGGTGACGCTGACACTTTCGATCTCGACGCCGAAATGCGCGAGCTTTTCGCGCACGAGTTCCGCGTTCGCTTTCAACTCGTCGGGTCCAACCACATCGGCCTGCCTCGGGGGATCAAGGAGATCCACCGACGGGAAGACATAATCGATCTCGGCCTGCTCGTCTGCGATCGGCTCGGGCGGGGCAACGGACTCCCGTTCCGGCGGCGCGGGCGGCGCCGCCCTGTCGGGGATTCTCCGGAACTCCTGAACGCGCGCAGCGGCCGCCTCGCGCCCTTCTTCCCCGGAGCCCCCGGTCAACTCATCTCCCAGGTACTGCTCTTCCGGTTCCGCGGGTTCCTCCTCATCGGAATCAGCCGTCTGAACCGACTCCTCATCCCCCGCATTGATCTTCACTTCGGTGTCGCCCCCGCCGGCTCGATCCGGGCCGGGTCGCGCCGAGCGCGCCTCATACGCCCTTGAGATCCGGCCCTTCGCGCCCGCGGCCAGGCCTTTGAACCGCTCGAGCGTCCTGTGAATGTCGAGATCGACGGCAAACACCGTTGTGATGAGCATCGCCGTGCAGAGGACGATCGAAGCTCCGACCGCCCCGAAGAGCTTCGTAACCACATCGGCAGAGAAGGCCCCCATCGTGCCGCTCCACTCCTTCCCGATGTCGAAGATGACGAGATTCACCACTCCGAGCGAGCTGGAGATGAGAAGGAGCAGGAGGAGCGCATAGTTCGTGAGGGTCAGGGGTTTGCGCACGTCGCTTTTGCGGAGGATCACCCATCCCCACACAAGCATGAGTACGGGTAAGACGATCGAGGAGTAGCCGACGGTGGCATTAACGAAGAAATTCGAGACGAGGGCCCCGAAGAGGCCGAACCGGTTCTGAATCCCGCTCACCTTTGCTTTCACGTCGGAGCTGTAGATGAGGCGGACGATGTCGAGCGAGGAAAGTTTTTCAAGGAGCGCCTCGTCGCGCCTGGTATATCCGAGGATGCTCAGCATGATCAGGAGTCCGGCCGCAAGGAGCAGGATTCCAGCGATCTGCATCCGGCGCGGGTTCACAGCCTCCTTCCGCGCCCTGCCCGTCCGTTCCTTCGGGACGTTCCGGGGGCCCGTCACGGTTCTCGTTTCGGTCTCGGCCATGGCTTTCATGCAGGGAGAGGCGCAGGCACGCGTTGGGAACGGATGATATTTCCCGAAAGCAGCGGAAGGACGCCGTACGAGTCCACATCACCGCAAATGGCGAGATCGTCGCCGAAGCCGATGCCGGTAAGGTAGGCGCCGTGCTGACAGCTTTCCAGCATTTTGGGGATATCTTTGCCGAAGGTCTTGTCGAGGGCCGCGGCGGCCTTCCCGGCGTCGTCGAGTGACAGCGTCCCGTCGAGCTCCCTCGAGAGGCTGTTGATGATCTTCCCCGCACAGACCGAGTCTTCAATGCAGAAGCTGTTTTCGTTGCCGGCGCAGATGATCGTAAAGTCCGATCCAAGATCTTTCAGGAATCCCACCACCATGGAGAGGTTCACGAAACTCGCAATCACATTGTTCCTTGCGTGCCGTCCCTTCGTCATCGCGCCGGTCCCGTTCGTGGTCATGAAGATGACCGACTTCCCTTTCACGACCTCCTCTTTGAATTCACCGGGCGAGTTGCCCAGGCTGAAGCCCTCGATCATCCGTCCGGCCCGCTCCCCGGCCCGAAGGGTGACGTCGCCGAAGAGGCTCCCCGAGATCTTGACGACGCCCTCGATGTCCGCCACCGGGATGACCTCCTTGGCGCCGTTTCTGAGCGCCACGGCGATGGTTGTGCTCGCCCGCAGGACGTCGATGACGACCACGTTCTTATCTTTGAGGTGCATCTCATCGATGTTCCTCGGGGTGAAGAAGGTCGAAACATTGATGGCGCTCTTAGACGGCATTCCCGTCCTTCCTGATGAAGGGGAGGTTCACGATGCAGCCCGGGACCTCCTTCGACCGGATGACGATGCTGAGCTGCGTCCCGGGGCCGCTCTGGGCCGCCCCCACGTAACCGAGGCCTATGCCCTTTTCGAGCACCGGTGAAATCGTCCCGCTCGTCACCTGGCCGAGGGAGTGGCCGTCGGTCCGGATCTCGTAGCCGTGACGTGGGAACGCCTTCTCTTCATCCATCGTGAAACCTACCAGTTTGCGGTTGACACCCTCCTCCTTGACCTTTCGAAGAGCGGCCGCGCCGATGAATTCCCCCTTATTCAGCCGGGTGATCCACCCGAGGCCGGCCTCCAGAGGGTTCGTCGTCGCGTCGATGTCGTTCCCGTACAGGCAGTATCCCATCTCCAGCCGCAGCGTATCGCGCGCGCCGAGCCCCGCCGGTTTGATCCCGTGTTCCTTCCCCGCATCCATGACGGCGTTCCAGACCCGCTCAGCCGCGCCGCCTGCGCCTTCGAAATAGAGCTCGAACCCGAGCTCACCCGTATATCCGGTGCGCGAAACGATCATCGGCACGCCGGCGACGGTTGAGCGGACGAAGGAGTAGTACGGGATGGAAGAGAGGGCTGCGGTTGTCAGCTTCTGGAGGGTATCGAGCGACTTCGGTCCCTGGACGGCGAGAAGAGAGATCTCATCGCTCCTGTCGACGACGTCGGCGCCGGGAGCCGCAACGTTCGAGCGTATCCAGTCGAGGTCCTTCCCGATATTCGCCGCGTTGACGACCAGCATGTATCCCTCCTCGGTCCTGTAGACGAGGAGGTCGTCCACGATACCCCCGTCGCTGTAGCACATCGCGGAGTACTGGGCCTTCCCCGGGGAGAGCTTCGAGACGTCGTTCGTCGTCAGCCGCTGGACGAGGTCCTGCGCTCCGCTCCCGCGGACTTCGAACTCGCCCATGTGCGACACGTCGAAGAGGCCGACCGAAGACCGGACGGCCCTGTGCTCGTCGATGATGCCCGAGTACTGCACGGGCATCTCATACCCCCCGAATTCCACCAGCTTGGCGCCGAGCTGGCGGTGAATCTCGAAGAAGGCAGTATGCTTCACGAGTTATACTGGTCGGTGAGATCGCGGTTCTGTTTGGGGGAATGGAAGTGGAACTCGGCGATCGGGAGCTTCGGGTCCTGCTCGAGGGTGATGAATTTCCGGTACTGCAGGCGGATGCGCGTGATCCTGCTGATCCACCCTTCGCGCAGGTACGCGGCGACGCTCGGATGCACCGTCAGCTTCAGCCGCATCTCCCGCGAGCTGGTCCTGAACCGGCGCAACCACCGCTCGATCTGGTTCACGATGCTCGATTTCGACTGCACGAGGCCGGCGCCGCCGCAGACCGGGCAGGGCTCGGTAAAGCTGTGCAGGATGCTCTGGCGAATCCGCTGGCGCGTGATCTGCACGAGACCGATGTCGGTCATCGGCAGAACCGTGACCTTCGCGCGGTCTTTCCTGAACTCCTTCCGCAGCTCGTCGTACACTTTTTTCCTGTTCCGCTCGTCGTCGAGATCGATGAAATCGATGACGATGATCCCGCCGAGATCGCGCAGGCGGATCTGCCTGCAGACCTCGCGGGCCGCCTCGAGGTTCGTCCTGAGGGAGTTCTGCTCCTGCTCTCGCTTGGCGGCATAGCGGCCGCTGTTGACGTCGATCACCACCATCGCCTCGGTCTGCTCGATGATGATGTAGCCGCCGATCTTGAGCCAGACCTTCCTGTTCAGGCACGCCGCGATCTCCTTTTCGACCTTGTAGGCGTCGAAAATGGGCTCGCGGTCCTTGTACAGCTCAATCTTGTCGACCATCTGCGGGGAGACGAGCTTGACATAGGTCCGGATCTCGCGGTAGAGCTTGGGAGAGTCTGTGACCACCCTCTCGACCTGGTCGGTGAAGAGGTCCCTGATCACGCTCGACGTCGTGGCCATGTCTTTATAGAGGACGGCGGGGGGCTGCTCGGTCTTCAGGCCCTTCTCGATCTCCCTCCACGTCGTAAGGAGGGATTCGAGGTCCTGCTTCAGGGAGGCTTCGTCCTTGTCCTGCGCGACCGTCCGGATAATCACGCCGAACCCTTCGGGAAGCATGCTTCGTACGATCCTTCGGAGCCGGCGCTTTTCCCTCAGGTTTGTCATCCGCTTGGAAACCCCGATCTTGCCGTCGAAGGGCAGGAGCACGAGGAACCGGCCGGGAAGAGAAACTTCGGAGGTAACTCTGACGCCCTTCTTGGCAACCGGCTCCTTCGTGACCTGCACGACGATCTCCTGCCCTCTGCGAAGGTCGGGAATCGCCTGCGATCTGCCGTCGTGCCTGTCGGATCTCTGGGGCTGGTGCTGGGGCGGGGGTGGTTTTACCGGGAGGGTCGCCACTTCGGGCTGCGAGCCCGCGGGAGCGGCATTTCCGAGCGCGGGCGATTCATCCTCGTCGGAATCCTCGTCGGTGTCGACGTCCGAATCTTCGTCCCCTATGAGGGATGAATACTCATGGAGGGAACTTCCAATGTCGGAAAAATGAAGGAAGGCATCCTGATTGAGGCCGAGATCGATGAACGCCGCCCGAATTCCCGGCATGACTTTAGCAACTTTCCCCAGGTAAATATCGCCGACCATACGCTCTTTCTCGGGGGTTTCGACATAGAGCTCGGCTAGCCGCTTTTCCTCAGTTATGGCAATCCTGATTTCATCAGCGACGGAATTGATAATAATTTCTTTTCTCATGAAAAGGTTTTCGCTCCTCCGAACCCTCTTCCGATAGCAAACTTGAGTTAGATTCCTGCAGAGGGTTCCTGATAAATGATTGGTTGATGCTGCAACGCCGCCAGCGGATCGGTGCCGAGGCGAAGTCACGGAACGAGGCGAGCGAAAGTCCTCCCGGAAGAGAGAATACCTGTAGTATGAACATGCTCAGCATCGTTGACCGGAGACCTGTTGCGAATTGAGTTGCAATGGAAAATTCAATGAATTCGCTCAAAATTCAAGTAGAATTTGAGGTAACAAGCGTAAAGTAAGAAATATTGGGGTGGATTGCAATAGGCGGGCGGACATAAAAAGAGGTCAAGCTGACTGTGTCACCCGGAAAAAACTTCCTACCGTTGCTTCCTTCCGGATCTGGCGGGGTTCGGAAGGTTTCCGCCGCACAGGACTTGACCTCGAACTTCCGTCATGGTACTAAAAAGCGCTCTGAAATTCAACGCTGGCGAACCAGCGTCGGCGAATCATCCTCCACTCGTTCGTTCCGCCGCTCCGCGGCGGAATGCATGTTTGGGCGCTCCGCGCCCCCGATGTCTTCTTTACGCGCCAGCTCTAATGGACCGGTAGGCGCCGGCTTCAGCCGGCGCAACCTCCGCGACCATCCCCTTTTACTTCGCCAGCACCCTCTTGATCGACGCCATGAGCGACCCCAGGTCGTACGGCTTCGTAATGTAATCGTTCGCTCCGTTCTTCACGGCCTCGATGGCAACCGAGAGATCGTCAACGGCGGTCAGCACGATGACGCGGGAACTTGCCTTTTTCTGTCTGAGATGCTTCAGCACATCGATGCCGCTGACGCGGGGCATCCGCATGTCGAGAAGGATCACCTCGTACGCTCCCTTCCCGATCATCTCGATTCCCGTATCGCCGTCGTCTGCCGTGTCGACATCGAACCCTTCCGATTCGAGCTGGCTCTTGACGAGCGTCCGCAGGGCATCTTCGTCTTCGACGTAGAGCAGGCGGATTGGTTTAGTCATCGCTCACTTCTTTCGGATTGGTGAGTTGGTAGTAATCCCCGCTCAGCGGGTTGCCGTATCGACCGCGGACGGGAAACGATTTGCGGTCTTCTCCCATGCGAGATCCCGCTTGCGCATCCTGGCGCGGAAGAACATGAACAGCGCTCTTCCTGTAGCGGTGAAGTTGACGATATTGGCGATCGGAAGCCGCACGGCGCTCAGGAGCGCGGCCCAGAGGCCGTAGACGCGCCTCACGCTCACGAACCGGTGCAGTATGCGCCAGAGCATCAGGCACGTGTCGAGAACAACGAGATCGAACAGCATCGTTCCCCTGACCACGATCGGAGGCAGCTGGTTCCCGGAGGCAAACCCGAACCTGATCGCCTCGTAGGTCATGAAGTACAGGATGACAACATACGCAAAAAAATTGATAATGTTCGTCATGATCGCTTTGCGGTCGCGGTAAAGGACGAAGCGGAACCTCGCGTCGCCTTTCCAGCCGACCAGCTTCCACGACTGGAGGCAAATGCCCGTCACCCACCGGCTCTTCTGCCTGATCGAGGCCTTCATCGTCTCCGGGAAATAGCTGCGCGTTGCGCAGTTGATCCCGAACGGCTTATGAACGAACAGGAGGTTGGCCTTTCCGAGGGCGAGGCGGAGAGCAAGGTCGTAGTCCTCGGTGAGCGACTTCGACCGGAAAATGTTCCGGGCGTACGAGGTCCCGATAAACTCGATCAGCCACCTGTTGAATGCGGTGCCCACCCCGGCGGAGGGGACGAACCCGCTGAAGTGCTGCCGCACGTGGAGGTCTTTCGTGTGGTATTCGGCGAACTCATCCGCGTAGACCCAATGGACCATGTTGAAATGGCTGGTGTTCAGCGGAAACACCGGCATCTGGAGCATGTCGTACTCAGGGATGAGGTAATTCTGGATTCTGAGCGACATCGGATGGATGACGTCCTCAGAATCGTGCATGACGATAATGTCGTACCTGACGCCGGTCTGGTTCTCCCACCTCAGCATCCCCGCGTGGATCTGGTTCAGGTTGTCGGCCTTCGTCGTCGGGCCCGGTTTCGTCGAGAGGACGGCGTGGACGTTGGGGAACGCCTTGCTGACCTCCTCGACCTTCATGATCGTTTCTGGATCGTTCGGATAGACCCCGACGAAGATGTCGTAGTTCTTGTACTGGATCGTTCTGCAGGCGTTCATCAGCATCATGTCGATGACCGCAAACTCCCTCCATGCGGGGACGAAGATCGCAATCGGTTTTTCGGCCACCTGGTGCAGCACCTCCGGGGTGTCGTAGGTGTACTGGTTGAACTTTCTCTTATTGAGGAGGTGGTGGAGCCAGTAGTACAGGTCGATAAAGACGTCGTCGAGTCCGCTCACGAACAGGAACGCGGCCACGATGAAGGTCGCGATGTAGAGGTCATGATACGATGACCGGAAGAACTCAAT
This sequence comes from uncultured Chlorobiaceae bacterium, assembly GCA_964512655.1. GTDB lineage: Bacteria > Bacteroidota > Ignavibacteria > UBA10030 > SZUA-254 > VBOC01. The sequence goes on along the minus strand of CAZEJT010000013.1, from coordinate 14,358 downwards.
CAGCCAGGGTACCATGCGTCAGAAAGTCCTGTCGAAGATGAGGAAGAACCTGAAGGAGCTGTAGTACGAATCGTACGGGATGGGTGCGGGAGACACTTCCCAGTATGTCCCGCGGTGAAACTCCGCGGCAAGGTAGAGCCCCAGATCGATGTCGGGTATGAGCCGGACGCCGACGCTCCCCTCGATTTCGTTGTTGTAGAACTGCTTTTCGGTGTCGCGCACAAGGTCGCCCCGGATGTAGACGTCCGCTGCCGTCTCCGACACCTCTATGACGCGGAGACCTGCGCGTCCCTGCACATATCCGATGCCGTTCTGGTAACGGGAGTAGTAGCCGAACGAAGCATACATGTCGGCCCACGGATAGAAGGGGGTCTGAAGATCGGGGTGCACGCTGAACGGCGCGTAGATCCCCCAGGAATAGACCCCGACAGCTCTGAAATCGTTTCGCACCGATGAGCTGGGCCGTTCGATAAGATCGACGGCAAGGCCTTCTTGCACGCTAACGGCAAATCCGGTGAACGGGCGGGCGCGAAGACCCACTCCGAAGATCAGAGAATTATCAGAAAATATTACAGGCGCCTGGCCCCCGCTCGATCTGGCGTCCCCCGAGTACATCACCGTTCCGTAGGCGCCGATCTTGCGATCGGGAGTCAGTGAGACCCCGCGTTCGATGCTGAGCTGGAAAAACGTGGTGTTCCATCGGGTGTCATAGTAGGGCGCGGCGTAGATCCTGTTCCACCAGTCGCCCGCGGCCCCGGTCGGCGAAAGTGAGGCCCTCTGCGCGGCTGCTGCGCCTCGAATGTCCGGCGTAGAATTCTCCTGAAGCGAGCCCAACAGCGAGTCCGCCTCGGAAGTCCGGCCCAGAGACGCAAGGGCATAGGCGATCTGCAGCTTGGTTGTGTCGGAGGGATGATACCTGTCTGCGGCCTGAAACTCGTCGAGTGCGCGCCCGTACTCCTTCTGCGACTCATAGATGTAGCCCAGCTGCATCCTGACAAGGACGTTCGACGGATCCGCCTGAGAGGCCTGCTCGAAGAGCTTTCCGGCATCCGGCGATTTTATCGCCAGAAGGGCGTATGCGCGGGAGAGGAGCGCCGCCATGGAGGTATCATTTACCCCCTGCGAATGCGCGGGGCCCGGAAATAGAAGCAGGAGCGCCGCGATCGCGCATACGAACTTACCTGATTGCGAAGCGAATTTTCGAAGGAATAACGGCATTATTATAGAGTTTCTTGCCGCGGGAGTGCAGGCCAAGATAGCAATATTTCCAAGAAAATGTCTGCGTTGATGAAAATAAAACCGCATTCGTACGCGCGGGTTCTAGCCCGCGTCCGACTCAGGACAGCAAAACTGTGTCTGCCGGCCAGGATAAAACTACGGAATTGAGGATTAACGAAACGTGACACTCGTCAAGCAGCTCGTGAGGCGGGGGAATGCGGTTGGAATGAAGCGGAGGTGTCGGCGAGGCTGCACGCGGCCTCGGTAGGCGTCGGCATTCAACTGGTGTCACGGTCCATACCGTGACACAACACGGGAAACGCTGCCGAACCCGCGTCGGCGAATTATCCCCCACTCGATCCTTCCGCCGCTCCGCGGCGGAATGCCGCTTTGGGGCGCTCCGCGCCCCACTTGTAGGCGCCGGCTTTAGCCGGCGTTCGCTGCCGCGCGGGTCTCAAACTGGTGTCACGGTCCATACCGTGACACCAGAAGGGAAGTGCCCGCTGTAGGCGGCGTTTTTTTTGGCGCAGGTCCTAGGTGCCGATCACCAGCTTGAATCCCTTCCCGTGAACGTTGATGATCTGGACCCCCGAATCCTTCTTCAAATACCCACGAAGCCGAGAAATAAATACATCCATGCTTCTCCCGTTAAAATAGTCGTCGCTTCCCCAGATCGTCTTGAGCGCGAAATCCCGGTCGAGCGTTTCGTTCTGGCGGAGGCAGAGGAGCCGGAGGAGGCTCGATTCCCGCTCGGTGAGACGCTGCTTCTTCCCCTTTAAGACCAGTTCCTGCCGGGCGGAATCGAAGGAGTACGCTCCGATGGCAAAGACCGTCTGCCCGGCTTCCCCGCCGTCTGAAGGGGCGGATCCGTGATCCGACCGCCTCAGTATCGCCTGGATCCGCAGGGCGAGCTCTTCCATGCTGAAAGGTTTCGTAATGTAATCGTCTCCTCCGATCCGGAAGCCTTCGATTCTGTCTTCCTTCATCGATTTCGCGGTGAGAAAGATGATTGGGATCTGCTGGTCGGTGCGGCGCACCTCGCGGGCGAAGGTAAACCCGTCCTTCTTCGGCATCATCACGTCGACAAGGCAGAGGTCGAACCTCCCCGGCCTGTACTCGTGCGATCCTTCGTTCCCATCCCTGCATAACTGTACTTCGTATCCCCGAAGCTCGAGGTTCTCCTGGAGGATGAACCCGAGATTCTGATCATCCTCAAGAACGAGTATCTTTTTCCCCGCGCTCTCCTTCACGAGGCGCCCTCCGCGCGATCCAAAATGGCGGGGAACCTCAATGAAACGGTCGTTCCCTTCCCCGTCTCGCTCTCAAGGGAGACCTCACCCCCGTGAGCCTCGACCATGAGCTTCACATAGCTCAGCCCGAGCCCGAATCCTTTCACGTCGTGCACGTTGCCGGTGCGGACGCGATAGTATTTATCGAAGACTTTGCCGGCGTCTTCCGGGGCGATCCCGATCCCGCGATCCCGGACCTCAACGTGCACCCACGCGCCGCTGCTCCACGTCCGAACCGAGATCTCGGGAGCCCCCGGTGAATATTTGTTTGCGTTGTCGAGGATATTGTGAATGATGTTCGCCGCGTGCACGGGATCTGCCTTCACAACCGACGGCTCCGCTCCCAGCTCGCTGGAGATCTTCCCTCCTCTCGATTCCACCTGAAGAAGGGCCCGCTCCACCGCTTCGCGCACCACCGAGTTCATGTCGACCGGGACAAGCTTCAGCTCATAATCCCCCTCCTCCAGAACGGCCATCTGGAGGATCTTGTCTACGTGGTTTTTCATCCGCACGTTTTCGTCGCGGATGACATCCGTGTAGCGCTGGACCCGGTCGGGGAGCCCGATGACATCCGATCTGGAAATCGTTTCCACCGCCACCCCGATCGTCGAAATCGGGGTCTTGAACTCGTGCGTCATGTTATTGATGAAATCCACCAGGCGCACGGAAAAGTCCTTCTGCCGCACGATCGTCCGGATGGTGATGACGAAGCAGATCACCACCGCGCTCATGAAGAGGATCGTCAGGCCGAGGATGGGGCCCACCTGCCTCAGGAGAAACGTGCCCTGGCCCGGAAAGAAGACCGCCAGCCGATTTCCGCTTGAAAAGATTTCCTCGGGGAAGAGCGGGTTGCTGAGCGAGGATGAGCGCAGCTGGCCGGAATACCCCTTCGGGCTCTCGACGCGCAGAGAATCGTCCTTCTCCGAGATGACGCCGCAGGCGAACGGAAGGTCGATTCCCGCGTCCCCGAGCGCCGTCCTGACGACCGAATCGAGGAGTGAGGGCCGCACTCTCTTCTCGATCGGCTGTGCCTCCATGCGGGAGAGATAGTCCACAGTCTTGTTCACAATCTCCTGCTTGTGTTCCCTCAACGAGGCATCATTCACCGCTCTTCCGCCCAACCCGTCGAACGCATGAAGGGTGTACGTGCTGCTGTCCGCCCGGTATTTCACGACGATCTCTCCGCCCCTGAAATCTCTGCCCGGAATTCCGACGCTGTACTCCCCCGGCTGGCGGTCGGTATCGACGAGAAGCGAATCCTTCTTGCTCGCGACACTGAATACCCTGAGAGTGACGTGCTGCGGGGAGGGCACCGAATAATACACCGCATTTTTCTGGAGCCTGAGCGGAATGCGCTGGTCGAACACAACCGATCCCTTGCTGAACGAGAGGGTGTCGCGCCCCTCAACAGGATGAGTGAAATCGGTCTCGACCCGCACAACCATCATCTTGTCGTCTCGAGGCGGCGATCCCAGAGCAAGCTGGAAGACCTTTCCCATCGCTTCACCGGTCTCAAGCCTCTGCGCAACCGAATTCAGCGCCGCATGGACGTTGCGCTCGAAGGCCTGCTCGCGGACGTCGTAGGCTGCCCGGATAAGGTAGTACTGCAACGCGATGAGTCCCGCGAGCGCCGCAACGCTCACCCCCGTGATGGTCCATATTTTCCAGGGCCGAAGTTTCATTTCGCATTTCAATGTAAGAGTTTTGCCCTAGAATATCCCGCCCCTTAACACTTGTTAACAAGAACTAACACTCTTTAACTCGGAAGTCCGCAACATCCCTCGTATGTTATACGTGAATCCGATTCAGGAGCAATCATCCAACCTCAAGGAGCCGTCATGTCGAAATACGCAGCCGCCGCAGTTCTTGCCGTGATCCTCGCATCTCTTCTTCCGCGCGTCACGGCGCAGCAAAAATCACCAACCGTTTTCCGCCGGATCGAAACGGACGGAAAGGGAGATCGCAGAACGACTGTCACCGATCTTCTGCCGGTTCCCGAGCTTGCGGCGATCATCGCCGAGGACAGCGGAAGAATCGTCGTCGACCATATCATGAAGGCGAACATGAGGCCGAAGGGATACGAGAAGACGGACCTCCAGGAGGGAGACGTCCTCCTGATGGCGAACGGAGGAAAGCTCGCATCCGTATCGGCCCTGAGGGAGCTGTACGAATCGGCAGCCGTCGGATCCACGATAAAAGTCGGGGTCAGGCGGAATGCGGAAATGCTCATCGCATCCTTCGTGAAGGCCGACCCGAAGAATCTCCCGCAGCTCAAAATGTCGGTATCGCACGGCGACGACGACGATATCTTCGTCCTTCCTCAGGCTGGCCTCATCCTTGCCGGGAAAGGAAAGAGTGTGGTGGTACAGGATGTGATTTCCACCCCCTCGGGCGGCGTGAAAGGGGAGGCGCGCAAGGGGGATCTTGTCATGAAAATAAACGGCTCCCCTCTCCGGTCCCTGAAGGATCTTCGGGCTATCTATTCGAAGCTCGCGGAGGGGGATCATGTCGAACTTCTCACGAGCCGGTCGGGAAAGACCGGCTCGCTCGAGTTTGCCAAGGTGAAGGATGAGGGAAGGGTCATGATCCGGCGGCAGGCGGGGAAATGAAGCTTCGGTGCATTCTCGCCGCGGCTGCGCTGATTGCCGCCGCGGCACCGGCCGCTCTCAGGGCCCAGGCCAGCGGAAGCATGTTCAACCAGCGCGACGACCAGTACAGAGTCCTCGGCCTGAAGCGCGCCAAGGAGGCCTACGAAGCCGCCCAGAAGGAGTATGAGCGGCAGAAGATGCTCTTCGGGAAAGGCCTCATCTCGCAGGCCGAGCTCGACCGGAGCCGGGCCGGGTTTGCCGATGCCGAGGTGAATTACCAGCAGTCGCTCCTCGCGGTGCTCTTCGAGCAGCAGTACGTCACCGTCGTCAGCGCGGTCAAGTATCAGTCGCCCGACGGGACGAAGCGCGTTCGCCTTCGGCTCGCGAACGCCTCCGGGGGGAGCGCGGAGTTCCGCAAACTGATCAACCTCGACGATGCCCTCTTCCGGTCGCTCCAGCCCGACATCATCAACGACGTGTACGTCTCGCTCCTGAACAACGACAACGCCGTCATCGGCAAGCCCTATGAATCGAAGATCGAACAGCTGAAATTCGGCGAGCCCGCGCAGCTGGAGTTTTCGCTCCTGCAGGACCTCGATATCGTGACCGTCAACATCATCTATGGAAAAGGCACGCAGCGGGCGCTCAAGGTCTTCCTCGAGAAGGACGCTGCGGTCAATAAGGTGCTCGTCCAATCGACACAGTTCTCGCAGGAGGCCGAGCTGGGGAAAACCGCCTCCTACGATCTCACCCTCGAGCTCTTCGGGGGCCTCGGAAGCACGTTCGACCTTGAGGTTGCCAACCTTCCGGCGCAGGTCAACCGTGCGTTCAAGGACCCCTCAGGCGGAGCCCGGCTGAACCAGTTCAAGTTCACCGAAGCCACGAACGCCCGCAAGGCCGCCCTCGACGTCTCTCTCCCTGAGCGGCCCACCGAAGCCATTCCGATCGATAAGCCCATCCAGTTCTACGTCCTGGTCATCCCTTCCGGCAGGATGAAAGACATGAAGAACCTGCAGGGGAGGAAATGGAGCGATGAGGAAATCGGGAAGCTCGGCGTGGGGTTCGTAAAGCTCGAGCTGGTACCGAGGGGGACCGGCAAGCTCCTCGTGCGGGCCCAGCAGCTCTACTACTCGATCAACCCAACCGGGTCCGTCGATATGACCATCGAGCTGGTGAACGAGGGGTCGCGGCGGCTCGACGACGTCGAGATCAACGCCGACCTCCCCCTCAACTGGTCGAAAAAGATCGAGCCGACGGTCATGAACGTCCTCGACATCGGAGAGGAGCAGAAAGTCCATCTCCACTTCACGCCTCCTTCCGACGCCGGCGTGGGGCGCTACGACATCCGGCTCCGTACGAGCGGCCTGACAGACACGCAGCCCGTGACGGGAGAAGACAAGACCGTGACGGTCGAGATCCAGGCGCAGGCGAATCTTATCGGCACGACGCTGATCGTCATCGCGATTCTCGGGCTCGTCGGAGGGATGGTCGTCTTCGGGATCAAACTTTCAAGAAGATAATTCTCCTCATCCTCACCATTCAAAAGGTACTCGCGTGACCGACCAAGAAAGACCCGTCCTGGAAGCCCTCTCACTTTCCAAACGCTATGAAGACGGAACTCTCGCCCTCGACAATGTTTCGTTCGACGTCCCCGCGGGGAAGATTTACGCGATGCTCGGCGGCAACGGAGCCGGCAAGACGACCACGATCAACCTCTTTCTGAATTTCATCGACCCCACCGGAGGAGAGGCGCGCATCAACGGCTTCGTGACCCACAAAGAGCCGCTGAAGGCGAAAGAGCATGTCGCCTACGTCTCCGAGCACGTGATGCTGTACACGAACTTCACCGCGATCCAGAACCTCGACTTCTTCTCCCGCCTCGGCGGGAAAACCGGCTATTCAAAGGACGACTACAGGGATACCCTCCTTCGCGTCGGACTCCCGGAAGAGGCGCACAGGAAGCGCCTGAAAACGTATTCGAAGGGGATGCGCCAGAAGTGCGGAATCGCGATCGCGATCCTGAAGGACGCGCAGGCCATCCTCCTCGACGAGCCCACGGCGGGCCTCGATCCGAAGGCGGGGTTCGAGTTTCTTCAGCTTCTCCTGTCGCTCAAAGCCGAGGGAAAGGCGATCCTCATGTCTACACACGACATCTTCCGCGCGAAGGAAGCCGCCGATACGGTCGGCATCATGAACCGCGGGCGGCTCATCATGCAGCGGGAGAAATCAGACCTCGCCGGAGAGAATCTTGAGGATCTCTACCTCGAGTACATGGCGGGATCCGCGGAACGGGCGGCATAAGCCATGATACGATTACTCATCGAAAAGGAGCTCCGGGACATCCTCGGTTCCACGAAGTTCGCGATCACCTTCGGCGTCTGCTCCGTCCTCATCGTTCTCTCCTTCTACGTCGGCGCGGGCAACTATCTGATCTGGTCGCGCCAGTACGAGGCGGCGAAACGGGAAAACCTCCGCCGGCTCGAAGGGGTGACCGACTGGTTTTCGGTACAGCAGAACAGCATCTACCTTCCCCCCCAGCCTCTTGCGGCGCTCGTCACGGGAATCTCGAACGACATCGGAAGAACGGTAGAAGTGCACGGGCGGGGCGAGCTCACGGCCGACGACAGCCGCTTCAACGAGGACCCCATCTTTGCCATCTTCCGCTTCCTCGACCTTGATTTCATCTTCCAGATCATCCTGTCGCTCTTCGCGATCCTCTTTGCCTACGATGCGATCAACGGCGAAAAAGAACGCGGGACGCTGCGGCTGGCATTCTCAAATTCCATCGCCAAAGACAAGTTCATCCTCGGCAAGCTCGGCGGAGCTTTCCTGGGGCTGGGCCTTCCGCTTCTCGTTCCGATGCTGATCGGGTGCGCCCTTCTCCCCGTTCTCGGGGTAAGCCTGTCGGCGGATGAGTGGTCGCGGCTTGCGCTCATCATAGCGGCAGGGTTCCTCTTCTTCGGCGTCTTCCTCACGCTCTCGGTGATGGTCTCATCTCTCACGAAGCGGTCGGCCCATTCCTTCCTGGTCCTGCTCGTCGTATGGGTCCTCTCCGTCGTCATCGCCCCGCGGCTCGCCGTCATACTGGCCGGGCGCGCGGTCGATGTGCCCTCGGTGGATGAGGTCGCCTCGCAGAAAAGCAGGTACCGGGCCCAGCTCTGGAACGACGACAGGAAGAAACTGGCGTCCTTCCAGCCTTCCCAGGCAGGCTCCGATCCCCAGGCGATGATTCAGCAGTTGAACAAGTTCATGCAGGACATCGCGGACGCGCGCGACAAGAAGATGCAGGAATTCGGCGGGCAATTGAACGAGGAGCGGGAAAACCGCCGACGCGTGCAGCAAACGATCGCCCTCGGGATCGCGCGGCTTTCCCCCGCAGCCACCTTCAGCCTTGCTGCGACTGCTCTCGCCGGGACCTCTCTCGAGCTTGAGCACAGGTATCAGGATGCGGCTTCCGAGTACCAGAAGTCGTTCGCGAAGTTTATGAAGGAGAAGACCGGCATGGTCACCGGCGGAAGCATGATGGTCATGCGGAACATAGTAGAGGGGGGAAAAAAGGCCGAGCCGATCAATCCCAACGAGCTCCCGCAGTTCAACTATAAGCCGGCCGCGATCGGCGAGGTGTTCGGGAACAGCGTTGCAAACCTCGGGCTTTTGGCGCTCTTCAATGTCGTCTTCTTCCTGGGGGCCTATCTCGGATTCATGAGGTACGACGTGCGCTGAAGAACTCCTACCCAGGAATCTCACAACTATCCTGATCGACGATGCTGACCACTCTGATTCAGAAAGAGCTCAAGAACATTCTGGTGAGCCCCAAGTTCACCGTGACATTCCCCCTCTGCGCGGGGCTTCTTCTCCTCAGCGTGTACGTGGGGATACGCGAGTACGAGGCGAGCGTGCGGCAATACGAGACGGCCACCCGCCTCGTCGGCCAGGAGCTGAGGGAACAGTCGAACTGGACCGGCCTGAACGACCGCACCTATCGTGAGCCCGATCCGATGCAGATCTTCGTCTCGGGAGTGAATAACGACATCGGACGATGGTCGAGCATCGACCAGTTCGAGCCGGTGAAGCTCCGGCAGAGCTCCTATGCCGACGATCCGATTTTTGCCCTCTTCCGGTTCTTCGACTTCAGCCTCATCGTCAAGATCGTCCTCTCCCTCTTCGCCTTTCTCTTCACCTACGATGCGATCAACGGGGAACGGGAGTCGGGCACCCTTGCGGTCTCATTCTCGAACGCGCTTCCCCGTTCGCGGTACCTCATCGCGAAATTCTTCGGCTCCTGGCTCGGTCTGATGATTCCGCTGGCGCTGACCGTTTCGGTCTCACTCGCCTTGCTGTTCGCGTATTCGGTCCCGTTCGGGGGAGCGGAGTGGATGAGGCTCATGCTCCTGCTCGGGGTTTCCGCCGCCTATGTGACGTTTTTCATCGCCTTCGGATTGCTCGTCTCCACGTTTACCCGCCGTTCGAATGTCGCGTTTCTCATCTGCCTCACGGCGTGGATCGTATTCATTTTCATACTTCCCCGGACCGGGGTCGCGCTCGCAAGCCGGCTGATTCCCGTCTCATCTGTGGCTGAGGTAGAAGCGGAGCGCGATGCCTTCTCGAAGAACCAGTGGGCCCAGCACACGAAGGAATTTGAAAAGCGGCTTCGGGAGCGTCAGGAACGGATGGCATCACTCAGCAAGGAAGAGCGGGACAAATACGAGAACGACAACCTCTGGAAGTGGATGGAGGACGATGACGCAAGGCGAAAGGAAATGCAGAAGGCGATCGACGACTACGGGGTCCGGCTTGAGGAGGATCTCCGCAACCGGAAAAGCGGCCAGGAACGGCTCGCATTCGCCCTCTCGCGGATCTCTCCCGCCGCCGCATACGAGCTCGCCCTTCTCGATATCGCCGGCACGAACATAGACCTGAAGGCCCGGTATGAAGATGCGATGCGGGCGTTCAGGACGATGTTCAATGAGTACACGGGCAGAAAGCAGAAAGAGTCGGGAGACGTTGGCGGTATCCGGGTCACCTTCGATTCCGATAAGGGAGTATCCATCTCGACCCCAAGGGAGAAGGGCTCGCTCGACTTGACCGGCATCCCGAGGTTCACCAAGCCGCAAGACGCCGCCGGTTTCCCCGTCATCGACGCCGGGATCCTTGCACTTTCAAGCCTCCTTTCTTTCGGAGCATCCCTCTTCGGCTTCTCCCGCTACGATTTGCGTTCGTAGTCGGAGTCGAATCACTCCACGGCCACAGGGCGAGAACTGGGGTTGATTATACCGAGGGGAAAATCTAACCTAATCTCGGACTCGAATCCTGAAATAACCAGAGATATGTTCCTCGAGCCATGCAGGAAACGGCCTCCTTCCCCGCCCAGATCGAACTTGACAATGAGAGTTTCCTCCATCGTTAGCTCATTGTTCTTCCGGCCCCAGACGTACTGCGGCTTCACCTCGTGTCCCTGGTCATTCGAGAGAAGGATCCGTTCGTCAATATTGGTGATCTCCGGAATGTAGCATGGCCAGTCGGCCGGGGTAGCGAGCGGAACTTGTTTGTACAAGGGAGAATTCTCGGTACCGTATCTGATAGTCATGGTAGGAATGTTGCAAGGCCAGGATTGATTCCTGAGTGTCACAAGAAACTCCAGGGCGCTCAATTGGCTATCGCTTTTCAAATAGTAACCCCGGCTATCGACTAAGCGATTACTTTGCCACTCGAAATACATACCCGCTTGACGAGCAAGAGAAGTGTCGATCTGATTACGGGTCTCCTCATCCGACCAGTGCTTATTCAGCTGAGAAATCCGATTGATCGCCGCGATGACACCGGGCGTGAACGGGGTCGCGATGACTTTAATATTGGGGCTTCGGGGATCGAGGAGATTGTGACGCATCGAGAGAACGATGAGGTTGAAGCACTCTTCAGTCGACCATGCAGTAGGAGGCCGACGGAGCACGTCCTCAACTTCGTCACGGCCAAGAGACGCACATCCCCCCACAAGAATCAGACAAAGCAGCGTGTGACGCCACATTCGTTCCGGGCCTTTCGGCTGTCAAATAGAACTTCGAACGACAACCCCTTTGACATAATAGAAAGTGGCCCGCCCTTTGTCAAATTGCGGGCATGTGGCCCTGACGCCATCTTGAATCGCCTGGCAACCGGTAGGCGAGGGCTTCAGCCCTCGCGCATGATTACACGCCCGATCGTTCCGCCGCTCCGCGGCGGAATGCATCTTTGGGCGCTCCGCGCCCCTGTCCGGATCGTATTTGCCGATGATCCGGAAATTTCATAGGATGTAGCTAACCCTCGAACCGCGCGCCCCGCTCAACGGGGCGCATCACTCTTCGTAATTCCTCCCGGGCATCAATGTCAATCATCCTGTCTCAAGGGAGGTGTATGCGCATTTCACTAGCCTTGCTGCTCTTCACGTTTCGATCTTACTGCTTCTGCCAGATCAACCATTTTCCCTTCGTTGAACATTTCGACAGCGTGATCGTGCCTGCGCTCCCTCCGGGCTGGCTCACGACCGCGAACCGGTCGGCGTCGGGCGACTTTTCGACGACTCGCTCCGTACCCCGCTCCGACTCCAACGCGGTCGTGAGCACGAACTCCACCCTCGGGCAAGCGCTCGCTTCACCTCTTTTGAATCTATCGGATCGCGAAGCGGATAGCCTCGTATTCTACGAGCGGCGCTCCTCAAGCCACAACTCAGGCCTGATTCTCGAGGCATCCACCGACGGCGGCGGATCGTTCCCGCACCAAATCGGGGACACACTGATGAATCCCGGGACCACATCCTACGTTCGACGGGCATTCGCTCTTCCGGGCGCGCTCGGCAACCAGCCCGCCGTCCGCATCAGGTGGCGCATCCTCGGAAACGGTTCCGGTACCACAGGCACAATCCGGTTCGATGACGTGACCGTGACGGCAAAACCTGCGCTCGACGCGGAGCTCCGGTCCATTTCGTTTTCTCCCGCGGTTCCCCGCTCCGGGGATTCCGTCACAATAACTGCATCGGTCAGGAATTCCGGAACCTCGCCGCTGAGCCGGTTCACGGTGGAGTTCTACGTAGACGGGAACGGAGATTCAGTCGCGGAACCGCAAGAGCGTGTCGGTTCGGAATCAGAAAACGCGCCTCTTCCGCCGAACGAAACTCATTCGATAGAATCTCATCTCAGCGGTTTCACTGCAGGAATCAAGACCATCATTGCCGTCGTAGCCGCTCCCGGCGATCAGAATTCCTCGAACGACACGCTCCGCGGAAAACTGACCGTGGCGTACGCTCCCTCCTCTCTCGTCATAAATGAAATCATGTACGATCCGGTCGGCGGCGGTTCCGAGTATGTCGAGCTGTTCAATCCGACGCCTCAGGCCGTCGACCTGAGCGGTTGGAGCATTACTGACGAGGGTGCGGCTCGCACCAGCGGACACGTCATCTCTCATGCGCCACTGGTGATCGGGCCGCGGGACTATGCAGTAATTGCCGGCGATTCCTCGATCTTCCGGCGATTTGAATACCTGGCCGAATCAATGTACCACGTCGCGGTCAGGCCGTCCGCATTTAGCCTGAATAATGCCGGGGACGTCGTCATCGTATCCGATCCTACTCGATCGACCGTCGACAGCGTGCGCTATTCCCCCGATTGGCACAATCAGGAGATCGACGATCCGTCGGGGAGATCTATCGAGAGGATAAGCCCGGTCCTCGGAAGCAACGATCGGCGAAACTGGAGCACGAGCGCTGATGCGCTTGGAGGAACACCGGGCAAGCTGAACAGTCTGTACCTGACCTCCAGGCCCTCAGAATCCGGCATGTCTTTCTCACCGAATCCATTCTCGCCCGACGGCGACCCGTTTGGTGCCTTTCTGCCAAATCACCCTCAGGGCTCAAAAACCCTTGGATTCGCGGTATCCAAGAATGTTGCGGACAATGGGAGATCACATCAGGAAACGGCGGCTGGACATGAAATTGACTGCTCAGGACGTGGCCGAAAGGCTGGGTGTCCATCGGGACAGCGTTTATAGTTGGGAGTATGACACATACAGCCCTGCGACTAGGCATCTCCCGAAGATTATCGAGTTCCTCGGTTATGACCCTGGCATGGTCATTACGAGAATCTGCGGGGACCAAATCATCTCCTATCGTCGACTCCACAAGCTGTCCCAAAAGATTCTGGCACCGCAGCTGGGGGTGACCGTCGCGGCTCTCCGGCGGTGGGAGAAAAATGAGCGACGGCCACCGGAGAGACTATTCCAAAGATTACTTGGTGTTCTTGTACTGTCATCCTCATCAAGTCAGATGTCATAAAGGGACTTAGAATGAAAACGGCACACCGGACATTGCAATCCTGGACTTTAGGAGTCATCAATCCGCATCCCTGCATTGCATTTCCGCGATGCTACCGCTTCTCCCCCCAACAGGGCCCGACTGAAGGGTAACCTTGGAACCCATAACCCTAGGTGACCGCATCCGCAAATGCAGGATAGACCGTGGACTCACACCGATAGTGGTAGCTCTGAGGATGGGCGCAAAAAGAAGGGTACTTGCAACTGGGAGAATAAACTGCGGCCGGTACCACTTCCCCTCCGCGAGGGTCCAGCCCAAGGGGGCTTCTGCCATCCATATCCCATCAATTGACGCACCTCCCACCCAGGCGTCACTTCGCGGGGACTAACCTACCGGACACTTCACGCGAAACAATGGGGTTCATACTTATTCGACGGGTAGGTGAATACCTACCCCAGGGTAGGTATTCACCTACCCGATTATCGCTTGACTTTGATGAGTGAACATTTTACATTGCAGAATCTCACCGGAGGCAAGTTCAGTCTATCGTGGAGAAGCATCTACGATGCCGGCACCTGGACATCGCTTCTACCTCTCTTGACAAACCGAGTTTACCTTCATTGTGTGTTTCTAGATTCCAAGTTTCCCAGAGGCGATAGCTCACGCGTCATCCTGGAAAGCTCGCATGTCTCGATACTACGGTGGGATTTGGATCCGAAGAGTGATGCTTCGAAATCCGGCAACGCGGGTTACGTTCCATAACCGACCCAAAGTTCGAAAACGGCTAAACCAATTGTACCCGTTGGTCGCTAGAAACCAACATCGGAACATGATTCAGAAATTTCCATTTAGAAGTGGCGTAGAAGCCCCACACTATAGAGGGCTCATTCAACCAACACTACACGGAGGTTCATATGAGGAGCAATAATTGATGTGACCCCCTTGCACCGGAGAGAGAGAAAGGGTAAGTTGGGCGGAAAGG
>CAZEJT010000012.1:12263-81130 GCA_964512655.1 uncultured Chlorobiaceae bacterium | reverse complement strand
AACTTCTCGTCTCATTCCCGGACATGGTGGAGTCGTGCGCATCCACCTTCGAACCGCACCGTCTCGCCGAGTACCTTCAGGAGACCGCCGCGGCGTTCCACGCTTTCTATCACGTCCACCGCGTCGTCACTCCCGACGCCGCCCTCACCGCCTCGCGCCTTGCCCTCTGCCTGGCCGCGAAGACCGTCATCGCGAACGGCTGCGCCATCCTCGGCATCGACGCACCCGAAAAAATGTAGCCGCGGCAATTTGTTTTTCTACCCCCTTTCGGCTAAATTTATTTTGCTTGCGGTGGAATTCCCGTCAAGAATGTATTCCGCCAACGGGAATCCTCATCCCCCGAAATTCGAGTAGTTTGTAACCTTCGCGGGCACGAAGGCCCGCCGAATAATGTTCTTTTCTTGCATACCCAGGGACCAAATCACGGATAGAGCATGACAGACATAAAATCACTCAACGAACGCATCCAGCGCGAAAGCGCCTTCGTCGATCTTCTGCAGATGGAGGTCGGGAAGGTCATCGTGGGGCAGAAATCGATGATCGAACGCCTCCTGATAGGGCTCCTCTCGAACGGCCACGTCCTTCTCGAGGGCGTCCCCGGGCTGGCAAAAACCCTCTCGATAAAGACCCTCGCCGCCGCCATTCAGGCCAGATTCCAGAGGATCCAGTTCACTCCCGATCTTCTCCCCGCAGATGTGGTCGGCACGATGATCTTCAACCAGAAGAACGGAGAGTTCACCGTGCGCAAGGGCCCCATCTTCTCGAACTTCATCCTGGCAGACGAGATCAACAGGGCTCCCGCGAAGGTGCAGAGCGCGCTTCTGGAAGCGATGCAGGAACGACAGGTAACGATCGGGGACAAAACCTTCGCGCTTGAAGAGCCTTTTCTGGTTCTCGCCACGCAGAATCCGATAGAGCAGGAAGGGACGTACCCTCTCCCCGAAGCCCAGGTCGACCGTTTCATGCTTAAGATCAGGATCGATTATCCGAACCGCGAGGAAGAACGGCTCATCATGCGGCAGAACATCACGAACAGCGGCCCGGAGGTAAGGGCAGCTGTCAGCCCTTCGGACATCCTCAAGGCCCGCTCCGCCGTGCAGGAGGTCTACATGGACGAGAAGATCGAGCGCTATATTCTCGACATCGTTCTTGCCACTCGCCGGCCCGCGGAATTCAAGATGGAGAAGCTCTCTTCGCTCATCAACTACGGGGCGTCTCCCCGCGCCACCATCAACCTTGCCCTCGCGTCAAAGGCGTTCGCCTTCATCAAGCGGCGCGGCTACGTCATACCTGAGGACGTCCGCGCAGTCTGCCACGACGTCCTCCGGCACCGCATCGCCGTAACGTACGAGGCGGAAGCCGAAAACGTCACCTCGGAGCACATCGTCGACGATATCCTGAACGGGATCGAAGTTCCGTAAGCCGGAGCCGAAGACGCTGCCGCAGAGCGCAATGAACCGTGGAAACCGCTGAACTCCTCAAGAAAGTACGCAAGATCGAGATCCGCACGAAGGGTCTGGTGAATCAGATCTTTTCAGGCGAGTACCACAGCGTCTTCAAAGGCCGCGGCATGGCCTTCAGCGAGGTCCGTGAATACCAGTTCGGAGACGACATCCGAACGATCGACTGGAACGTCTCCGCCCGCTTCAACCACCCTTTTGTTAAGATCTTCGAAGAAGAGCGAGAGCTGACTGTCATGCTCGTCGTCGACGTGAGCGGATCGGAGGAGTTCGGGACCGTCAACCAGATGAAGCGGGAGATCGCCGCGGAGCTCTGCGCAGTCCTCGCCTTCTCCGCCCTGCAGAACAACGACAAGGTAGGCGTCATCTTCTTCAGCAACGTGGTAGAGAAGTTCATCCCGCCGAAGAAAGGCCGGACGCACACGCTCCGCATCGTCAGGGAGGTGCTCGATTTTCAGCCCGCGAACCGCGGTACGAGCATCACAGAGGGTCTCCGGTATCTCACGAGCGCAATCAAGAAACGGAGTATCGCATTCCTGGTCTCCGATTTTCTCGACGAGGGCTACGACGACGCCCTGAAGATCGCCTCGAAGAAGCACGACCTGATCGGGGTGCGCCTTTACGACCCGCGGGAGGGGGATCTTGCCCCCGTGGGACTGATGCGCGTCATGGACGCGGAGACGAGGGAAACGGTGTGGGTCGATGCATCCGACCGGAGAGTGCGCGACAGGTACGCCCGCTGGTGGCAGGACAAGGCGGCAGAACGGACGAAGCTCTTCCGGCGGTGCGGGATGGATGCCATCGATATCCGGATCGACAAATCCTACATCAATCCCCTCGTGGCCTTTTTCAGGCTCAGGGAGCGCCGATGGTGATCCCGTTGCGTATCGGCCCGGCGGTAACCGGCAGGCGAGGGCTTCAGCAGGCGTTTCCTTCAAAGCGGCCTGCGTTATTCGCCCTCGCGGCAGTGTGCGCCGGCTTACTCTCTGCCCCTGCCGCTTCTCACGCCCAGAGCGTCCACGTTTCCGCGCGGGTCGATTCCAATTCCATTCTCATAGGCGACTGGCTCCCCTATCATATAGAGGTAGAGCACCACGGGAATTCCACCGTTATCTTCCCCTCGCTCCCGGACTCGCTCAACGGGTTTGAGGTGGTGAGGCGGGATCCTCCGGTGAAAAAGTCATCGAATGGAAGCATGCTCGAATCGGCCACATTCGTGCTGACGGCATTCGATTCAGGGATGCACATCGTACCGCCCCTGACCGTGCAGTATATGAACGCCGGCGACACCACAAAGCATGCAATGGACACTCCCCCCGTGGTCGTCGTCGTCCACGGCATGCAGGTGGACACATCGCAGGAGATCAAGGACGTCAAGCCGCCCCTCTCGCTTCCCCTTACGCTTGCGGATTTCCTCCCCTATATCATCGGCGCGGTGGCTATCGGCGGACTCATATGGCTCTTGATCTATATCAGGAAGAAGCGGAAGAGGGGAGAGTCGCTGATCCCTCAAGCCCCGCCGAGGCCTGCGAATGAGGTTGCTCTCAGTGCGCTCAGGTCTCTCGAATCCGAAAAGCTCTGGCAGCGTGGAAAGATCAAGGAATATCATTCAGGAATTACCGATATTCTCCGCCTCTATATAGAAGGGCGTTTCCTGTTTGCGGCGCTCGAATCAACCTCTGGGGAAATCCTTGGCTCAAGCCCGATTCGTTCGCTTCCCGGAGACGAGCGCGAAGCGCTAAGGGAACTTCTTACGCGCGCCGATCTGGTTAAATTCGCGAAGTTTCAGCCCGTGCCTGAAGAGCACGAACGGAGCTTACGGCTCGCTGTCTCGTTCGTGGAATCGACCTGGCGTCGGGTGGCTCAACAGGTCCCGGCCGAGACCGCAGCGGAAATCGACCAGGCGCCGGCGTGACCTTCGCGAATCCCGAATATTTCCTCCTCCTCGCCCTCATCCCCGCGATGGCGATCTGGTACTGGAAGAGGCAGAAACATCAGCTTGCGGAACTTCAACTGTCGACGGTCAGAGTGTTCCATTCCGTGCCGAGGACCTGGCGCCAGCGGCTACGCCATGCGCTCTTCGTTCTCCGCCTTCTCGCGGTGGCGCTCCTCGTGGTAGCGCTCGCCCGTCCGCAGTCGACCGACCGCGGCGAAAACGTCACAACCGAGGGAATCGACATCGTGCTTGCGACCGACATCTCGGGGAGCATGCTCGCGGAGGACTTCAAGCCGAACCGCATCGAGGCGGCGAAGCGCGTTGCGGCCGATTTCGTGGACGGGCGTTCCAACGACAGGATCGGCCTCGTTATTTTCGCGGGAGAGAGCTTTACACAGTGCCCGCTGACGCTCGATCATCCAGTCCTCATCAACCTCCTGAAAGAAGTCAAGGCAGGCATGGTCGAGGATGGGACCGCGATCGGGATGGGCCTCGCAACTGCCGTGAGCCGCCTGAAGGAAAGCAAGGCAAAGAGCCGCGTCGTGATCCTTCTGACCGACGGCGTGAACAACCGGGGTTTCATCGATCCTCTCACCGCGGCGGGCATCGCTCAGGAATACGGCATACGGGTCTACACCATAGGAGTGGGAACGCAAGGGATGGCTCCCTATCCCGTCCAGACGCCCTTCGGCGTGCAGTACCAGAGCATTCCTGCGGAGATCGACGAGGCGCTCCTCCAGAAGATTGCGACCGAGACAGGAGGAAAGTACTTCCGCGCGACGGACAACCGGACGCTGAAAGACATCTACGCGGAAATCGACCGGCTCGAAAAGACCAAAATCGAGGTAACGCAGTTTCACAGGCACCGAGAGGAGTTCTATCAGGCCGCGATGTTCGCGGGATTGTTTTTGCTGCTGGAGGTGTTTTTTTCACAGACGATGTTCAGAAAAATCCCATGATTCGATTCGCCCACGGCGAATATCTCTATCTCCTGTTCCTCCTTCCGGTTCTGGCGGCCGTTTTCGTGCTGGCACTCCGGGCGAGGAGGAAAGCGCTCGAGACGCTCGGGAACATGGATCTCCTCCGGCGCCTCATGCCTGCGAGCAGCACGCTCAAGAAGGCGGCGAAGTTCGCCCTCCTCTTCGGCGCTCTCGGTTTCCTGATCCTCGGCGTCGCAAACCCGCAGATCGGGACGAAGATGGAGGAGGTGAAGAGGGAGGGAGTCGACATCATGATCGCGCTCGATGTGTCGAACAGCATGAAGGCAGAAGACATCAAGCCCAACCGCCTCGAGAGCGCCAAGCAGGAGATAGCGAGGATGCTCGACAAGCTGCAGAACGACCGGATCGGGCTGATCGTCTTCGCGGGAGAGAGCTACCTCCAGCTCCCGCTCACGACCGACTATTCCGCCGCGCGGCTCATCCTGAGCACCATCGACGTGGACGTCGTCCCGGTGCCCGGCACCGCGATCGGTTCGGCGATCCGTCTCGCGATGAAGTCGTTCTCGTCGGGCGAGCGCAAATACAAGGTGATCGTGCTGATCACCGACGGGGAGAATCACGAAGACGACGCAATCGCGGCGGCCAAAGAAGCTCACGCTGACGGGGCCGTGATTCATACGATCGGGATGGGGTCTCCGGGGGGAGCGCCCATCCCGGCATACCAGAACAACGCACAGGTTGGATTCAAGAAGGATGTTGACGGCAACACCGTGATCACCAAACTCGACGAGCAGGCGCTGACCCAGATCGCCGAGGCGGGAGGCGGACGCTTTATCCGCGCCACCAATGAACAGCATGAGCTCGACGCCGTCTTCAAGGAGGTCGAGTCGATGGAGAAGAAAGAGTTCGGGGCGAAAGTCTTCACGGAATACGAGGATCGGTTCCAGTATTTCCTCGGTGCCGCAATGCTTCTCCTCCTGATCGAGTTTCTCCTGTCGGAACGGCGCAGCCGCCTCTTTTCGAAATGGAATCTCTTCGGAGAATCGGCGTGAAGAACATCTGGATCCTTGCCTGCTGTTTGGCGTGCGTCGCGCCGGTGCGCTCCCAATCGGAACGGTCGCTCATCCGCGAAGGAAACCGCTCGTACAATGCCAGCAAGTTCCCGGATGCGGAGGTCAATTACAGGAAGGCGCTGGAAAAGAACAACGACCTGGTGCCGGGCACGTTCGATCTGGGGGATGCGCTCTACAAGCAGGGGAGATACGGCGAGGCGGCCGAGCAGTACGGCGCGTCCGCACAGAAACTGAAAGACCCGTCGCTCAAGGCCCAGGCATTGCATAACCTCGGGAACGCGCTTCTCAAGGAGCAGAAACTCCCCGAGAGCATCGGGGCCTACAAGGAGGCCCTCAAGCAGAACCCGAACGACGCCGACACGAAGTATAATCTGGAGTATGCCAAGGCCCTTCTCCGGCGCCAGCAGCAGCAGCAACAGCAGCAGCAGCAACAGCAGCAGAACAAGGATCAGAAGAAGGACGATAAGAAGAAGCAGGATCAGCAAAAGAAGGATCAGCAGAAAGAAGACCAGCAGAAGAAGGATGAACAGAAGCAGGATCAGCAGAAAAACGACGAGCAGAAAGAGAAGGATCAGAAGAACGATCAGCAGCAAATGCAGCAGGCACAGCAGAAGAAACAACAGATATCAAAGGAGGACGCCGAGCGCATCCTGGAGGCCCTGAAAAACGAGGAGAAAAACGTCCAGAAAAAACTTCACCGCAAAATCCCCGCTCGCGTGAAAGTGGAGAAGGATTGGTGATGCCGGGGCACCGGTTGAAATCGGGCTCCCTTAAGGGGATCGGGCTGGCGGCCGTCCTCTGCCTTGTCCTTGTGTCGGGGGCGCTCGCGCAGGGCCCGGCATTCTCCTCATCTGTGGACAGGAACCGGTTGGGGGTCGGCGAACAACTCGAGGTTACATTCTCTCTCGGGGGAACAAGCGGCGGAAGCAATTTCCAGCCTCCTTCTTTCAATGATTTCGTGCTCCTCTCCGGACCTAACCAGTCGACGAGCATGCAGATCATGAATGGCTCCGTCTCTTCGTCGGTTTCGTACAGCTACGTCCTCCAGCCGAAGGCCGCCGGGAAATTCACGATCGGCTCCGCGACGATCGATGCCGGCGGAAAAAAGCTCCAGACCCAGCCCATTGCCATCGAAGTCGTCAAAGGGTCGTCCCAAGCCGGCCAACCCGGCCAGCAGGCTCAGCAGCAGGGTGGAACGGACATCGACAAACAAATCAGCGACAATTTGCTTCTGAGAGTGAAACTCGACAAGTCGCGTGTCGTCCAGGGAGAACAGATCACGGCGACATACAAGATCTATACCCGGGTGAACATCTCGAGTTACAACCTCACGAAGGGCTCGTCTTTGACCGGTTTCTGGAGCGAGGACCTCGATGTGCCGAAGCAGGTCCAGCTGACAACGGAGACGATCAACGGAAAATCGTATCGTGTCGGGATCCTCAGAAAGGTCGCGCTCTATCCCCAGCGCAGCGGGACGCTTCAGATCGACCCGATGGAGGTCATGTGCGCTGTACAGGTGCAGACGCGAAAGCGCCCGAACGATTTCTTCAACCAGTTTTTCAACGACCCCTTCTTCGGCAATGTGGAGACCGTGAATCACAAGGTGACCAGCGAACCGGTCTCCGTTACGGTGATGCCGCTCCCCACCGCAAACGTTCCGCCGGGATTTAACGGCGCGGTGGGAAAATTTACGATGGAGGCTTGGCTCGACAAACGCGAAACGAAGACGAACGAGCCGGTCACGCTCAAAGTGAAGATCGGCGGCAGGGGCAACCTCAAGCTTCTCCAGGCCCCGGAGGTGAAGGTACCGCCGGACATCGAACGCTACGATCCCAAGATCTCCGACAACATCACGCACCAGGGAGATGAGATTGGCGGGAGCCGGACTTTCGAATACCTTCTCCTCCCACGGCATGCCGGTGAGATGAAGATTCCCTCAATCCCCTTTGCGTATTACGATGTCGAGAAGAAAGCCTATGCCGCTTCGTCGAGCCCGGTCTTCACCCTCTCCGTGGCAAGAGGCGCTGATCTTGCCGGGGGGGCCTCATCCGGGTTGAGCAAAGAAGACGTGAAGCTGTTGGGAGAGGATATCAGGTTCATCAAGAGCGAAGACCTTTCGCTTCGCCGCAGGGGAGAGACGTTCGCGGGCTCGCCGTTATTCTATGCTCTCTCATTCAGTCCGCTCTTTGGCTTCGTGGGGTTCATTTTTTTTGCGAGGCGGCGTGAAAGGGTCCTCGGCGATGTGGCCGGGCTCAAGAATAGAAAGGCGCGTAAAATGGCCCGGCGCCGGCTGGTTGTGGCAAAGAAGTTTCTCCATCAGAAGAACAGGGAGCAGTTCTACGCCGAGGTATCGCGCGCGTTGTGGGGGTACATCGGCGACAAGCTGGGCATTCCTCCATCCGATCTCTCGGTTGAGCTGGTGAATACGGCTCTCGCATCGCGGAGTGTTTCGGAGGATGCGATAACGAAACTGAGCCGAGCGATCGAAGAGTGTGAGTACGCCCGATTTGCGCCCTCCTCAGATTCTCTGCAGATGGACGGCGTATACCACCAGGCAATCGGTATCATCTCGGAGATCGAGGATCAACTGAGATGAGGCTCGTATGGTGCATGCTGGCGCTCTCCGCCCAAGTGGCCCTTGGGCAGGAATCCCGACTACAGTTCAATCAGGCCAACCAGCTCTATCGGGACGCGCAGTACGAAAAGGCGGCGCCCGTCTACGAGCAGGTGGTTGGAAACGGCTACGAGAGCGCACCGCTTTATTACAACCTCGGCAATTGTTATTTCAAATTACATAATATCCCGGCGGCAATCCTCGCGTACGAGCGCGCCAGACGGCTCTCCCCGCATGACGACGACATCTCATACAACCTCCAGCTGGCGAACCTCCGCGTGGTCGACAAGATCGAGCCTGTTCCCCAGCTGTTTCTCATCGAGTGGTGGAACGGATTCATCGGCCTCTACTCATCCGACGGGTGGGCCATGGCGGTGATCGTCTGTGCCTGGTGCGCCGCAGCCGGGGGTATCGCCTTCTTTCTCTTCAGGAGTCCCGCAATCCGGCGAATCTCGTTCGCCCTCGCCTCGGTTTCTCTCCTCTGCTGCGTTCTCGGCGTCACCGGTCTCCTTCAGCAGGCCAAGAAGGAAGGAAGCGACCGCTCGGCGATCGTCTTTTCCCCTTCCGTTCCCGTCAAAAGCGCTCCCGATAATCAGAGCACAGACCTCTTCGTCCTTCACGAGGGGGTCAGGGTGGATTTATTGGATGCAGTGGGAGAATGGAAGAAAATCCGCCTCGCCGACGGCAAAATCGGGTGGTTGACAGGCGATAGTATTCGAGCTATCTAGTCCCCTGCGGCAGCCGCGTTCTGTAGACCGCGTCAAGTTTGATACCCGACGGGCGTCACCCACCCTCTGGCGGCCCATTGACAAGCGTCAGGGTTCTCCTTATATTGTACGCCTCATGACACGCCCGTATCACTCTTAAGAAGGATCTCCCCGCTCCACTGCTACCGCATATAGCGCATATCAGGCCAATCTGAAGATTTCACGGCCAAAGCGCTCATTTCCAGTGATTTCTTTGACTTTCGGGGCTCTTTTTCGTAGATTTGTTCAGATTTTTGGGGTTTTTCATCACAAATGAGGGGATCTTAATGGCGGGCGGCCTCTAACCGATGAGAATCTTAGTAACCGGCGGCTGCGGGTTCATCGGCAGCAATTACGTTCAGCATGTGCTGGAAACCCACGCCGGCGATTCCGTTGTCAATCTCGACAAGCTCACCTACGCGGGCAATCTCGAGAATCTCCAGGGACTCGAGGGTCACCCGCGGTATCACTTCATCAAGGGAGACATCTGCGACAGGCCCACCGTCGAATCGATAGTCCGGCAACATTCCATCGAGGCGATAGTCAATTTTGCCGCGGAATCCCACGTAGATAGAAGTATCGCAGGTCCCGCCGTCTTTATCGAGACAAACGTCGCCGGGACCGGAGTCCTTCTCGACGTTGCGAGGGAGTGCGGAATCAAGCGATATCTTCAAATCTCGACCGACGAGGTGTACGGCTCGCTCGGTTCCGAAGGGAAATTCACCGAAACCTCGCCGATCACCCCGAACAGCCCGTACGCCGCATCCAAGGCCTCCGCAGACCATATCGCGCTCGCGTTCCTGCACACATACGGTCTCCCCGTGGTCGTGACGCGCTGTTCGAACAATTACGGGCCATATCAGTTTCCCGAGAAGCTTATTCCGCTCATGATCGCGCGTGCAATGGAGAACAAGTCCGTCCCGGTCTACGGCGATGGATTGAACGTGAGGGACTGGCTGCACGTCCGGGACCATTGTACGGCGATCGATCTCGTGCTGCGAAAGGGAACGCCCGGCGAAGTGTACAACATCGGCGGCAACAACGAGTGGAAAAATATCGATGTCGTCAAACTGGTCCTCAAGAAACTCGGAAGGCCGGAATCCCTCATCTCCTTCGTCAAGGATCGCCTCGGGCACGACCGCCGCTACGCGATCGATCCATCAAAGATCGCCCGTGACCTGGGATGGAAACCCGCCACGCCTTTTGAAAAGGGAATCGGCGAGACCGTCGATTGGTACCTCAAGAACGAATCATGGTGGCGCAGGATTATCAGCGGCGAGTATCAGCAATATTATCAGAAGATGTATGAAGAGCGGTAGAAGGGGTAGCGTACGTTGACGCCCACCGGATGCACGTATCGCGCCACGAGCCGTGGAATGTTTTTGCTTGCTTTGATCCTCGGAGCATGTACGTTTCTCAATTCGCAGACTCAACGGTCTATTAAGAAACCGGAAGATTTTGAGATCCCTCTCGAAGAGGAGAAGACCACGCTGAGCAGCATAGCACAGCCCGCCGGCGTTGCCCTTGAATCCACCATCAATCCTGAAGAGTATTTCGTCGGCCCCTCGGATATCATCGCAGTGAACGTCTGGATGAGTCCGCCGCTGAACCTTCCGCTACCCGTTACACCGGAAGGGACTCTGATCATCCCATCGGTGGGGGAAGTCATGGTCGCAAATCTCACGCTTGCGCGCGTGAAGGAGAAGATTGTTTCAGCGGTGCGAAAACAGTATCTGAAGGCCGACATCACTGCCACCCTGGCAAAGCCTCGACAGATCGTAATGAGCGTTGCGGGAAGAGTCCTCCACCCCGGTCTCTTTACGTTGAGCGCCGCCGACCGCGTCGACAAAGCTATTGAAGAAGCGAACAAACTTTCGCGATTGCAGACGCAGGGAGATCTGCAGCCGGTTCTTGACGGAATGTCGACCCGGCATGTTGTCCTGCGACATCGCGACGGCTCAGAGGATAGGGTAGATATTCCGAAGTTCTTTGCCACCCACCAAAACCGATGGAATCCTTACCTGCGGGAAGGCGACGTTGTCATCGTTCCGAAAAAGGAGTGGATAACGGGAGTGTTTGCAGTGTACGGGCAGGTCAATACCCCGGGGCGGTATGAGTACGTGGACGGCGACAGCGTAGTGGATGCCATACAGATCGCTCACGGCCTGACTCATCTTGCCCTGGCGGAGCAAACCATATTCTCGCGGATGAACCCGGACGGCAAGACACTGTCGACGCAGATCATCAACATCCCTGCAATCATGTCCGGAGCTTCCCCGAACCTCCCATTGGAGCCCGGCGACAGGCTCATCGTTCAGCGGCGTGCTGAAACCCGGGGGGATTATAACGTGGACATTATCGGAGAGGTGGTCCATGCGGGGACGTATCCGATAACCAAAAGCCAGAGCCGGCTTTCCGAGGTGATCCGGGAAGCGGGTGGATTTACAGACCAGGCAGCACTCAATTCTGCCCAGATATTCCGCCAGCCTCTCGATCCCGGGAACATCGAGAACGAGGAGATGATGAGCCTGCGGGGCGAACCTCTCGGAAATGACAGCGCCGGCTATGCCGCTGAGACCGCGCTCCGGGTCCGTCGTGCGCCTGTTAACGTGGATTTCGAGAAACTGTTCCTGCAGCACGACTCTACTCAGGATATCATCCTCCAGGCGGAGGATCAGGTCTTGATTCCTTCCCGTGGGAAGACCGTGTACGTGTTCGGGCAAGTGGCTCAACCCGGCCATGTTCCCTTCATCAGCGGGAAGGACGCAAAGTACTACGTGTCAAAGGCGGGCGGTTACACCGACCGCGCAAATGGAGGAAGTCTGAGGGTCATCAAAGCAAAAACCAAGCAATGGCTGGAGCCAGGCGCGACATCGATCGAGGAAGGAGATTATGTCTGGGTACCGGCAGAGCCGGACAGGCCTTTCTCGTATTACATGGCGGTGGCGAGCCAGTCGGCTGCGGTTCTGAGCGTCATCATCGGAATAGCGTTTATTATTCAGCAAGCACACAAGTAATCTCGAATCAGGTGGAAGATTTTCGGCCGGATCTGGATGAGCAGAAAAAGAAAGCAATGACCTCCACGGACAATGGAGAGTTAGCGAAACCTATCGCCGAAACGGTGCTTGATTTCGTCGCCGTGATGGCGAAATGGAGGCGATTTGTCGTCTGGTTTGTGCTCGGTTGCACGATCATCACAGCGATTGTAGTTCTCCTTCTTCCGAAATGGTACAAAGCCACTGCCTCGGTGTTCCCTGCGGAGCAGACCGATCTCTTCAGCGGCCTTCAGGGGGTATCCTCTTTGGTGAAATCATTCAGTCCGGGAGGAAAGCTGGGTTCTCTGACCGGTCCGACCGAAACGGATAAGTATGTGGCGATTCTCAAGAGCGAGAATGCTCTTTCAAAAGTCATCGACAAGTTCGACCTGACGAGGGTGTACGATATTACGAGCTACCCTCACGAGAAAACAATGAAGGAGCTCATCTCAAATACCGATTTCACGATTGCGGACGAGGGGAATCTCGAGATCTCCGTCTATGATGAAGACCCGGCGCGTGCAGCAGCGATGGCCAATTATTTTGTCGATCTCCTGAACGAGATCAACGCGCAGCTTCACGTGCAGAATGCCAGGGGAAACAGGGAGTTTGTTGAGCAGAGATACAACAAAAACCTTGCCGACCTGCGGCAAGCGGAAGACTCTCTGAAAGCATTCCAGTTGAAGAGGGGTGTCCTCTCAATGCCCGAGCAAACCGAGGCATCAGTGAAGGCGGGAGCCGCAATCTACGGCATGCTCGCCGCGAAACAAATCGAGCTCGACGCGATGAAAAGGACCCTTGGGGAGTCTCACCCGAGCATCGCTGAGAAGCAAGTGGAGATCGACGCAATCCAGGCAAAGCTTCGCGAGATGAATAACGGATCAATTGTTCCTGCAGATCAGATGCAGATCATCGTACCTTTCCGAAAGGCGCCCGAATTGGCGGCGGAATACGTACGGCTCTTCCGCGAGGTCGAAATCCAGAATAAGATTCTTCAATTTATCACCCCCCTTTACGAACAGGCCAAGGTCGAAGAGAAACGGAGCACCCCCTCCGTCGTGGTCCTTGATCGCGCAACGGTTCCGGAGCGCAAGGCGAAGCCGAAGGTCTCCCTCTATGCCTTGCTGGCCTTCGTCATCTCCGCGGTAGTCTCGCTGGTTATTGTGTTCGCCGGGGAGGGACTCAGGCGCGTCAAATCCCTCGATCCCGACCGGTATCAGAGGATCGTCTCGGCGATGAAGTCAGACTGGTTCGGGCTACGGGTCAGGAGCTCACGCTGGAAAAGACCCGGCTAGAACCCGAACATGGCAAGTCAAGCCGCGCGTATCCGCTCTAACTCAGTATTTGCGTTTCTCACCCAGGCAATACGTTTCCTAACAAATTTCTTTGTATTTGTCGGAGTCGCCCGCTGGTACGGGGTAGAATCGTTCGGTCAGTTTACGACCGCTCACTCTATCTCGACGGTATTCCTGCTCTTTGCCGATTTCGGGTTCGACACACTTCTCGCCACGGAGGTCTCACGGCGGCGCGAGCAAGCAGGCGAGCTCTGTCGCAAGTATTTTTCCCTTAAGATTCTCTTTGCCTCAGTGGCGACCCTCACGATGATGCTCGTTCCGGCCTTCCAGAGCATGAGCCCCCCTACAAAACTGCTGGTGACAACGTTCAGCCTTTATGTGCTGCTTGCGTCGACGAACAACTTCCTCTTCGCTCTTTTCAAAGGATTTGAACAATTTAACCATGAGACAAGGATCTCCTTCTACATTAATCTGGTGCTCCTTGCGACTATTGCCGCCCTCGGCTTTCTCCACGCTCCTCTCTATACCATCGCATTGGCTTTCGTTGCCACACGAATCCTCGGCGTGATCATAGGGCTTCCTGTCGCGAACCGGCTTCTTCGGGAGAATGCGTTCCGCCCCGACTTTTCTGGTTGGCGGGAGGTATGGCAAAATGTGCTTGTTTTTGGTTCCCACGCCCTGTTTGGCAACCTTTTCTTTGTACTCGACACCTGGATGCTCTCCTATGTTCGGGGAGACCGGGAAGTGGGCATATATCAGGCCGCCTTCAAGCTGATGGTCCTGGTTCTGATCATCCCTGATATCGCGATCAATACGATGCTTCCTGTCTTGTCGCGGCTTCATCGAGACAGACAGAGTCAATGGCTCGATATCGGCCGTCTGCTAAACAAGACGCTATTCCTGCTGTCGCTTCCGGTGTCACTCGTGTTATTCGTATACGCTGATCAGGTGATCAACATAGTCTACGGCCGGAATTCGTTCGGAGACGCTGTTCCGATCCTGAGGCTTTTCTCTCTCGTTGTGTTCGTGAGATATGTCGTCGAGGGCTACGCGCTGATGCTGACGACTTCGCAGCGGCAGAAAAGGCGAACTTCGATCGTTTTTTTCGGCACGCTCGTGAATGTGTTGTTAAATGTCTACTTCATTCCACGGCAGGGAGCGTGGGGAGCCGCCCTTGTATCGCTCGCCACAAACCTCTTCGTAGGATGCGGGTACGTCGTCGCCTCGCAGATGCCGTTCATCCGATGGACCTTCGACCGTCGAAACGCTGCCCTAATCGGATTATCCCTGATTCTCTGCGTCGTGCTTTGGAACGTCAGGACGATTTCACTGTGGTTTTCAGGTCCGATTGTCCTGGGTCTCTACGCTCTCGCGCTCTACTACATCGGATACTCACGGCATGAATGGGATATGATTCTGAGTCGCGAACGACGGGTGGTGATCGCCTGACAAGAGAATTGCATCAGCATTTGCCATGAGCGGCATCGCGATTTGCTGCTTCCTGGTGTCGGCTGGAATCCTGGCCTCATATCTGCGCCGAGGATCCGACAGATTTTCGCCCGGGCGCCTCTTTGGACTTATCTGGTCGATCGCATTCGGGTTGTCCGAATTGAAACTCAGCGGCTTGCAGCACGAGTGGCCGGCCGAGGCGTGGATCCAGCTGCTGTTGGGACCCCTGTCGTTTCTTGCCGGCATTTTCATCATCCATATGATGAGCATGTCCTATCCGCTGAAATCCATCGAGCAGATCCGGACCCGGTCTTTTCTGGGGCCCGTCGACCATCGGAAGCTGTTCGGCCTGATCCTCCTCAGCTTCGTCCTGTTCGTGGTCGGATATGCCGGAATACTCGCTCTCGGAGGCGAGATTCCCCTGTTGAGCACGCATCCGAGCGCTGCCAGGCTAAAGTTTCAGATTTTTGGCCTCGGCCTATTTCTGCATAACGTTGTGATCATTGTCTTTTTCACGGCGATGTATCACATCATCGTCGCGGGAGAGGCGCGGAAGAAACTGGTGCTTGCCATCACATCGATGACTTCTGTCGCGATGTACGCGGTGACGCTTCAACGGTTCCAGATCGTCATGTCTGTCATGCTTTCGATCATACTGCTCTACTATCTCACGCATACCGTAAGATTCTCGACCATCTCGGCGCTGCTACTGGCGGGCGGACTTTTTTCTTATTGGGTGTTGACTGCCCGGGGCGGCCAGCTGATTGTCCACTATCTGTACGTTGATGCACAGATGAGAATCTCGCCCACATTTGCCGCGTTGACGGAGCCCTACATGTACGTCGTGATGAATCTCGAGAATTTTGCCCGCGCGCTGGTAAAGCTGGACCATTTCACCTACGGATATTACACCTTTGATTTTGTAACGGCGCTGAGCGGGATCAAGCACTGGTTGGGATCGTACTTCGCCATCAACGACACACCCTATCTGACCAGTGGATTCAACACCTACACTGCATTTTGGTGGTTTTATAGGGACTTCGGATCAGTGGGGATTTCAGTAATCCCCCTCGTATTGGGATTGGCCGTGGGAATCGTTTATTACCGAATGAGAAGCACGCCTTCGCTCGGATCAATTTCATCCTATGCCGTGTGCGTGTTTATCATGCTGTTTTCCTTCTACGCGAACTTCGTTTCACTCCTTTGGTTCTTCTACAATCTGCTCACGATGGCGCTGTTCCTTCGCCTGATCCGCCCGAGGGGCGAACCGGTGCCTCCCGGAGCTTAAGAGGTCGTTCCGGATGAGAATCGCGGTAGACGCAAACGAGGCTTTCCGGCCAGAGCTTGTAGGCTTCGGGGTGTATGCCCGTCACCTGGTGCAGAATTTAAGGGCGTTAGCCCCGACGGAAGAGTTGGTCTTTCTTGGAATCCGTTCCGAGCCGTTCGGCGCCGAGCCCGAAGGTTCCGGTAACATTGTGATGCTTCGAAGTCTCGCCTATCGCTCCGCATGGTCGCAGCTTCGTCTTCCCCTGCATTTATGGAGACATCGGTACGATCTCTTTCACTCGCTTGAGCATAAATTGCCGCGGGCGAGTTTCTGCCCGACGATTGTGACGATTCATGACCTGGCGTTCCTGAAGTTCCCGGAGACGACTCGCTCAGCGCATCGGCAACGATTCGTATGGTTTACCCGGGATGCCATCCGGCGCGCGACGCGCATCATCGCAATATCTGAGTCGACCAAGCGCGACATCTGCCAGATCTTCAACGCCAGCCCGGATAGAATTGACGTTGTCTATCACGGGGTCGACCATTCCGTGTATCGGCCTGAGGCGATGCGTTCAAGGAGGTCCGTTCCCTACCTGCTCACTGTGGGTACACTTCAACCCCGCAAAAACTTTGGCATGCTGATGCGTGCCTTCAACAGGCTGTGCAGCCGATGGCCACAGCGGATCGAACTCCTGATTATCGGAAAGCGCGGTTGGATGTGGGAGGGCATCGAGCAACAAGCTCGAACCGGGCCGTACGCCGATCGTATCCATCTCCTCGGCTATGTTCCCGATGAGCAAATGCCCTCAATGTACGCAGGCGCGGCTCTGTTTGTCATGCCTTCACTCTACGAAGGTTTCGGTATGCCGCCTCTGGAAGCCATGGCCTGTGGCGTGCCGGTGGTCGCCGCGAACGAATCGTCCTTGCCCGAAGTGCTGGGAAACGCCGCGATGTTCCTTGATCCTCATGACGAGGGAGCATGGGCTGAAGGGATACAGCGGCTGCTGAACAACCCGCAAGAGGCGGCGACGCTTCGCAGGGACGGATTCGTCCAGGCGGCAAAGTATTCATGGGAGCGGACGGCGAGAGAGACGCTGAATGTGTATCGAAAGACGCTGAATGGCTCTGCAAAGAAGCGAACGTAGAGGACCTTAATCGAAGGATGCCGCCCAAGACCCTGTCCTTGAAGTTTCACCACGTCGCTGCCGGGTTACACTGTCCGGGGTGTGGTTCGGACGATGCGCTGCAGAAGGTAGACGCCAGCATTGTGTGCGCCAACTGCGGCGAGAGGTATCCTGTAGTCGATGGAATCCCGATCCTCATTAATGAAAGAAAAAGTGTCTTCAGGCAAGAAGACTTTCTCGCGGGCCGGCAACTGTTTTTTGATACATCGCGGCGCGGCAGGATCGCATCGACTTTGGGGCGGTGTTTGTCTTCCATCGGGGGACATACCGGCAAAGAGAATTTTGAGCGCCTCCGATCCCTGTTGAGGGAGCGACTCCCGACTCCCCGCATACTGGTCATTGGCGGGAGCATACCGGGCGTTGGAATGGAGGGATTTCTCTCGGATCCAGGCCTCGAGATACTAGAAAGCGATGTATCCTGGGGTCCGCGGACACAAATCATTTTGGATGCTCACAATATTCCCTACGGAGACGAATCGTTTGACTGTGTGATCGCTCAGGCTGTCCTGGAGCACGTGCTGGATCCCTGGAGGTGCGTAGCTGAGATTCACAGAGTGCTCAGACCTCGAGCATTGGTATACGCCGAGACTCCCTTTATGCAGCAGGTCCACGGGGGGGCCTATGATTTCACGCGTTTCACTCATTCGGGTCATCGGCGGTTGTTCAACAGGTTTGAAGAGGTGGAAAGCGGCCCTATCGCCGGAGCAGGGACGGTGATGGCGTGGTCATATGAGTATCTGCTGCTTGCGTTGCTGGGCTCTACAAAGAGCCTACGCCAGATCGTGAAGGGCTTCGCGCGCCTCACAGGATTCTGGCTTAAGTATCTGGATCGCCTGACCAACTGGAATCCGTACAGCATCGAGGCCGCCTCGGGATACTATTTTATCGGCCGAAAGTCAGACCGGGTCGTGACTGACCAGGAAATTGTCGATTATTACCGACGGGTCATAGGCCGGCAGCAGGGAAACCCACAGTGAACATCCTCCTCCTCAGCCGTTACACAAATTCAGGGGCAAGCAGTCGGTATCGTTCATTTCAGTACCTACCACTGTTGCGACAGCTTGGATATCAGATTACAGTCGCACCTTTCTTCAGTGACTCCTATCTGAAACAGCTCTACTCTTCCTCGACCCGGCCGGCGCTGAATGTGGTGTCTTCGTATGCGCAGCGTGTCCTCGTCATGACGCGCTCCCGAAAGTGCGATCTCCTCTGGATTGAATACGAAGCATTTCCGTGGATGCCCTACTGGCTCGAGTCGCTCTTGACCGATTCGCGCACACCGTACATCGTCGACTACGATGATGCGGTGTTTCATCGGTATCATGAGCATACTTCCGGTGTCGTCAGGCTGGTCCTTGGAAACAAGATCGATCGGGTCATGCAGCATTCGGCACTGGTTATTGCCGGAAACGAATACATCGCCAACCACGCCCGGCTGGCTGGCGCGCAACGGGTAGAAATACTTCCGACTGTGATTGATCTGGATCGATACCCGTTGGCACCTCTACCGCAAAACCAGCGATATACAGTCGGCTGGATCGGATCTTTCAGCACCGCCCGTTATTTGCTGGAGATCCGAGAGGCGCTCTCACGAGTGGCTCAAGAGAGCATGATGCGGCTGGTTGTAGTGGGCGCAAGACCCCCCGATATGAACGGAGTGGTTTGTGAGACCCGGGAGCCCTGGAGCGAAGAGCGGGAAATTGAGGAAAGTTTTGGGTTTGACGTAGGCATCATGCCCTTGCCTGACTCACCCTGGGAACGGGGAAAGTGCGGCCACAAGCTGATTAAGTATATGGCTGCGAGCCGCCCCGTGATTTCCTCGCCGGTTGGAGTGAATAGGGACATCGTCGAGCATGGCGTGACAGGGTATCTTGCAGAAACTACGTCTGACTGGCTGACGGCGTTGAGCTCACTGCGCGATAGCCGGACCTTGCGGGAGCAAATGGGGCGCGCGGGGCGAAGGAAGGTGGAAGAGCGGTACTGTATTCAGGTAACAGGGCGCCATCTGGCCAACCTCCTCGAAGAGGCGTTGAAGAGGCCCCGCTAGAAAAAGAACCACTATCTCATGTGCGGAATCTTTGGAATACAGTCGGCCAAGCCGGCTCACTTCGAACGGGCCGAGCAACAGTTGGGGGTGATCCGCCACAGGGGCCCCGACGAGCAGGGCACATGGGTTCAAGACGGTGTGTTCCTCGGGAGCTGCCGCCTGCGGATCATCGACCTGCTCGGTGGCCGTCAGCCGATGGTCAACGAGAGTGCCGGTACTGTCATCGTATTCAACGGGGAGCTCTATAATTATCGCGACCTGAAACCCGCGCTTCAGGCGAAAGGTCACACATTCCGGACGGAGAGCGATACCGAGGTTGTCCTTCGGGGGTATGAGGCGTGGGGGATGGAGTGTCTCAAGCGCTTTAACGGGATGTTTGCGTTTGCACTCTGGGATAGCCGGGAAAGATTGCTTTTCATAGCACGCGACCGGATTGGCGAGAAGCCGCTCTATTACTATCGTGAAGCTGATCGTTTCGTCTTTGCGTCGGAGATCAAATCGATTGTCGCGGATCCTACCATTCCTCGCGAAATAAACCCGCGGGGGTTGACGAATTACCTGGCATTCGGTCACGCGCTCGCCCCGGATACAATCTATAAGAATATCGTGAAGCTGCTTCCGGGACATTATCTCACTCTGAAGGGCGGCCGGCTTGAAACCGTTCAGTACTGGGATGTGGGAGATGAGCCTCAAATCGCTGAGGACAGGAGGCCTCGTGAGGAGGAGTATGTCGAGCGGCTTCTGTATCTCCTCGATGATTCTGTGCGGCGCAGAATGGTTGCCGATGTGCCGGTCGGGGCGTTCCTCAGCGGGGGCATCGATTCGAGCGCCATCGTGGGTCTGATGAAGCGGCACGCCACCGGCCAGGTCAAGACCTTCTCGCTCGGATTTACGGCCGGCGGCGCGTACGACGAACTATCGGATGCTCGAAGAGTTGCGAAGCACTTTGACACGGAACATCATGAGCTCGCCGTTGGACACGTCGACGTGGCGGAGGCGCTCCAGCGGCTGGTGTACCACTTCGACGAGCCGTTCAGCGATCCCGCAAATATCCCGGTCTATCTTCTGAGCGAATTTGCGCGCAAGCACGTGACAGTCGTCCTGACCGGAGAGGGAGGAGATGAACTCTTCGGAGGTTATCGTCGCTACGTCGCTGAACAGGCCGCACCCCTCTATCAAATACTCCCGAGGGCGGTTGGAGCATCATTGTTGCCGGGAATTGCGAGGCTCATTCCCCGTTTCCGCCGCATGAAGCGTATCCTGAGCACGCTCCCGATCCGGGAGGCGCCAACGCGCTACGCGGCGTGGCAGGAAGTTTTTTCTTCGGATATGCGCAGGGAATTGATGGACCCGCTTATTTCCGGAAGGGTCGGCAGCTACGAACCCAATTGGCAGTACGACCATTACTACCGTCACTCACAGAACGGGCGCAGCCCGGTTGACCATCTCAATCGGCTCATGTACGTCGATGTGAAGACATGGCTCCCGGACACCTATCTTGAAAAGCTGGACAAGGCGACGATGGCATGCAGCATTGAAGGCCGTTTGCCATTCCTGGACTATCGCCTGGTGGAGCTGGCGAATCAGATTCCATCCTCGTACAAAATCAGGGGCCTGGCGACCAAGCGAATTCTTAAGCGCGCTCTTCAGGGGCTTCTGCCCCCGGAAGTGCTTCGGAAGCCCAAACACGGCTTTGCGGTACCGACCGATCCGTGGTTTCGCGGCGAACTCACAGCGTACATATTCGAAACTCTCCTTGACGACCGTGCGCGCCGCAGGGGATACTTTAATTTTCCGTATATTGAAAGACTTTACCGCCTCCACCGCGACGGCGGGGAAGTGTATGACGCCCAATTATGGTTACTTCTGAACTTCGAATTATGGAACAGGATTTACATTGATGCAGATAAAAGGTTGTAAGCCGGCGCCGGGGGGCTGCGGGAGATGAGGATCCTGGTCACCGGTGCCGCCGGGTTCATCGGCTCGCACCTCGTGGATACCCTTGTGAATCTCGGCCATGATGTCGTGGGGCTGGACAACTTTGACGGCTCCTATGACATCCGCGCTAAGGAGCGCAATCTGCAAATGGCGCTCAGCCGGCCGCAATTCTCCTTCGTCAGAGGAGATATTCTCGACGGCGATACGCTGACGGAGATCCTACGGAAGCGGGAAATCGAGATTGTGGTCCATCTGGCAGCTAAAACCGGAGTGCGCTCGTCCATTGGCGATCCCCTTGGCTATCACAGGACGAATGTCCTGGGCACGGTCAACGTGCTGGAGGCGGCGCGGGTATTCGGGATCACGAGAATCATTTACGCATCATCCTCTTCGGTGTACGGGAATAATCGGAAAACCCCGTTCTCCGAAGACGACTCTGTCGATCATCCTGTCTCTCCCTATGCCGCCTCGAAAAGGGCGGGCGAAGTCATCTGCCGGAATTACCATTCAATGTACGGGTTGAACATCTATGCTCTCCGCTTCTTCACCGTGTACGGCCCGCGGCAGCGGCCCGACATGGCGATCCACAAGTTCACGAGATTAATACTGAACGGGTGCAAGATCCCAGTCTTTGGAGAGGGGAATCTCAGGCGCGATTTCACGTTTATCGACGACATCATTCAGGGGGTGACGAACTCTGTTGAACGCGTGCGCGGATTTGAGCTGATCAATCTCGGGGAATCGACGACAATCAGTGTCTCCAGACTGATTGAGGTTATCGAGGCCGGACTGTCGAAGAGGGCGGTTATAGAGTTGCTTCCGATCCAGGAGGGAGACGTCGATGAGACGTATGCCGATATCACCAAAGCCAGAAGATTGATCGATTATCAGCCAAAAGTGGGAATTGAGGAGGGAGTGCGGCGATTCCTGGAATGGTATCTCTGCGAGGAGCACGGAAAGGCCGTTGCAGCCTGTTAGTGACTCCACGCCGAGCGCGGGTACCCCCCAGTACTTTCGAACCACAGCAAGGAGCATCAGTATCAAAGCTATTATCGTTGCCAACACCTCCTGGTACCTCCAGAACTTCCGGTGGTCGCTCCTGAGAGAGATCCGGTCACACGGCATCGAGCTCATCATCCTTGCGCCGCAGGACCGCACGTCGGAACAATTCAAAGAGCTTGGCATCCGGTACATTCCCTTCTCCATCAACCGCAGGGCCCTCAATCCCGTCGTGGACCTCAATCTCCTCCGTCGCCTGAGACGCATCTACGAGGCGGAACGACCCGAGTTTGTGTTCCATTTTACGATTAAGCCGGTCATCTACGGTTCCATAGCGGCCCGAAATGCAGGAGTCGCAAGGGTCTTCAACATGATCCCCGGATTGGGCTACGTGTTCGCGGGCGACAGGGTCGTGCCGCAGATGTTGAGGCCGCTGGTGAAGAGGATGTACAAGTTCGCACTGCGGGAATCGCAGGTAGTGTTCTTCCAAAACCGGGAGGATCGGGATTATTTTGAGAGCAATTCTCTTGTCAATAAGGAAAGAACCGAAATCACGCTCGGCTCCGGGGTCGACCTGGAACGATTCTACTTCGTGCAGCCTGCGGGAAAGGACTCGCAGTGTACGTTTCTCCTCTTCAGCCGGATGCTCTGGGATAAGGGCATCGGAGAGTTTGCCGAAGCTGCGAAAACTCTGAAGACAGAACTTCCCGCTGCCAGATTTCAACTTCTCGGAAAAATCGACACTGACAATCCGGCACATGTGGAGAGAAGGGTCATCGAGAGGTGGGTCGGGGAGGGAAGCATCGAATACCTTGGAGAGATGGAAGAAGTGAGAAATGCCATTGCTGAATCGGATGTGGTGGTTCTCCCTTCTTACTATAGAGAGGGAGTACCGAAGTCGTTGCTCGAGGCCCTCGCGATGGGCAAGCCGATCATCACAACGGATACTCCTGGTTGCCGTGAAACAGTCAGCGATACGGTGAATGGCCTCCTGATTCCACCGCGAGATGTCCGGGCGCTCACCGCAGCGATGCGAACCTTGGCAAGGCAGCCAGACCTCCGGTTGCGAATGGGCAGAGCCAGCCGCGACATGGCCGTCGAGCGATTTGACGTGAAGCGAGTCAATTCGACCATCTTGAGGGCAATCGGAATCGGATAGCAGTTTCGTGGAATTGTGATCCTCCCATGATCTTGATTACCGGCGATTCCGGATTCATCGGCGGGCATCTGAGCAGATATCTTACAGACGCCGGTGAGTCAGTGCGCGGGCTCGATAAAGTGCCCCGGGAGACAAAGAGCCGCCACTACCCCCAAATTGTAGGCGACGTCCTCGACCCTCTGGCGGTGGGGAACGCCTTGGAAAACGTCGATACTGTGATACACCTGGCCGCTGAACATAAGGATGCAGGAATCGACAGGGATCAATACTTCCGTGTGAACGTGGAAGGCACGCGTAATCTCCTCTCTCTCGCGTCAGAGGTCAAGATCAGGAGATTCGTACTGTTCAGTTCCGTTGCGGTCTATGGCGACTCGGATTTTCCATCCGAAGAGTCCCCACCCCGGCCCTCCAACGCCTATGGTGAGTCAAAATTGGAGGCGGAGCATCTCGTCCAGAGCTGGGGCTCCGAAGATGCATCCAGAGTCGCTATCATAATTCGCCCGACCGTGGTGTTTGGCCCAGGCAATCGTGCGAACATATTCAGGTTGATCCGATATGTGTGTGACGGAAAGTTTGTTTGGATCGGAAAAGGGGAAAACGTGAAAGCCCTTGCGTACGTTGAAAACGTCGTCGAGGGTACTGTCTTTCTGCTGAATCATATGAAACGGGGCGTGGAGATCTTTAACTATGCTGATGAACCCCAAATGATGACGCGGGAGCTCGTAGCACTCATCGCCCGGAAGGCCGGACTGGAACGGCCCACGTTATCCATTCCGATGGGGATCGCGATCCCCGCCGCCAAAGTCATGGATGCCATCGGGAAGTTGGCTCGGCGTGAGTTCGCCGTGTCGAGCGCTCGAATAACGAAGTTTAATACGGACACGCGTTATAGGGTCGACAAGCTTCGATCAGCCGGTTTTCGACCTCAGATCTCCCTCGAGGAAGGGATGGAACGTAACGTGCGTTGGTATAAGGAACTGAAGGCCCTCCAAGGGGAATTCAGGATTCTTCGAATAGAGGAAAGCAGCGAATGACCGGGTTCCGAAGGTCATATAAGCGAGTCTTCGTTACACTCTTCAACAGCTCCCGCTTATGCAAGGCCTTTACACTCCTCATCTTGCGGTTCATGACCCAGGGTTCTCCCCCCGCCATCTCACAGCCGATCTGGACGAACATCACAGGAGTCCAAAGCATCTACTCGATTGCTTTTGATGGGTCCGGTAAAGGGTTTGCGGGGGGTTACCACGGTGAGTTGTATCAAACTACAGATAACGGGACAACCTGGAGACGAAATGTCTATAGCTTGCCGCATTCCATTTATTCTTTTGAGATAGATCCTGAAGAGAACATTTTTGCCGGGACTGATGGGGGTGTTCTGCGGTCCACGGATCATGGAGAAAGTTGGTTTGAAATGAATAGCGGATTGGCAAACCTCTACACGGATGCCCTGCTGATCAGCGATTCCAGTCATATTCTCGCGGGCACAAGCGGTGGGGGAATCTTTCTCTCGACCAATCACGGCGCAACATGGAAATCAAGCAACACCGGAATGGTGGATCCCTTTATTAATGCGTTGGCGATGGATGGATCAGGGTATATTTTTGCTGGTACCGCAAGTGCCGGAGTTTATCTTTCTTCCGACAACGGCGCGAACTGGACGGCGATCAATTCAGGCCTGGCATCCGGCTACGTAAGCGCCCTTGCGGTTGATCATTACGGAACTATCTATGCTGGCTTCTGGACCGGAGGGATATACCGGTCCGACAATTATGGAGAAGCCTGGATTGCCTCCGATTCAGGAGCCTCTCATCTTCATGTCCGGTCTCTTGGGGTTGGTGCGTCCGACGCTATTTATCTCGGAACAGATACGTCAGGGATTTATCGCTCGACGGACCACGGTTTTCACTGGATTTCCGTGGCGAAGGCAGCCCACTCGGTTTATTGCCTGGACACAAACACCAATGGAGACCTCTTCGCAGGGGGGCGATGGATGATTCTAAGGGCTACCGCTAATGGTACCACCTGGAATCCAATTGCCAACGGCCTTGACAATTTTCAAATCACTTCGCTCGCGGTTAGTCCTCGCGGCGACATATATACAAGCGATTACAATCGGGGTGTACACTTCACGACTGATGGTGGAATGACATGGAACAGCGCTAATTCCGGACTCCCCGATCAAAGAGTATGGTCGGTGGCCGTAAATTACTCGAATGAAATTTTTGCCGCGACGGCTGGAGGCGGTATGTTCCGCTTGGATGATTCGGGAAAGCACTGGACCGATATCACCTCGGGACTCGCTGGTGACTACGTGATCACCTTCGTCGTTGGTCCAACGGGGAACGTCTACGCCGGGGGTGGCCGTCTATTTCGTTCCTCCGACAATGGGGATAGCTGGACCCCAATAACCAACGGGCTGAGTGGCGGGGCGGGCGCAATCGTGCTTGGTCCCCCGGGAATCATCTATGCCGGATCGAGGCGCGGCGTGTTCAGAAGCTCGGACGACGGCATGAGCTGGACCGCAATCAATAATGGGCTTGGAGACACAGTCATCATGACCCTCGCAAGAGATTCTCTCGGCAACTTGTTCGCCGGGACTTGGCAGGCCGGTGTCTTCGTTTCGGGAGACGACGGTGCTAACTGGCATGCGCCGGATTCCGGATTGTCCGCCTCTTTCATCCGTTCAATTACCGTGGATCCCGGTGGTCAGGTATTTGCGGGGACGTATAACGATGGAGGGGTCTTTCGATCCACAGATCACGGAGCACACTGGACAGCGATTAATTCAGGTCTCCCGATAGGAACCGTTTCGTCGTTGGCGGTCGATTTGACAGGCCACATCATCGCAGGGGTAGAGGAGGGAGGGGTTTTTCGAACAATCGATTCCGCGCCTACGAGTGTTCGAGCGGGCGAGAATACCGCACCTGCCGAATTCTCATTGAGCCAGAATTACCCGAATCCCTTCAATCCGTCGACACGGATTCGTTTCCGCATACCGCATACGAGCCACGTATCTCTGAAAATTTTCAATCTCCTCGGTCAGGAAGTTGATGTTCTTGTCCAAGGGGAGCGCTTCCGAGGCGAATACGAAGTTGTGTGGCGTCCGCAAGCACAATCGAGCGGGATTTATTTGTGCCGGCTGCAAGCAGACGGATGTCTGCTCATGAGAAAACTGATGTTTGTTCGATGATTCTGGAATTCTCCAAAGCGTTTCTCCGCGTCAAGATCTTATGAACAAGATCCGCGATAAACTGAGGACGACCCTAACCGATTTCCTTACGCTAAACGTCGCGTGGTTCATCTACTATTGGATCAGGATCAGAAGCGGATGGTTTCCTCACACACCCGATCCGGATCTGTGGCTGCCGATGGCAGCGATCTGGATTTTCTGGACAATCGTGTTTTTTAGCTTCGGATTATACCGTTCCTGGTATACCCAATCCCGTCTCGACGAGTTTGCCACACTTTCCAAGGCGACTACCTTCGGAATTCTGTTTCTCTTCTTCGCTATCTTCATCGACGATCAGGGCGTAAGCTCGCCGGTCCAGTCGCGCATGCTGATCGCCGTCTATTGGTGTCTCATCATGGGCTTGGTCGGCGGAGGGCGCATGCTCCAGCATACGTTCCAGCGGCGCCTTCTCGAAGCCGGGATTGGCCTGCGGAATACGCTCATCGTCGGGTGGTCGCAGAAGGCCCGGGACCTGTTCGACCGTGTCAAGCTGTATCCGGCCCTGGGGTACAAGATAATCGGGTTTGTCCCTGCGGGTATCGGACCTTCAGGGGAGTCTTACAAAGACGTCCCCGTGCTTGGGTCAATGAACCGCTTACCCGAGCTTATCGACGACCACGGTGTCACCGACGTGCTCATCGCCCTCGATACCACCGAGCACGACCGGCTCCTCTCGGTGATCGCATCGTGCAACTCCCATGAATTGAGTCTCAAAATCATCCCCGACCTCTACGATATCATCAGCGGGCAAGCCCGGACAAACCAGATTTACGGATTCCCTCTGATAGAGATATCCCCGGAGCTGATGCAGCCCTGGGAGCACGCGGTAAAGCGAGGAATCGATATTGTATTTTCGTTCGTGATTCTCTTCGTAGGGCTTCCTGTGTGGCTTCTGCTCGCCCTCATGATCGGGATCGATTCACAGGGTCCGGTGTTCTACACCCAGGAGAGGGTGGGGAAAGACGAAAAGAAGTTTCGGGTCCTCAAATTCCGGTCGATGCTGCTGGATGCCGAGAACACATCGGGTCCCGTGTGGGCTGACAGGCGGGATCCTCGCGTCACGAGGGTGGGCAAAATCCTCCGAAAACTTCGACTCGACGAGATACCGCAACTTATCAATGTTCTCGACGGGGACATGAGCCTCGTAGGGCCGAGGCCTGAACGGCCTTTCTTCGTCGAGCAGCTTTCGAAGGAAATCCCTCTGTACAAGCGCCGGCTCAAGGTGAGGCCGGGGATCACCGGCTGGGCGCAGGTCAAGCACAAATACGATGAGAGTGTCGCCGACGTCCGCAAAAAGGTCGAATACGACCTGTTTTATATTGAGAATATGTCGCTTCGGATGGACTTCAAGATTCTCTTCAGCACAGTTGCGGTGGTGATCCTGGGGAGGGGCAGGTAGACTTGGGGAAACGATGGTGCGCCGCTTTGTTTCTTTCTATTGTAGTGTTCCCCGGCCGGGCCGCAATCGCGCAGGTCGAAAACGTTCCCGCAAGCAACCAGGTCTATGAGTTCCTGAACCGGATGGGTGTAAAGGGAATCCTTTCCGCGTACAGCAATGCTTCGCTGCCGCTGTCCCGCCGTGAGGTCACAGAATATCTCCTGCAGGTTTCTCAGCAGAAGGATGCGTTGACGACTGCGGAGGGGGAATTCCTTCACAAATTTATGCGCGAATTTACCCCCGACCCGGTGACGTCAGAAGCAGGAGCAACGTTTCTGTTCCGTGACGGATTCAAGGATGCCCTTTCCCAGAAAGTAAAATACCTGTACGGTTACTCCGACTCTTCCCTTTCGCTCTACATACAATTCCTTGGATCTCTGGGGTACAATGGGATTACCGGAGATTCGTATGGGGATACCCACTTCTCTTCTGAGGAACACGGCGGAAGGATTCGCGGAACGGTGAAGAACAGGTTCGGATATTTCCTTCAGGGAACCGACGGGACGATCTTCGGGAACAAGGATTTTGCGCTATCCGACCCGCGCCTCAAGGGCAATTCCAAGCTTCGGTTTCCCGGTTCCACGAATTTCGACTTCACGGACGCCTACCTGCGAGCGGACATTGATTGGTTCAACATCGAGTTCGGCAAGGAACGCTTTCTCGTCGGCACGGGATACGGGGACAGGCTCCTCCTCTCGGATAACGCCCCCACGTTCGATGCGGTACGAATCGACGCCCATTACAAGCTGCTTCATTTCGTCTTCATACACGGCTCGCTCGTGCAGGACTCCCTCTTTTTCCAGGGGACGCTCATGGACGAGCCCGCCGGAAGCAACAAATACCTGGCGCTCCATCGCATTCAGTTGTCGTTGTTCGACAGGCTGAATGTCGGGGTCTCGGAGATGACTATTTATCAACGGTTCAGTCCGGAATTCGCGTACCTCAATCCCATCAACTTCTGGAAATCGGCTGAGCACGCCCTTGGAGACAGGGACAACTCGTTTCTCAATTTTGATGTAGAGCTTTTTCCGGCTGCCGGTTACAAGCTGTACGGCACGTGGCTTATCGATGACATCGATTTCTCGAAGATCGGCACGGGCTGGTGGGGGAATGAGTTCGGATGGCAGGGGGGCGTCTACGCGGCGGGCCTGGTCGGGATATCTGACCTCGATGCCGACATAGAGTACACACGGCTTGAGCCATATGTGTACAGCAACAGGACCAGCGGTGACGATTACACGCACAATTCAATCGGTTTGGGAAGCCATCTCGAGCCGAATTCCGACGAAATCATGGCAGAACTGAACTATCGTCCTGTGAGCTCTCTTCGCGTCTGGCTATCGGGCGCACGCGAGCGCCACGGCGAGAATGTTATGCTGGGCGAGGACCACTTGCGAAACGTGGGTGGAAGCGTCCTCGAGGGCCACAGAACCGGCGATTCGGAAACCGCCACGTTCCTTGACGGAAATCTTGTCCGTACAGACATGCTCCGCTTCCGGGCAGCATACGAACCCATCACGAATTTCATCATCAGCGGCGAGTATCAGTATCGAAAGACTGATCGCGAATCACAGGGAGTCGCCCTGACGGATCATCTCTTCTCGGCGCAGGCGCGGGTGGAATTTTGACCATTGAGACACAGTAGAAAGGACTCCGGGGAATGCCGAAGATCCTCGTCGTAACACCGACATACAACGAGGCCGAGAATGTAGGCCTCTTCATCAAGCAGGTCCTCGGCCAGGTGCCGGGCATCGAGATATTGATCGTAGACGACAATTCGCCGGACCACACAGGGGATATCGTTGCCGATCTCATGCAAACCAATCCGTGCATCCACCTTCTCCGCCGCGCCGGCAAGATGGGGCTGGGAACGGCATACGTTGAGGGATTCAGATACGCGATCGCGAAGGGGTTCGATTACGTCTTCGAGATGGATGCAGATTTCTCGCACAACCCGGATGAAATTCCCCGGTTTCTGGAGAAGATGAACGGATGCGACCTTGTCGTCGGCTCCCGCTACACCAACGGCGTCCGGGTCGTGAACTGGCCGATCCGGCGGTTACTCCTGAGCTATGCGGCCAACGTCTATACTCGCGTGATCACAGGACTGCCGATCAAAGATGCGACAGGAGGATTCAAGTGCTTCAAGCGCGAAGTGCTTGAGTCCATCAATCTCGACAAGGTGCGCTCAAACGGCTATGCCTTCCAGATCGAGATGAACTTCAAGGCGTGGAGCAAGGGGTTCAAACTGTGCGAACATCCCATCACCTTTGCCGACCGCACTTC
The DNA here is from genome assembly GCA_964512655.1 of uncultured Chlorobiaceae bacterium. Lineage (GTDB taxonomy): Bacteria > Bacteroidota > Ignavibacteria > UBA10030 > SZUA-254 > VBOC01. Next base: position 51,032 of record CAZEJT010000012.1, on the reverse strand, counting down.
GGGTCATTCCAAAATGTCGAAACAGATCGTCCGCGAAGCGGTCTTCATGGTCTGGAAGCTCAAGTTGAAGAAAATCCTGGGCACATTGTAGCCGGCAACTTTGGACCTCTCGATCGTCATCGTCAATTACAATGTCCGTCCCTTTTTGGAGAATTCCCTCGTCTCCATCGGAAAGGCGATTCGCGACCTGCCGGCGGAAGTTTTCGTAGTCGACAACGCCTCCGACGACGGGAGCGTAGAGATGGTCCGGGAGCGATTCCCCGAAGTCCGGCTCATCGTCAATAAGACTAACCGCGGATTTGCCGCAGGCAACAATACGGCGATTCCTCAGTGCCGCGGAACATACGTACTCCTCCTGAATCCCGACACGCTGGTTCAGGAAGATACCTTTCGGGTAATGATACGGTTCCTTGAGGAGCATCCCGATGTGGGGCTCGCGGGGTGCAAGATTCTCAATCCCGACGGCACTCTCCAGCTTGCATGCCGCAGAAGCTTTCCCACTCCAACCGTGGCGCTCGCCAGAATCCTGGGACTGAGTGCGCTTTTTCCTGATTCGCGGCTCTTCGGAAAATACAATCTCACCTATCTTGACCCGAATGAGTCCTATGAAGTCGACGCTGTGAGCGGCTCGTTCATGTGCTTCCGGCGGGAACTCGTGGATCAAATCGGGCTTCTCGATGAGCAGTTTTTCATGTACGGCGAGGATCTGGATTGGTGCTATCGCATCAAGCAGGCCGGTCGGAAAATCTCATACTGCCCGGAGACCCAAATCATTCACTACAAAGGGGAGAGCGCGCGCCGGAGTGAGATCGATGAGGTGAAGCTTTTCTATGAGGCGATGCGCGTCTTCGTCCGCAAGCACCTGAAGCAGGGAGTATTTGTGAGTGGAGTGCTGGCGGCAGGCATAGCGCTGCGCGAGTGGATCGCATTTCTCGGAAAGATCGCCCGGCCTCTCCTTGCTACGCTTGCCGACCTCGCGCTGATCGACCTCTCACTTCTCCTCGGAGAGCTGATCTGGTTCAAAACGCTCTTTCGTTTTCCCGGGTACGCGTATCCCATCACGATGACGGTTCCGTGGTTGATAATTGCGGCCACGATGTATTCGCTCGGCGTGTACACGACGAGGAAATTTTCTATCTCGAGGGCGGCGGGTTCCGTGGTGATCGGGTATGTGATCATCTCCGCGCTGACATTCTTTTTCAAGCAATACGGATTCAGCCGCATGGTCGTGCTTATCTCGGGGGCGATCAATCTCCTGCTCCTACCGGGCTGGAGGCTCGCGGCGCGCTCGCTCTTCCGGTCGCCGCAGCTCCGGAGAAAGAGTCTCTTCGGGCGGCGCACGATCATCGTCGGAACCGAGGGGTCCGGACAGGAAGTACTGCGCAAACTCCGAGCCCGCGTTGCCGACGGATACGACGTGGTCGGATTCATCGACGTGGGCCGGAAGCGCATTGGCGAGAGAATTGCGGGTGTTGAAATTCTTGGAAGTATTGACAATATTGGTAAGGTCATTCAGGAGCAGAGGGCCTCGGAGGTGATTTTTTCGACGGATACTCTATCGTATTCCGACATCCTCTCCGTCATCGGCCGCGCCCGGAATAAGTCGGTGAATTTCCGCCTCGTCCCGACGGGCCTCGAGGTGATCATCGGCAAGACCCACATCGATCAGCTCGACGACATACCGCTGGTCGAAATCGAATACAACATCGACCGCTTTCCCAACCGGATGTTCAAACGGTTGTTCGATCTCGCGGGCGGGGCGATCCTCCTTGTCACCGTCTATCCCTGGGCGTCTGCCCGAATGAAATCGGGAAAACCGATGAGCCGGATCCAGAGCGGCGCGCTGCTCCTTCCCAAAGTGCTGAACGGGACGGCGAGCCTGGTGGGACCGCCGCTTGACAAAGATGCGCCGTCAGTCAACGGGTCAGCGCGGTCAGGCGCGTACCTGGGCAAGCCCGGTCTGACCGGCCTCGCGCAGATCAACGAGCGCGACGGACTGACTGCCGAGGAGATCGCGAAGTACAACCTTTATTACGCGAAGAACCAATCTCTCATGCTCGATCTTGAGATTATCCTCAAGTCGGTTCTCCGCGGAGAAAAGAATTAAACCGGAGCAATGCCGAAAACCGTCCTGAATTTCGAAAAGCCGATTGTCGATCTCGAGCAGAAGATCGAGGAGATGAAAAAATACTCCGACTCGCTCGACATCAACGGCGAAATCAAACTCCTCGAAGAGAAAGTCCAGGCGCTCAGGAAGAGCATCTACGACGGGCTCACGCGCTGGCAAAAAGTCCAGCTCGCTCGCCACCCCGACCGTCCCTATACGCTCGATTACATCTCGCTGATGGCGACCGATTTCGTGGAGCTGCACGGCGACCGCACCTTCGGCGACGACAAGGCGATCGTGGGAGGATTTGCCCGCCTCGATTCGGAGCCCGTGATGCTGATCGGGCATCAGAAGGGGCGGGATACGAAATCGAACCTCTACCGCAATTTCGGGATGCCGAATCCCGAAGGGTACCGGAAGGCCCTCCGCCTGATGAAACTGGCCGCGAAATTCGGCAGGCCGGTGATCACGATGCTCGACACTCCGGGGGCGTATCCGGGACTCGAGGCGGAGGAACGCGGACAGGCTGAGGCGATCGCCCGAAACCTCTTCGAAATGTCGCATCTGCCGGTTCCCATCATCGTGGTGATCGTGGGCGAGGGCGCCTCCGGCGGAGCGCTCGGGATCGGTGTCGGCGACCGGGTTCTGATGATGGAAAACACCTGGTACTCGGTGATTTCCCCCGAATCGTGCTCGAGCATCCTCTGGAGGAGCTGGGATTACAAGGAGCAGGCGGCCGAGGCGCTGAAGCTCACCGCCCCGGACCTCCTTGCCGAGGGGATCGTCGACAGGATCGTTCCGGAGCCCCTCGGCGGGGCCCATCGCGATCCGGCAAAATCGGCCGAGATCCTGAAGCAGATCATCCTCGAAGAGCTGAAGAAGCTCAAGAAACTCAAGGTCGACAAGCTCGTCGAGAAACGGATCGAGAAGTTCGCCTCGATGGGAGAGTACGACGAGTAATGGTCTCTGTCGAGACCGAAATCCGTGTCCGCTACGCCGACACAGACCAGATGAAGATGGTCTACTACGGGAGGTTTTTCGAATACTTCGAGCAGGGGCGGTCGGACCTTCTCCGCGAAATCGGGCTTCCGTATCCCGACATCGAGCGGATGGGGTTTTATCTCCCCGTCATCGAGGCACAGGCGCGTTACCTCCGGTCCGCGCGCTACGACGATCTCCTCCGCGTGAAGACGATGGTTCTGGAAAAGCCGGGGGCGCGGGTCCGCATCGAGTACGAGATCTTCGCCGACGGATCGAAGGACCCTCTTGTTTCAGGATACACCGTGCACACCTTTGTGAACGCCGCCACCGGAAAACCTGCGCGCGCGCCTGCGCGGTTCATGGAGGCCATCGGAAGCGCGCTCGGTTCGGGTCTGAAGTCCGCCGCCGGGACCGCCTAAGCGGCGAATGATCCCTCCGGAGCTTCTCGAACTTCTCCGCTGCCCGGCGTGCCGCGGCGAGCTATCGCACGAGCCCCGGAACAATTCCCTGACCTGCCGGGCATGCGGTCGAACCTACCCGATTGAGGACGACGTCCCCCATATGATCCCCGACGAACAGCAGAAGACGTGATGGGCGCCGTGCATCCCGGAGGAAAAATTACGCGCATCATAGAAGAGGCGATGATGGAAGACATCGGAATGGGGGACATCACCACCGATGCGATCGTCCCGCATGACCTGCAGGGAGTCGGAGAGATCGGCGCAAAGGGAACGGGAGTCGTCGCCGGCCTTGAGATCGCAGCCGAAACCTTCCGGATCGCCGATCCCGGCCTCATCTTCAGTCCCATGGTCGAGGATGGTTCCCCCGTCAACGCAGGCACGCTCGTTGCGACCATCGAAGGCCCGCTCGCGGGAATCCTCAAGGGCGAGCGCACCGCGCTGAACTTCCTCCAGAGGATGAGCGGGATTTCGACTCTTACAAAGAGATTCGCCGACGCGGTTGCGGGAACAGGCGCGCGCATCACGGATACGCGGAAGACCGCGCCGGGATTGCGAGCGCTCGACAAACTCGCAGTGCGGCTCGGCGGAGGAACGAATCACCGGTTCGGGCTCGACGACATGATCCTGATCAAGGACAACCACATCGCAGCAGCCGGGGGGATCGCCGCCGCGGTGGAGCGGGCCGAGAGGTCCCGGGGAGTAACCGTTCATCATGCGAGGGTGGAGGTCGAAACGAAAACTCTTGACGAAGTTCGGCAAGCCCTGGCGTGCCCGGGAATCCACCGTATTATGCTCGATAATTTCTCCCTCCCCGAGATGAAACGAGCGGTCGCACTGGTCAACCGCGCTCTGGAAGTGGAAGCTTCCGGCAACGTGTCACTCGAGAATGTCCGGGCGATTGCGGAGACGGGGGTCGACTACATATCCGTAGGCGCATTGACCCACTCAGCGCCCGCCCTCGATCTTTCGCTCAACATCCGTCCGCCGGGCAACTCCTCCCGCCCCTCAGGCAGGTGAATTCTCCCTTCTGAATGCTCCGACAGCTGAAGCGCCTCGGCGGCGAAACGATCGTCTACGGGTCGAGCACCATCATCGGGCGCTTCCTCAATTTCCTGCTCGTGCCCCTCTATACAAACGTTCTCCTGCCGGGCTCGTACGGGATCATCGCGGTCGTCTACTCTATCATCGCGTTCGTGAACGTCATCTACTCCTACGGGATGGAGTCGGCCTACTTCAAGTATTCATCCACCCTTGAGATCGGTTCACGCGAAGACAATTTCGTCACTCCCTTCATATCCCTCTTCGTCAGTTCTGCGGCCTTCTCGCTCGCTCTCGCCTCTTTCGCGCCCGCATTGGCCGCGGCGATCAACGTTCCCGCAGAGTACGATTATGTCGTCTATTATGCCGCCGGGATCCTGGCGTTCGATGCGCTTGCCATCGTGCCGTTCGCCTCCCTGCGGATGGAGAGAAAGTCCGCGAAGTTCGCATCGTTGAAGTTTACAAACATCATCGTCAACGTGGGCATGAATGTCCTTCTCCTCGTGAAGTTCCACTTGGGAGTTAAGGGGATTTTCATCAGCGGGCTGGCTGCTTCTGTTTTCACCTTTCTTCTCCTGCTGCCGACCATTGTCCGCCACTTCCCGGGAAATTTCAACGCCGTGCTGTGGAGGGCGCTCATGAAATTCGGGCTCCCTTCCATTCCCGCGGGGCTGTCGGCCACGGCGGTCCAGGTGATCGATCGCCCCATCCTTAGGGCGCTGACGGACGACGCAACGGTGGGGATCTATCAGGCGAATTACCGCCTCGGCATATTCATGATGCTCATAGTTTCGATGTACGATTACGCCTGGCGCCCCTTTTTCTTCTCGACGGCGAAGGAACCCGGCGCGAAGGAAATTTTTGCCCGGGCTCTGACCTACATCGTGCTCCTTATGTCGGGCATTTTCCTGGCGGTCACGTTCTTCGTGAAGGATGTCGTCACGATCAGCATCTTCGGCAGGCACATCATCAGTCCCGACTACTGGCCGGGGCTCGATATTGTTCCCGTGGTCCTCCTGGGTTATCTCTTCTTCGGGGTCTACATCAACGTCTCCGCCGGGATGTACATCGAGAAGAAGACGCATTATCTCCCGGTGATCATGTTCATCGGCGCGCTGGTAAACGTCATCGCTAACTATCTGCTCATTCCCTCCTCAGGCATGATGGGCGCGGCATGGGCGACGTTTTTGGCCTACCTCGCGATGGCTGCCGGTGGGTTCATCGTGGGGAGAAGAGTATATCCGATGAGGTATGAGTGGGGGAGGCTCGGGAAGATCGCGGCAGCGGCGGCGGCAGTTGCGGCCGTGTACGCGCTCATTCCCATACATGAGGGAGTATCAGGCATCGTCGTCAAGACCATCCTGATCGCCGCTTTCATCGCGCTCATGTACCTTCTCAAATTTTTCGACATGCGAGAAATCGACTTCCTCAAAAGCATGATGCGGAGCGCCAGACCCGACGAAGAGGAGATTCCGCGCGAAGAGAGTCCACTCGAGGAGGGTTAAGACCCGGGGCGCGGAGCGGTGGAACGAAACGGAGAGAGGCAGATTTGCAGGGACAGGATTGACGCCGGCTAAAGCGGGCGCCTTCAAGGGGGACGCGATGGGTACAATGTGGCGCTGTAGCGTCACGAATACCAAAAGCCGGTCAAATTGCAACTACCCCGTCAATCGAGTATATTTGTTAATCACAATTTCTCCTAAGGAGATTTTTTTTTGGCTTCAGACAATAATCGGCTGAGATTCGATCCAAATAACCCCCTCCAGGTGGGCGGGCAGGCTGTTATCGAAGGGGTAATGATGCGTGCGCCGGGGAGGATCGCCACTGCCGTCAGGCGATCCGACGGCAAAATCGTCGTCAAACTGCACGAATACAAGTCACTCGCCGAGAAATTCAAGATCTTCAAGCTTCCCGTCCTGAGGGGTGCCGCAGGCCTCGTCGAGATGATGTACATAGGGATCGATACGCTGAACTTTTCCACCGAGGTGGCGATGCGCGATATCGCCCTCAAGGCGAGGGCAAACGGGAACGGCGCAAGACCTCCAAGAAAAACAGCGTCGAACCTCCGCATCGCTCTTACGGTACTCTTCTCCCTTGGTATGGGCATCGCGGTATTCTTCATCACCCCGCTCGTGGTGACAACGAAGGTGTTCCATGTCGAACAGCAGGCGGTGTGGTTCAATGTGATCGCAGGCGGGATCCGGATTGCGATCCTGCTCGGATACATGCTCGGAATTTCCCTGATGAAGGACGTCAAGCGGCTCTTCGAGTATCACGGAGCCGAGCACAAGGCGGTGTTCACCTTCGAATCGATGGGGGACCTGACGGTGGATTCTGCCCGGCGATTCACGCGGTTTCATCCCCGCTGCGGAACGAGTTTCATCCTCATCGTGATGGTTGCGTCGATGCTTTTCTTCTCGCTCCTCGATTCGCTTCTGATCGCGTGGCTCGGCGGAATCTCGCTCCCAATTCGCCTGCTGACCCACCTTCCATTGATCCCGCTCGTCGGAGGCGTCGCATACGAGTTCATCCGGTGGTCGGCAAAACGGAGCGGGACGCCTATCGGCAGGATCCTTGTTGCCCCCGGACTCTGGCTGCAGCGGATCACCACAAAAGAGCCGGACGCCTCCCAGATTGAAGTAGCCCTCGTGGCCATCAAGTGCGCGTTGGGCGCCGACGTGCCCGAGTCGGCACTCACAGTGCGGCACGCCTCAGAACTGGCCCTCCTCTGATCCATGTTCGACCGGCTTGACAAACTCGTCGAACGATACGATGAGCTGACGGTGCTTCTCTCCGATCCTGCGACGATCTCAAATAAGGAGCGCTACCGGGACCTCTCAAAGGAGCGGAGCGGGCTCGACGCGATTGTCAACACCTACAGGATCTACAAAAAAGCCAAGGCCGACGTCGCGAACCTGCGCGCTCTCGCCGAGTCAGGGGACGATCCGGAGATGCGTCAGCTGGCCGCGACAGAGCTCACCGAAACGCAGGCGAAAGTTGCGAAGCTGGAAGAAGACCTCAAAGCCCTTCTGATTCCAAAGGATCCGAACGACGATAAGGACTGCATCGTGGAGATCCGGGGCGGGACGGGCGGCGAGGAGGCGGCGTTATTCGCGGCCGATCTCTACCGGATGTACACCCGGTACGCCGAACGGGCCGGGTGGAAGACGGAGCTGATGGACTGGAGCGAGGCGGGCAAAGGGGGGTATAAAGAAATTATCTTTTCGCTGAAAGGCGAAGGAGCATACGGAGCGCTGAAATTCGAGAGCGGCGTCCACCGCGTTCAGCGAGTTCCTGAAACCGAGGCCCAGGGCCGGATCCATACATCGGCGGCGACAGTGGCAGTTCTCCCGGAAGTTGAAGACGTCGAGATCGAGATTAACCCCGCCGATCTCGAATTCGCGACCTACCGGTCAGGCGGCAAGGGAGGGCAAAACGTCAATAAAGTCGAGACGGCGGTCCGGATCACGCACAAGCCTACCGGCATCGTGGTCGCGTGCCAGCAGGAGCGCTCACAGTTCCAGAACCGCGAACGCGCGATGAAGATGCTCAGGGCGAAGCTCTACGAAAAGAAGATGCTTGAGCAGACCGCCTCCATCACCGCTCAGCGCAGGCAGATGGTGAAGAGCGGAGATAGGAGCGACAAGATCAGGACCTACAATTTCCCCCAGAACCGCGTCACAGATCACAGGATAGGGTTGACGCTGTATAACCTGTCGGAAATCATCGATGGGAAACTCGACGATCTCATCGAGCAGTTAAGGGTGGCCGACCGGGCGGAGAAGCTGCAGGCGAGCGGGTAGGTATTAGGACAAAGAACGCAGGCTAAAGCCTGCGGCTACATTGAGAATATGCCGGCTTAAGCCGGCACCTACCGGATAGGTTTGGATCTTGTGTGGGGGCGCAGAGCGCCCCAATGAAGCATTCCGCCGCAGAGCGGCGGAACGAAGAGGAACGTGATAGGCCCGCCGTTCACTTCCGCTGCTCCAAGAAGAACTCCTTCAGTATCGCGCCGCATTTTTCCTCCAGCACGCCTCCGATGGTGTGAACTCTGTGATTCAGCCGGATGTCGTTCGTAATTGTAAAGAGTGACGAAACTGCCCCCGCCTTAGGATCATAAGCCCCGAAGACGAGCGACGGGAGGCGCGAGAGGACGATCGCGCCAGCGCACATCGGGCAGGGCTCGAGGGTCACATACATCGTGCACTCCTGAAGCCGCCGGCTCTCCAAATGGGCGGCTGCGGCGGTCAGCGCGATCATCTCCGCATGAGCCGTTGGGTCCTGCAGCATCTCGCTCTGGTTCGAGCCCTTCCCGATCACCTTCCCCTCCCGGACGATCACTGCTCCCACAGGCACCTCCCTGCGCTCCAGAGCGACCTCTGCCTCTCTGAGAGCGAGTTCCATCCAATATGAATGTTCCTTTTTGCCGGAAATCACGGGCAGATTCGGAAAAATAATGCAGGTTGTAGGACGGAAAGTATAAGCAAAACCCTGACTATCGTCAAACGGGGAGCTGAGAGCACAAAGCCGCATTTTATTTGACCTGCCGGTGGGTGTCACGGTATGGACCGTGACACCCAATGAATTGCAAGTAAAGGGCTTGTTTTCAGGTCAGCGAATGGGTATATTTAACCTTTCTGCCCCAAATTGATATAATGTAGTGATGAAGAACCGCCTCCCGATCTTCCTCGCACTGTTGTGCTGGGGACTCGCCTCCGCACGTGCTCAGAGCCCCTATCACATCTACTTCGGCGACATCCACTCCCAGACCTGGTACTCCGACGGCAACAAGGAGCAGGATACAAACACGTACAGGAAGCCCGTGGCGCAGGCGATGACCTATGCCCGCGACGTAGCGCACAACATGAATTTTCTCGGCGTGAGCGACCATAACCACCGCGGCAGTTCCGACCTTCACATGAACCCCGGCTACTGGCGCGCCGGCAACGCCGAAGCGGATTCGATGAACCAGGACGGCGTTTTCGTGAGCATGTACGGGCAGGAATGGGGCGTGATCAATAACGGCGGACACGTTCTCATCTACGGGACGAATAAACTCTTCGGTTGGGAAGCGAATAACTATGACGTGTACGTCTCCGAATACAATTACAGCATGCTCTTCGATTCGGTCAAGAAGTACGGCGGTTTCTGCTATTTCGCTCATCCGCAGGCGACCGATTACAGCGGGATCTTTTCAAATCCGTTCAATCCTGCGTGGGACAGCGTAGTCGTAGGAACCGCGATGAAGAACGGACCGGCGCTCACCGCCGGCTATACTGAGAGCGACCCTGCTTCGGGTGACTATACCAGCCGCTTCCACGACCTACTGCGACTCGGGTATCACGTGGCTCCCTGCGCAAACCAGGACAACCACTACACGAATTTCGGCAATCTGAACCAGCAGAGGACCGCCGTCCTTGCGACATCCCTGACCCGCGCAAATATCATTGAAGCCCTTCGACACAGACGGACGTACGCAACCGAGGACCATAACCTTCAGCTGCGGTTCGAGGTGGGAGCGCACCAGATGGGCGAGATCTTCACGATCAACGGGTCGATTCCGTTCCGGGTGAAAGCGGTGGAGCCCGACGGTGACGGGTTCTCCACGATTGAGCTGCGCTACGGCGTCCCGGGTTCGGGGGCAGCTCCCACTGCTCTCACATCGGTCGCCGGGCAGGATTCGCTCGTTCTCTCTCAGCCGCAGACCGAGGGGACTACCTACTATTACTACGCATACGTCAAGGAGACAAACGGGAGAGAGGCGTGGAGCGCTCCGATGTGGATTACCGCCGGACCGAACAGCGCCCCGGCCCCGTTCTCTCAGCTTTCGCCCGGGAACGCCGCAGGAAACCAGGATACCTCCGGAACGCTGACCTGGCAACCAGCCTCGGGAGCGGATGTCTACGATGTCTACCTCGGAACCGACACGACGTTCGCCGTCCCGGTCAGCGCCAACCAGACCGGAATCTCATATTCATATTCCGGTTTGGGCGGAGGGACAGGCTACTACTGGAAGGTAGTCGCGAAGAACGGGGTAGGCCAGGCGACGGCATCAGGAGCCCCCTGGAGCTTCATGACGCACAGTAATGCTCCGGTACCCCCCTCGTCTGTCGTGGTCGACGCAGTGACGCTCACCAGCATTCAGTTCCACTGGACCGATGAAGCCGCCGACGAAACGGGTTATCGGGTATACAGAGCCTTTTCGCCGGGCGGGCCTTTTTCTCAGCTCGGCGGGGATCTTCCCGCGAACACAGTCTCTTTTACCGACACCGGGCTGTCGACTGACCGGCGATGCTACTACCGTGTTGCTGCCTTCAACGGCCAGGGCGAGGGGGCCTACGCTCAGATCGCCAAATCAACCCTCGCATCCGCTCCCGGCCAACCGGCTCTTTCCGACCCCGGCTTTGTTTCGGTCAATCTCTCGATAGACCCGGGCGCCAATCCATCCAACACACAATTTGCAATCGGCGGCGGAATTGATTCGGTTCAATTCTACGTCCAGTCCGACGGCTCTACCGGCGCGAGTCCGGCCTGGCAGACACTCGCCGGATGGGGCGGCAGCGGCGGTGTGCGTGTCAGGGGACTCCACCAGTGCGTGCTATATCAATTTACGGCAACGGCAAGAAACGGGGACAGCGTACCGACTGCGCCCGGACCGCAGGCCACGCAGGCGCTTCCCTGCTTCTCGGTCGGCCGGACTGTCGGTGGGGGTTGGAATATTGTTTCTCTCCCCCTCGGCGTGACAGACGCGAGCCTTGCAGCATCGTTTCCCGCATCTCTCTCGAGGGCGTTTTCTTACCAAGGCGGCTATGTCCGGCACGACACGCTTCGGCAGTACGCGGGGTACTGGATCAAGTTCGACACAAGCAATGTGTTCACCTTCGCCGGCGATCCCGAGGCGGGCGACTCAATCCCGGTGGCCGGAGGGTGGAATCTTGTCGGCACAATCTCATTCCCGGTCGATGCGGCTGCAATACAGTCGCAGCCTACGGGGCTCCTGAGCTCCCCGTTCTTCGGATACAGCGGCGTCTACGTCATAGCGGACTCGCTCAGGCCCATTGAAGGATACTGGGTCAAGTCCAAAGGACCGGGGAAACTAGTACTCACATCTTCGGGAGCGAAAGCGTCTCCAGCCGTTCCAGCACATGCGCGGCCGGAATCGCCCTACAGGTTCACCTTTCAAGATCGGGCGGGACATCGCCAGGTATTAACCATCGCCGAAACCGAATCCGGTGAAGGACCCGGACTATCGCAGGAAGCGCCCCCTCTTCCTCCTCCGGATGCATTCGATGTCCGGTTCCAATCACAGCGGTACAAAGAATCGCTGAGAAGCGGAGATGGGAACGCTCAACGATTTCCCATACTCCTTCAGTCCGGGGACGGGGCGATCAGGTTTTCGTGGCAGATCGCACCAGATCGGAGCCGGGACTTCGGCATGGTCGTGGGAGCGAAGCATATTCCTCTCGGCACACAGGGGTCGCTGGAGCTTGCGATAGGAACCAATCGAATCATTATTGAAGCCCGGAATCCGGCAAGCCGGGGCGTGCCTGTCGCGTTTGCTCTCCGCCAGAATTACCCGAATCCCTTCAATCCATCCACTTCCATTGAGTACGATCTTCCCGTCGATAGCCGTGTGAGGCTGACGGTCTATGATCCTATCGGCATCCTCGTCGGGACGCTGGTCGATGAGATACAGGCCGCCGGATATCACGCCGCGAGCTGGAGGCCGGAGCGGCCTAGCGGCGTCTACTTCTACCGTATTGAAGCCGTAGGCAAGGAAAATTCCTCCGTTTCTTTCCGCGACGTGAAGAGGATGATTCTCATGAGATAACGAACTTCGCAAGGCCGAAACTTCCGCAGCATCTCTCCCAAGATAGCCGCGGGCCTCAGGATACGCCGGCCAAAGCCGGCGCCTACAGGGGCTGGTGAGCTTCCATAGCACCCCCTAATTTCCCGATTTATCCGGTAGGGAAGCACCTCCGCGATTCCGCACCAGTAAAGATCCCCAAGATTAAAATTTCACGAGAACTTGACAATAGAGACTGGATTCTGTATTATCAGGGCTCGTAAATTTCTTTGGATATTCGCTAATAAATGAGTCAGATACCAATTTGATAATGATAGGGGAATTAGTTAGGATTACGGTTCAATGAAGCTACATAAGGTGTTAATTTTAGGAGGGACTATGAGAATATTCCTTGTTACGGTTGTTCTTGGGCTTCTATTAATGCCTTGCATTTCTCTCGGCCAGACGTCATGGAAAGGGACTACAAACACAAACTGGAGCACGGCCTCGAATTGGACGGCCGGAGTACCCAACGCCACGACTGATGCCATCATCGGTGATGCGAGCTTTACGGGGGCCAATCAGCCCACCCTCAATGCAGCAGCCTCATTCTGCAAGTCCCTCACAATCGGAGCCGGCACGAAAGTTTCTGTCCTCACCATAACAAAGTCCCTCTCGGTTTCGGGCAGCATCACGATCGGAGCCAACGGGACGATCAATCATTCCAACAAGAACATCTCCGTCACGGGCAACTGGAGCAATTCGGGTTCTTACAGCGCCAACGCGAATGCGGCAGTCTCGCTCAACGGGACGACGCAGTCGATTTCGGGACCCACCACTTTCAGAAAACTAAACGTCAATGCAGGCAGCACGACCAGTCTCAATGCAAACATCGGCGTGAGCAGCCAGCTGTACGTGAACGGCGTCCTGAATCCCGGAGAAGCCCCTACGTTTTCAATTTCGGGTTCGGGCAAACTCGTCGTCGACGCTTCAGGGACGATATATGTGAAGGCGTCGACATTCGCAGGAAACTATAATTTATCGGGCGTGCAGAACCTGAACGCTACGAGTATCGTAGACTACGCCGCTTCGACGGTAAACCAGACAGTTTCAAGCGCACCGACATACGGAAATCTGAGAATCAGCGGCGCGCTTACGAAGACTCTCGGCGGCAATTTACCCGGGATCGGAGGGAATCTCTCGGTGGTCGCTGGAACGCTCGACCTCGCAACGTTCACCGCGAACCGCGGTTCACTCGGCGGCTCAATCCTGCTGGCGAACGGGACGACACTAAAGATCGGAGGCAACAATACTTTTCCATCGAACTATTCCACCCGATCCATCGGCGCGACGAGCACGGTGATATATTCCGGCACCAACCAGACCGTCTCGGCCCAGGCTTACGGGAATCTTTCCTTCACCAGCAGCAGCGGGTCTGCGACGAAGACGATGCCTGCGAGCGCTATGACCGTGTCGGGCAACCTCACCAGTTCCGTAGGTTCCGGAACCACTGTTTCGTTTACGGCCGCTGCGGCCCTGACCGTCAACGGTGATCTCACGATCGGAACCTCGACGACATTCAACGGAGGATCGTTCTCTCACATATTCGGCGGAAACTGGACGAACAACGGCACGTTTACCGGAGCGACCAGCACGGTGACCCTCAGCGGGGCCAACAAGAGCATCAGCGGCGCGGGGGCGAGCAATTTTAACACCCTGAATGTCTCCGGATCGGGAGCGACGGTCGCGCCAACAACAAATGTCACCATCTCAGGGAATCTGTCCACAAGTGGTGCGGGCACATTCTCTCAGACGGGCGGTGGAACTGTGACCATGTCCGGTGCGGCCAAAACAATCACCGGCAGCGGAATCGCGTTCAATAATTTCAACGCGTCGGGATCCATTTCCGCCGCGACATCTCTGACCGTCGCCGGGAATCTCACCGTCAGCGGATCGCTGGTCGGCACGTCCGGGACGATAACATTGAGCGGTGTATCGGCCGTGCTTGCTAATGTCGGGACGCTGACGTTAAATGCCCTGAACATCTCCGGCTCGGTCACCACGACGAGCAGTTTCTCGATCAAGTCCGATTTTTCCGCAGCCGGGACGTTCAGCGCAACGGCTGGCACTGTGACATTTTCGGGATCGTCGACCCTCTCCGGATCACCAGATTTCTTCAACGTGGCCCTCAACGGCACGAAGCTTCAGCTGGCGACGGGCGCGGTGCTTGGGATCGGCGGGACGCTTACCATCACCGCCGGCACGTTCGACGTGACTACCACAACGCCAAATTCGGTTGATTATAATGCGTCGGGGGCGCAGACGATCGCGGGTACCGGCTATGACAACCTGAGCCTCTCGACCGGGGGCGTCAAGACCGCCACGGGCGGCCTTACGGTCGCGGGCGATCTCACGATCAACACCGGCGCCACGTTTTCGGGAAGCACATTCACCCACAGCGTCTCGGGGAATTGGATCAATGCGGGTACGTTTACGGCAGGCACAAGCACGGTCCAATTCATCGGCGGTGCCGACGCTTCGATCACCGGATCCACTACGTTCAACACCCTGACTCTGAACAAGAGCACTTCGGTCAACCTTCTTGTTCTCAACAGCAGCATCACGGCCGCAACGCTGGCGATGACATCCGGTACCATGCACACAGGAATCCACAGCGTAACGATCACCTCCGCGCGCTCGGGGAACGGAATCGTGATCGGAACGATCATCCGAACAAACGCCTTTTCCGACGGAGTTTCGTACGCGTTCGAGGGGCCGAAGAATACGGTGACGTTCGCAAGCGGTTCCGGGAGCGTCTCATCGATCACGATGACCGTAAGCCAGGCACCGATCGCCGATTTCGTCTTCGGCGGTTCGATCAATCGCGAATACGACGTGAGCGTCGCTTCCGGAGGGAGCTACCAGGCGGCTTTACGACTGCACTACGAAGACGGGGAGCTGAATGGAAACGTTGAGTCGCTCCTGCGGGAATGGACGGTGAGCGGGATTACGTGGGTGATTTCAGGGGTTACGGCAACCGACACCGTCGACAACTGGGTGGAGCAAACCGGACTCGCATCCATTGACGGGAGGTGGGCCCTCTCAGACAGCGTGGATGTTGCGAACTGGAACGGTTCAGTAAGCTCGGCCTGGGAAGACGGGGGGAACTGGAGTACAGTTCAAGGACATCCGGCAATCCCCCCCTCGAGGGGCACGATCGTCCTGCTGGGGGGCGGATCGGCGCCGAACCAGCCTGTATTAACGAGTCTCGATACGGTGAAAAACATCGTCTTCGAGAGCGCGCAGGCGATGAACCTGACGCTCGGAAACGGGGGATCGCTGGTGGTGCGCGGAAACATCGCCGGCCAGTGGGCGGGAAGCGCGGCACACTCGATCGATGTCGGATCGCAAGACCTTGCGGTGGGCGGAAGCGTGATCCTCAGCGACGGCACCGCGGGGAACTCGATCAATCTCAATGTCGGTTCGGGCGCGGCGACAATCGCCGGCTCTCTCACGCAATCAGGCGACGCGACGATCTCCTGGAACGGAGCAGGGAGCCTGAGTATTGCGGGCGACTATAACCACGCGGCCGGGACATTTTCCGCCGGCTCGGGCTCCGTCACCTACAACGGATCGGGCTCTCAGGTTGTCGGGGGAGGGATCTCGTATCACGATCTCATGTTTGACAAAGCGGGCGGGACCGCTACACTCTCCTCGGCGGCGAGCGTGGGAGGAAGCCTCACACTCTCGAAAGCGGGGACATTTGCAACCAACGCCCCCCTCACCGTCGCGGGGAGCGTCTCAATCAATGCCGGAACGACTCTGGACGGGGAAGCCTCGACTATTTCTGTCGGTGGCGACTGGATGCGGACCGGCACGTTTACCGCGGGGACCGGAACCGTCACCCTCAATGGAGGTTCGGCGCAATCGATCGGCGCGACGGTGTTCAATAATCTGTCGGTCGACAAATCGGGCGGTGTTGCGACCCCGACCGGTAACCTCTCCATCAACGGGGATCTCTCCGTCCTATCGGGAACGCTCGATCTGTTGACCTTCACCGCCAACCGCTCTGCAGTGGGTGGAACGATGGGTCTTGCGGGATCCGCCCTGTTGAGGATCGGAGGGACTCTTGCCTTTCCGAATAACTTCGCGGCATACTCGCTTGCAAGCTCCAGCACGGTGGAATACTATGGGACATTGACTCAAATAGTGGGGGCGCAGCCATACGGGAATCTGACGTTCTCAAACGGCGGAAGCAATGTCAAGATACTTTCGGGGGCGACGTCCACATCAGGCAACCTTCTCATCAATACCGGCGCGACGCTCGATGCGGGATCGTTTGCCGCTTCTGTCGGCGGGAACTGGACAAATAACGGGACGTTTACACCCTCCGCAAGCACAATTACCCTGAGCGGAGGATCGGGCACTCTCAGCGGAGCGACAACATTCGATAACCTGAATGTGAGCGGCACCTACTCCGCATCGAGCGACATAGCGGTCAACGGCGCTGCGAACGTTTCTGGTTCCTACCAGGCGTCGTCCACAACGACAACATTCTCCGGAAATTTCACCAATTCGGGTTCGTTCGCGAGCAGCGGGACGGTCACATTCACCGGGGGGGGGTCCCAGGCACTGAGCCTCAATTCCGGTTTCGCGAGCACCGGCACGGTCAATTTCAACGGAACACTCTCGCCGTCGTTTTCCGATAACAGCGGGCCCGGGCTTACAAACGTCGTGATAAACAACAGCGGCGGGATCACGCCGGACGTGGACTGGCATGTCGCCGGGACATTCACCGTCGCAAATGGCGCCCTGTTTAACGACGGATCGCTCTCATACATATTCGGAAGTACGTTTACAAATAACGGGACGGTCATCAGCACGGGAGTGCTCGTATTCAGTCCGTCGGCTCCGGCGACACTCACCTTTCTCGGCACCACCTTCACAACGACGGGTTATGTCGACTTCAGCGGCTCAGGCGACATCACCGTCGCCGGCGGGGCGCCGACGTTCGCCTCCGTACTTCTCGATAACACTTCCGTGAACGGAGTCACGCCGAGCTCAAACTGGACAGTGACGGGCGACATCCTGATCGGCAGCGGATCAACGCTTAATGGGGGCGCAGGGTTGACTCACACCATGAGCGGCAACTGGACGAACGACGGGACCTTTAACGGGGGGACCTCAACCGTCATTCTGAACAGCGCGGGGGGCGCGTCAATTGCAGGCTCAGGGAACACCACATTCAACAATCTGACAATCGCGGGCATCATCGCGGCTTTGTCCCCGTTCAATGTCGCGGGTGATTTTGCCGACAACGGCACGTTCGACGCAACGGGGGCGACTGTGAGCTTTACGGGCGGCTCGCACTCCTCGATCGGAGGTTCAACTTCGCCGGTCCCGTTTGATCAGCTGACGGTCGCCAAGAATTCCGCCGCGGCAACTCTCGCGGCGAACCTGACGGGCCTCAGCGATCTCATCGTCTCCAGCGGCACCCTTGATCTCTCCACATTCACCGTTTCTCAAATCGGTACCGGCGGTATCCTGGATGCTGAAGCCGGTGGAATCCTTGAAGTCGGCGGTTCAAACGCGATTCCGACGTTTGCTCAATACACGCTGGATCCCTCGAGCACGGTCGTCTACAATGGAACAGGGAGCCAGACCGTTCTCTCGGCTCCGGTGTATGGTAATTTGTCCGTATCGAGCACCGGCACGGTGACTCCCGACGGCGCCTTAACAGTCGCGGGCAGTTTTCTCCTCACCGGAGGAACGTTTGTCGGTGGCGCCCACACTCACAATCTGGCCGGGAACTGGAGCATGACCGGAGGATTGTTCACGAATGCCGGGACGACGATCAGCCTGAACGGAACGGGGAGTCAAATGGTCGGCTCGGCGGGCAATTTCAGCGGTCTCATGCTCAATAAGCCATCGGGCACGTGCAACCTGTCAACGAACATCACCGTGGATGGGGCCCTGACCTTTACAAGCGGGAACATCACCACCGGAGCGAACAGTGTCATCATGGGTCTTACCGGCAGCGTATCCCGCACGAGCGGGCACGTTGTAGGCCATCTCCAGAAGCCCGTTGCCGCTGGACCCACCTCCCTCACATTTGAGGTGGGGGATACCAACAACTACTCGCCCGTGGGGGTTGCTTTCGCGAGCGTGACTTCAGGCGGAAATCTCACGGCAAGCGCCACGGCAGGTGAACATCCTACTATCGGCACCTCAGGGATCGATCCGAACCAGGATGTCAATCGCTACTGGACGCTCTCGAATGCCGGAACCGTGTTTTCAACGTACGCGGCCACGCTCAACTACGGAGCCGCCGACGTCGACGGAGGAGCAGACCCGAACGCATTTATCGCCCAGAAATTCGACACAGGGGCCTGGACCTGGCCCCTTGTGGGAATCCACACCTCGACAAGCACCGAGGTGATCGGACTGACGTCGTTCAGTGACTTTGCGCTGGGCATTATCGAGCATGACACGATCGTGGCGACCGGGAGCACGCACGGATCGATCACGCCCTCCGGGCCGATACCGGTGCTGTACGGAACCGATACATCGTTCACGGTAAAGCCCGATTCCGGATACGTCATCAGCGCGGTTCATATTGATTCGGTCCTCGTCGCATCCGACACGCTCTATCACTTTACGAATGTGAGAGCCAATCACACGATCGATGTTCTCTTTGGCTATCCGGTTCCCCAGGTAAACTCGATCGGACCGGTCCTATCGTCGTACAGGGGCAATGCCCTCGATTTAGTGGTGACAGGAGCTAACTTTATCAACGGCGTGAGCTCGCTGAATGTCGGAGCGGGGATCACCGTGAATGCGCTCGTGGTACATAGTGCAGACACTATTCTTGCGAACATCACGGTTAATGCCTCGGCTGTTCCCGGGTCCAGGAATTTCACTGTTACCAATAGCGCTCCGGGGGGCGGCACGTCCGGGTCGATAACGTTTACGGTCCTCAACCATCTCCCGGCCGCCTTAAGTCTCCTCGTGCCTGCAAACGGCGACACGATACGTCTCACAACGATTCCCCGGCCGATCGTATTCAGCTGGAATTCGTCCGCTGACCTCGACGTTGCAGACACGTTGACGTATCTGGTGCACATCCTATCGCCCATCCAGGATACGTTCGCAGTCAGAGCCGATACGACGCTCTCAACCTCTACTCTGATGGCGCTGCTGCTGCCGCAGACGTCATACGCATGGAGCATGCAGGTAACCGACGGCTACGATACCGTCGCCGCCTCGGATACGTTATCATTCCGCACCTCGGATTCGGTGAGCAGCATTCGCGAACGCGGTAAGAGGATTCCGACGGAATATGCACTGCATCAGAATTATCCGAACCCGTTCAACCCGACAACGGAGATCCAGTTCGATCTGCCCCACGGATCGATCGTGACCCTGGCAGTCTATAACCTCCTCGGGCAGGAGATGGCGACTCTCATCGATCACCGTTCTATGGGTGCCGGATACCAGGTGGTCAGGTTCGACGCCTCGCATCTCCAGTCGGGAGTCTACCTTTACCGGATCCTGGCCGAGCAGGGCGGGGGGAAGGACTTCGTGAGCGTCAGGAAGATGATGTTTTTGAAATGAGCCTTACGCCGGCTTAAGCCGGCGCCTGCAAGGCATACAAGCCGGTTTCCTGGCATCTAACGCGGGGAAACCGGCTTTGTGTTTACATGCCAGCTTGAACGCCGGCTAAAGCCGGCGGCTACAATGGGGGCGCGGAGCGCCCCAAAGCGGCATTCCGCCACGGAGGCACGCATACAAGGATCCCAATCCCCTCGGTTGCGAATCTTAGCCATTCCGAGCCGCGCGGGCTGAAGCCCGCGCCTACAGGCTCGATCGGCTAAGTATGGGGCGGAAGGGGAGAAGCTCCGCTCGAATGTGACGCAGGATACAATCTTTCCTGCGAAATCAGAATTTCCTTGACAATGTTACCCGTTTTGCTTAATTTTGCACCTCGTGAATTTTCTCGAATATCAGGTAAAGCGCGAATATCTCTGTTTCTAAGAAGTTCGGGGGATTTGCCTAATTTTCCAGTTTAGGTTATTCAGATAAGCCGTCCCAAACCACACTATAGAGGGGTTTCCATGTCCACAATGATACAGAGAACGCTTTTTGTTGCAGTTTTACTGGTCGGTACCGTCGGTGCCACGCTTGCAACTCAGCTGCACTGGGTTGGGACCGGGACAGGAAACGGAAGGTTTTGGGACAAGACCGCCAACTGGAGCCTGACACAGGGCGGAGCCGGGGGAGCAGGAGTCCCGACGGCCTCAGATGACGTCTTCATCGACGGCGGAGGAGATCTCCAGATCAATACCACGGCCGTGTGCCGGTCCTTCACCCAGTCGTTCACCTCGGGAGCAAAAGGGTTTCTCAATAATGCGACCTTAACGGTGGGCACAGGGGGATTTACGATCTCAGGCGGGGCGATGAGCATTACCACGACCGGTAACTCGATCGCGGTGGCCGGCAACTGGACGCAGACAGGGGGCTCGTTCACGCAGGGGACCGCAACCGTGACCCTCAACGGCACAAGCGCTCAGACAGTGACAGGGACGACCTCATTCGTGACTCTGACTGTCAATAACGCCGCCGGAGTGACGCTGGCCCAGAATGACACAGTTACCACCTCGTTGACGTTGACCTCAGGGGCGGTGTCGACGGGAGCATCGAAGCTGGTGATACCCACAGGGGCGACGCTCACGCGCACGGGCGGGTGGGTGAACGGGAACCTGCAGATGCCGGTAGCTACAGGAGCTACTTCGGTCACCTTCCACTCAGGCGATGCGTCGAACTACACGCCCGTGACGGTGGCGTTTGCAAGCGTGACAACGGCGGGGAATCTGACGGCAAAGTCGACGGGGGGAGACCATCCGAACGTGGTGGGCTCGCCGATTAACTCTCTAAAGAGCGTGAACCGGTACTACACGCTGACCAACGGTGGTGTCGTCTTCACGACGTACAGTGCGACGTTCAATTTTGTGGCAGGGGATGTGGACGCGGGAGCGAACACGGCGAACTTCATCGTGGGGAAATACAATACTCCGACCTGGACGCAGCCGACGGTAGGGACGAAGACGGCAACGAGCACGCAGGCGACGGGGTTAAGCTCCTTCAGCGACTTTGTCATCGGTGAGCCGGTGGCATTGACGATCACGGCATCGGCGGGGGCGAATGGCACGATCTCTCCCTCAGGGTCAGTGCCGGTGAGTTACAACGGGAGCCAGGGGTTCACGATCACGGCGAATGCGAACTACCACATCGCCGACGTGCTGGTCGACGGCGTATCGCAGGGACCGGTGGCCAGCTATTCGTTCACAAGCGTGGTGGTCAACCACACAATTTCGGCAAGCTTTCTTGCGGACACGGTCGCCGTAACCGCAACGGCCGGCGCGGGCGGGTCAATCAGCCCCTCAGGAATCACGAAGGTAGCATCCGGCGGGGGCGTGTCGTACACGATCACTCCCGATGTAAATTACCACATCTCCGATGTGCTGGTGAACGGGGGATCGGTGGGGGCGGTAGCCGGTTACAACTTCACGAACCTTCTGGTGGATCAGACGATCGCCGCGTCGTTCGCGGTGAACGTGGATACGATCACGGCGACGGCGGGGGCGAACGGTTCGATCTCGCCCTCCGGGACAGTCACAGTGAATGCCGGTTCCGATCAGGGCTTTACGATCACGCCGTCGACCGGGTACCATGTGGCCGATGTGCTTGTCGACGGAAGCTCGATCGGGGGAGTGGCGAAGTACACGTTCCCGGGCGTTACCGCCAATCACACTATCGCGGCAACGTTCGCGATCGATACGCTGACGATTACGGCGTCTTCGGGCGCGAATGGTTCGATCTCACCCTCAGGAGCCGTCGCGGTACTCTACGGCTCAGACCAGGGGTTCACAGTAACCCCGTCAACGGGGTACCATGTCGCCGACGTCACAGTCGACGGGAGCTCCATCGGGGCAGTCGCCAAATATACCTTCCCGGGAGTCACGGTTAATCACACGATATCGGCGTCGTTTGCAATCGACACTCTTACCGTCTCCGCGACAGCCGGGGCGAACGGTTCAATCTCGCCCTCCGGATCCGTTGCGGTGCTCTATGGATCCGATCAGGGTTTCACGATCACTCCCGATGCCGGCTTCCACGTGCTCGACGTGACGGTTGACGGCAGTTCGATCGGGGCGGCAGCCAAGTACACGTTCACAAACGTGACGGCAAACCATACGATTGCAGCGACATTCTCCGCGAATCAATTCGTCATCCTGGCGACCGCGGACGTTCACGGGACCATCTCGCCGTCGGGAGCGGTGCTAGTGGATTCAGGCGCCAATCAGAGCTTTACGATCACGCCCGATACAGGATACTACGTCGCCGATGTGCGTGTCGATAGCGTTTCCGTCGGCGTGGCGGCCAAGTATACGTTCACGAACGTAACCGGCGCACATGTTATCGAGGCGAGCTTTGCGCTGCAGAGCTTTGTCGTAAAGGCGATCGCCGATGCTCATGGCTCGATTTCGCCCTCCGGTCAGGTCCCTGTGAGCTACGGTTCCGATCAGTCGTTCACGGTCACGCCGGACACCGGGTACCTTATCGCCGATGTCCATGTCGACAGCGTTTCGGTAGGGCCGGTGGCGAAGTATACCTTTACCAATGTCACGGCAACCCATGTGATCGAAGCCAGCTTCCAGGCCCAGGCCTTTACGATCGCGGCTGTTGCGGGCCCTCACGGCACAATTTCGCCGAGCGGATCCGTACCTGAGGTGTTCGGAGGGAGCCAGGTCTTTACGATCACACCCGATTCAGCGTACTTTGTGTCGGATGTTCACGTCGACAGCGTCTCCGTAGGCGCGGTGACGAAGTATACCTTTCCGAACATCTCGGCAAATCATACGATCGAGGCGTTTTTCGATACCTACCCGGTTCCCATTCTGAAGACCGTATCCCCGTCGAGCGCTTACCGGGGCCAGACGGTAGATCTCGTCCTGACGGGAACGAACTTTGTGAACGGGGCGAGCTCTCTCAATGCGGGAGCCGGCATCTCGGTCAAGACGTTTACTGTGCACTCGTCAGACAGTATTTTCGCTACTGTAACCGTGGGCGCATCCGCCGTGCGAGGGACGTACGGATTCACCATCACGAACACTCCGCCGGGTGGTGGCACGTCGGGAGCAGTGACGTTCACGGTGCTGAACCATGCGCCCGCGCCGGTCCTGCTGGCATCTCCGGGAGCCACAGACACTATCCGGCTGAAAGCGCCTCCGGTGCCCGTCGACTTCTCGTGGCATCCTTCGTCTGATCCCGACGGCGGAGATACTCTGACGTACCTCGTGCGCGTATTGTCGCCGCTTCTCGATACGATCGCGGTAACGACCGATACCTCCGTATCGGCGGCAGGATTGATGGCTCTCCTGCTCCCGCAGACCGACTACACCTGGAGCGTAGAGGTGACCGATGGTTACGACACGGTCGCCTCAGCAGACACGCTTTCGTTCCGGACCTCGGATTCCGTGAGCGCGGTTACGGAGAGAGGAAAGAGGGTGCCGACGGAGTACGCCCTGCACCAGAACTACCCGAATCCGTTCAATCCGAGCACGCAGATCCAGTTCGATCTGCCGCACGCCTCGGTGGTGACGCTGAAGGTCTTTAACCTCCTCGGCCAGGAGATAGCTACGCTCGTAGACCATAGCTCCATGGAGGCCGGCTACCAAACGGTGCGGTTCGATGCTTCCAGGATGCCTTCGGGTGTCTACCTCTACCGGATATCGGCAGACGGCACAGGCAAGAACACGTATGTGAGCGTGAAAAAGATGATGCTCCTCAGATAATACACCTAGGGAACTGAGGAGAATCGATCAGAAGGCCGGCCCGGGGACAACCTGAGCCGGCTTTTTGCTTTCAGAGCCCGGTTTTGAATGGTTTTACGCAAATTACCCAAAAACTTAAGAGAGAATTAACTTGACAATGTTACGCCAATTGCTTAATATTACGCCTCAAAATAGCGGGCTAAGTTATTGATATTTCAATATAATGCGCCTCATGCTCGCAACGAAGATTCTGGAGCCAAAACATTTTGAAAGGGTTTCCATGTCCACAATGATACAGAGAACGCTTTTTGTTGCAGTTTTACTGGTCGGTACCGTCGGTGCCACGCTTGCAACTCAGCTGCACTGGGTTGGGACCGGGACAGGAAACGGAAGGTTTTGGGACAAGACCGCCAACTGGAGCCTGACACAGGGCGGAGCCGGGGGAGCAGGAGTCCCGACGGCCTCAGATGACGTCTTCATCGACGGCGGAGGAGATCTCCAGATCAATACCACGGCCGTGTGCCGGTCCTTCACCCAGTCGTTCACCTCGGGAGCAAAAGGGTTTCTCAATAATGCGACCTTAACGGTGGGCACAGGGGGATTTACGATCTCAGGCGGGGCGATGAGCATTACCACGACCGGTAACTCGATCGCGGTGGCCGGCAACTGGACGCAGACAGGGGGCTCGTTCACGCAGGGGACCGCAACCGTGACCCTCAACGGCACAAGCGCTCAGACAGTGACAGGGACGACCTCATTCGTGACTCTGACTGTCAATAACGCCGCCGGAGTGACGCTGGCCCAGAATGACACAGTTACCACCTCGTTGACGTTGACCTCAGGGGCGGTGTCGACGGGAGCATCGAAGCTGGTGATACCCACAGGGGCGACGCTCACGCGCACGGGCGGGTGGGTGAACGGGAACCTGCAGATGCCGGTAGCTACAGGAGCTACTTCGGTCACCTTCCACTCAGGCGATGCGTCGAACTACACGCCCGTGACGGTGGCGTTTGCAAGCGTGACAACGGCGGGGAATCTGACGGCAAAGTCGACGGGGGGAGACCATCCGAACGTGGTGGGCTCGCCGATTAACTCTCTAAAGAGCGTGAACCGGTACTACACGCTGACCAACGGTGGTGTCGTCTTCACGACGTACAGTGCGACGTTCAATTTTGTGGCAGGGGATGTGGACGCGGGAGCGAACACGGCGAACTTCATCGTGGGGAAATACAATACTCCGACCTGGACGCAGCCGACGGTAGGGACGAAGACGGCAACGAGCACGCAGGCGACGGGGTTAAGCTCCTTCAGCGACTTTGTCATCGGTGAGCCGGTGGCATTGACGATCACGGCATCGGCGGGGGCGAATGGCACGATCTCTCCCTCAGGGTCAGTGCCGGTGAGTTACAACGGGAGCCAGGGGTTCACGATCACGGCGAATGCGAACTACCACATCGCCGACGTGCTGGTCGACGGCGTATCGCAGGGACCGGTGGCCAGCTATTCGTTCACAAGCGTGGTGGTCAACCACACGATATCGGCCACGTTTGCGATCAATACGTTCACGATCACGGCATCGGCAGGCGCCCATGGGTCCATTTCGCCTTCCGGCCCTGTCGTCGTGAACTACGGCGCTGATACATCCTTCACCATCACACCAGCGACAGGTTATCATATTGCAGACGTCACCGTGGACGGGAGCTCGATCGGAGCGGTGGCAAGCCATACCTTCACGAGCGTCAGCGCCAATCATACTATTGCTGCCTTTTTTGCCATCGACACGCTTACGATCACCGCGTCCGCAGGTGCCAATGGTTCCATCTCGCCCTCCGGTGCGGTTGCGGTGTTGTACGGCTCCGATCAGGGGTTCACGATTACCCCTTCGACAGGATACCACGTGGCCGATGTGCTGGTCGACGGCAGCTCGATTGGAACGGTCACCACACACACGTTCACGAGCGTCACGGCTAATCACACGATTTCGGCATCGTTCGCCATCGATACGCTGACGATAACGGCCTCGGCGGGAGCAAACGGTTCGATATCACCTTCGGGAGCGGTGGCGGTCGTGTACGGGACAGATCAGGGATTTACGATTACCCCGTCGACAGGTTACCATGTCCTTGACGTGACTGTCGATGGCGGATCGATTGGAGCCGTGGCAAAATACACGTTCACGAACGTCACGGCCAACCATACCGTCGCGGTCTCGTTTGCCATCGACACCCTTACCGTCACCGCGACGGCGGGGGCGAACGGTTCAATCTCGCCCTCCGGAGCCGTTGCGGTATTGTATGGTTCGGATCAGGGATTCACAATTACCCCATCGACTGGTTACCACGTCACTGATGTGACGGTCGACGGCGGATCGATCGGGGCGGTGGCAAAGTACACGTTCACGAACGTGACCGCCAATCATTCGATCGCGGCCTCATTTGCCATCGATACGCTCACGATCACGGCGACAGCAGGCGTAAACGGTTCCATCTCTCCTTCGGGAGCTGTGGCAGTACTATACGGAGCAGATCAGGGGTTCACCATCACGGCCGCGGCGGGTTACCATGTGCTTGACGTGACGATTGATGGCAGTTCAATCGGCGCGGTTGCGAAGTACACGTTCACGAACGTGACCTCGAGCCATACGATCTCCGCGAGCTTCTCGGCCAATCAATTCGCCATCAAGGCGATCGCCGATGCTCACGGGACGATCTCTCCGTCAGGGGTCGTGCTGGTGGATTCGGGCGCCAATCAGAGCTTCACTATCACGCCCGATACCGGGTATTTCATCAGTGACGTGAAGGTGGACAGCGTCTCCGTGGGTGCCGTCGCAAAGTATACATTCACGAGCGTGACGGGCGCTCACGTGATCGAGGCTTCATTTGCGATTCAGAGCTTCATTGTCAAAGGAATTGCCGATGCTCACGGGTCAATCTCTCCCTCAGGGGCTGTGCCTGTGAACTACGGGTCAGATCAGAGTTTCACTATCACGCCCGACACCGGGTATTACATCAGTGACGTGAAGGTGGATAGCGTCTCCGTGGGAGCAGTCGCCAAATACGCGTTCACGAACGTGACGGCTCCTCACGTGATCGAGGCATCATTCGCGATTCAGAGCTTCATCGTCAAGGGGATTGCCGATGCCCATGGCTCGATCTCGCCCTCCGGGCCCGTGCCGGTCAATTACGGCGCGGATCAGACCTTTACCATCACACCCGATACCGGGTATGCGATCTCGGATGTGCGCGTGGACAGCGTCTCGGTAGGGGCGGTGGCAAAGTACACGTTCACGAGCGTGACGGGGAGTCATGTGATCGAAGCATCCTTCGCTCTACAGAGCTTCATCGTCAAGGCGATCGCGGATGCCCACGGCTCGATTTCGCCCTCGGGGCCTGTGCCGGTGAGCTACGGGGCGAGTCAGAGCTTCACGGTCATCCCGGACACGGGGTATCTCATTGCCGACGTCCACGTCGACAGCGTCTCCGTGGGAGCGGTGTCGAAGTACACGTTCACGAACGTGACAGCCAGCCACGTGATCGAAGCAAGCTTCGTGATCGAGTCGTTCACGATTACCGCTACCGCGGGCCCTCATGGATCGATCAGTCCGAGCGGCGCGGTGGGGGTGAATTACGGGGGGAGTCAGAAGTTTACGATCACGCCCGACTCGGGTTACTTCATCGCCGGCGTGAGCGTGGATTCGGTCCCGGTGGGCGCGCCGGGGGTGTATGTGTTCAAGAATGTCACCGCTGCTCACACGATCGACGCATCGTTTGGGACGAATCCGGCACCCGTGGTGACGAAGGTATTTCCTGCATCCGCCTACAGAGGGGAGACGCTGATGCTCAATGTGGTGGGGGCGAACTTTATTGATGGCGTGAGCGCCTTGAATGTGGGCGCCGGGATCACCGTGAACCACCTGACGGTGGTTCCCGACACGATCTTTGCCGACATCACCATCGGGGCCGGTGCCGTGCCCGGGTCCAGACTGTTCACCGTGACCAATAGCCCTCCGGGAGGAGGGACATCGGGGCCTGCGAAATTCATGGTCTTGAATCACCTGCCATCGGTATTCCATCTGGTACAACCTCTCAACGGGGATACGATTGCGCTCAAGTCACCGGGAGTACCGATTGAGTTCGGCTGGAGCGCGTCGCTGGATCTGGATGCGGGAGACACGCTGACCTACATCCTCCACCTGCCCGGAACGCCTCTGGACGATTCGGTGACCGTCAAGGGTGACACGAGCGTGTCGCTCGGGATCATGAGCGTGCTCACTCCTCACACGACATACATGTGGACGGTGAGCGTGACCGATGGATTCGATACTGTCGCGGCAGCGGACACGTTCATGTTCCGGACATCGGACACGGTGACAGCGGTAGCCGATCGCGCGAAGAAGTTGCCAAAGGAGTACGCGCTGCACCAGAACTACCCAAACCCGTTCAATCCGGCCACGACGATCGAGTTCGATCTGCCCAGGCGCTCGGTAGTGAGGCTTGTGGTGTACAATCTCCTCGGCCAGGAGGTGGCGACGCTCATTGACGGCCGGTTGATGGAAGCGGGGTATCAGAGGGCAAGGTTCGACGCTTCCTGGATGCCGTCGGGCGTATATCTTTACCGGCTCTCGGCGGAGGGCGCGGACGGGAAGGCGTTCGTGCGCGTACTCAAGATGATGATGCTGAGGTAGCGGAAGGCGGAAAGCGAAGTTGTTGGCTGCAGGCCGGATCCGTGGCAGAGTGCGTCACGGATCCGGCTTTGCAGTCTGGTAGAAGATTTGAGCATCGAAGACTGGGGGCAGTCTAGTCCGGATACAAACGTCCACAAACTCTTAAAGGAGCCTCCATGTCGAAGATGATACAGAGAGTGTTACTGACTGGCGTGCTGATTCTGGCCACCGCGTGCACCGTGATGTCTGCCCAACGACACTGGGTCGGATCAGGGACAGGAAACGGCAGATTCTGGGATAAACCTGCAAACTGGAGTCTCACGCAGGGAGGGGCCGGCGGAGCCGGAATTCCCACGGCGTCCGACGATGTCTTCATCGACGGCGGCGGGGCCCTGCAAATCAACACCCTCGCCGTGTGCCTCTCCTACACGCAGTCTGTAAGTTCCGGCACAAAAGACTTCACGAACAACTCCACCCTCACCGTCGGCGCGGGAGGATTCACCATCACCGGCGGGGCTCTGTCAATCACCACGACGGGAAACATCATCACGGTGGCAGGCAACTGGACTCAGAGCGGAGGGAGCTTTTCACCAGGAACAGCTTCGGTGATACTGAACGGAACGAGCACGCAGACGATCACCGGGACCACGAGCTTTTCAAATCTGACGATCAACAATGCCGCGGGAGCGGCCCTGGCTCAGAACGATACGGTGACGACGGCGTTGACGCTGACCTTGGGCGCGTTTTCGACCGGTTCATCGAAACTTGTCATTCCGACGGGCGCGACGGTAACCCGCACGGCAGGATGGGTGAACGGTAACCTGCAAATGGCTGTCGCGACGGGTGCGACTTCGGTAACGTTCCACACGGGCGATGCAAGCAATTACACTCCCGTAGCCGTAGCGTTCGCAAGCGTGACCACCGCCGGAAACCTGACGGCAAATTCGACGGCGGGCGAGCATCCGAACATCATCGGGGCTCCGATCAACGGGTCGAAAAGCGTGAACCGGTACTATACGTTGACCAACGGGGGGGTCGTCTTCACGACCTACAGCGCCACCTTCACCTTTGTCGCCGGAGATGTGGATGCGGGGGCGAACACGGCGAACTTCATCGTGGGCAAGTACAATTCCCCGACATGGACACAACCGACCGTGGGGACAAAGACCGCCACGAGCACGCAGGCGACAGGGGTGACCTCGTTCAGCGATTTCGCAATCGGCGAGCCCGTATCCCTGACGATCTCGGCTTCGGCGGGAGCCAACGGGACGATATCTCCCTCCGGCTCGGTCGGAGTAAGCTACGGCGGGAACCAGTCGTTCACGATCACGGCGAATGCGAACTACCACGTGGCGGACGTGCTGGTCGACGGCGTGTCGCAGGGACCGGTGGCAAGCTATTCGTTCACAAGCGTGGTGGTCAACCACACGATATCGGCCACGTTTGCGATCAATACGTTCACGATCACGGCATCGGCAGGCGCCCATGGGTCCATTTCGCCTTCCGGCCCTGTCGTCGTGAACTACGGCGCTGATACATCCTTCACCATCACACCAGCGACAGGGTATCATATTGCAGACGTCACTGTGGACGGGAGCTCGATCGGCGCGGTTGCGAGCCACACCTTCACGAGCGTCAGCGCCAATCACACGATTGCGGCGACGTTTGCAATCAACACCTACACGATTACGGCTTCGGCCGGGGCCAACGGCTCGATTTCGCCATCCGGCGGCGTGGTTGTCAATTACGGTTCTGACACGACGTTTACGATCACGCCCGCAACAGGGTATCATGTCGCCGACGTCACGGTGGACGGAAGCTCAATAGGCGCCGTTACTACCCACACGTTCACGAGCGTGTCGGCCAATCACACAATTGCGGCGACGTTTGCCATCAACACGTACACGATCACAGCTTCTGCGGGCGCGAACGGCTCGATCTCGCCCTCCGGTGGAATTGTCGTGAACTACGGTTCGGACACATCCTTCACGATCACCGCGGCAACGGGGTATCACATCGCGGATGTAACGGTCGACGGAAGCTCTATCGGCGCGGTTGCGAGCCATAGCTTTACAAGTGTCTCGGCCAATCACACGATCGCCGCCTCGTTTGCCATCGACACCCTTACGATCACGGCCTCCGCCGGAGCAAACGGTTCCATCTCGCCGTCGGGCGCGGTCGCAGTAGTGTACGGTTCGGACCAGCCATTCACGATCACTCCTGCGATCGGCTACCATGTGGCGGACGTGCTCGTCGACGGGAGCTCTGTCGGGGCGGTGGCAAGCCACACATTCACGAGTGTGACTGCAAACCATACGATCTCGGCATCGTTTGCCATCGACACGCTGACAATCACCGCCTCCGCGGGCGCGAACGGGTCGATTTCCCCATCCGGCGCGGTAACGGTTCTGTACGGCTCCGACCAGGGATTTACGATCACCCCCTCAACCGGCTATCATGTGGCCGATGTGCTCGTCGACGGGAGCTCCATCGGGGCGGTCGCAAGCCACACATTCACAAGTGTGACTACTAACCATACGATCTCGGCGTCGTTCGCTATCGATACGTTAACAGTAAGCGCTTCCGCTGGTGCGGGGGGTTCGATTTCTCCCTCCGGAGCCGTCGGGGTATTGTACGGTTCGGATCAGGGCTTTACGATCACGCCGTCGGCCGGATACCATGTATCGGATGTCAGCGTTGACGGCACGTCGATCGGGGCGGCGGCAAAATATACGTTCACAAACGTGACGGCGAATCATACGATTGCGGCCTCATTTGCCATCGACACATTGACGATTACGGCAAGCGCGGGAGCCAACGGCTCCATTTCTCCTTCGGGGGCCGTGGGGGTCTTGTACGGCTCGGACCAGGGGTTCACGATCACCCCGGCGACCGGTCACCATGTATCAGATGTCAGCGTTGACGGCACGTCGATCGGGGCGGTTGCGAAGTATACGTTCACAAACGTGACTGCCAATCACACGATTGCGGCGTCGTTTGCGATCGACACGCTCACCGTCACCGCGACAGCGGGGGCGAACGGTTCCATCTCTCCCTCCGGCGCCGTGAGTGTGTTGTACGGCTCTGATCAGGGCTTTATGATTACACCCGCATCCGGATACCACGTGCTCGACGTGACGGTAGACGGCACTCCGCTCGGGGCGCTTGCAAAGTATACGTTTACGAACGTGACCGCGAATCATACGATTTCGGCAAGCTTCTCCATAAATCAGTTCGCCATCAAGGCGATCGCCGACGCTCATGGGACCATCTCCCCATCAGGGGTCGTGCTGGTAGACTCGGGGGCTAGTCAGAGCTTTACCATCACTCCCGATACGGGATATTTCATCAGCGACGTCCGCGTGGACAGCGTCTCCGTCGGCGCCGTGGCAAAGTACACATTTACGGGCGTGGCCGGAGCGCATGTTATCGAGGCAACCTTCGCCATTCAAACGTTCATTGTGAAAGGGATTGCCGATGCTCACGGCTCGATCTCGCCTTCGGGAGCGGTGCCGGTCGATTACGGCTCCAATCAGACCTTTACGATCACGCCGGATACGGGCTACTACGTCAGTGATGTTCGGGTGGACAGCGTATCGGTGGGGGCTGTGGCGAAGTACACATTCACAAACGTCACCGCAACTCACGTGATCGAGGCATCATTTGCGATTCAGAGCTTCATTGTCAAGGGGATTGCCGATGCCCACGGCTCGATCTCTCCCTCAGGGGCAGTACCGGTGAACTACGGGTCAAGCCAGAGCTTTACGATCACGCCCGATACAGGGTATCTGATCAGTGACGTCAAGGTGGACAGCGTTTCCGTTGGGGCTGTTGCCAAGTACACGTTGACCAACGTGACGGCCAATCACGTCATTGAGGCCTCGTTTGCGATCCAGAGCTTCATCGTCAAAGGGGTTGCCGATGCACACGGCTCGATCTCTCCCTCAGGGCCTGTGCCTGTGAACTACGGTTCGAGCCAGAGCTTCACGATCACCCCAGATACAGGATATCTGATCAGTGACGTCAAGGTGGACAGCGTCTCCGTGGGAGCGGTGGCGAAGTACTCGTTCACCAACGTGACGGCCAGTCACGTTATCGAGGCGTCGTTCGTGATCCAATCGTTCACGATCACGGCCACGGCTGGCGCTCATGGGACGGTCTCACCTTCGGGGTCAGTGCCTGTGACCTACGGCTCAAGCCAGATGTTCACGATCACGCCTGATTCGGCCTACTTCGTCTCAGACGTTCTCGTCGACAGCGTCTCGGTAGGGGCCGTCACGAAATACACCTTCTCTAACGTTTCGGCGAACCACACGATCGAGGCGTCCTTCAGCACGAACCCCCTGCCGGTGTTGAAGACAGTCTCTCCCTCGAGCGCATACCGGGGCGAGACAGTGGATCTGGTCTTCACCGGAACGAACTTCGTTTCAGGGGTGAGCACGCTGAACGCGGGGGCGGGAATCACGGTGAAGACGATGATCGTTCACACATCAGACAGCATCTTTGCAACGGTGACGGTGGGTGCAGGAACGATGAATACCGGAAAGGCGGGTGCCGGAGCGGTGGGTACCGCGGCGTTGCCGGGGAACCGGGTATTTACAGTGACGAACAGTCCGCCGGGTGGAGGCACATCCGGGCCTGTGAATTTCACGGTGTTGAACCACCCGCCGGCTGCATTCCATCTGGCCAACCCTGTTGCGGGTGACACGATCAGATTGAAGTCACCGTCGGTTCCGATCGAGTTCACTTGGCATCCGTCCTCCGATCTCGACGGGGCGGATACGCTGAGATACATCGTGCGCCTCATCGATCCTCTCTCGGATACGATCGCGGTAACGACCGATACGTCAGTCTCGGCAGCGAGCTTGATGGCCCTGCTGAAGGTGCAGACATGGTACTCATGGAGTGTCTGGGTGACGGACGGATTCGACACCGTGTCGGCGGATACGTTCCTCTTCCGGACGTCCGATTCGGTGAGTTCGGTGGCGGAAAAGGGGAAGGGGATACCGGTCGAGTACGCACTCCGACAGAACTACCCGAACCCGTTCAATCCGAGCACGACGATTGAGTTTGACCTGCCGAGGCGGTCAGTGGTGAGGCTTGTGGTGTACAATCTCCTCGGGCAGGAGGTGGCAACGCTGATCGACGGCCAGTTGATGGAAGCAGGGTATCAGAGGGCAAGGTTCGATGCCTCCCGGATGCCGTCGGGCGTCTATCTGTACCGGCTCTCTGCGGAGGGTCCTGACAGCAAGAGCTTCGTGCGCGTCCTCAAGATGATGATGCTCCGATAACGTGATGAAGATCGGGTGACGGCGGAGAGCCGGTCCGGATGGTGCGGGACCGGCTCCGCTGTTTTTAGAGAGTCCTGAAGATCTCCCGCAGCTGACCGACGGTTTCGTCGATGTGAGACGCTTCCACGATAAGGGGTGGGAGAAATCTCAACACCTTTTCATTCGTACAGTTGAGGAGAATGCCCCTGTCGCGCAGCTTAGTCACGACCGTCTCTCCTTCCCGCGTCAGCTCCATACCGAGCATCAATCCAAATCCTCTTACCTCGCTCACGAGTTGGGGAAATTCCTTCTGCAGCCCCTTCAGTCCCGCTTCAAGCCGTTTTCCCATGGCGGCGGCATTTCCCATGACCCCCCGATCGAGGATTTCGCGAAGCACGACGATCCCCGCGGCGCACGCAACGGGGTTGCCGCCGAATGTCGTGCCGTGCACCCCCGGCTCGAGGACTTCGGACACCGCCGGGCCTCCGATGATCGCCCCGAGAGGCAGCCCGCCTCCGAGCGGCTTCGCGACGACGACAATGTCGGGGGTGACGCGGTAGTGCTGAAAGCCGAAGAGCGTTCCGGTGCGCCCGATCCCCGACTGGATCTCATCAGCGACGAGAAGGAAGCCGAACTTTTTCCGAAGGCGTTCGAGATCATCGGCGAATTCAGTCGTGACGGGACAAATGCCCCCTTCGCCCTGAATGAACTCGAGGACGACCGCAAGGGTCTTCGGCCCCACAGCGCCGGCGAGGGCCTGCGCGTCGTTGAACCCGACGATCCGGAAGTTGTCGAGGAACGGCTCGTAGCCTTCGCGGTATTTTTTGCGGTCCATCATGGAGAGCGCGCCCATGGTGCGGCCGTGGAAGGCGTTGGTGAATGAGACGATTTCGGCTTTGCCATTCCCCGAGCCCCACTTCCTGGCGATCTTGATCGCTCCCTCGATCGCTTCGGTGCCGCTGTTGCCGAAGAACACCTTGCAGTACCCCGAGTGTTTCACGAGCATCCCGGCAAGCTGGATCTGCGGATCCTGCAGGTAGTAGTTCGAGAGGTGGATGTACCGGCGCGACTGCTCGGCGATCGCCGCGGTGATCCCCGGGTGGCTGTACCCCAGCGCGTTCACGGCGAGGCCCGCGAACATGTCGAGGTACCGTCTGCCGTCCTTCGCGAAGAGGTAAACGCCCTCACCGCGCTCAATTTCAAGGGGTATTCTCTTGTAGGTGTGGAAAAAGTAGGCGGCTTCCCGCTCGAGGGATTCCATCTGTCTCCTTAAAGATTGGTCAAAAAAGTGCTTGCATAATAATACATATAATTGTATATTTATGCAACTCCAAAAGGAATTGAAGCCCTTCTCTGCATTATAATGATTACCGCTGCAATCATAGGAGCATCGGGTTATTCGGGCGCCGAGCTTCTCCGGCTCCTTTCGAACCGGGACGATGTCCGGGTAAAAAAAGTGACTGCGAGAACCTTCGCCGGAAAAAGAGTGGAAGAGCTCTACCCGGTGTTCTCTGGAAGAGTGGAGCTTGAGTACGAATCGCTCTCGGGCGAGCTCGACGGCGTTGATGCCGCATTCATCGCCCTTCCGTCAGGCGAAGCGATGAACATCGTCCCTCAGCTCATTCCCTCTGTGGGAAGAATCATCGATCTCGGCGGCGATTTCCGCCTGAAATCAGCCGCGCTCTATGAGCACTACTACCGCCATACGCACACCTCGCCCACCCTGCTCGGCGAGGCGGTATACGGTCTCCCGGAATTCTTTGCGGATCGAATCGCGGATGCGAAGCTCGTGGCAAATCCGGGCTGCTATCCAACAAGCGCGATTCTTGCGCTCGGCCCCGCCCTCAAACATCGCCTCATCGCCGGCGATTCGATCGTCGTCGATTCGCTCTCCGGGGTTTCGGGAGCGGGGAGAACATCCGCGATTGAGTACAGTTTTTCCGAAGTGAACGAAAACGTCCGCGCCTACAAGATCGGGACGCACCAGCACGCTCCGGAAATGCAATTGATACTCGAGGAGGCGTCGGGCAGGAAGATATCCATTTCATTCGTGCCCCACCTCGTCCCGATCACCCGCGGCATCTACACGACAATTCATGCAGGCCTGGAGAGTGCGATGAGCGAGGCGGAGATTATCGAGCTCTACCAGTCATTCTACCGGAATGCCCCCTTTGTAAGGATCAAGAGACAGGTTCCGCAGATCAAGGACGTGCTCTATACGAATTACTGCGATATCGGGGTCGCCATCGACCGCCATACCAATCAGCTTGTGATCGTCTCCGTCATCGATAATCTGATGAAGGGCGCGGCAGGGCAGGCTGTTCAGAATATGAATATCATGTTCGGCATTCCCCAGGAACGGGGACTACATTTCTAAGGAGAGCAGAATGTACAACGAGTGTCCATGCGGCATCACCGGTCCCAAAGGGTATTACGCGTCCGGGATTCACAGCGGCATCAAAAAGGTGAAGAAGGATCTGTCGCTTGTCTTTTCCGCGGAGCCCGCACAAGCGGCGGGCATCTTCACGACCAATAAGGTGCCGGCCGCCCCTGTCCTCGTCGACAGGCAGCAGCTCTCGATCTCTTCGTCATTCCGCGCCATTCTTGTCAACAGCGGGAACGCGAACGCCTGCACGGGAGAACGGGGACTGAACGACGCCTGGACGATGGTATCCGCGACGGCAGCGGCCCTCGGGATTCACAAACGCGAGGTCCTCGTCTCGTCTACGGGTGTCATAGGCCAGTATCTGCCCATGGAGCAGGTCAACGCCGGCGTTCTCGAGGCGGTATCGATGCTCGACGCAGGGGGGCACACCTCCGCGGCCGAAGGGATCATGACGACCGATAAATTCCCAAAAGAGCTTGCGGTGCGGGTCGACCTCGACGGGGTGGACGTGACGATCGGCGGGATGGCGAAGGGTTCGGGCATGATCGCGCCCAACATGGCGACGATGCTTGCGTTCATCACCACCGATGCGGCGATCTCGGGAGACCTTCTGCAGCACGCGCTCAAAGATGCGGCCGACCATTCCTTCAACCGGATCTCGGTGGACGGGGACACGAGCACGAACGACATGGTGCTGATGCTGGCGAACGGCATGGCGGGAAACGAGGAGCTGACCAGCCGCGATGATCCGCGGTATGCGCCTTTCTACGAGGCCCTCGAGTACCTCCTGGTCCGGCTCTCCAAGATGATCGTAGTCGACGGCGAGGGCGCCACGAAATTTATCGAGATCCAGGTCGCCGGGGCGGCGTCGGAGGAAGCGGCCGTGCAGGGAGCGAAGGCGATCGCGAACTCAAACCTGGTGAAAACCGCCATCCACGGCGAGGATGCCAACTGGGGGAGAATACTCGCCGCGGTGGGGTATTCGGGGATCGATTTCGATCCGGCCGACGTGGAGATATTCTTCGACGATGTCCCGATCCTTAGGAGAAACTATGTGATCGATTTCTCGGAGGAAGCGGCCAAGAAAGTTCTCCAGCAGCGCGAGATCAAAATCACCGTCGACCTCAACGAAGGCGACGCATCGGCCTGCTTCTGGACGTGCGACCTCTCGAAGGACTACGTAGCGATCAACGCGAATTACAGAACCTGAACAGGAGTCCCGCAGGCGATGCTCTCCATAACGGAAAAGACCGAAGTCCTCATAGAGGCGCTCCCCTACATCAGGAGGTACGAGGGGACCGTCTTCGTGATCAAGTACGGCGGAGCCGCCATGATCGACGAAGGCCTCGAAGAAACGTTTTCTCAGGACGTTACCATCCTCAAAAAAGTGGGAGTCAGGATCGTCATCGTGCACGGCGGCGGGAAGGAAGTGACGGAGGTGGCCGATAAGCTGGGATTGCCCTCGCGCTTCATCGACGGACAGCGGTACACGGACGAGGAGATGATGGCAGTCGTCCAGATGGTGCTCGCAGGCCGCACCAACAAGGACATCGTCGCCCGCATCAACCGGCACGACGGCGAAGCCGTCGGGTTGTGCGGCATCGACGCAGATCTCCTGCGCGTGAAAAAGGCCCTGAACGGAAGCGCCGACCTCGGCCTCGTCGGCGAGATCACCGGAGTCAACACCACGTATCTGAAGCTCCTCCTCGACAACGGAATCATGCCGGTGATCGCCCCGATCGGGGTCGACGAGGCCGGGAAGGCGCACAACATCAACGCGGATGTCGCCGCCTCGCGGATCGCGGCTGCGCTCAAAGCGGAGAAGCTCGTGTATCTGAGCGATGTCAACGGGGTCATGGCGGGCGGGTCGCTGGTCAACAGCATGAACAGGGAGCAGGCCCACAGGTATATCACTGAAGGGACCATCAGCAACGGGATGATTCCGAAAATCCGGTCCGCATTCACCGCCCTCGAAGCAGGCGTGAAGAAGGTGCACCTGATCGACGGCCGGGTAACCCATTCCCTGCTCCTCGAAATCTTTACGGACGCAGGAGTGGGGACGGAGTTATTGTCGGTTTGAGCGCGGACGCGGAGCGCCCGACGACGCGTTCCGCCGCGGGAGCGGCGGAACGAACAGTCCTTTGCTTCCCCGCTGCTGTCACGGTATGGACCGTGACAGCAGATTAAGAATCTTTACGGACGCAGGAGTGGGGACGGAGTTATTGTCGGTTTGAGCGCTACGG
>CAZEJT010000012.1:0-12163 GCA_964512655.1 uncultured Chlorobiaceae bacterium | reverse complement strand
AATCTTTACGGACGCAGGAGTGGGGACGGAGTTATTGTCGGTTTGAGCGCTACGGTTCCGGCTGACGCCCCGGTAGGCGCACGCTTTAGCGTGCGCGGGCTAAAGCCCGCGCGTACCGGCTCTGATGCACTATAGTTGTAAGCGCGCGTAGCGGCGTTGATCGGGAGGTGCAGGTGACGGACATATGAAAGGAGTTTCTTGTGAATAAGGATTTTGTTTCGTTCAGGGATTACCCGACATTGGAACTCGAGGCGATCCTGCGCCTCGCTCGCCGCATCAAGGAAACCCCTTCCCCGGATTTCCGCCCCCTGCGCGGCAAGACAGCCGCTCTGATCTTTGAAAAACCGTCTCTCCGGACTCACGTATCGTTCCAGGTGGGCGTCACCCAGCTCGGGGGAGACGCCGTATTTCTTTCCCAGGGGGACATCGGGCTCTCGACGAGAGAGTCGGTCCGCGACGCGGCCGAAGTCCTTTCGCGGTACAACGACCTGATCATCGCCAGGACTATGTCTC
The DNA here is from genome assembly GCA_964512655.1 of uncultured Chlorobiaceae bacterium. Taxonomy (GTDB): domain Bacteria; phylum Bacteroidota; class Ignavibacteria; order UBA10030; family SZUA-254; genus VBOC01. The sequence continues at coordinate 11,650 of CAZEJT010000012.1, read as the reverse complement.
ACTCGACGGTCGAAGATCTCGCCTCGCACGCATCGATCCCGGTCATCAACGCGCTGACGGACCTCCTCCACCCCTGCCAGATTCTGGCGGACGCCTTCACGCTGATGGAGCGGGGGTTGTTCTCAGAAGAGACGAAGATCGCGTTTATCGGGGACGGGAACAATGTCGTCAATTCATGGCTCGAGCTGGCGGCGAAATTTCCGATTCATTTCGTGCTGGCGTGCCCGGAGGGGTACGAACCGGATCCGCCCATCCTGAGCGAAGCGCGCGGAGCCGGAATAAGCGAGATCGAAATCGTCCACGATGTTCGTGCGGCCGCGAGCGGCGCCGATGTGCTCTATACAGACGTGTGGGTGAGCATGGGCCAGGAAGAGGAGAGGGCGCGCCGCGAGGGCGCCTTCAAAGAGTACCAGATCAACGCAGGGCTCCTGAGGCTCGCCTCGCCGCGCTGCGCGGTCATGCACTGCCTCCCGGCGCACCGCGGCGAGGAGATAACGGCCGATGTCCTGGAAGGACCGCGCTCCGTCATCTTCGACCAGGCCGAAAACCGGCTTCACGTCCAGAAGGCGATTATCGCCCATCTCTTTGGAACCGGCGGCGCCGAGGTTCACCGGGCAAGCGCTCTCGCGGGAGAGCTGGCAGGATAATCGGCCATGACAAAGCCCGCGCGGCAATTGGCCATCAAGGAGATCCTGAGCTCCCGCCAGATCGCGAGCCAGGATGCGCTCCGCCTCGAGCTGAGGAAAAGGGGCTTCGAGGTGACGCAGGCGACGCTCTCGCGGGACCTGCGGGAACTGGGTGTCGGGAGAGTATCGTCGGGAGAAGGGTCGCATTACGTCCTCCAGCCGGAGGCCGAAGTGGAGCTTTTGCGTCCCGTCGTGGGCGCGCAGGTGCTCTCGCTGCAGGCCAATGAAAGCCTGATTGTCATCCGCACTCTGCCGGGGTGCGCCAACGCGGTGGGGGAGTTCCTGGACGCCCAGAATCCCGGAGATATCATCGGTACGATCGCCGGAGACAATACGCTCCTCGTCATCCCGCAGTCGAACCAGCGCACGAAGCATGTCATGGATTTCCTGCGCGAAAAACTCACTGAAGGAAAACAATGAAGAAGCGCAAGATCGTTGTCGCCTACTCCGGAGGGCTCGATACGTCGGTCATGGTCCGGTGGCTGAAGGAAAAATACCGCGCGGAGATCATCACCGCGACCGGAAACCTCGGACAGGAGAAGGAGCTCGTCGGAGTCCGCGAGAAAGCGCTCAGGACGGGGGCGGCAAAAGCCTATGTCAGCGACCTCTCCCTGGAATTCGTCCGGAATTACTGCTTCCCCGCTCTCAGGGCCGGCGCGTTATATGAGGGGGCCTATCCGCTTGCGACCTCGCTCGGGCGCCCGCTCTTGGCGAAGATGCTCGTCGAAGTCGCAAAGAGAGAGCGCGCCGACATGATCGCCCATGGCTGCTCGGGGAAGGGAAACGACCAGGTGAGGTTCGAGGTTTCGATCGGCGCGCTCGCGCCTGAGTGCATTGTCCTGGCCCCCCTGCGCGACTGGGAGTTCAAATCGAGGGAAGAAGAGATCGCATACGCGAAAGCGCACAAGATCCCCGTTGCCGCGACGCGCGCACATCCCTACTCCATCGACGAGAATATCTGGGGCACGAGCATCGAGTGCGGAGCGCTGGAGGACCCGGAGACGGAGCCGCCGCGGGATGCGTACCAGCGGACCGTCGCGCCCGAGAATGCGCCGGACCGTCCGGAATACGTCACGATCGGGTTCGACAGGGGCATTCCGGTATCGGTCAACGGCAGGAAGTCAGACCCCGTCTCTCTCCTCCGAGCGTTGAACAAGACGGGAGGGGCGCACGGGATCGGGAGAATCGATCTGGTGGAGAATCGCCTCGTGGGGATCAAATCCCGCGAGATCTACGAAGCGCCGGCGGCGGTGATCCTTCACTTCGCCCACACGGAGCTCGAGCGGCTCACGCTCGATAAGGCGGTCTTCGACTGCAAGGCAAGGCTGTCTGCGGAGTACGCAAACCTTGTCTATAACGGTCTGTGGTACTCTCCTCTCAGGAGCGCCCTCGACGCATTCGTCGGCGAAACCCAGGCCCGCGTCTCCGGGATCGTGAAGGTGAAACTGTTCAAAGGCGCTCTTACGGTCGCGGCCAGAAGCTCGTCTCACTCCCTCTATACTCCCGCTCTCGCTACATACACGGAAGAAGACCAGTTCGACCATCGCGCATCGGAAGGGTTCGTCAAGATATTCGGCCTTCCGCTCAAGACCTACCACATGACGGGCCGGAAGAGCGGTCAGCAGACAGGCCAGGAGAAAGGAAAGAACGGCCTCCGCAGGCCCGCCCAAACCGACGTTCCCGCCTGACCTTCGATGCCCCCCGGGGACGGCAGGTTCGCGAAAGGGCTCGATCCGAAGGCGCTGCAATTCTCGTCGTCTCTCGGGGTTGACCGGCGCCTCTACCGCGAAGACATCGAGGGAAGCATCGCCCATGTCAGGATGCTCGCCCGACGGAAGATCATCCCGGTAAAGGACTCGAAAAGAATCGAACGGGCGCTTCTTCAGATCAGGCGCGAAATCGAATCTGGGGCGCTCTCCCTCGGGGGTAAGCGCCGCTTCGAGGGGGAGGACATCCATATGGCCGTCGAGGCCCGTCTCATCCGGAAAATCGGTCCGGCGGGGGGGATGCTCCACACGGGCCGGAGCCGCAACGACCAGGTCGCCCTCGACGAGCGGCTCTACCTGCGGAAGGCTATTGCGGTGATCGGAGAACTCATCAGGCGCCTCCAGCAGGAGCTTGTGAAGAAAGCCGGCCGCCACGCCGGGATGATCGTCCCCGGGTACACGCATCTGCAGCCCGCCCAGCCGGTCCTCTTCGCCCACCACCTTCTCGCCTACGTCTCGATGCTCGGGCGGGACCGGGAACGATTCTCGGATTGCCTCGCACGGGTGAACCGCTCGCCCCTTGGCGCCGGGGCGTTGGCCGGAACTTCCTTCCCCGTGGACCGCGCGTACGCGGCAAAGCGGCTCGGATTCGCGGGACTCGTCGAGAACAGCATCGACGCCGTAAGCGACAGAGACGTCCAGATAGAATTCCTCGCATCCTGCGCGATCACGATGATGCATCTCAGCCGGTTCGCGGAGGAGCTGGTCCTCTGGAGCTCCGCCGAGTGGGATTTCGCCGAGATCGGCGACGCGTACGCGACCGGGAGCAGCATCATGCCGCAGAAGAAAAATCCGGACATGGCCGAGCTGGTGCGGGGAAAGACCGGCAGGGTGTATGGGGCGCTCATCGCCCTTCTCACGGTCATGAAGGGCCTTCCGCTGACCTATAACCGCGACATGCAGGAGGATAAAGAGCCCCTCTTTGACGCCGCTGATTCGCTCTCAGCCTGCCTGGGGATCCTCTCCGGAATGCTCAGGCACACTCGCTTCAGGGAGCGGCTTGCGGCGCCGGGCCGGGGGAGTGATTTTCTCCTTGCGACGGAACTTGCCGATTATCTTGTCAGGAAGGGGATGCCGTTCAGGAGGGCGCATGCGGTGGTGGGAAGCATCGTCTCTGAGTGCGCACGAAGGGGTCGTTCGCTCAACGACATGGGGCTCCCTGAGTACAGGAGGTTTTCACGCCTCTTCGAAAAGGACCTGTTTCGGGCGATCGATCCCCGCGACTCGATCCGCCGCAAACGGTCGGCGGGCTCTACGTCGCCCGGAGAAGTGGGGAAAGCCCTGAGCGGATGGAGGAGAAAGCTGAGGAGGGTATAGCGGGGGCCCTTACCTTGCCCGCTCCACGTGGGTGGTAAGTCCCTTCCGAATCGCGTACTTGACCAGCTCGGTGATCCCGCGGATCTTCAGGCGCGCAATCATCTGGGCACGATGAGCTTCGACCGTTTTCGTGCTGATGCCCAGCTTAGCCGCTATTTCCTTCGTCGTATGCGACTCCGCAATCAACTGGAGGATCTCCCTCTGGCGGGAAGTGAGCTCGTCGGCATCCCGCTCATCCGCAGCATCGCGCTGCATGTACTGATCGACGACGTGGTGCGAGATCGACGGACTCAGATACTTCTTATGCCTGTCGCGTGCGACGGACCGGATCGCGAGCTCGAGCTCGGTCGCGAGCGAATCCTTCAGCAGGTACCCTGCCGCGCCCGCGCGCAGCGCCGAGAGAACATGCTCCCGGTCGTCGTGCATCGTCAGTATGATGATTCGGATATTCGGAAACTCTTTCGTGGCCCGCTCGAGCGCATCGAGGCCGTTCAGCTCCTCCATCGAGATGTCCATGATGACGATGTCGGGTCGCTCCGACTTCATCAGGTGCAGCCCTTCGCGTCCGTTGCTCGCCTCGCCGACGACCTGAACGCCGGAGATTTCCTGAAGAAGGGAGCGGAGCCCCGCCCTGACCAGGGCATGGTCGTCGACCAGAAGAACGCGCAGTGAACCCACCCTCGGCCTCTGGTGCGGCTGGTCCACAGCCGGCCGACTAAAGGACTGGGAGCGGGAAATAAGCGATGACATCGGTGCCCTTTCCGGGCGTTGAATTGAAGTCGAGCCTGCCCCCCAGAAGCTGCATCCGTTCCTGCATTCCCAGGAGCCCGAGACTCTTTCCTTTCATTGCATTCTCCCGCGCAGTCTGAACGTCGAATCCTTTGCCGTCGTCGGAGACGGTGAGGCGAAGGGTGCCCCCGCCCTGTTGAAGCCGGACGCGAACGGATCGCGCGCCCGCGTGGCGGACGATGTTCGTCAGCGCCTCCTGGGCAACGCGGAAGCAGGCGGTCTCGAGTTCACTCGGCAGCCGCGAATTCACTCCTGTGGAGGTGAATTCCTGTCCGAAACCGGAGCGGTGCGCTACGCGGTCCAGATACCATCGGAGGGCCGAAACAAGCCCCAAATCGTCGAGAACCGAAGGCCTGAGTTCAACCGACAGGTTCCGCACCTGGAGGATCGTCTTGTCCACGAGGTCCACGCATTCATCGGTCCGAGCGGTGCGGGCCGCGGTATCGGGGTTGTGCTTCATTTCCTGGAGATTGATCTTGAGGGCAGTGAGCGTCTGTCCGATCTCGTCGTGCAGTTCGCGGGCGATGTAGCGGCGTTCGGTTTCCTGCACCTGGAGGAGGCGCTGGGAAAGGTTCTCGAGTTGACCCATCGCCGATTGGAGCTCTTCCTCCGCCTTCTTGCGCACGGAAATGTTCCGGAAATTAAGGACTATCGCCCCGACGCTCGATTCCATGAGCAGGTTGGCCGCGGTGCACTCCGTCCAGATCCACGTCCCGTCCTTGTGACGCATCCGGCACTCCACCGTCAGAGCGGCCTGAGGGTGTTCCATGAGGCCTGAGAGCGTATTCAGCGCCAGTTCCCGGTCGTCGGGGTGGATAAGCTCGATGCCGTTCGATCCGACAAATTCTTCAGGCGCGTAGCCAAGGATTCTCGCGGTCGCCGGACTCGTATCGATGATCGAGCCTTCGGCCGAGAGGAGAGAGATCGCGTCCGAGCTGTTCTCGATGAGCGCGCGGAAACGCTTTTCCCGTTCGCGAAGGCGCTCCTCCGCAAGTTTCAGTTTGGTTATTTCCATCACCACCCCGGCCATGCGAACGGGCCGCTTGTGGCGATCGTGGAAGACGCGTCCTATCGCGGCGATCCAGTGAAGGCTGTTGTCGGGCCACTGGATGCGGCACTCGATGTTGAAGACCTCTCCCGTTTCCATCATCCGGCGGAATTTCGCCTCGACTGCGGCGCGGTCCTCGGGATAGACGTGGCTCATGAAGATCTTCCAGCCCCATTCCGGGAGAAGCTGAGTATAGCCGAAGATCTGATCGTGCCGCAGGGAGCGGCGAGCGACGTCGTTCACGAGGTCTAGGTCCCAATCGCCCATCTGGGCGGCATCGAGGGCCAGGGTGAGGCTCGCCTCGACCCGCTCACGGTCGGCCATTTCGACCTTAAGAGCGTGATTTACCCGGGTGAGCTGTTTCGTCCGCGAGCGGACCTCTGATTCGAGCTCGTCGTGAGCGAGGCGCAGTTTTGCCATCGCGTCATCACGCTCTTCAATGGCGCGCGTGCGTTCTTCGAGGAGATCCTGCAGTTCCATGTGAGTCAACGCGCGGTCTACTGAGCCTGAGTATGTGGTTTGTCTGTTAATCCGCCTGCTCAAGAGGTAAAGGTATCCTGCGTCCCTGGTGACAGATTGCGTATTTCGGGGCATCCAGCAAGGATGCGCGAACGCATCCACCTGCCTTCCCGCGTTTTTCCAGGCGCCGGTGCACATTCGAGCAATTTTATATACTCCATCGCTATACGATACCTAAGAGCGCTCACTCTTCCAAGTTAATATTTTTTAATGTGCCCAAACTGCGCGAAATTCAGAGGCGCTCTGAGCGCGATCCTGTCATGCGCTCGAATTTACCAAGGGACGGTTTTCCCGATTCCCTCCGCACTCCGGATGAAAAACAAAAGGGTGACCTCGCCTTCCTGAGATCACCCTTCGGTGGGAGTCTGCCTTCGCCCTACTTCAGATACGTCATCTTTCTGACCTGTGACGACTCATCCCCCGAGTGGAGCGATTTTGCGCTGAGCCGGTACAGGTAGATTCCTGTCGAAATCGGGCCCAAATCGGCCGTATTCGCATTCCATTCGATGGAATGATATCCGGCCTGCATATCGCCCCGGAGAAGCGTCGCCACCTCCTGACCAACGATGTTATAAACCTTCAACGTCACTGTGCTCGCCTCGGGGAGTTCGAAGCCGATCGTGGTGGTCGGATTGAACGGGTTCGGGTAGTTCTGGTGAAGCACCATTTCCGAAGGCACGCCCACGATGACCTTCACCCCGCTGACCTGGTCGGTCTGAACCAGAATCGAATCCGGCGTCGATCCGTCGGCATAGTTAATGACGATGTAGCCCGATTCCGGCTGCGCCGAGACAGGCGTAGCGTTTACGTAGAACCACTGGCTGTCGTTCGGCACGATCGTGGCCGTGTTAGGCGTGGCCGTGAAGATCGAATCTGTCGAGACGACGCTCGAGACGACCACATCCGTGGTGCCGATGTTAAAGAGAGAGAAGCTGTCTCTCTTCGTATCGCCCGGCGCGACAGGCCCGAAGCTGATAACGGTTACGTTCCTCCGCACTTTCGGAGCCGAAACGCCCTTGCCGGTGACGGGGACCGTATCGGGGCTGCCGGTTGTGTTGTACTTGAAGACCACCGCGGCTGAGAGGGCCGACTTGTTCGTCGGCGCAAACGTTACGAAGACCATCGCCGATGTTCCTGCGGCAACCGTCGTCTTCTTCGGATTGACGGTGAACTTCGCCGACGTCGAATAGACGGTGTCAAGCGACAGAGTCGCAGTTCCGCCGTTGCTGACGGTAAGCGTATCGGTCACCGCGGTGCCGATCGAAACGTTCCCGAAGGCCAGGTTCGCCGGGCTCACCGAGAACGACGGCGAACCGGCTGTTGTCGTAAACCTGCACATAACAGAATACGCGCTCGTTCCGCCGCTGTTGCTCGCGTTCACATGCCAGAAATATGTCGTATTCATCGCGAGAGGCCCTACCTGCATCGACGTGACCGTCAGGCCTGAAAGGTCGCTCAGCGTCGTTGCGAACGTGGAATCGGTCGAGCACTGCAGCCGGTACGACGTTGCGCCCGTCGAAGTGCCCCAGACAAGGGTCGGGCTGGTCGACTGGTTCGTCGCGCCGTTGGCAGGCGACGTCACCGGAGGAGGCGCGGGCGCTGAAGGGATCGTCGTAAATCCGGCCTCGGAGTAAGCGCTCGTTCCGCCGGCATTCGTCGCGTTCACGCGCCAGTAAAAGTACATTCCGTTGGCAAGCGGGCCCACCACCCTAGACGTGCCCGTAAGAGTCGCATCGTCGACGAGGAGCGTGCTGAATGCCGGAGAGGTGGAAAGTTGAAGCCGGTATGAAGACGCGCCCGCTGACGCGTTCCAGCTCAGGGTCAGAGTCACAGGCTCATCGACAGAGCCGTCCGCCGGCGAGGCGAGAACCGGAGCCGCCGGCGCCGCAACCCCAGTCGTAAAGCTCAGGATCGCGTCCGTCTGCGTGCCTGCTCCGTTCTGTCCGGCCGCGCGGAAATAGTACGTCGTGTTCGGACTCAGGCCCGTGAGATCGGCGCTTACCGGGACCGATGACGCGCCGGATCCGACCGACTGTGCGCTCGTCGATGTGAAGGTGGAGAGCGTGCTGCTCGTGCCCCACTCGAACCATGCGACTGTCGATGAACCGTTCGGGTTCACGCTGCCGTTCATGGTGGCCGAGGCCGACATCACAGCGCTAGCGGCGCCTGTCGCGACCGCCGGGAGGACTGCGCCGGTCGTAAAGCTCAGGATACCGTCTTTCTGCGTGCCCGCGCCGTTCTGTGCCGCGGCGCGATAGTAATACGTCGTGTTCGGGCTCAGACCGGTCAGGTTCGCGGTCATGCTCACCGCTGAAGCGCCGGAACCGAGAGACTGGGCCGTCGTAGAGGTGAACGTGGAGAGCGTACTGCTCGTACCCCATTCAAACCATCCGGTCGTGGAGGATCCGTTGGGGTTGGCACTGCCGTTCATCGTCGCGCCGCTCGATGAAACTCCGCTCGGCGCGCTCGTCGTGACCGTCGGGAGATTTGCGCTCGTCGTGAAGCTCAGGATCGCATCTTTCTGCGTTCCGGCGCCGTTCTGCCCGGCCGCGCGATAGTAATATGTCGTATTCGGAGCAAGACCCGTCAGGTTCGCGTTGAATGACACGGCCGAAGATCCCGAGCCGACCGACTGCGCGGAAGTCGAGGTGAAGGTCGAGAGGGTGCTCGAAGTTCCCCACTCGAACCATGCCGTCGCCGATGACCCGTTCGGATTCACGCTGCCGTTCATCGTGGCCGAGGTCGATGCCACGGAGCTCGCCGCCGTTGTCGTAACCACCGGCAGGAGCGGAGTCGTGACATAATTCCACATCGACGAGTACGCGCTGGTTCCGCCGCTGTTTTTGGCGTTGACTCTCCAGTAGTAGGTCGTGTTGTTCGAGAGCGAACTCACGGCTTTCGAGGTCGTCGTCACGGTCGAGTCGTCGACAACGAGCGCGCTAAATGAGGGGTTCGTCGACACCTGGACATGGTATCCGGACGCGCCCGTCGAAGCGTTCCACGTCATCGTCAGCGACGTCGGCTGATTCGTGGCCCCGTTGGAGGGCAATGAGAGCACCGGCGTCGAAGGCGGATTCATCGGCGTCGTAAAGCTGAGGATGCCGTCTTTCTGCGTGCCGGAGACGTTCTGGCCTGCGGCGCGAAAATAGTACGTCGTATTGGCGCTGAGTCCCGTCAGATTCGCGCTCATCGCGACATCCGACGTGCCCGATCCGAGAGACTGGGCCGAGGTTGACGTAAAGGTTGAGAGAGAGCTGCTGGTTCCCCATTCGAACCATCCCGTCGCGGACGCGCCGCTGGGATTGACCGTCCCGTTCAGCGTCGCGCCGGTGAGCGTCACGGATGTGGCCGCACCGGTGGAGACCGTCGGAAGGTTCGCCGAAGTGGTGAAGCTGAGGATTGCGTCTTTCTGCGTCCCGCCGCCGTTCTGAGCCGCGGCGCGGAAGTAGTACGTCGTGTTCGCCGTCAATCCGGTGAGGCTCTGGCTCACTCCGACGGATGAGGATCCCGATCCGACCGACTGCGAGGTCGTTGAGGTAAATGTCGACAGCGTGCTGCTCGTACCCCATTCAAACCACGCGGTCGTCGAGGATCCGTTCGGATTCACACCGCCGTTAAGCGTGGCGCCGGTCATAGATACGCCGCTGGCTGCGGTGGTGGAGACCGTCGGGAGTACCGTTCCTGTCGTGAAGCTGAGAATTCCGTCTTTCTGCGTTCCGGCGCTATTCTGCGCGGCCGCGCGGAAGTAATAGGTTGTGTTCGAAGCCAGGCCCGTCAGACCGGAGTTCACAGCCACTCCGCTTGTCCCTGAGCCTACCGACTGCGACGAAGTCGACGTATAGGATGCAAGGGTGCTCGACGTGCCCCATTCGAACCACGCCGTCGTCGAGGCGCCGTTCGGGTTGACGCTACCGTTGAGCGTCGCAGAAGAGGTCGTCACCGATCCGGCTGCGGCCGTCGTGACCGTCGGAAGATTAGCGCCCGTCGTGAAGCTGAGAATAACGTCCTTCTGCGTGCCCGCGCCGTTCTGGCCGGCCGCGCGGAAGTAATAGGTTGTGTTTGCGCTTAAACCGGTAAGGCTCGCATTGACCGCTACCGCGCTTGTGCCTGAACCCGCGGACTGTGCCGAGGTTGAGGTAAACGTCGACAACGTGCTCGACGTCCCCCATTCGAACCAGGCCGTCGTCGAGGCGCCGTTAGGATTGACGCTTCCGTTGAGCGTTGCGCCGCTCGTGGTGACTGAGCCGGCTGCCGCGGTGGTTACGGCAGGAAGAAGAGGGACCGTGGTGAAATTAAATGTCGTCGACCAGGCGCTCGTGCCGCCCGCATTCTTGGCGTTCACGTGCCAGTAATAGGTCGTATTATTCGAAAGCCCGCTCACGGCCTTCGATGTCGAGGCCACGGTCGAGTCATCGACGAGGAGTGAGCTGAATGTCGAACTCGCGGAAACCTGCACCCGGTACGTGGCGGCGCCCGAAGAGGCGTTCCACGACAGGGTCAGCGATGTGGGCTGATTCGATGCACCGGTCGCGGGAAGCGACAGTACCGGCGCGGCTGGCGCATTCGGCAGCGTCGTAAAGCTCAGTATCACGTCCTTCTGCGTCCCCGCGCTGTTTTGTCCCGCGGTCCTGTAATAGTAAGTCGTACTGGCCGATAATCCCGTCAGATTCGAGTTTACCGCGACAGCGCTCGTGCCCGAGCCGATCGACTGCGCCGACGTCGATGTAAAGGTCGAAAGCGTGCTTGATGTACCCCACTCGAACCACGCGCTCGTCGAGGCGCCGTTCGGATTGACCGTTCCGTTCACGGTGGCCGAGCCTGCGGTGACAGCACCCGAACCGCCTGTCAAGACTGCCGGCAGCTGCGGCACGGTCGTGAAATTCCAGGGACCGCCGGTCGCGCTCGTGTTGCCGGCGACGTTCTTTGCCACGATGTTCCAATAATACACGCTGTTGTTTGCAAGTCCGCTGTATGCATAGGATGTCCCGGCCTGGTTAGAGTTTACGACCGTGGTCGGGGGATTGGTCGCACCAAGATACACGTCATACCCTGTGGCCCCGGTAGACGACCCCCACGACAGGGTGCCGCTCAGGGGCTGGTCCGCCGAGCCGCTTGCCGGCGAAGAAAGGCTAAACGCCGCGGGAACTCCCGCGAGCGTGGTAAAGCTGAAGGTGCTTGACCAGCCGCTCGTCCCGTTCGCGTTCGTCGCGTTGACGCGCCAGTAGTACGTCGTGCCACTCGACATCCCGCTCACCAGACGCGAGGTCGTCGTGAGCGTCGCATCGTCTAGAAAGAGCGTCGTGAAGCTTGAGCTCGTGGAGACCTGCACATGATACGAAGTCGCGCCCGATGAGGCAGACCAGGACAACGTTAAGGATGTGGCCTGGTTTGTAGCATTATTTGCAGGTGAAAGAAGGGCAGGTGCCGGAGGAGGCGGGTTGCCGCTACCAATTGTTTCCGCAGTCCAAGTTGCGCCGCCATTGGCGGTTCTGACAATTGTGCCGTTGGAACCGACCGCTATGCCC
>CAZEJT010000011.1:0-88247 GCA_964512655.1 uncultured Chlorobiaceae bacterium | reverse complement strand
CTCCTTTCCGCCCAACTTACCCTTTCTCTCTCTCCGGTGCAAGGGGGTCACATCAGAGCGATCATTCGTACCTGCGGAAGCGGGGGATTGACCCCGAGCTCGCACAATCCTTCGGTGTTGGCTTCTGCGATCGTGGAATGATGAAGGGGCGTATTGCGATCCCGACACATGACGCTGACGGGCAGCCCGTTGCGTACGCGGGTCAGTGGGTGAGTGGTGAGATGCCGTAGGGGGAGGAGAACTATAAACTGCCGCCAGGATAAAAAAATATGTTCTGCTGTGCAGTCTGGAGGGTGTGAGTGCGGAGAAAAGGCTTGTGGTGGTGAACGGTTTCTTTTCCACCATGAACATAGGCTGGCTTGGAATGCGGTCCGCGGCATTCAAGCGTTATCGCTAAGAAATCGTTTGAGGCACTCCCTTAACAATTAAACATCAACTTATCTGTTAGGTCCGACCTGCCACACTACACTGTGACATGTATGCAGCTGGTGGATGCGGTTGGGATGAACTTCTGATCACTTTTTGGAACTATTCGATCCCTCCATTTTCTGGAAGTTTTCCCAAGTGATTTTCTTGTAGTAGTCCTCACCGATGTACTTTACGACTGTGAGGAACTTATCGGCGTCGACGTACCCGGGGAGGGAGTTTATCGGGTCTCCGTTTGATCCGAAGAAAATTATTGTCGGATATCCACGCACGCCGAAGCCGCCGGCCAACTGTACCTTTGAAGTTGTTTTATCCTTATAGCTCACCTTCGTCGTGTCTTCGGCATTCAGCTTGACCACCACGTAGTGTTTGTTTAGGTAGCTAACGACACGCTTGTCGGAATAGACGTCTCGGTCTAACCTCTTACACCATCCGCACCAATCGGTGTAAACGTCAAGCATCACCTTCTTGTCGTTTTTCTGAGCTTCTGCGAATCCCTGTTCAAACGGTTGCCACTTTAGTTCGGCCTTCGCTGCGGTGCTTGACTGCGGCTCTCCAGCTGTGGCACTCATCGTCAAAGCCAGAACCGCCAGGGCACAATATGTTAGAGTTGTTCTCACTTTTTTATTCCCTCCTCGCAAACCTATCAACATCCCCGTCTTAGCAATTGTTCCACCCGCATCAATTGAAGTCAATCAGTAGAGAAAAGGTGTGGGTAGATCCCAAATCATATTTTGTAGGAACAAATGCGTAATCCAGCTCGAACGGTGACTGTCTGAAGCCTACTCCCGTTGAGAATGATTTTCCCTCATAGCCGCTCTGGTAACCGATTCGAAAAGCAAAACTCTCCTGATATACCAACTCCCCGCCAAGATGCACATGCGCCAAGTGTTCACCCGTCACCGAGACGACATCTGAACTTATCGTTACTGTACCATGAATGGCCTCGATGCGTTCCACAATTGATCCTCCGGCTCTGATGATTGTTGGAAGCTTGGATTCTTCATTGTCGAGAGCGTTCATCGAACCTAGATTGCTTATCGCTAGTGCAAGGCGTAGGTTCCATGGAGTAAGATAGGTGGCCCCGAGATCGACACCGAAGCCCGAAGACTCGTTCACAAGGATTTTCTCGTACACGTACTTGCCGGTTACTCCGAGGCTTAGAGCGGTGTCAAGTCGATACGCCCCAGTAATGCCAATCGCGGCATTGTGCGCGTCAAACGAACCTTGAGATGGGCCCGGAACTTCGCGGATATCAATATTATTGATGCTCGTCGCGTTTACACTTACACCCAAGGACAAGTTGCTGATTACAGCTTTTGCAGCGATGTATTCTGTTCGAGTGTCCTGGATCCACTCTTTGTGCATCAGGAGGAGCGCTGAGTTCTGGCCAATACTCAGCGAAGCTGGATTGTAGTACATGGCGCTAGGGTCAGATGCAATCGTCGAATAGGCCTCTCCCATCGCGATGGATCTTCCCCCGACGCCCAGTTTCAGAAATGCCAATCCCGTCTCACCGACCTGACTTCTTCCGATCGAGACAACGACCATTATTGCTATTCCGGAAAACAAGATACGAAGGAGTCTCATTAACTAAAACGAAGTATTTATGGTGATGATGTGCATTCCTCTGGGCGCAAATGACTCAATAACGTATGCATAGCTCACCGACGGCGTCCAGCCAATAAATGCATTCCGGATAGTAAATCCAAACGTCGGTTTGACGCCCGTCGCATCATCGCTGCCATCGATCCGGTCAATACCTCCCCGGACGCTCAGATATTCCACAAGGTAGTATTCGGCACCGGCTCTGAAGACGTTTGTCGATAGGGATGAATTCTCGAATTCCGCTGAAATCACCCCAGCGTTCGAAGGGATCTTCCAGGCAATGCCGATTCTCCGCATATTAGGGAATTTGTCCTCCGTCGATTTTCCGTTTTGATCGTAGATCGCTTTCGTGTCCCACTTATACTTGGATCCTAGATCCTGGAACGCTCCGCCTATCGACAACTCGTCAGTGATCTGAGCGCAGAAGCCGGCGTCGAACCCGACGGTCGTCGATGTGACCTGATCGTACAGCTTACTGTAATACAATTTCACTGCGACCCCCAGTGAGAGACGGTCTGCGACACGGTTCGCAAAGGCCAGGAAAAATTGGTTCTCGAAGGTGGAAAGGTCCCCCGTTTTCTCTCCATCTGCGTCCCTACCATCGATGTTTCTCACCCCTGCATTGATGACACCGAACGAAATGCCGGCAGTTGGGTGAATCGGTTGAATGTAGTTCACATAGTTCAAATACCGGTCCAAAGATAGAAGTCCGAATGTTGCACCCGCAGCGCGTCCATCTGACCATGCAGCGAGTGCCGGATTATAGTATGTCTGGATGTCTCCTGTATTGACTGCAGTCATCGCATTACCCATTCCCATGCCGCGGGCGCCAGATCCCATCCGAGCAAAAGCACCAGCGCTTCCGGCTGTCTGGGCGTGCATATCCGCCGTGAAAAGAATTAATACTATTTGGAGAGTGGCAAGGAGCTTCATGTCACTGGATCACAAGTATCTTCCCGAACTCGGGATCCCCACTGCTAGTTTTCACTCTGTAAAAGTAAACGCCGTTGGCCACAAGTTTCCCGTGATCGTCGCGGCCATCCCAAATCTCATCGAATTCGCCCGACCCCCTAGATGCCTGATTGATGAGCGTACGCAGGCGGTTCATCCCGAAGTCGAATATTTCGATGCTCACTCCGTTCGAGACAGTTTGAGGAACCGAATAATGAATTCTGACAGGTTCAAAGTTTGGAGCAAAAGGGTTAGGATAAGCATAAGTAGCTCCGGTCTGCCCGACTTGTTGGAACGCTCTGTGAATAGTCCATTGGGCACCGAAAGGATTTTGCGCGTTGTCAATTGTTGTCGCGATACCGTCACCAGTGCCGGCGAAAACAGTATCTCCAATGACGGCCACGGAGAAAAAGCTAGTAGTCGGGATCGATTGCAGACTCCGCGGGTCAGTGATGGATGTAACAATTGAGTAACTCAGTCCTCCATCCGAGGTTCGGTAGAGACCCTGATCTGACGCGATGTAGGCGATTGAGTCCTTGAAGGCAAATCCGTAGGCTTTGACTCCTCGCAGGATGTTCGTCCACGATCCCCCGCCATTGTCGGTATAACTTATACCGAAATCCTCATCAGGGTCCTGAGCTCGCCAGTTTGTTGTCCAGATCCGGCTTCGGCCCGGGAAGCGCTGTTCGCTAATTGCAATCACCCAGTTCCCTAAGATCGGTGCAGCCTGATTCTGGTGACTAAAGCGGATCCAACTTGACCCTCCATCGGTGGATTTATTTACTCCACCAGCGGTTCCACACCAGATAGTGTCGGCGTCCGCAGCGTATACTCCGAACGCGAGGAAATTATTATTACGCCGTGGATCAAAGCGAAAATACCTTCGGTGAAGTTTGAGCGAATCGCTTGGCAGATAGGTCCAGAGTGTATCGGTTGGACTGATCGAACTACGGTCGTCGGATGGAAGGAGAACACGCTGCCACGATGCACCTAGATTTGTCGATCTGCGCAAGCCGCTTGCCCAACTGGCGATCCAGACCGCACTCTGCGTAAGTGCGATATCAAAGGTGACGTTCTGCTCAGGCACCACTACTGGCAGCATCCAGAGTGAGTCGTTAATTCCATAGGCGATTATACTATCACCTCTGCCGTCCAGAGTTTGGTTCACGTGTTGCCAGGTGCTTCCGCCATCCAAAGTGTAGGCATATCCGCTTCCAGTCTGAACAGTGCCGTCATCCAAACTTTTTTCGTAACCGGTCGATGCCCAGATGTTATCGAGGTAGGTCGCGATGGAGAAGATTCCCTCATTTGCGAATGCTGGGTTCGATCGATAGCTCTCCCAGGATGATCCGTAGGTTTTGCTTCGAGCAATTCCCTTGCTCGTCCCGATCCAGAGAACGCTCGAGTTCTGCACGGTCATCAAGGAAACGCTGTTGCTAGGGGGGAGGGAGGAGATAACCGATGATGTCGACGTCAGCGAAAATCGTCTAGGGAACTTGGTTTGAGCAGAAGTTACAGCTGGTGAGGCGATAGCCGCAACCAACAGAACTAACCCGAGTCCGGTAGTGAGCACCTTCATTGGAGCGAAGGGACTATGGTGATGAAGCGAGCGAGTGAGTCGCTCAATGCCAACGATTTGTCGCGGGCCCAAAATCTGAATTCCTTGGTCCCAAGCGTTGCCGTAGAATCTATTGCAATGATCAGTGAGTAGCGGCCATCTCCCGCAATTGAATCACCCGTCACGGCACGGTTTCCATCGTCGTAAAGCTTGAATTCAAAATTGGGGTTGGTTGAATTGAGGCTTCGGAAAAACACTGTTGCAATGTCGCCCGGCCCGTCGGAATCAAACGCACTGACGGCGAAGAATACCGGGCGTTTGCCGGATGTAGGTCTCGTAAGTGTATCTGGAGCTGAGAGGTTGAATAGCCGGGGACGGATATTGTTTCGAGTAATGATGAGCGACGCAATGAGGATGTTGCTTTCTCGATTTGAGGGATTTTCGGCTTGCACTTCAATTAGGAACGCCCCGATATCAGGACGCCGCAGGTTAAACGAGAACCCTGCATTGTAAAGGGCAGTGGTATCAGTCATTCCAATGTGTTGCATGTCACCTCTAATGAATGACCCTGACTGCCCCGGCGCAAACAGCGAGTAGGTTACGGAACGAACGTTTCCGGGACCAGACGGATCGCTAACAGCTGCGAACGCTGTATCAGAGACCGCGTATGATCCGTCAGGAAGTCGGGTTACGACCGAATTGCTCGACGTATCGAGGTTAACAACCCTGGAGCTGAGCCCAAGGGATACCACAAACGGTGAATCAAGGGATACGTCGACAATTTGAGTCTTCTCCTTTTCGCAGGACGCGAGGAGCAAACTGATCATCGCAACGGCAATATTTCGCGTTTTAGTATTCAACTTTTGGGCAGATAAAAAAAACCGGCTGGTCTCGTAACCGGTCGATGTTGCGAGAAACCATCCGGTAATACAGAGCCCACTTCACCCGCTTGAGGTGCACAAGAAACAGATCAGAAAATCAAGCGAGTAGCAAGAAACTGGGAATGGGCTAAGCAATTCTGGGAAAAGTGTAATCCGAAACTAACGAATTGTATAGGAAAAGTCAACTATCGGTTAGCATGCCAGCTAACGATTTACAACAGCATGCCACCTAACGAGCCCCCACCTCAAAGAGTGGGATCGGGGGAAAGGTGAGTAGGAAAATCGCGAAGGTGGCCCAACCCAGAGATTTTCGGGAGTCGTCAAGCTCTGCAAATTCCTCAACAGCCGGATGATCCAGCTTGATCACAAAAAACAAGATCGCAGCCCATAATAACCAACCTGCAGTCCCGAGTTGGACATTCCGTCCAAAGAGCGGGAGAAAGCTTGAGAGTCCAATAATGATCAGCAACCCGAAAAACATTCGAGCAACCAACCCCTGCTTCCGTCCAATGAGGGCGTAAAGGATATGGCCTCCATCCAATTGTCCGACAGGAATCAGATTTAGTGCAGTGATAAATAGGCCGAACCAGCCAACGCAGAGAAAGGGATAGTGGTAAACCTCGTTCATTGGAGGAACAAAACTGTTCAAGCTGAATATCTTCGAGAGGGCCCAGAATAGGGCCGAGTACCCGAACGTCAGGCCCACCTCAGGTATTCCAGCTAGAGCTCGGTACTCAGGGTGAATTGAATAGAGATACGACTTGGGCGGCAGAGTCAAGAATCCATACAAGAGGATGAGGATAGTAGGAACGAGGCCCGCTAGTGGGCCTGCAATGCCAATGTCAAAGAGGGATTTCTTCGAGTAAAGGGGTGATCGGATCCGGATCACCGCACCCATAGTTCCGAAGGGATTGAGCAGAAAGGGAGGGATGGGGATGTAATATGGAAGGGTGGTTCTCACTTTGTGGAACCGTGCTGCAAAAAAATGTCCGAATTCGTGGAAGGAGAGTACCGTGAGAAGGCATACCGAGTAGGGGAGGCCTAACGCAAAATTCCCTAATTCTATGGGATCCTTATTCAGCCATTGAACACCCGCGAGGGTAGTGGTGAAGAATGTTGCGATGAAGAGGAGTCCTTGCAGAATGACTTTCCCCCAGTTTGTCGAGCTCTGATTTGAATCTGCTGGGGGAGCAAACTCGACATGCTCGGGGAGGTTTGGCTCCATTCGAAATTGGAAAGCGTCAAAAGATGATAAGAAAAATGGGCAAGAAACCAAAAAACGATTGCGGGGGAGGAGCTTACTGAAGCGTCATCAATCGGGAGCTACAAAATGAAAAAGGCTCTGACCCCTTCGGGGCCAGAGCCTTTCTTAACAAATACTTGATATTACGGCCGAGGCGGATTCGGAATTGAGCCGATAGAGCGGAAGGAATTCGGACGTGGCGGGTTAGGCAACGAGCCGATTGAACGCTCTGCCTTCGGGCGAGGCGGATTAGGCAATGAGCCGATCGATCTCGCGCCGTATGAAATCGCAATATTTGCGAATGCTATCACGGCGATGGTCACGAGGACGGCACGGATGTGCTTGATGTTTGAGCGGCTCATTGCAGTTACTCCTTGTCTATATTTTTTGTGATTAGAATTGTCTGTTCCGCGGTGCGAAAACTGGAATTAAGGGGAGATTTAACGCCCTTTAATCTTTCTCAAAGTACCTAATTGTTTGGGTTCGGCCAAGAAAATCGACCCATTTTTGGGGGTGATATACTTGAAAATAACGGGGGTGCGGCAAGTCACCTTTTTGCGTGTATAAGAGAATTTTTGCGAATTTGCTTGACAGAACCTCCTTTTTTCGTTATATTGCATCATTCGGAGAATGGCCACGATGAGAATTCCCTACCTAAGTTGTGAAGCCTCGTAACTCGATCATTTATATTTGGATGGCTTTTGGGAGTGCGTACCTTCTTTCTCTCGCATTGTTCCCACATGATGAAGTGCACCTCCACACAGTCCTAAGCCGGCTTATGGTCTGCCTCTTGCTGCTAGTATGTGTGGCGATCTGTAGGAAAGAGGCGAGCGATAAAAATCGAGCTATTTTCTTCAACTTTGCTTTATTCTTTTCAGCGGTAATTCTCCAGGCCGCAGTCGATTTCGTTGGGGCGTCGTTCTTGACCGATGAGAAATTCAAGTATGCGAATTTCCTGTCTTGGGAGTTTACAACACTTGCGTACGTGTTCTTCTTGTCACTCGCGATAGTCTATCTCGTGATGGATCTGTTATTTCGGGATCTAAAGAACCTGAAAAAGTACCTTATCACCTCCGCGATAGTCCTGGCTTTCTTCGGATATTATTTCTATTCTTTTTTGATCAATCCATTTTCGATGTATTCCGAGGAGGATATCAAACAGTGGAAAACTCTCGATAGCTACTTGGTGAGCTCGAGATTTGAGAGTGTTGGGACGAGCACCGAGGTCCCAAGCGCGATGGAATTGGCTTCAAAGGTAAAGTTGCAGGCATGGGTCGATGGACAGCCCGTCGGTGACCTCTATCCACAAGAAAATATGAGGCGCATCGACGAACTCCTTCCCTATCTTGACGGAGACAATTGGAAGGTTCTTTTCTTCAAACCAATGTTCCTGAAGCTGATCCACATGAACGTAATGTTGATCGGATTTATCATTTTATTTTTTGGCTACCAGTACAAAAAAGATCCACCTCAGGGAGCCTACATAGACAAAATCATGTTCTTGTTTTTGCTATTCTGCTCGATGGAAATTGTTCACAATTGGGGCTTCATAAAAAGCGTTGAATGGAGTTCTGTTTCTGAAATGTTCACAATCGGTCAATATGTGACATTGGTAATTGTTCTCCTGATGGTTCTCTTCTTTAGCCTCCGTCTCCGGTTCATCAGCTCCGTCCAGGGCGAGTTCTACGAGGCCGAGCTTGCAGAACACCCGCAGCAGATCAGCCGGTGGAGGGACTGGGTTGACAACATGGTTCTTGCAAAGTTTTTCAATTTCAAGATGTTCAACGGCAGGCTGTTTCAGGATTCGAGCGCAAAGTAACCACCAACCATTCCACAATTAGGTTTAACTATTTTACTCAGGTAAGGGAGACATGGACAAGGATAAGAGGGTGAAGACCGTTGAGGAGAAGAAACCCGGCGAGATGGAATATCCCATCATCGGCAAGAGCCGCGCCGTAGATTCCCTCCTTAAACAGATATCCCGTCTGGCGAAACTCCGGAAGGACGTTGTCATCATCGGAGAGGCGGGCGTTGGCAAGGGGGCCATCGCCAAGAATGTTTACTCTTGCGGCATCACCGCAGACAGCAACACACCGTTCATGTCCCTCAATCTCTCTGTCCTGGACGACAAGGAGTTAGAGGCCGTTCTCTTCGGTTACGACAGGGGCACAGAAGGCCTGCCGTATACCACTAAGAGAGGGCTCTTCGAGATCGCGAATGGCGGAACGGTCCTCATCGAGGAAATTGAGGAAGCCAGCTTCCGCAACCAGATGAAGATCCTTGCCTTCATGAACGAACGGACTGCACGGCGAATCGGCGGTTCAAGGGCCGAGCCGGTCGACATCCGATTGATCGTCACCGTCAAAGAGGACCCGAGATCCCTCGTTGACAAGAGAAAGCTTCTGGAAGACCTCTATAATAAACTCTCGGATTTCGAGCGGATCGAGATCCCGCCTCTGCGGGAGCGGCCGGAAGACATCCCCCTCCTCGTGAAGCATTTCGCGGGCGAGCTGTGCAAGGAGATCGGAATAGGGGAGCTGGTAATCGACATTAATGCTATCGATGTTCTCGTACGACAGAGCTGGAGAGAGAATATCCGCGAATTGAAGGCGGTCGTCGACAAGTCGGTCCTGTTCTCGAACGGCGGAAGGTTCATGCTGCCGCCGGAGCTGGTCGACGAGAAGACGGAAGTCGTGAAGATGATCAACAATATCGCAACCGGCCAGGACTTCATCCTCGACAAATCCCTGGATGCGATCGAGAAGGGTATCATCGAGCGGGCGCTCCAGAAGTTCGGCTTCAATCAGTCGAAGTCCGCCGGATTCCTGGGAATGACCGAGCAGACGCTCCGGTACAAATTGAAACGGCTCAATATCACGAGCTCCCGCGCGCGCGCCTAGCGTCAGTCAGATAAGCGTTGAAGATGCCCTCCGTAGTTGAGGGCATTTTTTTTGCCCTTCCCTACAACCTCCGCTCCTTCCAGACGACATTCCTGCTCAACAAGGAGACAACGGGAATGATAAGGCCGTAGAGCGTGAAATAGAGTTCGAAGGCGGGAAAGTACTTGAGAGATCCAAGATGGTGGAATCGCTCCAACGGCTTCCACAGAAACTGGAGGTCGGCGATGCAGAGAACCGCGATTCCCGCAAGAGCCATGAGGGGGGGTGAATAGAATAGAGAAGTAAGTAGTACTGCGCGGAACGCCCAGCCGATAGTCATAATCAGTTTTCCGCGCAAGACCATGTCGAGGCCGCCGACACCCCACCGCTGCTTTTGCCGGAAGAGCTGCTTCCACGTTGCGCAGGGCCTGCTCCTTACGACAGTTGCCGGGTTAAGAGGAAAACGCACTTCAAACTCCGAATTCCGAAGGATCGCCTGTACAAGAGCATAGTCTTCCGTGACACTGAACGGGATATTGCGGAAGCCACCGGTTGAATCGTATGCTGAACGCCGGATTGCCAGATTATTCCCGATCACCGTGAGCGGGATTCCCCATCCCGCCGTCGCACTCGAAACCCCGAAGAGGAAAACCCAGTCCAACGCCTGCATCCCCTCGAACGTCCGCGTCGATTCCAGGAGTGTGAACCCGCCGACGATCCCCGCCTGTTCATCAAAGCATTTCACCGTCTCGCGGACCCACTCGGGGGGTGCAATGCAATCGGCATCGGTGAACATGAGGATTTCGCCGTGGGATACGTCTATCCCTGCAGAAACCGCGTTCGATTTTCCGAGCAGGTTGCCTTCGCCTGCTCGGGATGAGATAACCTTCATCCAGGAGTGGTTGTGCGCCAAATCCTCCGCAATCTCGCTCGTGCGATCCGTCGAACTGTCGTTGACGATGATGGCTTCGAGCTTTTCTCTGGGATAATCGAGCCGGATGAGGGACTTAATGCAGGCCCCGATGTGCGCCTCCTCGTTCCGTGCGGCCACAATCACAGAAACCTTGGGTTCGAACGAGTTATTCCGCTTAGTCCGGTACGCCCGGATCAAACCGACTTTAAGATAAACCATCAAGCCGGAGTAGATAAACGCCGAGCAAGTTAGAATGATATCGAACATTCTGATCTTCTTTTCAAAGCACGACAAATGTAGAAAAAGGATTCGTGACAAACAATGGAATGTTGGGTTAGAATCCCAGTTCGCCCCGATGTGTCGCATTGGAATCGAGTTCGGGCTCGGAGCAGGTAAAGACGCGTTTGATTCGACCTCGCCGCTGGTGTCACGGTATGGACCGTGACACCAGTTGAAAGAGAGCCAGCATGTTGAAAGAGAGCCAGCACCCAGTTCGGTTGATTCTCCTTCGCTATTCGTCTATATTCCAGCCGAATGAACAAGACTCCGCTTGTCATCGGAATCGCGGGAGGAACGGGCTCGGGCAAGACCACGGTGACGACCAAAATACTCGAGCGTTTGGACGTCGGCAAGGTAGTCCTCCTCAGGCAGGACTACTATTATAGAGACGTCTCTGCGTTCGACGGACAACCCCCAGAGAAGATCAATTTTGACCATCCGAACGCGCTTGAGAACTCGCTCCTGATCGAGCACGTCTCCGATTTGAGGCGATGGAAGCCGATCCGGCAGCCCAAGTATGATTACACCACTTACAAACGGCTCCCGGAAACGGTCCCGGTTGAGCCAAGAAGCGTCGTAATTGTGGAGGGAATCCTTATATTCACCGAGCGGGAGCTCCGGGATCTGATGGACATCAAGATCTTCGTCGATACCGACGCCGATGAGCGCCTGCTCAGAAGGCTCAGGAGAGATCTTGTTGAGAGGGGGCGTTCCATCGATTCCGTGATGGCTCAATACGTTGAGACAGTGAAGCCCATGCACGAAGAATTCGTCGAACCGAGCAAGCGATGGGCGGATGTGATCATCCCGAGGGGTGGTCTCAACGTGGTGGCAATCGACATGGTGGTGACCCGGATCCGGGATATGCTCGCCCAGGCCTGAATCGGACTGACAGGCAGGCGGGGGGAACAGTACAGAGGAGGAATCTACAAGCAATGCGGACACTCCAGAGTTTTTTCGCAATTCTGCTACTCATGAGTACCTGTGCCACTTTTTGCGCCGGGGCAGGCAACCGGAGCGGCACTACGGTCTGGCTAGTTTTTCCAGAGGCCTTTACAAGGATCGGCGCGGAAGCGTGGGCGGCAGGAGGGACGGGAGTGTCTCTCTGGGGGATGCCCGGAGCTCCTTTATCTAATCCTGCCGGCTTGGAATACCCCTCGCTCGGTATCTATCTCGAAGGGGCGCAACGGTTCGATACGAAATGGGTGTCGGGCATCGATTACGACGGTCAGCTGATCGCCCCTCTGTTCGCATCGATAGGGTTCCCGGCCGGAGCTGTCAGCCTTGCGGTGGGATACGCAAATGTTTTCGACTTAAGCTATTCCACATCCATTCCGGAAGCGACCATCGCTATGCCAGAGGGAACGGGGCGGACATTCGATTTTGGGAGCACCGTCAAGACGCACGTGATCTACGGAAGTCTCTCCTATCCCGTTGATGGGCAGACCGCGGTAGGTCTGACAATGGGCATTCACTCTGTGCATGCGCATTCATACACATTCGACCTGAGCGCGGATGGAGGCGGCATCGGGTTCTTGCTGGTCGCAGGCACTCTCATGCGATTCTCGGACCGGATTTCCATGGGGGCGGCTCTCCATTATGAGTCATCATCAACATTTTCGGAGTCCTATTCAGGTCCCAGGCTGACGCCACTATCGTACACGGAGCAGTGGTATGCAAATCTGGTCCCAGAAACCTATGATTTCACGGCGAGGTTTCCCTGGTCGTTCGATCTCGGATTCGCCTGGTCTGCAACCCGGTCTTTGAGTTTCATGGCAGGCGGAGAATACCAGAATTGGTCTCATGTATCAGACGGCTGGAACAACCTCGTTCAACTCCACCTCGGAACGGAATTCGCGGTTTCCGATCAGGTCCGCCTCGGCGCAGGCTTTTTCACCCAGGATTCCCCGAACGATTCTCCCCGGAACCCGCTGGTTGAGAATTTCCTGACCTTCGGGATCCGCTGGGCTGTTTACCCGGCAGTCAACCTTTCGGCGAGCGTCCTTGACAGTCACCTCGTCAGCAGTTCCCCCTCTCCCGCAACGTTTCTTGGATCCCCCGACGATCGATTCAGGCAATCCTCTGTGTCGATCGGGATTTCGTATTCGGCGCCGACACAGTAAGTGTAAGGCGGCGCGAATTGTTACGCCGGCTAAAGCCGGCGCCTGCCAGATTCGTCAATAGTAAGTCAGCGAGACCGCTCGGCGATGAACCCTTGCGCACTCCTGTCGGTGTTAGAAAGACAGGGGGTTGGTCTCGGGGGCTCAACTTAAAGTTGATTCTCGGAGGGAAAAATGATATAATGACGTTGTAATCACTTCTCCGCTCATGAAACTTCCTCGTCAGCCCATAGAGGAATCCGGTTACCGAAAGAGCATTCTCCCCAACGGAATCCGAATCGTATCGGAGGAGATTCCCTATGTGCGATCTATCTCTGTCGGCGTCTGGATCAATGTCGGCTCCAGGGACGACCACGAGCACAAGAACGGAATCTCTCATTTCCTCGAGCACATGGTGTTCAAGGGGACGGAGCGCTACTCCGCCAGGCAGATCGCCACGAGCCTGGAGGGGATCGGCGGCTACCTGAACGCCTTCACGACCAAAGAGCATACCTGCTATTACGCCCGGATCCTCGATGACCACCTTCCCAAGGCCCTTGATGTCATCTCGGACCTCGTCAGGTACCCGCGATTCGACAAGGGGGAGATGGAGAAAGAGAAAAACGTCATCCTCGAGGAATTGAAAAATAACGAGGATGACCCCGGCGAGCTGATCTACGATTACTTCGACGACACGGTCTTCCACGACCACCCCCTCGGGAACCCTATCATAGGAAAATCGGCAAGCATCAAGAGCTTCTCACGGAACGACCTCGAGAGGTATCTCGGCGGCCACTATATACCGTCGGGGATCGTGATAGCCGCCGCGGGCAACCTGAAGCATGAGAAACTGGTCGCGATCGTCGAGAAGTTTTTTGGGGGCATCCCAAGGCGGAAGCCCTCGCCGAAGCGGGAGGTGGGTCCGCGGCGCCTCCGGCCGGGACGTCAGGAATTCGAAAAGCCGTTCCTGCAGGCACACATCCTGACCGGAACCATCGGATGCGGAATTAAGAGCCGCGTCCGGTACCCGCTGATGGTCCTCAACACTCTCCTCGGCGAGGGGATGAGCTCGCGCCTGTTCCAGAACATCCGGGAAAAGTACGGGTTCGCATACAGCGTCTATTCGTTTGCAAACCTTCTGAGCGACACCGGCAATTTCGGCATCTATATCGGGACTGACAGCAAGAGCGTCGACAAGACGCTCGAGCTGACATACCGGGAGCTCGGGAAGCTCAAATCCGGCCCGGTGAGCAAGGCGGAGCTCGAAAGGACGAAAGCTCAGCTGAAGGGGATGACCGTGCTCGGCCTCGAGAGCATGACCAACAGGATGATGAGGCTTGGAAGCGGCGAGACCTATTTCCGCGGATATACCCCGCTCCATAAATTCCTTACGGCCATCGATGCGGTGACAGCCAGCGACGTGCTCGAATTGGCGCGGAAACTCTTCCGGGTCGAGGAATTTTCTACGATAATCATCAAGCCGTCCAAAGAGACGCCAGCCGCGCCGCACAAAGCGGTCGCATGAAAGGAACCGAAGCAGCCCCATGATCATTGGGATACCGAAGGAAATCAAGGCCAATGAAAACCGGGTGTCGCTCGTGCCGGTCGGCGCCCAGACGCTGACCCGCCAGGGACATACCGTCCTCGTCGAATCGAAAGCCGGCGAGGGAAGCGGATTCACCGACGACACCTACACCGCGGCGGGCGCCACCATACTTCCCACCGCCAGGGAGGTCTTCTCGAAGGCCGACATGATCATGAAGGTGAAGGAGCCGCTTCCTCCCGAGTATCCTCTCATCAAGAAAGACCAGATTGTCTTTACCTATTTCCATTTCGCCTCAAGCCGCGATCTGACGGAAGCCATGATGAAAGCCCGCTGCATCGCCATCGCGTACGAGACGGTGCAGAAGGCGGACGGATCGCTCCCGCTCCTGATACCGATGAGCGAAGTGGCGGGGAGGATGGCTCCTCAGGAAGGCGCCAAGTATCTCGAGAGCACGATGGGGGGAAGGGGAGTCCTGCTGGGCGGAGTCCCGGGAACGGAGCCGGTCGACGTCGTGATTATCGGCGGCGGAATTGTCGGCACCAACGCGGCGAAGATTGCGGCGGGGCTCGGCGCAAAGGTGACGATCCTCGACAGCAACCTCTACCGCCTGCGCTACCTCGAAGACGTGATGCCGAAAAACGTCGTCACGGTCATGTCGAACCCGTACAACATTCTCAAGAGCATCAGCAAGGCCGATCTTGTCATCGGCGCGGTTCTCATTCCGGGAGCGCGGGCCCCCCATCTGGTGACCCGCGACATGCTGAAATCGATGAAGCCCCGATCGGTGATCATCGACGTCTCGGTCGATCAGGGCGGGTGCGTTGAAACGTGCAAACCCACGACGCATGAGAACCCGACCTATGTCGTGGAAGGAATCGTGCACTACTGCGTCGCCAACATGCCCGGCGCCGTGCCGTTTACGTCGACCGTGGCTCTCACGAACGCCACGCTGCCGTACGCGGCGGAAATCGCGACGAAGGGATTCGCGAAGGCGGTTTCGACGAGCAAGGAGCTCCGCCTGGGCGTGAACATGGTAGCAGGCGAGATCACCTACAAGGGCGTCGCGGAGGCGTTCGGACTGCCCTGGAAGGCCCTCGAAACGCTCGACTGAGATGACGGGCGCGGATTTCCCCTCACACCCTAAATCTAAACACTCTGACCCTCCCGTAGCCGCATGCCGCGCATTACTATAGACGGTAAGCAGCTTGAGGTGGACGCCTCGTCGACCATCATCCAGGCGGCGTTCAAGAACGGCATCACCATCCCGCATTTCTGCTGGCATCCCCGCCTCTCCGTCGCCGGAAACTGCCGCATGTGCCTTGTCGAGGTGGAAAAGCTCCCGAAACTGGTCATCGCCTGCTCGACGCAGGTGGCCGAAGGGATGGTGGTCCGCACATCGTCCGAGGGGGTGATCAACGCCCAGCAGGCGGTCATGGAGTTTCTCCTGATTAACCACCCCCTCGACTGCCCCATCTGCGACGAGGCGGGAGAGTGCAAGCTCCAGGACTATGCCTACAATTACAGCGTAGGCGTCAGCCGCTTCGAGTTCGACAAGGTCCGTAAGCCGAAGCGCGTCGAATTGGGGCCTCATGTCGTGCTCGACACCGAGCGCTGCATCATGTGCTCGCGCTGCGTCAGATTCTGCGACGAGATTGCGAAGAAGCCCCAGTTGGTCTTCACGCAGAGAGCCGATCACGTGGAGCTTACCACGTTCCCGGGCGAGAAGCTGGACAACCCGTATTCGATGAATACGATCGACATCTGCCCGGTCGGCGCCCTCACGAGCAAGGAGTTCCGGTTCAAGGCCCGCGTGTGGGAGATGTCGTCCACCGATACGGTCTGCCAGGGGTGCGCCCGCGGATGCAACATCAAAATGTGGGTCCGCAACAACCAGATCCTTCGCCTCACGCCGCGCTACAACCCCCAGGTCAACGACTACTGGATGTGCGATTTCGGAAGGACTGAGACCTTCGCACCGGTCAACGCCCCCAACCGGATTTCGGAGCCGATGATCCGGAAGGAGGAGAGGCTTGTGCCGGTGGGCTGGGATGAGGCGATCTCGAGGACTGCCCTCGAACTGAAGACGTTCAAAAAGTCGGAGATTGCGGGAATCGCTTCGGCCTATGCGACGAATGAGGACAACTTCGCGTTTGTCAAGCTCATGGAGCTTCTCGGGGCGAAGGTGGCGCCGGCGCCGGGCCACGTCGTCCAGGGGAGCGAGGACAACATACTCCTGCGGTCGGACAAGACCCCGAACAGCACGGGTGCGACAGAGATCGGCTCAGGCGTGACTCGGCCCGCCACGCTTGAGGAGATTCTCCAGGGAATTCACCACGGAACCATCAAGGTGCTCTATATCCTCCAGGATGACCTTGCGGCGGATCCCCGCGCCGCGGAAGCGCTCTCCAAGCTTGACCTTCTTGTCGTGCATGCGACCAATGAGAACCACACCACGAAAATGGCGGACATCGTGCTTTCCTGCTCGACATACGCCGAGAAGCACGGCACCATCGTAAACTTCCAGGGCCAGGTACAGCGGCTCAGGCCCGCGGTGGCTACCGCGGAGCTCGACCGGGCTCTCGACGGGTTCGCCATGAGCCGGCTCGACAAGTTCGGAGCCCCCAACGACCGCTGGACGAAGTCGACAAAGCGCGACGCGCGACCTTCCTGGAGAATCCTCACCGGAGTGGCGAGCGCTCTCGGAGCCCGGTGGAAATTCAACACGTCCGAGGACGTCTTCGATGAGATCGCCTCCTCTCTTGATCCGTTCAAGGGGATGTCATACTCGGGGATCGGCTCGAGGGGCATGAAGCTGCAAAAGAAGTCGGTCGCCACCCCCGCCCACGCCTGATGGAGATCCTTATCGCGGTGATAAAGGTCGCAGTAGTTCTGGCCGTTCTCATCACGACCGTGGCCTACACAGTGCTTATAGAGCGAAAGCTGGCCGCAGCAATCCAGAACAGGATTGGCCCGAACCGTGTAGGGTGGAAGGGGTTTCTGCAGCCAGCGGCTGACGTCCTGAAACTCATCATGAAAGAGGACGTCGTCCCGAAATCCGCGTACCGTTTCATCCATGATCTTGCGCCCATCATCTCGATCGGAGTGGCGCTCACGACCTTCGCGGTCGTCCCGTTCGGGGACCGGATCACGCTCTTCGGGGAGGAGATCAAGCTCCAGATCGCGAGCGTCAACATCGGGATCCTGTACGTTCTTGCCCTCACGTCACTGGGGGTGTACGGAGTAACGCTCAGCGGATGGTCGTCGAACAGCAAGTATTCGCTCCTGGGTGGGCTGAGGTCGTCTGCGCAGATGATCAGTTATGAATTGGCGATGGGCCTCTCGCTCATCGGCGTTATCATGATTACCGGTACCCTTCAGCTCGACAAGATGGTCGAGGCACAGGCGGGATGGAGATGGAACATCCTGCTTCAGCCGGTGGGGTTCGTCCTCTTCGTGATATCCACATTTGCGGAAACCAACCGGCTCCCGTTCGATCTGCCCGAAGCCGAGCCGGAACTTGTGGGGGGATATCACACCGAATACAGCGGCCTTAAGTTCGGTCTCTTCTTTCTCGCCGAGTACGCGAACATGGTCACGGCAAGCGCCATCATCACGACGGTCTATCTGGGCGGCTGGCAGGTCCCATTTGTGCACGATCTCGGCCTCTCCGGTCAGTGGGTGGCTGTTGCGCAGGTGGCGGGATTCAGCTTGAAAGTGCTCCTTCTCGTCTTGTTCTTTATCGTGATCCGATGGACGATCCCCCGCTTCCGGTACGATCAGCTGATGCACCTGGGGTGGAAGGTGATGCTGCCGCTTTCCATCGTGAACCTGCTTGTAACCGGCATCCTGATTCTCGGTGGAATACTATGAGCGAGACCGGCGCATCGGAGAGGCATCCCGAGATCGTTCACCGGAGGGATCTCTCCATTTTCGAAAAGCTCTACATCCCCCAGATTCTCGCGGGGCTGGTGATCACGCTCAAGCAGGTCTTCAGGCCGAAGTTCACGCGCCAGTACCCCGAGGAAAAGTGGAACCCGCCGGCGTCTTTCCGGGGACGTCCGGTGCTCGTAGAGGAGCATGGAATTGAGCGATGCGTCGCATGCGGATTATGCGCGAGAGTCTGCCCCGCGCTTGCAATCGAGGTGCAGGGATCGGACACCGAGCTTCCGAAGGAGCGCTACCCCGTAGTCTTCGAGATCAACATGCTCAGGTGCATCTTCTGCGGTTTCTGCGAGGAGGTCTGCCCCGAGGAGGCGATCGTGATGAGCAAGGAGTATGAGCTTACATTCACGAGCCAGGAAGACGGGATCTACGGGAAGGATAAGCTCCTCGTGCCTGCGGAGAAGCTCAAGGACAGATTGGATTTCCTGCGGGCGAACAGGTAAAAAGTGACAGATTGCCCAATTCCGAAATTTCAACATGTCGAAGTGTTCCCTCTGTCTCGTCTTTGCAATCTTGACCGCGGTTAACGCACACGCGCAGCTGGCCGTGAAGTACGAGCGGTTCACGCTTCCGAACGGGCTGGAGGTGATCTTGCACGAGGACCGCTCGCTTCCGATCGCAACGTGCAACCTCTGGTACCACGTAGGGTCGGCCCGGGAGAAGCCGGGGCGCACCGGATTCGCCCACCTGTTTGAACATATCATGTTCGAAGGGTCTGGCCACGTGCCGCTCGGGATGTTCGACGAATGGCTCGAGGCGGCCGGAGGCACGAACAACGCCTCGACTTCCTCCGATTACACCAACTACTGGGAGAACTTCCCGGCGGGGGCGCTCGAATTAGCGTTGTTTCTGGAATCGGACAGGGCCGGTCACCTCCTGGACGCCATGACCGCGGCGAAAGTCGATGTCCAGCGCGATGTCGTGAAAAACGAGAAGCGTGAGTCGTACGATAACCAGCCCTACGGCATGGCCCCGATCATCATCGGTGAGAACCTTTACCCGCCCGATCATCCCTACCACTGGCCCACGATCGGATCGATGGAAGACCTCACGGCGGCGAGTTACGACGATGTGGTGGAGTTTTTCAAGACATATTACTTGCCCAACAATGCATCCCTGGTGATAGCCGGAGACATCGATCTGTCGCGCACAAAAGAGCTTGTGGCAAAATGGTTCTCAGACGTCCCCAAGGGGAAGCCGGTCCTGCCTCTCGGAAAACCGGCATCGTATCTGACGCATGAAAAGCGGGTCGTCATCGAGGATAAGGTTCAGCTTCCGCGGCTCTACCTTGCGTGGGATTCGCCCGCGCATTACTCCCCCGGCGACGCCGAGCTTGACATTCTCTCGAATATTCTCGCGGGCGGCAAGAACTCGAGACTCTATAAGCGGCTTGTCTACGAGCGGGAGATCGCCCAGGATGTCTCTGCCGCCCAGGAGTCCGGGTTTCTCACATCGCGGTTCTCGATCGTGGCGACGGCCCGCTCGGGGCACACGCTGGCAGAGCTCGAGAGCGCGATTCGTGAGGAGCTCAATAAAATCAAAAACGACCCTCCGACGCTCCGGGAACTTCAACGCGCCGTCAACGGGTATGAAGCCGCATTCCTGGACCGGCTCGAGCGCATCGGCGGGTTCGGAGGTAAGGCGGATCAGCTCAACGGTTATTTCACCGAAACGGGCAACCCCGATTACTTCCATGAGGACATGGCGCGGTACGCGGCCCTCACGCCGGGCGATATCCGCAGCATCGCCCGGACGTACCTGCGCGATGACGGGGCCGTCGTCCTGAGCGTTGTCCCTGAAGGAAAGAAGGAGCTTGCGGCTCCGGGAGGAGGAGCGAAATGACGATCGAACAAATAACCACTGCACAGGAACCGGGCGCGCGCAGACTAAAGTCTGCGCCTACCGGAATCCCGAAGGGGACCCCACCGACAGGCCAAAGCCCGGGGCGTCCGTGATTTCATGATTACTGAAATGAAGATCTTCGATCCCATAGCGCTAAGGGCGGCGCTCTGCTTCCTCTTCTGGGCTGTCGTTGCCGGGTCTAGCGGCCTTTTCGCTCAGGCGCCCGACAGGAGCAAGCCCCCCGCGGTCGGGCCGGCGCGCTCCCTGAAGCTTCCGGCCATCCAGCATTTCAAACTTTCGAACGGCCTGCAGGTCATCCTCATGGAGAAGCACGAGGTGCCTCTCGTGCAGATCGAGATGATCGCGCTTGCAGGAGCGGCAGCCGATCCCGCCGGGTTGTCGGGGCTTGCTGGGATGACGGTGGCGATGATGGAGGAGGGGGCCGGCACGCGAAACGCGCTCGAGCTGGCAGACGCCATCGACTTCCTTGGCGCGAGCATCACGACCTTCGCGGGGCAGCACACCACGGGCGTGGTGATGCACTCGCCTCTCTCAAAGCTCGATTCAGCGCTCGCTCTGTTGGGCGACGTGGTACTCCGCCCCCAGTTCCCGCCGGACGAGCTTGAACGCAACAGACGGGACCGCCTCACCTCGCTGATGCAGTGGCACGACGATCCGGACCAAATCGCCATCGTCCAGTTTCAGCGGACGATTTTCGGTTCGACGCATCCCTACGGGCGGCCGACTCTCGGAAACGAACAAAGCCTGAGGTCGATGACGGTTACGGACCTAAAGAATTTCCACAAGAAGTACTTCCGTCCGAACAACGCCGGTCTCATCGTCGTCGGCGACCTCACAGGCAAGGATATCCTCCCGAAACTTGAGCAGACATTCGGGAAGTGGGAGAAGGGAGATCCGGTTGAAGTTACGTTTGCCCCGGCGGCTCAAATTGAAAAGCGGGAGATCTACCTCGTCGACAAACCCGGCGCTCCCCAGTCGGTGATCCGCATCGGCCGGGTGGGGGCTCAGCGCCTCACCGAGGACTACTTCCCCCTGGTCGTCATGAATACCATACTCGGGGGGTCATTCACATCCCGGCTCAACCAGAACCTGCGCGAGACGCACGGATATACCTACGGCGCGGGCTCGGGGTTCGATTTTCTCCCCACGCCCGGGACATTCAGGGCGGCGGCCTCCGTGCAGACGAATGTGACGGACAAGGCGCTCGTCGAGTTCATGAAGGAACTGAAGGGGATCCTCGATCCGGTTTCCGATGAAGAGCTGACGAGGGCCGAAAACTACCTTGTGCTCCGTTATCCCGAGAATTTCCAGTCGGTCTCGCAGATTGCCGGCCAGTTGCTCGATACCTTCCTCTACCATCTCCCCGATGACTACTTCAACGATTACAGTTCCCATATCCGGGCCGTCTCGAAGGACGATGTCCTGCGCGTGGCCCGCAAGTACCTCGACCCCGAGAAGGTAGCAATCGTGGTCGTCGGCGACAGGAAGCAGGTTGAGCAGGGGGTTACGGCGCTCGGCCTGGGTCCTCTCAGGAACCTGACGGTCGACGACGTGCTCGGTCCCGCCCCCGTTCTACAGGGAAAAAACTAGGAAATCCCGCAAAAAGGGGTTGACCTTCTAACCCTTTTGTGGTACATTATTATCAGTCCGACAAGCGGAATCCGCAGTTCTCCACCATTTTTTATGAGTACCATGAGATCATTTTACCGCGTTCTGGTCGCATCCGCGATGCTTCTCACGCTCAGCCTTCCTACCGTCTCGCACTCCCAGTTCAGCGTCTGGAAAAAGGTTTTCAACGGCCAGGGGCTTTGCGTCGGCGTCAACCCGATCAATCCGAACACGATCTTCGCCCAGGGAAACGACGCACGCATCTGGGTATCCCGTAACAGGGGAACCAGCTGGACCCAATTGGCCCCGGTTCTTCCGTTCCAGCTCCGCGAAATCCTTGTCCTCCCCAAGGACACACTGACCATGCTCGCGGTCGATTTCTCGAACGGGCTGAGGAGAACCACGAACGGGGGAACAACCTGGACGACGGTGATCAGCACGTACGGGATTGACGGCGAGTCGGTCAGTTACGATCCCAGTCACCCGGACACCGTGTATGCGGGAAACTTCAGCGACGCGGCGATCTTCCGCTCCACAGACAGGGGGGCTACGTGGACCTTGAAAGGGCACGCCGGCTCTACGGGCCTCTGCGGGCTCGCGGTGAGGCCTGACAGCGCCGATATCCTCCTGGCGGGGTCGGGAAACGGTCAGATTTCGAAATCGACGAATCAGGGGCAGACCTGGCACCTGGTGAAGCCGGGCGGCTCATCCGAGATTCCCAAAATCGTCATTGACCCCTCCAATCCTCAGATCGCCTACGCCACGGCGTTCGCTGGGACCGTATCCGCCACGGGCGTCTGGAAAACTACTGACGGAGGCGAGCACTGGTCGCTGCTGGGAGGCCTCGGCAATAGGTCGATGTGGTCTCTCGAAATAAATCCCCAAAATCCTTCGACCATCTGGGCGGGATCGTTTGACGATTACCCCGCCGGGGTCTGGCGTACGACCGACGCCGGGACAACCTGGACGCAGCTGAAACGGGGATTTGACTTTAACGACGCGATCTGGAACCTCCATATGGACCCGATCGACACCACCAACCTCTATGCGGGTGCGACGGTCGGCGATTTCGGCGCCAATGGAGTGTACAAGCTCTCGAACGCCACGGCGGGTATTGAAGGAGTCGTGCGCGACAGCCTCACCAGTGCGCCGATCAGTTCCGGCTCCATGATCATCAATCCGGAAGGAGTTTTCTACGATCTGGGAGCCACCGGAGGGGCATTCGGATTCTACCGCTTCGACGGCGACACCAATACGACCGTAACAGCAAGCGTCACGATCAACTCGCAACTGTTCAGGGTCCAGTCGCTGGCGCTGATCAACGACTCGATCCAGCAGAAGGATGTCCTCGTCCAGCCCGGAAAGATCGAGGGCGACGTGTACAACGACCTCAATACCAACGGCGTGCGGGACGGGGGGGAGCCCGGTCTGTTCAACTGGACCATCCTGATAACCGGGCAAATAACCGCGACCGTTCATAGCGACGTCAACGGGCACTATGTTGTAAACGATCTCTTCCCGGGCTCGTACACCATCGCCGAGCAGACGAAGCTGGGCTGGGTGCAGACGGCTCCGGTGTCCCCGGCGACCTACACCGTCGGCATTTCCAATGCGACCAGGTTTTACACGGGAAAGGATTTCGGAAACCGCATCGCGCATCATGTGACGACCACGGTTCCACTTGCAAACGCGAACAACGTCCCGGGCAGTACGACGATTCAGGCGGCGTTCGATACGGCGATGGACGAGACGACATTCAAGGACACCTCCTCCTGGGTGGTGAGCGGCTCGATGAGCGGGCTCCACCGGGGCGTCTTCCTGTTCGGTCCGGGAGACTCATCGGTGAGGTTCACACCCAACAATTCGTTCCGGGTCGGCGAGGTGGTGACGCTCGTTGCCTCGAACAGGCTGAAAGGGTCGGGGGGATCTCCATTCACCCCGTTCGTCATGGCGTTCACGATTATCGTTCCGCCTTCTACCGGAACATTCCTCCCGAAAACCGACTACAATGTCGGCTCGGGGCCCTGGTCGGTGGCTATTGCGGACATGAACGGCGACGGATCTATGGACATCGTGGCGGCTGTTCCGGGACCGAGCAATGTGGCGGTTCTGTTGAATAACGGCAACGGGACGTTCGCGGCGGCGGTTACTTATTCGACCGGCCTCAATCCCCGGTCTGTCGCCCTCGGTGACATCGATAACGACGGAGACATCGACGTCGTGACCGCGAATAACGGGTTCACGAACGTGACGGTTCTCAAGAACAACGGCGACGGCACGCTCGGCGGAAGGGTTGATTATTCCGCCGGCGGTAACCCGAGCGCGGCCACGCTCGCCGACATCGACGGGGACGGGTACCTTGACATCGTCGTCACGAACGGCGGGGCGAACCAGGTTGCAGTCCTCATCAACGACGGTGCCGGGAATTTCTCCGCACCTCACCCCTATGGCGCCGGAATAGCACCCTATTGGAGCGCCGTAGCCGACATGAACCGCGACGGAGGGCTTGACGTCGTCGCCGGCAACAGCCTCGCCTCCTCGACCGTTTCGATTCTCACGAACATCGGCGCGGGGAAGGTGTCGCTTACGTCCAGCTCCGCAGCGGGCGGGTTCCTCAGATTCGTCGGCGCGGCCGACTTCACGAACGACCGCCGGATGGATTTTTTCGCCTTGAACTCCAGCACCAATGGGATCACGGTCTACCGGCAGGATACCCTCGGAAACTTCCCGACCCGCACCGATGTGACAACCGGGAACGGCCCCTGGGGGGGAGCGACCGGCGATCTTGACGGGGACGGATATCTCGACGTCATCACGGCCAACGCGACCGGAAACAACATTTCGGTCATGAAGTCCACGGGTGGCACGGGCTTCACGCGCACGGATTACAACGCCGGACAAGTCCCGCGCGGAGTCGCGGCCGGCGACCTTGACGGCGACGGCGACCTGGATCTGGTTGTGGCGAATTCGGGAGACGGCACGGTCTCGGTTTTTCTGAACAGCATCATTATCCAGGGGCTGACAGGGTGGAACCTCGTCTCCGTGCCCGTCACCGGGGTCAATCTCGCGAAGACCGCCCTCTTTCCGAATGCGGTCTCGAGGGCGTTCGCGTACGAGGGCGGATACACCGTCAAGGATACGCTCAAGAACGGCGTGGGATACTGGGTGAAGATTGATACGGCGCGGCCGCTCGGATTCAACGGCAAGAAGGTGCTCACGGATACGCTGAACTTGTCTTTGGGATGGAACCTGATCGGATCCCTCGCAACCTCCGTGAGCGCAGGATCGATCGTCACAAGCCCTTCGAATATCCTCTCATCGCCCTACTTCGGCTATAACGGCGCCTACGTCGTGGCAGGCACGCTCGATCCCGGAAATGGCTACTGGGTGAAGCTGAAGGCCAGCGGCTCGCTCATGCTGAACGCCGCGCCGTCGCAACAGCCGAAGGCCGCCGGTAAGAATGAGCTCGGCATGTTCAATTCGCTCACGATTGAAGACTCAAAGGCCCGCACACAGACGCTCTATTTCTCCTCAAATCCGGAGGCGCGTGCAGCCGTTTCCCGATACGATGTCCCGCCGCTTCCTCCCGAGGGTTCGTTCGATGTCCGCTTCGCTACCCAGCGGCTCGCTGAAGCAGCTGCATCCGAACCCGCAGGCCGGCAGTCATTCCGCATAGATGTGACGGGCGGTTCATACCCGCTGAAGGCGACGTGGAATCTCAAGGACGGAGAGACGTTCATGTGGACGATCGTGACCGGGGGATCGACCACAAACCTCGGTCAGCACGGAACTCTTGTGGTTTCGGAGCCCGCGGCGGGATCGAGCGCGGCACTCTATCTCAATGCGATTGCCTCAGGGCGGCCGCTTGTGCCGCACGAGTTCTCGCTTGATCAGAATTACCCGAATCCGTTCAACCCCTCGACCGAGATCGGTTATCAGATCGCGTCGGCGGGACACGCCCTCCTGACGGTCCATGACGTTCTGGGGCGGGAAGTTGCTCGGCTTGTGGATGAGGACCGGGGGGCGGGGTACTACTCGGCCCGCTGGAATGCGTCGGAAGTCGCTTCGGGGGTGTATTATGCACGCCTTTCAGTAACCTCGATTGCAGGTGCGCCGCTCTATGAGTCGACGAGGAAGTTGGTGTTGATGAGGTAGTTTTCATCTCGGGGAGATGCACGCCGGCTGAAGCCGGCGCCTACAACCGGAGCTATCGGCCGGTGCATGCCCGCTGAGGTGAGGGTGAAGAGCGGGAGGGCTCAGGAGTGTGACGTTACGAGGCGGCCGAGCGGCCGTCTCGTTTCGTTATGTCCTGATCTGCTTCCACCAGTTGTTGACGACCTCGGTGACAACGGTCTCCGAGTTCTTCTTCTTCCACCGCTCGTAGAACTTGATGTCCGCGCCCGCGGGTTCCGGGGAAGGCATGTCGATCAGCACCCGCACGGGAACGGGGACGGCGTCGCCGATGAAGAAGGCCTCTCCCTGCCGGAGAGTCGGGAGGACGTCGATGACGTTCGCGAGCGAATCGGGGACCAGTTTCCGAACGTAGTTCTGATCGTGGGGATTGAGGAGGCGCATCGCGATGAAATTGTTGCACTGGGCGGTGATGGTCTCCGAAATCTCCGAGGGGCGCTGGCTCACGATCATCGAGCTTACTCCGTACTTTCTTCCCTCCTTTGCAATCCTCTCAACGGTCTTACGGGCGGCCGAGCTTCGTCCGGTTGGCGACAGGTACGTGTGCGCCTCCTCGAAGACGACGAGCACGGGGAAGTCCTGGCGCGCTTTGTTCCAGAGGTTGAAGTCGAAGATCACCCGCCCCAGGAGTGACACGAGCACGTTGATGACGTCGAACGGGACCCTGCTCAGGTCGATGACCGTCACCTGCTTGCCTGTATCGAGGCCGAAGATCTTCTGGAGGAGCGGGACGAGCGTCTCGCTGGTCTTGTACTGCTGCGGCTTGAAGAGGAACTCGTAGCGCTTGTCCGTGAGCTTGCTCTCGAGGCGTACGAGGAACCGCGTGAACTGGCCGTAAAAGGGGCCTTCCTTCCCGCCAAGTGTCCTCTCGGTGTCGAGCGATCTCACTCTGGCGCTCACCTCCAGGAAGTCGAAATACACCGGGGTATCGATTGTCAGGAATTCTCTCAGCGCGTGGTTCTTTCCGCGCTTCGAGTCCAGCACCGCTTCCTTCAATATCATCATCTGGTTGCTCGCCGACGCGTCGTTCTCGTCGACGAAGGTTTCGGCGAGCTCGTCGAAGTTCATCAGCCAGTAGGGGAGCTCCAGCTCCGTAATCCGCATGATATTGCCCGTGTCCTTGAAGGCCGGCTCGTACTCGCCGTGGAGGTCGAGCAGGATCACGTGCGTGTTGTCGAACTTATTCACTTTCTGCAGGATGGACGACGCCGTGAATGATTTCCCGGAGCCGGTGGAGCCGAAGAGCGCGATATGCTTCGAGAAGAATTTGTTCGGGTCGAGAAACATCCGCTCGCCCTCGAGGATGGAGATCTGTCCCGGAGAGTAATCTTTCTCGCGGTAGACGGAGAAGATCTTCTTGAGATCGTCCGTCTCAGGGAGCAGTACCGGGCCTCCCACGAGAGGGTAGTTCGAAACGCTTCGTTCGAACTTCTCGCCCACGACCGTGCCGATCAGCTGAATCTCCATTTCGTGGACGGGCGGCAGCCCCGACTCTTTTGAGTCGTGCGCGGGCTGCGCCGCGGCCTGCCGTACCGCGATGATGCTCCCGATGACCGAGCGGTCGCCCTCGGGCAGAACGACGAAAGAGCCGAGCCGGCATCCCGGAGGAGGCGCGACCCCGCCGTTGCCTTCCGCGCCGCGGTGCAGGAGAGCCGTCAGGCTCGTGTTGTTGACCGATGCGATCGTTCCGATTTGCTTTTGTGTCTTGGCCATAGGTAGTGCTCCGATCTCCCTTCAGGCGAGCCGTTTGATGACGACGATCGTCTTGTCGTCCGTGAGTGTGCCGAGCGTATTGAACTTCTCCACATCCTCGATGATGAGCCCCGCGATCTCCTTGGGCGAACGGGACCTGAGACCGACCAGCTGCGAGACGATGCGGTCCTCGCCGTAGGCCTCGCCCTGCTCGTTTGTCGCCTCGGAGATGCCGTCTGTGTAGAGGAGGAGGATGTCTCCCTTTCCCATGAAGATGCTCGCGGTCTTGAATTTCTCGTTCGGAAACGGGCCGAGGAGCTGGCCTGTCGCTTCGAGGAACTCGGGATCGCTCGTGTGCGAGCGGAGAAACACGGGGTTGTTATGACCGCAATTCGCGTAGAGGACGAGCCCGTTCCGGTCGTCCGTCAATTCCATATAGAAGAGCGAGATGAAGTGCTCTTCCGAAAAGGTCTTGTTGATGAGCTTGTTCACGCGCGAGAGGAGCACGCTCATCTTGGTCTGAAACTCGAATCCCATGCGGAGCGCGCCCGAGGCGTAGAGCGCCTGCACCGCCGCCGAGACTCCCTTGCTCGCCGCGTCGCCTATCACGATTCCCACGCGTTCGGTATCGCCCTCCACCTGGAGATAGTCGAAGAAATCCCCTCCGACGATCCTGTCGGGAATCGAGAGGCCGTAGACGCCGTATGAGTGGAACGACATCTCGTGCTGGGGAAGGATGCTGCGCTGGATATCGCGCGCCTTGTCGAGATCGCGCTTGAGGTCTTCCGCTTTGCGCTCCAACCGCTTGCTTCGGAGAACGCTTGAGACGGCGGTGCTGATGATGTTCAGCGTGGAGGCGAGGTTTTCGTCGAGCCGGTCGGCGTTAAAGGCGAGGACGAACGGGTAGAGGGTGTACCCGCGCCATTGAACCTTATCGCCGATTCCGGTGGCGGAGTACTGGAGAATCCCCCTCTTGCGCAGGTACTCGTTCTCTTCGTTGGCGAGAACGGTCCGGACCTCGGAAAGCTGCTGGAATACCGGATACTCCTTCACCTTCACCTGGAAGTTGGGCTCGATCGGCTGCATGTCGCCGACCTGATGAAGGAGCGCGTAACTGCCGGACCTCGGGTTGAACTTCCACGCCCGCCCCCCGTTGATCTTGATCTCCTCGTTCCGCACCACCTCTTCGAGGACGCGGCGGAGCAGCTCAGCCGCGTTTTCGAACGGCCTCGACCCGATGCTCTCGATCGTGCGGTAGAGCTTGCGGAGCTGCATGGATGAATCCCCCGATTCGCTGAATAAGATGACAAAGGCAGCACAAATGTAATCCGAATATGGGTAAAAGGCAATCACCCGGCTGACCAGACACCCCGGGGGCCGCGCGGAGTAAAGTCCGCGCCTACAGCCGGCGCGCAGCGCGCTACCCGCGCGCGGGGCACTTGACTTTGGCGCGATTTCGGGTTATCATAATCAGTTTTCTGAGCGCGCACGGGAGTGACAACGGGGTCGTTGGCGTGCGATCGCGGAAACATTGATAGGGCATGCAGATGGAAAAAGCTCTGATTCTCTACGTTGATGACGAGGAGAGCGCGCTCGAGACCATCAAGGCGAGTCTCACGCAGCGCGGCTTCGGCGTTCTCACGGCTCTAAGCGGCGCCGAGGCCCTGAATGTCCTCAAGTCGAAGACCCCCGACCTGATGCTCGTCGACCTCCGGATGCAGCCGATGAACGGATTCGAGCTCTTTCAGACGGTCAAGAAGAATCCGCGGTTCCTGAAGACCCCCGTGCTGTTCCTCACGGCGGTTGAAGACCCGATCGCCCAAAAGTACGGCGAAACGCTCGGCGTCGACGGCTATCTGACGAAGCCCGTGGATGCCGACAACCTCGACAACATCATCCGCGCCAAGCTGGGGCTCCCGTAGGTTTCCCCCCCGTCCGCCCAGTTGACACTTCCTCCGCAGGCGCCAGCTAAAGAACGCTTTCTCTTCGTCGATCTGCTCCGGGGCTGGGCCGTTTTCGTGATGATCGAGACCCACGTCGTGAACGCCGTTCTTGCGACCCCCCTCAAGGATGAAACCCCGTTCAGGGTGCTGACCTTCCTCAACGGGCTCGTAGCGCCCTCATTCCTCTTCTGCGCGGGATTCGGATTCGCGATCAGTCTCAGCCGGAGGTGGACGCAGTTTATGAGATTTGAAAGCCAGTTCTGGCGTTTCGCCGTCAGGATGCTCTTCATCCTCGTGGTGGCCTACTCTCTCCATCTTCCGTTTTTCTCCCTGAGCAGGATGGAAACGATCACCGACGATCGGCTCTGGGTCTCCTTTTTTCAGGTCGACATCCTCCAGGTCATCGCCGTGACCCTGATGGCGCTCCTCATTCTGGCAACGGTCATCCGGAATCGGACCGGGTTTCAGGTCGCCCTCGCGGTCATCGCGCTCGCCGTCATCTTCACAAGTCCGATAGTACGCGCAATGGATCATTCGGCTCTTCCGATGTGGGTCCGGCCCTACCTGTCGCTTCAGTTCAAATCGCAGTTTCCGCTTTTTCCGTGGAGCGCATTTCTTGTGTGCGGAACTCTTCTCGGATTTCGCTTCGTGGAGGCGGCGGAGAAGGGGAGGGGGGACGAATGCGTGCGATGGTTCGGTATTCTCGCGGTTGCGGGGATCGTCCTATCAATCGCGATCGGACTGCTGCCGGTCGCGATCTATCCGAACCTCAGTTTCTGGAATGCGAGCCCGGAGTTCTTCTTCGTGCGGCTGGGGTGTGTGGTGCTGGCCCTGGCAGGCCTGCGCCTGATGGAGCGGAGGGGACACGTCCGTCAATCCTCCGTCATCGCGCTCTTCGGACAGGAATCCCTTCTCGTCTACGTGGTGCACCTGCTGATCGTGTACGGATACACGTACGATTTCAGCTTCGTGAGGATGTTCGGTCCGACGCTCAATTACCTGCAGGCGTTCGGTCTCTTCGCCGCCCTGACTATCGCCATGTACATCATGGCGTTCGTCTGGCACCGGATCAAGAAATGGAATATGACCGTAGCCTACGCCGCCGAGGTGAGCGTCCTCGGCGGGATCGTGGCGGCGTTTATTCTTAAGTAGGGAGCCTCCCGAGCCCCGTTATCTGCCGCTGTCGGACTTCGCTTTGTGTTCTTCGGGGGGCGCGAAGGGTTTTCTCTTGGGCTGATCGGGCGCCTTCCGGGATTTCTTCTCCTGACCGGAGGGAGCAAACGGCTTTACCTTTCCTCGCCGGGCGTCTGACGGAGGCCCAACCTCTGGCCCGCGCGGGATGCCTTTTCTGTCGACCTGCGGCTGCTGCGAGCGGTCCTTGTCGGACTGCGGCCGGGCATTGCTGTCCCTCCCCTGATTTGGCAGAAAGATGCTTGGAGCCTGCTCGGGCGGTTTCCTCGACTTGTCCTGATCGCCCTGCGGCGGCGGAGGCAACTGCCGGTCTTCCTGTCCGTCGGCCGGATTCGGCTTGCGGATCGGAGGGGCCGGTTCCCGCCCAATGCCGCCCTCCGGCGGCTTGGGGTCCTGTCCCTGATTGGGCTGAGGCCTGTCGAACATTCGCCGCACATCGTTAAGGCTCCCGACTTTCTGCGGCGCGGGTTTTGAACCGGCATCGGTGTTGGATTGAACCGGCGGCCTGAAAATCATCAGCCTGTTGTTTCGCAGACTCTGTCCGGGCTTGTCGTTCTCCTGAACGGAAACCGGCTGCACCGGCGCGCCGACCACTCTCTGCACATCGTCCCTCCGCGGGCCGGCGACGTACGTCGTGTGCCTGCTGTTGTCGACGTACGTGTTATTGATGATCGTGGTATTATTGATGATCGTGACGTTCTGCTCCCGATTGAGGTAGCATCGGTCGAGGTCGGATCTCACCAGGTCACGGTCGTTTACGAACACCCACCGGTCGCTCGGAACGCTGTAACCGCTCGTGAATGAGGCATCGACGCTAACGCCGGGGCCCATCGGAGCCCACCCATAGTAACCCTCGGATCTTCTCCATGTCACCCATGCGGGTGCCCACTCATTTGCCGGTATCCAAAACCATCCCATCTGATAGTCGTACGCCCACCGTCCGTAATGGAACGGCGCCCAGCCCCAGGCGTAATCGGAGAACCACGTCCAGCCGTAATCGGTAAAAACCCAGTGGCCGTTCGTGGCGTAAGGGCTAAAGCCGGGCCCTACGTTCGGAATCCAGACGTATCCAAAGGAAGGGTGGTCCACCCAATAGCCATACGGGCTCAGTTCATCGTAGAACACCTGGAAGCTTACCGCACGGTCGTTGTAATACGGCCTTTCCCTGTATCCGTAACCATAGTCGCCTCGTGAGGATTCGCCGGTTGACGTGCAACCGATGAACGCCGATGCAACCGTAAGGGCGAGTACTACTATCGTCTTTTTCATAGGTCCTCCTTTTAGCGCAGATTTCACCTAGTATGAATTCGTCATGCGCATACCCGCGAAAACGTGACTATGCGCATCGAAGTTCCCTCGAAAATGCCGAATCGGCGATGCAAACGCAACGTCTAAGTGGCGGAAGACAAAGGATCGAACGAGGTTATCTCATCAGGAGCATTTTACCTTCAGACCTGAAGGCGGAGCCGGGGTCCCCCTCGGGTGTGGCCGTCATCCTGTAGAAGTAAACGCCGGTCGGCTTGTCCGATGCATTCCACACCGTCCGGTACTCACCCGGCTGGAAATGACTGTTGGCCAGAACAGCGAGGTCACGTCCCAGGAGATCAACAATCGTAAGTCGGACCATCGACGGCCTGGACACGAGGAACTGGATTGTGGCCGAGGGGTTGAAGGGATTGGGGTAGCTTGGGAGGAGCGCAAAACGGAGAGGAACAGAACTCCGGGGATCCCGCACGTCCAGCGCCGAGCTTGTATGGAAGGAGCGCGGGGGATTCTGGTAGTAACTCACGCCGTATGCATTTGAAACGCTGACGTGCCAA
This sequence comes from uncultured Chlorobiaceae bacterium, assembly GCA_964512655.1. Classification (GTDB taxonomy): domain Bacteria; phylum Bacteroidota; class Ignavibacteria; order UBA10030; family SZUA-254; genus VBOC01. Next base: position 55,614 of record CAZEJT010000011.1, on the reverse strand, counting down.
TAATAGGTCGTTGAGGGCTGGAGCCCGCTGACGATCTTTGTCGTCGAATTCAACACTTCTGAAACCAAGGGCGTTGAAAACGAGGCGTTGGTCGCAAGCCCGACCTTATATGAATATGCCCCCCGAACCTCCGCCCAGCTCAGCTCGATGCTCGAGGAAGCGAGTGCGGTGTCCTCGGGAGGCGAGATAAGCATAACCGGGTCCGGTGGTGGGGGAGCCGCTTTGGGGTGATAGACGTAGATGAAGAAACCCTTGTGGAACGGATCGACGTTGTAAATGCCGAGATCCGGATTGAAATAGATAGGGGGTGAATAGGTCCACGATGAATCAACTGTCATGTCTATTCTAACGTATGGTCCGGGGACGGTTTGGGCGTTATTACTTACGTCACGCAAGATGATGCTGTCTGCATAGAATCGGAGGACCGAGGGCCAGCTCAGGATCTGGGGGTGTGTATACAGATAGAGGCTATCGCCGGCGGGGTTCTCATCGCCGTTCCACTGGACTATAAATGTGTCGACTTCCGAGGGTCCGGTGTAGGCATGGATGTTGCCAAAGAGAAGAGCGTTGGGAAACTTTTGCCGCACATTCTGGATCCGCGCTTCCTGGAAGAAACTCCACGGAGGCGGGTAGACCTCCCTGACCCAAGCAGGATCGTTTTCATACCAGTGATCCGTGAATCCGAAAAGCGTGTCGTAATCGAAACCGATGGTCGCTCGGGGGTGGAATCCGAGGTCCGACCTGGCGGACCTGCCTGTGACAGCGTCGGTTGCCGTCATATAGAACCTGTAGCGGGCAGAGTCGACCGGTTGTGCCTGGAGAGTATTGAGGGCCAGACTCGCGCCCATCATCAAGCATGCTGGGATAAACGGAATGAAGTGCTTCATACAATTCTCCCTCCGATCCGCCGGATGACTTCACGGAATGAGCCGGCTACATACCTCCCCAGAGGCAAAGGTAGGGATAAACAACTTCAAGCGCAATGGGAGATTCCCCTACCACGGCGACATCCCATGCCGCCCTGCCGCGAGCACGGGTTTTACTTGATTCTTAACCCAATTATCCCCTCATTTGACACCAAGTTAACGATTTGGTGGAGATTCCTTAATACTCAATCATTAGTTTACCGACATACCTCTTTAAGGAATCTCTCCCTATGCGCGCAAGGCTTGGTACCAGTCTCCTGGTTCTATCCTCCTTAATTCCTTTGCGGTCTCAGGGTTCTCCCACGGCCAGGCCAAAACTGACCATCGTGATTGTCGTTGATCAGATGAGGGCGGACTACCTAGACCGGTTCGGCGACCTCTTCGGGGAAGGCGGATTCCATTTGCTTATGAAGGGGGGAGCGAGATTTACCAACTCCAACTATCCTTACAGCTCAACCCTGACCGGTCCCGGTCATTCGGTGATCCTCTCAGGGATACCACCCTCGAAAAGCGGCATCATCGGAAATGACTGGTATGATCGTGCATCCGGGAGGACATGGTACTGCGCTGAAGATCGGGCGGTGCATGCGGTAGGCGCCGACTCAACGGACCCTGCCGGTAAGATGTCTCCGCGCAATTTCAAGGGAGAAACGCTCGCCGACCTGCTCCGAAATGCATCTCCCGGATCGAAGGTGGTTGGGATAGCGCTGAAGGACAGAGGGGCCATACTTCCTGCCGGCAAGCACCCGACCGGAGCGTACTGGTTTGAATACTCGACCGGCCGATGGATCACAAGTTCGTACTACGACTCGACTCTCCCGAATTGGGTCGTCGAGTTCGACAAACACGGAGCAGAAAAATATCTCGGAAAGGAATGGAGGAAGCTTCTTCCCGAGGAGGCGTACGTCCGTCAGGGGCCTGACAGCGCGGCGGGGGAAGGGATTCTGCCAGGGGAAACATCGCGGGTGTTTCCTCACCGTGCCTCGGACCTTGCGGACCAGCCGACCGGCAAGGGAGCCCCGCAATTCAAACGGTTTGAATCATTCGTCTGTACCCCATATGCGGACGATCTTACGATAGAATTCGCGGAGGCGGCGATCCGGGGTGAGAGGCTCGGACGGCGGGGGGAATCGGACATTCTCTCGGTGAGCTTCTCGTCTCCCGATTACTGCGGGCACACGTTCGGCCCGGACAGTCACGAGATTGAGGATATCCTGCTCCGTCTCGACCGCCAACTCGCGGGATTCTTCCGTTTTATCGATTCAACGGTCGGGATGAAGAACGTAGCGATCGTCCTCACAGCTGATCACGGAGTCGCACCGCTCCCCGAACAAACGAAGGCACAAGGGGGCCTTCGATTGTCGGCCGCCGATATGCTCCTTGACATGAAAGTTCACATGGGACAGACGTACAACTATGACGAGGGGAACGACAATCTCATTCGCTCGCTTATCTACGGCTCCGTGTGGCTCGACACGGCGGGCATTGCCGGACACCATTTCGATGCCCAGAAATTTGAGCGGGATCTAGCGTCGTTCGCCGAGCGGATGCCCGGAGTGGCCCGCTGCTACCTGCGCGATGAGATCCTCAATTCCTCCTTCGGAGTGCCCGGTGACTCAATCATCGGCAAAGTGCGGGAGTCATATGATCCTGTCCGAGGAGCGGATCTCATGATTGTGGTCAAGCCTTATTGCATTTTTGGCGACAAGGACCCGGGGATCCACGGAACCCCTTATTGGTATGATTGCCATGTTCCGCTTATATTCTACGGACCGGGCTTTCGGGCCGGGTCGTACGGCGGCCGTTCATCGCCCCTGGATATCGCTCCCACTCTGGCCCGGGTGCTCTCCATCGCCCCTCCGGAGGGTTGTGAAGGGCGGCCGCTCACGGAATGTTTCGTAAAATAGGCCGAACCCTTAACAAGCATTCACTCCAATTGCCTCAGGAACCATGATTGTACGACTTCTGATATTCTCGCTTCTTCTCGGTGCCATAGGCTGCAGCCAGAGGATGGTCAGGTCCCTTCCGGGGGTCAACGGCGACCGTGTTAGCCTCCCGAACGGGTGGCATCTGACGCCGGTCGGGAGATCGATAGGCGTCGGAGATCTACCGATGAATTTTGCGGTGAGTCACGATCGCCGTCTGATCGCGGTTACGAACAACGGGGAAAGCGATCAGTCGATCGAGTTGATCGACGTGGCGACCGCCCGCGTGACGGATATAATGCCGATCCCGCGATCCTGGCTGGGAATTGAGTTCACTCGCGATGACCGCCATCTCTATGTCTCTGCCGGAAATCTCAATACCATTCGGACATATTCTGTTGAAAACAACTCGCTGACTCCCCAGGACAGCATTGTCCTCGGCAAGCCCTGGCCTGTCCGAATCTCGCCGACCGGGCTGGCCCTCGATGAGTCGCGGAATCGACTCTACGTCGTGACCAAGGAGAATAATTCGCTGTATGTCATTGATATAAAGACCAAGTCGGTTCTGAAGAGGGACACACTTGACGGCGAAGCGTACACATGCCTCCTTTCTCCTGATCACGCAACGCTGTACATCTCGGTCTGGGGAAACAAGAACGTCTGTGTCTATGACACGAAGGCCGATTCGATTACGGCGCACATAGCGACGGGGAGCAATCCCAACGACCTATGCCTGACCGGAGACGGCCGCTATCTCTTCGTGGCCAACTCGCAGGATAATAGCATATCCGTGATCGACACTCGGCAGCTCAGCGTTTTGGAAACCCTTTCCGCCGCGCTCTTTCCGCAATCCCTCGAGGGAAGCACGACCAACAGCATCGGATTGAGCGAGGACGGCAAAAGGCTCTATGCGGCGAACGCCGATAACAACTGTCTCGCTGTGTTCAACGTTGAACGCCCCGGCCACAGCGTCTCAAAGGGTTTCATACCGACCGGGTGGTATCCGACGTGCGTTCGAGTGGTCGACGGTCGAGTGTGGGTGGCGAACGGGAAGGGAATCACATCTGCGCCTAACCCGCGAGGGCCCAACCCCGCTCGGAGGAGAGGCAAGGCTGAAGAGTCGAAGAAGCGAGAACAGTACATTGGGGGCCTGTTCAAGGGAACCATCAGCGTCATTCCGGAGCCCGACGGGGCCCAGCTTGCCGCGTACTCTCAAATGGTCTATCGCAACACTCCCTACAGCCCGTCGGCTGCCTCGATGTCAGGAGGCGAATCCGGGAACCCAATACCTGTCAGGCCGGGCGAACCGTCACCGATCAAGCACGTCTTCTACGTCATCAAGGAAAACCGCACGTACGACCAGGTTCTCGGAGACGATCCCCGGGGGAATGGTGATACCTCTTTGTGCCTTTTCCCCGAGCGAGTAACGCCAAACCAGCATGCGATCGCACGGGAGTTCGTCCTTCTCGATAATTTCTATGTCGATGGGGAAGTCAGCGCTGACGGACACAACTGGAGCACCGCCGCATACGCCAATGATTTCATCGAGAAGACGTGGCCCACGCGGTACGGCGGACGGGGCGGGGAATACGACTACATCGGCAATCGATCGATTGCGCTTCCGAGGAACGGATTCATCTGGGATAACTGCCTATCACATAACGTCTCATTCCGGAACTACGGGGAATTCGGAGACGAAGGACCTCCGAAGCTAAAGACCCTCGCGGAACAGACCTGCGGAACGTATCCGGGTTGGAACCTGAAAATTAAGGACACCACGCGCGAGAGGGTCTGGGAGAATGATTTCGATTCGCTCCTCGCGGTAAACGCGCTCCCGGCAATGAATCTCGTATATCTTCCCAACGACCACACAAGCGGTCTATCGAAAGGCGCCTTCTCGCCGTTTGCGGCAGTAGCAGACAACGATCTCGCGCTGGGGAAGCTCGTCGAACATCTTTCACACAGTTCGGTGTGGAATGAGAGCGCGGTCTTTGTGCTCGAGGACGATGCGCAGGACGGGCCCGATCATGTGGATGCGCACAGGAGCATCGCCTTTGTGGCGGGGGGCCATGTCCGCCGGCACGCGGTCGACCACACCATGTACTCGTCCTCCTCTATGCTTCGGACCATGGAGCTGATTCTCGGCTTGCCCCCGATGAGCCAGTACGATGCGGCGGCAACCCCGATGTGGAGGTGCTTCGACGGTTCGATTGACAGGTCAGTTTTTACGGCGCTTCCCGCGAGAATCGATCTTGATGACAAGAATATCGCAGTGAACAATTCTTCGGAAGCATCCGATATGTTCGACCTCTCGGGGCCCGACCGCGCTCCGGTACAGGATCTAAATAGAGTGATCTGGCTGGCGGTTCGTGGGGAAGGCTCGGCGATGCCGGCTCCGAGGAGAGGGGCATTCGTGTCGTCACAGGGTGACGACTAAGGGTTAAGTCCGTTAGATGTGAGCGGGGATGAAAGGGAGGTTTGCGTTTCCGGTTCTCTGCAGCATACTTATTGCCTCGTGCCTATTTGTCCTCGCCGACTCATGCCTCTCACAGGAGGCGGAGAACATTGAGCGCGTGGATAGTCTCGTCATCGCCCGGGGACTTTACGGGCAGGATGCCGGATCCTGGCTTGGATTCAGGGCCGGCGTTCAAGCAACGGACGGCCCGGTCGATAAACTTTTGGCAGTGTCTGCTTATTATGAGCTTCGGTCCCCAAATGCAGCCTCCATCGTATTGGGCATGCATATTTGGGAAGAACCCCGATGGTCCCCCATTGGATTGCAAGAATCCGAAGGGGCAAGATATTTCGTAATCCTCGATGCGGCATTCAGAATTAGAGTCAAGTATGGTGGTCTGACGGCAGGTTTGCAGCTAGGCGTTGGAAACGGACCCATTCCTATCATAGCCTCGTTCCATTACGGCACAGCCATTGAATACGAACTGAACCGCCGTCTATCGATATCCATTAGTCAGAAGCAGTATGCGGCCGGCGATTTCAAGAGTTTTTACTTCCTCGGAATTGTTACTCGCTGCCCGGGGAGCGACTGATTGGCGATCGATCACGCCGGCTAAAGCCGGCCCTTAGAGGGGATTTCGGTGATCAGAAGCTTATACCGGACTGATTATAAACCGCCAGCCCACGAGCAGTCCCAATCCAGAGATTGGCGCGTGTATCCAACGCAAGGGCTGTGACTGTATCGCTCGGGAGAGGACTGTTGGTTGTCGTAAACACCGTCCACGTTGTATCGTTCAACCCCACCAGTCCTCCGTCAGTTCCGAACCAGCGTGTTGAAAGATAGTCCGTAACTATGGAGTTGATCCTGCCTTCGGGAACTCTTCCGTTTGTGGTTTGACTGTTGTATTCCGTCCAAGTATATGTTCTGAAATCGAGAACAGACACACCTCCGTAATCCCCGCCGATCCAGACTCTCTGGGAAAGATCGAACCCGATTGACAGGACTCTTGGATTCCGGAAACGCAAGTCAAGATGGCTCCATTGGAGACTCGCAAGTCCGTACGAAACAAAGACGGTACCGCCCTGCTCTGCTCCGAACCAGAAAGTATTATCGGCAAGATTGTTTGCGGCTACCAAGAAAGTATTCGTCGGAAATTCTGCTATGTGTTGGCCGGAGTCCGTCTGACTGTACTTCAGCCAGCTCCCTTGCTCATTTGCGCTCTGAACAAAGCGGCTCAACCCATAGGCGGTCGCAAACCACAGTTCCCCATATTGGGTCCGGTTCGACCTATCCGCGGCGCCCGAAAGGACGTAGTCGTAGATAAGATCCGGTTCGGCGTATCTTCGCCACACTGCGGTCGGCGAAAACAGGTTGAGTCGGATCACGCCACCTCCGGACAGACAAAACCAGATGGCACGATCCTTCGCCTCTACAATCGAATTCACCCGGTATCCATACAATGAGTCTTGGACCCAACCCCAATTCGCCCGCTTACGATACGAGGCGCCATGGTCGGAAGAAATCCAGACAGTACCGTCACTTGCAACCGTCAGTTGGTTGATCTTGTCGTCGAGGATCGGAGTGTCGGACGGGTGATAGACTTGCCATATCTGCCGGGGGGGAGGAGGTAGTACGTCTATGTCTCTTTGGCACGAGGGCACAAATATCAGACTCGAGAGTATCGCCAAGCGCAGCTTTTCCATCTCTACCGCGTGTTCAATGAGTCGTGGGCGAATTGGAACTTCGTCTGGTCTCCGTGGATGGCTCCTGCGACGCTGCCTGCCGTCCCACCAACAAGTCCGCCTAGGATCGCCAGTAGGCCATAGCCCAACCCTTCCATATCTCCTCCGCTATGTCCAGCGAGAGAATGTAGGGCGATGGCCCCGCCGACGCCGACCGCGATACCCCCAAGTAGACCCAGAACTGCGCCGCCGAAATGATCCTTCCTTTCCAGGTAAAGCACGTCCTGGGTAGAAACGTGGACTGAGTTGATCCCCCCTGTATCCGTGAACCTGAGCGTGTCCCCCTGTATCCGAAATTCACTTCCGGCTTGTTCCGATCCATCGCGCAGGACCATGCCAAAGCTTGACCAGGAGCCTTCCCCGAACATAGAGTTGGCTTTGGCATAACTGATTGAATCGCCGAGGGTGCGATTCGTGTAGCGAGAGACGGTCACCGTATGAGAGCAACCGGAGAGAATAACTGGAGTGAGGAAGAAGAGAACCAACGAACGCGGGCTAAAGCCCGCGCCTACAAAAAACGGTGACGGAGGCAGGCGCATTATTTCAACAGGGACCCGACCGGCCAGCGGCGGATCTTCGCGAGGGTGGCGTAGTCGGTGAGGTCGTAGTGTATGGGGGTGATGGAAACGTAGCCGTTCATCACGGCGATCTGGTCGGTATCGGGAGCGTGGTCGACTACCTGGAGATTACCGGTGAGCCAGTAATATTCCTTGTCGGCCGGATCGCGGCGCACGTCAAACGTGTCGTCCCACCGCGTCTTTCCCTGCCTCGTGATCACCACCCCCCGGATGTCCTTTTCTTTCACGGCAGGTATGTTCACGTTGAGGAGAGTCCCCTCGGGGAGCTTCCGCTTTGCAACGAACGCCGCAAATTTCCGCGTGAATCTGGCGGCGTACGAAAAATCGGGAGTCCCAAAGGTGGTCAATGAGACGGCGATGGACGGGATCCCGAGGACCGTGCCTTCCGTGGCGGCGGAGACGGTGCCCGAGTAGATGATGTTGATGGCGGTGTTGGAGCCGTGGTTCACGCCCGAAACGAGGATGTCGGGCTTCTCTTTGAGGAGCGAGCGAATTGCTAATTTCACGCAGTCGGCCGGTGTGCCCTCTACGGCGTAGCCGAAGAAGGCGCGGTTTTTGTAGAATTTCGAGACCCGCAGAGGGTAGTTCACCGTGATCGCGTGGCCGACGGCGCTTCTCTGCTTGTCAGGGGCGACGACGGTGACCTCCCCGATCTTTTTCAATTCGCCGACGACCGCTTCGATGCCCGGTGCGTCGATCCCATCGTCGTTTGAGACGAGGATCCTGAGCTTCTTCCGGGGCGCGCGGGCCATCCCTCTCAGTAGCTCTCCTTCCCCGTGGGGAAGCGTTTCGATCTCACGTCGTCGATATACTTCCGGAACGCGGTCCGCATGATCTCCGCGAGCTCGGTGTAGCGCCGCACAAAGCGGGGTTTGAATTCTTCGGTAAGTCCCAGCATGTCGTAGACGACGAGGACCTGACCGTCGCAGTCCGGCCCGGCGCCGATCCCGATGGTCGGCACGGACACCGCCTTCGTGACGCGTTTTGCGAGCGCCGCCGGGATTTTCTCGAGAACGATCGCGAACACCCCCGCCTCCGCGAGGACTTTAGCATCATTAAGAAGCTCGTCGGCCTCGGCTTTCGATTGCGCGCGCACCTCGTACGTTCCAAACTTGTTGATTGCCTGAGGCGTGAGCCCCAGATGCCCCATCACGGGGATGCCGATCCTCACGAGGTGCCTGACGATGTCCGCGATGTACGCGCCTCCTTCGAGCTTCACCGCGCCTACACCTACTTCCTTCATAATCCGCCCGGCGTTGTGTACGGCCTCGTCCTCGCTGGCCTGAAACGACATGAACGGCATGTCCACCACAATGAGAGCGTTCCTGACGGCGCGCTTCACCGCCTTCGCATGATAGATCATGTCGTCGACGGTCACGGGAAGAGTCGTCTCGTATCCATGAACGACGTTCCCGAGCGAGTCGCCCACGAGGATGATGTCGGTCCCGACCTGGTCAAGATATTTCGCCACGAGGAAGTCGTAGGCCGTGAGCATGGCGATCTTCTCGCCGGTCTGCTTCATGGTCATGACGGTCTTCGTGGTGACCACGCGGGGTTTCGCGGCGGGAGTTTTCTTATTATTCTTCATAGCGAGTGCCATTGGTATGCTCGTTCCATGAGTGTTAACGCGGGCTAAAGCCCGCGCCTACCGGGAGCGATGAGGCTCGAAGTGCGGGCGCGGAGGGCCCGGAGATGCATTCCGCCGCAGGAGCGGCGGAACGATCGATTTGAATATGAGGCGCAGCCGGTAATGGATTCCACGTATTAAGCGATTCCTCATCCTCGAAAATGATCCCGCACGCAAGCTCGAAGCCGCGTCTCATCGCGACGGCGCATTCCTCAAAAGTAACATCCCGTCTGAGGATTGTTTCGACGTCGATCGTGCGGTTTGTGAGATCTTCCTCAAGGAGCGATCGGGAGTTTATCGCGGAATGAGAGAGGAATTCGACGATGCGCCGGTGCTCGGGACCGAGTAGAACAGAGCCGTGCTGAAGTACGATGCGGCCATAACGACGCTGGGCGCTTCCGACAAGCTTTCTGCCTGCGACCTGGATCTCATCCTTTGCCGTGCTGCTGAAGCAGGGTACCGACGCCGGGTCCTCCGGATGGGACCTGAGCCCTTGGTCCTGTTCGGTGACCGTGGCTTCAACTCCCATGATGGCAAGCGCGCGGAGGATTCCTCTGCTGATGAAACGGTATGTTTCCCGGGGGCCTAATTCCTCTACCGGCATCGCGACGCTGTACGTCAATTCGTGTGAATGAAGGATTGCGCGACCGCCCGTGGGCCGACGGACGAGGTCGATGCCCTCGCGTTTGAGCGCAGCGGCGTCGAAATCATCCTCGCTCTGGTGAACTCCGATCGATATTGCATCCGGATTCCACCCGTAGACCCTGAGCGCGGCGGTTTCGGGATCGCTCGCCGCGCGGGCCGCGAGCATCTCGTCGAACTCCATATTGAATGCCCCGGGATGGAATCCGGTATCGATGAACGTCCATCGTATCTGCGGGCTCATCTGCGGGTCCAGATAATTCCGCGCTTGCTCTTTTCGATGAACTCCACCACGTTGCGCACCTCTTCGGTCATGGGAAGCTCGGTCTTGATCTTTTCGAGCGCCTGCGACACGTTCAGCTGGTTGTGGTACACGATCTGGTATGCCTTCTCGAGATTATCGAGGACTGACTGAGAAAAATTGCGGCGGCGCAAGCCCACGATGTTGAGTCCGCTGAAAGCCAGCGGCTCCTGACCGGCGAGGACATAGGGTGGAACGTCCTTGGTGACGCGAAACCCGCCCCCGATCATGGAATGTCGGCCGATGTGGGAGAACTGGTGGATCGCCACAACACCCCCAACGACCGCGTGATCCTCGATGACGACATGCCCGCCCATGTTGACCGCATTCGCGAGGATGACGTGATTCCCGACCACACAGTCGTGGGCCACGTGGGCATAGGCCATGAAGAAGCAGTGGCTGCCGATGGTCGTTTTCCAGCGCTCGTGCGTCCCGCGATTGAGCGTGGCATACTCCCTGACGACGGTGTGGTCTCCGAGTTCGAGGGTTGTAATCTCGTTCCGGAACTTAAGATCCTGGGGCTGGGTGGAGACGGCAGCGCCGTGGTGAATCTTGCACTCCTTCCCGATCCGGGCTCCATTTGCGACGAAGACATGTGAATGTATATGGGTGCCGTTCCCGATAATAACATCGTCCTCGACGACCGCGAAGGGGCCGATGACGACATTATCACCAAGTTGTGCTTTGGGGCTTACGATCGCTGTGTTATGTACGGAAGTGCTCATAAAGGAATGAGTTGTGCAAAAGTTTTCTTCAGGGCCGTCCGGCAACGCTGAAAAGAGCGCGGGCTAAAGCCCGCGGCTACATCCGCGCGATACGACGGCGCGTAGAGTGGCACAGAGCGTGCCGGGACGAAACGCACGCCGGCTCAAGCCGGCGCCTACAACCAGAGCAGACAATCGGCGCGGGCAAACAGCGCCTACAACCAGCGGCTACCGGGCCGGAGTCTCGTCTCTGTCGACGATCGCGGCGCCGAACTCGGCTTCCGCAGCGAGCTCGCCGCCGACGAATGCCTTGCCCTGCAGCTGCGCGAGCTTGGATCGCCGGTTGACGATCGTGACTTCGATGTGGAGCTGATCGCCGGGGACTACCGGCCTGCGGAACTTACAATTGTTGATGCTCGTGAACATCGCCAGCTTTCCGTCGGGGTTGTCGAGCCCGTTGAGGAGGAGCACGCCCCCTGTCTGGGCCATCGCCTCGCAGATCAGCACTCCGGGCATGATCGGCCTTCCGGGGAAATGTCCCTGGAAAAACCATTCGCCGGAGGAGACGCTCTTGACTCCGACGATCCGTTCGTCCATCTTGAACTCGGTGATCTTGTCGACCAGAACGAACGGGAAACGGTGCGGGAGGATCTTCAGAAGGGCGGTGCTGTCGAAGACTACGCCCTCCTTCTTCACGAACTGGTATTTTTTGACGAACTTTTCCTGCTTATAGAGCTTCCGGATCTTCTTGGCGAACTCGACGTTGCTCGCGTGGCCGGGGCGCGCGGCGAGGATCTGCGCTTTGAAGGGCACGCCGATCAGAGCGAGATCGCCCATAAGATCGAGAAGCTTGTGCCTCGCGGGCTCGTTTTTGAACCGGAGCTGCTTGTTGTCGAGTATCCCGTTCTTTCCGATCACGTGCGTCTTGGTAAGCCTGACCTTTTTCATGATCCGCGCCGCGTCGTCCTCGGTCATATCGTGGTCTACGATCACGATCGCGTTGTCGAGGTTTCCGCCCTTGATCAGGCCCTGGGCGTGGAGAGATTCGACCTCATGGAGAAAGCAGAAGGTCCGTGCCGGCGAAAACTCCTTGACGAACTCCTTCTCAAGATCGAAGAGCCCGGTGTGCTGGCTCCCGAGCGCCGGGTTCTGGTAGTCGATCATCACGGTCATGCGGTACTCGTCGGTGGGAAGGGCCACGATGTCGACGCCGTTTTTCTCATCGGTGTACCGCACCGGCTGGTCTATGATCAGGTAGTCCTTCGGGGCATCCTGCTGGACGAACCCCGCCTTCATCAGCGCCTCCGCGAACGGCTGGGCGCTCCCGTCGATGATCGGCGGCTCGACGTTGTCCAGTTCGATGATGAGGTTGTCGATCTGAAGCCCGACCGCCGCGGCGAGGACGTGCTCGACGGTGTGAACCTTGGCTTCTCCCTGCCGGAGAGTCGTTCCCCGCTCCACTTCCACGACGAGATCGACCACAGCCGGGATTTCCGGCTTTCCGGGGAGGTCCGACCGCCGAAACCTGATGCCCGTGTCGATCGCGGCAGGGAGAAAGGTCATCTTCGTCGTCACTCCCGTATGCAGGCCGACGCCGGTCAGAGAGACGGGCTGCTTAATGGTTCGTTGGTGGACCAGCATGTGTCGTTCCTCCTCTACTGGATGGGGCGCGATTCGCGCGCCTGAAGAGTTTCCTCAAGCTCCCTGACGCGGTTCCGGAGCTCCCTGATTTCGTTGATGAGGGCGGGAAGCCGGAGCAGCGCCGATTCGATCCGCAGGGCGTCGCTTCTCTCCCTCGCCGGATAGCCGAACCAGAGCTGGCCGGGTTCGCGGACGGATTTGTGGACTCCCGACTGGGCGAGGATGGTAGTGCGATCGGCTATCTCGAGGTGTCCGGTGAGGCCGGCCTGGCCGCCTACGGCGCAGTTCTTTCCAAGCTTCGTGCTCCCTGATATTCCTGCCTGGGCCGCAATCGCCGTGTTGTCGCCGATGACCACGTTGTGCGCGATCTGGATCAGGTTGTCGAGCTTGACGCCCCTGCCGATGCGCGTCTCTCCGAGCGTGGCCCGGTCGATCGTGCAGTTGGCTCCCACTTCTGCGTCGTCATCGATCACGACAATGCCGCGCTGGGGAATCTTCTCGTAAGCGCCGTCGGGTGTGGGGGCGAAGCCGAAGCCGTCGCTTCCGATGACGGCCCCTGGATGTATGATGACGCGTTTCCCGATCCTGCACCCCTCACGGACAACCACATTGGGATAGAGGAGCGACCCGTCGCCGATCTCAACCCCGTCACCGATGACCGACCCGGCATGGATCGACACTCCCGCTCCTATCGCGCACTCCTCGCCGACGGATACAAGGGCGCCGATTGCGGCGTCCGGGGAAATGCGGGCGGACTTGGCCACGAGAGCGGAGGGATGGATGCCTCTCCTAAGCGGTGCAGGAGCTGGATGAAATCTGTCGATGAGGCGGAGGAAGGACATGTACGGGTCTGCCACTTTCACGAATGCCAGCGGGCCCTTCCGGCCCTCGAACTCTCCCAGGGGGAGGTCCCGCGACACCAGGATGGCAGATGCCGCGGTCGTGTTCACGTGCTTTTTGTACTTCTGGTTTGCGAGGAAGGTGATATCGCCCCTGCCCGCGTCCTCGATCTTTGCGACCCGTTCGATATCCACGCCGCCGTTCCCCACAACCTCCCCATCGAGGAGCACGGCGATGTCGGTCAGCTTCATTTATTGAAGCTCGTCATGCGGTCGAATACCTTCGCCGTGAGGTCGTACTTGTCGTTGGTGTACATCAGAAGGATGTCGCCGCTCTTGTCGAACACGTAGTCGTAGTTCTCTTCCTTCGCGATGTCCTCGAGCACCTTGAAGATCTTGTTCTGCACCGGCTTCATCAGCTCGTTCTGCTTCTGGAAGAGCTCGCCGTTCTGCCCGAATTTCTTGTTCCGGTAGTCGGCAATTTTTTTGTCGAGATCCTGCAGATCCTTCTCCGTCTGGGCGCGGAGCTGGTCCGTGAGGATCAGCTTCTTCTTGTCATACTCTTCGTACTTCAACTGCCACTCGCTCTGCATCTTGGAGAGCTCGGACTGCCACTGGCCCACGGTATTGTCGATCTGGCGCTGGGCGTCCTGCGCCTCGGGGAGCTTGTCCATGATGGCGGCCGAATTGATCCATCCGATCTTTGCCTGGGCATCCGCCCTCCGGAGGCCGGCGGCGCAGAGCGCCAGGGCGCAGAGGACCATTGCTGTTGCTTTCATAAGGGTCACCTTCTCAAGACATGTGTTATTTGTTTGCCGAGCCGCCCCGTTTGAGGCGGTCGATCACGAGATTCGTGTAGTCGTACTTCTGCTCCCCGTACAGGAGCACCAGGATCTGTTCGTTCCGGTCGAACATGAAGTTGAGCTTCTGGTCCTTGGCGACCGCCTCGATGACCTTCATGACCTTCTGCTTGATCGGGCGAAGGAGGGAATCGGTCGCGATGGCGAGCTCTCCCTCGTTGCCGAACTTCTCCTGCCGGAACGCAAGCCCTTTCTGCTGAAGCTGGAGAAGATCGTCGCGCTGGGTCCTCTTCTCCTGGTCGTTCAGGAGGGCTTCCTTCTTCTGGAACTCGGCGTACTTCGCCTGAAACTCCTTGTCCATCTGCTCAAGCTGGCCCTGCCACCCCTTGCCCATCGCGTCGAGCTTCTGCTGGGCCTCCATGGCTTCGGGGAATTCCTGCAGGACCTTAGCGGAATTGACGAATCCGATTTTCAGGCCCTGAGCGCGAAGCCCGGAAGAGGGAGCGGCGAGTGTGAGAATGAAGAGAGAGAGAATTGCTGCGAGTCGTTTCACGATTTCCTCATACAGTTGTGAATAGATGCGTCCACCGGTGAAGCCGGTCAGAAGCCCCGGCCGAATTGAAAATGAAATCTCCATCCGTCGGGACCCCCGTCGGTGGAAAGGACGTGGTCCGCGCCGTAGCCGTAGTCGAACCCGATCAGTCCGATGGGATTGATCAGAAGCCTCGCCCCGAAGCCGTACGAGCGCTTCACGTCGGGGAAGTTGGCGTGGTGGAAGTCGGTGAAGACATTGCCCGCCTCGGCGAATCCGAGGAAGTAGATCGGGATCGGGTTAAGCGTGACCGCGAGTCGCAGTTCGAAGGTCTGCTTCTCGAGGACGCGCCCGCCGGCCGGACCCGAGTTGTTGCGGGGACCGACGCTCTGGTCGTCGTAGCCGCGCAGAGGAGTGGTTGCCGCGAACCCGAGACCCGTTCCTCCCATGTAGAAGTATTCGATCGGCGGAATCTCGTAATCGTTGTGGAACGCGTCGACGTAGCCGAGGCTCGTCGAGGAGAAGAGGACGAGCCGCCCCGAATTGAAGAGCGGCGAGTACCAATCGGCGTTGAAGAGCCACTTGTGGTACCCGACGTTGCCGGGGAGGAGCGGGCCGCCCGAGACCTCGGCGGTGAGGGAGACGACCGACCCGGTCGTCGCGAAGATCGGGCTGTCGGTGCTGTTCCTCGAGATCGTCTGGGTCAGGCTCACCTGGTTCGTTTTGCCGACGCGGTAGAGCGGATTGCCCCCGTTGTCGTTGACGTCGTTCCGCTGGAAGCGCAGAGTGTAATCGAGGCGGGAATAGACGTCGAGCCAGCTCAACCGGCCCCGCCCGACGCGGACGGACAAGCCGGTCTGCTGGAGGTCGTAGATGTAAATCTGGCGCGTATCGAAGAGGCTGATTCCGAGCGTCGTCGGCGTGTCGTAGAGCCAGGGCTCGGTGAAGCTCAGCGAAAAGGTGCGGAACCTCGACCCCTCGCCGAACTGCCAGTCGAAGTTCAGCACCTGGCCGGCGCCCCCCGACAGGGGCTCGGAGATCGCAAAATTGTTGATGGTGAACCCGAGGGCCCCCGTGACGCCGAAGGCGCCGCTGTAGCCGACGGAGGCGTTCACGTTGTCGCTCGACTTCTCCTCGACTTCGTAGATCAGGTCGACGGTCTGGTCGTCGACGAGCCTCGTGTCGGGCTTGAGTTTTTCCGGGTTGAAGTAATTGAGCTGGGAGAGCTGACGGAGGCTCCGGATGATGGCCGACCGGTTGAAGAAGTCGCCCGGACGCGTGAAGAGCTCGCGGCGGATGACGTTGTCATGGGTTTTCTTGTTCCCCTTGATGTCGACCTGCCCGATGTGGAACTGGTTTCGCTCGTAGACGCGGACTGTGATATCGACACTGTCGCACGCGCCCACCGTTTGCGAATCGCAGCGCATGCGCTTCACCTCGGGAAGGAGATTGAACTTCAGGTATCCGTTGTCGAGATAGAGGGACGCGACGTCGTTCTGATCAGGGCTTCCCCGGAGGTTCTGCTCGAACTTCTCCTCGTCGAAGACCTGGCCGGGGTGGAACTGCAGGCGCTCGTTGAGCACCTCGGGCTTGTAGACGGCGTTTCCTTCCCAGGTGATGCTTCTCACTTTGTACTGCGGCCCGTCGCGCACGGTCAGCTGCACCTCGATTTTTCGCTTGTCGGCGCTGTACCACGTCGTATCCGAGACGACCTCGGCGTCGAGGTAGCCGTTCTTCCTGTAGAACTTCAGGAGCTTCTCCTTGTCGGCCTCGAACTTCTTCTTGTCGAACTTTGGATGCGACCAGAAGTGCCACCAGGTCTTCTCCTTCGTATCGTCGAGCTGCCCTTTCAGGTCGTCTTCGCTGAAGGCGGAGGTCCCGAGGACGTGGACCCTGTCGATCGTAACGCTCGGTCCTTCGTCGATCGAGAGCCTGAGGGTCATCCGGTTCGGCTTCGACGAGTCCTCCGCGGCAAGCTGGGATGTGACGCGCGCAAGGAGGTGTCCTTCCTCCTCGTACAACTGCTTGACCGCCGCGATGACTTTGCTGGTGTCCTGGGGCGTGAGAATCTGCCCTTTCGTGAGCGTGACCTTTTTCTTGACGTCGTCTTCGCTCACATCGTCGGCGCCATGGATCGACAGGCTCTCAAACCGGGGGTATTCCTTCACCCTGAGGAGAAGATAGACGCCGTCCTGGGTCTTGTGGTCGACGAGGACCTGGATGTCGGAAAAAATGCGCAGCGCCCAGAGCTTCATGATCGCCGCGTGGGCCTGCTCGCCGGGAATCGAGATCTCGTCCCCGACCTTCAGGCCAGAGTTCGCGATGATGGCGCTCGATTCGGTCCCCGTCTGAGGATTGTTGCCCTCGACGGAGATGCCCATGATCTTGTAGGTCTCGGGATTGGGCCTCTGGCCGTACGCCTCCGGCCGGCAGAGGATGAAACTGAACGCGAGGACGGGGAATATGACAGCGAAGAGCTTCTTAGCCCGAAACATTTTTCAGAAGCCGTTCCAGAAAGGTCCCCCGTTGCCGGCGCGATTGGAGCTGCTCGCTCACCAAGCCGAACCGGCGCTCCCGCCGCTGGTAATCGGCCACCGCGCGGTACAGCTCTTTGCGGCGAAAATCAGGCCAGAAGCACTCGCTGATGAAAATCTCGGAGTAGGCAAGCTGCCAGAGGAGGAAATTGCTGATCCGGAACTCTCCGCTGGTGCGGATGAGGAGGTCCGGATCGGGCGCGTTATTCGTGGAGAGGTATTGCGAGATGAGACGTTCATCGATTTTCTCCGGGGAGAGTGAGCCCTGCTGTACCCCCAGGGCGATTGCGCGAACCGCCCGCGCCAGATCCCACCGGCCGCTGTAGCTCAGGGCCAGGCAAAGATGGAGGCCGGTATTGGTTTTCGTTTTTTCAATCGCGTCAAAGAGCTCCTCCTGCACTTCCAGCGGGAGAGAAGAGGTCTCCCCGATTGTGTGCACGGAGACGTTGTTCTGGTAGAGCCGGTCTGTTTCGTCGCGCAGCGCCCGCATGAGGAGGCGCATGAGCATAGATACTTCCTCGCGGGGGCGTTTCCAGTTCTCGGTCGAGAACGCATACAGGGTGAGGTATTTGACTCCCAGCTGTCCGCACGCCTCCACGGTGTCCCTGACCGATTCGACCCCTTCCTTGTGGCCCGCGATGCGGGGGAAGCCGCGTTTCTTCGCCCACCGCCCGTTCCCGTCCATGATGATGGCGATATGGCCCGGGATGTTCCCGCTTCTCTTCAGTTCATCCTGGATCTTCTTGTCGGTGCCTGCCGCAGCGCTCTGGCGGCGGGTTCGCAAGATGGGAGTATTCTTTGAATTCAAGCGGATCGGGGGACCTATCGCTCAAAATTTACGTGAAATTGCGCAGAAAGTCAAGAAATTGGGCATCCGAGGGCGGCGGGAAGGCCGCAGAAGAGGGAAGAAGAGGCGCCAACGGCACCTCGCAGGATTACGATAAGACTCCTAACGTTCGCGAATTAGCATGGGCTTCTTAGTAGATCTAAACAGTCCGCAGGCCATCGGCGTTCCACGCCTCAGGGAGGCCCCGGAAACGGTGCGGGGGGGAATTCAGAAGGTCAGGTGAGCATACCCGTTATTCTCGAAATGCATAAGGACAATCAGCGCGTCGCTCGCGAG
This sequence comes from uncultured Chlorobiaceae bacterium, assembly GCA_964512655.1. Taxonomy (GTDB): domain Bacteria; phylum Bacteroidota; class Ignavibacteria; order UBA10030; family SZUA-254; genus VBOC01. The sequence goes on along the minus strand of CAZEJT010000011.1, from coordinate 37,245 downwards.
CGTCACGTCCTGAGTGATGGTGGCCGGGTCGATTTTTTCGCTGGCCAGATTCTGACCGCAGACGTAGAGTTTCACCCCCTCGCGTTTGAATTCCGAGAGCACCTTGAGGTTGGGATTCTTGACTCCATACCGCTCCTTGTAGTGCGCGTCATCGAGGAGGCCGTCGAGCGAGGCGCCGTGAAACACGACGACGAATTTCCTGTTCTCGCGGGGGACCCCCTCCACGCCGAGCGCGTTCAGCTCGGAGCCCGCGTTGTTGAGCGCGGGGAGAAGCTGGTTCGCGTGTTCCGGGAATTGAGTCGCCTCGAAGACGGCCTTGTACACATGATCCTTCTTTGGCCTCTCGGCGGCTTTTGGAATGAGGATGTAGCCGTCCGATTCAGGGATCACGGGAGTCTGGGGGGCGGGCCACTGAGCGAGCGCACTCGTCGAGAGGATCGCCGCGAGGAAGCCAGGGAGGACAACTCGGAATCTGTGCATGGGGCTCACTTCACCTTTGGTTGCGGTTTATCGGATCACCACGAGTTTTTTCACGTCCGTGAAGAGGCCGTGCGGCGACGAGACGCCGTCGAACGGCGGGCTCACCCGCAAGCGATAAAAATAGACGCCGCTCGGAATCGAGCCCGCGTCGAAGGTCGCCGACCGGTAGCCCGCGCTCTCCAACCCGTCTGCGAGGACCGCAATCTCCTGCCCCAGCATATTGAAAACCGAGAGCCGGACTCTGGAGGATTGAGGGAGGGCGTACGAAATCGTGGTGGCCGGGTTAAACGGGTTGGGATAGTTCTGCTCCAGCGCAAATGCCTTCGGGAGGGCGGCCGATCCGCTCTGGCCCTCGGGGGGAGGCGGGGGCATTTCGCCGTCGGGCTGAATCCGTATGCGTGCCGAGGGCGTTGCCACCGCGCCTGTCGATAGTGCCAGTTTTCCATTCTGGTTTACCTTCACCCAATATCCCGCGCCCGGGCGGAGAGTTTCCGCGGGTGCATAACTCCCGGCGTAGCCGAAAAATCTGGATGTGATGATCCCGCCGGGGACGCTTCCGATTCCTGTGACTGCGATCGGCGAACCGATCGCTCCGATCATGTTCCATCCTGTAAGAACGTTCTCCGTGTCAGAGGCAAGCGGTGTGTCGTCAAGGCCGATCGCTTCTCCCGCGTTGCACTTCAGCCAGTACCCGAGGGCGTGATTCATCGTCGTGCTCACCTGATATCCGGAGCCGTCGTAATAATATCCTTTTGAAACCGCTGTGGTGAAGAGAGCCGGGATCTGGACGTTCGTTTTCCCCGTGGGGAGAGAGACCATGTTCCAGCCGGAGTTGACGGCGAGGGTAACGGCCGGTGTGAGCGCGATGTGATCCGCTCCTGCCATGGGCATCCATGTGGCTCCTCCGTCAGTACTGAGTTCGATCCAGACATCGAAGAAGCTGGTCACGTTGAACTGGCCTCCCGGAAGAGACGTGATCGTCGTCTGACCGCGCGACGCCCTGGTGGGGCTTTCCCTCACCATCGTCCCCAGAGGAAACGCTCCCCCCGAGATGTCCAGTGAGAGCATCTCGGTGTCGTAGTAGCGGTCGCTTCCCGCCGCAAATGTGCCCTGAGTGTGCACGCTTCCGGTGAATGACTCGTCGTAATTTGTGAACGTCGCTCCTCCGTCGGTGGATATCGAAACGGTGGCCTTCCCATGCACCGGATCTGTTCTGGAGCCGCCTACAGAGGGAGGAGCGTAGTTGACGGTCGTGTCGAATCTCAGGTTTCTGATCTCGGCGAGGTAACCGCTTGCCAGGACACTGTTCGGCACCCCGAGAGTGGCGACCGGCGCGGCAAGGGACGGTCCCTCGTGGCTGCAGTTCGGGAGAGAGGTGTGGGCCGGCTTTGCCGGGAGCGAATCATTCTTGGCCCGGACGGCCTTTGGGACCGGGCGAGCCGCGATCCGCATCGAATCGACGATCTGCGTCCAGGTTCCTCCGCCGTCAAGGCTCACTTCAAAGAATATGTCGAAAAAGCTGTCCACCCGGTATCCCCCGGAGCCCGTATCTATCCTCGCGTGGCCGGAGGAAAGCTTATTCGGGTTTTCCCGAAGCCTCACGTTCCCCGGCAGATTCCCTCCCGAGATGCTCAGCGAAAGCATCTCTGTATAGATTGATTGAATCCCCGCGCTATCCTTCGCGTGGGCGACGATAACGGTACCGCTCACGGGTGCCGTATAGGGGGTAAAGTTTACTCCTCCGTCGGTGGAGAGGGCGCCTTTGAACGTGCCGGCGATGGAGGGGAACGAGATGAGACCGAGCGCGGGTGCGGCACCGGGGCTCCCCGTGGACGTAATCGTCGGGGAAAGACTCAGAAGGCTGATCGATCCTCCGTTCCCCTGATGAGCAGCCGCAGGGAGCTCACTGTACCCTGCCTGAACCGGAAGGCCGCTGCCCGGCGTGCACATAGAAATGGATCCGCCGGAGCCGGGGGAGAGATTTCCCGACGATTGAATGTCGAAATAGACCGGGCGATCGGCGGCAGACCAGGTGCCTCCTCCATCCGTGCTTACCTCGAAGAAGACGTCGAAGAAACTGCTGATGTTGTAGGAACTATCCAGATTTTGGGTCGCGATGATCTGCCCACGCGATGCCTTGCTGGGGCTTTCCCTGACAAGCGTGCCGGCGGGCAGGTTTCCCCCGAAGAGATTGAGCGACAGCATTTCAGTACTGTAGTACCCCGACGGCGGTTCCGCGGGCAAGAGGTTCGTGGTTCCCGCCGAGTAGAGGGCAACGCCCGCATCCGAAGAGGGGTCGAGGACCGATTTCCCCTGGACAGAGATGAATGCCGGAGATGTGCCCTGCGCGAACATCGCCGCGGAGTAATCGCACGTGATGAGACTTCCTGTTCCGACGACATTCCCGGCGACAGTGATATCCCCGCAGCTACGCAATTGCATCACCGTCGAGTACGGATAACACTCGCAGTGGACGTTGACCGGCTGAAGGCCGGGGCGAGTCGTGACATGCATTGAGTCGTTGATAGGATTCCAGGTCGCCCCCCCGTCCAGGCTTACTTCGATGAAGACGTCGAAGAAGCTGCTGATCCGGAACTCACCCGGCGATAGCGAGTCGATCGACATTTTGCCGGCAGAGGCCTTCGTAGGGCTTTCGCGCAGTTCGACACCCGGGGGAAGTGTTCCGCCCGACGCGCCTATGGAGAGCAGCTCCGTGTTGTAGTAGTTGACTCCTGCTGAATCCATGGAGTGCGTTACTCCCATATTCACCGAACACGGAGCTGTGTGGAAGGTAAACGTGTGGCCCGTATCGGCGGAGAGGCCAAAATGCATGGTGCCCGAGAAGGCCGAGATCGCGAAGAAACCAAGTTTGGGCGGAGGGGATTGCGGGGCGGTCGGGGGAACTGTGATGAAGCCGGGGAGACTTTGAATGATGATTGATCCACCCGGACCGCCCGAGTGGGATCCGGAAGGCAATTCACCGGTTGACCCCCGGACCGGTAAACCGCCGCTTCCCGAGCAGATCAGAACCGACCCGCCCTGAGCAAAGGCGCTTGCTGAGAAGAGACGAAGGAAGAGGATGAGAACACAGATGATTCCAATGTTCCGACGCATAGGCCCTCCAGGATTGGATGAGGTTAATCGTATTCACGGAACATCGGCCAACCCCTCAGGTCTTCATCCATACGAACGGTGGGTCGTCATGGGGTCTGAGCCGCGGAGGTCAGAATCGACCAAAGCGAATGTATGATTTTGATCGTATAGAGTCAACCCGGCGATCGAAGCGCTTTCCCGGGCGCCGGCAGAGCGGTCTCCGCCTTGCGGCGAGGTATCAGTAAGCCACTTCTACGGTTTGCCTGTCGTAGGAGTGATGGTTCAGGAGTTTCAGCATGCAATCGGCCACATCCGCGCGTGAGATTCTGACCGTCAAGACGTAACTGCCGATGTTCCGTCCCTGCCGGTAAGTACCCCGCCGTCTTCCGTTCGTCAGCTGGCCCGGCCGGACGATCGTCCAATCGAGCGAGCTTTCTCTGATGAGAGCCTCCTGCCGCTCCTTGTCTTTGAAGTAAAAGTAGGTGATGACGGGAATGACAAAGAGCGTGTAATAGAGCCCAAGCCGGAACCGGCTGTCTCCGATCCCGAGCGATGTCTCGCAGATGAAGCGCTTTACCCCGTGCTTATCCATCGCGCGGATGATATTCCGGGTCCCGTCAGACAGAATGGTCGATTTGATAAACCACTTCTTGTGTCCGAGGGTGGAGAGCACTGCGTCCGCTCCATCCACTGCCCGCTCGACGGAGCCGTAGTCGAGCACATTGCCGGTCAGGACTTCGAGCCGATCGTGGGTTCTCGTCACGCCCGCTGGGTTGCGCACGAGGGCCCTGACCGAATGACCCTGAGCCAGCGCCTGCTCCACGAGGGCGCGGCCAGTTCCGCCTGTTGCTCCGATGACGAGGAGCTTCATCGCTCGCTACTTTGATGCATACTCGGAGATCTTGCTTCGCAGGAACCCGTTCAGCTTAGTCCGCGGAACACCGAAAATGTCTTCGATCGCGCGGTAGAAGTCATCGTCTGTCTTGCCCGATGACATCAGCCGCTTCAGCATCGGAAGCCCGCCCTTGTCCTCCGCCATTTTGCAGAGCAGGCCGCCAAAAACGTATAGCGGAGTCGTCTGGAAGTCCATATCCCAGAAACCAAGTACGGTATCGAGGTCGAGAGCGGGATGTTCCATGAGATATCGATCCATTCGCCTGATATGCCAGCTGAGGTCGTGCCCTTTATGGCCCCCCAGAAGCGTCGCATACCCCTCATGGAAATATCCGTGGCAGTTCGTAAAGAGCGGACTCATGTATACGTGTACAAACTCGTGCGGATAGTACTCGCCCTGACCGGCCCCGTACACAATTCGGTTCCGGGCATCCGATGAGCCGGAAGGCCGCGCGATGTTACCCTCGCCGAGGTGATAGTCAAGCCCGATCGCCTTATAGAGTTCGTCCCGGGTATCCGCGAGATAGTAGTCGACATCGACAGGCCTGATGTTCCAGAGGGCGGTGAGCGAGTCGACGAACGAGTTCATGCGCAGGGCTAGATCCCGGTCAAATGTATGCGAAGGAGGGAAGATGAACCGTACGCTCCCGACCTTTTCGTGGCCCCAGCCGCTTGTATTCATCGGCAGCATATTGCAGAGCCTGTAGCGGCCGCCCTCTTTCATCGCACCGACTTCCGCGATACACATCGGATACGCGAAACCCGAGTCGGTGGTTGCAAAAAGCGTCCGGAGAGCGAACCCGCCTTTGATTTGAGAAACACTCATGATGGTCGCCCTCCAGTACGGCAGGTAGGCATAGAGACTGGGGCTGTAATAGGTCGAATTCAAAAGGTCGAACTTGCCCGAATACATCCATTTCTCAGCGTCGTTCCAGTACGGGTTGTCGTAGACGCTGTCGGGATTTGAGTTAAGGTAACTTTTCCAGAGATGGATGACCTGGGAGATATCCGAGTTGGCGGTGTCGATACCGCCGTTGATCTTGACCCGGATCGAGGGCGTCTGTGCAAGGGCCGTCAACGTCAGCAGATGGAGGAACATCATGCAGCCGGTTCTCATGAGGCCGATCGAGCAATGGATAGGGGTTCTCCCGAAGGTCTCTGGATTGTACTGAAATTAAGCCGGCAAGTCAAAAAGGTTTGGTTTTCCCCCCCCAAAAAGATATATTCACACATACTGCGCAACCGGGCATGTCACCGCTTGGGCACGGTTGCCTTCCGCCACGGATGAAGACACTTTTCTCAAGGGCGTACGATGGTCGTGCCGAATTTGCAGGGAATGATGAAGCAGGTGCAGAAGATGCAGGAGAGGATGGCTCAGGCCCAGGCCGAGCTGGAGCGGAAAACCGTGACCGCCGAATCCGGCGGAGGGATGGTGAAGGTCACCGCCAACGGCAGACAGCAGCTCACGAAGATCCAGATCGAGAAAGAGGTCATCAATCCCGCCGACGCCGAGATGCTTGAGGATCTTGTCGTCGCGGCGGTCAACAAAGCCCTTGAGGAGTCGCAGAAGGTTGCCCAGGAAGAAATGAGCAAGGCGACCTCAGGAATGCTTCCCAATATCCCTGGTCTGAACCTGCCCGGCTTTTGAGCCCCTCCTTCCGTTCACCCTCACGGCGGTATTCGCGCTCCGCAACCGATGCGGTTTATCTGCTGAGACGCCGGCTGAAGCCGGCGCCTACAAGTGGGGGCGCGGAGCGCCCCGAAGCAGCATTCCGCCGCGGAGCGGCGGAACGATCGAGAGGAGGATAATTCGCCGACGCAGGCTCGGCAGCGTTTCCCGGGTCGTGTCAGGGTATGGACCGTGACACCAGTTGAACCGATTTGATCATTCAGCCAACGCCGGCTAAAGCCGGCGCCTACACAGGATACGATGCCCCAGATTCCCGACTCGTTAAAGCAGCTGACTGAAGAGCTCTCGAAACTCCCGGGCATCGGGCACAAGTCCGCCCAGCGCCTCGCTCTCCATTTCCTGAAGGTCCCGAAGGAGGAGGTCCTAGAGCTGGCGCACGCGCTCGTCGCCGTGAGGGAGAAGATGAAGTACTGCACGACCTGCTGGACGTTTACCGAGAGCGACCCCTGCGCGATCTGCTCGGGCTCCAAGCGGAACCCCGCCCTGATCTGCGTCGTCGAAGAGCCGAGCGACGTCATCGCGCTCGAAAAGACGAACGAGTACCCGGGCCTCTATCACGTCCTCGGAGGATCGCTTTCGCCCCTTGACGGGATCGGTCCCGAGGACCTAAAGGTGAAGGAACTGCTCGAGCGCATCAGGCCCGGCGTGGCGGAGATCATCCTCGCGCTCAACCCGAATGTCGAGGGAGAAGCCACGACGATTTACCTGACGCGGCTCCTCAGGCCTCTCGGCGTCAAAATCACGCGGCTTGCCCGGGGCATTCCCATCGGGGGGGATCTCGAAATGTCGGACGAGGCGACGCTGAGCAGGGCCCTGGAAGGAAGAGTGACGGTGTGAGGCTCCGGGCGCAGGCCCCCGTCGTGGCGCTCCTCCTCGCCTCCCTCGCCGCATGCGACCTCTTCCAAACGCGCGACCCCGCGATGCCCACGGAGAACACCTCGACATTCACGCCTCCCACCACCTATGACATTGTGCTGAGAAACCTGCAGTTCGCGTTCGCCGAGGATAACGCCGACAACTACATGCGCTGTTTCATGGATTCAACTGTGCGGCGGTACGAATTCATCCCGGCGCCCGAAGCGCGCGCCCGTTTCCCGAGCATCTTCAGCGCGTGGAGCCTCGAATCGGAACGAAGGTATTTCCAGAATCTCGGGCTCCCCTCTAACGGCGCCCCGTCGCTGACGTTTCCAAACCAGGCGCCGGTGTACACGGGAACCGACTCTGTCATTTACAACCTGAACTACACGCTGTTTTATCCGCACAAGAGAGACGGCGTTCCTCAGGCCGTGCAGGGGAACATGCAGCTCTACCTCGGGACGGATTCACGAAAGCTCTGGTCGATCTACCGCTGGCAGGATTCGCGGACAACGACCGATTCGACCTGGAGCTACTGGAAAGCGGTGTTCAGCGGGAGTTGACGGGGATTCTGCTGCGTGAAACGGCTCCTCCTGATACCGTTCGCACTCTGTCTGGCGGCCTTCAGCTGCCTCAACCCTTTCGCGCCGAGGCTTGATACGGAGCTGACCTCCGAGACGTGCAGCGATTTCACCGTGATCGAGAATCTCTTCTGCTCGTTCCGGAACGCGTATTCATTCAAGGACACGACGCTCTACGGAACGCTGATCGCGCCCGATTTTACGTTCATTTACACCGACTACGATCACGCGGTTGACGTGAGCTGGGGGAGAGACGACGAGATGAGGGTCACATACGGGCTCTTCCAGAATGTCCAGTCGCTCACGCTCATCTGGAACGCCGAGGTGCCCCTGGCGCTGAGCGACACGGTTCAGACGATCGAGCGGGGATACAACCTCACGGTGACGTTTAACCCGAGCGACGTGGTGCGGGTCGACGGGTACGCGGACCTCACGTTCGTGCGCTCCTCGTCCGGCGAGCCGTGGAAGATCGCCCGCTGGCGCGACAGATCGAACTTCTGACGCGCACGATGAGCGTTCTGTACGTCATGAAGGAAGGCTTTTCGGGGTTCAGGAGGGCGAAGCTCTCGGCGGCCGGATCCGTCATCACCATGACGATCGCGCTCCTCCTTTTGGGACTCTTCTACGTGATCTCGACGAACACCTCGCGGATCGTAGAGAGCATCCGGTCGCGCGTGGAGATGGAGGCATTCCTGATCGAGCCGGCGTCGCAGCAGAAAACGGATGACATCAGGACCCGGCTCCTTGCAACCGAGGGAGTGGACCGGGTCCAGTATATTTCGAAAGACGATGCGGCGAAAATTTTCAGGCAGGAATTCGGCGAGGACATCGGCAAGGTCCTCGAGTTCAATCCTCTGCCGCCTTCGTTCAAGATTTATCTAAAGGACGGCTACCGGACACCCTCAGGCGCCGACGCCGTGCACGCGAAGGTGGCGGGCATCCAGGGAATCGGAGAGGTGGTCTACAAGAAGGAGATGCTTGAGTTCATCGACCGGCAGACGAACACGCTCTATGCCGTGGGACTGGGACTGGGAGTCGTCATCGCCATCTCGGCGATCTTTCTGGTGTCGAATACGATCCGTCTCACGATCTACGCGCGCAGGAAAGCGCTGCGCACGATGAAGCTTGTGGGCGCATCGCGCGCTGTGGTGCGCGCGCCGTTTCTCTTCGAGGGGGTGTTCCAGGGCCTCGTGGGAGGCGCGGCGGCGGCGGGGATCGTCTACTATGTCCTCTCGATCGCGGAAGGGCTCGTCTCGGCGGAGCTGGCGCAGTTTCTCCGCATCGAGCCGCTCTTTTACCTCCAATTGGTGCTGGTGGGGGTCGTTCTCGGCTTGTTCGGAAGCGCGATGTCGATCCGCAAATTCATCGGGGATTCGGTTCATTACAACTGAAGGGAGTCTACGCATAACATGCTAAATAAAGTCATTCTGCTTGTGGAGGATAATCCGGACGACGAGGAGCTTACCGTCCATGCCCTGACCAAGAGCAATGTTCTTAACAGCGTGCAGGTTGCGCGGGACGGGGCGGAAGCGCTCGACTACCTCTTCGCAGCCGGCGCCCACGCCGGGAGGGATGTCGGAGATCTTCCGGCAATCGTGCTCCTCGATTTAAAGCTTCCAAAGATCGACGGCCTGCAGGTCCTCCAGAGGATCCGCGGAGACCAGCGCACGAGCCTTCTCCCCGTCGTGATCCTCACCTCCTCCGCCGAGGAGCAGGATCTCTTGAGGGGCTACAAGCTCGGCGCGAACAGCTATATCCGCAAGCCGGTCGACTTCCTCAAATTCGCCGATGCGGTGAAGCAGCTTCAGCTCTACTGGCTTGTCCTGAACGAGCCGCCCCCGACAGTCCGCGAAATTCCGGCCTGACAAAAGTCATTGCATGTAGATACCTCATTTGGTACATTTGCAGCCGTGAACGATCCAGGACGTGAAACGCGGGGCGAATGGGAACGCTGATTGCGCTCTACCGGTCCTCCATCGGCAGGAAGCTGATCGCGGGACTCACAGGGTTGTGCCTCTGCGCGTACCTCGTCGTTCACGTCGCGGGGAACCTGCTGCTGTTCAGGAACGACGGAGGAGCCGCGTTCGATGCCTACGCCGAGCTTCTCCCGAGCCTCCTCGTTGTCAGCGTTGTCGAGTATATCCTCTACGCGATTTTTATCCTGCACATCGTCACGGGGACATACCTCTGGATCCAGAACAGGAAAGCCCGGCCTGAGAAGTACCTGAAGACCGATCCATCGGAAAGCAGCACCCTCTTTTCGCGCACGATGTTCCTCTCGGGGAGCATCCTCTTCATCTTCCTCGTGATCCACATGAAGTCGTTCTGGTTCCCGTCCCGGTTCTCGCACCGCGATAATTTCTCAATGTACGCGCTGGTGACCGACTCCTTCTCGAGCCCGCTCTACAGCCTGTTCTACGTCGCCGCGATGGTGCTTCTTGCGTTCCACCTCCGGCACGGATTTCAATCGGCGTTCCAGACGTTCGGCCTCCGGAACGCGAAATATGCCCCCGTTATCGAGTGGGCTGGGGTCCTCTTTTGGCTCGTCATACCGGCGCTCTTCGCGGCCATGCCGGTCGTTCTCTTCACGCGCGCCTGTCACTGGTTTCACTGACGATGGAGCTTACTTCGAAGATACCCGCGGGAGCCATCGAGAAGAAGTGGAGGGAGCACCGCTTCAACCTCAAGCTCGTCAATCCGGCCAACAAGCGGAAGTACCGCATCGTTGTGGTGGGCACCGGGCTCGCCGGAGCGTCCGCGGCCGCCTCGCTCGCCGAGCTCGGCTACAACGTGACATCCCTTTGCTATCACGAATCGCCCCGCCGGGCACACAGCATCGCCGCCCAGGGCGGGATCAACGCCCCCAAGAACTACAAGAACGACGGGGACAGCGTCTGGCGGCTCTTCTACGACACCGTCAAAGGCGGAGACTACAGGTCGCGCGAAGCGAACGTCTACCGGCTCGCCGAGGTGAGCAACAACATCATCGACCAGTGCGTGGCACAGGGAGTACCCTTCGCGCGGGAATACGGAGGGCATCTCGATAACCGCTCGTTCGGCGGCGCCCAGGTCAGCCGCACGTTCTACGCCCGCGGCCAGACGGGACAGCAGCTTCTCCTCGGCGCGTACTCGGCGCTCTGCAGGCAAATGGAGCAGAAACGCGTGCAGTTCTACGCCCGGCGCGAGATGCTCGATCTTGTCATGGCGGACGGCAGGGCGCGGGGAGTCATCGCGCGGAATCTCGTCACCGGCGCCACCGAGACGTATCTCGGAGACGCGGTGATCCTCGCGACCGGCGGGTACGGAAACGTCTTTTATCTCTCGACCAACGCCAAGCAGTCGAACGCGACGGCGATCTGGCGGGCGCACAAGCGGGGCGCTCTCTTCGCCAACCCCTGCTTCACGCAGATCCACCCGACGTGCATCCCCGTTTCGAGCGAGCATCAGTCGAAGCTCACGCTGATGAGCGAGAGTCTCAGGAACGACGGGCGGATCTGGGTTCCCAGGAAGGCGGGAGACAAGCGCAACCCGAAGGACATCCCGGACGCGGAGCGCGATTACTACCTCGAACGCCTCTATCCGTCGTTCGGCAATCTCGTACCGCGCGACGTCGCGTCGCGGCGCGCGAAGGAAATGTGCGACAAGGGGTTCGGCGTCGGAGCCACGGGCTACGCGGTCTATCTCGATTTTGAGGACGTCATCACGCGCAACGGGCGCGAGTGGGTGGAGTCGAAGTACGGGAATCTGTTCGACATGTACCATGAGATCACGGCCGAAAACGCCTACGGGACGCCGATGCGGATTTACCCGGCGATTCATTACACGATGGGAGGGCTGTGGGTCGACTACAACCTGATGAGCACGATCCCCGGCCTCTACGTTCTGGGAGAGGCCAACTTTTCCGACCACGGCGCCAACCGCCTCGGCGCAAGCGCTCTCATGCAGGGCCTCGCAGACGGCTATTTCATCATCCCGTACACCATCGGCGATTACCTCGCGACCACGAAGTTTCAAAAGATCGAGCCCTCAGACCCCGCCGTCAGAGAATCCTCAGCCCGCGTCGAAGAGTCGACGAAGAGGCTCCTCTCCGCGAAGGGCAGGCGGACCGTGGACGACTTCCACCGCGAGCTTGGAAAGGTCATGTGGGATCTCTGCGGCATGTCGCGCAGCGAGGCGAGCCTGACGAAGGCGCTTGCGCTCGTGCCTGCGCTTCGGGAGGAGTTCTGGAGGGACGTGAGGATTCCGGGAAGCGCGGACAATTTCAATGCGGAGATCGAGATGGGTGGGCGCGTGGCGGACTTTCTCGAACTGGCGGAGCTGATTGTCAGAGACGCCCTCCACAGGACCGAGTCGTGCGGCGGTCATTTCAGGGAAGAAAGCCAGACGGAGGAGGGAGAAGCCAGGCGCGACGATGAGCATTTCTCGTACGTGGCGGCGTGGGAGTTCAAGGGCACGGGGGAGCCCCCCGTGCTCCACAAGGAACCCCTCCGGTTCGAATACGTGAAGCCGTCGCAGCGGAGCTACACATGAGGAGCCACACATGAATTTCACGCTCAAGGTGTGGCGCCAGCGCTCCCGCGACGAGAAGGGGGGCTTCGTCGAGTACAGGGCGGAGGGTATCGAAGCGGACATGTCGTTCCTGGAGATGCTCGATTCGGTCAACCGGAGGCTCGCCTCCAGAGGCGAAGATACCATCGCCTTCGACCACGACTGCAGGGAAGGAATCTGCGGAAGCTGCGGCGTGTGCATCAACGGGCGCGCGCACGGCCCGCTCAAAGGAGTGGCCACCTGCCAGCTCTATATGCGCTCCTTCCCGGACGGGGAGACGATCGTCGTCGAGCCGTGGCGGGCGAAGGCGTTTCCGGTGATAAAAGACCTCGTCGTCGACCGCTCGTCCTTCGACAGGATCATCCAGGCGGGTGGCTACGTCTCGGTGGATACGGGGGGAGTGCCCGACGGCAACGCCATCCCGGTCCCCAAACCCGATGCGGACGCGGCCTTCGACGCCGCGGCGTGTATCGGATGCGGCGCGTGCGTGGCCGCGTGCAAGAATTCCTCGGCGATGCTGTTCGTGAGCGCGAAGATCGCGCACCTCGCTCTCCTTCCACAGGGGAAGGCGGAAAGAAAAGAGCGCGCGAGGAACATGACGGCGCGCATGGACGAAGAAGGGTTCGGGAACTGCTCCAACACCTACGCGTGCGAGGCGGAGTGCCCCAAGAAGATTTCTGTTCTCAACATCGCGAGATTGAACCGGGAGTTCCTGCGGGCGTGGTTCGGCTAGCGGGCGCACGCCGGCTAAAGCCGGCGCCTAAAGGTTAGAGCTCTAGGGATTGGCGAAAGGTGTCTTCATCGAGCGTCGCCGCCTGCCGCTCGATCCGGTCGAGCGATCTCTTCGGATTCATCAGATTCAGGTGCGCGTCTGTATAGACGTTGATCGCCGAGCGGATCTCGACGAAGCGTTCCGCCAGCGTGCCGAGGACGGGAGCGGCGTTTGCCTCGTACGAAAGAGAATCCGTCGCCGCCGACTCGTACTGCCTCATCCCGATCGCCTCGTAGTACTGGATCGGCGGGGCGCCCTTCCGCTTGCTCCTCTGGAAAATGAAATCGGGGAAGAAACCGGTCAGGAAGAGCGACGCGTTGCCGATGAACCGGCGGAGAAAGTACTGCTGGTGCTTGTCGACGTCTCCGAGCAGGTTGATCAGATCGACCGCGTAGATCGTCCTGTCGCCCGAGGAGGAGAGCCGCCAGAACGACTCGGCGGAGCGGAACTCGACGCAGACTCCCGCGACATAGTCCACGACGTCGTCATCGGCGATGTGCTTCTGCTCGAGCGCCTGATAGACGAAGACATAAAAGAACAGGTGGGGAGAGACCGAGAGAAACGCCGGGGGAACCGTCATCGAGCGCTGAAAGAGCCGGCGATCGTGCAGCAGGTCCGTCACCGAATCGGGATCTCCCGTCAGGCGCAGAATTGCCGACTGCTCTTCCTGCGTCGCGCCAAGAGAGCTCGCGATGAATTCCTGATCTACCGGTGTCAGCTGTGCTCTGGTCTTGTTATACATGCGTCCCTCTGGCCGTGGTCGGGTTCAATTCATTCAATTCGGTTCAATAAATGTACCAATTTCGACCGCTCTCTCTCTATCAGAACAATTCACCTCGTGGAGCGGTTCAAACACCGATTTCGCACCTCGGGGGCGCATTGTAACTCTTCCCGCGTTCCGGTAATTTTTACGGCGGGAGAGGTCAAAGTTACGAAAGGGAGAAAAGTACATGACACCAGTTCTTCTCGATATCGCGCTGAGATCTGCGACAGTCTATATCGTCGTTCTGATCGGTCTCAGGCTCCTCGGCAAGAAGCACGTCGCGCAGCTCACGACGATCGATCTCGTGCTGATTCTGCTCATCAGCAACGCGGTTCAGAACGCGATGGTGGGGAACGACTCGTCCCTCATCGGCGGCATCGCCGCGGCGGTGACCCTGCTCGTTCTCAACTATCTCCTGTCGCTTATTTTTTTCCGGTCCAAAGGGGCGGAGACTCTCCTCGAAGGAGTCCCGACGCTTCTTGTCCATGACGGGAAAGCGATCCGGAGCCACCTCGACGCGGAGCAGATCACCGAGGAGGAGCTCGAGCGGGTCATCAGAGAGCACGGGATCGAGAGCGTGGGAAAAGTCAAGACCGCCATCATGGAATCCGACGGCACCGTCAGCGTCATCCCCCTTGCGGGGGAGGAGCGCCGCATCGAGTCCTTCAGGCGCCACCGCTTGAAATTCCAGCAGAAGAAGTCGTGAGGCGGAGGGAGGTTACCGCTTGATGAAGCGGCCGCGATCGCTCGCCGACGCCTGAGGGGCGAGCGGCTTCTGGCTTCCTCTCTGCGCCACTTTTCCCATGAGCGTGCAGGCGAGGAGCTCGTAGTCGACCGGCTTGGAGAGGAATTCGTCCACCCCCAGGCGCTTGCCGATGATGTGCGTGATCCTGTCGAGTTCCGAAGTGATGAAGATGAACGGAACGTGACGCGTGGCGGGAGTCGTGCGTATGAACTCGAACAGATCGAATCCCAGCGGGGTTTCCTGGAAGTTGATTTCCGAGACGACGGCGTCCGGGGAGACAGTTTCCAGCGCGGTGAGCGCTTCTTCGACCCCCGCGGCCGCGACGATCGCGAACGAGTGAGCCCTGAGCTGTTTCGTAATCTCCAGAAGGTGGTTGGAGTCCTCGTCGACCACGAGGACGGTGGCGCGCACCAGCTCTTTTCGCATATCGCGGACGAGAGCCGACTCGACCGCCACGTGGTCGATCGGCGAGACCCCGAACTTCGTCTGCAGGCGCTCGACTTCCGGAAGTGAGAAGGCGGATATCCCTCCCCCGCGCCAGATCTCGGTGAGCGCGTCCTTGTACAGACGGTTCCTCAGCTCCGTCTCGACCCGAATGGCGGCATCATCGAGTATTCCCAATTGTTTTTGCACGCCTTTCAGGATGCCGCGCTGCACCTCGGACGGATTCCCCTTGTGCCAGGTCTCCCAGACGAACGAACGAAACTTCAGGATGTTGTCGGGATCGTCGGGCGAGCCGGCATGCTTCTTCTGCAGGTCGGTGAGCTGCTGCATGAGCGCCCGGGCATAGCTGTTCCCCGGGTCGAGGGCGAGGGCCCGGGCGGTATCGACGGAGGCCTTCTTGATGTCGCCCGCTTCGATGTACTTCCGCGCCGCGTCGAGGAGGGATGCCGACTGGCTCAGCTTTCGGGCGGCGAGAAGGGCCGAGTAGTTCCGGATCTCGTCCCGGACTTCCTTGGTCAGGTCGGAGCGCTGGGAGAGCTGCTTGACGAGATACTGGATCCTGTCGAGGTACTTGCGGGCGTTGTCGTTGCCGGGATCGGCGCCGAGGACGTCCTGAAGAAGCTCGTCGGCCGCCGAGTAGCGGCCGGAGCGTATCAGCCTGTCGGATTCGACAAGGAGCTCGCCGATGCGGCTCTGTTGGTCGCTCATTCTCCTCGGAGCAGCGGGGGACTCAGAGACACGTCAGTTCTTTTTCGCACCCTGACTGATCCACTTCTTGAGGATGTTGAGCGTGTCCTGGGGAACCGGCGTTTTGCGCTTCAGGGGCATCGGGTCTCCGAACGGCGGCTTGAGGCTGAGCTTCATCATCATGAGGCACGAGTCGGGTTTCGACGGATCGATCGGCTTGCCGTGCTTGCCCCCCTTCATCATGTCTTCGTAGTTGTCGAGGTAGAGCTCGCTCGGGTTCATCTGGTCTTCCGTATGGCACGGGAGGCAGTAGGTCTTGAGGATCGGCACGATGTCCTTCTTGTACGAGACGGTCTTCGATGCTTTCCCGTTCTTCGGACGCTTCTTCGACTCCTGTTCTCCGCGCGCAACAGTGATCAGGAGCAGTGCGAAGAGCGCCGCGCCGATAAGGGTTCTCCCCTTCACGATATCCGTCATGGCGCCTCCGCTAAAACCAGACATGCATCTGAACGAGCGCCACGTCGTTGCTCACGCTCGGCTGTTCGATCACGATCCGGTACTGCGGCCTCACCTCTACGAACGAGAGCGGGAAGCATTCCACTCCGAGCGTGACGCGCTCGATGCTGTTCGTCGCGGGGCTCAGGTCGCCGTTCGATACGCCCTGCACAGGGTCGATCATGTCGAACCTTCCGGTCAGCCAGAATCCCTGCACCGCCCTGAAATCGAGCTCTCCGAATGCCATCATCGAATTTCCACCGGGATTTAATCCGCTGACCATGTAATTCTTGGTCCAGTCGACCTCGCCGAGCAGGGTGAGATCTCCTACGCCTATACCGGCATTAAACCCGCCCATTGAGAATTCACGGTAGCCGTATCCTGAGGCACCGATCCTGAAATTGAACGACTCCGGGCCTCCGCCTCCCGCATACTCCGCCTTCACGGCGTACGCCTTGTAATCGGAAAAATCGATCGGCTGAAGCTGGCCGGTCCCGTTGAAGAGCCCCGCGGTAACGAACAGATTCTCCAGATAGACCCCTATCTCAACGCCGATGTCCTTGTAATTCGGCACGAAGAGGAGCCCCGGATGAGATCCGGCGCCGGTGAAGCCAAGGTCTCCGCCCCTCGTGTAAGCCGTATGATCGTCGATCCGCCAGCCGTAGTTCGGCAGGAAGCTCCCGCCCTTGATGTATCCTCCCGAAGGGAGGATTTTTGCGAGGCCGTAGACCTCCGTACCGTTGTAGAGGCCGCTGTTGAGGCCGCCGGGACCGCTGTAAGTGCCATTGACCAGGTCCTGCTTGAAGTAGAAGACGAACTTCTTTGAGAGGGTGGCGGAGCCGTAGATCGAGGTCGTCATCGCCTGGAACGTCGTCGATTTCGAGAGCCCGTCGTAGATGAACTGCGAGCGGTAGTCGCCGCCGAGGGAGATGTTGTCGCTGAGCTTCCCGCTGAATGTGAAGTCGCTGTCGCGCAGTTCCTCAATCGGGATTTTCTCCTGGCTGAAAGTGATGCCGTAGTCGGAGCGCATCTGTCCTCCCGTGGGATTCACGTGGCAGGAGGAACATCGAGCGCCCGTCATCAGCGCGAAGCGCGGAAGCGAGAGCGCGCCCTGCGTGCCCGCTGTGAGAAGCAGCAGCACGACCGGAAGTTTTCCCCTCATGGTGTGACCCTTTCTGTTGTTGATCGATGCCCGCATCGCAATCCAAAGCGTGACGAATGTAACACTTCGATTCATGGGTTGCAACCGTGGCGATGCCGGGCCCGGATCCGGTGCGCCGTGTAGTTTGAATTTCGGCCTTTGAGCCCACAAAGTCAAATTATTTCCCGACCTCCGCCCCCGCGAGGCCGCAAGGACTCTTGACTTTCACGCGCTTTCCTCTATCTTGAACCGTACAATCTGACATCACAACCCGCCATAGCGCCGCCCCGCCGCTCCCTCTTCAGAAAGATCATGGGATGGTTCGCAGTGATCATCCTGTTCATGGTCGGGGCAAGCATCACAATCCTCCAGATGCTCAAGACCGTCTATTCTTCGGACCAGACCGAGTTCAGGGTCGTTCCTCTGGCGCAGTTTACCGAGCGGCTCTTCGTCTCGGAGCATGACGCGGCGAAGAAGTACTTCGAAACGAGGGACCCCTATAACGAGCAGACCCTTGCCCTGATCGGCGCCGAGATGGAACGGAATCTCGATTCTCTGTCCCGGATCGTCGATCGCGACGACGCCCGGCTGGCCTCGTCGCGCGCGTCCGCCCTGCACCGCCGCTACTCCGACTCGCTGCGCCTCCAGAAGTCGCTGCTGGCCAACAACGCGGGGTACGACGCATCCCCGGCATTGAATCAGATCGCCCCGTTGGGCGATTCGATCTCCCTATCCCTCCAGGCGATCACCGAAGCCTATCTTCCGGCCCTGAGCAAATCGCTCGGCAAAATGCCGGAACGGACCTCCGACGCCATGGGAGGCGCCTATATCATCCTTGCCCTGGCGCTTGCCAGCGCCCTGGTGATCGCAACGTTCCTCGGCCGCACGGTGACGAAGCCGATCGAGGCCCTCAAGGCCGGGACGGAAAAGGTGGGCGAAGGGAAGTACGAAACCGTCCGGGTGACGTCGAACGACGAGATTGCGGACCTCACCCGCGCGTTCAACCTGATGAGCGACAAGCTGAGACAGCTCGACGAGATGCGGATGCAGATGATGTCGGAGATCTCACACGAAATGCGGACGCCTCTCCAGGTGATCAAGGCGGGGTGTTATTCGATCATGCACGCAAGAAACGGCCCCGAGCTGACCGACAGGCAGAAGGACGCGGTGGGGATGATCCACCAGTCGACGAACAGGATCAACCAGTTCGTCAATCTTTTCCTCGACGTCGCCAAGATGGAGGCGGGTCTGATGAAGTTCAAGTTCGAGGAATCGAGCCTCGTCGATCTGCTCAGCCCGCTCGTGCAGGAAGCGCAGCTGATCGCGCAGACGCGGCAGATCAAGGTCAAATTCGACGCCTCCGAGATTCCGCAGCTGCTCCTCGACAAAGAGCGGATGACGCAGGTGATCAGCAATCTTCTCTCGAACGCCCTCAAGTACACTCCGGAGAACGGAACGATCAACGTTCTCGTCAAGAAGGAAACCGAGTGCGCTCAGGCGTCGAAGAACGGCAAAGGATGCGTGCGGATCGACGTTCAGGATTCCGGCGTCGGGATCCCCGAAGCGGATCTCAAGCGGCTCTTCGACAAATTCTACCAGGCGAAGAATTCCCCCCTGACCAACGAGAAGGGATCTGGACTCGGACTCGCGCTCGTGAAGCATGTCGCCGAGGCCCACGGAGGCTCGGTGAGCGTCGAGAGCCAGGTAGGAGTGGGTTCCAAATTCACGGTTCTTCTTCCCGCCTGAGAGGGTTCCCCTGGGTACGCCGGGACGCGAGGGTATCCAGGACATCGACGCGTTTCTTGATGAGGTGGAGAAGTATTCGGGGAGAATATTTTCACATCGAGCCGAGGTAGCGTTTCTCGTCTCATCCTCGCGCGGAAGGGAGGAGAGATTCGAGGAGGCGATTTTCCTCGCAAAGTTCATCACGCGGGCGGGCGCCATTCTGCGAAGGCCGGCGGGAGAAGACATTACGCGTCTGTCGGCGGAGTATGCAGAAAAACTCTCGAAGGCATCGACGCTTCTCAGCGACCTTTCGAACGCGTCCGGAGGGGAGGAGGCGCAATCCTTCAGAAAACTGTTTCTCACTCCTTCGCATGAAGCGCTTGGCCGGCTCCTCGGGCTGTTCGAAGACCTAGCGATGATCAAGAATTACCTCCTCGATAAGGAACGCGCCAGCTGAAGCCGGCACCTGCAGACGGCGGCCACCGGGAATTGCTCTCCATCCCCGCTGGTGTCACGGCATGGACCATGACACCAGTTTAGAGCCGGCGCCAGAACCGTGCGGTTGCGGTGTGTGGCCGGGCACTACCCGCCTTGCAAGTCACTCCGAAAAGTTTTAAGTTTGCCGTCGAATGAAGAACCGGACGGCCGCCAGAATCTCGCTCGCCGTGCTGCTTATTGCCGGATGCGTCTGGCTGGGCGGCGTGAATATCAGGGCGGTCATCGGGTTTGACCTCCTCCAGACGGGGACCCTCGACTTCAAGCCGAACATCCATCCCTACGTAGAGCGAACCGTCTACAGCCTCATTTCGCAGGCCTCGGTGGTCGTGGACGCGGCGTACGTGCTCGTATGGATCGCCGGGCTCGTCTACCTGAAGACCACTTCTCTTCGGATCAGGGAAAACGGGTGGCTGATGATGAGCGCCATCCTCTTCTATCTCTTCACTCCCGTCGAGATCTACACGATGGTGCTCGACGGAAAAATGTGGTTCCTCGACCACATCGGCTCGAACGACCTCGTGGAATTCCGCAAGATCTTCATCCACCGCCTGGCGGCCCTCGCCGGCGTGCCGATGATCGCGCTCCTCAGTTACTATACGATCATCGTTCTCGCCGTATTCCAGGTTCTGCGCCGCCCCACAGCCCCTGCGATCTCCTAGCCAACAGGCGCGCTCCCGCCGAATGCCGCATCCAGGATCAGCCCGACCGATCTCGCCGGGGGAGAGGGAAGGGGCGGCTTCCGGATGGCTCAGGCACTGGCGGGTGCCCATCGTCGTGTGCGCGCTTTTCTTCGCGATGGGGTTTGTCCGCATGAACGACACCTCCGTCTACACACCCGACAGCTGCCGCTACGTCATTCTCGGCACCTCGCTCGCACACGGAGAGGGGTGGGTGGACGCCACAAAGCCTGTTCCCGAGCGCTTCATGATCAATCCGCCGCTCTATTCGCTCCTGCTCGTCCCCGCCGAGCTTTTTTTTCCGATGTCGCTGGCGGCAGCAAAGGTCTGGACCATGTGCTGGGGAGCGGCCGCGCTGGTCCTCTTCTATGTTTTTGTCCGGCGCATGATCGGCGAGACAGCGGCGGGAACTGGAATATTCATCCTCGCATTCAACCCGCTCCTTGTGATCTTCTCGGGGGAGGCGCTTTCCGATGCCCCGTTTCTCGTCTTTCTTCTCCTCGCCCTGCTGCTCAGCGAATCGGAAGCGAAAGATCCTGCAAAGCGACGACTTCAGGATGCGCTCCTCGTCATCTGCATTTCGGCTCTCCCTCTCCTCCGGGAGGCGGGGGTCGCCGGCGCGATCGCGTCCGCGCTCTTTCTTGCGAACCGCCGCAAGTGGAAGTTCGCCGCGGTTGTCGTTCTGACCGCCGCCGCGTTGATGGGGCTCTGGTACTGGAGAAACCAGTCGGTGCTGACCCCCCGGTACGCGCACGAGTTCACCAACCCGGGAATCCTCTTCAGGCATTTTTTCACCCCGGGTGATGCCCCGCTCGCGAGGGAGTTTGCTCTGAGGATCAAGGCGTCGGCAATGGAGTATGCTCCGCAGCTCGGCATGGCCCTCTTCGGCCCGCTCCGCGCTGGGCAGATCTCCGACCTCGTCGTCAGCCCCTCGGCACCGTACCAATGGGCAGCCCGCGCGATCGATTTCGCGAAGCCGGCTCTGATCCTTATGACGTTCGCGGCGGCATTCGCAGGAATGCGCCGCGATTTGCGATCGTCCCGGTCGGGGGGAGCGAGGGTATTGTTCGTCCTGACCTACCTTGCAATCATCCTGATCTTCCCGGCGCACGACATCAGATACCTCCTTCCGCTTCTCCCTCTCCTGATCTACTACTGGCTTCTCGGGTTCCGCGGCCTCATCGACTGGAGCGCCGCGGGGAAGCGCATTGCAATCGCAGGGGCGGCGCTTCTCATGACGCCGAACCTGCTGGGTTTGGGGGAGAACATCTCGCTGAACATAGCGTACAACCGCACGCCCGAACAGGTCCTCAAATATCCGACGCTCCCCGCGGCGTTCCGGTACCAGTGGAAGCGCCTCGGATCGTGGATCACCGCGAAACTTCCTCAGGACGCGATCATCGCAAGCCCTGAAAAGGACCTCGTGCTCGTCGCCGGGGGCCGGAAGGTGCTCGAGATGGACCAGGCAGTGACGCTCCCCGAGTTTGAGGCGATTCTCCGGAACGACAGGGTGGAATACCTCTTCACTCCCGCCCAGTGGAAGGACCTGAGGGCGTACGAGTTCCCGATGCGCGAATCGAGAAGATTCTGGTTCGAGCCGGTTGGAGAAGTGCCCAACCTGATGAGAGTGCACTCGCGCCTGATCGAGCCGATCGTCCGGACGCCTCCCCATGAATCGTTCGACACGCTGAGTCCCACGGAGCTTTTGCGCAAGGGGAGAAGCGAGCTCGTGCGGGGAGAATACGGGCGGGCGCTCCAGACGCTTGGCGCCGCGCTCCGGCTTGCCCCGGACCAGACGGATGTGGTCTATCAGGCGATGATCGCGTCCCTGTTTAACGGCGACACGCTCAAGGCGGCCGGAGAGTACCGCAAGATTCTCGCGCTTCCGCAGACCTATTCGTTCATCGAAGCGGGGAGGTACCAGTGGGATGCGGTCGAGCTTCTCGGACAGGCGCGCGCCGCGGCATCGTCTCAAGAGAAGTCTTCCCGTCTCTACGACGCCGCGAGTCTCTACTGGAGGATCGGATACCCCCGACGATCGGTCGAGGTCCTGAGTGCACTCCTCCGTGCCGATTCGCTCTATTCCATCGGCCTTCTCTGGGGCATCGACTACAACCTCATGTGCGGCGACACTCTCACTGCGCGAACCTACGTCTCGCGCCTGGAGGGTGTCGACAGGGCGAACCCGCTCGTCAGAGCCTTCTCCGGAATACTCGCGATCGGCGATTCGATTAACGCTACCGGCGATCAGACCGCGAGGGCGCGCCTTCACCTCATGCTCGCGGGGATGTACGCCAAGATCGAGCTGGGGGATGAGGCGTTCGATGAGGCGGAACGGTCGCTCGGGGCGAATCCCCGCGAGGTGGGCGCGATGATTTTTCTCGGGGACATGCTCAGGTCGCGTTCGCATCTTCTCGCGGCCGGAAGCTTCTACGCCCAGGCCCTCCGCGTGGAGCCCGGGAATCCTCTGGCGCTCGCGAAAGCCGATACGCTTCGCGCACAAGGCAGGCTCTGAATGAAAACGGCGCTCGCGAATCACCGTTCCCTTGTCCTCATCTGCGGAGTGTTCATCGCCCTTGGACTGCTGAGGCTGAATGATCTCTCGCTCTCGGGCGACAGCTGCCGTTACCTCACGTGGGCAAGCTCGCTCGCGCACCAGGAGGGATTCGTCGATACCACTCAGCTCGCTCCAGACCGGTTCGTTCCCCTCGCACCCCTCTATTCGGTTCTGATGGCACCCGTCGAGGCGGTTGCTCCCCTCTCGATCGCCGCCGCCAAGGCGGCTACGCTCCTCTGGGCCGTTCTCGCTCTCGTGCTCTTCTATTTCTGGATACTCGGTGCCTTCGGCAAACGGGCGGCGGTTTGGACGACGCTCCTCCTCGCTCTGAACCCGGCCACACTGATCTACGGAACCGAGGCACTCTCCGAAGCCCCATTCATTGCGCTCACCATTCTGCTCCTGATGGTTGTCGAGCGCTGGACGATGGCAGAGAAGCTTCCCAAAGGGAGGTTCTGGACCTTCGTGCTCCTTCTTTCGCTCCTGCCCCTTCTGCGCGAGGCGGGCCTGGCGCTCCTCGTGGCGGTCGCGGTCGCGCTTATGATCGGGCGAAGAAGGGCACGGGCGTTCGCCGCGCTCCTGGCAGGCGCGCTCCCCTTCGTGCTCTGGTACTTCAGAAACGAAGTGCTCATCGGGCCGAAGTTCGGCGCGCAGATCGGCAACCTCGCTCTCATCACGCGGCATTTCGTGACGCCGGCAGATTCTCCGATCGTGAACGAGCTCGCTCTCAGGATATGGATAGCAGTGTCAGCGTATGCCGATCAGATCGGGGGACTCATCTTCTATCCTGCCTATTCCCCCCAACTTGCCGGCCTGATCGCGGGACCTTCCGGCCTCTATGCGCTCATGGGAGGATTCCTCGCATCCGCCAGGTATGTCATTCTCGCCGGAGCGCTCATCCTTGTGTGCGTTGGAGTTGCCGAGGATCTGCGGAGATCTCGCGCAGGTCTCGTGAGGGCCCTCTTCGGCGTATTCGCGATGGGCGCAGTCTGCCTCTACCCGGCGTACGACATCAGGTTCCTCTTGCCGCTCCTGCCGCTGGCGTTCTATTATATAGCGGGGGGAATCGTCAGGATCTCCCGTTTCAACGCGGCTCCCGCGTTCCTGCGAGGGGGAGCCGCTGTCAGCGTTGCCGCGCTGATCATGGTCCTCCCCAATCTCGTAGCCCTCTATTCAATAATCGGCACGAATCTGGAGTACCTCCGCTCGCCGGAGAATATGTCGGCGAGATCCGACGTCTCGGCGATCTTCAGGTATCAGTGGCCGGCAGTGAAGAAATGGATTGAGGAGAATGCCCCGGCGGATGCGGTCATCGGAAGTCCTGTCAGAAATGCGGCTCTTGCCTCCACCGGAAAAAAGATCATCCACATCGATCCTGCCTTCGCCCTTCCCGTCTTCGACTCTTTCCTGCGCGACGGCGGGGTAAGGTATCTCCTCGCTCCCCCGGCGCGGTTCGAGGTGCGGCAGTATGAATTCCTGATGCGGGAGTCGCGGAGATTCTGGTTCGAGCCCATCGCGGGCGCTCCGAATCTCTTCAGGGTTCATTCGCGCTTCCGTGAGAATGCTCCTCCCGCGCTCTCCGCATCCGCGAATTCAGGCGGAAGTCCCGCGGCCGGCCTGCTGCGAAAAGGGAGGGACGAGATCATGGGCGGCGCCTACAGGGAGGCCTCGACGGACCTTCACCGTGCGCTTGAGACCGCGCCGGAAGAGGCCGACGTGCTCTTTCAGGCCCTACACGCAGACCTCTTTCTCGGCGATTCGTCCGCCGCCCGGAGAGAATATGAAAGACTGGTTCCGCGGCCCGGATCGCTCTCATACTTCGGGACCTCGCGCAACCTCTTTGACGCGGCAGATCTCTACTCGAAAGCCCGCAACGCGGCCTCCGCAATGGAGCGGCCGATCAAGACGTACCGCGCGGCGGCGATGTATTGGAGGATGGGGTTCTACCGACGCTCTTCGGAGATCATGGACGCCCTCCTTGAAAGCGATACGACGTATTTCGTCGGCCTGCTCTGGGGATTTCACTTCGACATTACGCTCGGAGACACGGCCTCGGCGCGGAGGTACCTTGCGATCCTCAGAAATATAGACGACGTGAACCCGGTGGTTCTTGCGTTCGTGAGATTCCTCGAGATCGGAGATTCTCTGAAACGGGCTCCCTCCGCCGCGGAGAGAAGCGCCCTTCACTTTGAAACCGCAAAGATAAGCCGGACCATGGAGCTCTTCGACGAATCGATCGATCAGGCGGAGATGGCCCTGCGCGAGTCGGATGGAAATACAGGGGCGCTGATGCTGCTCGCTCAATTGTATGAAAGGAGGGGGAGCCCGTGGCGCGCGATGGAATACTATCGGGATGTGATGAGAGTCGATCATCTGAACAGATTCGCGGCCGCCCGCATCGATTCGCTCCGGTCGAAGCTCTAAAGTGTTGATTTTCGGGCCGGAAATCGCTATGATGAGGCACGCAGGGAGCTTTATATTCCCGGTGAGCATTCCCAACTTCGATGATGGATGAACTATCCCCAGATAGCGCAAGAGCTTGAAGAACTCGCACGCCAATTGGCACTGGAACTTCGGTATGAGAAGGGCGACTTTGACGGCGGGTTTTGCATTTTAAAGAACCAGAATGTGCTCGTCGTGAACAAACGCCTGAGCGATCAGCGGAAAGCATCGTGCCTTGCGCAGGCGCTCGCCGAATTCGGCATCGAAACCGCGTTCGTGAAACCGAGCCTCCGCGAGTTCATTGAGGACGAGGTGGCCCGCGCCGCGAAGCAGAAACAGCACTCGTGATCAGGGCGGTCATATTCGATCTCGACAACACCCTCGTCGATTT
Source organism: uncultured Chlorobiaceae bacterium (assembly GCA_964512655.1). Lineage (GTDB taxonomy): Bacteria > Bacteroidota > Ignavibacteria > UBA10030 > SZUA-254 > VBOC01. The sequence continues at coordinate 11,767 of CAZEJT010000011.1, read as the reverse complement.
CATGGCGATGAAGCGCCAGTCGGTCGACGCCGCCATCCGGGCCATGATCGATGCCGGCCTCAATCTCACCCCGGAGGAGACGAGGGCCCGGATCGATTCGATTTACAAGGAGCGGGGCATCGAGTTTCAAAGCGTCTTCGACGAGCTTCTCTACGACGTATTCAACAAGGTCAATTATAAGATCCTTTCCGCCGGCATCATCGCGTACCGGAGGGCGCGCGAGGCCGCCCTTGTGCCCTATCCCCACGTCTACATGACCCTCATGGAGCTGCTGAAAAGGGGGCTGCTGCTCGCGGTGGTCTCAGATGCTCCGGCGCGCGAGGCATGGCTCAGGCTCTGCTATCTCAACTTCCACCACATTTTTCACTCCGTCGTGACATTCGACGACACGCGCCAGCGGAAGCCGAACCCGGGTCCTTTCCGTAAGGCGCTCGAGCTGCTCGAAGTACGGCCAGAAGAGGCGCTCATGGTCGGCGACTGGGCGGAACGGGACATGATCGGCGCGGCCAACATCGGGATGAAGACGGTGTTCGCGCGCTACGGCGATACCTTCGGCACGGTGGAGACGCATGCGGACTACGAGATCAACGACGTGAAGGACCTGATCCCGATCATCGAAAAGGAGAATGCGGGAGCCCTGATAGCCCATGATTGAGGGCGTCGGCGTCGACGTAGTGGAGATTCCACGCATGGCGCGCGCCATCGGGGAGTGGGGGGAGACGTTTCTGAGCAAAATTTTCACGCTCAGAGAGCTGGCATATTCGCGCGGGAAGAAGAACCCGACCCACCATTTTGCCGCGCGGTTTGCCGTGAAAGAAGCCGTCGCGAAGGCGCTTTCGACCGGTTGGGCGGAGGGGTTCCGCTGGAAGGACGTTGAAGTGGAAAACAACGCCGCGGGAAAGCCTTCCGTCGTGCTCTACGGCCGGGTACGGGAGCTCCTCAAGGACAGCCGGGTCCTGGTGTCGATTTCGCACTCCGAAAATGTCGTTGTAGCATTCGCGGTCATTGAGCGGTGATCCGCTCCCCGCGTTGCCTTTCGACCGCAAATTCCATATCTTGAACGCAGAAACGCCCCCATCTTTGTCCATTGAAGGGACCACGAGCATGAAGCAGATCGGCATCAAGAAGCTCTACTACTCGATCAGCGAGGTCAGCAAGATCACCGACCTTGAGCAGTACGTCCTGCGGTACTGGGAATCGGAATTCGAGCTGCTGAACCCATCGAAAAACCGGGCCGGCAACCGCATCTATACGAACCGCGACATCAAGCTGATCCTCTACATCAAGAAACTGCTGAGAGAGGAGCGCTACACGATCGAGGGCGCGAAACAGGTGCTGATTAATTATATCTCCGAGAACGAAGGAGGCGAGCAGCTCGAGCTCATGACCGAAACCCCCGCGGTTTCAGGAACGGCGCAGAGCCCTCCCGCGAAGAGCACCGATAACCGCCTGCGGGGAGACATGATCGAGATCAAGAAATTCCTCGAAGAACTTCTGGTAAGACTGACCTAGCTTTCCTCGTTCACTCCGATTCGGCCCGGAACGTAGCGCAGCCCGGTAGCGCACTTGCTTGGGGTGCAAGGGGTCGCGGGTTCAAATCCCGCCGTTCCGACTAGTCCTAATCCCCCGTAAGCAAACGCCAGAGCATTACGCCGGCTGAAGCCGGCGCCCCTCGAATACTCCTCTCCTTCCGCGCCGGTGTCACGGTATGGACCGTGACACCATTTTAGAGGCCGCGACTACCGCCCAATATTTCTCTCCTTCCGCAGTGGTGTCACGGTTTGGACCGTGACACCACTCTAACCGAAGCCTGAAGCTTGCGCGTGCGCGCCGCGGCGACGGGGCACCCGCAGAGTCCGGTCACCCTCCATTTGATACTCACCCCCATTCTTCTTACATTTTTTCGAGAGTTTTTGCGGAAAACGCGATGAAACTGATCCGAAAACCGGCTACTAAGATGGGACTCGTAGAGCAGTCCCAGATCGTCGCCTCAACGGCGGTGATTGTCGCGATGGGGACCATCGTCACGGTCCATTTCGTGACGGGGAGCCGATTCACCTGGCTGGATTTCATCAGCATCCTGACGGTGGGAGTGATCGGTTTCGTCAGCGTGTACTTTTCGCTCAAGTATGGGAGGATGCTGGAGGAGCAGCGCCGGGAGCTTCTGGAGCTCAACACGATTGCGGAGGCGGTGAATCATTCGGTGGAACTTGAATACGTGCTGCAATCCGCCCTCGGAAAGGTGATGGAGCTGATGTACGCCGGCTGCGGATGGATCTATCTCATGGAAAACGAGGGGCTGACCCTGAAGCACCACGCCGGAGAGGTTCCCGAGTTCTTCGTTTCGCCGGAGATTGCCAAAGACGGCCTACTGCGGTGGGTGGCTGAGGCGAATGTCCTGCACGCGGGCGACCCGCGGGTCATCGCCTCGGCGTCGGAAGAATTCCGCAACCTCGACTTCGAGATCATCGCATCGATACCTCTTGTCCGCCAGGGTTCCTTCGCCGGCGTCCTCATCATCGCCGGCACGGACGAGCGCAAGTTCGAGGCCAAGAAACTTGGGCTGATGCAGGCCTTCGGAAACCAGATCAGCGTCGCCCTCCAGAACGCCTCTCTCTTCGACCAGCTCAAGAAATCGGAGCGCCTGTATGCCGATCTCTTCGAGTACTCGCCGGACATGTACCACAGCATCAACCGCGAGGGGATCATGATCAGCTGCAATCTCACGGAGAGCCAGGTGCTGGGTTATGCGAAAGAGGAACTGATCGGGCAGTCGGTTCTCAAGCTCTATCCGGAGGACGAGCACGATCATGTGAGGGAGCATCTGACGAGAATGTTCGAGTTCGGCCAGGACCTGAAGGGAGTGGAAGAGCAGGTGCAGAGGAAAGACGGAACGCTGCTCGACGTCAGTGTCAACACCTCCCTGGTCTACGATGTCGACGGCCACCCGTCGGTCGTCCGGATCGTTCTGCGCGATATTACGCTCAAGAAGAAGATCGACGAGAAGGTTCTTCAGGCGCAGAAGATCGACAGCATCGGCAACCTTACCGCCGGGATCGCCCATAACTTCAATAACATCCTGACCGCAATCCTCGGATCGGCCTCGATCATGAAGCGCAAAGTCGCCGCGGACCAGCGCCTGACGAAATACCTCGATCTGATCGAGACCACCTCCCGGCGGGGGGCGGCCATGACGCGCCAGCTCAACACCTTCGCCCGGAAAGACACGCCTCAGTTCAATCCGGTCGATATGAACACGATCATCGACCAGACGCTCCGGCTCTTCGAAGCCACGATGCCCAAAACCGTCCACATCAGGTTCACGGCGTCGACCGAACCCGTTATCGTCGACGGGGACGACGGCCAGCTCCAACAGGCCCTCCTGAACCTCTGCCTGAACTCGCGCGACGCGATGCCGAACGGAGGCGTGCTCAAGGTGGAATGCGCGCCCGCGCTCCTCGACGAAGTGCAGGCGGCCCAGCTCGCCAATGGCAAAGCCGGGCCGTACGTCAGGCTGGAAGTCACCGATTCGGGCTCGGGGATTCCCCAGGAAAACCTCCAGAGGGTGTTCGAGCCGCTTTTTACGACCAAGGAGCCGGGGAAGGGAACCGGGCTCGGTCTCTCGGTCGTCTACGGCATCGTCCGGAGCCACAATGGAAACATCACCGTCGAGAGCGAGGTGAACAGCGGGACGACGTTCACCATGTATCTGCCCAGGTCGCAGCGCTCGGGCGCGATCAGGGCCGAGCAGAAGGCCGCGTCCGATATCGTGGGAGGATCGGAGCGAATCCTCCTGATCGAGGACGAGATCTCGGTGGGGAGAGTGGGCTCGGACATCCTGAGCGAGCTCGGCTACACGATCGAGCTGGCGGAGAACGGGCGCGACGCCATCGACCGGCTCGGCGGCGGGAGGCCGTTCGACCTCGTGATTCTCGACATGAACATGCCGCGGCTGGGCGGGCGCGAGACGTTCAAACTCGTGAAAGAAATCTGCCCCTCGATGAGGGTGATCGTCTGCAGCGGGTACAGCGCCGCGATGCTCGACGATCACGAGTTCGCGCGATCGATCGACGGGTACATCCAAAAGCCGTACGAGCTTCCGGACCTGGCCCGGAAAATCAGGGCGGTGCTCGACTCCCGCCCCGTTCCGCCGGCCGGACGGGCCGGATCGCTTGCAAATCAGAATCGAACTTCGTAAGTTTGCGCACAGAATCAAAATCCCGCCCCGATATCGCGACCCGGTCTCCTGATGATGACGAGATGATTCCCGGCAGGTTCACGTGACAGCGGCTCGCCTGATCCCGATCGGGGCAGCCCTCAGGGAGGCTCGCCTCAGGCAGGGTCTCTCGCTCGAGGAGATCGCCGCGGGGATCAACCTGAACGCAAAGTTCCTCGACCAGATCGAACGGGGGATCCAACCGCCTCTCCCCGAGCCGTACGTCAAGGGGATCCTCCAGTCGTTCGCGGCACGGGTGGGAGTCAAGCTCGACGAAATCCCCGACATCCCCGCACCTCCCGTTGATTCAGCCCCGGCCGCTGCGGCGTCGTCGCGAAGCCCAGGTTCCGGAAGCACGCCGGCTGAAGCCGGCGCCTACAGAATCACAGGTCAGGTGCACCCCAATTCTGATCCCGTTGCGACATCGCGAATTCCCGGGCCCGCTGGGGGCACGCGGGCTGAAGCCCGCGCCCACACTGGAGGAGATTTGCCGGTTGAGAAGGCCCGTGGATACCAGCGGGCCATCATCGGAGGATTCGTATTCCTGACGATCGTGAGCCTCGGGATCTCGATCGTCTGGATGAACCGCGAGGGCGGCTCGCGGCCGGTCCAGGAAATCTCATTCTCGGATGCGGTGAAAGAGCAGGAGGCGAAGTACGCCGCCGAGGCGAAGAGGTCCGACTCGCTCGCCCGATCCCAGGACGCGGCGCTCCAGCTTGCCCGGGGCGACAGCCTCACTCTCGAAGGAAGGGCGACCGACAGCGTGGCCGTGACGGTGGCCGTCGATCACGCGAAGCCCCGCACGACGGTGATCCCCCCGCTGCGCTCGGCGCAGTGGACGGCGGAGAAAACCTTTCTCGTTTCGGTCAGCAATCCCTCCGCATTGGAACTTTCGCTCAACGGCGTGCGGCTCTCGTCGGTATCCGGGTCGGCAAGGCCGGTGAAGAATCTGCTCCTTTCCCGCAGCACCATCGAGAAATTTCAGGCAAAAAGAAACTGACGGACGAATGACGCCGCGCACAGATCAAACAGGCGGCCGGGAAGCGAGGCGAATCGACGAACTGCGCAACTCGCTGCGCGAGCACGATTACAGGTATTACGTTCTCGCCGAACCCTCCATCAGCGACGAGGAATACGACAGGCTGATGCGCGAGCTTCAGGATCTCGAGTCGAAGCATCCCGGGTTGATCACCCCCGATTCGCCTTCCCAGAGGGTCGGAGGAGAGCCCGTCAAAGAATTCCCCACCGTCAGGCACGAGCTCCCGATGCTGAGCCTGGCGAACACGTATTCCGAGGACGAGATACGCGACTTCGACCGGAGGGTGAAGGGCCTGCTCAAGGGCGAAAAGTATCGGTACGTGTGTGAACTGAAGTTCGACGGCGTCTCTCTCAGTCTGCGTTACGAGGGGGGCGTGCTGGCGAGGGGAGTGACCCGCGGCGACGGAACGCAGGGAGACGACATCACGAAAAACGTGAGGACGATCCGATCGATCCCACTCAGGCTGAACCCGAAAGGGGAGGGGATATCCGACTGCGAGGTGCGGGGGGAGGTCCTCATGAACCGGGAAGATTTCAGGACCATGAACGAGGAGAGGGAAGAGGCCGGCGAAAAAACGTTCATCAATCCCCGCAATTCGGTGGCGGGAACGGTGAAGCTTCAGGATCCCCGTATCGTCGCAACGCGCCCCTTGAGATTCTTCGCCTATTTTCTGCGCGCGGCACGGGGCGCCCGGGAAAGCCATTTCGAAAACCTGCAGCTCCTCCGGAAGCTCGGATTTCAGACCGACGGGGGCGCGCGGCGCTACGACGACATCGATCAGGTCATCGGGCACTGGAAGTCGCTGGAGGAGAAACGCGACAAGGTCCCGTTCGACATCGACGGCGTGGTCGTCAAGGTCGATTCGCTGGCTCAGCAGGAGAAGCTCGGCGCGATCGCGAAGAGTCCCCGCTGGGCGATCGCGTGCAAGTTCACATCCAGGAAGGCAGAGACGCGGCTTGACGACATCATTGTGCAGGTGGGGCGGCTCGGGACGGTGACCCCCGTTGCGGTCCTCTCGCCCGTCTTCCTCGGCGGCACGACAGTGAGCAGGGCGTCGCTCTATAACGACGATTACATCCGCGAGCTCGACATCCGCAAGGGGGATACCGTGGTCGTGGAGCGCGGCGGAGACGTCATTCCCAAGGTCACCGGCGTCAACATGTCGAAACGGCCGAAGAAATCGGCCCGGTTCAGTTTTCCCAGGAAATGCCCGGAGTGCGGGACGAAGCTCGTGCACCCGAAAGGCGAAGTGAATTACTACTGCGAGAACGAGGCCTGCCCCCGGCAGGTGCGCGGCCGGATCGAGCACTGGGCTTCGCGAAAAGCGATGGACATCTCCCGGCTCGGCGAGGCGATCGTGGACCAGTTGGTGACGCACGGGTATGTGAAGGACGTCGCCGACCTGTACGACCTTCACAGGCACCGGGCGGAGCTGGTGGAGCTCGAGCGCTGGGGCGAGAAGAGCGTCGCGAATCTCCTGGAGGGAATAGAGAAGAGCAAAGGCAAGCCGTACGCGCGTCTTCTCTTCGCGCTCGGCATCAGGCATGTGGGAGAAGGCGCCGCGTCCGTGCTCGCGGGCGAGTTCCGCACGATCCGCGACCTCGGGAATGCCACGGTGGATGAATTGAGGGAGGTGCCCGAAATCGGCCCCAAGATCGCCGAGAGCGTGCGCGACTTTTTCCGCGACAAACGCGCCGCCCGCATGATCGACCGGCTCCGGTCCGCAGGGCTGCACCTCGACACACCGGCCCTGAGCAGGAAGGCGGGCCCCTTCGCGGGCAAAACGTTCGTGCTGACCGGCACGCTTCCCTCGATCACGAGGGAAGAAGCGAAAGATCTGATCGAAGGAGCCGGGGGGCGCGTGGCGGGGAGCGTTTCAAAGAAGGTCGACGCGGTGATCGTGGGCGAAGAGGCCGGATCGAAGCTCGACAAAGCCAAGAATCTCGGAATCGACCTCTGGGACGAGCGAAAGCTCCTCTCGGCGGCCGGCGCTCCGGGGAGGTGAGGAGATGTTTGACGAAGCATTCGCATTCATGGGGCTCCAGATGGCGAGACTGCAGTTCCGCAGCGACCTCGAAGTGGTCCAGCCGATGTCGGATTTCCTGCACGACGCGAAGAATGCCCTGATCACGCTGCCGACGGGGTACGACAATTCGGTCATCGCCGGCACCGCGCTCAAGGCGCACCGCGACCGGCTCTCGCATCTTCACCTGACGATCGTGCACAACAGCACGCGATCGACTCCGCTCTCGGAGTTCAAGGGAAGCGAAGTGGTGCGCATCGATCCGTCAGACATCAACAGGTTCTCCCTTCCGCGGCGCAACCTCCTGAAGCGGATCATGACCCGTCCGTTCGACGTCGCGATCGATCTGAATCTTGACTTCGTCCTGCACACTGCGTATATTTGCAAAGTGTCGCGCGCACGGGTGCGCGTCGGGTTCGCTCACTCGGCCGCCGACATCTTCTACAACGTGCAGGTGAACCTGAGCGCGCAAAAATCGCCGCAGGCGCTCTACGAAAAGTTCGCGGCGTGTCTTGCGATGTTCTGAGAGGAATAACCGGAGCAGGAATGAAGTTCGAAGTGGTAAAAAACGGCAAGGCGACGATCCTGAAGCTCAAAGGGCGCAAACTCGATGCGACCGTGTGCCCGGAATTGAAGGCGGAGTTCCTCGTGCTCTGCAAGCCGAAGGTCACGCAGGTCCTGATCGTCGACATGACGGATGTGCAGTTCTGCGACAGCAGCGGCCTGAGCGCCCTCCTCATCGCCGACCGCACGATGCGCGAGCACGGGGGCCGGGTCAATCTCGTCCACGTCAACAAGAAAGTGATCGACTTGATGAAGATTTCCCAGCTCGACCGCGTGTTCACCATCAGTGACAAGGTTGCCGACGCCCTCGCGAGCTGAGGGGATCTGATGGCCCTCTCCCGGCCGTAGCCCCCTCCGATGGGTTTCTCCACCATCGACTATCTCATCGTAGCAGCATATCTCCTCGGCGTCACCGCCTCCGGCATCCTCATCTCCGGCAGGCAAAAATCCTCTCGTGACTATTTTCTTGGCGGAAAATCGATGCGCTGGTGGGCGGTCGGGCTCTCGATCGTCGCCAGCGAGACCAGCACTCTGACCTTTATCAGCGTTCCCGGGCTTGCCTACAAAGGGAACATACACTTTCTCCAGCTGGCATTCGGGTACTTTATCGGCCGGCTCCTCGTCAGCGCGATTTTCATCCCCGCCTATTACAAGGGAGACCTGGAGACCGCCTACGATTTCCTGGGGCGCCGCTTCGGCCCGTCCCTGAGAAAATTCACCTCGTCCGTGTTCGTGATCACCCGCGTCCTCGCCTCGGGCGTGCGCCTCTTCGCGACGGCGATCCCCGTCCACCTCATCACCGGCTTCGACTATGCGACGAGCATCCTCATCATCGGGCTCTGCACGCTGGTCTATACCTACCTGGGCGGCCTTAAGGCCGTCGTGGCGATGGACGTCGCACAGCTGGTCATCTACCTCGCGGGCGCGGCGGCATCGCTCGGGATTATCCTCCACCATCTTCCGGGAGGATGGAGCGACGTCGTGCGGTTCGCCACCGCGGGCGGGGCGGATAAGTTCGAAATCATCAACCGCTCTTGGGGTTCGAGCCCCGCGGAGTTTTTTTCGTCGCCCTATACGTTTGTCGGCGCGCTCCTCGGCGGAACGTTCCTGACGATGGCGTCGCACGGCACCGACCAGCTCCTCGTGCAGAGGCTTCTCGGCTGCCGGGACAGATGGGACAGCCAGCGGGCTCTGATGCTCGATGCCGGGGTCATCGTCGTTCAATTCGCCTTCTTTCTCATCCTGGGGCTCTGCCTCTTTGCCTTTTACGGCGGAGCGCCGATCGATGCGCTCGGACTCAAATCGACGGACGAGATTTTCCCCAAATTCATCGTGGAGAACCTCCCTACGGGCGTCGCGGGGCTGGTCATCGCGGGCGTTCTGGCGTCGGCCATGGGCACCCTGTCGTCCGCCATCAGCTCGCTCGCGTCTTCGTCGTACCTCGATCTGTTCAAGACATCGTCGGCGGGGAGGGGGGTCGATCCCTCGCGTGAGATATTCTGGTCGAGGATATTCACTGTTTTTTGGGGGGTCGTCCTCATAGGGGGAGCGATGCTCTTTACTGACACGAAGAATCCGGTTGTGGAGATCGGCCTGAAGATCGCCTCTTTCACCTACGGCGGGCTCCTCGGGACGTTCTTCCTCGGACTCTTCGTCAAAAGTGCACGTCAGGCAGACGCCTACGCGGGATTCATCGCCGGGCTCCTGACGATGGCGCTGGTGATCAGATTCACCTCGATCGATTACACCTGGCACACATTCATCGGATGCGCGGCGACGATGGCGGCAGGTCTGGCGAGCCGGACGTTTACGCGCCAAACCGTTCCCGTCCTTTCTTCCAAAACCTAGGCCACAATTCAAGGATGACGCGATGCAGCTGACCATACTGGATTGGATCGTCATAGCAGCCTATTTCGCCTTCAACCTCCTGATCGGGCTCTATTTCAGGAAACGCGCCACGCAGAGCGTGAGCGACTTCTTCGTGTCGGGCCGGAACGCGAGCTGGTGGCTCGCGGGGACTTCGATGGTCGCGACCACATTCGCCGCGGACACGCCGCTTGCGGTGACCGGCCTCGTCGCCCGAAACGGGATCGCGGGGAACTGGCTCTGGTGGAGCATGGCCTTCAGCGGCATGCTGACCGTCTTCTTCTATGCGCGTCTCTGGAGGCGCGCGGGGGTACTCACGGACGTGGAGTTCGCAGAGATCAGGTACAGCGGCAAGCCCGCGACGTTCTTGAGAGGGTTTCGCGCTCTCTACCTCGGCCTGCCGGTCAACCTGATCATCATGGGATGGGTGAACCTCGCCATCGTCAAGATCATGGTGCTCGTGCTCGGTATCACGAGAACCGAAGCCCTCGCCATCGCGCTGGGAATCATGGTGATCACCGCCTCGATCTCGACGCTCTCAGGCCTGTGGGGCGTGCTCTGGACCGACCTCTTTCAGTTCGTGCTCAAGATGGGGATGGTGATCCTCCTCGCCGTGTTCGCGGTGGAGGCGACAGGGGGGTTGGGAGCCCTGAAACAGGGCCTCGTCTCCGTCGAGCAGAGCCGGCACTCGACCGGATCGGTGCTATCGTTCCTTCCCGATTTGCATTCCACATGGATGCCGTTCATAACATTTTTTACTTACATCGCTGTCAACTGGTGGGCGTCGTGGTACCCCGGCGCGGAGCCGGGCGGAGGGGGGTATGTCGCCCAGCGGATCTTCTCCGCGAAGAACGAGAAGCACTCGGTGCTGGCGACGCTCTGGTTTAACGTAGCCCATTACGCCCTGCGCCCGTGGCCGTGGATCCTGGTGGCGCTCGTGGCTCTCGTCAGGTTCAAAGACGACCCGGCCTTCGCGACAGATCCCGAGTCGGGGTATATCAGGATCCTCATCTCCGATTTCCCCGTCACGCTGCGCGGGCTCATGCTCGCGGCATTCGCCGCCGCCTACATGTCGACGATCGGCACTCAGCTCAACTGGGGGGCGAGCTATCTCGTCAACGACGTCTACCGGCGGTTCATGGCGAAGGACAAGGCGGAAAAACATTACGTGAACGTCGCACAGGGAATGACCATCCTCCTGATGGTCCTCTCCACCATCGTGACGTATTACATGGAGTCGATCGGCGGGGCGTGGAAATTCCTGATTGCGATCGGGGCAGGGACGGGGCTAGTGTACATCCTGCGATGGTTCTGGTGGCGGATCAACGCGTGGAGCGAAATATCGGCGATGGCGGCCGCACTCGTAACATCGAGCGTGCTGCAGTACGCGTTCCACCTGGACGAAGGGAAGCCCGAGGAATTCGCCTGGCTCCTCATCTTCACCGTTGTGATCACGAGTGCGGTCTGGCTCACGGTCACGTTTCTCACGAAGCCCGAGCCGCAGGAGAAACTTCTCTCATTCTACCGGAGGGTCAGGCCGAACGCGGCCCTGTGGAAGCCGATCGCGCAGCTGGCCCCGGACATTATCCCGCAGAAGGACGGACTCTTCAACCTGATCGACTGGCTCAGCGGGGTGGCGATGGTCTATTCGTTCCTCTACGGCGCCGGGCAGGTCATCCTCGGCGACACGGCGACCGGGATCGCGTCGATTGCCGTGGGGGCGGTCTTCGGAGCGGTCATTTATTTCGACCTCAACAAGAGAGGGTGGGAGACGCTGGCGGGGTGAGAGAAGCGGTCCCACGTCGCGGGTACGCCGGCTAAAGCCGGCGCCTACACGCGGGGGCGCGGAGCGTCCGAAGATCCGTTCCGCCGCAGAGCGGCGGAACGAAGGGGAACTTCCCGGCTGGTGTCACGGTGTGGACCGTGACACCAGTTTTGTTTTCGGGCCGACGTTAACGCCGGCTAAAGCCGGCGGCTACAAAAGCGCGTTTGAGCGCGGGCTGAAGAGCCTGTGTGAAAATCTTCTTGTCAAGAGGTGAACATCCATTGAAATTCCTCA
>CAZEJT010000010.1:71426-89965 GCA_964512655.1 uncultured Chlorobiaceae bacterium | reverse complement strand
CGGTGAGCTACCTCGAGGGCTGCACCGCGCCGATGCGCGACGAGAACCAGCTCCATGCCGCCGTCGTCGAGCTGATCGCTCTCGATGACGCGACGATAAAATACTCCACGATCCAGAACTGGTACCCCGGGGACAAGGACGGAAAAGGGGGGATTTACAACTTCGTCACCAAGCGCGGGAAGTGCCTCGGACGAAACTCCAAGATCACGTGGACGCAGGTGGAGACCGGGGCGGCGATCACCTGGAAGTACCCCGGTTGCATTCTCCAGGGGGACAACTCCGTAGGCGAGTTCTATTCGGTGGCGGTGGTGAACAACCACCAGCAGGCCGATACCGGGACCAAGATGATCCACCTCGGGAAGAACACCAGAAGCACGATCGTTTCGAAGGGCATCTCCGCCGGCAAAGGGCAGAACTCGTACCGCGGACTTGTGAGGATCGCGAAACAGGCCGTGAACGCCCGGAATTTTTCGCAGTGCGATTCGCTCCTGATCGGCGACGAATGCGGCGCACACACCTTTCCATACATGGAGGTCAAGAACACGTCCTCCCGGATCGAGCACGAGGCCTCGACATCGAAAATCGGGGAGGATCAGATCTTCTACTGCCGCCAGAGGGGGCTATCGACCGAAGATGCGGTGAACATGATCGTCAACGGGTTCTGCAAGGAAGTCTTCCGTGAGCTCCCGATGGAGTTCGCGGTCGAGGCGCAAAAACTGCTTGGAATCAGCCTGGAAGGAAGCGTAGGATAAGAATGAGCACACCAATACTTGAAATCTCCAACCTTCACGCCGGAGTTACCGGAAGTGAAATCCTCCGGGGGGTGAATCTGAAGGTCAATACCGGCGAGGTGCACGCCATCATGGGGCCGAACGGTTCGGGCAAGAGCACGCTCGCGCAGGTCCTCGCAGGGCGGGAATCGTACCTTGTGACGCAGGGAACTGTTCTCTACAAGGGCAACGATCTTCTTGGGATGAAGCCGGAAGAACGGGCAAGGGAAGGCCTTTTCATGGCTTTCCAATACCCCGTGGAGATCCCGGGAGTCAACAACACCTATTTTCTCAAGGCGGGACTGAACGCCATCCGGAAACACAGGGGCCTGGAGGAGCTCGATGCGATGGAATTCCTGAAGCTCGTGCGGGAGAAGGCGAAGCTCGTTGACATGGACGAGTCGCTCCTGAACAGGCCGGTGAACCAAGGGTTTTCCGGAGGCGAGAAGAAACGAAACGAGATTTTCCAGATGGCGGTCCTGGAGCCGGCGCTCGCGGTGCTGGACGAGACCGATTCCGGACTCGACATTGATGCGCTTCGGGCCGTGGCCGACGGGATCAACAGGCTCAGGAACAGCGGCAACGCCATGCTGGTTGTAACGCATTATCAGCGGCTCCTCGATTACGTCGTGCCGGATGTGGTGCACGTCCTCGTCGAGGGACGGATAGCAAAAACGGGCGCGAAGGAGCTCGCCTTCGAGCTCGAGGAGAAAGGGTACGACTGGGTCAGGGATGAAGCACAGGGATAGCGAACAGAGGTACCTCGCGAGTTTCGAGGCGTTTGAGAAGAGCCTGAACGGCGAGGCGTCGTCGCAGGTTCATGCGATCCGCCGGGCGGCGCTCGCGCGCTTCGCCGAGCTGGGGTTTCCCACAACGCGCGATGAGGAATGGAAATACACGGACGTCTCGGAACTGGTCAGAGTCCCGTTCCGCATCGCCGGGCGGCCGTCGCGCCGGGGGCCCTCGCGGGCCGACATCGAGCTACTCCTCGGCTTTGCCCCGGGGAGCACGCTGGTGTGGGTCGACGGCTACTTCTCGGAAGAGCTCTCGTCGGCCGGGGCACTCCCGCCGGGTGTCAGGGTTGAAAGCATGGCGTCGGCAGTCAAACGAGACCCCGGCAGCATCACGGGCCATCTTGCGCGGTATGCCGCCTACGACGCGAATGCATTTACCGCGCTCAGCACCGCCTTTTTCCAGGATGGGGCGCTCATTTCGATCCCTGAAGGTGCCGCGCTCACGGTCCCGATCCACCTTCTCTATGTGTCGACCTCCTCCGAGGCGCCGGCCCTCGCGTCGCCGCGCAACCTTTTCCTTATCGGACGCAACAGCCAGGCGTCAATCGTGGAAAGCCATTGCGCTCTCGCGCCCGGCGAGCGGTTCACCAACGGAGTTACTGAAATCGTCGTAGGCGAGAACTCGGGCCTCGAGTATCATCAGATCCTGGACGGGGGAGCCCGGGGGTACCATATCGGATCGACACACGTTCTTCAGGAACGGAGCAGCACCTTCGCCTCGCACGGCATTTCACTGGGCGGAGCGCTGATCCGCAACAATATCACGGCGGTGCTCAACGGCGAGGGGGCCGAGTGCACCCTCAACGGATTGTATTGTTCGACCGGGAGGGAGCACGTCGACAACCACACTGTGATCGATCACGCAAAGCCTCACTGCAACAGCCATGAACTGTACAAAGGGATCCTGGACGGCCGTTCGAGCGGCGTATTCAACGGCAAGATTCTGGTCCGGAAGGACGCGCAGAAAACCGATGCGAAGCAGACGAACAAAAACCTCGTGCTCTCCGACGACGCGCGCATCGATACCAAGCCTCAGCTGGAAATTTTCGCGAGCGACGTGAAATGCACCCACGGCGCCACAATCGGTCAACTCGACGACGAGGCGCTGTTTTATCTCAGGTCGAGGGGGATCGGCGCGGAGAGCGCCCGTGACATCCTCATCGGGGCCTTCGCCGGCGACGTGGTCGACCGGATCAGGATCCCGGCCCTCCGCGAGCGGCTCTCGCAGGTCATTCGCCGGCGCCTCGAAGCGGGACGCCCCCCGGGAAAAAAGCCATGAGAGCCCTTGACGACATCGTGATGCCGCATCCGGTCGGGACCTCTTTCGACGCCGCCAGGATCAGGGCGGATTTCCCGATCCTGAAGCAGCAGGTCAACGGCAAGCCGCTCGTCTATCTCGACAACGCGGCGACGAGCCAGAAACCGATGGCCGTCATCGACGCGATGACGCGCTTCTACCTGGAGGAGAATTCGAACATCCACCGCGGGGTACATTTCCTGAGCGATAAGGCGACGCAGTCGTACGAAGCGGCGCGATCCAGAATACGGAGTTTCATCAATGCAGCCGACGCGGGTGAAATCATCTTCGTGAGGAGCACGACCGAGGCGATCAACCTCGTCGCGCGCTGTTTCGGCGGCGGGCATCTGGGCGCGGGGGATGAGGTCATCCTCTCGGCGATGGAGCACCACTCCAACATCGTCCCGTGGCAGATGATCTGCGGCGAGAAGGGAGCGCGGATCCGGGTCATCCCCATGAACGACGAGGGAGAGCTCGATCTCGCGGAGTACGAACGCCTCTTCAGCCCGAGGACAAAGTTCGTCGCGCTCGCGCACATCTCGAATGCGCTGGGCACCGTCAATCCTATCGCGGAAATGATAGCGACAGCCCACGCCCGGGGAGTTCCGATCCTGATCGACGGGGCGCAGGCGGTTCCCCACTCCGCGGTCGACGTACGGGCTCTCGGGTGCGACTTCTACGCCTTCTCAGGTCACAAGATGTTCGGACCGACCGGAATCGGAATTCTCTACGGGAAGCGCGAGCTCCTTGAGGCGATGCCTCCCTACCAGGGTGGAGGCGACATGATCAAGTCGGTCACGTTCGAGAAAACCATCTACAACGACCTGCCGCACAAGTTCGAAGCCGGCACGCCCAACATCTCAGGCGGAGTGGGCCTCGGCGCCGCGGTGGACTACCTGCAGAGCATCGATTTCGAGGGCGGGATCGCACACGAGCGCGAGCTCCTGCGGTACGCAACGTCGGCTCTCTCTGAGATCAGCGGAATTCACATAGTCGGGAGGGCGAAGAGGAAAGCCGGCGTCCTGTCGTTTGTCCTCGACGGCATCCACCCCCACGACATCGGGACGATTCTTGACGACGACGGGATCGCCATCCGCACGGGGCATCACTGCGCCCAACCCGTCATGCAGCGGTTCGGGATTCCGGCCACCGCGCGCGCCTCATTCGCCTTCTATAATACGTTTGAGGAAGTCGACGCCCTTGTCCGGGGGATCCACAACGTGAAGAAGGTTCTGGGCTGATGGAAGCGCTGCGCGAACTCTATCAGGAGGTTATTCTCGATCATAACCGGAGCCCGCGGAATTTCCGGGTGATGGAAGGCGCCGACAGGAAAGTGGAGGGCTACAACCCGCTCTGCGGAGATCATTATACGCTCTTCCTGAAGCTCGACGGAGACATTATACGAGACATCAGTTTTTCCGGCACCGGCTGTGCGATTTCAAAGGCCTCCGCCTCCGTCATGACGCTGAGCGTAAAGGGAAAATCGAAATCCGACGCCGATGTTCTCTTCCGGCAGTTCCGCGAGCTCGTGACAGGCGGGCTCGAGCGCTCAGGGAGTGGAAACGGGCTCGGCAAGCTGGCCGCATTTTCGGGTGTATCGGAATTTCCGGCGCGCGTGAAGTGCGCGACGCTCCCCTGGCACACACTGCAAGCGGCCCTCGAATCCCGCGAAGCGGTAGTGTCGACCGAGTGAGAATTGTTTGCAATACGCACGGGAAATGAGTATAGTGAGGTGATGACAGAGGTGGAACAACCCGTAATCAGCAGCATCGAGAAGGGCGTGATCGAGGCGCAGGTCATCGAAGCGTTGCGGGCGTGCTTCGATCCCGAGATTCCTGTCAACATCTACGAGCTCGGTCTGATTTACGGCGTCGCAATCGATGACACGGGATTTGTTAACGTGAAAATGACGCTGACCTCTCCTCACTGTCCCGCGGCCCAGTCGCTCCCGCCGGAAGTGGAGGGGAGGGTGAAAGCGGTTCCGGGCGTCAAGGGGGTGAAAGTGGAAGTCGTATGGGAGCCCACGTGGAATCCCTCGATGATGTCCGAAGCCGCACGGCTCGAACTTGGAATGATGTAATTGAAGGAGAAACGATGTCCGAACTGACGGTTATTCAAAAGCCGAAGCTGAACGAGGAAATAACGCTGACAGAGAAGGCCGCCGAGCAGGTGTCGGCGATCCGCAAACAGAACAACATCCCCGAGACCCACGGATTGCGGGTCGGGGTAAAGGGCGGAGGATGCTCAGGGCTGACCTATGTACTCGGTTTTGACGCCGAACCGAAGCAGGGAGACAAGATCTTCGAACTGCACGGCGTTAGGGTCTTCATCGACCCGAAAAGCCTGTTCTACCTCTCGGGCACCCAGCTCGATTATCAGGACGGTCTGAACGGCAAGGGCTTCGTGTTCAATAACCCGCAGGCGGCGAAGACGTGCGGCTGCGGCAACTCGTTCGGCGTGTGAAGCACCCGCCGGCGCACATCCAATCGCGTCCGGCCCTGAAGCCGTTTCCAAGCCGGTCCCTCATCAATGATGTGAACTCTGAAGCGGCAGGCCGATGAGGCGACGAGCCTTTCTTTCCACCGCGGTGTTGAGCGGCATGTCCGCGGTCATTGGCAACACCCCCATCATTTCATCAATCAAACCGACCACACAACCACAGGAGCACCCGACCATGCCATTCACACTCCCCAGTCTTCCATATCCCCCAGATGCGCTGGAACCCCACATCGACAAGATGACGATGGAGATCCATCATGGGAAGCACCACGGGGCCTACGTCACGAACCTCAACAAAGCGATTGAAGGGACGGAATGGGACAAGAAGTCGATCGAACAAATCCTCGCGAACATTTCGAAGCTCCCGGCGGCAGTCCGGAACAACGGAGGCGGCCACTACAACCACTCGCTCTTCTGGAACTGGATGAAGCCGAAGGGCGGGGGAGCGCCCTCGGGCGATCTCGGGGCGGCCATCACGCGCGATTTCGGATCGTTCGATAAATTCAAGGAACAGCTCTCCAACGCCGGCATGACCCGCTTCGGATCCGGCTGGGCATGGTTAATCAAGCAGGAAGGAAAGCTCGCCATCACCTCGACGCCCAACCAGGATAACCCGATGATGGACATCGCCGATGTCAAAGGGATTCCGATTCTCGGAGTCGACGTCTGGGAGCACGCCTACTATCTCAAGTACCAAAACCGCCGGGCCGATTATCTGGCGGCGTTCTGGAACGTCGTCAACTGGGACGAGGTTGCGAAGCGCTTCGCGGCCAGGTAAACCCGTGGGAAGCCACAGGTGTATTCTCGCCGCCGCGGCGCTCCTCGGCTTCGCCCGGGTTTCCGCCGCCAGCCCGATTATCACCCTCAATGTCGACGCGCGCGAAGCCCCGAGAAAAATCCTTCACGTACGCGAGACCATTTCGTCGCGCGGAGGCGCACTTTCGCTTTTCTTTCCGAAATGGATTCCCGGTGAACACGGACCTACCGGTCCTATCGTCGATCTCGCCGGGCTCACGATCAGCTCCGCGGGGAAGGTCGTCAGGTGGCGCCGCGACCCCGTTGAGATGGCCGAAGTGCACTGCGACGTCCCGTCGGGGACCGATCCGCTCGAGCTTTCCTTCGACTTTATTCTTCCCCCTGAAGCCGCCGGCTTTTCTTCGGGCGCCTCTGCGACCTCCCAGCTCCTCGTTCTAAGCTGGAACCAGGTTGTACTCTATCCCAAGGATGTGAACCCCGACAGCATGGGGGTTGAGGCGAGCCTTGCTCTTCCCGACGGCTGGAAGTATGCGACCGCACTGGAACAGGGATCAGTTTCGGCGGGAGAGATTCATTTTAAGGAAGTGCCTCTTTCCATGCTGATCGATTCACCCGTGCAGGCGGGCGCTCACACCAAGCGCTTTGAGCTGGGATCCGCGGAGGGAGCGAAGCATTACCTTGACCTTGCGAGCGATGGCGAGCCGACACTCCAGCTCAGCGATCAGCTTCTGGATGAATACCGCCGGCTCGTCGTAGAGACGAACGCTCTCTTCGGCGCTCACCACTATGAGCATTACGATTTTCTCCTCACCCTCAGCGACGCGGTAGCGCATTTCGGGCTCGAGCATCACCAGTCGAGCGACGACCGGGTCGCCGAGAGAGCGCTCGTGGACGACGATCTGAGAAGGATGTCGTCCGGCCTTCTTCCCCACGAATTCGTTCACTCCTGGAATGGGAAGTACCGCCGCCCTGCCGGACTCGCTACCGGTGATTATTCCTCGCCGATGAAGGGGGAGCTCCTCTGGGTGTACGAGGGCCTGACGCAGTATCTCGGAAAAATCCTTGCCCCGCGCTCCGGACTCCGCACCCCGGAAGACTATCGCGAAGACCTTGCGCTGATTGCCGCTCGGCTCGACACTCGCCCGGGGCGCCAGTGGCGGCCCCTGCAGGATGTCGCCGATGAAGCCCAGCTATTGTACGGAGCGAGGAGCGACTGGCAGTCGTACCGGAGGGGGGTCGATTTCTACGATGAAAGCAATCTCTTCTGGCTCGAAGCCGACGCGATTATCCGGCGCGAGACGAAGGGGAGAAAATCACTCGATGACTTCTGCAGGCTCTTCCATGGGGGAAAAAGCGGGCCGCCGGCCGTGAACACCTATGCTTTCGACGATGTGGTGCGCACATTGAATTCGGTCGCTCCCTACACATGGAGCGATTTCCTGACGGCTCGCCTCCAATCCCTTGATCCCCATGCGCCCCTCGGGGGCATCCAATCCTCCGGCTGGCGGCTCGTGTACCGGGACACGCCTACTGCGTTTGAGAAATCGGAGGAGGCTGCCCATAAGTCGTTCGACCTCAGTTTTTCGATCGGCGTCGTGTTCGACGACGAGGGCACCATGGTCGATGTCATTCCAAATTCTCCCGCGGCGAAGGCAGGCCTTTCGCCGGGTTTGAAGCTGGCGGCGGTCAACGGCCGAAAGTACACGAAGAGTATCCTCCTCGATGCGGTACAGGGAAGCTCCGGAGCCGGGTCTCAGCTCGATCTGCTGGCAGTGAACGGTGATTTCTACAAGACGTACTCGATCGACTATCACGGAGGGCCCCGGTATCCGCATCTGGAACGGGACATGGCAAAACCCGACCTGCTTTCTTCGATTATCAGGCCGCTCGTGAACACGCGGGAAGGGCGTCCGCGCCGGTGAAGGCCGGAGAATGTTGACTCAAAATGCTAAATCCACTATCATAACCGTATGAACAAGAAGCTCAGAAACGTCCGAAAGAAACACCGCAAGAATGTCAAGCGGATGAAGGCAAAGCAGAGAGCGGGCCGGCAAGCGGCAAAGAAGCGGGGGTGATGCTGCGTCACGGCACCGGCACGCATGACTGAGAGATCGTCCACCGGAATCGCATCGTCCACCGCGTACCGGTTCGGCTCGCGCCGGTACGAGTTCGGCACCCGTACATTCCTGATGGGAGTGCTGAACGTTACGCCCGACTCGTTTTCCGATGGCGGTCGATACCTGGATCCGGAGGATGCCGTCCGGAGAGGGCTCGAGATGGCGGAGGACGGCGCCGACTTCATCGACGTAGGGGGAGAATCGAGCCGCCCGGGCTCATTGCCGGTCGACGCCGAGGAAGAAATTCGCCGGACGGTCCCCGTTATCGAGCGGCTGGCGAGGGCCACGGATATCCCTGTTTCCATCGACACCGTTAAGTCCGCCGTCGCAGCGCGGGCGCTCGACGCCGGCGCCGTAGTAGTCAACGACATCTCCGGCCTCCAGTTCGATCCCTCCCTTGCCGACATTGCCTCCAAGCACCGCGCCTCCGTGGTTCTCATGCATATGCGGGGAAGCCCGAGAACCATGCAGGACAACCCGGTGTACGACGACGTCATGGCTTCGGTGAAGGAACGGCTCTCCGAGGGGATCGTGCGGGCGACCGCATCTGGGATCGATCAGATCTTCATAGATCCCGGAATCGGATTTGGGAAATCACTCGCTCACAACACTGAACTCATCCGCCGGTTGGGTGAGCTCCGTTCGCTCGGCTATCCCGTGCTGGTCGGCCCCTCCCGAAAATCGTTCATCGGAGCCATCCTCGATCTTCCGGTAGAGCGGCGCCTCGAAGGCACGGCCGGAGCCGTCGCAGTCTGCATCATGAACGGGGCGGACGTTGTCAGGGTGCACGACATCAAGGAAATGAAGCACGTTGCCGGAATCGTCGATGCGATCGTCCGATCATAACCCCGGCCGTGGGACTCTTTAACATCGGATTCCTTCCCGTCAGCCTTGTCGACATCTTCGACATGGCCCTCGTATCGTTCATTTTCTACAAGCTCTACATGGTGATGCGGGGGACCGTTGCGGCGCAGATCTTCGTGGGACTGGTGCTCATCATCGCGTTCTCGTTCGTCGCGCAGGCCTTCAATTTCAAGGCGATGAACTGGATTCTCAGCACCCTGACAGACATTTGGGTCATCGCATTCATCATTCTGTTCCAGCCCGAGCTGAGGCGTCTCCTTGTCATCGTGGGCCGCAACAGGGTCGTCCGCATGTTTCTGCGGCTCGATGTCGAGGAATCGATCGAGGAGATCGCAAGCAGCGCGTCCGAGCTTGCCAGGAAGCATCACGGGATGCTGGTGGTGGTTGTCCGGGCCACGGGTCTCCGCACGTTTGTCGAAACGGGACTTCCGCTGCAGGCGAGGATCAGCAGGCCGCTCCTCGTATCGATCTTCAATCCCCGTTCTCCCCTCCACGACGGCGCGGTGGTTGTGCGCGACCGCGTCGTGGAAGCCGCCCGGGTCACGCTGCCGCTCTCGCAGACCGCAAGGATCGGAGATGCAGCTCTTGGAATGCGACACCGGGCGGGCCTCGGAATTTCGGAGCAGGCCGACGTCGTGTCGGTCATGGTCTCCGAGGAAACGGGGATGATCTCTCTGGCGGATAACGGAATCCTGATCCGCGGACTCACCTCGCAGCAACTCAGAACGGAGCTGAGGGCGAGGCTCACCGTCACGGCCCCGCAATCGGCCCGTTCTGTCTGGAAGATTCTCAGGGCGCATGGATAACCGGCAGCGATTTATCAGGCCGTCGGAGGATGCGCCGTCGCGGAAAGCGTCGCGCCGGTTCGATCTGGAGCGCGCCGACATGATCGATCTCCTCCGGCAGCGCGGGATCAGGGACGAGCGCCTTCTCAGCGCGATGGCCGCGGTTGACAGGCGGGAATTCGTGCCCGAGCTCTTCATGAACCGCTCCTACGAAGATTCAGCCCTGCCGATCGGGGCCTCACAGACGATTTCTCAGCCGTATACAGTTGCGGTTATGACCGAGTGCCTCGAGCTCCACGAAGGGGATAAAGTGCTCGAGGTCGGGACAGGGTCGGGGTACCAGGCAGCAATCCTGGCGGAAATGGGGGCGCGCGTATTTACGATCGAGCGCCATATGAGCCTCCTGACCGAAGCCCGCCGGGTTCTGGAGAGGTTCGGATACCGCGTCGCATCGACCTGCGGCGACGGAACCATCGGCTGGAAAGAATTCGCCCCGTTTAACGGCATCCTCGTCACAGCCGGCGCGCCAGATATCCCTCAACCTCTCCTCGACCAGCTGGCCGACGGCGGCCGCCTCGTGATACCCATCGGCGATCTCGATCTCCAGAACCTCCATGTCATCCGGCGCACAATGAACCGATACGAAACGAGCGTCGTGTCGGGATTCAAATTTGTCCCCCTCATCGGGAAGAAGGGTTGGAAGTAGGGGCGCCCCGGCGGCGCCCTCGAACCGTGAAAGATGAGCCGGATCGCCGGGTGCCTGTACTCGTCGGTCCAACAGCCTCGGGGAAAACTCCTGTCTCTCTCCTCATCGCGGCCGGCCTGAACGCCGAGATCATCTCCGCGGACTCCCGTCAGATTTACAAGCGGCTGGATATCGGGACTGCTAAGCCCTCGGGAGAGGAGCTCTCTAGGGTGCGTCACCACTTTGTGGACGAGATGCCGCCGGATCGCGATTTCAACGCAGGCGAGTTCGGAATCCGGGGGAGGGAGGTGGTCGGGGAGGTGTTCGCCCGGCATAAAATACCCCTTGTGGTCGGGGGTTCGGGCCTCTACCTGCAGGCCCTCGTCGACGGCTTCTTCGAGGGCGTCCCCTCCGACCCGGAAACGCGGAGCGAGCTCTATAGACGCCTCAGGGAGGCGGGACCGGAGAAACTGTACGGCGAGCTGAAGAGAGTCGATCCCCTCTCCGCGTCGCGAATGCTTCCCTCGAACACCCACAGAGTCATGCGCGCCCTCGAGGTCTTCATGCTGACCGGGACTCCGATATCCGAACTCCATCAGGTTCCCGTCCGGATCGGATTCACACCTGTGTTCGCCGGACTCCGATGGAACCGCAAGCTCCTGTATGCGAGGATCGACCGGCGGGTAGATCGGATGATCGAACGGGGGCTCCTCGATGAGGTGAAAGGCATTCTGGAGGGCGGATATTCCCCCCGCCTCAATGCGCTTCAGTCGCCGGGATACCGCGAAGTCATTGCGCATCTGGAGGGATCGATATCATTCTCCGAGATGGTCGAATTGATCAAGCGCAACTCGCGGCGCTATGCGAAGAGGCAGTTGACATGGTTCCGGAAGGATCAGCGGATCGCCTGGTTTGATCTGTCCGATGAGGAGGATTTCCCGGAGGTCGCATCGCGCATATCCGGGTACTACTCGGAACCCTCAGCCGACGCCGGCTAAAGCCGGTGCTGATGTCACGGTATGGACCGTGACATCAGTTCTAAAAATTATAAGACTCCGGCGTCATATTAAAGCCAACCGAAGAGGTGTGGGCGCAGAGCGCCCAAAGATGCGTTCCGCCGCGGAGCGGCGGAACGAACGGAGGGAGAGGAGTTCCCGGCTGGTGTCACGGTACGGACCGTGACACCAGTTTAAGATTGACACGGAGAGGCTTGACGGCGCCTACCGCCCGCGCCCACCGGGCGGAGGGAGCAGAAACCGTTTTGATAAGTACCCGTGTTTTCGTATCTTACCGCTCAATTTGGCGGGGGTTGCTTAGCCCGGACGTCGCTGGGCAAAGTACGAAATGCAGTTCATCGGGGCGTGGCTCAGCCCGGCTAGAGCGCTTGGTTCGGGACCAAGAGGTCGCTGGTTCAAATCCAGTCGCCCCGACACATGGTTGACTCCTCCCCTTCGTGGAGACCCGCCCCATTCATATCCTCCTTGTCGAAGACAACCTCGAGCACCAGAAAATCACGGAGTACGCCCTCAAGCGCAACAATCTCGGCGGAACATGCCTTGTTGTACGCGACGGCCAGGAAGCGCTTGACGTTCTCTACCGCCAGGGGGTCTATGCCGACGGCGCCCGATATCCCGCTCCGGACCTGATTCTCCTCGATCTCAATCTACCCAAGCGGGACGGCAGGGAAGTGCTTAGGATCATCAAGCAGGACCCCGCGCTCAAGGAGATCCCGGTTGTCATCGTGAGCACATCCGACCGCGAAGAGGATGTTTCCTACGCCTTCCAGACCGGAGCGGTTGCGTATATCAGCAAGTCCGGGGGTTTCGACAAATTCACCTCCGAGATCGCCACGGTATCTCAATACGCCCGCGGCCGGCAGCACCTTTGAAACTCACACGAGAAATTTGTATTTTCTGTGCGGAATTCCCGCATGTCCCACATCGTCGCCATCA
Organism: uncultured Chlorobiaceae bacterium; assembly: GCA_964512655.1. Lineage (GTDB taxonomy): Bacteria > Bacteroidota > Ignavibacteria > UBA10030 > SZUA-254 > VBOC01. Next base: position 77,446 of record CAZEJT010000010.1, on the reverse strand, counting down.
TAGGCCGTCCGAATGTCGGCAAGTCAACGCTCTTCAACCGGCTGCTCGGAGCGCGGGAGGCGATTGTCGACGATACGCCCGGCGTGACCAGAGACCGCCACTACGGAACGGTGGAGTGGGCTGGGAAGACCTTCACGATCATCGACACAGGGGGGTATGTTCCACGCTCCGAGGACCTGTTCGAAAAAGCCATCCGGGAGCAGGCCAGGATCGCCCTCGAGGAGGCGAACTCCGTCGTCTTCCTGGTTGACGCCGTCACCGGTGCAACACCCATCGACGAAGAAATAGCCGTCATCCTCCGCAAATCCCAGAAAAAGGTGCATCTCGTCGTCAACAAGGTAGACGGCGACGGGCGCGAGCCGGACACTTCAGATTTCTACCGTCTGGGCCTCGGAGAACCGATTTCCATCTCGGCTCTCGGAGGGAGAAAAATCGGCGACTTCCTCGACCGGATCACGTCGGGGCTTCCCGCAAACGGAACTCCCAGGGAGCGCGACCGCAGGCTGAAGATCGCAATCCTCGGAAAGCCGAACGTCGGCAAATCCTCACTCGTCAATTCGCTCATCGGAAAGCCCAGGCAGATTGTCACGAGCGTGCCGGGCACGACCAGAGACTCAACCGATTCGATCCTGCGCCACCAGAAGGAAGAGATTGTCCTCATCGATACCGCCGGACTGCGACGGCGGAGCCGCATCACCGAGAGCATCGAGTTTTTCGGAACGATTCGGGCGCTGAAGTGTATCGACCGGTGCGATGTGGCGATCCTCGTCCTCGACGCCGACGCGGGAGTCGACCGCCAGGACCTTCGGATCATGGAGAGCATCGCCGAAAGGCACCGTGGAACCGTCATCGCAGCCAACAAGTGGGACCTGGTCGAGAAAAACGACAGGACAGCCCGGGAGTATGAAAAGTCCCTGCGCGCACTGCTGAGAGTGTACGACTACGTTCCGATCGTCTTCGTATCGGCCCTGAAGAAGCAGCGCGTCCACAAGCTGATCGACACCGCCAAATCGGTCTTCGCAGAGCAGACCAAGCATGTTCCCACCAGAAAGCTCAATGACCTTCTCCTCAACGACATCGGCATCACTCCCCCTTCGTCGGCGTCGGGGAAAGAGATCAGGATCAAGCACATCACGCAGGTCAAGTCCGACCATGCCGCCTTTGCGTTCTTCACAAACGAGCCCTCGCTTGTGCAGGAGACCTACCGGCGCTTTCTGGAGCGCAAGCTGCGGCAACACTTTTCGTTCACCGGCGTACCGGTCTCCGTCTATTTCCGGAAGAGCAGGTGAAGAAGCGGCGCATCCTGGTGGTGGGAGGGCTCGCGGCCGGTCCGAGCGCGGCCGCCAAGGCGGTCCGGGTGAACCCTTCGGCCGAGGTCACTCTTTTTGAGGCCGGAGAAACCGTCTCCTACGGAATCTGCGAGGCCCCCTATGCGATCTCCGGGCTCATCCCGGACGAGGAGAAACTGGTCGCCTATACTCCTGAGCACCTGCGGAGCGAGAAGGGATTTCATGCCCGGACCCTTCATCGCGTTGAGGAAATCCTTCCCACAAAGCACCGCATCGTCGTGCGAGATCTTCGCAAACGATCAAGCTCGGAGTACGAGTACGACAAGCTCATCCTTGCCACGGGCGCCCGGCCGCGCGCCCTGAGCGCACCCGGAGAAGATGCCCGGAATGTTTTCCATCTCGGATCGCGGTCGGACACCCAGGGTATCCTGGGATATATCGCACGGGAATCACCTGCGAGGGCGATTATCATCGGCGGGGGGTATATCGGAATGGAAATGTCCGAAGCGCTGCGCCTGAGGGGCATGGAGGTCACGCTTCTGCACCGCCATCGTCTTCCCATGGGCGGCCTGGAGCAGGACACCCGTGAGCGGATTCTCGAAGAGCTGGACCGGAACGGGGTACATTTTGTGACCAATGCGGTTGTGGAAGCGCTGATATGTGACCGCGACTCCCGCGTACGTCATGTGAAGACCAACCGGGGGACATTTGAGTGCGATCTTGTGATCCTCTCGTTGGGGGTCGAGCCGAACGTCGATCTCGCAAGAGGTGCTCGCGTGCGCATTGGAGACAAAGGAGGGATCGTAACAGACGAGATGCAGCAAACGAATGTGGATTCCGTCTATGCTGCCGGGGATTGCTGCGAGGTGAAGAATATCATTTCGGGGAAGCGTATGGTCCTTCCCCTCGCGACGATTGCCAGCAGGGCTGCGTGGGTTGCAGGGGAAAACGCCGCGGGGGGCCACGCCACGTTCAAGGGCGCCATCCGGGCCATCGCGGTCAAGGTGTTCTCACTCGAGGTCGCCCAGGTTGGCCTCAGCTCCGAGGAGGCGAAAGAAGCGAAATTTCACGTGATGACAGAAACCATCACGGCCTTCTCAAAAGTCGCCCTGATGCCGGGAGCGGAAAAGGTCACACTGAAGCTCATCATCGACAGGCGCTCCGGGCGCCTAGTCGGCGCAAACATCTGCGGCGGCGCCGGAGCGGTCCTCCGCGCCGACACATTGGGGGCGGCAATGCAGCACAAGCTTACCGTTGACGACCTCGCCCGGCTTGACCTGATCTATGCGCCGCCGTACGCACCTCTTTGGGACCCGATTCTCATTGCCGCCAACCAGGCGAAGAAGAAACTTCAGGATCGCGACTGACTCCGATGAAAAACCTCACGTTTATTGAACACCCCCTCGTCAAGAGGGATCTCACGCTCCTGCGGGACCGCGAGACTCCGAGCAATATCTTCCGCTCGGTTCTGAGGAGGGTCGCGATCATGATCGCGATTGAAGCAACAATGGATCTGAATGTGCGGAAGGTGGGAGTCTCGACTCCTCTGGAGAGGACAGCCGGGCACGTTATATCGGATTCGATTATCCTGGTCCCAATCCTGCGGGCCGGCCTCGGACTCGTGGGAGGGTTCGTGGAGGTGCTCCCCGATGCCCGTGTGGGGCACATCGGTCTCTACAGGGACGAGGTGACGCTGAAACCGGTGGACTATTACCTGAAATTCCCGAGAAAGCTCAAAGATGCGCTCGTCATTGTCCTTGATCCCATGCTCGCGACGGGGGGGAGCGCGAGCTCCGCGATCGCCCTCCTGAAGAAAAAAGGGGCTAAGAGGATCCGATTCGTGAGCCTCGTTGCCGCACCGGAGGGAGTCCGGCTGCTGTCGAAAGCTCATCCCGACGTCAGGATCTACACCTGCGCGCTTGACCGGCAATTGAACGACAGGGGGTATATCCTCCCAGGTCTTGGGGACGCGGGCGACAGGATCTTTGGAACCGCGGAATAAGACTATTTTCCGGCCCCGGAGGCCTCATTTGACTTTCGACCCGAAAGTTCATACAATTGCCAGACCTTTCGGGCGCTGTGGATTCCAGGAGCGAAGATGAACATCCAACAGCAACTCCGCGGAGGCGTGGGGATCCTTTCACTGGAGGGAGATTTCATCGGCGAGCCGGATCGTCAGGCATTGGCCGCAGCCGTCCAGCAGCTCCTCGCCACCGGGTGCAAACAGCTCGTCGTTGACCTTCGGGGGGTTCACCATATCAACAGCAGCGGTCTCGGATCTCTCGTTTCCGCCCTCACCACGCTGCGCAAGCTTGGTGGCGAGCTGCGCCTCGCCGGCGCGAATGCGGGAGTCAGGAATCTCTTTGAGATGACTCAGCTTTTCAGGGTTTTTCATTTTCACGATACGGTTGAGCAAGCTCTGAGCGAATACGCTCCCGGAAGAGCAGGGGACTAACGCTCTCCTGATCGAAGATGGAAAAGAGGTTTCCGCGGGATTTCGCGTCGCTTCCTTCGATCTTCGATTACATCGCCGAGTTTATGGCGATTCACAAGATACACAGCTCCGCCGCCTATTCCCTGCAGTTTATCGTCGAGGAGCTTTTTACTAATCTGGTGAAGTACAGCCGCGGAGGACGGGAACAGATCGCCGTTGAGCTTTCGAAGCACGACAACTCTGTGCGTGTGCGGCTGACAGATTTTGATGTGGATGAATTCGATGTGACAACACTACCCGACGTGAACATTCACGAACCCGCCCAGAGCCGCAAGGTGGGGGGTCTTGGCGTTCATCTCGTGCGAAAAATGGTGGACACAATGACCTATGAGTACTCCAACCGGGTCGGCACGATCACCATTACCAAAAACCTGGCGCGAGACGATGTTTAGCGTATCGATAGGGAGCAATAAGGAGATCCACCTCGCCGGGAGATTCGACGCCTCCCAGGTAGCCGTGGCCAAGGAGGCGCTCGACCGCATCACGGATTCGGGCACAGTCGACTTCACAGAGCTGGAATACATCTCAAGCGCGGGCATGGGGGTGCTTCTAGCTACCCAGAAGCGCCTCATGGCTTCAGGAAACAAGCTTACCCTCGTGAATCTGAACAAGCATATCCGGGATATCTTTGGATATGCCGGGTTCGATAAAGTCTTTGAAATTCGTTGATTTAATGGCTTTTGGTGGTATTTACACAAAGACGCCAACTTTTCGGAAGCTGATTTGTACTTATGGTAACTGACGATGACCATGTGCTGGTAAAAGAGACGCTTGCCGGCAACAGGTCGGCTTTTGAGGCCATCGTTGGGAAGTACTACAAGCTGGTCTACAACGTTGCGCTGAGAATCGGCAACCCTCCGGCGGACGCGGAAGATGTCACGCAGTCGGTTTTTCTGAAAGCATACGAAAGTCTCGGGAGCTTTGATCCATCGTATAAGTTTTTCAGCTGGATTTACCGGATTGCAGTCAACGAATCGCTCAACCTCAGGAATCATCAAAAACGCTATGAAGGGCTCGACGAGGATCTTGTATCAGATGAGCACACGACGGAGGAAATCGTTGACGAGCACCGGCTGCAGAAGGTCGTGGAGGCAGGCCTCATGCAATTGAGACTCGAAGAGCGCGTCATCCTTGTCCTGAGTCATTTCCAGGAGCTTTCGTACAGCGAAATAGGATACATCCTGAATATTCCCGAGAAAACAGTGAAGTCGCGTCTTTACTCAGCCCGGCAGGCCTTGAAAACCAAACTGATTAGAAAGCACTATATAAAATGATAGACGAACGCACAGTTGAGCTGATTCACCGGGAGATCGACGGACTGAACACGCCTGAGGAAACATCGATGCTCAGGAGCCGTCTTCCCGAGGATCCGGAGGCACAGGAGCTTTACGAGGACCTCGTAAAACTGGGAGCCATTCTGAAGACGGTGGCTCCGGCGGAGCCGCCGGGATACCTGAAGACTTCGATCCTCAACACGATTCCGTTTCGTCCGCAACCGGCAAACCGTACCAGGGGGTTCGGATGGACAGGGCAATTCATACGTTCACTGTTCTTAGTTGACCACCACTCACTATCCAAACAGGAGGGTTCCATGAAGAAACACAAGGCGGTACAGTTCGGCCTGCTGGCAGGGGTCGCACTCGCCCTCGTTTATTTTGCGTTTCTCTATCCATGGCCTGTGACCCAGGAGGTCCAGGGCACGATAGGCGGCGTGAAAAAGTACAACGCCGGACAGCTCACCGACAAAGACGTCCGGCTGGGCGGACCACAGGGGCCGAAGGCTCACATGCGCAGTATGGAGAAGCGGATCAAGTCGCTGGAAGGGCGGCTGACCCCCGACGGTCAGACAGCGGTTCTTCAGTCGAGAATAGATAATGTAGACAGCCGCCTTGCCATTGACCCGAGTTCCTATGGTACACCGGGAGACCTAAACGCGAGAATCCAACAGGCGGAAGCAGAAGCGCTTTCAAAGTCGGCAACCCTGCCAACAGAGGAGCGAATTGCAGACCTCGAAGCTATGCTCTTCACACAGACAGATGCGAGGACTGAACCGCTCCCGGCCTATCAGAGGACTGAAGCAGTACAGCCGGATCAGAGGACTGCATCAGTACAGCCGGATCAGAGGACTGCACAAGTACAGCCCGATCAGAGGACTGCATCAGTACAGCCGGATCAGAGGACTGCACAAGTACAGCCCGATCAGAGGACTGCACAAGTACAGCCCGATCAGAGGACTG
>CAZEJT010000010.1:42928-71326 GCA_964512655.1 uncultured Chlorobiaceae bacterium | reverse complement strand
GCACAAGTACAGCCCGATCAGAGGACTGCACAAGTACAGCCCGATCAGAGGACTGCACAAGTACAGCCCGATCAGAGGACTGAACCAGTACCGGCTGAGCAGCGCACTGCTCAGACGATCGAGGAGCGTACTGCTCAGTCAATCGAGGAGCGTACTGCTCAGTCAATCGAGGAGCGTACTGCTCAGACGATCGAGGAGCGGATCGATAACATCGAAAGCCGACTCAACATCCCCCCCGATTCACGCACGAACCAGACTATCGAACAACGCTTGAGCGCGGCCGAGGCCGAGGCATTCCAAAGAGCGGCGAGCATGCCGATAGAGGAACGCATCGATAATCTGGAGGCACGGATTGCTCCCGATGTAGAAGCGCGGACAGCGATCCTGGAGATGAGACTCAACAACGTTGAGATGAGGCTTAACATCCCACCCGATGCGCGGACCGGCGACATCGATTCACGAATTGACAACGTCGAAAGCCGACTCTCAAATGTTCCTGAGGAGCAGCGCACGGCAAACGACCAGCAGCAGTAAGATAGTTTCGTACTACCAGCCAACATGAACCCTGGAGGAGAGGTCAGTGGACCTCTCCTCGGGTTTTTTAGTCCAATCCCTCGATAATCGTTGTGAATCATTTGCGGTCGCCGATTGCTATCCTCGTCGCGACGATCTGCCTCTTCTCCGAGTCCTACTCGCAATTCACTTCCCTCGAATCGCAGAACCTCCGGCTACTCTACTACGATCCGAGCGATGCGTACATCATACCTCACCTGAGGCGATGTTTTGAGAACTCTCTGAGTTTTCACCGGCGGACCTTTCATTATATCCCATCGCAAAAGGTCACCATCCTCCTGCAGGATTTCGATGACTACGGATATGCCGGCGCAACCTCGCTGCCGTTTAATTACATGATTCTCGGCATTGAGCCGTACGAATACGTGTATGAAACATCCCCGACGAACGAGCGGCTGAACTGGGTGATGAGCCACGAACTCATGCACGTCGTCGCCTCGGACAAGGCGTCGGGCGCCGACCGGCTGTACCGTTCGATATTCCTGGGAAAAGTCACACCGTCGTCCGACAATCCCATTTCGATTTTCTACAGTTATTTGACGACTCCCCGAAAATACTCGCCGCGCTGGTATCATGAAGGGATTGCGGTCTTCATGGAAACGTGGATGGCGGGAGGGATCGGGCGCGTGCTCGGAGGCTACGACGAGATGGTGTTCAGGACGATGGTTGCCGACAGCAGCTATTTTTTCGACGTCATCGGCCTCGAATCGGAAGGAACGACCATCGACTTCCAGACCGGCCAGAATGCATATCTCTACGGGACCCGCTTCGTTACGTACCTTGCCGATCAGTACGGAATCGACAAACTCCTTTCGTGGTTTGACAGAACCGAAGACAGCAAACACTCATTCTCTTCCCAATTTGAACATGTCTATGGATCCTCGCTTGACGACGAGTGGACACGGTGGATCGGCTGGGAGCATACGTGGCAGCAGGCAAATCTCGATTCCGTTCGACGGTTCCCTGTTACACCATACCGCCGCATAGCGTCCGGCGCTCTCGGCGCAATTTCCCGCGCCTATTACGATACCGCCGCGGGAAAGATCTATGCCGCGGTGAATTATCCGGGACAGCTCGCGCATATTTCGGCGATCAGCGTTGCCGACGGCTCCGTTGAGCGCATCTGCGATGTCCCCTCTCCCGCGATGTATTATGTCTGTTCTCTGGCGTACGACCCCGCCTCATCCGACCTCTTCTACACGACCCATAATTCCAGGGACTGGAGGGATCTCAACGTCGTCAACGCCAAAACCGGTGAGTCCCGGGTGTTGTATAAGAGGGCGCGGACGGGGGATCTCGCATTTGACGCTTCCCGGAAATGGATATGGGGAGTGCGCCATTCGAGCGGAATCTCCAGCGTGGTGGCATTTCGCCCGCCGTACGATCGCTGGATCGAGGTCCTTCGACTCGACTACGGGAGGGATATGTTCGACCTCGACGTATCCCCCGACGGGGGCACCCTCTCGGCTTCCACGATCGAGATCAGCGGGAGGCAGCAGCTTCTGCGGATGCCGATCGATCAGCTTGTGAAGGGGAAGAGCGGGTACGAACCGCTCTATGAGTTTTCCAATAACTCGCCGGAAAATTTTGTCTTTTCCCGCGACGGAAAATATCTTTTCGGCACGTCGTACTACAGCGGCGTGTCGAATGTCTACCGGTATGACCTCAGCGCCAAAAAAATGGAGGCGATCTCGAACTGCGAGACCGGGTTTTTCAGACCCCTCCCCATTTCAGCGGATTCCCTCGCGGTGTTCCGGTATACCGGGAAGGGATTTGTGCCTGCGATGATCGCCATCAGGCCGATCGAGGATGTCAGCGCCGTCCGGTACCTCGGAGAAGACGTGGTGGAGAAGGATTCCGTTGTCAGGTCCTGGACTCTTCCTTCCCCTCTCTCCGTAAACCTTGACACGATCAAGGTCGATTCCACATCGTATAACGGAATGACGAGCATCACGCTCCGGTCGGCGTATCCCATCGTGGAGGGATACAAGGATTATACTTCGATCGGGCTGCGCGTTAACTTTCTCGACCCCCTTCTCTACCACGACCTGAATGCGTCTGTGACGTATTCGCCGAGCGTGGGACTTCCGGCAAACGAGCGGGTCCACGCCGCGCTGGAGTATCACTTCTGGCAGTGGAAAATCAGCGCGAGCTACAACAAAGCCGACTTTTACGACCTCTTCGGCCCGACCAAGGTGAGCCGCAAAGGGTATGCGCTCGGCGTCCAGTACAACAACTACCTGATCGACGACAATCCGCGGGCGATGGAGTATACCATCGGCGCGAACGGCTACGGGGATCTCGACCGGCTCCCCGACTACCAGAACGTGGCAACGACGTACGACCGATTTGCCACCGCAAGCGGCAAACTCGTCTACAGGTACCTTCGCAGGTCCCTCGGAGGGGTCGAAGCCGAGCAGGGAATCCGGGTACAGCTCAATGCCTTCAACACCTATGTCAATACCCAGGATTACATCCGTTCCAACCTGAATCTGGATTACGGTTTCCTCTTGCCGCTCGACCACTCCTCACTCTGGTTCCGGGCATCCGGGGGGCTCTCGTCGGGGGACCGCAATAATCCGTTCGCGAACTTCTTTTTCGGCGGGTTCGGCAACAACTGGGTCGACTATCAGGATGTGAAGCGATACAGGAATTCGTACGCGTTCCCGGGGATCGATCTCAATGAAATCGGTGGCAGGAATTACGGCAAAGGGACAATCGAGTGGGTGCTCCCTCCGCTCCGGTTCCGTCGCCTCGGCTTTTTCGACCTTTATTGCAACTGGTCCCAGCTGTCGCTCTTCTCTTCGGCCATCGTGACGAACGCCGACAGCCCAGACGACCGGGAAACCCGCTTCGACGCGGGGGCGCAGCTCGATTTCAAGCTCGTGGTCTTCTCGAGACTCGAGTCCACCTTCTCGCTGGGGTATGCCGTGGCGTTCGAAAAGGATCAGCGGCGCACGGGCGAGTTCATGTTCTCCCTCAAGATCCTCTGAGTCGCGCGAACCCGGCCGAGCCGTGCTGAGCAGCGCCGTCAGCCTTCTCCCCGTATTTCTCTTCCTTGCGGCCCTTGTCTTTCTCGACAGCTACAAGCTTGTTCCAATCCGGGCGATCCTCCTGACGATTGCCGCGGGCTGTGCCGCCGCGGTCATCGCCTACCTGGCGAACAAGACGGCGTTTGATCTTCTTCGCGCAGATCCGGAGCTCTACCGGCGCTACGGCTCCCCCCTGGTGGAGGAGGCGCTCAAAGCGGTGACCATCATCGTGCTTCTCAAGAAAAAGCGGATCGGTTTTACAGTGGATGCCGCCGTCTATGGTTTCGCCGTCGGCGCGGGATTCTCGTTCGTAGAGAATCTTTACTACCTGGGCGCCCTCCCCGGAGGGCACATTATACTCTGGTTTGCCCGTGGACTCGGAACCGCGGTGATGCACGGCGGAACAACCGCCATCTTCGCCATCATCACGAAGAGCCTGGCTGACAGGGGCTCGTCGATGAAGCTCGCCTATGCGCTTCCGGGCCTCGCCGCGGCCGCCGCTCTTCACTCGTTTTACAATCATTTCGTCTTTTCGCCCCTCCTCCCCACGGCATTCCTTCTTGTCCTCTTTCCGGTCGTGTTTCATCAGAGCGAGAAATCCACCAGGAACTGGCTCGGCGTGGGACTCGACACGGACATGCAGCTGCTCGACATGATCACCGGGGGCGACATCGCCGGGACGAAGATCGGGGAGTACTTTCTGACGCTTCAGCAGCAGTTTCGCGGAGAGATCATCGCCGACATGATCTGCGTGGTCCGCCTCCACACGGAGCTGGCCATCTGTGCGAAGGGAGTGCTGATGATGCGGGACGCCGGATTCGACGCTCCGGTCGGAGCCGAAGTGAAGGAGAAGTTCGAGGAGCTCAAGTACCTGAGGAAGAGCATCGGCGCCACCGGACAGCTTGCTCTCTCGCCCGTCCTTCACATGAGCAGCCGGGACCTCTGGCAGATTACGATGCTCGGCGGCTGAGTAATCCCGTAGGAGCGCGGGCTAAAGCCCGCGGCTACAACAGCACGGGTCCGCTTCCTTTGTAGCCGCGCCCTTCAGGGCGCGATCGATCATGCGCGGGCTAAAGCCCGCGCCTACCGGGTGATGCACCAGTCTTTCTGTTTGACTCTCACGGCCATTGTTGGTACATTGAAAAAAAATATTTTCCTGAATTCATGCCGTTGATGGTCAGCGTTTCCGGCGTGCGGGGCGTTGTCGGTGAGAGCCTTACGCCGGAAACCGTCGTGAAGTATGCCCGCGCGTTCGCCGAATACACTTCGCGGGGAGCGATCGTCATCGGCCGCGACGGACGGATTTCGGGAAAGCTCTTCGGGAACATCGTTTCATCGACTCTTCTTGCGGCGGGATGTGACGTCGTAGCCCTCGGAATCGCCGCCACTCCGACCATCAGCATCGCGGTGGAGCAGCTCCGCGCCGCCGGGGGGATCTCAATCACCGCCAGCCATAACCCCATCGAATGGAACGGCCTCAAGTTCATCGGTCCGAGCGGAATGTTTCTTGACGCGGACGAGAACAGGGTGTTGTGGAGCCTCGCGGAAAAGCCGGGGACCCCGTATGCAGCGTGGGACCGCCCCGGCAAGCACGGGAGCGACGATTCGTTTGCGGAGCGGCACATCGACGCGGTTCTGCGGCTGCCGCTGTTTGAGCCCGAACGAATCCGCGCAAAGGGCATGCGCGTCGTCGTCGATTGCATCAATGCGGCGGGAGGATTGACGATCCCGCGTCTCCTGCGCCGGCTCGGATGCACCGTGATCGAGTTGAACTGCGACTGCAGCGGCGTCTTCAGCCGCGCCCCCGAGCCCGTGCCCGAAAACCTTTCTGAACTCTGCAAGCGTGTCGTCGCGGAGCGGGCCGACTTCGGCATCGCGGTCGATCCCGATGTCGACCGGCTCGCGCTGGTGGATGAAACGGGCCGGCCGTTCGGCGAGGAATATACGGTAACCGCAGCGGTGCAGTTTGTGCTGGAGAAGGCCGGCTCGCGGGGCGCCACGGTCGTGGTCAATTTATCCACGACGAGGGCCGTCGACGACGTCGCGAAGAAGCATGGCGCAGAGGTGCTCCGGACGCCGGTGGGGGAAATCAATGTGGCGAAGAAGATGAAGGAGACGGGCGCGCTCATCGGCGGGGAGGGAAGCGGGGGAGTGATTCTGCCCGCGGTCCATTACGCGAGGGATGCCGTTGCGGGCACCGCGCTGATTCTCCAGATGCTTGCCGACTCGGGAGTATCGATGTCGGGCCTCCGGGATTCGCTGCCGCAGTATTCGATGGCAAAATCCAGGATCGCCCTGGGCCAGCGGGATCCCGATGCAGTTCTCAAGGCGTTCGCCCGGGATCACGCCGCAAACGGAAACGTGAATAACGAGGACGGAATCCGGCTCACCTTCGATACCTCGTGGGTGCATCTACGGAAATCCAACACGGAGCCCATCGTGCGCATCATCGCCGAAGCTCCGACGCCGCAAAGGGCGGAAGAGCTCGCCCGCAAGTACACCCGCCTCCTCACCGCCGCCGGAGGCGGAGCGTGACGCTCTGCAAGGTCACGGGCACGATCGTGTCGACGCAGAAAAACGAGCACCTCCGGCCGCACAAGATTCTCATCGTACAGCCCGTGGATCTGTCGGGGGCGGCGATCGGGCGCGATCTCCTCGCCCTTGATTCGGTGGATGCGGGGATAGGGGACACAGTCCTGATCGTTCAGGAAGGGCAGGGCGCCGCCCAGATCCTCAAGAGCAAGAAAGTGCCGGTCCACTCTGTCATCGTTGCGGTCGTGGACGGTTTCGACGTCGCAGAATAGCGCCGGTCAGGCGCACGACACCATCATCCCTGGGAGGCAGGAATGATTTCCGCCCGCGAACTGCTCGCCTTCTCGCAAATCCCCGACATCGGCCCGCGCCGCCTGCGGGCTCTCGTTGATCATTTCGGCGATACGTCCGCCCTCGTCGGAGCGTCCGCCAGGGAACTCTCTTCCATTGAAGGCATCACGCCAAGGCTCGCGTCGTCGATTGCCCACTTCAGGCGGCAGCCGGGGATGGCGGAAGTATGGGAGTATGCGGACCGCCAGCTCTCGCGCCTTAACAGGGTCAACGGAATCCTCGTTTCGTTCTGGGACGACTCCTATCCCGAGCCGCTGAAACGCATTTACGACCCGCCGCCGTTCCTCTTCAGCAGCGGTTCTCACACGCCCGACGACAGGCACTCGATCGCCATCGTGGGCACGCGGAGGCCCAGCAGCTACGGAATCTCGATTGCCGGGGAGTTCGCCTCGGAGCTGGCGCGGAGGGGGATCACCGTCGTCAGCGGACTCGCGCGCGGTGTCGATACCGTCGCGCACGAATGCGCTCTGAAATCGGGGGGACGCACCCTCGCCGCGATCGGATCGGGGATCGACGTCGTGTATCCCCCCGAGAACCGAAGCCTCTTCCGCAGAATTTCCGGGCGGGGGGCCATCGTGAGCGAGTATGCCATGGGAGCAAAGCCCGATGCGGCAAACTTCCCGCGCCGGAACCGGATCATCAGCGGCCTGGCGCTCGGGACGGTCGTGATCGAAACCGACCGGAATGGAGGGGCCATGATCACTGCAAACCTCGCTCTCGATCAAAACCGGGAGGTATTCGCGGTCCCGGGGAACATCGGCAGCGTGCGCTCTCGCGGCTGCAACGCGCTGATCAGGGAGGGGCGGGCCAAACTCGTCGAGTGCGTTGGAGACGTCCTCGTCGAGCTCGCCGAGAAGCTCCCGAAGGATGCCCTGCAGGAACGCCCCGCCGAGAGCAGGGAGCCGCCGGCACTAACAATCTTCGAACAACAGGTCTACCGCGTCCTCACACCCGATCCGCTGCACATCGACGAGATCGCGGCCGCGTCGGGACTCGCGTCCGCCGACGTGCTCGTGCATCTACTCACGCTTGAGTTCACAGGGCTCGTCGTCCAGCGGCCGGGCAAATTGTTCCTGAAAGCATAGCCCGCTCTCTCGCCCCCGGAGACGATCCCCATCACAGAGCGAGCGCGAACGCTTTTCTCTTTCTGAAAACTTTTGTATTATGATGAGGCATGTTCACCGTTGGCGAAGCGCTGGTTGAAGAGGAGATTGCGCACGCACGATTTGCGTGCGACCTGCCGAACTGCAGGGGTGCATGCTGCACGCTCCCCGGCGGCCGGGGCGCCCCGCTGCTGGATTCCGAGCTGGCGGAGCTGAGGCGCGCGTTCCCCGCGGCGGTCAGGTACCTCCCCGATGAGCACCGGAAGGCGATCGCCAGGGACGGAATGTTTGAAGGCGTTCCCGGGAGCTTTACGACGCTTTGCCTCAACGACAAGGCGTGCGTCTTCGTCTATTACGAGGGGAGGGTCGCCCGCTGCGCGCTCGACAGGGCGTATCAAAATGGCGAGACCTCCTGGCGAAAGCCCATTTCCTGCCACCTCTTCCCGATCCGCGTGTCCCCCGGAGCGGGGGAGACCGTGAGATACGAGAAGATCTCCGAATGCTCGTCCGGGCGCTCCCTCGGCCAACAATCCGATGTTCCGCTCTATGAGTTCCTGAAGGAAGCGTTGATCCGCCGGTTCGGCGAAGCCTGGTACGATGAGTTCCGGGCCGGCTGCATCCGGCGCGACCCCATGCGGCCCCGCCTCAATCCTGCCCCGTGAGTCCGATGCTGAACCTCTCACAGCGAATGACGCTGCAGCAGAAGCTGACGCCCCAGCAGGTGCAATACCTGCAGCTTCTCCAGCTTCCCGTGCTCGCCCTCGAGCAGCGCATCAAGGCGGAGCTCGAGATGAACCCGCTCCTCGAGGAGGCGACGGAACCGGAACTGGCGCAGGACACGGAAGAGGCGAAGGCGGAGGAGAACGGCGAAGCCGCAGCCGAGAGCGAGGGCGACCCGGCCGACGACGGCTACACATTTGAAGATTTCATGAACGACGACCTCGACGGCCACAAAGCCACTCGCGCTGTGGCCGATGACGAGGACCGCGAAGAGCTACCCCAGCCCGCGGAAGTGTCGCTCTCCCAGCATCTGCGCGACCAGATCCTTCTCCTCGATTTCACCCCGGACGAGAAGCTTCTCTGCGAGGAGATCATCGGGAACATCGACGAGGATGGATACCTTCGCCGCGAGCTGCGCCTGATCGTGGAAGACCTGAATCTCGCGCAGCAGCTGAGCTTGAGCGAACAGAGAGCCGAGGAAATTCTCAAGAAGATCCAGCGGCTCGATCCGCCGGGGATCGCGGCACGCACTCTGCAGGAATGCCTCATCACCCAGCTCGAGGTCGGCAGCTACGACCAGAAGCTCAAGGAGACCGCTCTACGGGTTCTCCGGGAGTTTTTCGAGGATTTTACGATGAAGCACTACGAGGAGCTTTCCAAGAAGCTCAATTGTTCCCTCGAGGAGCTGAAACTCGTCATTGAGCTCATCCAGAAGCTGAACCCGAAGCCGGGAGAGGGCCAGTTCACCGCTCAGCAGAACTATGTGATCCCCGATTTTACGGTCGACCGGGACGAGGATGACTTCATCGTCGCCCTCAACGACCGGAACGTGCCCCCCCTGCGGATCAACAAGCGGTACAAAGAGCTGATGTCGCGCAAGAACAAGAGCGTTCAGGCCGACGGGGTGAAAGAGTTCATCCGGAAACGGTTCGATGCCGCCAAGTGGTTCATCGCGTCGATCAACCAGCGCCGCGATACGATGATGCGCGTGATGCGGGCCATCGTAGACCGGCAGAGGGAGTTTTTCGAGACCGGCGAAAACCTCAAGCCGATGATTTATAAGGATATCGCCGAGATCATCGGGATGGACATTTCAACCATCAGCCGCGTGGTGAACGGCAAGTACGTCCAGACGGAGTTCGGGGTCTATGAGCTCCGCCATTTTTTCAGCGACAAATTGACCACGCAATCGGGCGAAGAGATCTCCAATAAGGAAGTCAAGAAGACCATCAGGACCATCATCGACGGCGAAGACCCGAACCGGCCCCTGAGCGACGACCGGATTGCCGAGATGCTGAATGCCGGGGGCCTGAACATCGCGCGCCGGACCGTCGCGAAATACCGGGAGGCGATGAAGATCCCCGTAGCGCGTCTCCGCCGAAAAATCTGACTCCGCCATGCCGGACCCCATTTCTCCAGTGATTCATTCCACGACCGTCCTCGGCCTCACGCACCGCGGGAAAACCGTGATCGCGGGCGACGGCCAGGTGACCGTCGGGAACGCGGTCATGAAGCAGCATGCGAAGAAAGTGCGAAAGATCTATAACGGGACAGTCCTGGCCGGGTTTGCCGGGGCCGCCGCCGACGCGTTCACGCTCTTCGAACGCTTCGAGGAACAGCTCGAACAGTACCGCGGAAATCTCCTGAGGGCGGCGGTGGAGCTTGCCAAGCAGTGGCGCACCGACAAGTACCTTCGACAGCTCGAGGCGCTTCTGGCCGTCCTGAACGGGGAGCAGGCCCTGATCATATCGGGGACGGGAGAGATTGTCGAACCAGACGACGGCATCGTGGCAATCGGCTCGGGAGGGAACTACGCTCTCGCGGCGGCGCGAATGCTCGTCAAGCACACGCAGATGAGCGCAGACGAGATCGCCCTTGAGGCCCTTCGCGCCGCGGGCGAGCTCTGCATCTACACCAACGGGAATATCACGATTGAGGAGCTGGGGGCCGGGGGCGCCAGAGGGGCCGCCACATGAGCCGAAAGGGGAAGGAGAGCGCGGTGAGGGAGCTCACGCCGCGGGAGATCGTCCGGGAGCTCGACCGGTACATTATCGGACAGCATGCGGCCAAGAAATCGGTCGCCATCGCCATCCGCAACCGTTGGCGCCGCATGCAGACGCCCGAGCACCTGCGGGAAGAGATCATGCCGAACAACATCATCATGATCGGCCCCACGGGGGTGGGGAAAACCGAGATCGCCCGCAGGCTGGCGAAGCTGAGCGACGCGCCGTTCCTGAAGGTGGAGGCGTCGAAGTTTACGGAAGTCGGCTACGTGGGGCGCGACGTCGAGTCGATCGCGCGCGACCTGACCGAGGTCGCCGTCAGCATGCTGAAGGAGGAAAAGGGGGCCGAGGTACAGGAGAAGGCGAAGCGCATGGCCGAGGAGAGGATCCTCGACATCCTGGTGCCGCCGCTGAGGCGCCGGCAGGCGGTGGAGGCGGTGGCTGCCACCGAGGAGTCTTCGGAGAGCGACGACTCGAAAGCCACCCGGGAGAAGTTCCGCGAGAAGCTTCAGGCCGGCGAGCTGGAGAACCGGATGATCGAGCTCGACGTGACCTCATCGCAGCTCCCGTCGATGCAGGTGCTGGGACCGATCAACATCGAGGAGATGGGGGTCAACATTCAGGAAATGTTCGGCAGCATGATGCCGAAGCGGACGAAGAAGCGCAAGATGACGGTCGCCGAGGCTCGTGTCATCGCGATCCAGGAGGAATCACAGAAGCTGATCGATACCGACGCCATGGTCAAGGACGCCCTGGACCGAGTGGAGAACACCGGCATCGTCTTCATCGACGAGATCGACAAGATCGCGGGGGCGAAGGCGCAGGGCGCGGGGCCCGATGTCTCCCGCGAGGGGGTACAACGGGATCTGCTGCCCATCGTCGAGGGGACGAGCGTGATGACCAAGTACGGCATCGTGAAAACCGATCATATTCTCTTCATCGCCTCGGGCGCGTTCCACGTCTCCAAGCCGTCTGACCTGATTCCCGAACTTCAGGGTCGATTCCCGATAAGGGTTGAACTGAACTCCCTGACGGAGGACGATTTCGTCAAGATTCTCACGCTCCCGCAGAACGCGCTGATCAAACAGTACTCGGCGCTTCTTCAGACGGAGGGGGTGACGCTAAACTTTTCGGACGACGGGATTCGCGAGATTGCGCGGACTGCCAGGGAGGTGAACGAGCAGGTCGAGAATATCGGAGCACGCCGCCTGCACACGATCATGACGACGCTCCTGGAGGAGTTCCTCTTCGAGACCCCCGATCAGTACGCGGGAAAGACCGTGACGGTCACGAAGGAGATGGTGGAAGAACGGCTGAGCGGCATCGCCAAGAACAAGGACCTGAGCCGCTACATTCTCTAGCGGGCTTTAGCGGGCCTTCTCGGCGGGGGGCTGAAAACCGAATCCTCCCGCCGTGGGCTCCCCCTGAATCTTGATTTCCCCGAACGACTTTTCGAACTTGTCGATGTTCTCCTTCAGAGCGCTGAGGAGGAGCTTTGCGTGCTGGGGGGTCGTGATGATGCGGGCGTGGACTCTTGCCTTCGGAATGCCGGGAAGGACGCGCGTGAAATCGACCACGAACTCCGCAGGCGAGTGCGTAATGATGGCGAGGTTCGAATAGATGCCCTCCGCTTCCTTCTCACCCAGCTCGATGTTGATCTGCTGCTGTTGCTGCGGCGTCTGATTGGTCATTCCGTTTACTTCCCCCTGAGCTTGTCGACCTTCTTGAGGGCGGCCTCGGCCTGTTTAAACATCCCCGCATTGCCGTAGGCGGAGGCGAGCGCCTCGAGAAAATCCGGGTTCGCCGGCTTGAGAGAGGTGAGTTTCTCGAGAAGGACGACCGCATGCTTGAAATGCGCCAGGTACGACTTGTCGGAGCTTCCTTTTCCTTTCGACGCCGAGTCGGCCGCTTCCTTCATCTTCGCGCCGAGCTTCATGCTGGCGACGGCACCGTTTCTGAGGGCTTCCTCGAAGGTGCTGTCGAGGGCGACGGCCGCATCGAAATGGGGGATTGCCTCCTTGTAGTTCTCCTCGTTATAGAGGAGGAGTCCGAGATTGTTCTGGTTGGTCTTGTTCTTGGGGTCTTTTTCCACAGACTCTTTAATGAGCGGAAGGGCCTCTTTGGAGCGACCCGCATCAATGTAGACGCCGATCATAGAGTTCATTAGCTCGTCGTCGGAGGGATTTTCCGCCCGCTGTTCGGTCATGGCCTTGATGGCGTGGTCGAAGCTTTCCGACGCCTCCGCGTTCTTTCCCGCTTTCTTGGCGTCCTCTGCTTTCTGGATGTATGCATTGATGAGAGCACTGGAGATGTGTGGGTCCTTCTTGATGGTGAGGGCCTTTTGGAGGTAGCCTATCTCGTCATCGAAATTGCCCGTGACATGCTCCGCAGCGGCGATGTTCCGATAGGTGACCTGGCTGTCGGGGTTGATGGTAAGGGCAATCTTGTACGCATCGATCGCCTTCTTAAAGTAGGCAGAGGCGCTGTCCTTGCGGGCTGGATCCTGTAAGAGCGTGGCGCCCTTGTTGTAAGCGTTAACCGCCTCGTTGAGTGTCAGGCCCCAGGCGGCAGTCTTTTCGTCGCGGATCTTCGGTTCGAACTCCTTGCTGATTGAGAGTGACTGCTTGAACGCCTCCATCATGCCGGTGTAATTCCCCCGCTGCCTCCTGACATCTCCCAGTAGGTACCATGCCTCGGCGTTTGTCGGGTTCTTTTCCACTTCCTTCATGAACGAAGAATCGGCCTTTTCAAGGTTATTGTTGTGTACGGCGAGCTTGGCAGTGGTCATTTCGGACGATCCGCACTGAAAACCGCTGAGCGGGAGGATGAGGATGAGCGCAGCGACCGCCGCTGCTGCGAGCGAAGACCGTGTCATGGGTGCTCCAATGAGTTGAGGATCGGAACGAGGGTTTGAATTGTGCTGAATATACGCAACCAATGTGTGAGAATCAAGATTTCAAGGCCTTTGTGTTTCGTTGACTTTCACCTCCGTTTTTGGTATATACGGGTGGTTTCGGGGAGAAACCCGAGTCAATTACTATGAACAAGTGCGAGTTCTGCCGTATTATCGGAGGGGAGTCGGAGGCGGAGATCCTCTTCAGGAATCAGCGCGCGATTGCAATCCTCGACATCAATCCTATTCATTACGGGCACGTCCTTGTCATGCCTCTTCGGCACAGGGAGACGTTCATCGAGGTGCCCGATGACGAGCTTGCCGATCTGATCGGCGCGGCGAAGGTCGTCTCGAAGGCCGTCGTCGATTCGCTCAACCCTCCCGGTTTCAACATCTTCTCCAACAACGGGCGGGCGGCGGGCCAATCCGTCTTTCATTTCCACTTCCACATTACACCGCGTTATGACGATGACAACATCCGGTTCGTCCTCACGCTCAAGAAGTATGTCGGGGACGATATGGCCCAGTACGCCAGCCGCATCCGTGGGCATATCTCGCCCGACGCGGTACACGAGCTCCTGTAGGCCGAAGGGACGCGTCCGATGAGCGGCCAGGCAACCAAGGGCGGGGAGCGGATCACCCTCCGCGACGGCAGGCTCTCGGTCCCGGATCAGCCGATCATTCCCTTCATCGAGGGAGACGGGACGGGACCCGATATCTGGAGAGCCTCACAGCGCGTCTTCGACGGGGCGGTCGAAAAAGCATACGGGGGACGAAGGAGCATCGCCTGGAAGGAGGTCTATGCCGGCGAGAAGGCCTTCATTCAATTCAAGACCTGGCTTCCCGATGAGACCGTCGAGGCCTTCCGCGATCATATTATCGGAATCAAGGGCCCCCTCACTACTCCTGTCGGAGGGGGGATCCGGTCGCTGAACGTCGCTCTTCGCCAACTCCTCGATCTCTACGTCTGCCTCAGGCCCGTTCGCTATTTCGCGGGAGTTCCATCTCCCGTCAAGAGGCCGGAAGCCGTGGACATGGTTATTTTCCGTGAGAATACGGAGGATATCTACGCCGGAATCGAATTTGCCGGCGGGACGCCCGAGTCGGGAAAAATCCTCGACTACATGACAAAGGAATTCCCGGAGAGCGCGCGGAAGATTCGCTTCGGAAGCCAGAAGGCGGTCGGGGAGTGGTCGAGGGCCGCGGGCACGGGAGGAGACGGCGACGCCTCCGTACGGGTCGGCGTCGGGATAAAGGTGGTGTCGTTTCAGGGATCTGCGCGCCTGGTGAGGGCGGCGATCGCGTACGCGCTCGAACACAAGAGGCGCTCCGTGACGTTTGTCCACAAGGGCAACATCATGAAGTTCACCGAGGGGGCGTTCAGGGACTGGGGGTACCAGGTCGCGGAACGCGAATTCGGAGAGAAAGTCTACACGTGGTCTGAGTGGGAGAGGACGAAAAAAGCGAAGGGAGAGGCCGAGGCGAATGCCGAACAGAAGCAGGCGCTCGCCTCGGGAAGAATCCTGATCAAGGATGCGATCGCGGACATCACGCTCCAGCAGGTCCTCACACGGCCGGAGGAGTTCGACGTGATCGCGACGCTCAATCTGAACGGAGACTATCTCAGCGATGCTCTCGCGGCCCAGGTCGGAGGCATCGGCATCGCCCCCGGCGGCAACATCAATTACGTCACCGGCCACGCCGTCTTCGAGGCGACGCACGGCACCGCTCCCAAATACGCCAATCTTGACAAGGTGAACCCGGGGTCGGTGATCCTGAGCGGCGAAATGATGCTTCGCTATCTCGGCTGGACCGAGGCGGCCGATCTGATCATGAAAGGACTGGAGGAGACGATCAGGTCAAAAGTGGTGACGTACGATTTTGCCCGGCTGATGAGCGGCGCACGGGAGGTGAAGTGTTCCGCGTTCGGGGATGCGATCGTCTCGAACATGTAAGATCATCAGCGCACCAGAAGCATTTTCCTGACAGCCTGAAACTTCCCGCCCTGACCAGCTGAGCGGGGCTCCGCGATGATGCGGTAGAAGTAGACCCCGCTGGGGAGCCCGTCCGCGTTGAACTCCGTTTCGTGTTTCCCCGCGCCCTTGAGCTCTCCCTTGATCACCGTTGCCACGGTGCGCCCGGCGATGTCCGAGACCTCGAGCGTTACGACAGACGGCCCCGCCAGCACGTAGGAAATCCTGGTGGTCGGATTGAACGGGTTGGGGTAGTTCGGCAAGAGCGCGAACTCACCGGGGGCCTGGGCCTGGCCGCTTCCAAGCCTCAGTGCGACACGGCTCCCCGCGTGCCCAATCGTCGCCGATCCCGTTCCCGCGATTTCCACCACGCGATTATCGATGACCAGGGACGTCCGAGCGAGCTCCGATCTGACTTCCCAAGTGACCGACACCGGATATGCATCAGACGAGACAAGAATAGGAATCTCTCCTGATGTCCCTTGCGGGGCGGTTTCCACCATCCGGCCCGTGGAGAAGCGCGCGTCGAACCCTCCTTCCGGAGCGGGGGGAGGCATGATGAATTCAGGTTCCCCGGAATGAGCCGGAGAAGCCGAGAGATAGAGCGTCTGATTCCTCCCCGCGGCGTCCGCGAGAGTGAGGATCGTGGATTCCCTCAACCGTTCCCCCGGATCGGCCGTCAAAGGAGTTGCCTCGGGGCCGGAGTGGAGCACGAGTTTGCCGTCTGCGCTCACCTTCACCCAATAGCCCTTGCCCGGCTGCAGCGTCGCCGCAACAAAATACCCTCCGCTGTATCCGAAGTAGGGGGAAATCACGATCCCGGGGGGCAACTGAGTAATGCCGCTCACGGACACCGCGCCGGAGATAGAGCCGATCAGGTTCCAGCCCGCGCGAACCGTCACGCTGTCGGCCGCGATGGAGTCGCCTGAATAGGGCGTGAGCTGCGGCCCGCTGAACTTCATCCAGTACCCTCTCCCGACCCGAAGCGAATCGCTCACGATATATCCGGACCCGGCCAGGTACCAGAAGGCCGAAGATTTCGCGTTCGGGAAGAGGACCACTTTCCGCGGATCGGGCGGAGCCACCTTGAGAGATACGAGGTTCCATCCGTCGACGACGTCGGCGTTCTGGAGTATCGTGAACGCGGCGTCGCTCTCATCGATGGGCGTCCCTGTTCCGCTCTCGCTGATCCTGACCCGTGCCTGGGCTGTCTGCGCCGAAGGCACATTCCAGAGGTACTGTCCCGGGGCGGCGGGCACGCTGTCGGCAACGAGGCTCCATGACGCTCCATCGTTTGTGGAGTATTCTATTTTCACGAGATTCACGAGGAGTTCCGACCAGCGGATCACCGCCACCTGGCCGGAGGGCCAGACCTCCCCGCCATTCGGCGCCACGACGGCGAGGGTCGCCAACCGGGAGAGCCTGCGCTGATAGACGCCGTTGCCGAATGTGGCTGCCCGGATGTTGCCATTGGCGCGGGAGATGGTGACGTCGAGGACCATCGCGGGAACCATTCCGGCGCTGAAGTCTTCCCACGTTCCCCCCCTGTTCGATGAATGATAGACGCCGAGGTCGGTCCCGACATAAATGTTGTTCGGCTGGACGGGATCGACCGTCACGCTCTGATGGGGAATATTCGGGAGGTTTGAGCTGATGTCGGTCCACGTCTGACCTACATTCGTCGACGTGAAGACGTGGCCGGTTCCGTATCCCGAATAGGTGAGATAGACCGTCGCGCCGTTCGTGGGGTCGAATTCGATGTCCGTCGGATACCGAACCGGGAGAGGGGCAGATACAAGCGTCCACGACGCGCCGCCGTTGGTCGACGCGAAGATCTGGAAGAGGGGCGATTCGGCCGAAGATCCGCTTCCTGTCCCGGCCATAAGGGTGTCGGAGCTTGTGTGCGAGATGCCGATGCAAGCCATCTTCGTGCCGTTAAGGTTTGCGCCGCCGTTCGGAGCGAACCAGGAGTCGCCTCCGGTCGTGGTCTTCCATACATTCTTGTTCCCGGCATAGAGGATGTTATGGTTCGACGGGGAGATCGCGAACGGGGCGATGAAATTTGCGGAGCCGGCGTCCGAAGGAAGGCCGGCGTTGATCGGACTGAAACCTCCGCCGTTGACGGATTTCTTCAGGGAGAGATAGACATACTCGTCGTAGAGTACCTTCGGGTCCGTGGGATCGATCGCGCACCAGCCCCCGTCGCCTCCATCGACCTTGTCCCAGGTCGGCGATCCTTCGTACTCTACCACTCCGTTGTCCTGCAGCCCCCCGAGGGCGATCGAGGAATCGGCATATGCATTCGCAAACCCGTTGTAAAATTGCGTCGTCACGTATCCGCCGTTTACTCCGAAATACGTGTCTCCGCCGTCCGTGCTCTTGAAGACCCCTCCGTCGGAACAAAAGTACACGGTATCGGGATGAGCATTGTCAAACACGATCGCATGATGGTCTGCGTGCGTGTATGAAGAAGGACCTTCGGGACCTCCGGGAGGAACCAGGCCGAACGAGCCCTGGAACCAGAAAGTCTCCTGCGTAAGGGAGGTTCCACCAGTCGTAGAGCGGTACACATCGAGTCCGGAACAGAACACAGTCAGGTGATCGTTGGGCTTCACCGCCACGGCGATGTCGTACCACCCCTGCGCGCTCGTGAAATTGACGTTCGACTCCTGTGTCCAGCTTCCCCCGTTATCATCAGAGCGGTAGAGGCCGTAGGCCTGGCCATTCGAGGCGTTTGCGACGCCGAGATAGACAGTGGCGGGATGGCTCGGTGAGATCGAAATGACCGCCCTCCCGAAGTTTGATGAGGGGAGTCCGTTGGTCAGGGGAAGCCAGAGACCTCCTGCGTCGAGACTCTGATAGAGCCCCGGGTTTGGACTCGAATTCAGGTTCCCATGCGTCGCATAGATCATGCCGGTATCCGACGGATTGATCGCGATATCCATCGCCATCAGGGTCGTGTCCGAAACGCTCCACGAAGCCCCGGCGTTTGTGGACTTGTAGACCCCTTCGCTCGTGGCGGCGTAGAGTGTCTTCGAATTGAGGGGATTGATGGCGATTTTCTCGACCGCGGTGATCTGGCTGAACGTCCAGGTGAGAGACGTCTGACTCCAGGTCGATCCGCCGTTCGTCGACTTGAGGATCCCCATTCCGTACGAGGACCGGGCGCCGGGCGTCCCCACCTGGGGCCGGTGGTAGCCGCTGATCTCACCCGTTCCGATATACATCACGGAGTTCTGCGTAGGATCGATCGCGATCGTGCTGATGGCAAGAGACGGAAACCCTGTGGGGACATAGCTCCAGGCGGCCGCTCCTTCTCCTCCTGAAGTCGATCTCCACAAGCCGCCGCTCGCCGCACCGGCCCAGATCACAGAGGAGGCGGTTGGATCGATGGCGAGGGAGAGAGTCCTCCCTCCCACGTTATTCGGTCCGATCGAGACCCACTGATCGGGAGTCCCCGTTGAGGATGAAGGGGAAGGAATTTCCTTCTGTATCTTCGTTTTCGCATAGAGGGCGGCCTTCTCGAATGCTCCCTGGGGGATCATCTCGTAGGGCATCGCACGCTGCATATACCACCACTGGAACATCTCCCAGGCGTGATCCTCCCGTTCATTCTCAGGGACTCTCACAACGTTTCCCTGACGGGGCGACCACATCATAAAAGAGAGTGAAATTGCGAGGAGGGAGACGCCGAGGCGGTAGAGCATCTTGCTCATGGGTAATGGCCGGTAGAGTGGATTCGGATCAGCTTAATATATTCCTTTAACAGTCTAAAGTCAATCAGGTTTCATTGCAAAAGTGACCCCTTTTTCCTACTTTTGTTGTTGATGATGCATGCTCAGCGCGTTCTACGATATCTCCCCGGACAAACCGGCAGCCGGCGTCGAGGAGGAACAGGATACAGGCGTTTCGACGCAGGAGCCGGCGCGCGTGCTCCTTTTTAACGACGAGATTCACACGTTCGATGAGGTCATCGGCCAGATCATCAAGGCCACCGGCTGCGACCACGCTCGCGCCGAGGCGCTTACATGGGAGGTCCACAGCAACGGGAAAGCCATGGTATTCGAGGGCGAAATGAGAAAATGCGTCGAAGTAAGCGGGATTCTGGAGGAAATTGATCTCATGACGCAAATCGAGGTCTGATGCACATGATCCTTCCGGTTCGACACTCCCCACAGGCCCCCCGTTGACAACGTCCTCCGACATCAGGAGCGGGTTTCTCCGCTTTTTTGAGGAACTGGGACACACAGTTGTCCCCAGCGCGCCTGTCATTCCTTACGATGATCCCACGCTATTGTTTACCAACGCCGGCATGAACCAGTTCAAGGACGTCTTTCTCGGCACCGGGAGGCGTGACTACCGGAGGGCCGTCGATTCGCAAAAATGCATCCGTGTGAGCGGCAAACACAATGACCTAGAGGAAGTGGGGCGCGACACCTATCACCACACCTTCTTCGAGATGCTGGGGAACTGGTCGTTTGGCGACTATTATAAGGCCGAAGCAATCGAGTGGGCATGGAAGCTGCTGACGGGAGTCTGGGGTTTGGAAAAGCGGCGGCTCTACGCGACGGTCTTCGAGAGCGACGACGAGGCGGAGCGGCTCTGGAAAAAGGTCACCGACATCGATCCGTCGCACGTCCTGCGCTTCGGAAAAAAAGATAATTTCTGGGAGATGGGGGAGACGGGACCGTGCGGGCCCTGCTCCGAGATCCATATCGACCGCACACCCGACCTCTCGGGCGGCTCTCTCGTAAACGCAGGCGACCCCCGCGTCATGGAAATATGGAACCTCGTCTTCATCCAGTACGACCGCGACGCGAAGGGGACTCTGACCTCGCTGCCGGCGAAGCACGTAGACACCGGCATGGGATTCGAGAGAATCTGCGCCGTCCTGCAGAGGAAGGATTCGAACTACGACACGGACCTCTTCTCACCGGTCATGGACCGCATCGCATCGCTCACAGGAAGGCGCTACGGCTCGGATGCCGAGACCGACACCGCGTTCCGCGTGGTCGCCGACCACGTCCGGATGCTTTCAGTGTCGATTGCCGACGGCGGAGTCCCCTCGAACGAGGGGAGGGGATATGTGATGAGGAGAATTCTCCGCAGGGGCGCGCGGTTCGGGCGCAACCTCGGCATGCATGAGCCATTTCTCCACAAAGTGGTTGCGTCCGTTTCCCAATCGATCGGACGGCAGTACCCGGAGATCGCCGCGAAACAGGAGCACATCGAAAGAATCGTCAAAGGCGAGGAGGAAAGCTTTAACGCCACCCTCGACCGGGGATTGGAGATATTCGCTTCGGCCGCGGCCCGGCTAAAACCCCCGGCCGTCTTCCCGGGCGGCGATGCCTTCAGGCTCTACGATACGTACGGATTTCCGCTCGATCTCACCGAGCTGATGGCGGCGGAACGGGGCCTGAGCGTGGACACCCTGAAGTTTGCCGAACTGATGGAGGAGCAAAAAGTACGGTCGCGCCTGGCACAGGCGGGTGAACAGACCTCCGGGACCGTTACGGGGGGGAAAGAATCGATCAGGCGCCTGGACACTTCCGGCCTTGACATCCGCTTCAGGTTTATCGGTTATGAATCCGACGAGGGAAGGGCCGTCGTTCTCAAAGAAGAGGGGAATCTTCTCGTCCTCGACGTCACGCCGTTCTACGGGGAATCGGGCGGTCAGGTGGGCGACCGCGGAGAGATCAACATTGGGGGAAAAGTGGCGACGGTTCTCGACACCCAGAAGAGCGGCAACGTGCATGTCCATATCCTCAAGGAGCCGGTACATGCGTCTCCCGGCACGCCTGTTCAGGCTTCGGTCGACGCGTTGAGGAGAAGAAATATCGAGAGGAACCACACCGCGACGCACATCGTGCACGAGGCTCTCCGGCGGGTTCTCGGGAACCATCTTCACCAGCAGGGTTCTCTGGTCGCTCCCGACCACCTCAGGTTCGATTTCAACCATTTCGAAAAGATTACTCCCGATCAGCTCCGCGCGATCGATGAAATGGTGAACGAGAAGATCGCCGGCTCGATCGGTGTCTATGCCCTCAACGACCCGAAGGAGTGGATCTCCGTCGAAGAAGCCAAGCGGCGCTATCCAAACGTGAAGATGTTCTTCGGAGACAAATACGGCGAGAGAGTGCGCATCGTGGAAATAGATCCCGCTTTTTCCGTGGAACTCTGCGGAGGGACCCACGTCAGGAACACAAGCGAGATCGGCCTGTTCAAGATCACCGCAGAATCGAGCGTCGCCAGCGGCGTGAGGCGCATCGAGGCGGTCACGGGAGAAGGATTCAACCGATACATCGAGAAACGGCTCGCCAGGGCAGGTGAACTCGACCAACAGATCGAACGGCTCCTTCGGGAACAAGAGGTCCTGGAGCGGGAGCTGGGAAGGGCGGCGCAGGGCGTCCGCCACACCACAGCCGGGGAAGCTCCGCCGGCCCCACCCGCCGGAGGCGCCGACCTGAGATACCTCAGTGCGATCGAAGACATGATCCGCAGGTGTGAGCAATCCGTCGAAACAATTTCCGGGACCGCCCACGATCTGAGGAAAGAGCTGAGCAAGTTGAGAATCACCGATGCCTCCTCCAGCCTCGATGCGATCGTGGCGGGAGGAAGCGCTCTGAACGGATTCAAGATCGTCTCCTCAAGGATCGAAGCGGGCGACATGGAAGAACTGAAGAAACTGGGAGACGTGCTCCGTTCCAGGCTCTCCTCCGGCGTGGGAGTCCTGGCGGCGGTCGTGGACGAGAAGGTGGCGCTGGTGTGCGTCGTGACGGACGATCTCATACGAGATAAAAAGCTCCAGGCCGGCAAGATTGTAGGCGAGCTTGCCCGGCGGGTCGGCGGGGGAGGGGGCGGACGCCCGCATCTCGCGACGGCAGGCGGTAAAGACATACTGAAACTCGACGATGCTCTTCTCCAGACCCCGGAGATCGTCCGGTCGATGCTTTCCCACACTCCTTCATGAAAAACCCCATGCCCAAGAATTCATCTGCCGCGCGTCACCGGCTCTCCTACATCCGCCAGCAGCTCGAAGAGAGCGCCGAGACAAAACAGAACATGACGAAGGCCTGCTCCGGCGGCATCATCGACGCCGTGGGGGCGATCATCCGGTCGTACGAGGGGGGAGGAAAAGTGCTCCTCTGCGGAAACGGGGGAAGCGCCGCCGACTCGCAGCACATCGCGACCGAGCTTGTGATCAGGATGTCCAACCCCGATCGCCCGTCCCTGGCGGCAATCGCCCTGACGACCGACAGCTCGATGCTCACGGCGGGGGGAAACGACCTCGGATTCGAAAATATCTTTGCCCGCCAGGTAGAGGGGCTCGGAAGGAAGGGAGATGTGCTGATCGCGATCAGCACGAGCGGGAAGTCCGAAAACGTCAACCGGGCAATCAAGGAAGCGAAGAAGAGGGGCCTCACCGTCATCGGGTTCCTCGGCAAGGGAGGAGGGGCCTCGAAGGCGCTCGTCGACATCCCGATCGTCATCCCTTCCGATGACACGCAGCGCATCCAGGAGGGCCACATCACGGCGGCGCACATCATCTGCGGTCTTCTCGAACATGAGATGTTCGGGTAGCGGCGGAGCATGGAGCCCCATCGCCGCAATGACGCCCTCATCCCCACGCTCGGAGTGCTCTTCGACGCCCTTGCGATCGAACTCGCCTTCCTCCTCTCGTACTGGCTGAGGTTCAAGACCGGACTCCTGGCATTCGTGAAGATCGGGGAGGAGATTCCTCCCCTCGACGCCTACATCTACGGATCGCTCGTCGTCATTCCCGTCTGGCTGATCCTCTTCGAATCGCGCCGGATGTACGGCGCACGCCGGAACACCGGAGCCGCCTCGGAGGCGTTCCACATCGTAAAGCTCGTGTCGCTCGGAATGCTGATCGTGATGAGCGCGGCATTCTTCTACCGCGCCTTCTCGTACTCCCGCCTGGTGTTCGGACTCCTGTGGGGTGCCTCTATCCTCTTCATGACCGCCGGGAGGGCCATCCTCCGCGTCATCGAGAAGAACCTGTACAAGAGCGGCCGGGGTATCTCCAACGCCGTTATCATCGGAAGCGGAGAGGCGGCCGAACGCATCGTCGACTCCGTGCACAATCATCCGATGCTCGGATACCGGCTGGTGGGTTCCTTCGCCCCGTCGCGACCCCCCGCCGGGTCTCCCCTCGCCGCCATGGAGTATCTCGGCACGTTCGGCGACGCCGCCCGTGAAATCACCTCCCGGAACGTCGAGCTGGCGCTCGTCGCCATCGCTCACGAGGATCAAGGAGAGCTCTACCGGATGATGGAGGCGTGCGAGGGAATCACCGTCGAGTTTCTTCTTGCGCCGGATTTTCTCGAGCTCCCCGCGAGCAGGATGACGGTGAAGGAGATCGAGGGGATCTCCTTTATCAGGATCAAGGGCATGCCCATCACGACGTGGGGCAGAATCACGAAACGGCTCTTCGATCTCGCCCTGTCAGTTCCCCTTCTTATTCTCCTCGCGCCGCTCTTTCTCCTGATCGCGCTGATCATCAAGCTCGATTCGAAAGGAACGGTCTTCTTCCGCCAGGAGCGCGCGGGACTCGACGGCCGCCCCTTTCAGATAATCAAGTTCCGTTCGATGGCGCCGCTTGCCGAGCGCGAGACAGGGCCGGTATGGGCGAGTGAAAACGATCCCCGCATGACGCAGGTAGGGAGGTTTCTTCGCAGGACGAGCCTCGACGAATTTCCGCAATTGATCAACGTGCTCGTGGGAGAGATGAGCCTCGTGGGGCCGCGGCCGGAGCGGCCATTCTTTGTCGACCGCTTTTCACGGAAAGAGGGTCCCGGGACGGCTCCCGTTCCCAAGTACCTCGACCGGCACAGGATGAAGACGGGGATGACGGGTTGGGCGCAGGTCAACGGCCTGCGGGGCAACACGTCCCTCGAAGAACGCGTCAGGTACGACCTGTACTACATCGAGAACTGGTCGCTCGCATTCGACCTGAAGATTCTCCTCATGACGATCGGACCCCTCGTTCTCGGCGACCACGCGCGAGGCAGAGGCTCTCATGATCAGCCTTCAAGATGATCACCCTCCTTATTTTTTACATGCATACGATCGCGGCGGTCACGTTCTTCACGAAACGGTGGCAGGACGCGTCGTGGAAGGAGGGGCTCCTGGCGGTGGGGTTCCTGCTGCTGATTTTTTCGGTGGGCTGGACGATGTCGACCTTCATCGTCTCGCTGCTGATCGGGGATAAGGGATTCGGTCCCTGGCTCGACCGGGACACGCTTTCCCTGCTCCTCTTGAGCGGCCTTGAGCTCGGCTTTTACTGCGCCCAGACCGTCCGGCGCGCGGCTACGGTGTGAGGGAGGGCGTTCAGGCGCCCTTCCACTCCGCCTTGCGCTTCTCCACGAACGCCTTCATTCCTTCCTTCTGATCCTCGGAGGCGAAGAGGAGGTAGAAGTTCTTTCTCTCGAACTCGAGGCCCCCTTCGATCGTTGTGTCGAACGATTTCAGGACGGCCTCCTTTGCGAGCCTGACTGCCACGGGGGGCTTTGAGGCGATCTCCTCTGCAAGAGCCATGGCTTCTGCAAGGTAACATTCAACAGGCACGACCCGGTTCACAAGTCCCGCTCTGAGGGCCGCTTCGGCTCCTATGGATTTTCCGGTGAGAACCATTTCCATCGCGACCTGCTTCCCGACGGCGCGCGTAAGGCGCTGAGTCCCTCCGGCCCCCGGCATCACGCCGATGTTGATCTCCGGCTGGCCGAACACGGCGCTTTCAGACGCAACGACGATGTCGCAGGCCATTGAAAGCTCGCACCCTCCGCCGAGCGCGAAGCCGCTGACCGCGGCGATCAGGGGCTTCTTGATCTTCCGGATCCTATCCCACCGCGCGAACTGATCCCGGACCAGCATGTCGACCGCGGACGCTCCGGCCATTTCCTTGATGTCGGCTCCGGCCGCGAACGCCTTCTCGTTTCCCGTGATGACGATCGCGCGCACCTCCGGATCCCTGTCGAATCCCTCGAGCGTCTCAACCAGCTCCTCCATCAGCCTGATATTGATGGCGTTGAGCACCTCCGGCCGGTTGAATTGAATGAGCGCGCAGCCGTTCTTTTGTGTGACAATCAATGTGGACGGAGTCATGAGCTAATCTCCCTATTTGATAAGCATCATTTTATTCTGACCGCTGAAGAGGACCCTCCCTCCGCCGGCGGCGCTGCGGGCGACCAGCCTGCAGAGATACATCCCGCTTGGGAGCGAGCCGGCGTTCCATTCGACCTCGTACGATCCCGGCATCTTCAACCCCTCATCGATTCGGGCTGTCTCCCGCCCGGTGAGGTCATAGATAGTGATCCGTATCAGGGCTCTCCCGTAGGAGGAGCCGACCGTATAGCCGATCCTCGTCACCGGGTTGAAGGGGTTCGGGTAGTTCTGCGAAAGGGCGAAGCCGGAAGGCCGTAAGAGGGCGTCCTTTACTCCCGCAGTGGTATCCTGCACCGGTGCTGAAAAGGTGTTCATTGCCACAGGAGCCGATTTCCCGTGCGTCTCCCATGAGGCGTGGAGCTTTCCTCCCCAGTTGTTCCAGTCGTATGCGTTTCCGGAATTCTCATCGCGGAGGAAGTCAGCATACTCCTTGCTGATGGTCTGATAATAGAGAACGGCGGTAACGGTGGCCGCGGAGCCGGGCAGAACATAACGGACCCGGTCCCAGTACTGGCTGTCAGCGTAGGCGGCCCCCACCGGCTGGGCGTTGCGGAGCAAAAACGCGAGATTGGTGAAACCTTTCGGGGGTATCCTGTTGTCCGAAAGGACCGTATCGTTAAGGAAGAAGTGGAACGAAGGACCCGGAGCCAGGCCGAAGGACGAAGCCGCGGCCTTCGTCAGGCCGTGAATCGCCTCGTAGACCTTGAGCTGGGGATCGCGACGCAGAATCCCGGAATCGGGATCGTACGCCCCCGACTCGAAGAGGGTATCTCCTGACGCCGAGCGGGCGATCAGATCGATCCACATCCGCCGTCCGTCCGGATATCCGGTAGGAAGCTTGTGACCGGTCAGGTTGGCAATGTTCACGAATGCGAGGGCGCTGTCTCCCCTCCGGTAGGCGCTCACTTCGAGGTCTGCCGCGCGCCTGAGCGTGGCCTTTGCCCTGTCGCTCCCCTCGAGGAGAGCCAGGGTATCGAGTCCGTCATAAAAATCGGGGAGGATGAGGGGGATGAATGCATTGCCCCCGGTGAGGTCGTGCTGGGCGATATTTGTGCGGTAGGGGACGGCGGGGTAGACGCAGGCGTACCCGGAGGTGTCTTGCATGTGGCACGACTGGCATGTGCCCGAATCCCCCTGCGCGGCGAAGGAGCTCATCAGCCATTCGCTGTACGTTCGTTCGAGGGGCGCATACGCGTGTGGAGGCTGGGTGAAGCGGTCCTGCGCGTAATTCGGATTGCTCACGTCGTGGCACACCCCGCAGAGCTCGCTTGATCTCTGGAAGGGGTCGACCCTCGTGAGGTGGGGCGCGAAGACGCTGTCGTAGGGGCCTCGTTTGGGAACCGTGAATCTCTGGACGGCGTGCATCCCGTTGCCGTATCCGGGGACAGGCGAGGCAAAAAAAGGGACGCTGGAGTCGGGGTTGAGCGGATCGACAGAACGGTGGCAGTAGTCGCACTGGACTCCGTCGAAGTCGGTCCCCTCGAGCGCCTGTCCCGTGAAATCCTCCGAGTGTCCGGCGAGCCAACCCATGGGCGAGTGGCAACGGATGCAGAACTCCCCGTCGCCCGTGCGGTACTTATTGGTTGCGGCGAGCGCGGCATGGAATTCGGGGTCGCGCGCAGCCTGCGACATCATGCTGCCGCTCCATTTGCGGTAGATCGAGATGGGTCTTGCGTCGGTGAGGGAATTATGGCACTGCCTGCAGATCTGGGCGGAATTGGCGGAGTCGACGGTCCCTACCTGCGTACCGGGAAGCGAAAGGAGGATGCTCCGCGACGCCCGCTCTCCTGCTACCCCGAGGAGGAGAATCCCGGCAAAGACCGGCAGGATTCCGAGGGCGTGCCTCGAAGCAGCGCGCAGCCGCCGAATGGGAACTCCGGGAATCACCCGGTCACCTCTTCCGGCGTCTGAGCTTGCGGTAATTGACGGGGCGCTTCCCGGCGAACGCGGCGATCCCTTCCTTCACTTCCTCGGAGCCGGTGTGAATGGTCAGCCAGTCCCTGACGTGCCCGATCGTCAACGACCAGGAGAGTTCGCGCCAGAAGTTGAGCTGCTGCTTGGTATACCTCGTGCATTCGGGAAGTTTTTCGATGAGTTTTTCGGCGGTCTCATCGACGGCCGCGTCAAGCTCTTTCCTCGGGACCACGCGGTTGAGGAGGCCCCACTCAAGCGCCTTCGCGGCGGACACGGGCTCGCAGAGCAGGAGCATCTCGCGGGCTCTCCTGTCCCCGATGATGATCGGCAGCCACTGGGTCGCCCCCGCCGCGGGAACGCTGCCGCGCGACACCCCCACGTGCCGTATGAACGTATCGTCCGCCGCGATTGCGAGATCGCAGGAGATCTGGAGCTCGTTCCCGCCTCCGACGACCATTCCGTTGATTCGAGCGATCGTCGGCTTTCCCAGTGTGCGGAGGCGTTCAAATGTCTCGATAAAGACGCCCATCCACTTGTAGAAGTCGGAGGGGCGTTTCGTAAAATCCTTTCCCCATTCCTTAATATCGGCGCCGGTGCAGAAAGCCTTGCTCCCGGCCCCCGTAAGGATGACGACCGCCACCCGATCGTCCCACGCCGCATCCTGGAAGGCAATCCCCAGTTCTGTCAGGGTCCGGAAACTGAGCGCGTTGAGAACCTGCGGACGATTGATCGTGATCGTCGCACGGAGACGGGATTTCTCGTACCGGATCTCCCTGAACCTGAACGAGCCGGCGGGTTTCCCGGCGTAGCGGCTCAATCTGACACCTCCCCGAAGAAGACCGTAACGTTTGCGGCAGCGAACGACATCAGATCCTTTGCCAGGGCCCGTCCCTCGGGAGACGCGTTTGCCGCATTGAGGGCCTCGATGGAGTCGTAATACATCTCTGCCATCAGAAAGAACGAGGCATCGCCGATCGGCGCGGCCGTTACGCGGGTGATCTCGAGCTTTCGCAGCCCGGGTGTTTTCCGGGCGAGAGGAAGATGAACATTCCAGTAGTGCTCATTAAATACATCCGGATCGGACGGTTTCTTGAATAGAGCGACAATCTTGACCATGGC
>CAZEJT010000010.1:0-42828 GCA_964512655.1 uncultured Chlorobiaceae bacterium | reverse complement strand
GACCTTATGCCCGACGACCGATTACATCGATGCGGGAGAGCTTTCCACCGTGGCATACACGCTCGGCATCGCGCATCCCACGGGGTATCCGCTCTTCACGATTGCCGGCTGGGTCTTCTCGCACCTCCCGATTCCCCTGAGCGTGGTGACTCGTCTGAATCTGATGGCCGCCCTCCTCTGTTCCGGCGGGCTGTTCGTCTTCTTTCGTTTGTTCGTCCATGTCCTCAATTCTCTCGCCCCCAAGAGCTCGAGAATTCCCATGGGCCGGCCGGGTGAGAGAGTGGGCCTGCGCACGGTTCTCCATGTCTTCGTGCCCGCCGCGGCAGGAACCCTTTTCCTCGCCTTTTCCGAGACGTACTGGTCACAAGCGGTGGCCGTCGAGGTCTACTCGATGCACCTCCTCCTGATGGCCGTGGTTCTTCTCCTCTTTACCCGGGCCATTGCATTACGGGAGGCGGAGCCGGACAGCCCCGCCACGGCCGGGACGGATACGATCTGGTATGCCTTCGCCTTCATGCTAGGCCTGTCGTTCACGAATCATATGACGACCGTGCTCCTTGCGCCCGGATGCCTCTACCTCTATTTCGCCGTCTGCGGGGCCGGAAAGGGGTCGTGGAAGCGGATTCTCCGGATGGCCATTCCGTTTCTTGCCGGCTTTTCGCTCTATCTCTATCTGCCCTTACGTGCCGCGGAGCGCCCGCTCATGAACTGGGGTAATCCGGTCGATCTGGAACGGTTCTTCTGGCACTTTTCCGGAAAGCAATACCGGGTGTGGATCTTCGCCTCGGTCGACACCGCGGGGCGCCAGCTCCGGTATTTCTTCGACAGCGTCCTTCCGGAGTTCCAGTACGCTCCGGTGATCCTGGCACTCGTCGGGATCTGGAAGTTCTTCAGGGAGCGCCGGAAAGCCGCGATTTTTACCCTCCTTCTGTTCCTGGGCTGTCTCCTCTATTCAATTAATTATGACATTCATGACATCGATTCCTATTTCCTCCTCGCCTACGTGACGATCGCGCTCTGGGCGGCCGCGGGCGCCGCGACGCTCATCGGGGCGCTCAAGAACACGGAGTCCGCGAAGAAAGCGGCCGCGGCGGCCCTTGCGTGCGCGCTCTTTCCGCTGGCCGGAAATTTCAGCCGCGTGGATGAGAGCGGCACGACCCTCGTGGAAAACTACACGAAGGACATGTTCGCCTCCCTCAGTCCGAACGCGATCATCATTACGTACGAATGGGACTACTTCGTCTCCGCGGCGTACTACTTTCAGGTCGTGGAACACGTCAGGCCCGACATCGTTGTCATCGACAAAGAGCTTCTGAGGCGTTCGTGGTATCTGAGCCAGCTCGAATTCAGGTTCCCCTGGCTCATCGAGCGCTCAAGAAAGGAGGTCGATGCCTACCTCGTGGAGCTGAAGAAATTCGAGCACGATCTCCCGTACGACAGCAGAATCATCGAGTTTCGGTACAGCGAATTGATTCACAGTTTCGTGCGGAACAATCTTTCCGCCCATCCGGTGTATGCCACATCCGAGCTCGAGTCCCAGTACACCTCCGGCTTCGAGCGGGTACCATCCGGGCTCGCATTTCGCCTCTTTGCCGATACCCTCTTCCACGGGACACCGCCCCCCTCATTCACCTTCCACACGCCCAGGGAGCCGAACACGTTTGACAGGAACGTGATCTCCTTCTACGCTCAAGCCTATCTCAACATCGCCATCTACTTCAGCAGGCACGGAAAGAACCCCGAGGCCCTCGTCTGGGCCGATTCCGCGCTGCGCATCAGACCGGAATGGAGCGATGCGCGTTATTTCAGAGAGAACCTCCGCGGGAAGGGCCGATTGTAGCGATTTCAGGCGGTTTCAGGGAGGAATGGCACATAAATTGTTTGACTTTCTGGCAAAAAATGTTATATTACTATGCTGAACGTGAAAATGCCTTCCACGCGAGTCCTCAGGACCACCGGCTTCTAAAGACCCCAGAGCTTGGTTGGAAGGGGGAGTTCTTATTTTATTTTTTGAGGAGGCGGTGTACGGAGTGCGCCATCTGGGGATGGGTTGATACGCCGCGTTGACGCGCATCCTTGATGCTGGCGTAGCTCAGTTGGTAGAGCAGCTGACTTGTAATCAGCAGGTCGTTGGTTCAAATCCGACCGCCAGCTCAGAAGCGTTGCCCTGATAGATCCGGCGGGGGTGAGTCGGCAGGCAAGGATGCCCGGCGCAGAACGGGCAGGTAGCGAAGTGGTCAAACGCAACAGACTGTAAATCTGTCGGCTACGGCCTTCGGAGGTTCAAATCCTTCCCTGCCCACGAGTTGAGACGATCGGATGTGCCCGGATGCGCGGCCTGATGTACCGCGGGAGTAACTCAGTTGGTAGAGTCACAGCCTTCCAAGCTGTTGGTCGCGGGTTCGAGTCCCGTCTCCCGCTCGGCGTGCGGCGTAGGTTGACGCACTCGATTGTGAGCAGGCGATTGCATCATGCTTGCGTAGCTCAGTTGGTAGAGCACATCCTTGGTAAGGATGAGGTCATCGGTTCAATCCCGATCGCAAGCTCACCATCTCGTTCATGACCGTCGAATGAAGGAACCCAAACGATGCGCGATATCATAACACTGGAATGTTCCGACTGCAAGCGCCGGAACTACACGACCACCAAGAACAAGAAAAAGCAGACTGGGCGCGTGGAGTACAAGAAGTACTGCCCGTGGTGCAACAAGCACACACAGCACAAGGAAACCAAGTAACCCACCCTACGTCAGTAGCTCAATTGGCTAGAGCAGCGGTCTCCAAAACCGCAGGTTGGGGGTTCGAGTCCCTCCTGACGTGCATGGTTTCGGGACGCCCGCAGCAGAAAGACCGGAGATGAAGGAAAAGATTATAGCGTTTTTTACCGATGTCGCCAAGGAGATGAAGAAGGTGACATGGCCCAGGCCCGAAGAGCTCCGCGAGTCGACCGTGATCGTTCTGGTCGTCTGCGGCGTGATCGCGGCGTTCGTGTTCGGGGTCGACTGGGTGGTCAGCAACGTGCTGAAGGTGATCTTGTGAGGCCCGGGCTGTGAGCGACCAACCCCAGCAGAAGCGCTGGTACGCGGTCAGAACCTATTCGGGGCACGAAAACAAGGTGAAGGCTCACCTCGAGAACGAGGTGAAGCTGGCCCACCTCGAGGAGAAGATTTCCTCGGTGCTCGTCCCCGCGGACAAGATTTTTGAAGTGAAGGAAGGGAAAAAGAAGAGCAAGACCAAGACTTTTTTCCCGGGCTACATCCTGATCGAGGCGGTACTGGACAAGGAAACGAAGTATCTCATCCTGAACACCCCTTCGATCATCAGCTTCGTGGGTCCCAGAAACGAGCCCGCTCCGCTCCACGTCGACGAGGTGCGCAGGCTTCTCGGACGGATGGAAGAGCGGAAGGACGTCGAGGTGTTCGAGGTGCCCTTCCATGTCGGGGAGCCGGTGAAGGTGGTCGACGGGCCGTTCAATAATTTTACCGGGTATGTGCAGGACGTCAACGAAGAAAAGATGAAGCTCAAGGTCATGGTGAGCATTTTCGGCCGGAAGACCCCGGTCGAGCTGGATTTCAATCAGGTGGAAGTCGAAGGGTAACAAAGCCCAGGAAGCGATTACCGATTCATGAAAAAGATAACCGGATTCATCAAACTGCAGATCGCCGCGGGTCAGGCAAGCCCCGCCCCCCCCATCGGCCCGGCCCTGGGCCAGAAGGGCGTCAACATCATGGAGTTCTGCAAGCAGTTCAACGCGAAGACGCAGGACAAGCAGGGCCTCATCATTCCCGTGGTGATCACGGTCTTCTCCGACAAGTCGTTCACGTTCATCACAAAGACCCCGCCCGCGTCGGTCCTCCTCGCCAAGGCCGCGAAGGTGGAGAAGGGCTCCGGAGAACCCAATCGGAACAAGGTGGGCATGGTCACCCGTGCCCAGCTTCGCGAAATCGCAGAAATGAAAATGCCCGATCTCAACGCGCATGACATCGAGGCGGCGATGAACATGATCGCCGGAACCGCCAGAAGCATGGGGATCAACGTTGACGAGCCGGTGGGAGCCCCCGCAGCGCCCGCTGCCGCTCCCGCGCCGGAACCGGAATCAAAAGAGTAAGGGCCAAAGGACACGCGAATGAAATCGAGCAAGCGCTATCAAGCGGCAGTGAAGAACGTAGATCAGAAGAAGGCGCATTCCGTCGAGGAAGCCGTCCAGCTCGTCAAGAAGATGGCCACGGCAAAATTCAATGAGGCGGTGGACATCGCCGTACGCCTCGGCGTCGACCCGAAGAAGGCCGACCAGGCCGTGAGGGGAACGGTTGCGCTCCCCCACGGGATCGGGAAATCGGTCCGGGTGCTCGTCCTCGCGAAACCTCCGAAAGACGAGGAGGCGCGCGCGGCGGGAGCCGATCACGTAGGGTTTCAGGATTTCATACAGAAGATTCAGCAGGGCTGGGCGGACGTCGACGTCATCATCGCCACTCCCGACACGATGGCCGAGGTCGGAAAACTCGGAAAGGTGCTCGGACCCCGGGGGCTGATGCCGAACCCCAAGAGCGGCACCGTCACGATGGATGTCGCGAAGGCGGTCAAGGAAGTGAAGGCCGGCAAGATCGAGTTTCGGGTTGACAAGGCCGGGATTCTCCATGCCACCGTCGGCAAGGCGGCGTTTGAAGAGCGGAATCTTGTCGAGAACGTCCATGCCTTCCTGAGCACCGTCGTCCGGGCGAAACCGGCAAGCTCCAAAGGCCAGTATATCAGAAGCATCGTGCTTTCCAGCACGATGGGGCCGGCGGTGCGGATTGACCGGACTGCGGCGGGCGCTCACTAACGACTTTACGCACTCACTACAATAGCACGGCGTTTCCTGCCCGGCGCCAGGCGCGCGGGGGCTTCTCAGGGGATGCGAAGAACCGAACGAGGTACGAATGAAACGGTCTGAAAAAGAGCAGATTGTCTCCGGGATTAAGGAGAGAGTCGAGAAGGCGAAGAGCCTCTTCCTGGCCGATTTTACCGGGATCACCGTGGAGCAGATCAACGAGCTGCGGCGGGAGTTCAGGAAGTCGGATATCGGGTACGAGGTCGTGAAGAATACGCTCGCCCGCAAGGCGCTCGAGGGAATCGAAGGATATGACAAGGTGCTCGGGCATCTGGAGAAACCCACCGCGATTGCCTACGGCTACGGCGATCCGGCGGCTCCGGCGAAGATCATCAAGAAATTCCGGGAGAAGCATAACAAGCTGGAGGTCAAAATCTGCGTCGTCGAGCGGCAGGTGTTCGACGCGAAGGATCTCGACCGGCTCGCCAAGCTTCCATCGCGCGGCGAGCTCATCGCGGGGATTCTCGGAAGCATCAATGCACCGATCGCAGGCCTGGCCGGGGCGGTCGGCGCGGTCATGCGCGACCTCGTGAACGTCATCGACGCCATCGAGAAGAAGAAAGCGGCATAAGCACACCAATCACTTTTTGAATAAGGAGAAAGCACCAATGTCAGGCATCCAGGAAATTGTCGAACGCATCGAAAAACTCACCCTCCTTGAGGCCTCCGAGCTGAAGAAGGCGCTGGAGGATAAATTCGGCGTGACGGCGGCGGCGCCGGTCATGATGGGCGCAGGAATGGCGGCCGCGGGCGCAGCGGCGCCGGCGGCAGAGGCCCAGACCGAGTTCACCGTCG
Source organism: uncultured Chlorobiaceae bacterium (assembly GCA_964512655.1). GTDB lineage: Bacteria > Bacteroidota > Ignavibacteria > UBA10030 > SZUA-254 > VBOC01. Next base: position 37,164 of record CAZEJT010000010.1, on the reverse strand, counting down.
TTCTGAAAGGCGCCGGCGCGCAGAAGATCAATGTCATTAAGGTGGTGAGGGCGGCGACCGGACTCGGGCTGAAGGAAGCGAAGGACCTGGTCGACGGCGCACCCAAGAACGTCAAGGAAGCCATCTCGAAAGACGAAGCAGAAAAATTGAAGAAGGAGCTTGAAGAGGCGGGAGCGCAAGTCGAACTGAAATAATGCCGGTTCTCCCCGCATGAGGCGGGGGTAGTTCAAAGAACTTTTTTTCACAACGGGGTGTTGAACGAGCGGTGATCACATATTCCTGTGAGAACATAGCACCGATAATCAGTTTCACGATTGGTTATCGGTGCGCGTGTTTCTCCGCCGGGCAGATCAGCCGCTCTCCACAGGTGGAACTCAAGACAAGGTGACGCGCGTGAAAACTCATTCAATCCACACGGACGGCCGGAAATCGTTCGCTAAGATACCTCAGATCGTAGGATACCCCGATCTGCTCGACGTCCAGCTCGAGTCGTGGGAGTACTTTCTGCAGGCGGTTACTCCTCCCGACAAGCGGCACAAGCGCGGACTGCAGCAGATCTTCGCGATGAACTTCCCGATCACGGACGCCCGGGAGAACTACATCCTGGAGTTCGTCGAGTATTACGTCGAGAAGCCGAAGTATTCGGTGATCGAGTGCCAGGAACGGGGGCTGACGTTCGCGGTGCCCCTCAAGGCGAAGCTGAGACTCTCGTCGAAGAGCGACGACGGGAAGAGCTACGTCGACACGATCGAGCAGGAGGTCTATCTGGGCAACCTCCCCGTGATGACCCACAGGGGGACGTTCATCATTAACGGCGCCGAGCGCGTCGTCGTGAACCAGCTTCACCGCTCCCCGGGCGTCTTTTTCGACGAGTCGATCCATCCCAACGGCCTGTCGATCTATTCGGCGAGGATCATTCCGTTCAGGGGATCGTGGGTGGAGTTCACGACCGACATCAGCAACGTCATGTACGTGTACATCGACCGGAAGAAGAAGTTCCCCGTGACCACGCTCCTCCGCGCACTGGGATACTCCTCCGACGACGAGATCCTCCAACTCTTTAACCTCGTCGAAGAAGTCGATCCCCACAAGGTAAACCTGAAGGACTACCTGGGCCGCATCGTGTGCAGCGACGTGGTGGATAAGAAGACGGGCGAGATCTTCATCAACAAAGACACGCAGTTCACCGACGAGCTGGTCAAGAAGGTCAAAAAGTCCGACATCAAGAAGATGCGGTTCCTCAAACAGGAAGGGGTGGGGGAAAGCTCGGTCATCGCCAATACGATTCTGAAAGACACGGCGCGCTCCGACGAGGAGGCGCTGAACGCCATTTACCAGCAGCTGCGCTCCGGCGAGGCCCCCGATCTCGAGACGGCCAAGAGTCTCCTCGAGCGTCTCTTTTTCAACGAGAAGCGCTATGACCTCGGCGACGTGGGCCGCTACCGGATGAATGCAAAGCTCGGTCTCACGATTCCCGTGACCACCACGACCCTCACGAAGGAAGACATCATCGCCATCGTGAATTACCTGATCGACCTCCAGCAGGGGAAGCGGACCGTCGATGACATCGACCATCTCGGAAACCGCAGGGTGCGCACCGTCGGCGAGCAGATCGGCCAGCAGTTTAATATCGGCCTGGCGCGCATGGCGAGGACCATACGCGAACGGCTCAGCCTGCGCGACCAGGAGAAGATTACGCCGCAGGAACTGGTCAATGCGCGCACGATCACCAGCGTCATCAATGCGTTTTTCGGGACCAACCAGCTTTCGCAGTTCATGGATCAGACCAATCCGCTGGCGGAAATCACGCACAAGCGCCGCATGTCGGCGCTCGGACCCGGCGGATTGACCAGGGAGCGCGCTGGCTTTGAGGTGCGGGACGTTCACTACACCCACTACGGCCGGCTCTGCCCGATCGAGACGCCGGAAGGGCCCAACATCGGCCTCATCTCCTCGCTCTGCGTCCATGCTCACGTGAACGAGTTCGGCTTCATCGAGACGCCTTACCGGAAGGTGAAGAACGGAAAGGTCACCGACGATATCGAGTACATGACGGCCGAGATGGAGGACCGCTACACGATCGCTCAGGCGAACGCCGCCCTCGACGAGAAGGGCCGGTTCGTCACCGAGCGCGTTAAGGCGCGGCTGCAGAGCGACTACCCGCTCGTAAAGCCGGAAGAGCTCCAGTACCTTGACGTCGCCCCCAACCAGATCGCGAGCGCCGCCGCCGCCCTCATTCCGTTCCTCGAGCACGACGACGCAAACCGCGCCCTCATGGGGTCGAACATGCAGCGCCAGGCGGTCCCTTTATTGCGGCCGGAGGCCCCGACCGTCGGCACCGGCCTCGAGGGGAAGATAGCGCGCGACGCCCGGACGATGATCGTGGCGGAGATGGACGGCGTGGTGGAATACGTCGATTCGAACTCGATCGTCGTCGAGTACGACATCGACGAATCGAATCCCGAGGCGCTTGTGAGCTTCGACGACAAGAAGAGGGTGTCCTACCAGCTCATCAAGTTCTTCAGGACGAACCAGGATACGGCTATCAACCAGCGATCCGTCGTCAAGCCCGGCCAGAAGGTCAAGAAAGGCGACATTCTCGCCGACGGGTGCGCGACCGAGCACGGGGAGCTGGCTCTCGGACGCAACGTGCTCGTTGCCTTCATGCCTTGGCTCGGCTACAATTTTGAAGACGCCATCGTGGTCAGCGAGAGGGCCGTCGCCGAAGACACCTTCACCTCCCTGCACATCGAAGAGTTCGAGCTGCAGGTGCGCGACACGAAGCGGGGCGAAGAGGAGCTGACGCGCGAGATTCCCAACGTGAGTGAAGACGCCGTGAAGGACCTCGACGAGAACGGGGTCATACGCGTGGGGGCCGAGGTGCTCGAAGGAGACATCCTGATCGGCAAGATCACCCCCAAGGGAGAGACCGAGTCGACCCCCGAAGAGAAGCTGCTCAAGGCGATTTTCGGGGAAAAGGCAGGCGACGTGAAGGACGCCTCGCTCAAGGCGCCTCCCGGTATGAAAGGGATCGTCATCTCGACCAAGCTCTTCAGCAGAAAGAAGAAAGACGCCGAGTCGAAGAAGGAAGACAAGCGGATGAGCGAGCAGCTCGACCGTGCGAACAAGAAGGCCGTCAAGGCAAACCTCGAGAAGCTCGGGGCCAAGCTCGGGCTTTTGCTCAAGGGGGAGAAATCGGCAGGCATCCGCGACACCTCGGGCGAGATCGTCATCCGCGGCGGCACCCAGATCAAGGAAGACACATTCCTCAACCTCGACGTGATCGAGAAACTCGACCCGTCGTCCGACTGGGTCGAAGACAAGAAGAAAAACATCCTCGTGGGCCGCATCTACGCGAACTACGCCCAGAAGCAGAAGGATGTCGAGGAGTATTTCAAGCACGAGAAGACGAAAATCATGCTCGGCGACGAGCTTCCCTCGGGAATCGTTCAGCTGGCGAAGGTGTACGTCGCCAAGAAGCGGAAGCTCTCGGTGGGCGACAAGATGGCGGGCCGGCACGGGAACAAGGGCGTGGTTGCCAAGATCGTGCCCTCCGAAGACATGCCGTTCATGGAAGACGGGACGCCCGTCGATATCGTGCTCAACCCGCTCGGAGTACCGTCGCGCATGAACCTGGGACAGTTATTCGAGACAGCCCTCGGCTGGGCCGGCAAGAAGCTGAGCCTGAGGTACGCTTCGCCGATCTTCGACGGAGCGAGCTGGGAGGAAGTCCAGGGCGAGCTCTCGAAGGCCGGCCTCAACCAGAATTCGAAGGCCGTTCTCTACGACGGGCGGACGGGCGAGCCGTTCGACCAGGACGTCACGGTCGGGTTCATCTATATGATGAAGCTCTCCCATCTCGTTGACGACAAGATCCACGCCCGCTCGATCGGACCGTATTCTCTGATTACCCAGCAGCCGCTCGGGGGCAAGGCGCAGTTCGGAGGCCAGAGATTCGGCGAGATGGAGGTGTGGGCGCTCGAGGCGTACGGGGCTGCCAACATCCTCCAGGAGATTCTCACCGTCAAGAGCGACGACGTGTACGGGCGCGCCAAGCTCTACGAGTGTATCGTCAAGGGCGACAATCTCCCCGAACCAAACGTGCCCGAGTCGTTCAACGTCCTGGTTCGCGAGCTGATGGGGCTTGGTCTCGACCTGAAGATTGAATAAAAACCGGAGATTCCGACTATGGCATTCGCGCACGAAAACATCATCAAGAAGAATTTCTCGAAGATCACGATCACGCTCGCGTCGTCCGACCTGATCCTTTCGAGGTCGCACGGCGAGGTGACGAAACCCGAAACGATCAACTACCGGTCGTTCCGCCCGGAGAAAGACGGACTGTTCTGCGAAAAGATTTTCGGTCCCGTCCGCGACTGGGAATGTCACTGCGGCAAATACAAGCGGATCCGCTACAAAGGGATCATCTGCGACCGCTGCGGCGTGGAAGTGACGCAGAAAAGCGTCCGGCGGGAACGGATGGGGCACATTTCCCTGGCGGTGCCGATCGTGCACATCTGGTATTTCCGCTCTTCGCCCTCGAAGATCGGAAGCATCCTGGGCCTGAGCGGCAAGGATCTCGAGCGCATCATTTACTACGAGTCGTATGTGGTGGTCCAGCCCGGCACGACGGGTCTGCACCGGATGGACCTACTCTCCGAGGAGCAGTACTATGACGTGCTCGCATCGCTCCCGGACAAGAACCAGGACCTCGAGGATACCGACGAGAAGAAATTCATCGCGAAGATCGGCGGCGACGGCATCAAAGCACTCCTGAAGCGGGTAGAAATCGAAGTCCTTGCGACGGAGCTGCGGATCGGATCGAAGGAAGAAACCGCCATCCAGAAAAAGCAGGAGCTCCTGAAGCGCCTCCGCGTCGTCGAGGCCTTCCGGGCGCGCGAAGAGAACGCAGCAAACAGGCCGGAGTGGATGGTCCTCGACGTCATCCCGGTCATTCCGCCGGAGCTGAGGCCGCTCGTTCCGCTCGAAGGCGGGAGATTCGCAACCTCCGATCTGAACGATCTGTACCGAAGGGTCATCATCCGCAACAACCGGCTCAAGAGACTGATCGAGATCAAGGCGCCGGAAGTCATTCTCCGGAACGAGAAACGGATGCTGCAGGAAGCGGTGGACTCGCTGTTCGACAATTCCCGCCGCGTCAACGCCGTGCGCTCCGACAACAACAGGGCGCTGAAGTCGCTCTCCGACATGCTGAAAGGCAAGCAGGGCCGTTTCCGGCAGAACCTTCTCGGGAAGAGGGTCGACTACTCAGGCCGATCGGTGATCGTGGTCGGGCCCGAGCTGAAGCTTCATGAGTGCGGCCTGCCGAAAGACATGGCAGTCGAGCTCTTCAAGCCCTTCATCATCCGCAAGCTGATCGAGCGCGGACTGGTGAAGACCGTCAAGAGCGCGAAGAAAATGGTGGACAAGAAGGGGCAGGAAGTCTGGGAGATTCTGGAAAACATCATCGACGGGCACCCGGTCCTCCTGAACCGCGCCCCGACCCTGCACCGCCTGGGCATTCAGGCGTTCCAGCCGGTGCTGGTGGAAGGGAAGGCCATCAGGATCCACCCCATGGTGTGCACGGCGTTCAACGCCGACTTCGACGGCGACCAGATGGCGGTCCACGTGCCGCTCTCGTTCGACGCCCAGCTCGAAGCGCGGATCCTGATGCTTTCGAGCCACAACATCCTCTCCCCCTCGAACGGGTCGCCGATCGTCCACCCGACCCAGGACCAGGTCCTCGGATCGTATTACCTGACGAAATCCAAAGCGGGGGATGTGGGAGAAGGGAAGCTCTTCTCGTCTCCCCAGGAAGTCATCATCGCCCATAACCTGGACAAAGTCGGACTCCACGCGCGCGTCAAGGTGAGGATCGACGGGAAGATTCTCGAGACGACGACGGGAAGGGTGATTTTCAACCAGATCGTGCCGAAGGAGCTCGGCTTCATCAACGAGCTCTTGAATAAAAAGCGCCTGACGCAGATCGTCCAGACGGCGTTCCGTAGCTGCGGAAACCTCCGCACGGCCGAGTTCCTCGACAATCTCAAGGACCTCGGATTCCAGTACGCCACCAGGGGCGGCCTCTCGGTCAGCGTAGGAGACGTCATTATCCCGAAGGAAAAGGAAGACGTAATCGGGAAATCGTCGCGCGACGTTGAAAACGTGCAGAATCAGTACTACCGCGGCTTCATCACAAACGGCGAGCGCTATAATAAAGTGATCGATATCTGGACCCGGACCACAAACAGGGTGGCCGAGCGTCTCTTCGACGCTCTCCAGCATGCCCGCGACGGCTTCAATTCCCTCTATATGATGGTGGATTCCGGCGCGAGAGGCTCCCGCGAGCAGGTCCGCCAGCTCGCCGGAATGCGCGGATTGATGGCCAAGCCGCAGAAGAGCATGTCGGGCGCGACCGGCGAACTGATCGAAAATCCCATCATCGCCAACTTCCGCGAGGGGTTGTCGATCCTCGAGTACTTTATCTCCACCCACGGAGCCCGCAAGGGCCTCGCGGACACGGCGTTAAAAACCGCCGACGCAGGATACCTGACGCGCCGGCTGGTGGATGTGGCGCAGGATGCGATCGTGGCGGAGGAGGACTGCGGAACGATCAGGGGCGTCGTGACGGGTGCCCTGAAAGAAGGGGAAGACGTGAAAGAGCCCCTGGCGGAGCGCATTCTCGGCCGCGTGGCGGTGCACGATGTGACCGACCCCCTGTCGCGCAAGGTGATCGTGAAAGCCGGTGAGGAAATCGACGAGAAGAAGGCGGCGGCGATCGCTGACACGTCGATCGAGACAGTCGAGATCCGCTCGGTGCTTGCCTGCGAGGCGAAGCGCGGAGTGTGCGCAAAATGCTACGGGCGGAACCTCACGACGTCGAAAATCGTCGAGCCGGGCGAGCCCGTGGGAATCCTCGGGGCGCAGTCGATCGGCGAGCCGGGCACGCAGCTGACCCTCCGGACGTTCCACACCGGCGGCACGGCGAGCCTGATCGCGACGCAGTCGCAGATCGTCTCGAAGTTCGACGGGAAGGTCAAATACGACGGGATTAAGTTTCTGAAGCAGGCCGATGCCGACGGAAGGCTGATCGTCCTCGGGCGCAGCGGGGTGATCAACATCCTCGATACGGACAACCGGGTCCTCACGAAATACGACGTCCCCTACGGCGCCACGCTTCTTGTGAGCGACTCCGCGCCGGTCAAGCGCGGCGAGATCATCTACGAGTGGGATCCGTACAACGCAGTCATCATCTCCGAGCACCGGGGGGTGGTCAAGTACCAGGATCTGAAAGAAAACGTCACCTACCGCGAGGAGCCGGACGAGCAGACGGGGCACATCCAGAAGGTCGTGATCGACTCGCGCGACCGCACCCTGAGTCCCACGATCAACATCGTGAACGACAAGGGGCAGAAGGCCGGAAGCTACATCATCCCGACGAGGGCACACATGATCGTCAACGACGGCGAGGAAGTGCAGTCGGGGACCGTCCTTGTCAAAATACCCCGCGACAGCGGAAAGACGAGAGATATCACGGGAGGTCTCCCCCGCGTGACTGAGTTGTTCGAGGCGAGGAGCCCCGCCGACCCGGCAATCGTTTCGGAGATCGACGGAGTGGTGAAGTTCGGCGCCCAGAAGCGCGGCTCGCGCGAGCTGAAGGTCTTGAGCCACGACGGACAGGACGAGCGCCACTATCTGATTCCGATGGGGAAGCACATCCTCGCGCAGGAGAACGACGTCATCCGCGCCGGAGAGCGCCTCTCCGACGGAGCGATCGATCCGCACGACATCCTGCGCATCAAGGGCGTCGGCGCGGTGGAAGAGTACCTCGTGAACGAGATCCAGGAGGTCTACCGCATGCAGGGCGTGAAAATCAACGACAAGCACATCGAAGTCATCGTGCGCCAGATGATGCAGAAGGTGCGGATCGTGGATCCGGGAGACACGAGGTTCCTGGAGGACGACCACGTCGACATCACGACGGTGAATCTTGAGAACGAGGAGCTGAAAGACCAGGTGATCATCACCAAGAAAGGCGACGCGAAGCTGAAGGAGGGACAGGTCATCTCGAAGAAGAAGGTGCGCGAGGCGAACACCGATCTGCGGAAAAAGAGCAAGAAGATCGCCGAGTTCCGCGACGCCATGCCGGCCACCTCGGAACCGATCCTGCTCGGCATCACGCAGGCCGCTCTTTCCACCGACAGCTTTATCTCGGCGGCCTCGTTCCAGGAGACGACCAAGGTCCTCACCGACGCGGCGATCGAGGGGAAGATCGATTCCCTCCTCGGATTGAAGGAAAACGTCATCATGGGCCACCTGATCCCGGCCGGAACGGGCCTGAAGAAGTTCCGGAACGTGATCGTGCTGCCGAAGGAAGAGGTCCCCGCGGCCGAACTTCCGGCCCCCGAGGAAGAGGTTCCGGCGGAAAAAAAGAAGCTCCGCAGGCGCGAAAAAGCGGCCACGTAAGGGCCCGGGGGAATTGACAATTTCAAGAAAATTACGTATGTTTATAGACTTTGACGCAATTCAGGAGTTGACGATCTGCCTACAATAAACCAACTTGTACGGCTCAGCCGGGAGCAGGTGACCTGGAAAAGCAAGGCCCCCGCACTACAGGGGTCTCCCCAGAAACGGGGGGTCTGCACCAGGGTCTACACCACCACCCCGAAAAAGCCGAATTCGGCGCTGAGGAAAGTTGCGCGCGTCCGCCTCACGAACAGTCTCGAGGTGACCGCCTACATCCCGGGCGAAGGTCACAACCTGCAGGAACACTCGATCGTTCTGATCCGGGGGGGCAGGGTGAAGGATCTTCCGGGCGTGCGGTACCACATTGTCCGCGGGACGCTTGACACCGCGGGGGTCACCGACCGCAAACAGGGCAGATCCAAGTACGGCGCGAAGAAACCGAAATAGACGGTATGCGCAAGAAGACCGCGACACGAAGAATTACAGCCCCGGACCCGAAGTACAACGACGTCCTGGTATCGAAGTTCATCAACAGCGTGCTGAAGCAGGGAAAGAAACACCTTGCCCGGCGCATCGTCTATGACGCGTTCACTATCGCCGAGCAGCGCGCCAAAGGCACCGGCCTCGAGATATTCAAGAAGGCCGTCAACAACGTAAAGCCCCTCCTCGAAATCCGCGCCAGGCGCGTGGGAGGGGCCACGTACCAGATCCCGACGGAAGTGCGCCCTGACCGGAGCATCGCCCTCGCGATCCGGTGGCTGATCAGTTACGCGGGCGAGCGGAAGGACAAGTCGATGTCGCTCAAACTCGCCGCCGAATTTGTCGCGGCGTCGAACAACGAGGGAAACGCCGTAAAGAAGAAAGAAGACACCCACAAGATGGCGGAAGCGAACAAAGCGTTCGCCCATTTCAAGTGGTAACTCCCCCCGCCGGGGAACGAAACCTATGCCCAGAGTATACTCGCTAGAACGGACACGAAATATCGGCATCATGGCTCACATCGATGCCGGCAAAACGACGACGACGGAGAGGATTCTCTTCTATACCGGTGTTCTGCACCGGATGGGAGAGGTGCACGACGGCGCGGCAACCATGGACTGGATGGAGCAGGAGAAGGAGCGCGGGATCACGATCACCAGCGCCGCGACCACCTGCTTCTGGAACAATCACCGGATCAACATCATCGATACCCCCGGACACGTCGATTTCACCGCCGAGGTGGAGCGCTCGCTGCGCGTCCTCGACGGTGCGGTCGCGCTCTTCTGCGCTGTCGGCGGCGTAGAGCCGCAGTCTGAGACCGTCTGGCGGCAGGCCGACAAGTACGGCGTGCCGAGGATGGCGTTCGTGAACAAGATGGACCGCGTGGGAGCCGATTACTTCAATTGCATCGCGATGATGAAAAGCCGGCTCGGGGCCAACGCCGTTCCCATTCAGATTCCCGTAGGAGAAGGGGACATGTTCGCGGGGATCATCGACCTGATCACGATGAAAGCCCGCGTGTTCCACGAGGGGACGGCCGGGACAACGTGGGACGACCTCGATATCCCGCACGATCTCCTGAAACAGGCGCAGGAGTACCGCACGAAGATGCTCGAAGCGGTCTCCGACGAAGACGATACGCTTCTCGAGAAGTATCTTGAGGGGAAGGAGATCTCCCCGGCCGAAATCAGAGCGGTCCTGCGCCGCGCGTGCCTGAAGGTCAGCATCATTCCGGTGCTCTGCGGCTCCTCCTTCAAGAACAAGGGAGTGCAGGGCCTCCTCGACGCGGTGGTCGATTTTCTACCGTCGCCCCTCGACATCGGCGGCGGCGAGATCATGGGCCATCATGCGAACATGAAGGACCACGTCGCGCGCAAGGTGAGCGACAGCGAGAAGTTTTCCGCCCTGGCGTTTAAAATCATGACCGATCCCTATGTCGGCAAACTAACGTTTTTCCGTGTGTATTCCGGAACAGTCGAGACGGGATCGTATGTCTACAATTCGACATCCGACAGGAAGGAGCGGATCGGACGGCTCCTCAGGATGCACGCCAACCACCGCGAAGACGTGGACGAGGCGTTCACGGGAGACATCGTGGCGGTCGTGGGCCTCAAGCATACCAGAACCGGCGATACGCTCTGCGAGGAGCGCGATCCGATCATTCTGGAAAAGATGGATTTCCCGGCGCCGGTCATCTCGGTCGCCATCGAGCCGAAGACGAAGGCCGATCAGGAGAAGATGGGAGAGGCCCTCTCGAAGCTCGCCGAGGAAGATCCGACGTTCAAGGTGAGCACGAACGAGGAAACCGGCCAGACCATCATCAGCGGCATGGGCGAGCTTCACCTGGAGATCATCATCGACCGCATGAAGCGGGAATTCAGGGTGGAAGCCAACGTCGGCAAGCCCCAGGTGGCCTACAAGGAGACGATCCGGAAGAAAGTGGAACAGGAAGGAAAATTCATCCGCCAGTCGGGCGGCAGGGGACAGTTCGGCCATGTCTGGATCACCGTCGAGCCGAACGAAAAGGGGAAGGGATACGAGTTCGAAAACGCGATCATCGGCGGCTCGATCCCGAAGGAATACATCAACCCGGTTTCCGAGGGGATCGTCGAGGCGATGCGCAACGGCGTCCTGGCCGGATACCCCGTGGAAGATGTGAAGGTAACTCTCTTCGACGGCTCTTTCCACGAGGTCGATTCGTCCGAGATGGCGTTCAAGATTGCGGGATCGATCGCATTTAAAGAAGCGGCGAAGAAGGCAAACCCCGCCCTCCTCGAGCCCATCATGGACGTGGAAGTGGTGACGCCCGAGGAATACATGGGAGACGTCATGGGCGATCTGAGCTCGCGGCGCGGGAAGATCGAGGGGTTGACGGCCCGCAAGGACGCCCAGGTCATCAAATCGAGAGTGCCGCTCTCCGAGATGTTCGGTTACTCGACCTCGCTGCGCTCGATGACGCAGGGGCGCGCGATTTACACGATGCAGTTTTCGCATTACGAGGAAGTGCCGCAGAGCATCTCCGACCAGATCATCGAAAAAGTCAAAGGGAAGGAAGCAGTTCCCGCTTAACCGGACCCACGTCCACCCAGCACGTAAGGAGACCTGAACAATGGCAAAGGAAAAATTCACGAGAGACAAGCCGCACGTCAACGTCGGGACGATCGGTCACATCGACCACGGCAAGACAACGCTGACGGCGGCAATCACGATGGTGCTGGGCAAGAAGGGCCTTGCCGCTGTGAGGACCTTCGACAGCATCGATAACGCCCCCGAAGAGCGGGAGCGCGGGATCACCATCGCGGTCGCTCACGTCGAATACTCGACCTCGAAGCGCCATTACGCGCACGTCGACTGCCCAGGCCACGCCGATTACATCAAGAATATGATCACCGGCGCGGCGCAGATGGACGGAGCGATCCTCGTCGTGGCCGCAAACGACGGCCCGATGCCACAGACCCGCGAGCACATCCTCCTGGCGCGCCAGGTGGGAGTGCCCCGCATCGTGGTCTTCCTGAACAAGATCGACATGGTCGACGATCCCGAGCTCATCGAGCTCGTGGAGATGGAGCTGCGCGACCTCCTGAAGAAGTATGAGTTCCCGGGTGACGAGATTCCCATCATCCGCGGCAGCGCGCTGAAGGCGATGGAGCGCGCCCTCGCTGCGGACTCGAAGCAGGACGATCCGGCGTTCAAGCCGATTATGGATTTGATGGACGCGGTCGACAGCTACATTCCGCTCCCGAAGCGCGACGTGGACAAGCCGTTCCTGATGCCGGTCGAGGACGTCTTCTCGATCACGGGACGCGGCACCGTCGGTACCGGACGCGTGGAGCGCGGCAAGGCGAAAGTGGGCGACGAGGTGGAGGTCGTAGGGCTCGGCGCGCACAAGAAGACCGTCATCACCGGCGCCGAGATGTTCCGGAAGGAGCTCGACGAGGTCCAGGCCGGCGACAACGCGGGCCTGCTCCTGCGCGGCATTGAGAAGAACGAGCTCGAGCGCGGAATGGTCATTTCCAAGCCGGCATCGATCACTCCCCACAAGAAGTTTACCGCCCAGGTCTACGTGCTGAAGAAGGAAGAGGGAGGACGCCACACTCCCTTCTTCAGCGGCTACCGTCCCCAGTTCTATTTCAGGACGACGGACGTGACGGGCGTGGCCACGCTCCCCTCGGGCACCGAGATGGTGATGCCCGGAGACAACCTCGACAGCATGTCGATAGAGCTCATCTCCCCCATCGCAATGGAAGACGGGCTCCGGTTCGCCATCCGCGAGGGGGGTCACACGGTGGGAGCCGGCGTAGTAACGAAGATTCTCGAATAGCGGACGCATCGGAGAACGCACGTCGTGGCGGGACAGAAAATACGCATTAAGCTGAAATCGTACGATCACGTGCTGATCGACAAGTCGGCGGAGAAGATCATCAAGACGGTCAAATCCACCGGCGCGGTCGTGTCGGGTCCGATCCCGCTTCCCACGAAGCGAACGCTGTACACCGTGCTGCGCTCGCCGAACGTCGATAAGAAATCACGCGAACAATTCGAAATGCGATCCCATAAGCGCCTCATCGACATCCTCAACTCGTCGAACAAGACGGTTGACTCGTTGATGAAGCTTGAGCTCCCCGCAGGCGTCGATGTGGAGATCAAAGTCTAGGATGTAGCACTGGTTTGTAGGTCCAGCAGCAAGCCCTCCTGTGGCTTCCGCGTTCGGGTCGAACAGGCCGCAATCTGAAGTCCAACACAATCTATGTCCGGTATTCTCGGAAAAAAAATCGGAATGACGAGCGTCTTCGATGACAGGGGCGAATCGGTCCCCTGCACCGTCATCGAAGCCGGCCCGTGCTATGTCGCCCAGGTCAAGACCGTAGAGCGCGACGGCTACGAGGCCGTCCAGCTCGGCTTCGGCGATGCGAAGGAACGGCTCGTGAGGAAACCGGCGGCGGGGCATTTCAAGAAAGCCGGAATCGCCCCGAAGCGCCTTCTGCGCGAATTCAAGGGATTCGATGCGAAACAGTTTCCGGTCGGCACGGAAATCAAGGTCGACGCTCTCTTTGCGACGGGCGATATCGTCTCGGTTGCCGGGACCTCGAAAGGCCGGGGCTTTCAGGGCGTCGTCAAGCGGCACCATTTCGGCGGAGGATTCCGCACGCATGGTCAGAGCGACCGTGAGCGCGCCCCCGGCTCGATCGGATCGAGCTCGCACCCCTCGCGCGTCTTTAAAGGCATGCGGATGGCGGGCCGGATGGGGGGAGAGCGGGTGACCGTGAAGCATCTCCGCGTGGTGCAGGTAATCCCGGAGTCGAACCTCCTGCTGATCCGGGGATCGGTCCCCGGGCACATCAACGCGTATGTTGAGATCCTCAAAGAAGGATGATGGAACTGGAAGTCTATAAAAAGGACGGAACCGAGAGCGGGGAGCGCGTCCAGCTCTCCCCCGAGGTCTTCGGGATCGAGCCGAACGATCACGCGATCTATCAGGCCGTGACCGTCCATCTGGCAAACCGGCGCCAGGGCACGCACAAGACGAAGACCTACGGAGAGGTGAGCGGGAGCGGAAAGAAGCTTTGGAAGCAGAAGCATACCGGCCGGGCCAGAATCGGAGCGGTCCGGTCTCCTTTATGGAAGGGCGGCGGCACTATCTTCGGGCCCATGCCGCGCGATTACTCGTCCACACTCCCTAAGCGCGTCAGGCAGCTCGCCCGGAAGTCCGCTCTGAGCCTCAAGGCGAAGAGCGCCGCGATCAAGATCGTGGAAGATTTCACCCTCGACGAGCCGAAAACGCGGGAGCTCGCGGGGATGCTGAAGGCGCTTCAGCTTTCGGGAAGAAAAACGCTCCTCGTGGTTCCGAAAAGTGACCGAACCGTCTGGAAGTCGGGGAGGAACATTCCGTACCTCCACGTCATCGAAGCGTCGAAGGCGTCGACCTACGAGATACTGGACAACCAGGTCCTCCTGATCCAGAAGAGTGCGGTCGGGCTTCTCGAAAAGGCATTCGCATGATCGGCATCCTCTACCGCCCGATCGTCACGGAGAAAATGACGAACCTGCAGGAGAAGGGCCTCTATGCCTTCGAGGTCGATCCGGCCGCAAACAAGATCGATATCGCTCGGGCGATCGAGAAGAAGTTCAGCGTCACCGTCACCAACGTCCGGACCATGAACTACAAGGGGAAGGCAAAGTCGCAGATGACGCGCAGGGGCGCCTTCAGGGGAAGGACCCCGCGCTTCAAGAAAGCCATTGTCACGCTCAAAGAGGGCGACAAGATCAATTTGTTTGAAAATATCTGAGCCATGGGCATCCGAATCCTGAAACCGGTGACTCCCGGAACGCGGTGGATGACGATTCCGAGCTTCGAGGAGATCACCAAGTCGAAGCCGGAAAAGAACCTCATCGAGCCGCTCAAGAAGTCGGGCGGAAGGAACACAAACGGCCATATCACGTCGCGCCACCGCGGCGGCGGCCACAAGCGGTTCTACCGCGTCATCGATTTCAAGCGTGAGCGCAGGGGCGTGAACGCGACGGTCGTTGCGATCGAATACGACCCCAACCGCTCGGCCAGGATCGCGCTCGTTCAGTATGTCGATGGCGAGAAGCGGTATGTTCTTGCTCCGGACGGCCTGAAGGTGGGCGAGGTGATCTCCGCCGGAGCCGAGGCCGACATCAAGGTGGGCAATGCCATGCCGCTTGCAAACATCCCCGTGGGGACGTTTGTGCACAATGTGGAGCTCAAGCCGGGCAAAGGGGGACAGATCGGAAGGAGCGCGGGCTGTTCCGTTCAGATGATGGCCAAGGAAGGGAAATACGCCCAGCTGCGGCTGCCGTCGGGCGAAGTGCGGAACGTTCCTCAGGAATGTTTCGCGACGATCGGCGTGGTCAGCAACGTCGACCACGAAAACATCAGCGTGGGCAAGGCAGGACGCTCGCGGTGGATGGGCATCCGCCCGCAATCGCGCGGCGTGGTCCAGAACCCGGTCGACCATCCGCACGGCGGCGGCGAGGGGAAGTCGCCTCAGGGCAACCCTCATCCGGTTTCTCCATGGGGATGGCACACCAAGGGCAAGAAGACGCGGCACCACAAGCTGCAGTCTTCGAAGTATATCGTCACGCGCCGGAAATAAGGCCGGAAGTAAGGATAGAAATAAGGGAAGAATGAACTCATGAGCCGGTCTCTCAAAAAGGGCCCCTATGTCGATGCCGGACTGACCGCGAAGATCGAGGCGATGTCGAAGTCGGGCGCGAAGAAAGTCATCAAGACCTGGTCCCGCGCGTCGACCATCACGCCGGATTTTGTCGGCCTGACCCTGGCTGTTCACAACGGGAACAAGTTCATCCCGGTCTACATCCACGAGGGCATGGTGGGACACAAGCTCGGCGAGTTTGCTCCGACCCGCATCTTCCGCGGGCATCCGGGGCTTAAAGCAGAAACGACGACCACGCCCGAAGGCTGATCCGATGCTCGAAGCGCGCGCCATCAACAGGTACGTCAACTCGTCGCCCCGCAAGATGCGGCTCGTGATCGATCTGATCCGCGGACGCTCGATACCGGAAGCGCTCAGCATTCTCCATTTCTCGCCGAAGCACGCGGCGAAGGTGGCCGAGAAAGTAGTCCGTTCCGCGGTATCGAACCTGCAGAACAAGGACGAGGCGGGACGCGTTGACCCCGAGACTCTCTATGTCAAGGAGGTCTTCGTGGATGGCGGCCCGGGGATGAAGAGGATGCTTCCCGCTCCGATGGGGCGCGCCTACCGGATTGTCAAACGGTCGAACCACCTGACCGTTGTCGTGGCGCAGAGAGCCGTCAGGGCGAAAGCGGCCGCAAAACCCCGCGCGAAGGAAACGCAGCCGAAGCAGTCTCAGGCAAAGCAACCTCAGGCATCACAAGAAAAGGAGTAGCACAGCCAGTGGGCCAAAAAGTACACCCCGTCGGTTTCCGTCTCGGCGTCCTGCGCTCGTGGGATTCGAACTGGTACGACGACAAGGATTTTTCGGGAAAGCTCCAGGAAGACCTCAAGGTGAGGTCGTATGTCCACAACCGCCTCAAGAAGGCGGGGATTTCCCGCATCCTGATCGACCGCACGCCCAAGAAGGCGGTCATCACGATTCATACCTCCCGCCCCGGTATCGTCATCGGCCGGAGCGGCAAGGAAATTACGCAGCTGGAAGAGGAGCTGAAGCAGATCACCAACAAGGAAGTGAAGATCCTCATCCACGAGATCAAGCGGCCGGAGCTCGACAGCTACCTCCTCGCTGAGAATATCGCGGGGCAGCTCGAGGGACGGATGTCGTTCCGCCGGGCGATGAAGATGGCGATTACCTCGGCGATGCGCATGGGCGCCGAAGGCGTCCGCGTGATGTGCGGAGGCCGGCTCGGCGGGGCCGAGATCGCGCGCTCGGAGCAGTACAAGGAGGGAAGAATTCCGCTCCACACGCTCCGGGCCGACATCGATTATGCGCAGGCCACGGCTATGACGATTTACGGCACGATCGGCGTGAAGGTCTGGATCTGCCGGGGCGAAGTGCTCGACAGGACACCCAAGTAACCGCCCGGCCTAACGACGCACACTCATGCTGCTTCCAAAGCGAGTCAAATATAGAAAAGCCCAGCGGGGCCGGATGAAGGGAAAGGCGACCCGGGGCGCGAGCGTGGCCTTCGGGGATTTCGGGCTGAAGGCGCTCGAGCCGGGATGGATCACGCAGCGGCAGATCGAGGCCGCGCGTGTCGCCCTCACGCGCCTCATGAAGAGGGAAGGCAAGGTATGGATCAGGATATTTCCCAGCAAGCCGGTGACGAAGAAGCCGGCCGAAACCCGCATGGGAAGCGGGAAGGGGGTGCCCGAATTCTGGGTTGCGGTCGTGAAGCCCGGAACGATCATGTTTGAGCTCGGCGGCATCAAGCGGGCGGTGGCTCTCGAGGCCATGGATCTGGCATCGCACAAGCTCCCGATCAGGACACGCATGGTGACGCGGCCCTCGTACCAGGCGGGTTGAACCGAAGGAAGGATGAACTGTGAAGATATTTGAAATCCGGGAACTCCCCGTAAGCGAACTGGCCAAGCGGGTCAAGGACGAAGAGGAGAATCTCGTCCACCTCAAGTTTCAGAAGGCGACCAGCCAGCTCGAGAACCCGCTGCAGCTGCGAAACTCGCGCCGCGACATCGCGCGGATGAAAACGGTCCTGCGCGAGCGCCAGATTGCAGCAGAGGCCGCCGCATCCGCGGCGAAGAAATCCGAAAAGGGGAAGTGAACATGGACCGGACGACCAATCGGAAGACCCGGCTCGGGACAGTGGTCAGCAACAAGATGCAGAAAAGCATCGTCGTCGCGATCGAGCGCCGCGTCCCCCACGGACTCTACAAGAAGTATTTCAAGCGCACCTCGAAGCTGATGGCGCACGACGAGAAGCAGGAGGCGCGCGTCGGGGATCTGGTAAAGATCATGGAAGTGCGTCCGCTGAGCAGCCGCAAGAGGTGGCGCCTGATCGAAGTCGTGCAAAAGGCACAATAAACGGAAACGGCGGTCCTCGATGATCCAGGAAGAAACTAATCTGGTGGTAGCCGACAACTCGGGCGCCAAGAAAGTCCGGTGCATCCGGGTCCTCGGCGGCCACGACCGCCGCTACGCCGGCGTCGGCGATCTGATCGTCGTCTCGGTCAAGAGCGCGATCCCGGGCGCCGGGGTGAAGAAGGGCGAAGTCTCCCGCGCGGTCATCGTCAGGACGACCAAGGAGACACGCCGCAAGGACGGCTCGTTTATCCGGTTCGACGAGAACGCGGCCGTTCTCCTCAATCCCCAGGGCGAACCGAGGGGGTCGAGGATTTTCGGACCGGTCGCCAGGGAACTGCGCGACAAAAACTACATGAAGATTATTTCCCTCGCGCCGGAAGTGCTCTGAGGGAGTGTGACTCAACTATGAACATCCACAAGAACGATTCCGTCAAAGTCATTGCGGGCAACTCCCGCGGAAAAACAGGAAAGGTCCTCAAGGTCTTCCGCGACGACGCGCGAGTGATTATTGAGGGAGTCAACATCATCCGCCGGCACTCGAGGCCGTCTCAGAAGAACCCCCAGGGGGGGATCGTCCAGAAAGAGGCTCCGATTCACGCCGCAAATGTGATGGTGATCTGTCCGAAATGCAGCACGCCGTCGCGTCTGGGCCACAAGCCCGTCACCGACTCGACCACAGGCCGCAAGCACATGATGCGCGTCTGCCGCAATTGCGAAGAAATGTTTTAGGATCCGCGAACCCGCATGGGAAAAGAGAAAGCGCCAAAAACCGAAAAAGGAACGAAGAAAGGCCCACAGGAGAAGGGAGGCCATCCGGCCGCCGCGCAGGAAGCGGGAGTCCCTCCCCGTCTCCGCGAGCTGTTCAGGAAGCAACTGACCGGCGAGCTGGTGAAGCGCTTCAGCTACTCCAACGTCATGCAGGTTCCCCGACTTGAAAAGATCGCCATCAACGTCGGCGTCGGCCAGGCCTCGCAGGACCCCAAGCTGCTCGACGGGGTGGTCAAGGATCTGGAGACGATCACCGGACAGAAGGTCGTTACGACGCGGGCCAAGAAGGCGATTTCCAATTTCAAGCTGCGCGAAGGCCTGCCCATCGGAGCGCGGGTAACGCTCCGGCAGGACAGGATGTACGAGTTTATGGACAGGTTTATCAACGTCGCCGTCCCCCGCATCCGCGACTTCCGCGGATTTTCCGACAAGTCGTTCGACGGCCGGGGGAATTACACGATCGGCGTGAAGGAACACATCATTTTTCCCGAGATCGACGTCGACAAAGTCACGAAGGTGTTCGGAATGGACGTCTGTTTTGTGACGACGGCCAAAACCGACCAGGAGGCGTACGAACTCCTGAAAGCGTTCGGGATGCCGTTCGTGAAGCGCGAGGAACCCCTCGCCGAAAAACCGGCGCCGGCCGAAGGGAGAGGAGAATAAGCGTGGCACGATTGGCAATGATGGAGAAGTCGAAGAGGACGCCCAGGTTCCCGGTGAGGAAGCACAACCGCTGCAACAACTGCGGCAGGCCCCGCGGATACCTCCGCAAGTTCGGCATCTGCCGGATCTGTTTCAGAAAAATGGCGCTTGAGGGAAAGATTCCCGGCGTCGTCAAGGCAAGCTGGTAGGAGAACGGCAGAGCAATGAACACCACCGATCCGATTTCAGATTACCTGTCCAGGTTGCGCAATGCGATCCGCGCGCGGCACAAACGCGTGGATATTCCGGCGTCGTACCTCAAGCGCGAGATCACCAAGCTCTTGCTCGAGGAGCGCTTCATCGGGAGCTATACCGAGATCCCCGACACGAAACAGGGGGTACTGAGAATCGTCCTGCGCTCTTCCGACGGCATCAGCGCGATCACCGGACTGAAGCGGATCAGCAAGCCCGGCCTGAGGGTCTATGTGTCCGCGAACGATCTTCCCCGGGTCCTGAACGGGCTCGGGATCGCAATCGTCTCCACCTCGCGGGGAGTCGTGACGGAAAAGACTGCCGCCACTCTGCATGTCGGCGGCGAAGTGCTGTGCCAGGTGTGGTAGGTTACCTTTAGGAGAACAACGTGTCAAGAATCGGAAGAAAACCCATAGCCATCCCGAAGGGGGTCAAGGTGCAGCTGGCAGACGGTACGATCACCGTCACGGGGCCGAAGGGCGAGCTCAAGGCGTCGGTTCCACCGAGCATCCGCATCGAGATGAAAGGCGAGGAAATCACCCTCACCCGCTCCTCCGACGTGAAGGCGCAGGTCGCGCTTCACGGCACGTGGCGGGCGCTGATCAACAACATGATCAGAGGCGTTTCGACGGGTTTTGAGCGGAAGCTTGAGATCGTCGGAGTCGGGTACAAGGCGGAAGTGAAGGGGAAAAAGATCCAGTTCGCCCTCGGTTACTCGCATCCGATCCTCTTCGAGCCGCCCGGGGGAATCAAGGTGGAAATCCCGCAACCCACGCTCCTCACGGTTTCCGGCATCGACAAACAATTGGTGGGCCAGGTCGCGGCGAAGCTGCGTTCGTTCCGGCCGCCAGAGCCGTACAAGGGAAAAGGGGTGAAGTACGAAGGAGAATACATCCGCCGCAAAGCGGGCAAGGCTGCGGCTACAGCAGGCGCGAAGGCAGGATAAGATTTTATGATAAAGAAATCGAGAGTCCGGCGGCGAGCCAGCATCAAACAACGCGTGCGCGTGAAGATTCAGGGAACGTCCGAGCGGCCGCGGCTGACGGTATACCGGAGCCTGCAGCACCTCTATGCCCAGCTTGTCGACGACTCGATCGGTAAAACGCTCGTCTCCACCTCCACCCTGTCGAAGGACCTCCGCGAGGAACTGAAGAGCGTGAAAACGAAGAAAGAGATTGCGAAGCGGGTCGGGATGGACGTAGCGAAGAAGGCCGCGGCGCAGAACCTGAAGTCGGTCGTGTTCGACCGCAACGGATACCTGTACCACGGCGTTATCAAGGCTCTGGCCGACGGAGCCCGCGAGGCGGGGCTCAAGTTTTGAGCCTGCCCCCGCAGGGTCGTTCGTTGCCGGGTCGTCTAATGGCAGGACAGCGGCCTTTGGAGCCGTCAGTGGAGGTTCGAATCCTCCCCCGGCAGCACGGCAACTGATTATCAACCAGGAGCAGAGAGCGTGGCACGAATAAGAGCTGGCGAGTTGGATCTCAAAGACCGGTTGGTGCATATCAACCGGGTCGCGAAGGTGGTCAAGGGCGGGCGCCGCTTCAGCTTCAGCGCGATCGTCGTCGTCGGAGATGGCAACGGTCACGTCGGAGTAGGACTCGGCAAGGCGAACGAAGTGCAGGACGCCATCTCGAAGGGAATCGACGACGCGAAGAAGAATATCGTGGTCGTGCCGGTCGTCAACGGGACGATCCCCCATCCGATCACGGGCAAGTTCGGCGCTTCGAGGGTGCTTCTGAAACCAGCTTCTCCCGGCACCGGGCTCATCGCCGGCGGCGGGGTGAGGGCGGTTCTGGAATCGGCGGGGATCAAGGACATCCTCACCAAGTCGATCGGGTCCTCAAACCCGCACAACGTGGTGAAGGCGACGCTCCGGGGCCTCCTGACCCTCATCGATGCACGCACGATGGCGCAGCGGCGCGGCATGTCGCTCGGAGAACTCTTCAGGACTCCCGCTCCGGAACCCGAGGCAGTGAGCTGACGATGAACAAGAAGATCAAGATTACACAGATGGTAAGCCAGATCGATACCCTCGAGGTGCACAAACGGACGATCAGGGCGCTCGGACTCGGGCGGCCGAACTGCTCGGTGATCAAGACCGACACGCCGCAGATCCGCGGGATGATCGGCAGGGTGAGGCATCTCGTGAAGGTCGAGGAGGTGGCCGAGAAACAATGACGACATTAGGCACTCTCAAACCCGCCGCGGGCTCGCGCAGGCGCGCGAAGCGCATCGCGCGCGGACAGGGGTCGGGCCACGGAGGAACCGCGACGCGCGGACACAAGGGCGAAGGAGCCCGCTCCGGCACGCACGACCGCCCCTGGTTCGAGGGCGGCCAGATGCCGCTGATCAGGCGCGTTCCGAAGTTCGGGTTCCATAATCCGTTCAAGGTACGGTATCAGACCGTGAACGTCGGCGTCCTCGAGCGGCTTGCCGGGTCGGGAAAGCTTGCCGGCGGCAAGGTGGACCCCGCGATCCTCTACACGGCCGGCGCGGTATCAAAGAAGAACGTTCCGGTGAAGATTCTGGGGGAGGGAGAACTGAAGTCAAAGCTCGAAGTGTCGGCACATTCCTTCAGCAAGAGCGCCGTGAAGAAGATCGAAGGCGCGGGGGGCAAGACCAGCGCCCTCCCGGGTGCCGGAAACTGATTCATGGCGAAGCTAACCGAGAGCTTTCGGAACATCTTCAAGATTCAGGAGCTGCGCCAGCGGATCCTCTTCACCGCGGGGCTCCTGGTCGTGGTGCGCTTCGGCGCCCACGTGACGATCCCCGGAGTCGACGCGAAGGTTCTTTCCGAGGTCATGCGCAACCAGACCTCGAACACCCTCTTCGGACTCTACGACCTGTTCGTGGGGGGCGCGTTCAGCAACGCGGCCATTTTTGCGCTCGGCATCATGCCGTATATCAGCGCGTCGATCATCATCCAGCTTCTCGGCGCGGTCATTCCGTACATCCAGAAGCTTTCGAAGGAAGGGGAAGAAGGCCGCAAGAAGATCACCCAGTGGACCCGGTACGGAACGGTCATCATCTCCCTTCTTCAGGCGTGGGGAGTCAGCGTCCAGATTTCGAGCATGTCTCCCGCGGGCACCCCGATCGTGCCGGCGGGCGTCCAGGGATTCGGATTTCACATTTCCACGATGATTATTCTCGCCGCGGGCACAGTCTTCATGATGTGGCTGGGCGAGCAGATCACCGAACGGGGCATCGGCAACGGGATCTCGCTCATCATTTTCATCGGCATCATCGCGCGGTTCCCTCACGCCATACTTGACGAATACCAGCTTGTCAGCCAGGGCGCCCGGGGGCCGATTATCGAACTGATCATCATCGGTCTGATGGTCGTGATTGTTGCGGGGATCGTTCTCGTCACCCAGGCGACGAGGAGAATTCCCGTCCAGTATGCCAAGAGGGTCGTCGGGCGGAAGATTTACGGAGGCGTGACGCAGTATATCCCGATGCGCATCAACACGGCGGGGGTCATGCCGATCATCTTCGCGCAGGCGATCATGTTCATTCCGAACACGATCCTGACGTTTTTCCCCGACAGCGAGTTCCTGCAGGGAATCGCCGGGTATCTGA
Organism: uncultured Chlorobiaceae bacterium; assembly: GCA_964512655.1. GTDB lineage: Bacteria > Bacteroidota > Ignavibacteria > UBA10030 > SZUA-254 > VBOC01. The sequence goes on along the minus strand of CAZEJT010000010.1, from coordinate 13,974 downwards.
ATTACACGTCCATCACCTATTCGATCGCCTACGGCCTGATGATCATCTTCTTCACCTATTTCTATACGGCCGTCGCCTTCAACCCGAAGGACGTGGCGGAGACGATGCAGAAGCAGGGAGGGTTCATCCCGGGAATCAGGCCGGGTAAGAATACGTCCGATTTTATCGACAACATCCTGACGAAGATCACTCTGCCGGGATCGATCTTTCTCGCCATCGTGGCGATCCTGCCGGCGTTCATGATCCGGCTCGGGGTCACGGCGAATTTTGCGAGCTTCTTCGGCGGAACGAGCCTCCTGATCGTGGTCGGCGTCGGCCTGGACACCCTCCAGCAGATCGAATCGCACCTTCTCATGCGCCATTACGACGGTTTCATGAAGAGCGGCAAGATGAAGGGCAGGAGGATGTGACGCCTCCAGGCGGGTGCGTTGCGGGGTAGAAGGCCGGTCAAAAGCATGGCGAAGGCGGTGATTAAATCGCCCCGTGAAATTGAATTGATGCGCGAATGCTGCCGGATTGTGGCGGAAGTTCTGCGGGTGCTCAAGAAGTGCATCCAGCCGGGCGTCACGACCAGGGAGCTCGACGCCATGGCCGAGGAGTATATCCTCTCCCGTAAAGGCGAGCCGGCATTCAAGGGATACGGCGCCGATCCGAAGAACCGGTTTCCGGCGACCCTCTGCACCTCCGTCGAAGACGAGGTTGTGCACGGCATACCGGGGTCACGGGTCCTGCGGGAAGGGGAGATCGTATCGCTCGACGTCGGAGTGCGCAAAGGCGGCTTCTACGGCGACGGCGCGTGGACGTTTCCTGTGGGAAAAATTTCGGAGGAAAAAAATCTCCTCCTGAAGAGCGCGGAAGCATCGCTCTACACCGGCATCGCCCAGGCGAGAGCTGGGAACAGGGTCCATGACATTTCCGCCGCGGTACAGTCGCACGTGGAGCGCGACGGTTTTTCGGTCGTGCGCGATCTGGTGGGCCACGGCGTAGGCCGTGAGCTCCACGAGGAGCCCGCGATTCCGAACTACGGAGAGGCGGGCACGGGCCCGGTGCTGCAGAAAGGGATGACGCTTGCGATCGAGCCGATGGTGAATCTGGGAAAATTCCAGGTGAGAGTCGATGACGACGGATGGACGATCCGCACGGCCGACGGATTTCCATCGGCCCATTTCGAGCATACGATCCTCGTCACGGATGGCGAACCGGAAATACTCACACAGTAGCCGAGGTTGATGGCGAAGCAGGGTCCGATCACCATGGACGGCATCATTACCGAGACGCTCCCGAACGCGATGTTCAGGGTGCGGCTCGATAACGGGCACGAGATCCTGGCTGTGATTTCAGGGAAGATGCGGATGCATTACATCAAAATCCTGGTGGGCGATAAGGTGACAGTTGAGATGTCGCCGTACGACCTGAGCAAGGGCAGAATCACCTACCGGTACAAATAGGAAGCGATCAGATGAAGGTACGATCATCGGTAAAACGGCTGTGCGAGAACTGCAAGATCATCCGGCGGAAAGGCGTCGTCCGGGTCATCTGCAAGAATCCGAAGCACAAGCAACGTCAGGGATAATCACTCGAAAGGATTGTAACGCGTGGCGCGTATCGCGGGAATCGACTTACCGAAGAATAAACGGGCTGAGATCGGCCTGACCTACATTTTCGGGCTCGGCAGGACCAGCGCCCTGAAAATCCTGGACCAGGCGGGGATCGACCCGGGGAAGCGGGTGGCCGAGCTGAACGACGAGGAAGTGGCCCGGATCCGCTCCATCATTACCTCCGACTTCAAGGTGGAGGGGGCGCTGCGGAGCGAAGTCCAGATGAACATCAAGCGTCTGATGGACATCAACTCGTACCGGGGCCTGCGCCACCGGAAGGGCCTTCCTGTCCGGGGCCAGCGCACGCGCACGAACGCCCGCTCGAGGAAGGGAAAGAGGAAGACGGTCGCAGGGAAGAAGAAGGTACTGGCCAAGAAGTAACACACGCAGAGAAGAGACCAATGGCAAAGCAGGCAGCGGCCGCCGGACAGCAGACCGGCGCGGCCAAGAAGAAAAAGAAAATTCAGGTCGACGTCACCGGCAAGGCCTACATCAAGGCGACGTTCAACAACGTCATGGTGACGATCACCGACGTCTACGGCAACGTCATCAGCTGGTCGTCGGCAGGCCGCAACGGCTTCAAGGGCTCGAGGAAGAACACGCCCTTCGCGGCGCAGGTGACCGCCGAGGCCGCGGCCAAGGAAGCCTTCGATCTGGGATTGCGGAAGGTCGACGTCTATGTCAAGGGGCCTGGCTCGGGGCGCGAAGCGGGCATCCGCTCGCTCCAGATGGTCGGACTCGAAGTGCTGAGCATCCGCGACATCACGCCGATTCCTCACAACGGGTGCAGGCCGCCGAAGCGGCGCCGCGTGTAAGGGTAGCATTCAGGAAAAGGAACTCATGGGAAGATACATCGAACCAAGTTGCAGGCTGTGCAGGAGGGAGAGGCAGAAGCTCTTTCTCAAAGGCACGAAGTGCTTCACGGAGAAGTGTCCGGTGGAGCGCCGCGGCTATCCGCCGGGGCAGCACGGGCAGAACAGGCGCCAGAAGATATCGGAGTACGGCGTCCAGCTCCGCGAGAAGCAGAAGATCCGCCGCATGTACGGACTGATGGAAGAGCAGTTCCGCAGCTATTTCGAGAAGGCCCTCCGCCGCACCGGGCGCACGGGCGAAACGCTCGTCAAGATGCTCGAATGCCGACTCGACAACGTCGTCTACCGGCTCGGCTTCGCCCCGTCGCGGAAAGCAGCTCGCCAGCTCGTCACCCACGGCCATCTCATGGTGAACGACACGGTCGTCAACATCCCCTCGCACCTGCTGAGGGCGGGCGACGTGGTGCGGATCAGAGACCGGAGCAAGAAGCTCGACATGATCCACTCGTCGATGAAGCGGATGAAAGACAGCGCGATGCTGCCGTGGCTCAGTCTCGACAAGGCGGCGATGTCCGGCACATTTCTCAGCATGCCGGAACGGGCGGATATCCCGCTCAACGCCAACGAACAGCTCATCGTCGAGCTGTATTCCAAGTAATATCGGGCTCATTCGGGAGAAATTGACATGGTAGGAACAACTTTTCAGATGCCGGAGAAAGTTCAACTCGACGAGGCATCCTATTCAAACACGTTCGGCCGTTTCGTGCTCCAGCCCCTCGAAAAGGGGTTCGGAGTTACGATCGGCAATGCGTTCCGGCGCGTGCTTCTCTCGTCGCTTCCCGGCACCGCGTTCACGGCCATCCGGATCGAGGGGGTATTGCACGAATTCTCCACGATCCCCGGGGCCGTGGAAGACGTTGCCGAGATCATCCTCAACCTTAAATCGGTGAGGATGAAGCTCCTCAACAAGAAGCTTGCGAAGGTGTCCGTGGAGCTCAAAGGGCCGAAGGACGTGACCGCGGGTGATATCCAGAAGGCCAACCCGGAAATCGAGATTCTCAATCCGAGCCAGCACATCGTCACGTTGAATGCCGGGGCGGCGTTCGAAATGGAGCTGAGGGTCGGCCGCGGGAAGGGGTACGTGCCCGCGGAGGATAACAAGCTCCCGGACCAGACCGCCGGCCTGATCACGATCGATTCGATCTTCACGCCGATCAAGAACGTGCGGTTCTTCGTGGAGACGACGCGCGTGGGCCAGCAGACCGACTACGAGAAGCTGATCCTGGAGGTCGAAACCGACGGATCGATCGCGCCCGACGATGCGCTCGCGCAGGCGGCGAACATCCTGAAAGACCACATCCAGCTCTTCCTCAGCTTCGACATCGAGACGGAGGCCGCGGAGGAGATGCTCGAGAAGGACTCGGAGTTCGCGCGGATCCGAAAGATCCTCCAGATGAACGTCGACGAGCTCGAGCTGTCCGTTCGCTCGCACAACTGCCTCCGCGCGGCCAACATCAAGACGATTGCCGACCTTGTGAGCCGGGGAGAGCCCGAGCTTCTCAAGTTCCGGAATTTCGGCCGGAAATCGCTGGCGGAGCTCTCCGAGATCATCGAGCAGTTCGGACTCAGCTTCGGCATGGATGTCGAAAAATACCTCCACGACGCTAACAACTAAGGCGGCCACAAGCGATGCGACACCGTAAGTCGGGAAGAAAACTCAAGCGAACTGCAAGCCACAGGAGCGCGACGCTCCGGGCGCTCTGTACGGCTCTCTTCCGGCACAAGAAGATCCGCACCACGGCAGCCAAAGCCAAGGAGACACGCATGGTCGCCGAAAAGGTTCTGACGCGCGCGAAAAACGCTGTGGGCGCCGGAACCCTCCAGACAACGATTCACGCCCGGCGCCAGATCGCCAGGATGATCAAGGATCGCGACGTCATCAAAGAGCTCTTCAGCGAGATCGCCCCGAAGATCGCCTCCCGGCCGGGCGGCTACACGCGCGTCGTCAAGCTCGGCCAGAGGTTCGGCGACGGCGCCGAAGTGGCCATCCTCGAGCTGGTCGATTACAACACAGGCGAAGCGCCGCAGAAGAAGGCGAAGGGGAAGAAGGAATCGAAGAAGGGCCCCGACAAGACTGAAAAAGTTGAGAAGGCCCCGAAGAAGAAGAAAGCCGGGGAAGCCGCCGCGAAGGAAGCCAGGGCGGAGTAAGCCCTCCCAGTGAATCTCCCCAGAGAGGGGTCCCGGTAGACCGGGACCCCTCTTCTGTTTCAGCGAACGCCGGCTGAAGCCGGCGTCTACCGTTTTCGTCCTGCCATGCCGTTGTTGATTCTCCTAAGTGAAATACGTATGTTGAACAAATAATTATGGTTATCACTCTTACATGACGTATCCGTTTACTGAAATCGAGCACAAATGGCAGGAGCGATGGGAGAAGGAGGGGACGTTCACCACTCCCGACGCCCCTCCGGGGAAGAAGATCTACGTTCTGGACATGTTCCCCTATCCGTCGGGAGCGGGCCTCCACGTGGGGCACCCCGAAGGGTACACGGCGACGGACATCTTCTGCCGCTTTAAGCGCATGAACGGTTTCAGCGTGATGCATCCGATGGGGTGGGATGCCTTCGGCCTTCCGGCCGAGAGATATGCGATGCAGACGGGAATCGCGCCGAGAATCACCACAGGGCAGAACATCACGACCTTCAAGCGGCAGATTAAAATGCTCGGCCTCTCCTATGACTGGACGCGCGAGATCAACACCACCGATCCGGGCTATTACAAATGGACCCAATGGATCTTCCTAAAGATCTACAACTCCTGGTACGACCCGGAACGCCGGATGGCCAGGCCCATTTCAGAACTCCCCCTTCCTCCCGGTCTCACGCCTCAGGTGAAATACGATTATATCGCCGCACGGCGGCTTGCCTACAGGGCCGAAATGCCGGTCAACTGGTCTGATGAGCTGGGCACGGTCCTCGCAAACGAGGAAGTGGAAGAATGGGTGGAAAAGGGGTACACGGTCGAGCGCCGGATGATGAAGCAATGGATGCTCCGGATCACGGCTTATGCGGAACGGCTGGAGCACGATCTGGCGGAGCTCGATTGGCCATCCGGGATCATGGAGATGCAAAGAAACTGGATTGGGAGGTCTGAGGGAGCAGAAGTTAGTTTTCCGGTCGAGGGGGGAAAGGGGAGCATCGCGGTATTTACCACTCGTCCGGACACAATATTCGGAGCAACCTATTTGGTGCTTGCTCCGGAGCATCCGCTGGTTGATAAGGTCTGTGCTCCCGGGGAGAGGGCAAAGGTGGAGGCCTACCGGGCCGAAGCCAGGATGAAAAGCGACCTCGAGCGAACGGCCCTGGGGAAGACAAAGAGCGGGGTCTTCACGGGCGGATACGCTATAAACCCCGCTACAGGGAGACCAATCCAGATCTGGACTGCGGATTACGTCCTATTAACGTACGGAACGGGTGCGATCATGGCGGTCCCGGGTCACGATGACCGTGACTTCGAGTTCGCCCGGGAATACCACCTTCCGGTCGTTGAAGTTGTATCCGGCGGAGACGTCTCGGCCGCTCCCTTCACGGAGGACGGCACGGCGGTGAACTCGGCCAACTCCGAGATTTCTCTCAACGGGCTACCGACGGAAAGGGCCAAGGCCGCGATCGTGGAATGGCTTGAGAAAAAGGGCCGCGGGAAACGCACGGTGAATTACAAGCTGCGCGACTGGCTCTTCTCGCGCCAGCGCTACTGGGGGGAGCCGTTTCCGCTAATCTACCTTGAGGACGGGACGGTCAGAGACCTCCCGGAATCCGACCTTCCGGTACTCCTTCCCGATCTCGAGTACAGCAGAGCGGGAACGAAGGGAGTCTCTCCGCTGGCCGGGGCGGAGTCGTGGGTGAAGACGACCGATCCGGCGACGGGGCGGCCTGCAATGCGCGAGACGCACACGATGCCGCAGTGGGCGGGATCATGCTGGTACTATCTTCGCTACCTCGATCCCCACAACGCGAAGGAATTCGTATCGCCTCAGAACGAAAAGGCCTGGATGCCGGTCGATCTCTACGTGGGGGGAGCGGAGCACGCGGTGCTGCATCTCCTCTATGCCCGGTTCTGGCACAAGATCCTCTTCGATCTCGGCCATCTCTCGACGAACGAACCGTTCAGGAGACTCGTGAACCAGGGAACGATTCTGGGCGAGAACGGACAGAAGATGTCCAAGTCGCTGAACAACGTCGTCAACCCCGATGAAGTCGTGGCGGCCTACGGCGCGGACTCCCTCCGATTGTTCGAGATGTTCATGGGGCCTCTCGTCGATTCGAAGCCGTGGTCCACCCGCGGCGTCGAGGGCGTGCACCGGTTTCTCAACAGGGCGTACCGGATGATTCTCGACGAGGAAGGAAGAGTCCATTCCTCGGTGCGGGACGCGGCGCTTCTTCCCGGACAGGAGCGCCTCCTACACGAGACGGTGAAGAAGGTCACCGAGGACATCGAGGGATTGAATTTCAATACGGCGATCTCTCAGCTGATGATTTTCGTGAACGCCTTTCTCACGGCGGACCTCAAACCGCGGCCGGCGATGGAGAGTTTCGTCCTCCTCCTTTCGCCGTTCGCGCCGCATCTCGCCGAAGAACTGTGGGAGCGGCTGGGACACGGCCGTTCGCTCGCCTATGAGCCGTGGCCGTCGTACGACAGCGCGAAGATTGCCTCGGAGAGGGTCGAGATCGTGGTGCAGATCAACGGGAAGGTCAGATCGAAGTTCCACGTTCCCGTCGATACCGACGAGGCCGCCCTCAAACCGATCGTCCTCAACGACGCGAACGTGAAGCGTCACCTCGAGGGGAGGACGATCGTGAAAATGGTTGTCGTGAAGAACAAACTCGTCAGCCTGGTCCTCGGCTGAGCGCATGGAGCGTCTCTCCGTCGTGGTCATTACTCTGAACGAGGAGAAGAGGATCGAGCGCTGCCTCCGGAGCGTCCGGTGGGCCGACGAGGTCGTGGTCGTTGATTCCTTCAGCTCCGACCGGACGGTCGAGCTTGCTGCGAAGCACGCAGACCGCGTCGTTCAGCACGAGTATGACGGCGACATCCCTCAGCGTGAACGCGGCTTTGCCCTGACGACCGGGAGCTGGCTTTTGTACGTAGACGCCGACGAGGAGGTATCGGCCGAGCTCCGCGAGGAGATCCGGTCGGTGCTCGCATCAGGCGGAGCGGCCGACGGCTACGAACTGCCGCGCAAGGTGTTCATCTTTGGGAAGTGGATGAAGCACGGGGGGTGGTATCCCGACTATACCTTCAGGCTCTTCCGGCACGACAAGTACCGGGCGGAACCGGCCGAGGTGCACGGAGGCTTCACAGTAGAAGGAAGACGGGGGAGGCTCGACGGGTTCCTCAACCATTACACCTACGAGTCGATCGCCGAGTACCTCTCGAAGATGAACGACTACACCTCCCTCCAGCTGTCGAACCGGCTCCGAGAACATCCGCGCGGCGGAGCCTCCCTCTTCCGCCTGGTCCTGAGCCCGGTGTCGCATTTCATCCGAAAGTACGTTTCAAACGGCGGGTTCAAAGACGGATACGACGGTTTTCTCGTCGCCGTTCTCGGCTCCGTCTATACTCTTGCCCTCTACGCCAAGCTCTGGGAATACCAATACCGCGTCAGCGAAGGGGAAGGCGTGATGCCGCCGGTGACAAATTCCGAACTCAGAACGTTGAAACGCCCATGACCCCGGAAGCGGCCGGACGCACACCATGAAGAGATCGCTGACGCTGGTGATCGCCGTCTACAATGAGGCGCGGTACCTCGAATTCATTCTCGCGGCGCTCCTCAGACAGAGGATGCGCGACTTTGAAGTCATCGTTGCCGACGACGGCTCCGGACCCGAAATCGGAGAACTGATCGCCCGGACGCGCTCCGGCGGCTTCTTTCCTGTCAGGCATCTGTGGCAGCCCGACGAGGGCTTCCGGAAAAACGTCATGCTGAACAGGGCCATCGCCTCGGCGGAATCCGACTACCTGGTGTTTATCGACGGGGATTGCGTCCCGCATCATGAATTCCTTGCCGACCACGACTCCCACCGCGAGCCCCGCGCCGTTCTCTGCGGCCGGAGGGTGAACTTCAGCCGGCAGATTACGGACCGATTCACTCTGACAGATTTTGCCTCGGGAAGCATGGAGCGCATGTCCTACGGTGTGCTCCTCGACGGCCTCCTCGCCAGAAGCAGCAACCTCGAGGATGCGGTGAGAATCCCGAATCCCTTCATCCGCCGCCTTCTGCACCGGAACAAGGCGCGGATCCTCGGATGCAATTTCAGCGTGGAGCGGCGGCTCCTGGAGGAAATCAACGGATTCAACGAAGAGTACCGGGCGCCGGGCGTGGGAGAGGATACCGACATTGCCTTTCGCCTGGGCCTCCTTGGCGCGAAATTTGTAACCCTCAGGTATCTCGCCATTCTCTATCACCTCTACCATCCCGCGACCAGCGTGGGACCGGACAACCTCCTGATCTATGAACAGGTCGTCCGCTCGCGCAACCCGGTCTGCAGCCGCGGGCTGCGGCAGCCCGCGGGAGAGCCGCTGAGCCAGGCGTGAAGAACTTCGCGACATACCTCAGAATCGTGGGGTATGCCAGGCCCTACTGGATGCACATCGTGCTCTCGATTCTTTGCACCGTGGTCTACTCGGTGCTGAGCGGCATATCGATCTACCTGTTCATCCCGCTCCTCGACATTCTCTTTCACACGGACGCGGCCGATCTCGCCCGGACCCGATCCACGCTCACGTTTCCCTTCGGACTCTCGGGCTTTTTGGGCGGCGCGAAGGAGGCGTTTCTGAACTTCATGTTCGCCGGGAGCCAGATGGACGCCCTCCTCAGGATCTGCTGGATCGTGATCGCCGCGTTTCTCCTGAAGAACTTCTTCGGCTACATGCAGTCGTTTCTCATGAACTACGCGGAAGAAGGCGTCATCAAGGACCTCAGAAACGCCCTCTACAGGCACCTCCACGATCTCCCCCTCGCCTACTTCACCAACGAGCGGACCGGCGAGCTGATTTCCCGCATGACGAACGACGTGTCGATCCTCAACGGAGGGATCAGCGCGCTCTTCGTCACGCTGATCCGGGAGCCCCTGCTCATCATCGTGTTCCTCGGCCTCGCCCTTTCGCTCAGCTGGAAACTGACGCTCATCGCGATCGTCGTGTTCCCCTTCTCTCTCTCGGTGATCAGCTGGATTGCCATCCGCCTCCACAAGGAGCGGGGGGTTTCCCAGGAACGCCTCGCCGATATCACCTCGGTCCTCCAGGAGACGATCTCGGGCGTCAAAGTCGTGAAAGCATTCGGCATGGAGGATTTCGAGAACGAGAAATTCAAAAGCCACACGCAGAAGTATTTCTCGTCGCTGATCCGCATCACCCGGATCCGGGACCTCGCCTCGCCCGTCACAGAGATTCTGAGCGTCGCGGCCGGGGCCGTCATCATCTGGTACGGCGGCAGGCAGATCCTGATCGAGCACAGCATGAACGCGAGCGCATTCCTGAGCTTTCTCTTCATCATTTTCCAGATCATGCCTCCGGTGAAAGAGCTGACCAACGTCAACAACCGGATTCAGGAGGCGAGCGCCGCGGGGGAGCGGATTTTCGAGATCCTCGACCGGCGCCCCTCGATTGGGAACGCACCGGACGCCGTGCAGCTGGGGGGTCTGGCCAAGGGGATAGACTTCAGGAACGTTTCCTTCTCGTACAACGGCGACGACCCGGTCCTCACCGACGTGAATCTCGCCATCCGGAAGGGGGAAGTGGTCGCGATCGTGGGGCCGAGCGGGACCGGCAAGACAACCCTCGTGGATCTTCTCCCGCGGTTTTACGACCCGACGGGAGGGGGTATCGCGATCGACGGAATCGACATCAGGAGCATCGACCTGCGCTCTCTGAGGCGAAACATCGGCATCGTGACTCAGGAGACGATTCTTTTCAACGATACCGTGCGGAACAACATCGCGTACGGATTAGACGAGTGCCCGATGGAAGAGGTGATCAGGGCAGCGCGGGCCGCGCACTCGCATGACTTCATCATGGCGATGCCGCAGCGCTACGAGAGCGTGATCGGGGAGAGGGGCGTAAAGCTTTCGGGGGGCGAGCGCCAGAGGCTTTCCCTCGCCCGGGCGATCCTCAAGAATCCCCCGATCCTCATTCTGGACGAGGCGACGTCCGCGCTCGATACCGAGTCGGAGATTCTCGTACAGGACGCGATCAACCACCTGATGGCGGGACGGACGTCGATCGTCATCGCTCACAGGCTCTCCACGGTTCAGCACGCAGACCGCATCATCGTGCTGGACCGCGGGCGCGTGGTGGAGATGGGCAAGCACAGCGAGCTGATCGCCAACCCTCTCGGGCTCTACCGCAAGCTGTACGACCTTCAGTTCCGGATTTGATGCCTCTTCGCTTCGAGGGGGCGCACGCGGCGGCGCTGAGATGGATGTACTGGTTAACGCTGACTTCCGTTACAGCAGTCACCTTCTCCGTCGCCATCTCCTCCATCACCATGGGCGCCGCGATCGTTCTCCTTCTCGCTCTTGTGATCACCCGGGGCCCGGACGAGCTGCCGCGAACCCCGCTCGACGCGTTCATTCTCCTCTACCTTGCTGCGGAAGTTCTTGCCACGCTCTTCTCCGGCGAGCGGTGGGACTCGTTCGTGAACATGAAGCGGTTTTTCCTCGTCTCATTCCTCTACCTGATTCTCCTCTCGGTGCGCAGCCGCGATGATCTCCTCAGGCTCGTCGCGATCCCGGTCGCAGTGGGAGCGCTCCTCTCTGTCATCGAAGCGTTTTCTCTGACCTCCGCCGGAGGCCACATCGCGAGGCTTTCTCTCTTCCAGTATTTCCTGACGGAGGGAGGAATCAAGCTGATCCTTCTCCTCCTCGCTCTGCCGGTCGCGGTCCAGGCGGCGGCGCCCCGCAGGTGGCGCATCGGCGCGCTCGTGGCTTTTGTACCCCTCTTCCTCGGGCTTATCCTCACGCAGAGCAGGAGCGCCTGGCTCGGTTTCGTGGCGGGTGTCTGCACGATCGGCGCCGTACAGGAGAAGCGGCTCCTTCTTCTCCTCGTCATCCTTCTGGTCTGTTTCGTGCTGTTCGCCCCATCCGATTTCCGCGCGAGGGCGGCGAGCATCTTCGATCCCTCCATGAGCTCGAACCTCAGCAGGATTCACATGATCACGACGGGTTGGAGAATGTTTTTGGATCATCCTCTTGCCGGCGTGGGGGATATCGACCTGAAGAGGCTCTACGTTACCTATACTGTGCCGATTGAGGAGGGAGAGGGGGGACATCTGCACAACAATATGATGATGCTCCTTGTGACGCTGGGGCTCCCGGGGGCGATCGCGTGCGCGGCCCTCTTTGCGAAGATGTTCGTCGTGGAGCTCGGCTCGTCAAAAGCGGCACAGGCGGATCCGCTTCTCGGAAGTATCGCCACGGGATGCCTCGCCGGGTTTGTGGGGTTCCAGGTAAACGGGCTCTTCGAATGGAACTTCGGCGACCACGAGATCGCGGTACTCTTCTGGTTCACCGCGGGCGTGGCCATCCTCTCGAACACACTCGCCGGAGGGACGCGCACATGAGCGGCGCTCGCGGGGGAGTCTCGGCAATCGTCATCACGCGCAACGAGGAGCGAAACATCGCCGGATGCCTTTCCAGCGTCTCGTGGGCCGACGAGATTGTAGTCGTTGATTCCGAGAGCACCGACAGGAGCGCGGAGATCGCGAGGGGTTTTACCCGGAAGGTGTTCGTTGCTCCGTGGGAGGGTTTCTCCGCAGCGAAAGAGCTCGCGCTCCGACACGCCACCTGTGAGTGGATCTTCTGGATCGACGCGGATGAGCGGGCCTCGCCCGAACTGGGCCGCGAGGTGGCTGATCTCCTCCGGAGCGAACGGCGACCGCCCCATGCGGGCTACGAGGTGGCGCGGAGAGCGTTCTTTGTGGGGAAATGGATACGTCATTGCGGCTGGTACCCGGGGTATGTCGTGCGTCTGTTCAGAAAGGACTCGGCCGTCTTCACCCGCAGCCGGGTGCACGAGGGGCTGAAGCTGACGGGAACGGTGGGGAGGCTTTCGAACGATCTGCTCCATTACACCGATGAGACCCTATACCATTACTTCACCAAGCTCAACTCCTATACCACGCTCGCTGCGCGCGACGCGCGGGATGGCGGGAAACGCGGCTCAATCCCGGGGCTCCTCGCCCGTCCGGCCTACATGTTTTTCAAGATGTATTTCCTCCGCCTCGGATTTCTCGACGGCATGCACGGCCTGACGCTCTCGCTACTATCGGCTTCATACGTGTTCGCCAAATACGCCAAGCTCATCGAGCTTGAGCAGCGCGGGCTGAAGCCCGCGGCTACCGGCGGGGCTGCTGCGACCTCCGAACCGGTTTGTTGACCTGATGGACCCGGGGAAAGCCGTACTGATCACGGCGCTGCGGGGTATCGTTTCGAGGCCCCTCCTTCCGCCAGAAGCGCTCGACGTCGGTTCGATCCGTTCCATTCTCGTCGTCCGCCAGCACGATCAGCTTGGCGATTTTCTCCTCTCTCTGCCGGCGGTCCGAGCGCTCCGCACGCATTTTCCAAAAGCGAGAATCGGCCTCCTCGTGCGGGACTACTTCGGCGGCGTGGCTCAACTTGCCGGGGACGCGGACCAGGTGATCGTCTTCCGGGAGCGCCTCTCACGATGGAGATGGAACAGCATCCGCCAATTCATCTCCTCACTCAGGGGGGACTGGGATCTCGCGGTAGTCCTGAACACCGTAAGCCATTCCCTGACGAGCGATCTCCTCGCTCATGCCTCCGGCGCACGCATTGTCCTCGGATCGGAGGAGTGGGTCTTTCCGGGCGCAGGTAGGAATTTCCTCTACAACATCCTCGCCCCGGGATCTCCGCCGTTCCGCCATCAGTCCGAGAAAAACCTTGACATCGTCCGGACCATCGGCGCCGACACTGCCGACCGATCTCCGGCGCTGAGATTCTCCGATGCGGAGGTCGAATCGGCTCGCGTGGATCTGGAAAGGCTCGGCCTCGACCGTTCGCGGCCCGCAGTGGGTATTCACCTCGGAGCGGGAAAGACCGGTAACCGGTGGCCCGCGGAGCGTTTCGCAGAACTTGCATTCACCCTTGTAAACGAACTCGGGGCTCAGGTTGTCATATTCTGGGGACCGAACGAGGAAGATCTCTATCAGCGTTTCATTTCCGCACAGGACATTCCGTTCATCGGTGCGGGCCATCCGCCTCTCAGGAAGCTTGCGGCATACGCCCTCGTCTGCCGGGCCTTTGTCTCGGCCGACACAGGCATCATGCACCTTGCTGCAGCGGCCGGAGTGCCCGTTATTGCGGTATTCGGTCCGACGGATCCCGGCCAATGGAAACCTCCTGGAACGAATGTCATCGCTCTGAGAGCGCCCTCCGGCCGTACCGGGGATGTCGGCCTCGGGGAAGTGCTCAGCGCTCTGCGGTCTCTGTTCTAGCTTGTTGCCTCACGTAAGTTTCTATTCGAAATAGGATTCGTTGACTCATCTAAGT
>CAZEJT010000009.1:0-106245 GCA_964512655.1 uncultured Chlorobiaceae bacterium | reverse complement strand
ATTCTACTCACAAAAAGTAGCCTAACTACCTATCCGGGCGTAAGGGGTCATCTCACTCTCGACCTTCAGGGTGAACTTGAGTGGTTTGTTGGGCTCCACAGAAGCCGTGACATCCTCTGTAGGGCTTACTGTGCGGCTCATATCTGCGTTTACAGCCTCTCTGCCGTCTTGACCGATACCAAACCACTCATAGGCGAGCTGAGCCGCCTTTTTGATGGTCACCGCTTCTTTTCGAGCAATGAAGTCGAACGCGCTTCCTTTTGCGTCACAGCCGAAGCTGTGGAACACTCGCTTCTTTGTGCTCACGCGAAACGACGGTTTTGTGTCCTCATGGAAAGGACACAGTCCGAGGAGCTCGTCTCCTTTTGCCGGCTTCAGAGAGATCCTGTAGTGTGCAAGCACCTGCTCGAACGTGACGGCTCCCTTCACCATCTTGAAATCTACCCAACCTTTTTTCATGACGTATCTCCAATATAGTTTTTGTAAGTGACTGTTTCAGTGTGCGTCACCTTACCACGTGCAAAGAGGGCGTCAAGGGTGTGTTATCCTACAGGAGTCAATAACACTTCATAACCATTGTTCTCTGGAAAAAGAAGGTCAGAATCCGTATCTTTAGCATTCTAACTCTTAAAGAGGCGCTATGGACAAAAAACAGTTCCAAAAACTGAAGGAGACGATTTCGCAAATCAATTCGATCGTAAAGTCGGTGGACCCAGTTATCAAGACTCAAGTGTTTGAGCTGCTTAAACCGATGATTGACGCCGTGCCCGGTGATCCCGCGGGAGATGGAGAGGGGCGGAAGGAGAAGCGGGCGCAGCAGCATTCTGACCCAAAGAATGTCAGAGCTTTCTACACATCTCACAATCCGGACAAGCCGGCTAAGCGAGTACGCATCATGGCGGCGTGGTTTTACAGTCAACGTGGGACAAACCCATTCACCCTAAGTGAGCTCGAGGAACTTTTTGACGATGTTGGTGTTGGACACCCGGGGAGGCTGGATATGACTTTGAAGCAGGCTCGTGAGAAAGGTCATCACTTATTTCACACCACCGAGCGTGGCAAGTATAGACCTACAGTACACGGCGAGAACTACTTTAAGGACAAGCTAGGTGTAAGGCCACCACGATCGTAGGAGGACTGTTTCTGTGCTCACCCTCGTTGAGTTTCTCGAACCGCTCAAGACTAAATCCCTGACAGCAAAATCTCTTGCCGTGCTTTACTACGAGGCGCGATATAAGCAGAATAATGTCCTCAAGGGCTCAGAGATTAAAAGCCTGCTGCGTTCGGCTCGGGTTCCAAAGTTGCAGAAGGCAAATATCACCGCCACTCTTATCCAGGTTGGGGCGCTGGTCGATAGCCCTGGAATGAAGGACGGCGAGCGCATTTGGAAGCTCACGGAAACAGGCTCGAAGCACGTCCGGGATTTGCTCGGGTTGGCCTCCGATGAGCCAGAGATACAGCACGATACCCGCACCCTTGAAAAACTTCTAACGAAGGTTAAGAATCCTGACGAACGGGATTACTTGCAAGAGGCGGTAACCTGCTTGAAGGTCGGGGCTCTTCGGGCGGCTGTGATTTTCACCTGGACCGCCGCTATCCGGAACGTTCAAATGAAGAGTCTTAGAAAATGCAGCGCTCTCAACGCCGCTATCCTCCGGCGCGATCCTAGAGCACGGAACGTGAGCTCTATCGACGATTTCGCCTACATTAAGGATTCAACCGTTCTGTTTGCAAGTCAGGACGTTGGTATTCATGACAAGAATCAGCGAGAAGTGCTCGAGGAGTGTCTGAAGCTGAGGAACAAATGTGGTCATCCAGGCAAGTACTCTCCAAAAGAAAAAAGAGTCTCAAGTTTCATCGAGGATGTTGTCTCGGTTGTTTTCACTTAATCCCCCCTGCCAGGGACGACTTAGAGGGCGTTCTCTCCCTGCCCGGAGGTTTTCTTTTGCCGCCTTCCAGGAAAAAAGTACGACACACCGTACCCCCAGAGTACCGAAGTCATATATTTCTTGCCCCATCAACTTCCACCCCTTGCGCCTCTCTGTCGCTTTCCGTATAATTAGCGACATCCCTTATAAAGTTTTAATAACAATTTCTTTTCACAGTGGACCTTGCCACATGGATGCTGGTCTTCTTCACCGCCGTGCTGGCGGTGGCAACTATCGTACTCGCGCGTGCGACTATGCAGCTTGCTAACCACACACAAAGCCTTGCCACCTTCACTAACCAGCTTGTGCGGATTGAGCAGGAACGAGAGAAACGTGAGGAAGCTAGCAAAAGAGAAAGACACCTCAGTGTCGCATTGGACCTTGCCAGAAAGATACAGCAAATACACGCGGAGGCATTCGCTGAGAACATCGGATTACCTGGCCAGTTTCCTTCAATGGAAGCAGATCTCATCCGAAGGTTCTCCCTCTTGGTTGAGTACACTCTGCATGCTGATTGCGCTAACGACGTGAAGGCACTTATCCCTATCATCGACCGGGCAGCACAGGAAGCCACAAGCATTACCGATGAGGAGATGGAGAGAGCGCACGAGCTCCTCACGTCGTTGCAACAGAACCTCTCCGAACCTATCAGTGCGTGGGAACGAGAATTAACTTTACCAATTATGTCCTCATAAACAATGCCCTATCAGTTCAAACGTGAACCACTCACGCAGGACGAAGCTAATCGCCTCGCCAACGCGTACAAGGAACACGAGGAGAAGCTCATCGTGTAGACCTTGCTCGATACCGGACTCCGCGTATCGGAGCTCGCACAACTCACCAAAGATAATCTCGACTGGCAGAGCCATCGTATCATGGTCTATGGCAAAGGTGGACCGTACGGTAGTAAGACCAAGCAACGGATCCTTCCTCTCTCCGCTCGTGTGCAGCCGCTCATTGAGAACCACCTATCCATGTATGAAAAAATGGACATGAGCGCCAGGACAATTCAGCGCATCGTCAAAGATGTTGCCAACCGCGCACATATCCGGCGACCAGTCACACCTCACGTTCTCCGGCACACGTTCTCTGTAACAGCTATCCAAAAAGGCATTTCATTGCCGGCGCTGCAACGCCTTCTCGGGCACGATCGGTTGACCACAACCGAAATCTACCTCAAACTCAGCCCCGAAGAAGTGATAAAGGAGTTCCAATAAAAATGGTGACCATACCTTGAATGATTAACCCTTACTATGCCGACGAAATATCAAAAGTCATTTGAAGAGCTGGAGAAAGTAGCCTCAAAGTTTTGGCCTGCTGAAGTATCTGAAAAGGAGGCAACGCTGAGCGTCATTCCCCTTCTCATAGACACCCAAGACCAGTTTATTAGTATTCTCAGCGTTGAGACTGAATCTTTTGAAAAGCTCCTCGAGGTTGTGGGAGCTGCCACCATCCCGAGTAACCTTTTCCTTAAGCATCTCGTGATTCTCGCGGACTTCGGTGGTGAAATGCTACAGCGGATAAGCGCGGAGTACGGTTCTCTTTTTCCGAAGGGTACCCTCAACTACTACTGGCGCGGAGAGCAAAAAACATACGCGTTCAAATCGCTCGCCGAGACCAAGCTTACCAACACGAGACTAAAAATTGACGGCAAAAAACTCTTTGAGGATTGCGACTTCGATGATATCCAAAAAGATACGATCGCGCTCCTCCTTTTTGCCGGCACAACCGGCAACGGCGACAAGGAAGTTACGTCTGCCCTGGGTAAGTGCATGATCGGCGATCTCCTCGGAAAGCCCGACGAGCTCACCAAATTCATTAAACAGAGATACATCTGGGTTAGCCGAATCACCGGAGGGGCAACTGCTAACACTTTGGGCCAGATTGCTCAGGATTTTGTTGCGAAGTATATCTCTGAGCACCTTAATGTTTCGGTTCAACGGGGCGGGAGACTCCCCAACGTAACTCACACCGACGCCGAGACTGGTAGACCCACCTCCTTCGACCTCGTCGTTAGTAAAAACGATAAGTACGTTGCCATTGAGGTCAGCTTTCAGGTAACGACCAATAGTGTGATCGAGAGAAAAGCTGGACAGGCGCGCAGCCGATACGAGCAGGTGCAAAAGGCGGGCCACAGAATTGCCTACGTTCTCGACGGTGCCGGCAATTTCCAGAGGGAAACTGCCCTCAGAATCATTTGTGCTCACAGTGATTGCACTGTTGCTTTTTCCAGTTCGGAGCTCGATGCGCTTTGCGCCTTCATTCGAGAAACTCTAGAGCTTAAGTAATGGCACATCTTTCAGACAACCCAAAGAAACTCCGAGTAAGGCGAACGGCGATCGGTGCCATTAGCGGGCTCTCGGCGCGTACTGAGGGCTTTGGTGACCTTTGTGTTCTCACTCTCCCTCAAGTGTCGGGGCCGGTGGAACCGAATAGACCTCTGCAGAAGCTTGATCCCATGATTACTACCCTTGGTGAAAATCTCGGTGAAGAAGCAACGCTTGTCTTAATAGGTGAAAGCGTTGACCTCGTGGCCGTTCTCTCCTCCCTTCCCGCATCGTTGCACTACCGATGTTGGATAGCCGTCAAACGTACAGAACCCCGGGCACCACGCAAGGACGCACTCCGTAACCACCATTTTGGCGTCCTTGTTCTCACACGCTACAAAGGTTCCCTTCGTCACACTAGGACTCGAGTCGAATACACCTATTGCCCGGCGTGCGATAAGACTACCAAGGATTACGGAGGGAAGAAACACACTTATCACGAATACGGCACTTCCATATCGGACGTTTGGCGTGATATCAGTGCCGACCCACAAAAGGCAGACTCGCCGGTTATAGACCGGCTCTTGGACCTCTTTGGGATTAAGGAGTACAGTCAAGCCCTCCTTCTCGACGCTCGCAAGCTTCCATCGCGTCGTGCGCCCAAACCGTCAGAGGAGAGCTCAGCAAAAGCCATTGAACTCACCGCTAGTAGAACAAATAAGATTTTCCTAGGCGATTGTCTCAAGGAGCTTAAACGGATCCCCACGAATTCTATCGACTTCGCGTTTACCGACCCACCGTATAACCTCCGCAAAGGATATACCGGTTACTCAGATGACCTTGAAATTAGCGAGTACTTTAAGTGGTGTGGTGAGTGGATTGCCGAACTACACCGCGTACTTAAACCGGGCCGAACCTGTGCTCTCCTCAATATCCCCTTCTGGGCCGTGCGGCACTTCTCATTCATGCAGTCGATGATGACGTATCAGAATTGGATCGCTTGGGACGCGCTCTCTTTTCCGGTCCGGCTGATAATGCCCGCGCATTACTCGATTCTTTGTTTTACCAAAGGTCAATCGCGAGCGCTTCCAGGCTTAGACGAGAACCAGGGTGCCATTAGTATCCAGGGCGCCCCGCGTACGTTCCGTGCGCTACAGCCTCTTGCAGAGGATTATTGCCTTCGGTCCTCTTGTGTTGAACGTCGCCGCTTGCTTCGCACGAACGATCGTGGGCCTCTAACTGACCTTTGGTGGGACATTCATCGGCTCAAGCACAATAGCCGACGTGTGGACCACCCGACACAACTTCCTCCTCATCTCATGTACAGGCTCATATCTATGTTTACGAATCCCGGAGAGACTGTTCTTGACTGCTTTGACGGTGCCGGCACCACCACGCTCGCGGCACACCAACTGGAGCGCCGGTATATCGGCATCGAGAAGTCAAAGAAGTACGTCGATATGGCGACCAAGCGGCACAAGGAAATTGAGGTTGGGGTAGATCCTTTTCGTAAGGAGGAGCGCAAGCTCACGGCGAAGAACAGCCCCGTTCCCCGCCTACTGAAGCAGAAGTACATCGTTCCGAAGAAAACGCTCCAGCTCGAAGTTAAGCGCGTGGCTCACAAGCTTGGCAGGCTTCCAAACCGTGATGAGGTTATACGGTACGCTAAGTATCCAATCGAGTTCTACGATAAATACTTTGCTAGTTGGGGTGAGGTTTGCGCTGCAGCTCGTACAACGGGTATGAGTGAGGTTCGGAATGGAAACTCCAAGAAGCCAGCACCTGAGTCGGCACAATTAGCCTTTAAGTATTGATTTGACTCTGTTGTTTATTTTGACAATACTTAATAAGTCATATAAAGTGTTAATAAGAACATGCCGGCAACGATAATTGGGATCGCAACGCACAAAGGCGGTACGTCCAAAACGGCTACTTCCGAATCGCTAAGAGCAGGCTTAGCCAGGGCGGGTAAGCGTACGCTTTTGGTTGAGTGCGATCCACAGGCGCAATCGAGTAAAGCCCTCAACATCGAGACGATGGACAGCGACCCCTCCCTGCAGGAACTTCTCGCAGACCTCCGCTCCTCTATCGCCAGCGTGATAAAGCAGACACAAATCGAGAACCGCCGCGTAATACCGTCAACTATCCGCTTGGAGCGGCAGGCGCAGGCATTTTACACGCGCCCGAACCGAGAGGAGCTGCTAAAGCAGGCTCTCTCTTCCCTGTTAGCCGGCAGTACGAGTTCGTCGTCATAGACCGTCCGCCGTCGCTAGGCGTGCTCACGGAAGCGGCAATAACCGCCGCCAGCCTAGTCACGGTCCGCTGCCTCATGGAAGCCGGGGCGGCAGACGCGGTTGTTGACCTTTTGGACCTCATTTCCGATCGCCGGGGAAAGAGCTTTGACGGCGGGAGGATTCTTTTGACGAAGGTTGACTCGTGCAAAACGGTCACCAACCAAGCCGTAATGTCCACGCTTCACCAGCGGAAACACAAGATGTTTAAGACCTCGATACCGCAGTCAGAGCCGCTCAACGAACCTCAAATCATGAGGGCTGATATCTTCAGCTACGCCCCGAGCTCAAACGTCACCTAATTCTACCAAGCATTGACCAAAGGATTATGCACTATGGCAAATGGGCTCTCTGAAAACCTCAAACGGCAACGCCGATCCAAATCGTCCCAGCATGCAACCGAGAAGAAGGCTGGCGCTCAGGGTACCAAGAAAATTAGGAACAGGACCTACGAGGTCGTGGCAGTCAGCCTGTATAGCCAGCAATCAGAGTGGCTTAATCAGACCTCCGAGGCTTTACAGAGGGTGAGCCGAAAATATAACCGCTCATCACTCGTCCAGGAGGCCTTGCAAAGACTACAGGAGGATTTCAAAGGGATGATTCCTGAGAGGATGGACGACGATATTCATCACCGCCAAAGGAAGCGTTCCACACCCGCATAATCGCTCACAGGGCTCAAATTCCGGCAGGGGCTTTTAACTCAGGAACCGTCACTCGGCTATCAGGATGCACCATTCAAGGGAAGTTACTTACTCAATCACATTTTTTACACTCGTGGGATCATGTGCACGGTGAGGGCGGATATTCTCCTGCCTCGTTGGCAGCGGATGCGTGAACAGCTTTTTAGTAACGACATCAAGATCGCTATCCTGAACAAATTGCAAGAATTGGGCGAGGAGGATTACTATCTCGATCTCCGGAGCACATCTCAAGGCTATGTATTGGCCCTGATCGACCAATTGATTTCGCTACCGCCCGGGGAATGGGACTCAACGATCCGCTGTCAGCCGTTGACAGTTCTAGCCTTCTTGTACGATCGAATCCTTTACGCTGAAGCTCATTTAAGAGAACTTGGCCAAGCCGAAGTCGCAAACCGTCCGGACGACCGAGCGCTTCTGGAATGGGGAGTGACTGATCTTTGGGACCAGCGTGACACCAAGAGGCATCCCTAGGGGCGCCGAAGGCGCTAAAAGGGGTGCCACGAGAGGGGATCCGTTCTCTAATTCCTCCCCCCTTAGCTCATTGAAGGCAAACCCGAAATCCTTAACTATTTTCGATACCCACTGAGGACTTCTTCCACAAATAGCTCCTCCATGCAAGGATTCCCAATAGGACAGTGCGTGAAGTTACACCCTAAGCAGAGGAGTTTGTGATTTTGAGCTATCTCTCTCTTCATTGTGACCGGTCCCTGGAACTCCGGATTAGTGGGGCCAAAGATTGCAAGGACAGAACTGCCTACTGCAGCAGCGATATGCATCGGACCGGAGTCATTTGTTACCAGTAGATTACAGCGCTTCAAGATACCCCCGAGTTGCTTAAGGTTGGTCGGAGGGATGAGGATTGATTCGGCCTTCATCAGTCTGCGTATCTCACTCGCCAACCCTTCTTCCCCCGGACCCCAAATCAGTACGATCTTGGCTTGGTACTTCTCCGAAAGCTGATCTCCCAATTGAGCAAAGTGACTCAGCGGCCAGCGCTTGCTTGGCCACCCACCACCCGGATTAAGTGCAACTACAAACTTCCCTTTCAGCGATTTTTCTGCAACGAAGGCTTCAGCGAAATCGTTCGACTCCTGTGTTAAGGGGAATTGCGGGGATGAGCTGACGACGGGGATCCCCATCCGACGGACGGAATCAAGATTGAACTCTGTGTTATGTACCAGATTCCCTCGTGGTTCTGTGACGATGTTGTAGCAGTACTGCCTCCATCCAAACCTGTACCCTACGCGGTACCGGGCTCCGCTCCCAAGCGCGACCAATGCGCTTCGCGGATTTCCAAACAAATCGATAACAAGATCATATCTTTCCCTTCGCACTTTCAGGATTAACCCGAGTCCGCTGTCCTTCTTCCCATCGAACACTAGAACAGAATCCACAAGAGGGTTCCCCTCAAGGACCTCACGGCTCGGTCGTTCAGTGAGGAAATCTATTATTGCGTCGGGGAAGCCCGATCGTAGACTCTCGAGCACCACCGTGGAGAGAAGAACGTCCCCGATTGCGCGTAGTTTAATTACCAGGATTCTTCTTACAAGGCGGGGATCTACTGTCATTACGGGTTTAGCGGCGGGCGAACTCAGTTCGTCGTTCTAAGACACGCACCCCAAAGGGTGCGCCTACCGCATCGTCATGCGTTGGACCTCTCACCTTATCAGGAAGGCTGGAGCGGAGCCTGGAAGTGTTCAAGAACTTCGAACGTCTCATTTGCGGCTCCGTTGAAGAATTCATCGTGAAGAGAACGGACCGCATGGGGAACAACCGCGTCATCGATCATGAGGGAGAGATTCGAACGCGACGCCCCAAAGGAAATCATCAGTACCTGCTTGTCTGCCAGTGAACGGAACACACGCTCGACAAGGCGAGGCACCCCGCGGACACTGGACCCGACGACGCTTACAATCCCCTTCTCCCCCTCAACTGTGACCGTGCCAATGCCCTTGAGAGCGTCGGCGATAGTCGAAGAGTCACTTGTAGCATCGAGGGCAACAGAAAGCCCGTAATCCGATGTGGCGGTCAGGTATGCCGTCGCACCTGCTTCAGTCAGAACATTGAACACGTGCCCCCAAAAACTATACGGTCCGTATCGGTTCGTCGGCGCTACCGTCAGAAGAATCATGTTCCGTTTGAATGCTACCGATTTCACGCACGGAGCATCCGTCGGATTTCCGGACGTGACCAGGCTTCCCGAAAGTTGGGAACGACGCGAGTTATAGACGTGAACCGGGATGTTCAGACCCATCACCGGAAGAATGGTCTTCGGGTGGAGAACCTTTGCTCCGAAGAACGAGAGATCGAAAGCTTCCTCGAATGAGAGCACTTTTACCTTCCTGGGCGAAGGCACAATCCTGGGATCTGCAGTGAGAATGCCGTCCACGTCCGTCCAGATCTGGACATCTTCAACATTCAACGCTGCGCCAATGACCGATGCAGAATAATCCGAGCTTTCACGCCCCATTGTGGTTCTGTGGCCGCTCCTTGTGCATCCGATAAATCCCTGGGTCACCGGAACAATGCCCTGTTGGGTCAGAGGTCCGACGATTTCGGTCAGCCGTTCTTTCAGAACGTCCATTGCCGGCGAGGCGGAATTATATCTCTCGTCGGTGATCATGAATTCCTTGGTATCGAGCCATTGGGCGGATACACCGTTCTCTTCCAGGGCAGCTGCAACTATGCGAGAGGAGAGGAGTTCGCCAAACGAGTAAATCGTGTCGAGGGCTCGGGGGGTCAGTTCTCTAAGAATTGCTAGGCCTTTGATCAATTCCTCGAGCTCGCCAAGAGAAGCCGCGATTACTTTCCGGAGGCTGCGATGTCTCTGGGGCTCCTTTACGAGCGCATCGGCGATAGCATAGTGCCTCTCGAAGAGCTTCAGGAGCGTGTCTCTCGCCTCTCCCGACTTTCCCTCGGCTGCGAGGCGCCCGGACTGTTCCAGCATGTTGGTGGCCTGTGCGATCGCCGAGATCACGACGACCGGTTTACGATCAATCCGCTCCTTCACAATGCGGACAACGTTCCCCATCGCCTGCGCGTCTTGAGTGGACGTCCCTCCGAATTTCATCACGATCATTGGTATTGCGCCCCTGGTTGTGTGTCGCAGTCCATCGTGCCCAAATATAGCACTCGACCTTCAGAGTATCAACAGTCAGAAACACAGAACCCCTCGCGAAAAAGCAGAGGGGTTCAAAGACATCAAAAGCGCGGCGTTTCGTCAGGAAGTCGAATTCCCTTTCACTCCCTGATGCAGGAATTTCTCCTTTCTCCTTTTATTCATCAGGAAGACGAGATAGAGGAACACCCCGACTATCAATCCTCCCACGATGACGACGTTCAACCCAAGAAATTCTACAATCGGCATAAGATTGGTCTCTGCAGCTGAGTTCTTTTCCCTTTAATACGGAAAAGATGCGACGGAGATTCGCGCGAAAGAAAGCCCTTTGTGTAATGGGATGATAAGCATCTGGATAGTTTCTTGCAAATGAATGGTGCCTTACAGAGGGATCTATAAACGAAATCGGGACGCAATCTGCATCCCGAAGGTGTGATGCTGGCCCCGAATAGGGGCTCAGCGAGCAATTTACAAAAAAATTTGCGGAACTACTTTCTGTCTTTGCGGAGAGGAGTTATTTTTTCTTGCACTCCTTCCCGGTGGTTCCGGCGAGCGCGTCCTTCTTGTGAGTGATCTGGGTACTCTGGGGAGCCTTCTCGTAGTTGATCGGGGTCCATTCTTTCCACTGTTCGGGAACGTCTGCCTCGGCGAAGATCGCTTCGACCGGACATTCCGGGACGCACGCGCCGCAGTCTATGCATTCGTCGGGATGGATGTAGAGCATCTTGTCGTCTTCATAAAAGCAATCGACGGGACACACCTCGACGCAATCTGTAAACTTACAGTCGTAGCACGGCTCGCAGACGATATAGGTCATGATCGGACCTCGAAAGTACGTGGTTGGTGAAAGTGGACTGGTATATGTACGGAGTTATTTAGAAAATGTCAAGTTGATTCGTGCAGCTCGTCGAGAAACGCGACGGCGCGGCGCAGATGCGGTATCACGATGGATCCCCCCACGGTGAGCGCGACGCTGAAGACCTCGAACATTTCTTCGTCTGTCACGCCATTCTCCTTGCATTGAAGAATGTGATACGAGATGCAGTCGTCGCAGCGAAGTACCATCGATGAAACGAGACCGAGCATCTCCTTCGTTCGCCCATCGAGCTTGCCCGGTTCGTACGTGAGGGTATCGACGCCGAAGAATCGTTTGATCGCGCGGTTGTCCTGCCCGAGGATCCGCTCGTTCATCTTCTTCCGGAACGACTGAAATTCCTTTACTCTCTTGCCCATGTGCGAGAAAAAAGAAAGGCGCCGTGATTAGCGGCTGAGGGGTGAATCAGAAGCGTGGAGCTGAAGGGGATCGAACCCTCGACCTCGTGAATGCCATTCACGCGCTCTCCCAACTGAGCTACAGCCCCAAATCATGATACCATTCAACCTGTTAAACTACCGCGGAAGGTTGTACGTCCAATGGAGGAATATACTAATAATGGGGAAGCGAATCAACATTCATTGCGTTTCTCGACGCGTTTCGTTAGTTTTGAAGTAATGATGTTGGCAACCCCTCACCTTCTCTTGCGCCCGCCCCGCTTTTGCCTGCAGATAGTTTCTCTCGCAATGCTTCTCGCAGGGGTTACGATCGCGCAACCGGTAGGCCCTGTGGCCGTCCAGAGCCGTCCGGTCCCGTTTACGATTCTCCACTGGAATGATTTCCATGCACAAAACGCCCCTCTCGTTCTCGCCGATACGAATCGCCTTCAGCGAGGCAACATGTATGAAGTTGGGGGAGCGGCCGCGCTTCACGGATACATCGAGGATCTGAGGAGGTCATACGGCGACGTCGCCGTGCTCTGCGCAGGGGACGACGTTCAGGGAACTCCCATTTCTACGCTGACCTTCGGGCGATCCCAGATCGAGCTGATGAATCACATATCGCCTACTGCATTTGCCCTCGGCAACCACGAGTTCGACTACGGGATGGACACGCTCCGGGCGAACATCGCACGGGCGACATTCCCGATCCTCTGCTCAAATGTCGTCGATCTCGCGACCGGCAAACCTCTTGGCCGCCCCTTCCTGCTCAAGAAGATTCAAAAGGTGACAGCAGGTTTCATCGGACTCGCCCCGCCGGATCTGGCCGACCTGACTCTCGCGAGCAATCTCCGGGGCTGCCGGATCATGAATGTGGACAGCGCGATCAACCGATCCATCAAGGAGATGAGAGCGGCCGGCGCGCCGAACATCCTCGTCGTCGTGAGCCACATGGGACTCGGGCAGGACACGCTGCTCGCGATGCGACGGAAGGACATCGACGTCATCGTAGGCGGACACGATCACATAGCTCTCGCCACACCCATCAAAAAGAACGGGACTCTCATCGTCGAGGCCGGATCGAGGGGCCAGTTTCTCGGCGAGCTGGATCTGCTCGTCAATGTTCAGAACAACTCGGTCGCGAGCTCGTCGAGCGCCCTCATCGAGACGCGGGTCGATGGGACCACTCCGGATCCCTTCACTCAGAGGATCGTAGACAGCCTGGAATCGATCGTAAACAAGAAACTCGGCAGCGTCATCGGGAATCTGCCGGTGCCCTGGGACAGGTCGTTCGGGCAAAGGGTTGAATCAAACCTCGGCGATTTCGAGTGCGATGCGATGAGGTCCGCGGCCCATACGGATATCGCCTTCCAGAACGCGGGGGGGATGCGGAAGGACCTTGGAGCGGGACCGATCAAGGAGCGCGACATCTGGGAGATCAACCCGTTCGAGAATACCCTTGTCGTCTTCAGCATCAACGGATCTCAGCTGAAGCCGATGATGGAATGGCAAACCTCGGTCGCGCCGAAAGACTTTCTTCAGGTGTCGGGGATGCGGTACACGTACAATTCCACGAGCCCCAGGGGGCATCGCATCCGGGCTCTGAAAGTAAACGGGAAACCAATCGACAAATCGTCAACGTACACCATCTGCACGAATAATTTTGTGGGAACGCATCTGAGGCTCTTCTTCAATGTGGCCGACTCATCCGTTCACGTGCGCGACACGGGACAGCTCGACCGGGACGCCATCATCGAATACCTCAAGGAGCACAAGAAATTTGTGACGGTTCCGGAGGGAAGAATCGTGGATGTTGGCAGCACGCTTAAATAATGAACACTAAAATGAAATACATCCTCTTGAGCATCTCTCTCCTGTTTTCAGCCTGGGTCTTCTGGAGCTGTAAGGATGATCTGGGGGGAGGGGGTACAAAAGATATTGTCTTCCCCGCAACGCACATCAGTTACGGAAAGCAGGTTCAGCCGCTCTTCGACAGGGGATGCGGATTCTCGGGGTGCCACGGACCGGACACGTTCACTGAGAGGGGATACAGCCTCGATTCATACGATCACGCCACTAACCGGCTCGGGATCATCGTTGCATGCTATCCGAACGAGTCGTGCAACCCCGAAAACAGTATTCTGATCCGAAGGATCGAGGGCCTGGATAACCTGCCGAGAATGCCGCTCTATATGCCGGCCTTGACGGACAACCAGATCAACGGAATGAAACAATGGATCAGGGAGGGGGCCCAGAACAATTAGTTCTGGACTTCCACGAGGTGAGGCGGGGCGACGGGTTTTTGTTTGGGAGGTGATGTGGAGGCGCGTTTCTCGAACTCGCCGCGGAATTTCCTGATGAAGCTCTGAATGGGCCACGCCGCCGCGTCGCCGAGGGCGCAGATGGTATTCCCCTCGATGTTGTTCGCCACATCGAGGAGCAGATCCACATCATTCATCGTCCCCTCGCCGTTGAGGAACCGCTTCAGGATTTTCTCCATCCATCCGCATCCTTCACGGCAGGGGGTGCACTGACCGCACGACTCGTGGTGATAGAAGTGGGTGATGCGGGTCAAGACCTTGAGCACATCGGTGTCCTCATCCATCACGATAACACCGCCCGTTCCGATCGATGTGCCTGCGGCCTTGAGCGAATCGGCGTCCATCTTCACTCCCTCGATCTCCTCCCCCTTCAGCCACATGGTGGACGATCCGCCCGGAATCACCGCCTTGATCTTCTTGTTGCCCGGAACGCCTCCCGCGTGTTGAAAGATCAGCTCCGTCAGGGGGACGCCGGTGGGAAGCTCGTACACCCCGGGCTTGTTCACGTGGCCGCTGATGCCGAAGAGAAGAGTTCCGGGATGCTTCGGAGCCCCAATTTTCGCGAACCAATCGGGTCCCCGGTTGATGATGTTGGGGACATTCGCCAGCGTCTCGATATTGTTGATCGTCGTCGGGCATCCCCAGACGCCGAACTGCGCGGGAAAGGGCGGCTTGACGCGCGGATACCCCCGATCACCCTCTATTGAGGTCATGAGGGCGGATTCCTCGCCGCAGATATAAGCGCCTGCACCTTTGAACACGACAAGATCGCAAGCGAACTCGGTTCCGAGAACAGACGCGCCGATATAATTTTTCTGATACGCATCATCGACCGCCTTCTGGAGCATTTTGATCCACGGCGCGTACTCGCCGCGAACGTAGACATAAATCTTCGAAATGCCCATCCCATAGGCGGCGATCATCGCCCCCTCGATGAAGAGGTGGGGGTTTTGCTCGAAGATGATCCGGTCTTTGAATGTCCCTGGCTCGCTCTCGTCACCATTCGCGCAGAGATACTTGACCTTCGTAGTTGCCTTCGGCATGAACGTCCACTTCAATCCGGTCGGAAAGCAGGCGCCTCCTCTTCCCCGGAGATTCGAGCGCTTGACCCGATCGACAACTTCTTCCGGCTTCATCCCCAGGGCCTTCCTTAAGCCAGAGTAGCCGCCGTTCGACTCGTATACGTCGATTCGGTGGAGGTTGGCGATATCGGGAAGAATCAGCCTTTCTGCAGAATCGGCCATATCGACTAAGCGGGAAGCGAGTTAATCATCTGATCGACCTTGTCCACCGTGAGGTTTCCGGTGTACTCTGCATTAACCTGCACGACAGGCGCGGTCCCGCAGGAGCCGAGACATTCGACCTCCGTCACGGTGAAATTCCCGTCGGGAGTCATTTCTCCGGGCCGCACCTTCAGGCGCCTGCAGAGGTGTTCATAGATCTCCTCTCCGCCGCGAAGGCCGCAGGAAATGTTCGTGCATACCTGGAGATGATATTTCCCCACCGGTTTGGTGTTAAACATGGTGTAGAACGTTACGACGCCATAGAGATGGCTGACGGGGAGGTGTAAGAGGCCTGCGACGTACTTGAGAACGTCCCCGGAGATCCAGCCGAACTGATCCTGCGCAAGCCAGAGTACGGGAATGCTCAGCGCCTTCGAGGTGGGGAATTGTTTCCGCAGTTTCTCGAGCTTTTCCAGGTTCTCGGCAGAGAATTGCACTTCTTGAGGAGCGCTCACTTGTCCGCCTCCCCCATCACCGGATCGACACTTCCGATCACCGCGACGACGTCCGAGATCATCCCTCCCTTGAGCATGGGGGTGAGCGCCTGTAAATTGCAAAATGAAGGAGCCCTGATCTTCAATCTCCAGGGAGAGCCTTCTCCGTTGCTCACGATGTAGAAGCCGAGCTCTCCTTTCGATCCCTCGATCGCATGGTAGACCTCCCCGATCGGAGGATTGATGCCGAAATTGACGATCATGAAGTCGTGGATCAATTCCTCCATTTTGCCGTACGTGCGCTCTTTTTTCGGAAGCACGCGCTTCGGCTCCGATGCGTTGACGGGTCCCTGAGGCATCTTGTCAAGGGCCTGTCGGATGATCCGCTCGCTCTCTTTCATTTCCTGCACGCGGACGTAGAAGCGCGAGAGGACGTCGCAGTCGTTGTACACGGGAATGTCAAAATCGAGATCCTTGTACACGAGGTATGGCTCATCCCTCCGCAGATCGTGCCCGACTCCCGATGCCCGCAAAAGGGGGCCGGTGAGGCCCAGATTGATCACCTCTTCCGCGGAAAGTATTCCTACTCCCTCGCATCGGTCTATGAAGATCCTGTTCCTGATCAGAAGGCGCTCGGCCTCGGAGAGGTTGGCGGGAAATGTGTCGAGGAACGACTTGATCGCCGAAATTGACTCCGCCGAGATGTCGTTCGCCAAACCGCCGATCCTGGTGAAACTTGTCGTGAATCTGACCCCGGTTACCAGATCCCAGATATCCTGAATTTTCTCCCTCTCGCGGAACCCCCATAGAAGGACCGTCACCGCCCCCACGTCCATCGCCATGGTCCCGAGCCATACGAGATGCGAAGCGAGGCGCGCGAGCTCCGCACAGATCACGCGAAGATACTGCGCTCGGGGCGGCGCTTCGATCCCGGCGAGTTTTTCTACGGCAAGGACGTACGCAACGTTATTTGCGAGAGGCGAAAGGTAATCGAGACGATCTGTGTGGGGGATGTACTCGTGAAAGGTCATGTTCTCGGCAAGCTTCTCGTATCCGCGGTGCAGATACCCGAGATCGGGAACAGCTGCGACGATCGTCTCGCCGTCTAACCGTACCAGGAGCCGGAGAACTCCGTGCGTTGCGGGGTGCTGGGGACCCATGTTGAGCACCATGTCGTGCTCGAGAGGGTCGTCGAAGGTGACGGTGGTGTCCTGGTCCTCGAGAGCGTCGAGAATTTTCAGCCGCGCCTGCTCGGCCGACGCCGGTCCCCGATCGGATCCGCGATTCATTTCCGGGGGAGCGCCAGGGAGCCGGGGATCCCCATCAGGGGGAAGTCTTTGCGGAGGGGGTAGTACTCAAACTCTTCGGGCATGTACATGCGGCGCATATCGGGATGGCCGTCGAAGACGATGCCGAACATGTCGTAGGTCTCCCGCTCGAGCCAGTTCGCGGCGCTCCAGACGGGCGTCACGGAATCGACGTGGAGATCGGATTCGTCGACGCGCACTTTGACCCGGAGGCGGAAAAGGTTTTTCAGCGAGTAGAGATTGTAGACGACCTCGAAGCGATCGGAGGGGCGGGCATAGTCGCTTCCCGAGAGATCCCGCAGGCTGTCGAAGCTGAGTTCCGGATCGTCGTGCAGAAAGCGGCAGACGGCAACGATGTCCGCCTTGCGGACGACGACCGTCAGTTCGCCCCGGTACTCGTTCGAGGAGACGATCGAATCCGTGAAACCGCGGTTAAGCCTTTCGAGAATTCTTTCCTTCATGAAGATCGGCAGTTTCCGGGATATAGATTTTCTCGCGCTGGCCGGGCTTCTCCCCCCTTGCAATCTTAGCCTGGACTTCCATGAGGCCCTTCAGGAGGTTGTCGGGGCGCGGCGGGCAGCCCGCAACATACACGTCGACCGGCACGAAGAGATCGATGCCCTGCACGACGGGATAGGAGCGGTACATGCCCCCCGAGGAAGTGCAGGCGCCCATGGCGATGACCCATTTCGGGTCGGGCATCTGGTCGTAGATCTTGCGTACGACGTGAGACATCTTGTAGGTGACCGTGCCGGCAACAATCATCAGATCGCTCTGGCGCGGGGAAAAGCGGAACGCCTCAGATCCGAAACGCGACACGTCGAAGCGAGGGCCTGCAAACGCCATCATCTCGATCGCACAGCAGGAGATGCCCATCGGCATCGGCCAGAGCGAGTTCTTCCTCGCCCAGCCGACCAGGTCGTCGAGGCGGGTCGTCAGGAAGCCGTCGGTATTGCCCCCTAATCCCATTCGAGCGCTCCTCTTTTCCAGAGATAGAGATACCCCGCCATAAGAATAAGGATGAAGACGAGCATTTCCATGTAGCCCGCATACCCGAGGGCCCGGAAGTTGACGGCCCAGGGGTAGAGAAAGACGACTTCGATGTCGAACAGAATGAAGAGCATCGCAACCATGTAGTACTTCACCGATACCCGGTCGCGCGCCGTCCGAATGGGTTCCATGCCGCTTTCATAGGTGGAGAGCTTCTGCTCGGTGGGGTTCTTCGGGCCAAACCACTCGCTCGCCTTCGACATGATCACCCCAAAGGCGAGGCCGAAAACGATCATGATGCCGATGGGGATGTAGCTCGCGAGCATTGAAAAGGATGAGGAAATTGCTACTATTCTGTTAAAGAATAGCAAAATCAGCAGGGAAATGCAAGCCGGGGTATGCGCCTTGACATTGGGGGAAATATACAGTAAGTTTACCGGCAATCAGACGGGAGCAGGGGTTCTGACGATTTCATCCGGACCCTTCTCTGATGCAAGCTGCTGATGCACCATCCTGTCATTCCCGTTCTGGATTCGATCTCTCATGTAAATTGATTCCAGCGGGGATGAGGACAATCTCTCGTAATCTCCGGAAGATTCCCAGGGGGGAAACTCCAGCCGTAATCTGAGTTCTGAGGGGTAGGATAGAACCCCTCTTCAGATCCTTATCCGTGCTGGCGAAAGCCAGAATCAAGTTAATCTCATACCTATCTTGGGAAGCACCTACTATGATACGACTCCGCTCAGCGCTACTTGCATGCGTATTCTCAACCATCCCTGTAGCAGCGCTAAACGCCCAAACCATCCAGGAAAACCTCTGGGTGGCAAATGGATCGGTCCAAGCCATGTTGTTTGATTCGATCTCCAACACAATATTCCTCGGAGGCTACTTCACACAGGTCGCGCCGTTTACTGGAGGCGGGGCGCCGGTCGATCTTGCCACCGGCAGCGTCGACGTGGCTTCTCCGAGGATCGACGGTACGGTGAATGCGGTCGCGCCGGACGGGTCAGGCGGATGGTTCATCGGCGGACTGTTTTCGATTGTCGGCGGTGTTCCCCGCAACAATATTGTCCACATCAAATCGGATAAGACCGTCGATCTAACGTGGAATCCGGGAGCCGACGATCAGGTAGATGCGATTGCGGTTTATGGTTCAACGCTGTACGCTGGCGGACAATTCACACACATTGCCGGAACCAGCCGGGCGCATATCGCAGCGCTGTCCCCCTCTACCGGAACGCTAGCCACTTGGAACCCGGATCCGGACCAGAGAGTCCATGCCATCGTTGCGGCGGGCTCAACGCTATACGTTGGCGGTGAGTTTACCGCCATCGGGGGCAGATTCAGGAACCGCCTTGCGGCATTGTCCATCGGGGCGGATACCGCCTCAGATTGGAATCCGAATGTGGACGCGAGTGTCACATCGATTGCCGTCTCCGGATCCACGGTGTATGCGGGAGGAAGTTTTTCTCACGTCGGAGATTCGGCGCGGTATGAGATCGCCGCGATAAGCGCGGGAAGCGGGTTGGCAAGCGGCTGGAACCCAAATGTCCCGAGCAGTGTCAACGCCCTCGCGGTTTCCGGGAACACCGTCTATGTGGGAACCGGATCGAGCGGGATAACAGCCCTCAGCGCGGATTTGGGGGAGGCGGCACACTGGCCGAAGAATCTTAACGGTCCGGTATATGCCCTCGCGCTTTCGGGCTCCACCGTGTACGCGGGCGGATCATTCACTGGTTCGGACGACGGCCTAACGACGAGGAACTTCATAGCCGCGGTAGATTCTGGAACAGGAATGCTAACAGGCTGGGATCCCAATGCCAACGGCGCAGTCCTCGCCCTCGCCGTGGCCGGCTCGAAATTGTTTGCAGGCGGAAGCTTTACAGGAATTGGCGGGCTGACGAGGAAATATGCCGCAGCGTTGGATGCGGCAACGGGTGCTGCCACCCCGTGGAACCCGAACGCAGACGGGCCGGTGTATGCCCTTGCCCGCGCAGGGACGACAGTCTATGCCGGCGGAGCGTTCAACAACATCGGCGGGCAGCTAAGACCGTACATCGCAGCAGTTGATGCGGCGACCGGGTCTGCGTCGGATTGGAATCCGACTAATACGGATGGCCCCGTCTACGCTCTCGCCACCTCTGGCTCTACGGTGTACGTCGGCGGATCGTTTTACAATACCGGTGGACACATGAGATACTCACTCGCGGCCATCAACGCCGTGACAGGTGTGGCGACCACCTGGGATCCGCATGTGCTCGGCCAGGTCAATGCGCTGGCTCTTTCCGGCTCACTTGTGTATGCGGGCGGTGTGTTTTACACTGTCGGCGATTCAGCCAGGAATGCCATCGTTGCGTTCGACGCGTCTTCACAGATTCCGATTCCCTGGAACCCGAACATCAACGGCAGTGTCAACACCCTTGCGATTTCCGGATCCACGGTGTACGCAGGCGGGAATTTCAATACGGTCGGCGATTCGTCGAGATCGAATATCGCTGCGATCAGCTCCGTATCAGGGATCGTGACGAGTTGGAATCTGCCGATTAGCGGCTCGGTCAATGCGATTATTCTGAATGGTCCCTCGATCTACGCAGGGGGTTACTTCACTGGGGTCGGAGATTCGACCAGGAATTACATTGCAGGCATCAATGCCGCTACCGGAGCTCTTACAAGTTGGAACCCGGGTGCGAATTACGGGGTGATTTGCCTTGTTCGTTCTTCCAATAGCGGCCGAGTCTATGCCGGCGGCTCCTTCACGAATTTCAATGGCGAGAGCAGAGGCTATGTAGCCGGAATGGATGATCTGCTGTCGTCCGTCAAAGCTGGCGGGATCCCATCAGTGCCACATGAGTTCTCGCTGAGCCAGAACTATCCGAACCCCTTCAATCCGACAACGAATATCAGATTTCAGATCGCTAAGTCGAGCCACGCCACCTTGAAGGTATATGATATGCTGGGAAGGGAGATCGCAACGCTCGTGAATGAGGAAATGACGCCGGGAAGCTATGAGGCGAGATTCGACGGGTCTCACCTGGCAAGCGGTGTGTATTTCTATCGGTTGCAGGCGGGGGCGTTGGTCGAGACGAAGAGACTCGTCCTGCTGAGATGAGGGTCAGTTGCAGCCACCTGCTCCCATTCACCAGATGAGGCAGGATAGAACCTGCTGAACGAGTGATGCGTCCGCAGACTCGAGACGCTTGCCGCCGAACGATCCAACCTAACCGAGAGTCGGTTCAAACGTAAGCCTCAAAGGAAATTCTATGCGCATACTGTGCACGGCCTTACTCTCCCTCATGGTGACGATTACCCTAGGGACCCCGCTCACTGCCCAGACCCTGCGAAAAAACCTCTGGGAGACAGACGGCGGCTTGGCAGCGATCACATTCGATGAAAGCTCAAACTTAATATACATCGGGGGGGCGTTCAGGTACGTGGGGCCGCATACTGGAAGCGGAGTTGAGTTAGATGCGACGACAGGGCATGCCGACACCACCTTTCCGGAGGTTGTCGGCACAATTTTGGCTGTCGCCGCTGACGGTTCGGGAGGATGGTACCTCGGCGGAGCGTTTACATCCGTCGGAGGCGTACTGCTGAGCAGTCTCGCTCACATTAAATCGGACGGGCGTCTGGACTCGACCTGGAAACCAAACCCAGCCGGGTCGGTTTGGGATCTCCTTCTGGCCGGTTCGAAGCTCTACGTGGGCGGAGCGTTCACTAGCATCGGGGGGCAAACGAGGATCGGCATCGCCGCTCTGGATGCGGCAACAGGTTCGGCGACGACCTGGAATCCGAACGCTGATAACACTGTAGGCTCTATGGTGCTCTGCGGCACCACGATGTATGTGGGTGGTGGTTTCACCGTCATCGGCGGCCAGTCGAGAAACCGTATTGCCGCAATAGACACAGCCACAGGATTGGCGACAGCCTGGAATCCGAACGCAAGCGCCAATGTCCGGGCGCTTGCTTTTTCCGGTTCGACCCTGTATGTGGGCGGCGAATTCATCAGTATTGGCGGACAAATGCGAAACGGCATCGCCGCAATCGACACGGCGACAGGGCTGGCAACTACCTGGAACCCGCATTCGGACGGCCCTGTCTATTCACTCGTTCCGTCAGGCGCCTCGATATTTGCGGCCGGAGCTTTGTCCTACGTTGGCGGACAGACGAGGATTGGCGTTGCCGCGCTGGACACGGCGACAGGGTTGGCGACAACCTGGAATGCCAACGGGAACAGCACGGTCACGACCCTGGTTCTGTACGGCTCAACGATGTACTTGGGCGGATACTTCACAGAAATGGGGGGACAGATGAGGAACCGCGTCGCCGCTCTCGACGTGGCCACAGGGTTAGCGACGGACTGGGATCCGAGCGCGAGCTCCTGGGTCTATGCACTCGGCGTTTCGGGATCCTCGGTGTACGCAGGCGGAAGCTTCACGAGCGTCGGTGGGGTGACGCGCAATTGCATCGCGGCAATCGATGCGGGGACAGGCATGCCAACAAGCTGGAATCCCGGCGCTAACAACTCAGTGTACGCAATTACGATCGACGGATCGACTGTTTACGCGGGAGGTTTTTTCACAAATATTGGAGGGCAACCGAGAACTTACATTGCCGCCCTGAATGCGAAGACGGGTATGGCCACCCCCTGGAACCCGGGTGCCAATAACGTCGCCTACGCGTTCGCCGTGTCCGGTCCACTCGTCTATGTGGGCGGAGCGTTCACTACTATTGGGGGCCAGTCCAGAAAGCGGCTCGCAGCCCTTGACGCAACAACAGGGTTGGCAACCAGCTGGGACCCGAGTGCCAGGAGCGTCGTCAATTCGCTGGCGCTTTCCGGCTCGATCGTATACGCAGGCGGAGACTTCGATTCAGTAGGCGGACTGAGGAGAGGCGGCATCGCCGCGATAGACGCATCGACCGGCGTCCCCACAGCCTGGAATCCGGACGCAAACGGACCTGCCTACGCGCTCAGCGTCTCCGGCTCAACGGTCTATGCGGGCGGGGGGTTCACCAGGATCGGTGGTCAAACGAGGTATTGTGTCGCAGCACTCGATGCCGCCACAGGGTCTGCAACCGGCTGGAACCCCTCTGCTGACGGCGTTCTCTACGCTCTTGCCGTATCCGACTCAACGGTCTACCTGGGGGGATCCTTCACGAGGGTGGGCGGCCAGACCAGGTACCGCGTTGCCGCCGTAGGCAAAGTGGCGGGGACGCCGACAAGCTGGAATCCGAAGGCGAACGGCACTGTATATGCTCTCGCTTCTTCCGGGGCTAACGCGAGTGTGTACATCGGCGGAGCGTTCAGCTCGCTCGGAGCGGTCCAGAGGCTGGGATTTGCCGGCACCGATAATCCGTTTGACCCGCCAACGTCTGTAGAGGAAGCCGGGACCGCTCTGCTCCCTCACATGTTCTCCTTGAGCCAGAATTATCCGAACCCCTTTAATCCGACGACAACCATCGGTTTTCAGATACCCAAATCGGGCCAGGTGACATTGAAAGTGTACGACATCCTTGGCAAGGAAATCGCAACGCTCGCGAATGAGGAAATGACCCCGGGAAGCTATGAGGCAAGATTCGACGGGTCTCACCTGGCAAGTGGCGTGTATTTCTATCGGTTGCAGGCGGGGACGTTCGCCGAGACGAAGCGACTTCTTCTGCTGAAATAAGGGGCAACTGCGACCGGCAATCCAGACCCATCATCAGACGAAAGATGGACCATATGAAAAACTTGCTTTTGTATCTCATTGTCCTCGCCGGCATCGTTGGCCTGCTTCCCTCCGTTCTGCATGCCCAGTGGGTCCCCACGGGCTCTCGAAACAGTTTAGATGCCGCTTCACTCGCCAGGGACGTGTTTGCCGACACAACGGCTTTTTCGATCGAGAAGCAATTGCTCGCTCCTGAAAGACATGCTCGTTCATCCATTACATTTCTTGCCGGCGGGGGGTACATCGAGGTCACCATCACGCAGGCCTGGCGCGGTTCCGCATGGGTGGACTCACTCAAGGATAGCATTTCCCATCAACCCCACGCCCTCCAAGCCGCACTCGTGCATCAGATTTGGAACGGCACGGCATGGTATGATTCCGCACAAACCATTTACAATTTTGATTCCAGTGGGAATACGGCAAGCTATGTCACTCAGACCTGGAACGGCACCGCGTGGGTGAATGTCGGTCAAGACTTTCTGACCCATGACTCGAATAGACATCTAACCGGCGAAATACGTCAGACCTGGGACGGTAACGCGTGGGTCAATGTTACTCAGGGCGTCTACACATACGATGCGAATGGATATTTGGTTGGCATATTGTCCCAGAACTGGAGCGGCGGCGCCTGGGTCAATAGCTTTCAAGTCAGCTACACGAATGATGCGAATGGACACCCGACCTATTCATTACTTCAAATCTGGAACGGCAGCGCATGGGTGAATTCCGGTCAGACGAGTATCACCTATGATGCCAACGGGCATCAGACAAGTCTTTTCAGCCAGCACTGGAACGGTACGGCGTGGGTGAACACAGGTCAGTCCGGTTTCACCTACGATGCGAACGGCCGTGAAACCACAGCGCTGTTCCAATACTGGAACGGCAGTGCCTGGGTGAATCTCCTCCAATATACTTACACGTATGATACGAGTGCGCATCAAATGACATTTTTGTTACAAACGTGGGGCGGCGCCGCGTGGGTGAATCTATATCAGGCGACTACTACCTACGACGGTATCGGAATTCCTATCGAGTATCTGGTCCGGAGGTGGGACGGAAGCGCGTGGGCGAACTGGTACCGGGTAGTGTATAACCTGCAACTGATCTCGGCCGTCGTCGACACCCGCACATCCCCCAACCAGTATAGCCTTTCGGATAACTACCCGAATCCGTTCAACCCTTCAACCCGTATCAGATACACGATCGGGAGGACAAGTATCGTGACCCTGAGAGTCTACGATCTTCTTGGGCGAGAGATTACTACGCTCCAGCAGGGGACGGTACAGCCGGGAGCGCATTCAGTGGAATGGAGCCCCGGCAACGTTGCGAGCGGTGTGTACTTCTACCGGATTGAGGTTTTCACCGTCGGCAACCCGGGCACCTCGTTCACTCAGGTGAAGAGGATGATTCTATTGCGATGAGGCGCTTCTCCCCGATAGCCGGACAGCGCCCAGAATCACTCCGCAGGCGATTGCGACATTCAGGGATTCCGCATTTCCGAATTTGGGGATCGAGAGATGAGCGTCGGCCTCGTTCATGAGTTCCTTGCTTACGCCGTGGGCTTCGTTCCCGAATATTAGTATAATCTTCTCGGGGATCGGTTTCACGGGAAAGAGCGGGGCCACAGAAGGTGCCCCGGCCGGCGCGATCCCGGCAGGAGCCAGGGTAACATACACTTTGAAACCATCCTTCTTCGCCGAACGAATACTCTCGAGAAGGTCGACATCCGGCAGGATCTGAAGGTGAAAGATGGATCCCATCGCGCCTCGAACGACCTTGGGGCTGTAAAGATCGACGCTGTTGCGGCCGATGAGGACCGCATCCACGCCAAACCAGTCACACGTGCGGAGCATAGTCCCGGCATTCCCGGGATCGGCGATCCCGTCGAGGCACACGATGATCCCTTTCGGGGGGAAGGTGAGCCGCTCCATTTCTCCCGGCTGATCTTTAATTGAGACCACGGCAATGATTCCCTGGGAGGTCACGGTATCGGAGAGTCGCCCCATCTCCGACTCGGAAACCTCATAAACCGGGCACTTCTTCTGCCTCGCCGACTTCATGGCCGGCGCAGCATCGCCTTTCGAAAGAATCGGATCGCCAACGAGGAGCATTTCCACGCGCCAATCCGACCGGAGCGCCTCCTCCACCGCGCGCAAGCCTTCGACGATAAACTTCGCTTGCTCCCGCCGGTACTTCTTCTGAGTCAGGCGCACGACGTTCTTTAGGGTCGCTTGGGAAATGTGCTCGAGGCGGCTCATGGTGAGGCAAATATAGACAAGCGGGCGCGCAATTCCAAGGTCTGAATCCCCGTAATCACTTGATTCTCAAGGCGGTTCTGTCTATATTTTGAAGAGAAATATTTCTGAAAATGATACACATTTCTGAACAACGGCTCAACGAGCTTCTCTCGAAAATGAACGGGAGAAGGATCGCAGTTATCGGCGACCTGATGCTCGACCGGTACTTCTGGGGATCGGTAAGCAGGATCTCTCCCGAGGCGCCAGTGCCGGTTATGGATCTGGAGACGGAGCAGGCGCGGCTCGGGGGCGCTGCGAACGTAGCCCAGAACATCAAATCCTTAGGAGGAGAACCGCTTCTGGTTGGAGTCATTGGCGCGGACAACAGCGGGAATCAGCTCTTCGGAATCATCAAAGATCACGGATTCTCCCCCGACGGGATCGTCATCGACGGAACCCGTCCCACGACGGTCAAGACGAGAGTTATTGCCCACAACCAGCACGTCATCCGCATCGACCGTGAATCGAAGAACGACATCTCACACATCATCCAGAACAAGATTATGGCCGTCCTGAGCCGCAACATCGATTCGCTCGACGGTATCATCATCGAGGATTACAACAAGGGCGTGGCCGTCAAGACTCTCATCAAGCAGATCATCGACCTGGCGAACGAGAATGGAAAGACGATCACGGTCGATCCGAAGTTCAAGAATTTCTTCGAGTATAAAAACGTCACCCTCTTCAAGCCGAACAGGAGCGAGGTAGAGCAGGTGACGGGGAACCGGCTTGAGAACGAGGAAGACGTCAACTCGACCGGACGCTCGCTGATGGAGCGTCTCTGCGCGAAGGGAGTGCTCCTGACTCTCGGCGCACAGGGCATGTCGCTGTTCGAGTCAGACGGCTCCGCGTCGCATGCTCCCACGGTGGCCCAGAATGTGCAGGACGTTTCAGGGGCGGGCGATACTGTCATCTCCACGCTGACGATGGCGCTCGCCGGCGGCGCTGCCCTGAAAGAAGCGGCCACCCTCGCCAATTTCGCGGGCGGTATCGTGTGCGGATATGTCGGGATTGTGCCGATCGACAAGGAGGAGCTGAAGGAGCACGTATCGAGGGAGATGAATAACCGACCCCACTCTGGCGGCCGCAGTTGATGGGGAAGGTCGCCGGGCTCGGGGAGCTGCGCACGATAAGAGCCGGACTCCGGCGCGAGGGGAAAAAGGTTGTCTTTACGAACGGCGTTTTTGATCTTATCCACAGAGGGCATGTCGAGTACCTGACGAAGGCCAAAGCCCTCGGCGACATCCTGATCGTGGGTGTCAACGACGACGCATCTGTCCGGCGCATCAAAGGGAGCAAGCGCCCCCTCGTCGAGGAGGCCGACCGTGCGTTTGTCGTCGCGAACCTCTCCCCCGTCGATTACGCAATCCTCTTTTCTGATGACACTCCGTTAGAGATTATCACCGCGCTCGTCCCCGACGTGTTGGTCAAAGGGGCCGATTGGAAGGTCGACGACATCGTGGGCAAAGACGTCGTTGAGAAGGCCGGCGGAAAAGTCTCCAACATCGACATCGTGCCCGACCGCTCGACCACCGGCCTCGTCGACCGCATCCTCAAGAGGTTCTCCGAGCCGTGAATCCCGTGAAGGGGCCTCTTTGGAGGAGGATTCTCAGGGTAGTCGCATACGTGGCGGGCCTGGGGTTGCTTCTCCTGATTCTTCTTGGTGGGTTCACTCAGACCGATTTCTTCCGCGACAGGATACGGATAATCCTGGTTTCTTCACTCACCAACCATATCAATGGGTCGGTGCGGCTGGG
Source organism: uncultured Chlorobiaceae bacterium (assembly GCA_964512655.1). GTDB lineage: Bacteria > Bacteroidota > Ignavibacteria > UBA10030 > SZUA-254 > VBOC01. The sequence continues at coordinate 78,592 of CAZEJT010000009.1, read as the reverse complement.
GACGCTTGGCGGAAACTTCCTCACCGGCATCACCTCGGATTCGCTTGAAATCTATTACCACGACCGACTGTTCCTCAAGACCGGAAGAATTCTCTGCCAGTACGATCCGGTCACGTTCTTCGAGAAGAAGGCTGGGCTCACGTACTTCATCATCGAGCAGCCGAGAGTCCATTTTGTGAAGGGGACTGACGGCAAGTGGAATTACTCGAAGCTTTTCAAACCCTCCGGCGCTTCTGCGGACACATCGCACGGCTCGTTCGATTGGAACCTGAATGTTGCCGACCTCCAGTTGAAGAACGGCATCTTTACGGTGTACGATTCGACATCGGCGCATCCGCCCCGGCCCGGGAACCCCGACACCTCGGCGCCCTTCGACTACGGCTCTTTTGCGTTGAAAGACATCAACGTTCAGGCCAAGGCGGAATTCCGCAATGAGGACCTGCAGGTCCGGCTTACTCACACCAGTTTCTACTCGGATCATCCGCAGTTCGAATTGACTCACTGCGCAGGCCAGGCATCGATATCTGCGAAGGGAATAACCGCGGGCAACTTCATCATTCAGTCGAGCCGCTCGTATGTGGAGCTCGATGCGGCGCTCAAAGATTATAACCTCTTCAGGCCGTCCAAAGAGACGGCTCTGATGCACGATTCCACCCGCGTCAAGCTGAGGGCGAAGAATATCGATCTGAAAGAACTCAGGACGCTCGTCCCTCCTCTCGATTTTCTCGCAGGATCCGCATTCGTCGATCTGGCAATGGACGGGGAATACGGGGACCTGACCATCAGGCGGATGGCGATTCAGGCATTTCAGAATCCGATCACTGTCTCCGGCACAGTTAAGAATCTGCAGTGGCCCGGCCGGCTCCGGCTCGACCTCTTTGTCGGCGCACCATCTCTCAATCCGGCCGACATCCCGCGCCTCCTCCCCGGACTTGGGCTTCCGAAATTCGACAAAATGGGTCGGTCCTACCTGTACGTGCAGTTCGCGGGGAGTCCCCTCAATTTCAGGACCAAGACGATTCTGAAAGGGGGGTTTGGCGAGTGCGAGGTGTCGGGTACGATGAATTTCGAGCCCAGGGACCCGTCATATGACCTGACGTTCACCACGAGACGGCTGAACCTCGCGGCTCTGACATCGGATCCGAGGTATTCGACGGTTCTCTCCTCGACAGGCAGCATGAAAGGAAAGGGAGTTTCCTTCGAAGCCCTCAATTCCAATTTGGTTCTTCGGGTTGATACGTCCCGCGTTAGAAATATTACGGTCAACAGCGCACGGTTCACGCTTGGGGCAAAATCCCGGCGCGTCGAGGGGACGGTCGATATTGCGTGCCAGACCATGAAGGCGACGGTCACCGGTCATGTCGATATGTCGAATCAGAGCCGTCCCGACTTCGGGGGGGATGTTTCCTTGCACGGCATCAACATCGGCACCGTGATCGACGATCCTAAGTACGAAAGCGATATCACGATCGACGGGACGCTGGCCGGCTCCGGGAAGACTATCGACGACATGAGTACGGACGCGAAGCTGACCCTCTTTCCATCCACCTTCCAGAGCCATTCCGTCGCCGCACAGGAGGTGCGCTTCTTCCTCGATCAGAAGAATCCGGAGAGCAAACGGCTAACGCTTCAGTCGGCGATCATGGACATGGATTTGACCGGGAAGTTCGACCTCGATCTCGCCGCCGCGTCGGTCGTTCACCAGACCGAAAACCTCATTGCCGCCATCCAGGAGCACGCCCAACTCCCCGAATCGATCCGGACGAGACCCCAGGCGCTGAAGCTTCGGCCGCACACGGCGGCCCAGCGAAGGCTGGATTTCGACTATACTATGCGCATCAAGGACCTTGAGCCCATCGCAACGTTGATCGAAGGCCGGAGATTCGACGCAAGGGGAACGCTCTCCGGGGCCATGCATGGGACCGATGAAAAGCTCTCGTTCACGTGCAATGGCAACCTCGATGAGTTTTACATAGGTTCATACGAAAAAGGATTCCTGCTGAATAATACCAGCGTCGCTATCAGGCTCGACTCGCTGACGGAGCTCGCGACCCTCGATCAGTTATCCGCAAACGTCAAACTGGGAGTGGGAAACGGGCTTGTGAACGCCCTGAATATCGACAGCTTCAAGGTGGCGCTCGGTTATCACCAGTACAAGGGCACGGTGGCCCTCTCAGGAATCGTTGATTCGCTCTATGATGTGGCTATGGCCGGGCAAACGTCGGTACAGCTCCATACTTACGTATTCGATTTCGACTCGCTTGCGGTGCGCGCAGGGGAATATCGGTGGAGGAACGATCAGGACGTGCAGATGCGCCTCGACTACGACGGTACTCGCGTGATGCACGCCCTCATGACGCGCAACGCAGAACAGCTCTCGCTGACGGGGGTGCTCCACCATAACGGCGACTTCGATTTCGACACGAATCTGAATAATTACGACCTTGCCGCTCTCCCCTATCTGACTCGCAACAAGGAACTGCTTCGTCCGGACCATGGTTTTCAGGGAAGGGCGAACGCAGAAGTCCATCTCTCGGGCTCCACGGTCAACCCGCTGATCACCTTCAAGGCAGCGTGCGACAGCATGTATTACCGGAGGACGCGCATCGGGTCAGTTGCAGCGGATATAGGGTACCGGGACTCAATGGCCACCCTCGATGTCACCGTGCGGAAACTGCCCCAGGATCCGGTGGCAAGCCTGGTAGTCAAGGGGAAACTCCCGATCAACCTCGCGTTCACGGGGGTGAAAGACCGCTTCCCGGATAAACTCCAGAACGTCAAGATCGTGTCCGAGGGATTTGATCTGAATGTGCTGGATCCGCTCCTCACCGAGTTCGACAACCTGAAGGGCGCTCTCCATGCCGACCTGACCGTGGCCGGCACTCCCCGAGATCCCGAGTACCTGGGATCGGTGACGCTGACCGACGTCAGTTTCCTGTTTACTCCCAACAACGTCTCCTACTCGGTTTCGGCGGCGCTCGAGCCGGCACGGAACAAGATTGTCGTGAAGAATCTGACGGTGAAGAATCTGCAGAGATTCGGGCCTTCGGGAGAAGCCCGTCTGAGCGGGTTTCTTACGATCAGGAATTACCAGGTGGATTCGCTCGATCTCACCGCCTACGGGCAGATCCTCCTCATGACCGATGCGACGGCGCGGCTCCACACGACAATTTACGGCCCTCTCCCTACCGAAACGGGGCTGGACGGGCTGCATCTTGTCGGCACGCTCCAGCGTCCGTACGTATCCGGCAAGCTCTACCTCCAGGGGGCCAACCTCACCTCGCCCCCCGTGGTCGAGGGGGGCGGACCGGGCAACCAGCTTGCCCTCAATTACATCGTGGTCGACGACACCACGAAAGCGACCCCGCAGGGGCCTGCGCCTTCCAAATTCTACGCGGGGAACGAAGCGAAGAACGCGACAGCCGCCCGGCCGGAAAGCCGGATCCATGAGTCCACGTTTCTCGACCGACTGCGCTACGACGTGATCATCGAGACGAGGGGATCGAATGCAATCAAGATGATCTTCACGCCCAGCACCAACGAGGAGCTTTACGCGGAGCTCGACGGAACGGTCAGCCTCATCAAGGGCGGCGGAACGGCACGGCTCACAGGCGAGATCACTGTTTCGCCCAATTCCTATTACAATTTCTTCAGGCGCTTCGACGCTTCGGGGAAACTGAAGTTCATCGGGCAGTGGGACAACCCGGAACTCGACATCCAGGCGACCTATGAGGGCTACAGGACAGACCCCGCGCACGACTCCCTGCAACAAAAGGTCATAGTGCAATTAAACATCACCGGCACCCGTTATGAACCGAAACTCGTGATGTCGATGAAGGTGCAGATGCGCCCCGGAGAGGACCCCGTGGACTGGTCTTCGCAGGCGAAAGGCGGAGACGTCCAGTCGGACGCGCTTTCGTTCATCCTGACAGGGAAATTCCGCGACGATTTGACGCCGCGGGAGCGCGGAGACATCGCCTCAAGCGTGGGTTCGACGGCCACTTCGGGATTCACATCCGGCCTTCTCTCCGGCGTGCTGACGGACTTTCTCCGTCAGGAATTTCCGTTCATCAGAAATGCCGAGGTGACGTATCAAAGTGGAGGAGTTCAGCAGGGCGCGAATGTGCGGCTGAGCGGAGAGGCATTCAAGGGATACTGGCAGGTGGGCGGAAAGATCCTCAACGACATCGGTAACGCCAACGTCAGTTATCAGATGAGCCTCGGAGACGTCCTGAAGGCGTCTTCGATTCACAACCTGTTCCTTGAGATCCAGCGGCGAGTCGAGGGCGATCTCTCGGAAGAGAAAAAGCTCACGAACGAAGCGCGCCTGTATTACCGCTTTTCTTTTTAGTTCTTATCCACTTCTTCCGGGGTTATTCCCTTGTAGGCGCCGGCTGTGGGCTCCGGCTTGTCCATCGATTCAATAAACTAAACTTGAAACTATCATAGTACATGTCAACTGAACAACTAACATCAATGAAGGAGCGGGTCCTTCGCTTTCTGTCGAAAAACCCGGATGAACAATTCAAGCCAGGAGTCATTCTCCGGCGCCTTTCTCTTAGATCAGATGCGGAGCGAAAGCTTCTCATGCAGGCCCTCAACGAGCTTCATCAGGCCAGGAAGATCGATCGCGGGAGACAGAGGCGCTACGGAGTGGGCGCTGCCGCTACCGAACGGCAGGCGATGCCCCCCGCAAACGGAGCCGCAAAAACGACCGCCAGAGAGAGGGGCAGGCACGGGCGGCAACGCGGCGCACCCGAAGGGGAGCAGACGCGACACGGACGATCCCCGCGAGGGAGCGGAGAAGCCGGGACGCGCCCGGCCGCGGCACCCGCGCACTCCGGAGCGGCGGCAGCCGGCCAACCGCGTCCGACCGTATCCACCCACCGGATGGTCGGTAAGCTCGCCATCTTCAAACGCGGGAACGGCGAGGTGACGCTTCTTCCGCCTCATGCTGGCATGATCGCTATCGCGCCCAATCTCATCGGCAACGCGCTCGACGGAGATACCGTGGCTGTGGCTCCGGTAGCGGTCGATTCCTCCCGAATCAGGGATGGCGCCGAGGCTGAAATTCCGGAGGGCGAAGTGGTCGAAGTAATTGAGAGGAGCGGCCAGCCGGTCGTGGGCGTGTTTCAGAAGAGCAGGAACTTCTTCGTTGTGGTTCCCGACAGCAGGAAAGTCCCGCGCGACATCTACATCCCCAAGGGAAAGACAAAAGGAGCGCGCCCGGGGAGTAAAGTAGTTGCGATGATCGACGAGTGGGAATCGGCCAACCTCAACCCCGAAGGGCACATCGTCGAGATTCTCGGCAAGTCCGGAGAGGTTGGCGCCGAGATGACGGCTGTGGCGCGCGAGTTTCAGCTCCCCCTTCATTTTCCCCGCGAGGTCGACTCGGAAGCCGCCTCGATATCGCACACGATCCCTGAGGATGAGTACGGGAAACGGCTCGATCTTCGCTCGGCCCTCTGCGTCACGATTGATCCGGAAGACGCGAAGGACTTTGACGACTCTGTTTCACTGGAATCCTTGCCGGGCGGCAATCTCCGTCTGGGGGTCCACATCGCCGACGTGAGCCACTACGTGACCGAGGGATCGGAGCTCGACCAGGAGGCGTACAAACGCGGCACCAGCGTCTACCTCGCCGACGAGGTGATCCCGATGCTGCCGGAGCGGCTCTCGAACGACATCTGCAGTCTTCGTCCGGGAGAAGACCGGCTGACCTACTCCGCGATCATGGACGTGACGCCTAAAGGGGTCGTGGAGCAGTACCGGATCGAGCGGAGCGTCATCCACAGCAAGAGGCGGTTCACCTACGAGGAAGTCCAGAAGATCATCGAAACGAAGCGCGGGGATTTCGCGGAGACGATCGGCCAGATGCACGCGCTCAGCCAGACCCTCCTGAAGAAACGTCTGAAGGAAGGGAGCATCGATTTCGAGTCGGTCGAGACGAAATTCAAGTACGACGAGAAGGGAAAACCGACGGAGATCGTGAAGAAACTGCGTCTCGACGCTCACCGCCTCATCGAAGAGTTCATGCTGCTCGCCAACCAGGTCGTGGCCAAACACATCGGGCTCGAGAAGAAACCGGGCAACATCCAGCCGTTCGTCTACCGGATTCACGACCAGCCGCCTCCGGACAAGCTGAAGGACCTCGCCTCATTTGTCGAGCACCTCGGATACAGCCTGAACCTCCACGGGGGCATGACCTCACGCGCGCTTCAGAAGCTCTTGAACGATGTCAGGGGCAAAGAGGAAGAAAACGTCGTCAATGAAGTCGCAATCCGCTCGATGGCAAAGGCCGTCTACTCCGAGCAGAACATCGGGCACTTTGGACTGGGGTTCAAGTACTACAGCCACTTCACCTCCCCGATCAGGCGCTACCCCGACCTTCTCGTGCACCGGCTGCTGGCCGAGTACGCCGCGAAGATGCCGCACAAGCGGCGCCTCCAGTTGACGGAGCAGCTCCCCCAGATCTGCAAGCAGGCCTCCGATCGGGAGCGCGTCGCCACCGATGCGGAACGCGCCTCCGTGAAGGTGATGCAGGTGGAGTACATGAAGCGCCATCTCGGGGACGTGTTCCACGCGATCATCTCTGGCGTTACTAACTTCGGAATGTTCGTCGAGATCTCCGATCTCCTCGTCGAAGGCCTGATCCGGATGCGCGACCTGGAGGACGATTACTACATCTTCGACGAGAAGCGATACTCCCTCATCGGCCGCCGCACGAAGAAGCGCTACCGCCTCGGCGACAAGGTCACCGTGAGGGTGATCCGCGTCGATCCCGAGGAGCGGCAGATGGACTTCGAACTGGTACAATAGGGGAGGCGGCCGATATGGATTTCCTGCAATCGCTCGTCGATGTAGTACTGCACCTCGACGTCCACATCAATGACCTGATCGTCGCGTACGGGGGGTGGACATACGCGATCCTGTTCGCGGTGATTTTCTCCGAGACGGGGCTGGTTGTGACACCCTTCCTTCCGGGCGACTCCCTCCTCTTCGCGGCGGGCGCGTTGGCTGCCACGGGCTCGATCGACCCATTCTGGCTCTTCGTCTCTCTCTCGGCGGCCGCCATTCTGGGAAACACGCTGAACTACTGGCTGGGGTATTACATTGGACCGGGCATTCTGAGGAAAGAGAATGTACGGTTCCTCAACAAGGCGTATCTCGAGAGGGCGCGGTTGTTCTATGAGAAGCGGGGAGGGATGACGATCGTGATCGCCAGGTTTCTCCCTATACTCCGGACATTTGCGCCGTTCGTGGCGGGGATCGGCGTCATGAGATACACGCGGTTCATGGCGTATAACGTGGCCGCCGGGATTGCCTGGGTGGGTCTCTTCGTCTTCGCGGGCTACTTCTTCGGGACAATTCCCTCGGTCAAGAACAACTTCTCGCTGGTCATCGCGGCCATCATCGTCATCTCTACCCTGCCTGCTATCTACGGATACTTGAAGCACCGGCGGGAGAGCACTCAGCGCCTCTGAAACCGGATCCGTACCGGGGCCAGCCGCGTGAACAAAACGGCCGCGAGCAATGTGAATCGCCCGAGGCCGAGGGAGTCGGGAGCAGGAGGACTCCCCAACGTCCGTTTATTGTATGTGTAGGCGCGCCCTTCAGGGCGCGCATGATTCGACGTGAGGCGAAGAGGATCAGCTCAACGCACTAAGACGAGCTTCTTCGTCTGCGTAAACTTCTCCGTCTGGATCCGGTAAAAGTAAATCCCGCTTGACTGATTTCTGCCATCCCACTTCGCGGAGCGGAAACCAGGATCCTGCACCTCGTCGACCAACGTGGCCACCCTCTGCCCCAGCGTATTAAAAATCTCGAGAGAAACGCGGCTTCGGACCGGGAGTTCGTAACGGATGACCGTTACCGGGTTGAAGGGATTCGGGAAGTTCTGATAGAGCGCGAATTGACCCGGCACCGACGGATGAGTCCTGGAATCTTCTTCCGGGGGAGGAGGCGGTCCTTCCGGGTTCGCGATGATCTTGATGCGGTTCGCCTCGGGAACGGCCGACCCGAGAGCCGATAAAACCAGTTTTCCGCTCTGAGCAACTTTCACCCAGTATCCTGATCCTGGATCGATGGTGGATGTCGTGTAGTAACTCCCGTTATATCCGAAGAACCGCGATGTGATCATCCCCGGAGGCACGGAAGTGATGGCTGCGGTGGAAAAAGACGTTGAAACTGAGCCAATGATGTTCCAGCCCTGGATCACGGCAATGCTATCAAGATAGAAGGATGAGCCCGATATCGAGACCTGAGTAGAAGCCGGATATTTGAGCCAATATCCATTGCCCGGCGGCATCGTAGGAGTGACCTGGTAACCCCCTGCTCCGTAGCCGATCGCGATGCCGGAGGATCCCTGAAAGAGATGATCTACGGAATCGTCCGAGGACACCGTTGGATTCGAGACAAGATTCCATCCCGAATGCAACGACACCAGCTGCTCCAGGGATTGGGGCACGGGGTTCGCGCCGAGCTTCCCAATGAACACGTCGTTCGACAGCGCATACTCACTGACGGTATCGGGATCGAACACCTCGACCCCGGCCGTGCCATACGTCCCCGCGATAAGGCTGTTGCCGCCCTGATCGACCGCGATGTCCGACGGAGACACCTGCCCGGTATTCCCCACGGCTGTAGCCCAGAGGAGGTGTCCTCCGGAATCGTATTTTGCGACATACAGGTTTTTCGACCCCCCATTCGGGAACGAGAACTTCCCGATCCCGAACGCGCGGCTCTGCGTCCATCCTGTGAGATACGGGTTGCCGGAGCGATCCACATCGAGGCCGATCGAGAAATCCGTCGATCCTCCCCCGGCCGCCGTGGCCCAGATTGGATTGCCGCCGCCTGAATACTTCACAAGGAACACATCGAGGTTGCCGGTTGCAGTCATTCTGTTCAGCCCCACCGCGCCGAAATTGATTGAAGCGCTCGTGAACCCTCCCCCGAGGTACACATTCCCCCACCGGTCCGGCCGAATTGCGCTTCCGCCGTTCGAGCCGCCGCCGTTGCCGCTCCGCGACCAGAGCGCCGTTCCCCCGGTATCGTACTTGACGATGAAGGCATTCTCAGTCCCGCTCTGGCTCAGCGCTGGATTTAGTCCGAAGGTGATCGACGTGCCGTTGAATGAACCCGTCGAATAGGAGTTTCCCGCAGAATCCGCGGTGACCTTCAGGCCGTACTGCCCCCCGCCTCCCGAAGCGCCCCGTGACCAGAGGGCGACTCCCAGGGGACTGTACTTCGCCTCGAAAAATCCCGCCGTGCCGCCAAGTGTCAGCGCCGTAGTGGTGCCGAACTGTATCGACGAACTCGTGAAATAACCGGTGATGAACGCATTCCCCGAGCCGTCCGCGGCAACGGAGTACGCAAAGTCACCTCCGGCGCTTCCGGCTCCCCGCACCCACAGAGCATGCCCCGCTCGATCATACTTGGCCAGGAAAATGTCGACAGAGGAGCCGGGTTTCGTGAAGGAGACAGTGTCAAACATCATCGTTGCGCTTTGCGTGTGTCCGGAGATATACACGTCGCCTAACCGGTCGACGGCGATGCCGGTACTATAGTCGTCCCCGGCTCCCCCGGCGCTCTTCGCCCAGACGAGGTTTCCCTGAGGGGTGTATTTTGCGACAAAGATATCCGTCGACCCAGCCGAGGATAGGAAGGTGGCACCGAAGCTCATCGAAGTGCTCAAAAATGTTCCCGTCACATACACGTTGCCGGAGTCGTCAACTGCAGTGCCTGTCGCGCCATCGTCAGAGTTCCCTCCCGCCTCCTTGACCCACGACCAGATCGGGGAATTCCCGAGCCGGTAGCTCGCGATGCATGCGGAGGGCTTGCCGCCTGCGGATCCGAAGTATCCTCCAAAATAGAGGTCATTTCCCAAGGGCTGAATCCAATAGCCCAGGCCATCGATCCCGCTGCCTACAGCGTTCCAACTGCTGCCATCCCAGCGCGCCAGATTGTTTACGTTCGCTCCCCCGGCGGTCGTAAAAGATCCGGTGACGTAAAGATCGCTGCCGCTTACCCCCAGTCCGGTTACATCTGCTCCCACAACTCCCGTACCGAGGGCAGACCACGAGCTTCCGTTCCACTTTGCGATGTCATGTGCCGGGACTGATCCAGCGGTGTCGAACTCCCCGCCCGCATAAAGATCCGCTCCTTCCGCCGCCAGGGCGAATACTACCGGAAGCCATCCTCCTCTTACCCCGGTCCCGAGTGCTGACCAGCTCGATCCGTCCCACTTCGCAATGTGATTCACCACCGTTGCGCCGGCGTGGGTGAAGTTTCCTCCCGCATACAACGTGGTGCCGCTCGAGGTGAGGATATTTACGAGATTATCTAGCCCCGGACCCAGAGCCGACCAGGCGAATCCGTCCCACGAGGCGATATTATATACGGTAGTGCCTCCTGCCTGGTAAAAAAATCCTCCAGCATACAGCTTATTTCCGATAGTCGTGAGGGCGTACACCCAATCGCTCATACCCGCCCCGAGCGCCGACCACGCACTTCCATCCCACATCGCGATGTAGTTAACCCGGGCCCCTCCCGCACTGTCAAAAGATCCGCCGGCGTAAAGGTTCGTGCCAATGACTGTGAGTGCGTACACGGAGTTGTTCGCGCCCGATCCCAGCGGTGACCAGTTTCTCCCGTCCCATTTTGCGACGTAGTTCATGTTCGTCTGGCCGACAATCGTGAAGGCTCCCGCCGCATAAAGATCCGTGCCGATCGCGGCGAGCGCATAAATTTCAAAGTTGACCCCCTTGCCCGAAGAGGCATCGTGCAGACCAGACCACACAGCGCCGTTCCACACGGCGATGCTGCTTGCGCCTCCTCCCCCCGCCGTGCCGAATGATCCGCCGGCGTAGACTGTGGACCCTGATGCGGCCAGAGCGACCACCGGCCCCTGTATTCCCGAGCCGAGATTTAACCAGCTTCCATTCCACTTGGCGACGTTATAGACGGTTGTCGCCCCGATCTTGTTGAACCGACCTCCCACGTACAAATCCGACCCGTTCACCGCCAGGGCATAGACCTCGGCAAAAGCATCACCGGTGACTCCAAACCCGAGAGCGGACCAGCTGCTCCCATTCCATTTCGCGATGTTATTGGCTGGTATACCGCCTGCCGTACCGAACTCTCCGCCGGCATACAAATCTGTCCCGATCGAGGCAAGAGCGTACACAACACCCGGTATCCCTGAACCCAGCGCAGACCAGTTACTGCCGTTCCATTTGGCGACTTTCTGAACCGGGACTCCTCCAGCAGTATCGAAATACCCTCCCGCATAAAGGTCTGTCCCAATCGCGGTCAGCGCCTGGACCTCGTAATTCGTCCCTGAACCCAGCACAGACCAGTTACTGCCGTTCCATTTGGCGATGTTCGATGCGGGGATACCTCCCACCGAACTGAACCGGCCGCCAACGTAAAGATCAGTGCCGCTCGAGGCGAGGGCGCGCACTATGTCGCCCGTGACGCCCAATCCAAGCGGAGACCAGACGCTTCCATCCCAGCGCGCGATGAGATTGGCAGCGACGTTTCCCTCCTTCGCGAAAACCCCTCCTGCGTAGAGGTCTGTCCCGATAACGGCAAGCGCCAAGATCGCATTATCGGTTCCCCCTCCAACAGACGACCAGTTATGTCCGTTCCACCTCGCGATGTTTCTCGCTCCCGAATTTCCGGCCGACACTATATTCCCTGCCACGTAGAGATCGGAGCCAATGACAGCCAGCGCGGATACGTACCCGCAGATCCCCCTGAAGCCGAATTTATTGCTCCAGGCCGTATCGGCGAGAGAGGATGAGGAGGCCTCTGCGGCCGGCATGAACCGCGGCTCGCCGCCAGAGCCATACGTCATCCGCCACCCCGTTGGATCGATTGAGCCGGAGAACCCGCTGGGGGTATGAAACTCACCGCCGCGCGTTAGGAACTTCGAGAGCGGCTGGCCCTGCTGGCGAGGAGTGGCCCGCACACTGGATGGCTGTTGCTTCGAAAGGAGGAACGCAGGAAGGATTGCAAGAAAAATTGCTAAGAACAGAAGTCGCGACATGTTGCCTTCTCCTGGACGAGTCTCAGTGCCATTCCGGGCCTCGGGGCCGCCGGCGCTCTACGTCTCACCATCACGGGGGTGTGATTTCAGACAATATATAGCGGGCTGCAGGGGTTGGCAATCACGCACTTGCGGGAATCTCGGTTTCTGAGCGGAAAAGCGGGGTTCTAGTTGGGAGATCGGGGAGAAGAACGGGTGGGTAGGTACGCTTTTACATCGCTTCCCTCCATATCGCCCAGCCGATCCACCCCCAACCGGCCAGGAAGCAGATGCCCCCAACGGGGGTGATCATGCCCAGCCAGCGTGCGCCGGTCAGGCTCATCGCGTAGAGGCTCCCGGAAAAGAGGATAATGCCGGCGAGAAAGAGCCAGCCGGCAGGAGCGGGATTCGCGCCCGGATATTGAACGGCGAGCCAGGCGACGACGAAAATGGCGAGGGCGTGATACAGATGATATCGAACGCCCACCTCAAAAATGCTGAACAGGTCCGGCGTGAGCTTGTCCTTCAAGCCGTGAGCGGCGAAGGCGCCCAGACCGACAGCCAGGAAGGCAAAGAGAGATCCGAGGAGGATGAAGGTTTTTGGCATCTCCCCTATTTCTTCCCCCACTCCAAACTGGCAACCGAGTGCACCCCTCCACGGATCTTGTAATCCGCCGTCACCTTCATCCATTTCGGCTTGCTGCAATCGACGAGATCCTTCAGGATGCGATTTACTGCGTGCTCCTGGAAGATCCCAACGTTCCGGTACGACAAGAGGTAGTATTTCACCGCGCGCAGCTCGAGCAGGAGTGAGCGGGGGACATAATCGATCCGCAGAGTCGCAAAATCGGGGAGTCCGGAGTACGGGCAGACCGCGGTGAACTCGTCCGTGTCGATATTGATGACGATGTCCTTTCCCGGATACTCGTATGGAACCGTTTCAAGCACCTCGACGTCGATCGCGCCGGTATCTTCGGCATCGTAACGCCGATCGAGCCCTCTCAAAACCTTGGGGGAGCTCGCCCCCCTCTTCGCACGCCCGGAGGGCTTCGACAATCGCTTTCCTTTGATGGCCATTTGGGTGGGTAAACTTCCGGTTCGTGTCAATATAAGAGTTAGGAAGTTCGGATTCCAAGCAGACGAAATCCCGAAAATGCCGTTTCGGGGCTGATTTACCCATTTTGACCCTATGACGCCGGATACCCCTCTTATTGACATTCCAAAGCGGTTTCTCTATATTTTGCGAGTTTAAACCACCATCACGCGAGGGACAGAGGGTGTCTGAGCAGGACGAAGTTCAGTTCAAGGAGGAGCTGAAGCGCAAGGTCGAGGAGACGAAACGCCGCTCCTTCGAGGACGAATCGCGAAAAATCGCCCGGGAGGCCGAGGAACGCGCCCTTCAGGCCATCAAAGCGCGCTCAGCAGAAGAAGCCCAGTCGAATTCCAGGCGTCTCCACGACGCTCAGGAAGAACGGCGCCGACAGGAGGCGTCGTTGAAGTCTCAGGAAGAGGAGGTCATCCGGAAGCTCCGCACGGAAGCCGCCAAGAAGACGGAAGCCCGCAACCGCCAGGAACAGGAACTGAGGCGCAAGGAAGAGGAAGAACGAAAGAGGCACGAAGAGGCAGAGCGGCTCCAGAAGGTGGAGGAGGAGCGCGCCCGACGTGAAGAAGAGCGCCGCAAGATCGTCGAAGCCGAGCGGAAGCGCGCCGACGCCGAGCGCCAGAAGAAGGAAGCGGAAGCCCGGAAAAAGGAAGACGAGCGGATACGGAAGGAGGAGGAATCCAAATTACAGGCCCGCGAGCGCGAGGAGAGGATCAAATCCCTTGTCGCACGGGCGCAGGTCTTTTTCGAAGACGGGGATCTCGAGCATGCTTCCGTCGAGGCAGCCAAGGCCCTCGTTAACGATCCCAATCACTCCGGAGCGCTCGAACTTGAGCGCCAGATAAAGGAGGCGCAGGGGAAGAAAGCCGAGGAAGCGGCAGGCGCAAGGAAAAAAGGAAGGAAAGCGCGTCCTCTCCACCACGAACAGCCCCCGATCACAAGCAGAAGGAAACCCTACGCTCCGGCGATGATGATGGGAGCGTTCATCGCGATTATCATCGTCAGCGTCCTCGTCGTTCTTGAGCTTAAAAAGAGCTCTTCGTCCTCCGTGATGTCGGTAGCCGTCCTTCCATGGAAGAGTCAGTCGGACGATGCGGATGAGAAGGTCCTCGGCTCCTCGCTCGCAGAGGAAACGTCCGGCCGGCTCCGGGAATTCAAATCGATCATCATCATGGATTTTGCTTCGGCCTATTCCATTGCCCAGGGCGCCAGGGAGCCGGAGCAGGCCGCATTCCGCCTCGGATTCAGGTACGCGGTGGCCGGTACAATCACGAAATCTCCGCATGGGTATGCGTTCGGGGTTACCCTCGTCGATTCTGCCCGGAACACGCTTTGGACCGGCAAGTTCGAGGTCGCGCCGGAAAGCCTCGCGATCGTATCGCGGGAACTCTCCCGGCAGATCGCCAGCGAACTTGGCTCAGGCCCGGTGGAGAGCCAGGCCGGGTTTGCGCCTGTGCGATTGCTCCCCAATCCCGACGCTTACGCGCTCTACCTGCATGGACTCGAACTATTGCACCGGTGCACGAAGGAAAGCACGCAGGATGCTCTCGGCCTTTTCCGGCAGGCGATTCAGCAGGACGGTTCGTTTGCAGAAGCGATGGCGGCCGCGGGAAACGTCGTTGCCGGGCGCGTCGAGCGGGGCTGGGATGACAACGACTCCTCGCTTGCGCAGGCGAAAGAGTTCGCCGTTCAGTCGCTGTCGCTCGATCCGTCGATTAGCGATGGCTATCGTGCGCTTGGAAATGTCCTCTCACAGAGAAAGGATTTCCGCAGAGCGCTCTCCGAATTCGACACCGCCGAACAGTATTCCCCGAAGTCGGGCAAGCTCCTCGCCGACAGGGCGCGGGCCCTCCTTCAGGTGGGTCAGTATCAGGACGCGGTCACGATGCTCGGACGCGCCTATGAGCTCAGCCCGCGCGACCCGGATCTCCTTCTGACTTACGCGGTTGCGCAGCGGCTCAACGGAGCGGCGCGTCAGGCAAGTTCGTACCAGCTTATCGCCCTGCAGTGCGCCGGAGATTCCGCCGGATACCTCCTCGGCCCCTTCGCCGATGCGGTTATGCTCGATCCGGAGCTCTCCGGGATGCAGAGCGATCGTGTCGCCGCGGCCTTCAGGCTGCGCCTCAGAGCCAAACCGGACGATTACGAGTCGATGTACCGTTACGCCCGGTTGCTCCAGGTGACGGGCAAGGCGACGCAGGCAGGTGACCTGCTCTCGAAGGCGGAATCGGTCCTCCGCGCTGAATTGAAGAAGAATCCGAAAAACGCGCGGGCCATGATCTATCTTGCCCTCACGCTTACGCGCCAGGGCAAATACGGAGAGACGTCGGATCTTGCGCTGAAGGCCGCCGCGCTCGAGAAGCGCAATGCCGAGGTACGATATCGAACGGCCCAGATGTATTCGCTGCAGATGTACTCGTTGAAGGAGAAGAAGATCGATCCCAAGGCAAAGGAGAACGCCCTGCAGGCGCTGCGGCAGGCGGTGGGCCTCGGATATCGTCTCGACGAGCTGGCGAACGCGGATTTCTACAACCTGTCCGACCAGCCGGAGTTCAAGACCACCATCGAACAGACGCTCTGAGATGACGGCCCAACCCAATGACTCATTGATTCCCGCCACTGAGATCCCATGCTGAAGAAAAAGGCACTCACCCCCGAAGACAATGCCCGGAAGCAACAGGCGAGCGAGCTCCTCAAGGCCGCCGACCGGTTCATGAAATCCGGGGAGATCGACAACGCGCTCGTCGAAATCGACAAGACGATCGAGCTCGATCCTCAGAATTTTTACGCGCGGGCGTACAAGGAGCGACTCAAGAATATTCAGAAAAAGGGCGGACGCCCCGGCGCCGAAACGGCGGCCCCGCCTGCGACCGCAGAGGCAAAGGCGGCGTCTGCAAACGCCGGCGGCAAGCAGCCCGCGGCGGCGGAGGCGGCCCAGGCAAAACAAAGCGCGCCGCAGCCGGCGCAGGCCAAACAGCCTCCCGCGACCCAGGTCTCCGACTTCATGAAGCGGCGGGCCGAGGAGGCGAAGCTCCGGGAAGCGGAAGGGAAGTCGGTCCCTGCCGTGAGGCAGACCCCCGAGGAAGCTCAGATTGCGCTTGAAGACAAACAGAGGGCCGAAGAATCGCGCAGTCGCACCGAAGAGGAGCTGAAGCGAAGGACTCTCGAGCTTGAGATACTGCACAGGCGGGAAGAGCAGCAGCGGATGAAAACCGATGCCGAGAGGGCTCAGGCCGCCGAGGCGCAGCGAAAGCTGATCGACGATTTGAAGCGCCGGGAAGCCGATTCCGCGAAGCGCCTCGAGGAAGAGCGGCAGCGCATGGAAGCCGAACGGAAACGGTTCGAGGCAGAGAAGCGCAGCAACGAGGATCGGACCAAAACGGCGCTTGAGGAAGAGACGCGAAGGCGGCTAGAAGAAGAAAAGCGGCGTGTCGACGAGCAGGCGAGGCAGAGGGCCGAGAAGGAGGCTCAACTAAAGGTTGAGGATGAAAAACGGCGCTCCGAAGAAGCGGAGCGCCGGCGGGTCGCCGACGAGGAACGCGCGAAACGCGAAGAAGAGCAGAAACGGGAGCTGGCCGCTGCCGAGCAGAAACGGCGCGAAGAAGCGGAGGCCAGGCGGCGTGCAGACGAAGCAGCCCGGCAGAAGGTCGAGCAGGAGCTCCACAATCGACTCGAGCTGGAGAAGCTTCGCAAGCAGGAAGAAGAGCAGGCCCTCAACGCGGCGCGCGAGGAAGGCCGGCGCCAGGCCCGCGAGACGAAAGTCCGGGAGTATTTCGCCCTCGCAACCCAGCTTCATTCGCAAAACGCCTTCGACAAGGCGCTCCTCGAACTGGCGAAGGTCCAGGTGATCGAGCCGGCGCACGCCGGAGCGGCCGATCTCGAAAGCACGATCAGAAAAACCCAATCGGCAGCGCTCTCCGCGCAGATTGAAGCGGCGCGAACTATTCCGCCGCAGGCCCTATCCGGCGTCTACTCACGCGCGCTTCGCGAGGCGTGGGCCGACGGCCAGCTCTCCACAGACGAGCAGCTTCTCCTTCTCAACTGGCGGGGCGTGCTCGGCATCGGGGAAGAGGAGCACAGGGCTCTCGAGGAAAAAACGAGGACCGAGATCTATACTGAGGCGTTGAAAGAGGCGTGGAAAAGCGGATCAATCTCGAGCGCTGACGCCGACAAGCTCGAACTCGTCAGGGAGGATCTGCAGATTACGACCGAGCAGCATCTGGCGGTAGAACAGAAAGTCAGAAAGGGCGGCGCCTAGGCGCCGTTTTATTCCCGGGAGAGGCTGACCGCTGCGGGGGTTTTGAATCTCGACGGTGAGCTTCCGTTCCCTCCTGCGCCGCTCATCTCCCGGAGCGAGGTCTGCATCGATCCGATCAGCGGCTTGAGGTCCAACCCGCTGTCGAGATTCTCAAACTCAAGAAACTTCGCGATCGCCTTCTCGAACAGGTACCGGGCGCTTCCGGGCTTATTGAGTTTTAAGAAGCTGTAAGCGGCGGCCATCTGTACGAAGGCCTGGCTGAAGGTCTTCGCATCCCCCTCCTGATCGCGCCAGACATCCTCCCACGCTTCGTGCGCCTCCCAGTAGTACCCCGTGTTGAAGAGCTTCGCCCCTTCGCTGAATTTTTCCGATCCCACGACTTCGTGGATTTCCACAAGGAGATCGGGGTTTGAGGGCTTGTGGAATTGCAGTTTGGGGATGAGGTTGTGGTTGAACCGCGTGATGTTCGCGGCTCCGAGACGATGCGCCTCCTTCTTCCCCTCGTCGATGAATTTCAGAAGCGGCTGAACGAGCACTCCCATGTACTCGGGCCGGAAGACGGCGAGCTTCTCGTACGATTTGTCGATGTTGTTCAAAAGGCCTTTCTGGCTCTCCTTGGCCAGGAGCTGATGATACGCCGCGGCAAGCTGGATCAGTCCCTGGAAGAAGAGCCGCTCGTCCTCCTTGTGCCTGATCCATATCTGCTCCCACGCCTCATGGGAGTTCCAGAACTTCCCGGCGTTGAAGAGCTTCACACCGTGCTCGAACTCCGCCCAGTCCTCAGCAGTCATCTCGATCTCTTTCAGAGGATCGCGCTTGATCTCTTCGGGCTTCTTCTTCTGAGGACGACGCTCGGCCATGAGGGGATGGTAAGAAAAAGGGAGGGCATATACAAGCAGCCTCTTGAGGCGATCGCAGCGAACTGAAACAAAATCGCGGCCGGTAGGCGCCGACCGGTAGGCGCTGGCTTCAGCCGGCGTTCATCCGCTCCTTCGGCACGCTCCAGAACCCCGGTATCTCCGTCCGGCATTTTGGGCACCGGCCCCCGGCGATGACATTCTCCAGGATCATATACCCTCTGCGGCGGATCAGGATCGTATCGCAGGAGGGGCAATACGTGTTCTCATATCGTCCAACATGCCCCGGAAGGTTTCCTGCGTACACATATCGCAGGCCGCATTCGTATCCGATCTCGGCTGCCCGGACAATAGTGCGCACCGGAGTATTATCCGTATCCATCATCTTGTAGTCGGAGTGAAATGCGGTCACGTGCCACGGAATGTCAGGAGAGACGGACGCTACGAATCGGGCAATATCCCGGATTTCACCCTCCGTATCGTTATATCCGGGGATCAGAAGCGTGACGATTTCGAGCCAGAATTTCTTTTCATGGAGCATTTTGATCGTGTCGAGGACGTGGCTCAACACGCCCCCCAGCTTTCTGTAACGCTTGTCGTCGAATCCCTTGAGATCCACCTTGTAGAGATCCACCCACGGCTTGATATATTCCAGCACTTCCGGTGTGCCGTTTCCGTTCGACACATATGATGTTACAAGTCCGTAGCGCCGGGCAACCTTGAACACTTCTACCGCCCACTCGCTGGTGATCAGGGGCTCATTGTACGTGCTCGTGACGACGCGGGCTCCGTGGTTGAGCGCGAGTGCCACAAAGTCCTCCGGGGAAAGAAAATCGGGGGTAGAGATGGCGTTCGGATCGCGAATTGCCTGGGAAGTAACCCAGTTCTGGCAATAGGAGCAGTGGTAATCGCAGCCGAGCATACCAAAGCTCATTGCGGCGCTTCCGGGGAGGGCATGGAAAAAGGGTTTTTTCTCGACCGGGTCCAGTTGGAGGGCTCCGAAATACCCCCATGGGACGAGGAGGTTTCCGCCCCGGTTGAACCTCACGCGGCAGATGCCGTCTTTCCCCGGACCGATGACGCACCGGTGTCCGCAGGCGAAGCACTCAAGCTTTCCGTCGCCGAGCTCGCGGAAAAGAGATCCCTGCTCTGTGTGCCCTGCGAGGAGTTCCTTGAGTGCTATCTGCGCGGTTTCAGGCATGCGTGATCCCCAGGCCTCCCTCAAACAAATATATCTATATATCTCAGGAAATCAAGTCAGGCAGGCCCGTCAAACAGGTGAACGCCTCCCTGTTCACCTTATTGGGGAATAATTCTTATAACCCGGCAGCGTATGGCTGGGATAACCGCTCGCAGGAATACCCGGTAGGCGCCGGCTTTAGCCGGCGCGTCGTTCCCCTTACCTCCTATTCGTTCCGCCGCTCCGCGGCGGAACGCTTCTTTGGGCGCTCCGCGCCCGGCAGCAAGGATCTATTTCACGAGCAAGAGCTTCCTGACCTGTCTAAACGAGATCTTTGGATTTGCAAGCCCTGTCGCTTCGAGGCGGTAAAAGTACACTCCGCTGGAAAACCCTGCCGCGTTCCACTCAACGCTCTTAAATCCTGCGTGCTCAACTCCGTTTACAAGAGTAGATACTTCCTCACCGAGCACATCATATACGCGCAGGGTCGCGATGCTTGGCAAGGGAAGCGCAAACCGAATAACCGTCGAGGGGTTGAAAGGGTTCGGATAATTCTGCTCTAGGGCGAATTCCTTCGGAAGCGATATGGCCAGACCGGAAATTGCGGGGTCAGGAGGCGCAGGGGGAAGGTCTGCCGTCGATAC
Source organism: uncultured Chlorobiaceae bacterium (assembly GCA_964512655.1). Lineage (GTDB taxonomy): Bacteria > Bacteroidota > Ignavibacteria > UBA10030 > SZUA-254 > VBOC01. Next base: position 58,523 of record CAZEJT010000009.1, on the reverse strand, counting down.
GATCCGGATCCTGGTTGCCGGAAGAGCGCCTCCGGGAGTTCTCCATCGGAACGTCCCCGCCTGGCTAACTTTCACCCAGTAGCCCTGTCCGGGGAAAATGGTGTCAGATGTTTTGTAACTCCCGGAATAACCGAAAAATCTGCTCGTGACAATCCCGGGCGGGGTGCTCGTGATTGCGGTGACGGGAATCGGTGAAGTAATCGATCCGACAAGATTCCAGCCGCCGCTCACGAAAATCGAGTCGGCAACGATCGGGGCTCCTGTCACCGTCGTGGATTCGGGAGAAAGATACCTGATCCAGTACCCGTTCCCGTTTGTCATCCTGTCGGAAATCTGATAGCCGAAGCCCGGGACGTAGGCGATTGCAGGACTGCTTGCACCCGGGAAGAGAATTCGCGTAGAATCGTTCGCGGCAGTAACCGGGTTTGAGACGAGATTCCAGCTGCCCGCAATCGGAATATGGATACTCGCCGTCGGCAGCGGCCTGATCGTCAGAATTCCTGACACGCTCGTGGCCGATTGGGAGTCGGGATTCACGACGGTGATCGTGCGCCCACCGAGGGCTGCCGTGCTATCCACCGAGATATTCAATGTGATGTGAATCGAGTCGGTGAAGGTGATACTGTTGACCGTTACTCCGCTTCCGCTGATCGAGGCCGAAATCCTGTGCGGGAAACTGGGACCCGGATCGTAAAATCCTCTGCCGCTCGACATCGTCCCGGTAATGGAAACATCCACATGCGCGGTGCCTTCTTGAACGGAGTCCGGGGAAGCCAATGACGGCGTCGCAGGCGGGGGCGCCTTAAGCTGAGTGATGCGCACACCCCAGTTATTAGTGCTGTCACAGTATTCCTGAACCGTCCAGATCGTCATGTTATCGATCGGGTCGACGCTCGTGGTCGAGTAAAACCCCCAATATCGTGGTGAGGTCGGATCGAAGCTTGGGTTATATGCGTAGCTGCTTGGGTATAGAGTCGGGGCACGAACTGTTCCGAGTGGATCGCCGGATAGTCGTCCCGCATATGCGACGCCGGCGTAATCGCCCGTTCCCGAATAGCTGCAGCCGATCGCGACGTGCCCCTGTCCCGACATAGCTATGCTCGAGATCCAATACCATCGCGGGCCTGTCGCGAGAGAATCATACAGAGTTCCCGATTGATGAAGGGTAGGCGTACCGGTGAGGTTGGTAATTTCGTAGAACCGGACCCCGTCTCGCGCCCCGCTCCCGGTAAACGCTACACCGTTCGAATCGACCGAGATATGATGCGATATCCATAGGCGCCCGTTTTTCATGGTGGCCGCTTCCAGCCGCTCGTCAAACGCGCTAAGGAGCAGAGTGCCGCCCTTATTGGGTACATTCGCTGGTGACGACGTCGCAGGAACGGTAATGGTAAGGTTTCCCGACATCGTGGGAGTACCACCGGGATCCGTAATGCGGCGCACGTTCAGCAAGCCGTAATGCCCTTTGTCCACGGCGATAAAATATCCTTCCGTCGCACCCGGGTCGTCGTTCGTGGAACCCTGAGGTGTGAAGAGAATTGCTCCGTAGACGGCATAAGGTAGACGAAATGCTGTCGCGACGATCGGGCCTCCGCTTAACAAGGAACTCTTCCGTACAATGAATACGGTAGAACCCTTGAAGGTGGGAGCGTTTGGGGGACCGAAGATGTTGGCACCGATGTAAAGCGCATTGGCATCGACACCGAGTGTCGGAGAGTCAGCGAGATACGATGAGTCGGGATTAGGAAAGCCACCCACTGAATCATGCCGGAATTCAAAAAAAGTAAAATTCGAAGAGGACGCGATCGCGGCCCCCGAGCTGATCGCGATCATCAGTCTTTCCGCTGAGCTAGTCGCATTAAATGCGGCTGCCATAATGAACCATCGCTGCGAGAGACGGTCGAACAGAACATGCGGATTCCCCGAAAATTGCCCGCCCCGCACAGCGTTGAAGAAAGTATCGATGGGCAGGCTGAGCACCCCGTCGGGGATCCCCGACTTTGTGAATGTCCGGACGAAGCTGTTGGTACACAGAAGAAACTGTGTCGGACCTATCGCTCCGGCACAATCAGCCGGAAAAACATGGCGTTCCCTGGAACTCACTCCTTCGAAGTCCACACCGATGGTTTGTGGACTGAGAGGGTCGGGGATCGAAGGCAGCCGACTTGTCTTCTGTGTCCTTACAGGCGAGTTGGATGCGAAGGGAGCATCGAGATTCTGCGGCAAAACGCTGCGATCGGGCACAATCAACTCTCTCTCCACCTCAGGCGTGCTACGGGCCGGAGATTCGGCTTCACCTGCATGAAGCATTATCAGGGAAACTGGTTCGGAAATCCCGCGGGGGCCGACCCACGGTTTCCCCGCTATCTCGCCGGTTGTCAGATGGTTTTGAGACAATGCACTCAACGATAGCAGACATATTCCCGCAGATATGAACAAGTGCGGCACACGCATGATCAACCTCCGTTGTTAGAGCAATCTGTCCTTCAACACCTTCGCGACTGCTTCGCTCCGGCTGTGGACGTGGAGTTTGGCGTAGATGTTTCTGAGGTGAGTATCGACGGTATGGAAACTGACGCCGAGGTCGTGCGCGATCTGCTTTTTCGGATTTCCTTGAACCAGCAGGTTGAGGATCTCTCTCTCCGCTTTGGTGATCTGATAATCCCCTTTCGGGCTTGCCATGTCGGCAAACATGTCGAGCACCTTCCGCGCGATCTGCGCATTCATCGGCGCTCCCCCTTCGAGGATCTCCGTCAGCGACGAAAGGATGTCGTCGGGAGGCGCGCTCTTGAGAAGATATCCGGATGCGCCCGCGCATATCGCCCGATAGATCTTCTCGCTGTCATCGAAAACGGTGAGCATAATGATCTGGATGGAAGGTGCAATCGCCTTGATGCGGCGTATTCCTTCAATCCCGTCCATTCCCGGAAGGCCTATGTCCATCAAAAGCAGGTCGGGAGACGCTTCGGTCTGGAGGCGATCCAGCGCCGCCTCGCAGGATGAGACATCGAGGTCGCAGCTCAGCCCTTTTGAGCCGTTGATGAGGTCCCTGATGCTGGTCCTGAAACGCTCATTGTCCTCGACAAGCCAGATGTGGACGGGGCTTCCCTCATGCGGGGGACGGGTTTCATTCATGGGATCAATATACTCCGGAGAGTGAATGGCGGCAATCACGCATATGCGGGGAGCGCCGCCGGGGGTGGGTTACATTTTTGCCGAAAACCTCACTTCTGTGCCTTTTCCGGGGGTGGTGATCACTTCAAGGGTGCCTCCGAGATTTTCCGCTCGCCGCCGCAGGCTTCCCAGGCCGCTCCCCTTCCCGGCGGAGACTGCCGCCGCATAGTCGAATCCGCGCCCGTTGTCGCGGACCGATAGTTCAAGCATGCCATCGCGCCGCCCGACGCGGATTTCAATTCTCGTCGCTTTCGAGTGCTTCACGACATTATTGATGACCTCCTTGAACGCAAGGAAGAAGTTCCGCTTGAAATCGATTCCGATTTTCTCGAAGCTCTCCTTCCTCGGCGTCTGAAAATCATGCTCGAGATCGGACAGCATCGCGGATGCCGTGTCTTTCATGCGCAAGAGCATGTCGCTGACGGAATCGCCCTTCGGCTTGATGAACCATACAATGTCCCTCATCCCTTCGCCCGTGGAGACGGCGGTGTCGTAGATCTCTGAGAGCTTTTGCTTCAGCGTGGGATGTACCCCGGGAGCGTTCTGCAGGGTTCGGCTCACAATGGCGATGGTGCTCAGATTGCTCCCGACATCGTCGTGGAGATCCTCCGCGATCCGAAGACGGAGTCTGTCCATTCGAAGCAGGCTTCTCACTCTGTAACTGTACGCGGCAAAGATCACGGCCGCGGCGGCAGCCGCCGCGAGGGCCCGGAACCACCATGTGTCCCAGTACGGCGGTACGATCACGATCGATACCGACGCCCCCGTTTCATTCCAGACGTTCTCGGCGTTGCACCCCTTGACGCGAAAGACGTAACTTCCCGGATCGAGATGAGTGTAGTTTGCGTAGTTCCGGGGACCGGCCTGAACCCAGCGCTCATCCACTCCGGACATCTGGTACTCAAACTTGTTCGAGGAAGGATTCACGTAATCAAGAGCGGCAAAGGAAAACGAGAAGAAGTTTTGCGTATGGTCAAGGCGGATCTCGGGCCCTGCAAGCGCTGAGGCTGGAAGGTCCCGGTCGATGAGCGAGAAACCCGTAATGGCGATTACAGGAGAGCGGGCACGGGTCTTGATGCTTTCGGGACAGAACTCGACGAACCCGTCGATCCCTCCGAGCATGATCGTCCCCCGGGAAGTGCGCAGGAGCCCTGAGAAGAACTCTCGGAACATCAGACCCTGCCCGAGTCCGAAGCTCACGACCCCATGCGTATTGGGATTGAGGCGCACCAGTCCGGTCGATCTCGACAACCAGATATTCCCTTCCTTATCCGGGGCGATCCCGAAGATGGTGCCCTGAGGACCGGATTCGATCGGGAACTGAGTAAACCCGCCTGTTCGGGGATCGAATGACACCAGTCCCGCGCTCGTCGAGAGCCAGAACATCCCCCCGCTATCCTCAACCATCGAATAGACCCAATTCTCCCCCCTGCCCGATGAATCACGCGGTGTGGTGAATTGCGTGAAATGTCCGGCGGAATCCATGCGAAGCAGGCCCCGGCCGTAGGTGGCGAGCCAGATCTTCGAGGCATGATCCTCCATGATATTCGAGACGACATTTCCCCACAGCGGATGCGCTGACGCCGGGCCATGCAGGTAATTCCTGAATCGCGGCGGCATTCCACCGATCAACCGGGAGAGTCCCGAATGCGTGCATACCCATATCGTCCCGCTGTGGTCCTCGAATACGCGGCCGATGAAATCGCTGGCAATGCTCTCAGTATCCGCGTCGGAATGCTTCACAAGGTGGATCCGCATATGATCCTTCTCCAGAATCGCCAGCCCTGCTGACGTGCCAATCCATGTCCTCCCCTCGCGGTCTTCGTGGAGGCACTCGATGTCATTTCCCGGAAGCGACAACGGATCTCCGGGATTGTTCCCAAGCTCGATGAATCTCCGGTAAGTTTCCCCATCGCGTTTAAACCCGTTCAGGCCGCCCCCCCACAACCCCACCCAGAGAATGCCGTTCCGGCTCTCACAGAACGCAAGGACGGCGCCCCTGTTCAACTGGAAGCCATCCCGACCCCGGATGAAATTCCTGAATACAATCTTTGAGAGAAGCAGCTTGTCCATGCCGCTCCTCGTTCCGACCCACAACAGCGGACCAGCGCCCGTGGAAGCCTCGGGGTCCGGATACACTCTCACAACGGAGTTGAGTGATCGGCCGTCGTCGCCGGTTGCCGCGACTCGCCTCAGTTCTCCGTCGAACATGCTGAGAAGACCGAGTTCGGACGCCCCAATCCACAGGCGGCCCGGTGCGCCGCTCGCGGCGTTCCCCGGATCCCTCACGATGCTCTGGATGTTGTGCTTGGTCGTTGACCGGAGGTCGATCCGGTCCACACGGCCCGTCTCGCGATGCAGTACGTTTAACCCCTGATCTGTTCCGGCCCAGATCTCCCCCGGACCGTTTTCGCAGAGCGACATGATGTGGTCGGAATTGAGGGTCGCCGGGTCGGAGGCGGACCTGCGGTAATATTCGAATCTTGGGCCTGACGTGTTGAGAACGCTCAGGCCGGTCCCTCGAGTGCCGATCCAGAGGTTATCGGCGTGATCCAGAAGCAGGCATGTGATTTTCCTTTCGCTCAATCCCATCTCTTTCGTGTAGCGCTGAAATGTGTCCGTACGGCGGTTGTAGCTGTACAGCCCGACTGAGTCCGTTCCGATCCAGATGGTGCCGGTGCGATCTTCCACAAGTGCGCTTACCCTGGTTCCGGTGAACGGTTTGTCCGCGAGAAAGGGCGAAAAGCGTTCGGTGAGAGGTTCAAAAGTCCAGAGTCCCGTGCCCGTCGCAATAAGAAGAAGGCCGTCGTCAAGCCTGATGATGGCCGTGATGAACGCGGGGGGCCCGTCGCCGGGAAATCCTTCGTTCACCAGTCGCGCCCGATAGCCGTCGTACCTGCACAGACCTCTTGAAGTACCAAACCAAATGAATCCGCGGTCGTCCCGGATGATCGCGTTGATCACGGCCGATGTCGGTGAGGCTATGTTTTCAAACGCGACGAGATATTCGTCGAGCAGTGGAGGCCCCTCGGCAAGCGCCTGCCTGCCGGGTTGACCGCTCAAGGCATGCGAGGAGGCAAGGAGCGAGAAGAGCAAGAAGAACCTCCTCATGGCCTGGCAAGCCTCCGGAGGAGAGCCAGGTTCATCCTGTCTTCTTTCAGATCCTCCCCTTTGGGCGTCTCAAGAATCTTCGGGACGCCCCCCATTCGCTCATCCCGCATCAGGCACCGGAATCCCTTCCTGCCGATCTGACCTTTCGCGATATGCTCGTGCCGGTCGAGATGCGATCCGAGCCCTCCCTTCGAGTCGTTCACGTGGAAGGCGACGAGATTATTCAAACCGACAATCTCGTCAAATTCTTTCATCGTCTTCTCATATCCTTCCGGGTTTGAAATGTCGTACCCGGCCGCGAAAATGTGGCAGGTATCGATGCAGACCTTCATTCTCTCGGGATTCTGAACTCCGTCGATGATCGCCTTCAAGTGTTCGAACCGGGATCCCATGACAGTCCCCTGACCGGCCGTCGTCTCGAGCACGCTTTTGACGGCAAATCCCCGGGTCTGATCGTGAGCATGATCCAGAGATTCGATGATCCTTTTGATCCCGTCCCCCTCCCCCCTTCCCATGTGCGCGCCGGGATGGAAGTTCAGGAAAGGGATGCCGAGGGCCTCGCAGCGCCCGAGTTCATCGATGAACGCCTCACGGGATTTTCTGAGGATTGAGCGGTCGGCAGCGCAGAGATTGATGAGGTACGAATCGTGAGCGATCACCGGCCGAATTGTTGATTTCGAAGACGCGGATTTGTAGTTTTCGATGTCTTCGGCGCTGAGGGGCTTTGCGAGCCACTGGTTGCTGTTCTTCGTGAAGACCTGAAGCGTTCTGCAGCCTGCTCGCTTTGCACGGTCGAACGCGGTGTAGACTCCGCCCGCGATGGATTCGTGCGCACCTACGAGCGGATCGCTAAGGGGTGTAGTCATGGGCCGGAACTCAAGGATGAATGTACTCGAAAGAGTCTCCAAAAAAAAGAAAAAACTGATCGTCGGGCTCATGTCCGGCACCTCGGCCGACGGGATTGACGCCGTTCTGGTCGAGGTCCGCGGATCCGGCCCGAAAACTCGGCTGAAGCAGCTGGCCTTCGCGACATATCCTTTCCCCGCCCCGCTGACAAGACTGATTCTGAGGAATTCCGACTCCCGGACTGCGAGGCTCGACGATATCGCCCGCCTCAATGTTTTCCTGGGTGTTCTCTTTGCCGAGGCGGCAAAGAGGATCATCCGGCAGGGAGGCAAATCACGCGAAGAGGTGGACCTGATCGGCTCACACGGTCAGACGATTCAGCATCTCCCTGCGGCGCGGCGGCTGTACGGTGAAGATATCAGAGCGACTCTCCAGATCGGCAATCCGTCCGTCATAGCGAAGCGTGCGGGGATCGCGACCGTGGGCGATTTCCGGCTCGGGGATGTCGCCGTGGGGGGAACCGGCGCTCCCCTCGTGCCGTTTGTCGACCACCTGCTCCTCCGCTCTCAGAAGAAAAATCGAGCACTGCTGAATATCGGGGGGATTGCAAACATCACCCTGCTCCCCGCGGGGGGTTCTCTGGACAGCGTCATCGCGTTCGACACGGGCCCGGGGAATATGGTCATCGATTATCTTGCCCGGAACCTCTTTGGCAAGTCATACGATGTGGGCGGGAGGATAGCGTCACGGGGCATGCTCCTCCCCTCGGTTCTGAACTGGATGGCCGATCACGCCTACCTCCGGCGCCCGCCTCCCAAATCCACGGGAAGGGAACTCTTTGGCGAGTCCTTCGCAAAGAAACTTCTCCTCCGGTCCCGGGGACAGAGGCGGGAAGACATCGTCGCAACTGCTTCCGAGTTCACCGCTCTGAGCGTCTACCTCGGCGCGCGAAAGTTCTTCCCCCGGGCAGTATTCCCTTCCGAGCTTCTCGTGAGCGGGGGAGGATCGCGGAACAACTACATAATGCATGCCTTGCGCAGATATTTCGCCGGCGCAACGGTATCCACTACCGACGCCACTATTCTCCCGGCCCGCCCCAAGGAAGCGATCTGCTTCGCCATTCTCGCCAACGAAACTATCGCCGGAAATCCGTCCAATGTCAGGAGGGTGACAGGAGCGAAGAAGGCGACCGTTCTGGGGACCATCTGCCCTCCTTGATCTCCACTCGTTTGCCTCAGTTGTGATGCACCTGTAGCCGCCGGTTGTAGCCGTCGGTTGTAGCCGCCGGCTTTAGCCGGCGATCAGAAATCCCTCGTGAAAAACTTCATCAGGAACAGTCCGCTCACGCTCAGCTGAGCGAATCTATACACCGGAAGCGCCCGGCTTCTCAGATAGTGCCAGAGCGATGCGGCTGCCAGAAGAACCGCGAACATCGCGATGAGGATCCCCCATGAGGCGGCGTACCCAAGTTCATGCCCGAGGATGGCCTGAAGGTTGAACTCGGGATTCATCGCGGAGCCGTAGAGGATGAGGAGGTGCGAGACGTACACGAAGAGAGATTCCCTCCCGAGCACGGTCCACACGCCTTTTTTGAAATTGAACCGCTCCGCAATCCACCAGAAAGAGCCCACCGTTACCATCAGCGCCCCGATTCGTATCAGGAAATACTCGGGGCTCGTCAGCCAGAAGTCGTATTCGGGATACACCCGTACGGGCAGCAGATCGAACGCGAGCCCGGTGACGATCAGCCCTGCACCCGCAAGTGCGCACCGGAGCGCGAATCGTCCCTCACGGCCCCGCTCAACCGCCGCGAGGAATCCCCAGGCCATCACCGCTCCCGCGAACAGGAATCCGGCAAAGGGGAAGAGCGCGAAGGGCGAGCCGTGCGATCCGTTCAGAAGTTGGGCCGCAGGGAGCGGAAGAACCTTCAGGAAATCGACTCCCCACACAAGCGGAGTGAGAAAACAGATCATTACCGTGATTGCGGAGACGGCGGCGTAGAAGCGCGCCTCCTTCCTGACAATGAACACCAGGCCCTGGAGGATGATCAACCCGACTCCGATGCAGACGAGCACATCCGATTGGAAGAGTTCAAGGAGGTCGGCTCTGTTTCCATCAATTATGATTTTGCGTATCGAATAGAACGGGAGATGCATGCAGAGGCCGAGGGCGATGATAAGAAGGTACCGCCGCAATCTCCCCGCGACCGGCTCTCCCCATTGGTGGTATTCAGTCCACCGGCGACGGGTGGAGATGACAAACGTCAGGCCCGCTCCGAAGAGGAACGCGGGAGCGCTCAAACCGTGTAAGAACTCGTGGTATTGAAAGAGGTCGGATTGCTGGAGAGCGTTGCGGAGGAATGTCCGGAACACGTGACCCTCCAGCATCAACAGGATGACCGCGGTTCTGTAGAGGTCGATGAAGGAATAGCGCTCTCTGGACAAAACCCGCGAGGGTCAGCGAATGAGTGATGTGTGCCGCCGGTTAGGGGGCGAGCACGCAGTTGATGGCGACGGTGTCGACGATGTCCTGAACGCTGCAGCCCCGGGAAAGGTCAAACGCCGGCTTGCTGAGGCCCTGAATAATCGGGCCGATGGCCTGGGCGCCTCCGAGACGTTCTGCCATCTTATAGGCGATATTGCCGGCATTGAGATCGGGAAAGATTAATACGTTGGCATTTCCTTCGACCGGACTGTCGGGAGCTTTCGAGCGGCCGACAGCCGGAACGATGGCGGCATCGAGCTGCAGCTCACCGTCGGCTATGAGGGAGGGCGCCTTGCGGCGGACGAGGTCGGCGGCGGCTCTCACTTTCTCGACAAACGGATGGGAGGCGCTCCCCTTGGTAGAGAACGACAGCAGTGCCACCCTCGGTTCCTCGCCGGTGAGCTTGCGGTGGTTTTCCGCGGTGGCAATGGCGATGTCGGCGAGCTGATCCACCCCCGGGTCGGGCACCACCGCGCTGTCGGCAAATGTGAATACTCTGTGAGGAAAGACGATCAGAAAAAAGCTTGAGACGACGCTGATCCCCTCCTGCAGACCGATCACCTGGATCGCGGCCCGAAGCACGTCTCCCGTCGTGGACATCGATCCAGCAACACTCCCGTGTGCGATCCCCTCCCGCACCATCATCGCCCCGAAATAGAGGGGATTCGTCATCGTATTGCGGGCCTCGTCCAGCCCTATGCCCTTTGACTTCCTGATGTTGAAATAAAGGTGCGCAAAATCGCTGAGTCGCTCTGATTTCGCAGGATCGGCGATTCGCGTGCTCTTGAGGTCGATGGAACTCCCCGATGCTTTGGCGCGGATTGCCGATTCATCGCCGATGAGTATGGGGCTGGCGATGCCCTCGTCGCTCAGGATGCGCGCGGCTTTCAGGGTCCGCTCGTCCAGGGCATCAGGGAGAACGACGCTCCGTTTGAGCTTTTTTGCCTGATCCCGGAGAGTGGTGAGAAGAAGGGATGGTACCATGCAAAAGGTGTCAGTTTCGGTAAATGAAATGAAAAGGTCGCGTTTTCCGGTCCCAATATCAAGTAGGCGCCGGCTGCGGTAGTCTCCCAATTAGGCGCGGTTTGTTGTAAGTTAGACTGGTGTCACGGTCCATACCGTGACACCAGCGCGCATGGCATCGGCTTTAGCTGGCGTACTCTCCTTCTGCCTTCTTGTCAATCGCGGATCCTTTACACATTCGCAGAATTTGACTCAGAATTATTAAATTCCTTTAACCAACCGGTGAGTCTTTGACTTTCTGTCAGTTTTTTGATATCTTTGAACCGACTCTCCCCCTGTTTGAATGAGTACTTCACAAAGAATCGCACAATTGGATGTCTGAACCAAAAAAGAGGGTCTACATCGAGACATACGGCTGCCAGATGAACGTCTCCGACACTGAGGTCGTTCTGGGCCTCCTTGCTGAGGATAATATCGAGTTGACCGATTCGATGGAGAGTGCCGATGCGGTTTTTGTGAACACCTGCAGCGTGCGCGAGAACGCGGAACAGCGCGTCTACGGCCGGCTTGGCGAGTTCAAGAGATTGAAGATACGGAAACCCGGCGTTGTGGTGGGTGTTCTCGGATGCATGGCGGAACGCCTTCGGGGGAAGCTCAGCCGTGAAAAGGCCAGAGGCGTAGGGCAGTCCGTTGACCTTATCATCGGACCCGATGAATACCGCAGGACCGCGGCCCTCCTTCAGCGCGCCTGGGACGGCGAAAAAGGGGTCGCCGTCCGTCTCTCCCGTGTCGAGACCTACGATGACATCACTCCCCTTCGTACCGACGGGGTGAGCGCATGGATCTCGGTGATGAGGGGATGCGACAAATTCTGTTCGTTCTGCGTCGTCCCCTTCACGCGAGGCCGGGAACGGAGCAGGCAACTTGCCTCCGTCATCGGCGAAGTCGAGGTGCTGTCTGACCGGGGATTCAGGGAAGTGACGCTTCTCGGTCAGAACGTTAATTCTTACAGAGACCAGCAGTACGATTTCGCGGACCTCCTCAATGCGGTGGCCTCGGTCGATTCGAGGGTGCGCGTGCGATTCACAACGTCGCATCCCCAGGACATGTCCGAGAAGCTCATCCGCACCATCGCGGGCCGGGACAACATCTGCAACCACGTGCACCTCCCCGTCCAGTCGGGCTCCGACAGGATCCTGGGACTCATGAACCGTACATACGACTCCCCGGCATACATGAAGCTCGTCAGAAAGATCAGGGACTTGATCCCGGGGGTCTCGCTCTCGACCGACGTAATCGCGGGCTTCCCGACAGAAACGGAGGATGATCATCGCAAGACGCTCGAACTGATGGAGGAGGTCCGGTACGATGGCGCTTATATGTTCAAGTACTCCCCGCGCGAGCATACGCCCGCGTATTCGATGACTGATGACGTCCCCGACAGCGTGAAGAGCCGCAGAGTGGACGAGATCGTCCGGTTTCAGAATTCGATCTCCGGGGAGATCAACGGCGGGATGGTCGGCCGGAGCGTCGAAGTGCTCGTCGAAGGGGAAAGCAGGAAATCTTCGAATGAGTGGCACGGAAGGACGGACGGCAACAAGACGGTCATCTTTCCCATGGGCGGCTTCACGCCCGGCGAGTACATTTCCGTTTCGATCGACAGGGCAAACTCTGCGACGCTCTTCGGCACCGCCCTGAGCGCCGCATGATGAATCCGGACCCATCCGATACGGCAAGCCGGCTTCGCCGCGGAGCGGTTCTTCTGGCATGCCTCTCCCTTCTGGCGGTTCCTCATCTCGGAGCCCAGGGCCGCGGCGATGAGGTAAAATCGTACATCAAGCAGCTCGACCAGGGACACTCCGAAGATGTCCGCAAGGCGCTCCCCGACCTTATCACGAAATACCAGAACACCCCCGAACTGCTCTATCTCCAGGGCCGGCTCGCCTCCGACGGGATCGAGGCGGTGAAGTTCTACCAGAGCGTGGTAGACAACTTCCCGAAGTCGGAGTATGCCGATAACGCCCTCTACAGGATCTATCAGTACTACTACGCCGTGGGACTCTACCGGACTGCGGAGAAAAAGCTCGCGCAATTGAAGAGCACCTATCCAAACTCGCCGTTCGCATCGGGTCCCGGCCCAGCGAAGCTTCCGGGGCGGGATGAGGCGAAGATCAAGCTCCAGCAGACCGACACAACCGTGCCTGAAGCCCCCGCAGCGGCCGACACTGCTCTTGCCGCGGCCGTCAAACCTCCCGCGCATGAGACCCCGAAACCCTATACGCTGCAGGTCGGCGCTTTTTCCACGGTTGCGAACGCGGAAAAGCAGAAGAGCTACTTCGAGGATGTCGGCTATACCGCCGAGATCACCAACAAGGTAAGGAACGGCCGCAGCCTCCACCTCGTATGGGTGGGAAGCTACGTGAACTCGGCGGAGGCGATGCGGGTCGCGAAGGAAATAAAATTGAAGTACAAGATTGATTCAATCGTCGTTGAGAAATACTGAGATGCCCGAGCGGGACGAATTTCAGACCGAGCACGGCATCATCGGCGAATCCGTCGAGATGAAGGAGATCGTGGACATCATCCGGCAGGTTGCGCCCACCGATATCACCGTCATGATCACCGGGGAGAGCGGCGTCGGAAAGGAGGTCATCGCCAAGGCCATCCACCGGGCGAGCAAGCGGGCCTCGAAACCGATGATCTCGGTCAACGCCGGGGCGATCCCCGAGGGGATCATCGAGAGCGAACTCTTCGGGCACGAGAAGGGCGCGTTCACCGGCGCGGGCGAATCGAGGAAGGGATACTTCGAGCTGGCCGACGGCGGCACGCTTTTTCTCGACGAGATCGGCGAGCTCCCGCCCGGCACGCAGGTGAAGTTCCTCCGGGTGCTTGAAAACGGAGAGTACATGCGCGTCGGCTCGGCGTCGCCCAGAAAAGTGGACGTCAGGGTGATCGCCGCCAGCAACAAGGATCTTGAAGCGGAGGTCCGCCAGGGACGGTTCCGGAGCGACCTCTTCTTCCGTCTCCGGTCGATCAACATCAGCGTGCCCCCCCTGCGCGAGCGGCGGGAGGACATTCCCCTCTTCATCAATGCCTTCTCGGCGCAGATTGCCGGGAAAAACAACATCTCGTTCGCCGGCTTCACCCCCGAAGCGATCGAGCTCCTCAAGAACTACCACTGGCCCGGCAACGTGCGCGAGCTACGCAACGTCCTCGAGAGCATGCTGGTGATCGAGAAAGGCAAGCAGATCGATTCGGGAGACGTGCGGAAATACCTGACCGAACTGCGGCACGACGGCCGCAATCTTCCCGTCTACACGCACCGGACCTCGGAGGAGGCCGAGAGGGAGCTGATTTACCGCGCCCTCCTCGAGATGAAGGGCGACATCATGGAAATCAAGCACTACCTCAGGCAGCGCAACGGCTCCCCGGTCCCGCATGGAACGGGCGTGGTCGAGGAAGGGATCGACACGGAAGCTCCGCCTTCATCCGACCGGTTTCTCCCGCTCGATGAGCTTGCCAGGAAGACGATCATCCAGGCGCTCGACCGGTTCGCCGGAAATCGGCGTCTCGCGGCCAAGGCGCTGAACATCAGCGAGCGCACGCTCTACCGGAAAATCAAAGAATATGGTTTGGACTGAAGGGGCGCCGTGCGGCTCAGCGTGATCCTGCCGGCGGCGATCCTCCTCGCGTGGTCCGGATGCATCTACTCGTTCAAGGGGTCTTCGGTCCCGGCCCACCTGAAGAGCGTCGCGGTCCAGCTATTCGACGATCAGAGCGGCTCCGGCGAGCCCGGGTTGAGGGAGCAGTTGACGAACAAACTGATAGACCGCTTCAAGCAGGACAACAGCCTCGCGATCAGCGATCAGTCACACGCCGACTCGATGATCGAAGGGACCATTTCCTCGCTGACGGACCAGCCTCTCGTGGTGACATCGGGAGAGGCGGTCACCAGGCGGCACATCATCGTCAGCACGAACGTGAAGTACCAGGATGTGAAGCTGCACAAGAAAGTATTTGAAAAGCAATTCTCGAACTGGGGCGATTACGACGTGAGCGGAGGCCCCGCGGGACGGGCCACCGCTGTTTCGGCGGCGATCGACAAGCTCGCCGAGGACATCCTGAACGAGACGGTTTCGGGATGGTAATTCACCGATTGTTCACAACTGCGGACTGAGCAGCGTTTATGCAAGATTTCATCATCGCTTCCTATTTCATCTCGCTGACGATCCTTTTTCTGTTCGGGTCGAGCGGCTTCGTGATGATCTTTTACTACCTCAAGCACCGGGATAAGAAGATCGAGCAGGCGGGTGCGCTCCGGGAATTCCCCGCGGTCACGATCCAGCTTCCCCTCTACAACGAGTACTACGTCGCGGAACGCCTGATCGACGCCGCATGCGAGATCGACTACCCGAAGGGCCGGCTCGAGATCCAGGTCCTCGACGACTCGACGGACGAGACGGCCGAGATCGTGGCGCGCAGGGTGGAACACTTCGCCGCCATGGGATTCGATATCAAGCAGATCCGCAGATCCAGCCGCGCGGGGTACAAGGCGGGGGCCCTGAAGGAGGGTCTGCTGACCGCGACGGGGGATTTCATCGCAATGTTCGACGCCGATTTCCTTCCCCAGAAGGATTTCCTGAGACTCACGCTCCCTTACTTCTTCCTTGATTCGAAGATCGGCCTTGTCCAGACCCGCTGGGAGCACCTGAACCGCGACTACTCCTTCCTCACACGGGTGCAGGCGATGGCGCTGGACGGCCATTTCGTCATCGAACAGAACGTCCGCAACAAGGCGGGGTTCTTCATCAACTTCAACGGCACCGGGGGAATCTGGAGAAAGGAATGCATTCTTGACGCGGGCAACTGGGAAGCCGACACGCTCACCGAGGACCTCGACTTAAGCTACCGCGCCCAATTGCGCGGATGGAGGTTCAAGTTCCTCAACGACGTCACCTCGCCCGCGGAGCTCCCCTCGGAGATCAACGCGCTGAAATCACAGCAGTTCCGGTGGACGAAGGGTGCCATCGAGACGGCGCGGAAGATCCTTCCTCAGGTCTGGAGAGCCGACCTCCCCCTCGAGAAGAAGATCCATGCGACCTTCCATCTGAGCAACAATATCGTCTTTCCGTTCATCCTGATAGCCGGGATCCTCAACGTTCCGCTGATCTTCATCAAGCATCAGGGGGGCTATGAGATGTATTTCACGATCATGACGGTGTTCGTCTTCGCCTTCCTCGGCTCGTTCTTCTTCTATCTCTACTCCCAGAAGGACGTCTATGAGGACTGGCAGAAGAGGATGCTCCTCTTTCCCCTGTTCATGGCGGGAAGCATGGGCTTCGCCGTGAACAACACGAGGGCGGTACTCGAAGGCCTGTTCAAAAGGAAATCGGAGTTCATCCGCACGCCGAAATATTCGGTGATCGACAAGCGCGACAACTGGCTCGACAAGAGATACGCGATGATGAAGGTCCACTACACCGTCGTGATCGAGATCGTCCTGGCGCTCTACTGCATCTTCGGGGTGTGCGCTTCGATCTACTACCTCGAGATCGCGGCCGTCCCGTTCCAGCTCCTCTTTTCCCTCGGATTCGGGCTGGTCGCCTGGCTTTCGATCAGGCACGCCTGGCTTGCCCGCCAGCTTTCGGGAACAAGGGCGTCGCTCACTGCGGGGCCGGTTGCGCCCGTTGCGGAAGAAGAAGCCGTCCCGGCCTGATCGCCCTTCGATGAACACGGATCAGCTCGCCGCCCGGCTTGCAAGGAATCCGCGCACGCCCCTCTTCGCGAGGCTTGCGAGCAACCGCCTCGACGCCGGACTGACAGAGGAGGCCCTGGCGCTCTGCGAGGCGGGCCTCGCAGAGTACCCGAAGTATGCAACAGCCCGCTTGATCGCCGCAAAATGCCACGCCGACCTTCGCGAGTACCGCAAAGCGCTCGATGAGCTTCAGAAGGCGCAGGATACTGCCTGCGCACCCGGAGTGTTCTCTGAACTTCGTGCACAATGGGGAGAGATCCTAAGAGAGCAGGAGGATGCGGCTCTCAGGGAATCTACGTACACTCCTCCCTTCCGAAGGAAAACCACGCTTGATTTCTTCCAGCCGCGCAGAAGCGCCGAGCCCTCTCCGGCCCCTGCGAAGACGGAATCGGCCCCGGAGCCGGTAGAAACTGTCGACCGCGCCGACAGCGCTGAGCCGGCGGAGAACGCCCCAACTCTCGAAGTCGAGCGGGCCCTCGAAATAGTCGGCCCCGAAGAGCCCCTTCAGTCGGTCATCGATGCCGTCAACGACATACTCGCGGGTGATTCGCCGGTAGATCTTCCCCTGGCAGCCGAATCCTCACAACACTTCGAATCTCCGCAGTCGATAGAGACGCCGATGCAGAGCCGTGAGGCTTCGGCGGTTGAGCCGGCTCAGGTCGAAGAGGATAGTGCCCGCCTTGCCGGTGAACTCCCGGGGATTGTCGATGCAGTCACGGAGACTCCGGTGGTTGCTTTCTCGGGGGAAACCGAAGTGCGCGAATCGATTGTGCCTCCGGTCGTCGTACCGGCCGCCCCGGTCGAAACCGGATTGGTAACTGTCACTACGATTGAAGACCTTCCGGCTGGAGTGAGCGACGAGGGAAGGATTGTGAGCAGAACTCTGGCGGAGATTTACGCCGCTCAGGGCGCCTATGGGGAGGCGATACTCACGTACCGGCTATTGAGGAGAGTCCGGCCGGATCTTGTTCCGCAAATCGACCGGCGAATCGGAGAGCTGGAAGGCCTCTCCGGCGGGAGGTAACGCTGTACCCTACTTCAGGGTAGAAACAAACTTCGAGAGACGGGACTTCTTGTTGGCCGCGTTGTTTCGGTGGATGACACCCTTCGCCGCCAGCTGATCGAGAAGCTTCACGACCTGCTTCAACGCATCCGCGGCTTTATCTTTTTCCTTCGATTGACGCACCCGCTTGATCGCGGTTTTCATCTTCGACATGTAGGCCCTGTTGCGCGTACGGTGCTTTATCGCCCTGCGGGATTGCCTGATCGCGGATAAGTGCTGTGCCATTCTTGCCTTTTCTTGTTCAATATGAGTGGAAAAACGCCCCTAAATATAAGGAAAATTCGGGAAATGAGCAATCAGGCTTTCGTTGTCGCCGGCTGTAGGCGCCGGCTTTAGCCGGCGTTGTTTTGCACCTTCGGAGCTGTCGATGCCTTAGACCGGTGTCACGGTCCATACCGTGACACCAGCGCCATCAGAACAGCGTATAGCTCAGCCCCAGCGCGATGCTCTCCTTGACCTGAGTCCTCGGAGTCACCCTCTTCTCGTTGATCAAATCAAGCGAGAAGATCGCGGTCACGTATTTGTTCACCTTCCCTGTTATCGTCGTCGAACTACGCACCACGACCTCATCGAGGTGCTTGATCGGATCGAACATCTCGAGCTTGGTAGTGAACAGGATGTTATCGGCCATATTCCACTCGACATTCGTCACCGATTCAAAGCCCCCCTCGATGCTCGTCTTTTCTATCTCCGGGGTCGTGGGGTCGTCCGCGTATTGGTTGAAGCTGCTTGTCACGATCTCCCGAATGCCGATGCCGAGCCGGGTGTTAAACATTTTTGACGGGGTGTAGATCGCTCCTGCGCTCTGAAGAAGGTAGGCGGGATCGAAAAACTGAGAGACCTGCGTGCTCGACCCGTCTGCGTTGTACATGAACCCCTTCGCGAACTGCGTCTTGAGCGACGCCGATCCGTACGGATTGAGGATGCTGTCGGCCTTATAGGCGAGGACGGCTGAGAGGTCGATGACGTCGTCGGTCTTTCTCAGCCCCTGATCGCTGAGGCGTGCCTGCCCGAATGCGAATTTGTAGAGGTTCGTCCATGTCCACGACTGCTCATCGTCGACTGATTTCCCGTCGGCCGTGGTCGTGTAGGCGAGCGCGTTCGCTCCCCCCTGCGCCCAGTCCGTGAAAGCAACCTGGGTCAGAGTGAGCCCAGCAACGAGACCGTGCTTCCAGCCGTATGTCGGAGGCGGAGGAGGGGCCGGCGGCGCAGGCTGGGCGTGAGCCGCGGATGTCCAGATAAGCAGAAAAGCGAAAACCGCTCTTTTCATGACGTCGATCTCCAATGTAGTGGCCTACTTCTTAGTGACCTTCTCCTGTTTCAATAAGATCTTGTAAAAGTAGAATACGATCAGCGCAACGATGAGGAAATCGATCAACGCACCGGCGAAGGGTCCAAGGAGGAAATGGAAAGGCCCGATGGTAAGAGTTGCATTCCGCCACTCTCCGGCGGGAAGAAAGAATGTAATGATGGGCATGAGGATCCCGTCGACGCCGGAAGAAACCAGTGCGTTGAGCTTGCCTCCGATAATGACGGCAATCGCCAAGCCGATGATGCCGTACTCTTTCAGAAATTCCATGAATTCCTTCATCATGACGACCTCCTTTGGGATGTGGTGAGGGAATCTTTCGGCAGAATCGGGGTCAATATAGCATGCCATCCGGTTGAAATCAACACAGGCGGACCCGCCGCGATTCACGGTAGGCGCCGGCTTTAGCCGGCGTGCAACCAGTATGCTGGTGTCACGGTCTGGACCGTGACACCAGGACGTAAGGAGCAGGCCTTATGCAGCGCGGCGTTCGACAAACTCGCACTCCCCTCTCTTGTGGCAGCGGGCTTTAGCCCGCGCCTGCACGCCGGTTCAGGAACCCGTCCGATTTGCATTGATGTTCGCTTCAGCGTATATTTCATTTGTAGTCCGTTAGGGGTGTCCCGAAAACGGGACTGAGAATATACCCTGGAAACCTGATCTGGATCATGCCAGCGTAGGGAAACGGAATGGTCTTTCGGTTTGCCGTTTTCCTCGATCCTCCGGATCGGAAAACGGCATCGTTGTTTTAGCCCTCACCGGGAGATCGCCATGACCAATCGTGCTTCCGTTTTTATCATCGGGATGTGTTCGGCCTTCCTTGCAGCCAAAGCGTCAGCCGGCGGCGGATTGGCGCGGCCCGGGCAAGGCCCCTTCCCGGCTCAGGATACGCTCAGGCAGAATCGAGACACGGTGTACCACAACCTTCCGGACATCATTGTCACCGCCACGCGGGCCCTGGGGAGAGTTACCCCTGCCACGTTCTCCAATCTGACGAGTGACGAGATCTTAGAGCGCAACTCGGTTCAGGACGTCCCTGTATTGCTCTCCCAGCTCCCCTCTATGACCTACTACTCCGAGAACGGGAACGGCATAGGATACAACTACGTCAACCTCCGGGGCTTCGACCAGCGTCGCCTCTCCGTAATGGTCAATGGGGTTCCTCAGAACGATCCCGAGGACCATAATGTCTATTGGATCGACTTCCCCGACCTCCTCGGAAGTGTCGGCGACCTCCAGGTTCAGCGTGGGGCTGGAAGCGCCTTCTATGGCCCCCCCGCGATCGGAGGATCCATTGACCTCGTTACGAATCCGTTCAACAGAAGACCCGGCGTTACTCTCGAGTCCGTGCTCGGATTTCAGGAAATCGGCGACAGCAGCGCTTCTCTTCCCCTTACCACCCGAAAATTCGATGTGACTGCTAATTCCGGTCTCATGAACGGGCGGTACGTGTTCTACGGCCGGCTCGGAAATATCCGCAGCGACGGTTACCGGACAAACTCATGGGTCGACCTGAACTCGTATTTCCTGGGGGCTCTGCGGATTGACGGGGAGATGACTACTCGTTTTCATTTCTTCGGGGGGCCGCTCACCGACGGCCTAGCGTACACCGGGCTCCCGAAACTCGTCAACGACGATCTGAAGCTCAGGCGTCAGAATCTTTCAGACTGGGGGCTCGACTCAACCGGATCGGGATACTCCTACGCGATCCCGCGGAGGCCCCAGGAGACCGAGAGCTTTTCACAGCCCCATTTCGAACTCATTCATGAATGGCGGCTCGCTCCGGCAATGGTTCTCCACAATGCACTCTTCTACTACACAGGGAACGGTTACTTCGACTACGATGCATCGTGGGCCGACACGTCGATGCTTCGGATCGGTTTCGCCTACGGATTCCCCGCCAGTCAGAACCCGACAAACACTCTGGTTCGGGCATTCGTCGGGAACAAACAGTGGGGCTGGCTTCCCCATCTGGACATAAATCACTCCTCCGGGACGCTGACCCTCGGCGGCGAGCTCCGGATCCACCGGTCGACGCACTGGGGGAAGATCGAGTATGGAGAGGGCCTCCCACTCAACTTCGATCCCGACTATCACTTCTACGAGTACAACGGCGAGAAAGACATTGTCTCGGTCTTCGGACACGAACTCTACAAGCCCGGCGAGCAGACAACTCTCATGCTCGACATCCAGCTGGTTCACAACCGCTACGGGATCGCAAACGAAAAGTACCTTGGCAACAACTTCAGCATCCCCTATTTCTTCGCGAATCCAAGGGCCGGGGTGAACTATAACTTTGACCAGAAATGGAACGGATATATATCCGTCGGCTACACCTCACGCGAGCCCGTCCTGAGGAATCTGTACGCGGCGGAGGACTCGTACTTCGGCGCAACTCCCCAGTTCGCGGCGGACACATCGGGTGGGATGGTGAGATACGACTTCTCCGCGCCGCTGGCGAAGCCGGAACACCTGCTCGATATTGAGGCCGGGGCGGTGTATGCGACATCGCGAGCCCGGCTTGCCGCAGATGTATTCTGGATGGAGTTCAACGACGAGCTTGTCAAGAGCGGACAGGTGGACATTTTCGGCGAACCGGTCACGGGAAATGCCGACAGGTCCCGCCATGTCGGGGTCGAGATCGACGGGAGCATTACGCTCATGGATCCCCTGACACTGAGCGGCAACCTTTCGCTCTCGCGCAACCGCCTCGTCACCTACAGCGTCATCGACGACGAAGGGCTGATCGCGCCCGGGCAGAGGGTCTCGCTCGATGGAAACCCCATCGCAGGTTTCCCGGACGTTCTCGGGAATCTCCGGCTCAGCTACCGCGACTCGGCGTTGCTCGCCTCATGTTCGGCCAGATACGTGGGCCCGTTCTACACGGACAATTTCAGCCTGGAAAGAGACAGGAACGACGGGTTCACGGTATTCGACGGAGAGATCATCTATAAGATTGTCGCGCCGGGCGGGGTGAGCTTCGCGCTCCGCGGAGAAGTTCACAATATCTTCAACCGGCTTTACTTCCTCAGCGGTGAGGGGAACGCGTTTTTTCCCGCAGCGGAGCGAAATTACGTCGTTGGATTGACGGTAGGATTGTGAGCCGCCAACGCAGACACGCCCTGATCGTCGCGAACGGGGAGCTCCCGCCGAGGGACATAGTCCGGCGGCTCATACGCCGGGCGGGGCTCGTGGTGTGCGCAGACGGCGGCGCAAATCGGCTGCGGAGGTTCCGGATTGCTCCCGACATCATCCTGGGCGATCTCGACTCGATCTCGCCGGCAACCGCAAGGCATTACAGGAACACCCCAACCCTGGAATACCCGGACCAGGTGAGTACGGATCTTGAGAAGGCCATCCGGCTTTCGATTCAACTCGGTATCCGCTCAGCGGATGTGATCGGCGCGCTAGGGGGAAGAATCGATCACACTACGGGGAGTCTCGGATGTTTCAAGAGATTCGGGGATGAAATCGATTTGAGATTTCACGGGGGAGGTGGAGTCCTCTCGCGGATCCGCCGGAAAGTCATTCTCAAGACCAGAAGGGGGGAAACGATTTCCCTCATTCCCCTTGACAGATGTACTGGGATCACCACGAAGGGCCTGAAGTATCCCCTCAACAGCGAATCCCTCGAGACGGGAGTGCGCGAGGGGATCAGCAACGAGGCGACCGGCAGGACCGCAACGATCAGCGTGAAATGGGGCACGCTCCTCCTCCTGAGATTCGACAAGCGCCGGCGGGTATGATTCATCTCTCCGTTGCCGACGTCGCCATCATACTCCTCTACTTCGGAGGCGTCCTCTATGTAGGTTTTCGCTCGGCGCGGAGGACGACTACCTCCGAGGAGGATTTCCTTCTTGCGGGAAGGACTCTCACCCTCCCGATTTTCGTCATGACGCTCGTCTCGACTTGGTATGGGGGAATTCTGGGAGTCGGAGAGTTCTCGTACCGGTATGGCATATCGAACTGGGCCGTTCAGGGGGTCCCGTACTATATCTTCGCGGCGGTCTTCGCATTCTTCCTTGCCGAAAAAATCCGGGACACGAATCTCTTCACTATCCCGGACAAACTCGAGGCGGCCTACGACAGGAAAACAGCGGTGCTCGGGTCAGTACTGACGTTCATCCTCATGACTCCCGCCCCGTACATCCTGATGCTGAGCGTATTCCTGCAGATGCTGTTCGGGTGGAGTCTCCTTGTAAGCCTCATCGTGACCGCGGTAACCGCTGTGTCTTATCTGTTCCTGGGTGGATTCCGCGCCGACGTCGAAACAGACGTGTTTGAGTTTTTCCTCATGTTCATCGGATTTGCCGTTATCCTCCCGTACTGCTGGGGCCGGTTCGGGGGGCTCGGGTATCTCCAGGCCAACCTCCCTCCCCTGCACCTCACGTGGCATGGCGGTAACTCCATCCAGTACATTCTGGTATGGTTTTTCATTGCATTGTGGACTCTGGTGGATCCGGCTTTTCATCAGCGATGCTATGCGGCGAAAAGCGGGAAAGTAGCCAAACGCGGCATCCTGATCTCGATATTCTTCTGGTTCCTCTTCGATTTCATGACGGCAAGCGCGGGGCTATACGCCCGCGCCTCCCTTCCGGGCCTTCAGGAACCGATGATGGCGTACCCGATGCTCGCCGAGGAGGTCCTCCCGTCCATCGCGAAGGGGCTCTTCTACGTGGGGATGCTGGCAACGATAATGTCGACGCTCAATACTCTTGCGTTCGTGTCTGCGCAGACGCTTGGGAGGGATATCTACCTGCGGTTGCGGAGGGGAAGCGTCGCGAGCGGTGGGCTTGCAGGATCAGCCGGGCTCTCCGCCCGGTACACTCGGGCAGGCCTGCTCATCGCATTCATCCTGTCGATCGTCATTGGGGTGGGGATCCCGAGCGTCATCAGGATCTGGTACACGATCGGAACGGTGATCATCCCGGGATTGCTCATTCCCCTGCTGGCAAGCTACTTCGAACTCCTCAGGATACCCGCTTGGTGCGCGTTCACGGCCATGGCGTCGGGATGGCTGATTTCGCTCGGGTGGCTGGTCTCAGGCACGATGAGCGTATCCGGAGCTTATTCTCTCGGCATCGAGCCGATGTATCCCGGATTGCTCGCGAGCCTCCTCGTATGGACTGTGGGAAGGGTGATCACGCTTAGGCGCGGACCGTAACCTGCACTCTTATACTCGGGCGGGATCCCTGCACCCGTAGGCGCATCTTGTAGGCGCCGGCTTTAGCCGGCGCGACCATAACTGCATAACGACACATCCTCAAGGGTGCGCCTGCCGGATCACTACTTCGTTTTCTTCGCTGCCGCCTCTTCAGCCGCCGTCCAGGGGGGCACGACGTGGTTCATCCGGGCGTAGGCGATTGACTGGCCGAGGTGTTCGTGCATGTGGGCCACCTGGGTGAAAATGACGTTCATATACGTCGTCTCCTCCCCGAACATCTTGGTCTTCTTCGAAAGCGATTCATCGGGCGTCTGGTTGACCGCCATCCGGAAATGTTCAAAGGAGGCCTTCAACGCCTCAAGCACCTTCGCCTTGGTGGTTATGTTCTTCTCCATGTCTCTCTCAAGGCCTTCCGGCTTCTTGACGCCCATGAAGGTCGGGAAGAGATAATTCGCCCCGGCGATGTGCATGTACACTTCGCTGACGGAGCGGACTCCTTCCATCGGCCTCCAGGAGTACTTATCGTCCGGCATGGCCTGGGCGAGATCCTCGATCTTCTTCTCGACGTCGGCGGCCTGGGCCAGCGCGTCTCCCCTGAATCCGCCAACCGTCGCTTTCTTTTCGTCCCTCGCCTGAGCCGAGTCGGGTCCGGTCTGGCAGAAAAACGGAACGCCCGCCAGGAGGGCAATAATCGCATATCGCTTCAGCATGGTAGTGCTCCTTTCGTTGAGGTTGGTGATTGAATCATTGATAGTTCAGCGCGACTTCTTCGGCAAAAGTTCGTCATAGACATTGGAGCCCCTTGGACTCTTCTTCCCCCCGCCCGCCCACTCGCTCGCCTTCGCCTCGACGTTCCGGAATTCGCCGATCCCGGCGCCCCCGTGGTCCTCCTGAGCGCCGACGAGGACTGCATATCGCCAGTCGGCCTGCGGAGTCCCGAGCAACTCCGCCGGAATCGTAAATTCGATCGTCTTCGACGCGGCGTCGCCGAGCGGGTTGCCCGCGTCCGATGGCGCGGGGAGGTATTCGGCAAGGATGTCCCCTTTCGAATCCTGAACCTCTATTCCTCCTCCGATGTAAATGATACTCTCGTACTCGAATCCTGGAGAGAACGAATAGCGTGCATTCATTCCGACATTTCTCTGACCCGATCCCCTGGTTCCTCCCTTGTCGATGGCGATCGCGGCGTAGGTGAGTTGAAAGCCGTACTCAGGATGCCAGCCCGGATCGGAGAGATTCCTGAACTGAAGCTTGAAGTGGATCCCGCTTCCGCCGGAAGAAACGGTAAAGTGTACGAGATCGAGGCTGCCCGGTTTCAGGGAGGATGTCAGAGGATAGGCATAGCCGCCCGGACCCTTATCGTCCCCCTCGGGATCGGCAGCTTCGTAGAGTACGTTCGCCGCGCCGTCGTTCGCTTTTATCTCCGCGCCGCTCAGAATCTTGTACGGGGGCGGGTGCAGGGCTTTCAGGCCGGGATGGATAACGGGAGTTGCGAGCCGCAGACCCGCAAACACGGCAGGGTTGGGCGTCACGAGTGTATCCGCCCACCCGAGCACGAGAGTCGCCTGGCCTCCCTCTACCGCAATTCCGTTCCTCGCGATGACAAGCTTCAGACGCGTCCCGGATGCGAGCTGCACCGAACTTTCCTGAAGCAGGAGGTTGTCTGAGGCGGTCCCGTCTCTCGCGCTCCCCCTCCGCGCCGTTCCGAACTCCGGCGGTGAAACTATCCTGATCTCAAGATTTCGGGCGCCCGGCGGCGATGAGAGCGTAACCCCGATCCCGTCGGCGCGACGCTCATATGCGACTGCCACTGTCGCCGGGCCGACCCTTACGTTGAAATCCGCATGATGCACCGATGAGGGCAGCCGCGGCCTCAGCGTAATGGACGAGTGAAGCGCATCCACGCCGACTCCGAGGTACGCCTGATAGAAGCTCCGAATGAACTCGGCGAGACTCCAGGCCTGCGAGTATGCCCCTGAGAGGTCCGGCTCGCTCTTACCCGGCCGGGGGGCCGCGTCGATAAGCTCGGGGAGGGTGCCGACGGCTCCCCGGTCGAGCAACTGATGAACATAATTCTGCGTCACCTCGAACGCGCTGTCCTGCAGTCCGTACGCCGCCGCGAGATCGATCCACCGGCCGGCAAGCCAGGGCCATACGATGCCGTTGTGATATGCTTCGTCCGGCACGTAGTAAGGAGCGTTGTTATGGAACGGATGGAAACCCTCGTCATCCTGTGAGAGCGTTGCGACTCCGTGATGATACACGAGCCTCCTGGTCACCGATTCGAACATCCTGAGCCGGGCGTTCGGTTCCTTGATGAGATCCGCCGTGAAGAGCTGGTTCGGACGGTTGCTCTTCTCCGGGCTTCCATCGGGCTGAAGATGATCGTACACGGGCCCTCCACCGGGAGGAAGAAAGTACCTGTTGAAGTTCGATGCGAGGGTGTCCCTGATTGCCGACCACCGGCCGATGGAAGCCCGATCTCCCCCGCCGCCGCTTGCCAGTTTCGCGATCCCGATGCCCTCTCCAAGCTGCGAGTACCAGAGCGCCTGAACGTCGTTCCCCCGGTTCCCACGGGGTGACCACGATCCTTTTGGCCCCGCCGCGTCCATCCAGGTGTCCGCGTCGCCGTGAGTCAGAAAGTAGTTTTTGTCTGCATGGTATTTCAAAGTTCCCTCGATCGAGCGCCTGACAACAGGGTACATCTCCCGGGCGAATGCCGTATCGCCGGAGTACCTGACATACTCTCCGAGCGCAGCGACAAACCGGGGAGTTCCATCGGCGCTGTTGTATGAGATCGAGGCGGTGGTGACGCGGTTCGGGATTCGCCCGTACGTCGGACTCGACGTGACTGTGTCCTGCCATTCGGCGAATGAGCGGAGGATGTTCCTGGCGTCCGCGAAATTCCCCGTGACGAGCGTGGCTCCGGGGAGTGAGATGAACGAGTCCCTCCCCCAATAATCGTCGAACCACGGGAGGCCGGCGAAGATGCCTGGTTTCCTCTGGTTCATGATCAGGGCGTCGAGTGAAGCCCTCGCCCAGCCCAGCGCCTTGTTCAGTCGAGGATCATCCGTCCGGATGAACGAGTCGTTGAGCGTCCGCACGATGCGCCTCCGTCTTGAAATCGTGGGGTCGTCCTTGCTCCACCCGAGAACGATCCTCGACACTTTGTACGCCGTCTCGATCGAATCGTCGCCCGCGGCAAGGACGAAAGCATAATGATCCCCTTTGATCCCCGAGCGGAGAACGGCCGGCGCGTAATTTCGCCCGTATGCCTTCCCTTCGTAAATCGAAAGCGCAAAATCGGTCATAGGCATGATCGAGAGGGCGATCCATCGCGGGTACTTCCCGCCCCCGGGAGCAACCCCTGCCTGATCGTTGCGGCCGATCATGAGGGCGCCGAGAGAGGCCCTCAGGGTGAAATCGTCCTCAGTGTGGAGATCGCTGAAGAGGGGCCGGATGGCGATGTTATTCGATCGGACGCTGTCGAGCTGTATGACAAGGGCGTCGACCGAATCGACCATGGTAAGGGTCTCGCGGACTCCATTCGAGTATTCCCGCGCCAGCTGGTGGGGGAACACGTTTGCGCGGACCACCGCAGAACGGGAAAGCTCCCGCCCATCGAGCTCCACGACATAGTCCTCCATGATCTTTCTCGACATGACGCGCCATCCCTGCCAGGATGACCTGTGGCGCGCGTTCGTCTCCGTATAGAAGACGCCGCCCCGCTTATTTGTGAACGCTACTTCCCGCGACGCCCCCTTCACCGCGATGCATAACTCCTCTGCCGAGATGGGGACTCGCGCGGGTGGTTCCTGCGCGTGCGCGAGAATCGCCAGTGAGATCGGGAGGAATAGGAGTTTCATGTCTGCAGGTCGAGAGTTGGAACGGGAAAGAGTTCTTCTACCGCGCGCTGAGCGAAACGATTCGGGATCACTCCCGGGGCCTGAGGACAACGTCGACATGGTTGTTCATGTCGAAGTACGTCTTCGCCGCCTGTTGAAGCGCCCCCGAGGTCAGATGATCCACCAGGGTGTTATACCTGTTGATCCTCGCGGGGTCTTCGCGGTTCTGGTAATAGAACTTCAGGTTCGACAGCCAGAATCCGTTCCGCTTCACGTCGGTCTCGCGCTCGCGCCGCTGCTCTTCTTTCACTTTTTCGACATACGTATCGTCGAATCCCGAGTCCTTGACCCGCTCGATCTCGGCAACTGCGGCTTTCGTAAGCTCCTCTACCCTTCCGGGCGCGCACCCGAACCCGATCCTGAGAGTGTACCGCGCCGAAGGGTCCCGCTCGGCCGATCCTGACACGGAAACCCCGTACGTCCCCCCTTTCTCCTCCCTCAGAATCTCCCGCAGGCGGATCTCCAGGGCGCTTGTCAGCGAGTTGAGTGTATACCGGTTGTCCTGCGACCAGGAGAATGGCCCGGTGAAAATCATCTGCACCTGGCTTTTCTGCTCGATCCCCTTTTTGACGGACTTCTCAACGACGCCTCTCGGGGGCCTGACGCCGACGTCTTTCCACGTTTCCCCCCGGCGGAGCGATGGGAGCGCGCCCAGGTACCGGAGGACGAAAGGCCGGAGCATCTCCTCTGTCACGTTTCCCACGATCACGAATGTAAACCCGCTCGCGTCGGCGAACCGGTCGCGATAGATACGCAGGGACGATCCCAGATTCATCTGCTCGAAAAGCTGCTGCGTCCAGGGCTGCCGCCTCTTGTGGTATTGCGCAAGGGTCACCCCGATCGTGTCTTCGAGGGCGGACTCGGGCCGGGAGCTCCGGTTCTCCAGATACGCCCTGATGCGCGACCGGTAGGCAAGATAGGCGGTGCTGTCCTTCCTCGGCTGGGTGCAGGTGAGATAGATCAGCTGAAACATCGTCTCAAGATCCTGCGGCGCAGCGTTTCCGGACAAGCCCTCTTCGAGCTCGCCGATATACGGGCTCACGCTGACGATCTTTCCGGCCAGCATTTTCTGAAGCGTGATCGCATCGAATCCCGCGAGGCCGCCCTCTTCCACAACAGATGTCGCGGTCACGGCCGAAATGTAGTCGCTGTCAGCCACGAGCGACGATCCTCCCGGGCTGTATCCGGAGAAAAGGACCTCGTCGTTTTTGAAGTCGGTCGGCTTGATGATCACGCGGACGCCGTTGGAGAGGACCCACTCCTTCGCGCCGACGGACGCGACTTCTTTCTCCTCGACAAGAGTGCCCGGGGCGGGGAGCGAAGACATAAGAGGAACGCCGGAGACCGCGTCCGCGTAGGCCTTGATCTCCCGGGCTTCCGCGCTGTCGAAGGCCGCCGCCAGCTCTGCGGTGGTCGGCGTGTGAAGTCCCGCCTTTTCGGGGGCGTTCACGAGGATCACCCTGTTCCGGCTGGTCATCCATTCCTGCGCGAGGCTGTCGATTTCCTCAAGAGTGATCGTCGGGACATACCTCTTATACAGTTCGAACTCGTTTGCAATGCCGGGGGCCGGCTCGTCCTCAAGGAAATTCCGGACCAGCTCCGACGCGAAATTCTCGGACTCCGTTTTATCCCTCTCCTGGTAGGCGTCTTCGATCGCCCTGAGAAACTCCTTCTTCTGGCGGTCGAGCTCCGGCTGTGTGAAGCCGTGGCGCTGCACTCGTTTCGCCTCCGTCAGCACTGCCTCCAGTCCCCGGACGACGCCGTTGTCTTTCACTCCCGCATCGAGAGAATATGCGCTCTTGGTTCGGACGAGCATCCCGTGAGAAGACGAAGCGAAGAGGAACGGCGGATCGGGCTTCTTGGTCAGCTCTTCCAGCCGCTGATTCAGCATGCTGTTGTACAGCCCTTCCACGATCAGGCGGCGGTAATCCGCCTCGGTGCTGTCGATTTCGACTTCGTGGAGGTAGTCGACGCCTACGCTGGAAAGCGTCGCCTCGGAATCCGTGGCGATTGCGTACAGGGTCTGGTCGTGATCGGGGACGGGAGAATAGGCACGTTCCGGGGCGTGCGGCGTGCTCTTGAGATTCTCGAAGTGGTCCCGGATGAGGCGTTCGATGCGGGCTGGGTCGAAGTCGCCCACCGCGATGACCGCCATGAGCTCAGGACGATACCAAGTCCGGTAGAACCGTCTGATCGTCTCGTGTCGGCTCGTCTCGATGACGGGCTTCAGGCCTATCGGAAGGCGCTCCGCGTATCTCGAATCTTTGAAGAGCACCGGGAACTGCTTGTCCCGCATGCGGGCCCCTGCCCCTCTGCCAAGCCGCCACTCCTCGACGATCACCCCGCGTTCCTTGTCGATCTCGTCGTCGTCGAAGCTGATTGCATGAGCCCAGTCTTCGAGTATGACGAACGACTTGTCCAGAATCTCCGCGGAATCCGTCGGGATCTGAAGCATGAAGACGGTCTCGTCGAAGCTCGTGTATGCATTCACGTCGGGCCCGAAGCGCATCCCCACCGACTCCAGATAACTCACGAGCTCCTGCTTCTTGAAGTGCGCCGTCCCGTTGAACGCCATGTGCTCGACGAAGTGGGCGAGGCCTCTCTGTTCCTCATCCTCGAGGATCGAGCCCG
The DNA here is from genome assembly GCA_964512655.1 of uncultured Chlorobiaceae bacterium. Lineage (GTDB taxonomy): Bacteria > Bacteroidota > Ignavibacteria > UBA10030 > SZUA-254 > VBOC01. Next base: position 28,118 of record CAZEJT010000009.1, on the reverse strand, counting down.
CGCGGACGACGAGCCGCAGCTCGGCGCGCTTCTCCGGCTTGTGATTTACTCGGATGTAATAGGTGAGGCCGTTCGGAAGGGTCCGTTTGGCGATCGAGGAGTCCATCGCAAGGAGCTTTGAACCCCGGATACCTTCGCCCGCCGGCATCCTGGCCGGGAGAAGGATGAATGCGAGCGTGAGGAGATCCGCGGCAAGGAAACGGTTCGGGTTACCCACCCGTAGAACCGCTCTGCATCCCCTTTGCTCCCCTCTTCTCCATGTGCATTTTCTTGTACTTTTCCATGCAGTCGGGGCAGATCCCGTGGCTGAAATCCACCTCCGAGTGTTCGTGCAGATACGCCTCGACTTCGAGCCAGTACCCCTTGTCGTCGCGGATGCGCTTGCACCACGAACAGATCGGCAGGAGGCCCTTAAGCGACTTCACCTGCGCCAGCGCCTGCTGGAGCTCTTCGATCAGTTTTTCCTGCTGGGCCTGCGACTGCTTCCGCTCTGTGATGTCGCGGGCGATCGAGAGGACGACCTGTTCCCCTTTCATGTAAAATACCCGCGTATTGATTTCGAACGGGATCTTCGCTCCCTCCTTCGAGACCAAGGTGGTCTCGAACGTGAAGCTGCCGTTCCGTTCCTTGTTCCTGAGAGTCTTGTTCAGGATGTCGGCGTCGTCTTTCGAGCCGATGTCACTTCGCGACATCTCGAGGAGCTCGTATCGTTCGTAGCCGAGAATTCTGCACGCCGCGTCGTTGACCTCGAGAATGCGCCCCGGCCTGGCGCCGTCGGTCAGCTGGTAGAGGAGGACCGCGTCGTTCAGGTTGCTGAACAGCTCGCGGAATTTCTTCTCGTTCTCGCGGAGGGCGCTCTCGGTGAGTTTCCGTTTGATGCGCTCTTCCGACTCGCGGAGAGCGCGGCGCACGACGGGCACAAGCCTGGAAAGCCGCTGCTTGAGCACGTAATCGGTCGCGCCCTGCTTCAGGGTCTCGATGGCGAACTCCTCGCCGATGACGCCTGAAACCACGATGAAGGGCACGTCCGGACAGCGTTTCTTGCAGATGTCGAGCGCGGCCATTCCTCCGAACGAGGGGAGCGAATAATCCGCGAGGATGAGATTTGGAGCGAAGCTTTCCAGCTCCCGAAGGAATGTATCCTTCGTATCGACCCGCCGCGCCTCGAGCTCGACTCCTCCCCGCAGAAGCGCGTTCTCGGTCAGCTCGGCGTCGATCGGGTTGTCTTCCAGTATGAGGACGCGAAGTTTAGTCTCCAAAAATACCCCCGATGCGGTGTTTTTGAATGATAAAGACTGTTATCGCGTTCTACTGAACCCGGTCGCCGTCATCGCCGAAGCAGTCCATTGCATCGGTACAGCGACCCGTCGTTTGTGTTCGTTACTCCGGAGAAGTGTGCCGGCCGAAGTATTTCTTCAGCGGCATCCAGTAATAATCCGTCCATCCTCTCCGGTAATTGCCCGCCTGGACGGAAGGCACATCTTTCTGAACCATGGTGACCACCGTCCCGGCGCCCTTCGGTTTGAAGGTAAACTCAAGGAGGGATGGCTTGCATCCTGTCGGCCACTCGGTGGTCTTCCACTCCTGGACGATGCGCCTGCCGTTTTCAAGGGCAAGGTTTTTTCCCGAAATGTATCCGTCCCAAGCCGTGAACTTGCCGCCCACCCAGCGATCATTCGTAGCACGCGCGCCCGTGAACGCCGAATGTTTTTGCGCGTTCAGAAAGGCGTCGTATATTTCGACCGGCCTGGCCGAGATGAACTCTTTCTGCCTGATCGTGGTGGTTCTTCCCGCAGCTGCTCTCGTCCCGACCCCCTTCTGCCCCTTCAACTTGACCTCGCTGGACTTCATCGCAAACCCTCCTTCTCAGGGTGATTTTCTGTCCTTCAGATCATCCGCCGTGAATGCAGGCTCGCTTTATCTGATCTGAATATACTCAGTTTGGCATCAAAACCAAAAGCAGGCCCCGGAATGGACTTGTTTTGCATCATGCCAAAGTGACTGTATGGTGGCAGAAAAAATAGCATCCGTAGGGGGATTCTTCAGGGAAATCGCTGATTTTAAAGGATACCCGGATAATTCGAATCACCGCCCTCCCTTCAATGAAATCTGGGGGAGATAGAGTCCCTTCGGTTCCCTCCTCCACCATGCACCGGTCTTCGTCTTGGTGGCTGCATCGCTGAAGTGGTATTCATAGAGAACCGCCCGGATGTACCTGGGCGGCGTCCCTCCGAACGGATCTTTGCCCAGAAGGTCGAGGACGTGCGGAGAACCCTGGAGCAGTCGGACGCAGAAGTTGATGAACCAGCGGTTGTTCTGATAGCTGCCGAGCGCTGCAAACCACATCTGCCAGTCGAGCCTGGGCTGGAGGGGCTCCACCCATGGCAGGGGACGATTGACGTCTCCCGGTTTGTATCTGAATTCATATTCCTTCCATGTCTCTCCGTCTTCACTCCCCTCAACGACGATCTCGAGCCGGGGGTTTGTCATCACGGCGAAGAGGCCATAGCGGTTCACGATGCAGAAGGGCTCCACCCATCCTGCGGCGGTTTCGACCGGCCCGGGAAGCGTTTCGCGTCCCCCGAGAAGCCGCCAGAACTGCACCCCGTTCATGAAGAGGATCAATGCCGCGACCAGGCAGAGAAACACCCCCGCCCGCCGGGGGACCGGGGGCGCAAGCGATGCACCCCTCCACCGCCGGGGAAGCACGGATTTCAGGGCTGCATCGTCGAACAGCAGGAGGCAGAGGGCGAGTGTAAGGAAGTTAAAGAACGTGTAGTTCCCTGTGATGATGATGAGGACCATGAACACGCCTATCGCCCATGCCGCCGCGAAGCGGAGCCGCCTCGGCGCAAAAATGAGAAACGGCACCCCGAGCTCTATGACGAACATGATCGCGCATGCCGTCTGCAGAATCCACGGCGCGAGGTGATGCGCGTACCAGGCGGGGGGCGTGGGGAGCGGCTGGGTCTCGAAGTGAAAAGAGAGGGTTGTCAGCTTTTGCCATGAAGGATCGTGCGACGCGAGCTTGACGAATCCCGAGAAGAACATGAGCCGGAAGAGGAGGAGGCGGAACAGGGCGAGGATGAGCGACGGAGGCGGCCGCGCGGTCACGCTCCGCGGCCGCATCCCAAGGGGGGCGAAAAAGATCGCCAGAAAACCGGTCTCAAGAAGGAGGATGTCCCACTGAAACGAGAGGAATTGTTGCCCTGCCATGAGGAGCGACAGGTACGCCGCCCACGCGACAACCAGCGAGAGGACCGGCGTGACGCCCGCGATCAGAAGGATCGACGATGCCGCCCCCAGGGTGCAGAGCAACCTCAGGAATTCGTCGCTGGCATCGAACAGTCCGAAACTCGGGACGCGACAGAACGCCCCGGTTCCGTAACTCTCGCGGATGAACTTGAAGAAGATGTTCGCCGGAAGGATCCCGTGCTCTCCGATCAACCCCAGAATCTGAGTTCCGAGCGACCAGAACGCGGCAAGATAGATGAGTCCCAGGGATCTGAGGAAAATTGCGCGGGTTAGGTTGTACGACGGCGGCGCGGGATTCGGCCCCCAGAGAATCCGCGTCGCCCTCGAGAAAAAACCGCGGTGGCGCGCCACCAGGGAGTACAGCCATTCGGAAACCGGCGCGGCGCCGGGAACCGATCGGTAGATCCGGAGCATCCATCGCATTCCGGGCGCAGAGGCGAGGACTCCGAAAACGGCGCGGGCGCCGCTCCATCGCTCGCCGGAGGGAGTGATGAGCTGGACGGACTCCTCAAGCTCCTCCCGCGGAATGTCGGGGATGCCGGACAGCGTCTCCCGGTTCGGCAGAAAGAGTATCCGATCACCGGTGCGGTGCTTCCAGCGCTCCACCCAGAAGCGGCAGAAGCCGCAGTCGCCGTCGTAGAGAAGGATGCTTCTCTTCTCGTTCATGCCCGGCCCGTCAGGGCAGTTTTTCGAGGAGGTCTCCCGCAGCCGCGAATATCTTTTGAGGGAAGATGACGCCTCCGTTGAGGTATTTCTTGTCGTCCCACAGCACCTTCCCGTTCACGGCGTCGACGAGAAAGAGCATCACGGACAATCGTGAGATGCGCTCAAGCGTCACAATCCCCATCGTCGCGCTCTCGTTGGGCGTCGGTTTCCCGATCCCCTTGCTGACGGGAGTATTAAAACCCCCCACGAGGACCACTGCGATCGTTCCGCATCCCAGCTCCCTGCCAACGGGGAGCGCCTCGGGAACGGGACTCGAGTCGCGCTCTCCTTTCTGAGAAAGGGTGAGGAGAGTGAGATAGAACATCCTTAACTGCTCCAGGAGAGTGTCGCGCAGGAACTCGTCGTCGACGAAAAAGGGGGGCGAGCCCAGGGGGAGGCTGTCGGAGTCGAGATGCTCGGCGGCGGTAGACCGCACCACCCTGTAGCTCCCCGAGGGCTTCATCAGCAATCCGATCGATGTGAGGGTGGATCTACTGATCGGGTAACCCTTCCGGCTGAGGCTGTCGGCACATTGCGTCAGGAGGGCCCCGCCGAGGCGGCGGTTCTCGATGAGGTCGACCTTGCTCGTATCCCCCATGAGCCCCTCGATCAGCGTGAAATCCGAGATGACGCCAATGCTGTCGATATGCGCCTTCTGATCCGGCAATCCCCGGTAGTACGTTGCTGCGCCGCCGCCGCAACCGGCGAGGAGAAACAGGGCGAGCATGAGCGTTGCCGCAGGCAGAAGCGAGGAGCGGGGGCCGCTCTTATCCGCCACGGGCGTTCCCTCCGTCAGCCAGCGCCTTCGCGTGGAGAAGGAATCGCCGTTTCACCTCCTGCACCACCTCTTCCACGCTCCTGTGCTCGTTTGCCACGACCAGGTCGTACTTCGAGGCAAAACGGACGGAATTGGCGGCGTTGCCGAGGCGCTCCTCGATCTGTTCCGGAGTATGAGTGCCCCTCGCCAGGAGGCGCTGCCGCACGGTATCAAGGGACGCGGAGATGAAGACGCCGAAAGCGTCCGGGAGGCGGGACTTGACGTCTCCGATGTTGCCCAGGTTGATCATCGCCAGTGCATCCCGCCCCTTGCCGAGCGACGCCTCCGTCTCCTTCTGAGGCAGCCCGTAGCACATGCCGAATTTGTAGCACTTGTGCTCAAGGAAGTACCCGCCCGCCACGCGGCGGTCGAATTCGTCCTGGGAGACGAACTCGTAGAGATCGTCATCGTTGTCCGATTCTCTCCTGGAGCGGGTCGTATAGCGCTTGATGATGTCGAATCGGAGATCGGGGAGGTCGAGGAGGCCGCGGACCACGGTTGACTTTCCGACCGCGCTCGGGCCGTCGATGACCAGCAGATGCCCTCTTCCGGTCATCGGCGACGGATCATGTCCATGTTGAGGAAATATGAAGTGTCGGCGGAACCCGGTGTGCTGCGCTCAGGGATAATAGTGCCTCTCGAAGTTGAATTGCCAGGGAACGTTGACATTTCGGGTGCGAAGGAAGCCGTGGTGGCGGCGCAGGAATATAGAGATTTCGGCCTCAAGTTCAAAAGAAATGACCCCGCTGATTTCCATGAATCATGGCCTGCCCGCTAGGCTCCGGCGGTACGTAGAACTGATGTCACGGTACGTACCGTGACATCAGCGCCGGCTTTGGCCGGCGTCTGCTTGCAGAAGGGTCTCGCTTTTAGACTGGTGTCACGGTCCATACCGTGACACCAGCCGCGTAGGCGCCGGCTTTAGCCGGCGTTCACCCGAGGAGCAGTTTCTCTTTGAACTTCCCCTTTTCTTTCCCTACTTTGGGACACCCGGAACTGTACTCATTCACTCTTCTTCTCCCTCATGGCAAGAAAATTGAAAGCCTACCAGCTCTGGCGCCAGATGAAACCGGGCGCGCTCAGACAACTTGCGCTTGCCGTATTTCTCATTTTTGCGGTGATCGGGCCTCTGAGTATTCTGATGGAATCTGAGTTTCGTCTCGTCTCGTGGACATTCGTGCTCGTCCAGACCATTGCCACCGGCGGCCTCGCTGCAAGCATCATCCTCTTCGGGAGGCGGAGATGGTGGGCCAATGTCCTGATCGTTTTTTTCTGGCTCGCGATCATCGGCCTGAACTCCGGAGGCATCAGCTGGAATTATGACTACAACGGATTGCAGGTCAAACTGCGGGGCCCGGGGGATCGGGTGGGCAAACTCGAGGCAATCAAAGAGATGACTCTTGAGCCCGCCGAATTAAGGGCGATCTACACGCAGCGGGGACTCATCGGTACCCTGGCGATGGCGCTTGTGGCGGCCGGCTACGCCATGTTTCTGCGGGTGATCGGCAAGGAATTGGAGCAGCGTACGCGCCTGGAAACGGAAGTGACGATCGCTCGTGACATCCAGCGCTCTCTCCTGCCCGATTCGGTTACGCGGCTTTCGTGGTGCACAGCGGCGGGGCTGACGATTCCGGCAACCGAGGTCGGGGGCGACTATTTCGACATTGTGAAACTCGCGGAAGGATCGCTCGCCATTGTTATCGCCGACGTCACCGGACACGGAGCCGGCGCAGGGATACTTTCTGCGATGACAAAGAGCGCGCTGCATCTCCAGCTGAGTCATGACCCCTCCCCCGAAAAAGTTCTGGAAAGCCTCAATCGAACCCTGTACGACCTCTCCGATGAAAAGACATTCGTGACATTTGCTTATGTACTGCTCGATTCCACCGGCCGCCGGGCGCAAATCGCCACCGCCGGACACCCGCCGGTCCTGCACGTTCACGCCGCGGCGAATCGCGTTGTTCCTCTCCGGACCGCGAGCCCGGCGCTCGGAATGAGGGCCGACTCAGCCTACGCACATATAGATGCGTCGTGGGAACCGGGGGATTCGTTTGTACTCTTTACCGACGGAGTCGTGGAGGCGGAGAACGGCCGGAATGCTGAATTCGGAATCGACAGGCTGAGCCAGGCCCTGATAGTCAAAGCGGCCGACGCGGAAGAACGATGCCTGCAGATAGTTCAATCGCTTCGGACGTTTACGGGGGGAGATGAATTTCAGGATGACGTCTCGATTGTAACCGCTGAGCTGGCGTAGCAATCGGCTTCACCCAATGTCCCACTAACGGGAGCTCGATCGCCATGAAAAAAACCAATATCATCTTCTGGATCGCCACCGGGCTGTTTTCTGTCTTCATGCTCTTCGCGTCGATTCCGGACGCGCTGGTCATTCCGGAAGCGCATGAGTTCATGACGCATCTCGGTTATCCGGATTACTTCACGCGGCTCATCGGCATCTTGAAGATCCTCGGCGTGATCGCGATACTTGTACCCGGCTACCCCCGGCTGAAGGAATGGGCGTATGCGGGGTTCTTTTTCGATCTGGCGGGCGCGACATATTCCCAGATTGCGGCCGACGGATTCACGCCCCCCGTGCTGTTCATGCTGCTCCCGATCGGGATGATGTTCGTCTCCTACGTCTATTTCCACAAGAGGCTGGAACCGGCGCCGATGTAGGCGCGGGCTTCAGCCCGCGTCATCGGTTCGTCCAGGGACGACGCCGGCTGGCGGTTGCATGGTTTGCTTTTGCTTTGGTAATCCGATATGTTCGAACAATCAATGAAGCGTCTTGGTAAAATCCTTTCTCTTTCGTTCGTCGCGCTTCACCTCGTCGCGATTTGCTTTGCAGACATTGGGCACACCGACGACCTCGGGGCCCCCAATGTCATTCAAACTCTCCGCTCTCACGACTGTGGCGGTCACTGCAGGCACACAGATTCCGGCAATGTTCACGGCTGCCTGGCGTGTCATCGGGCGGCGAATTCCCTGGCGCGGATCTCTTCAGCCTCTGTGTTCTCAGGCGCCGCTTCATGCCCGGAATTACTCGTTCAGGTACACTCCCCTTCGAACAGCTCTCACGGTCATCACCCTTCTGCTCTAAAGCGCGGCCCCCCGCCTCTCATCTAACAACTCCTTACAATTTCACGTACTTCCGAGCCTGCCTGTAAGGCAGGCACGGGGTATTCATTCGTCATTTCTCTCAACGGGAAAGGAGTTTCTAACGATGAGATCCGGCAGATCATGCTTCGTTCTTTTCATCGGCGCGCTCGCGGCGCAATTGTCATTGTTCCTCCCTCACACGACGTTCGCCCGCACCGGCAGCTCCGGCGCAACCGGGACACCCGAGGGCTTGGCATATACGGTTTTAGTTTTTGATGTCGGCATCAATGTGCCGCTGGAACGGGTGAGGGTAATCCTCCGGCAGGGCCAAAAGCTGATCGGAGAGAAGGTCACGGACCTCACCGGTCTGGCGAGGTTTCAGGATATCGAGGGCGGCCAGTACGCCGTCACCGCGCACCTCGTCGGGTATACGGATGTTTCACTCAGCACGCTGATCAGCGAATCCCACACCTCTGACTCTCTCTTCCTGAAGGAAATGTCCCTGGAAGGCGTTGTGGTCACGGGCCAGCGGGAGCTGAACGTCTCATCGATCGATCTCGGGACCGGAAATCAGATCTTCGAGTCAGAGACCTATCATGCGCCACCCACGGCAGGAACCATCAACATCATACAGCAAAATGTGGCCGGGGCCGCAAAAGCCCCCGCAGGAGAGGTCCACATTCGCGGGTATCACGGGGAGTACACGTATTACGTCGACGGCGTGCCCATCCCTCTTGGCGTCTTTGGCGGGCTGAATGAAGTCGTGGACCCCAAGATCATCGACAGGGCCACATTCATGACCGGCGGCTTTCCGGCCGAATACGGGGGCCAAACCGCCGCCATCATCGATGTCCAGAACCGCGTGCCGACGGGCCGCTTTCATCTTGATCTCTCGTCGTACGCAGGCAGCTATCTCGTTTCCAACGGCACAAAACCCTTTTCCCCCGGAGATGAGGTTCCGCTTGGACAGTCAAGCTCGGAGCCGGGTGACACGCTGGGAGGCAGGATCGGTCCGTTACGGGCCTTGAACTCCAACGGGCAGTCCCTGTCTTTGAGCGACCACGTTGACAAGTTTGGTTATTTCATCTCAGGTACACGGCAGGAAACCGACCGGCGCATCGATCCTCCTGTGACCACGCTGTACAACGACCACGGTCAGGATTACTTCCTCTATGGGAAGGTCGATTATCTCATCGGGGACCGGGATTACGTGACGGCGAACCTGAACTGGAGCCGAACCAATAGCGAGGTTCCGTTCGACATCAATGAACAGGGATTCTCCCCCGACCGGCAGGAAACGGGCAATTCTTTTCAGACGCTCTCCTTCTATCACTCCCTGTCAACGCTTCCCGATCAGGAAAGCAATCTCTTCGTAGGTCTTCTCGCACGGCAGGGAAGCCTGATATTCAACCCCAGTCCCGTCAGCCCTGTCTCCTTTGAGTTCGCTGGCGACACGGTTCTCTACGCGCTTGCCGAAGACCGGTCGTTTTCGACTTTCGGCATCGCCCCGAAATTTGATGTCCGATTGTCCCACCATGTCATGTTCAAGGCAGGCTTCAATCTGATCGCGACGACCGGCACCGAAAAATTTACCTCCCGCGACAGCCTTGGGAACGCGGGACCGCACGTCTTTGTGAATTACGCCGGATCAGACTTTGGAGTGTTCGGGCAGACTGAGTGGCATCCCCTGGAATGGACCAGAATCGAGGCGGGTGTGCGCTACGATCAGCACATCGCGCCCGACGCGCCCCTCCAGCATCAGGTCAGCCCGCGTCTCAGATGGAACTTTCTGATTGATCAATCCAATACCGCCTACCTTTATTACGGTCGATTGTTCATTCCCAACAACATCGAGGGTACGAGGCTCCTCGCGGTCAGCACGGGAACCAACGGGGTCCCGACGCTTCCTTCGGTCGCGGATTTTTATGAAGCGTCATACACTCGCGCGTTCGACTTCGGCCTGAAGGGGAAAATTGCCCTGTATCATGATGACGCGGAGCCCGGAGTGGACGATCAAACGATTGGATCGAGCGCCGTGAAAACTCCCGTCAACATCGAGAAGGTGAAGATCACGGGCGTGGAGCTGGGTCTTTCTTACACTGATCCGGGGACGCCGATAACAGGTTTCCTGAATGTGGGGCTCAACCATGCGTACGGCTCGGGTGCAATCACCGGCGGCTTCCTGCCAGCGGATGACGCCGGCATCGCGACCGATCTCGACCACGACCAGCGGCTCTCCATTGTTGGCAACCTCGACTATCAGCTTCCGGACTGGTTCGTCAGCCTAACCTCGACCTACGGCTCCGGCCTCACGAACGGTAATCCAAACGGCGCCTACGCCGATCCCGCGACGGGAGCGAGCGCGTTCGGGACTGGGTTATTCGATTTCAACAAGGAAGCTCACGTCGATCCATACGTCGTCTTTGATCTCGCCTTCGGTCACACGTTCGCCTTTGGAGGTGGAATGACCCTCGAGCCCTCGCTGTACGTCGGGAATATCTTCGACAACAGTTACTTCCTGAAAGGGGCGTACTTCAGCGCCGCATCGTACGGCGAGCGGCGAAACGTTGTATTCAAACTCGCCATGCACATTTAGGAGGTCAAGCGAGAGAGGCTAGTTCGAGGATGCCCTGGTAGGCCTGCCCTTCAGGGAGCGAATGCGTGACATGCGCGGGCTGAAGCCCGCGGCTACGAAGGGCACTCCTCCTGGCCCGTTGCGCCTGCGTGTCAGAGCTTTTGTAGCCGCGCCCTTTAGGGCGCGTTCAGCACCTTCTTGTACACAGCTGCCGTTCTCTCCGCGACCCGCTCCCAGAGAAACTCCGCTCGAACATGCTCTCTCAGGGCATGATCCCTGGGTTTGTTCAGCGCCGTCACGATCGCGTGATGGATCAGCTCCACTGAAGTGGGCTCCAGATACTCGGCGTAGGGTCCGAAGTAATCCTCCGTCCCCCCGTATTTCGTAATCGCGATTTTCGCGCCCGCGAGCGCTGCTTCGAGCGCCGCAATCCCCGGCGTTTCGAAGATCGAGGGAAGGACGAAGACGTCGCTCGCCGCATAGGCGGAAGAGAGGAGGGGGGAATCGTTCGGAAGGGAATCGAGGATGAGGAGGCGCGGATTCTTCTTCGCCCGCTCCATGCATCTCCGCCCGTACTCGTTCTGCTCCAACCGGCCGATGATCACCGAAGGTACGTGTACATCTTCGAGCGCACAAATCAGGCGGTAGACGTTTTTTCTGGGAGGACCGATGTGTCCCACATTCAGGACAAAACCCTCTTTGCCGTATTTCTCCTTGAACAGGGCCCCCTCCGCGTCGGAGAACCTCTTCTCCACTCCGTTCGGAATGACCTCGATCCTCTCCTTCACGATTCCGAGGCCGCACTCGACAAGCCGGGCCTCGCTGGTGGTATTCGGAAGGACCGCCTGCGCCCAGGAGCAGATCTCAGAGGCGAGGGCATAATCCGTCCACACTCCGCGGGCGACGTTGCGGACGAGTCCGTAGGCGGTGACGATCGACCGCACGAAGGGGGCCGAATGGCGGGTGAAGAAGATCGGAGTCACGACCATCGGTATCTCAAGCTTCCTGACCTCCCGCGCGAAATGGTACGTACCCAGGTTTGCGCCGAAGATGTGGACGAGGTCGATTTCCGGTTTCCGGAGCTCTTCCCACGAATCGAACAGCGACACCTGCACGCCGGATTCCTCGAGGCACCGCTTCATCTGGAGGATCTGAGTGCGCGGACCCCCCTTCAGCATCATGACCGACTGGTATGTGGCAAGAGAGACGCGCACGATTTCAGGGCTCTTCCCTAATTGACGCCGAGCTTTTTGAGCATCGATACCGCATTCTGATTCCCCGGATCCAGCTCCAGTTCTTTGCGGTAATTTTGTATGGCAAGTTCTCTATCGCCGTTGTCCATGTACGCCTCGCCCAACCCGTCATAGACGTTGGGCGACGAGGGATACTGCTCCGCATTCATCTTGAGAATTTCGATTGCCGCCGGATACAACTTCTTCCCCAGCAGCTCGTAGCCCAGCTCGTTCAGCTCCGATTCTCCGAAGTCGTACGTCGTGTCATTCTTTCCCTTCACCAGGCGATACAGCACCGTCGCCTTGCTGATGCCGTTGTATTTGTACGTTCCAAACATGGCCTCGGCGATCGACAGCTTGGGGAGAGCGTACGGCTTCCCATAGAGAATATTGATAAGCGGGCCTCCGATGGCGCTCATGTTCCTGAAGCCGTGGTTCGTCAGAAAGATGACCGCGTTCCGGTCCTTCGTGAACCGCTTGATGTACGTATCGAAGCCCCCGTATCGTCCCGCGTGAGACGTCGTCTTCTGACCGTCGTACTCCCCTATCGCCCAACCGAATCCGTAGCTGGAGGCGCTCCCGTCATTCAGCGCTGGCTTTGCGAACGCTTCCTCAAGCGTCGAGGATCTGACGAGTTTCTCGGTGTAGAGAGCCTGATCCCATTTGAAGAGGTCTTCGACAGAGGAGTAGATACCCCCTTCGCCGTATGTGAAAAGATTGTAATCATCAAGATCGCCAAACCTGCCGTAGCCGGTCGCGTGGCCGGGAATTCCGGGCCGCGATTCGTCGCAGACGAGCGTGGAGCTCATCCCCAGGGGATCGAAGATGCGCTCCTTGAGGAAGTCCCGATACCGCTTCCCGGAAACTTTCTCCAGGATCTTCGCCAGAACGATATAACCGGAGTTGCTGTATTGAAACCTGCTCCCCGCCGGGAAGTCCATCGAATCTGCCCGCTCGAGCGCAAGCATCACGCTGTCGTTCGTGAGGCCGGGATGCTCGAGACCCATCCTGACATAGTCGGGCATGCCGGATGTATGGGTGAGGAGATGCCTGATCGCAACCCCGGGGGCCGAGCGTGAGAATTCAGAGAAGTATTTCGAAAGCGGATCGGCCAGTGCAAGCCTGTGCTGCTCCGCCAGGATCATGACGCCCATCGCCGTGAATTGTTTTGCCAGGGAAGCGAGGTAGCAGGGCGTCGATGGCGCGAAGGGGATGCCGTGTTCGATATCTGCCGTTCCAAATCCCTTCTCATAGATCACCTCTCCATGCTCTGCCACGAGAACACTCCCGTTGAACTGTCCCCTCGATGCGAGCGCCTGCATCAGCGAGTCTATTTCCGCAGCCTTGTTCTGGGCAACGACATGGAGAGTGATCGAACAGCACAGGAGGGCGATACTCAATCCGGCGGATCCTGCCCCGCTCACCATGCGATTGTAGGCGCGTCCTTTGCGGCGCGTATCGGCCCCGCGCGGCGCCAATGTATCAGGGCTTTTGTAGCCGCGCCCTTCAGGGCGCGTATCCATCATGATCATCCTACTCCGAGTCCTTCCATATTGGGACCCTGATGAAACTGTCGTTGTACCAGCGCACCTGGAGGGGTTCGCCCGCATCCGCGATCGTCTCGTCGTGGACATCCTTCCCGGTGCCATAATTGATCTCCTCGAACGGATGCTTGTTGACATTGAGCACGATGAGAAGCCTGCTCCCTTTTTCAAACCTCTTGCACACCATGCGAGTCTCCCGCATGGCGATCATCGTCACCTTGTTCGGCGCCAGCAGTTCCCGCTTCGCGTTGTCCCGGGCGTAGCTTGCCCGGCCCAGGTATCTGGTGAGATTGAAATACTTGCCGTTGGGCATCTCCTCGTAGTATGCGACCGAGAAATCCATGTCCCTCTTGTTGATCGAAGCCGCAATAGTGCCGGTGAAGCAGCCGTTGATAATCAGAGTATCGGTGAATGGCTCAGTTTCGAATACTATCCCATTGCTTACAGCGGGAGTATCGTTGACGATGAGGGGTGTGTAGTAATTGTTCTGGTTCATTCTGTCTTTGAAATCGACGATCTGAGTGAGGTATTCCCTCTTCCAGGGTTTCTGCGGCGAAAGAGGGTTCCTGTCTCCCTCCCTATCGGCCCTGAGGTAGAAGGTCAGGGTGTCATTGCTCATCGCGCCGAAGGAAGGGGCGTGTCTCCACTCGTCGGCTCCCATGACCTCGTAATTGATCCTGTCCTTCAGGATCGCGGGCTTCGCCATTCCCTTCAGCACGTAATCGAACCAGTCGAACGCCAGCCCCCTCATGCTCCGCCTTGCCGAGGTATCGATGGGGTAGCCCATCAGGGTGTCGGCCGGACGGCTCCGCTGGGCGCCCCCGTGGTCGTAAGGGCCGATCACAAAATAGAGCTCCGGGTTCTTCCTGTACTTAAAGTACTGCCTGGCATATTCCATCGCGCCGATCTGCGCTCCGTCGTAGTATCCCGTCGTGCAGAGAATGGGTATCGAAATGCCCGCGTACTCTTCAGGAGTGGGAACGAGCGATTTCCAGTACGAGTCGTAAGAAGGGTGCCGAAGCCATTTCTGGAACATGCGGTTAGGGTGGCCTGCGAGGGTGTCAAGCGACCGGTACGAAGACCCTTTCGAGTACCATGTCTGATTCAGGGCTGGGGGCAGCGGCGGATAATTCAGGATGCTGTTCGGCCAGCTCAGCGTGAAGCCCTGCGGCACGTTGTTCTCGAACGGCGAATCGAACCCGGGCATGACAGCCGCCTGAGGGACGATGGTCTTGAGAGCAGGGTGGACTTTCCTGACCGTCGACCATTCAACGAATCCGGTGTAACTGCCGCCGAACATCCCCACTCTTCCGTCGCACCACGACTGCTTGCTGATCCAGTCGATGACGTCGTACACGTCCTCGCCGTCGTGTTCATACGGTGTGTAGTCGTCGAGGTTCGATCGGATCCCGCGTGAATACGCCACGACCCCGGCGTACTCTCTGTCTGCAGCGAGTTTGCCGAAGAAGGAGTCACTCTCTCCCTGATAATACGTCGTGAAAAAGAGGATCGCAGGCGCCGGCCGTTTTCCTTCTTTCTTCAGAACGATCGTCGATACAATGGAGTGGTCATCTCTCGTGCCGATGAGGACGCTGTCCCGGATGTAGTAAAGGCCCTCGGGGGGAGGAGGCTGCTGGGCGACAGCAGCATGGGACGCAAGCAGAAGCAGAGCCGAGACGATGGTTGATCTCGTTTTCGCCGCTGATGTCCCGTTCCTGAGGTTGATGTTCATCGCGGCTTACCGGCACCTAAGAATCGCGCCAGAGTGTCCTCCGCTCGTATGATCTGTATCCATGGATTGAACTTCCGCGCGCGGAGGATGTCGGAGGGAAGCGAGGGCGGCTTTGGCGGCGAATGCCACTCGAGCGATTCGAGATTGATTGACTCCTCCGGGGCATGAAACGCCTCCATCCCGTCCTTCCGGACGATCCGAAGGAAGGGCGTCCCCCGGGATTGTGGCTGCCGACCTCCGCCCGAGGCCGCTTTTTTCAGGGTGAGTGCCGATCCGTGTTGTGCTATGCTCAAGCTCTCGCAGCTTCTTCCGCGCCACCACGCGGCAAAATCTGCCATTCTTGTCGGAGAGAGCGCGTGGTCTTTTGCACTCCGGACCATGGACTCGAGGACGGCGGGATGGCCATCCCCCGGATGATGATAGAGGATTATCGGCTCCCGAAGCCGGAGTTTCCGTTCGATCTGTATCCGGTAATACGAGATCATTTCTTCCTCGCCGAAGCCCTGGCGGCGAAGGCCTCCGACGCTGATCGGGTGCACCGGCACCTGCAGCGTCGATAGGTACCGGCCCCCCGCATATGGCGTCGAGGGCATGTTATCATAATCGTACGAAAATTCCGACGAATAGTTGAAATTAAATTGCTCCACGTCGGCTGCGAGGCGTTCATCCCATGTCCCGTAGGGGGCCGCGTAACTGCCGGCATGCAATCCGGCCGAGCCGAACTCTGCGATCGCACGCCTGATGTCGGTCGCCCGGGCACCCGGTTCCCCCGCGCCTCTGTGATCGAAGCAGTGAATCCCCACTTCATCTCCCGAGAATTGCGCATAGAGGTTCAGAAATCCCCTTTGGCTTCCTGCGTCGACAAACCAGCTGACCGGCGTGTGCAACCGCTGAAAGAGTTCGTGCAGCCCGTCGATCTCCGACCGACCTGCATAATCGGTATCGATGCGGAGAGCAAAGACAGAGCGCTGATTTCCGGGATAATACCAGAGGTGGACATACGGAAATCCGCCCCGATGGTGCAGCCATGCCAGGGCTTTCGAGGTAATGCGGCGAACTCCTCCTTTTGACACGAGGGAGACCCTCTCGAACGGCAAGCGGCGCCTTGCCGCGTAGAACGATTTCATGGCGGACCTTCGGTCGCAGGCGAGCGCGGCCGGATCAAACGGCAGCACCGCGACGTGTCCGCCGCCGAACTCCCCGCAGAAGGCCGATTGAATTCCGCCGTCGGTGCCGAGTGAATTCGCATCGAGCGGAATGTCGCACTGCCCAAAAATGTCCGCGAGGTCCGGGTCGAAGAATCCGGTTTCCTGATCGCCAAGAATGCAGCGTATGACCCTCCGCCTCGTCTTCCCCTCCGCAATGCGGCCGAAAACTCCCCCGGAGCAGAGAACTGAGCCGCCTCCTCTGAGATGACTTCGCAGTGCCTCGACTCCGGCCGGTGAGACCTCGCCCGAAGCAGCCACCACGGTGAACTCGCCGGACGCTGGCGCTTCGGGTACCTGTGAGTGAGGGATTCCCTCCTGGCTGAGGAGAAGCCGCCAGCCCGGCTCGTTTCCGATGATGCCGACCCGCAGCTCCATTACACCCGCTCCAGTAATTCCACGAACTCGTTTCGGCTGATGGCCCTTGTGGCCAGAAGAACAAGCGAATACACGGCCGCTCCGGATGCGATGGCAACGGGGAGAGCAGGGAGCGGAATAAGAATCAACGCGAGCGCCATCACCGCCGATGCCGCCGTCGCCTTTATTGCGGCTCGCGGCAGCGCAACATTCACGAATCGCGACAGCGCGCGCGCCATCATGAACACCGCAGCCGCTTCAGACAATACCATTGCCGCAGCGGTCCCCGCGGGACCGAAGTAGATTGTCAGCCCAACGGTGACCAGGAGGTAGATGAGCGCGCTGATCGCCATGATCCTGCCGTAGAGCTTTTCCTGGCCCGACGCGATGAGGCCCGAGGTGAAGACGGTGTGCAGGATCGTTGCGAGGAAGAACCAGATCAGGATGCTTAGAACTTCCCCGGACGCCGAGTACTGCTCCCCGAAGATGAGGCGGACTATGCTTCCGGAAAGGATCGCCCCTCCCGTACAGACCGGCAGCGCCGCCACGATCATCCATTTAAGCGCACCGTTGAGCATGTTCGCCAGCGCTTCCGGCGAGCGTCCGAAGGAGCGCGTCGATGCGGGCAAAAGAAGGGTCCCGAGCACCCTGTCGCCCACGAGCGCAAAGGCCACCAGTTTCCCCGCCGCGCTGTAGATGCCGACGTCGGCCTTGCTCATCAGTATGCCGATGACAAGCGGCGGTAGATTCGTGCTGACATGGGCGAGCAGCGAGCCGGCGCCGAGGGGGAACGCCGTCACCGTAAGGGGCTTCCAGCCCTGAAAAATGGGCCGGAGCTCGCCACCCGGATACCGCCTTCGGTACTTCACGGCAAGGAGGAGGGTCGCGGCGCAGTCGCCGGTAACGGCGGCCACGGCGACGAGCAGAATGTCGCCGCCCGTGTGGACGAGCGTAATAACAAGGAGAAAATACACCGCCGCCGAGAGGGTGCGCGAAGCGCCGATCCACCCCATCGCTTCTTTCCCCTGAAAGTACCACTCAAGGTTGAAGGAGTTCGGAACGAGGGAGAGGCAGAAGATCATCATCAGCGCAGCCGTGGATCTGTCGGGAATCACGAGTGCGATGCATGCAACGAGCAGGAGTGTGAACATCGAATTGATAAAGCGGGCCCCTGTAAGCCTTCCAGCGGTATTGGCAAGGTCTCCGCGGGCTGCGGCGCGGGCGCCGAATGTGCCGAGGCCGGCCATGGCTGCCATGCTCGCGTAGGAGAGGACCGTGAAACCGATGTTGATTGCGCCGAATTCTGAGGGCCCGAGGCGGCGGGCGAGGTACGCGATCGTGAAAAAGCCGAGGACCCTGCGCCCGAGGTCGCTCAGAATGATCGAAAGGAAGTTTCTCGAGAGCCGCTTCATTCCGGGAGCGAATCGACCATCGCGAGAAGCTCCGTCTCGCGCTTCTCCTTAGGGAACATGGCGACGATCCGCGCGCGCGCCCTCGCCCCGAAGTCTGGCTTCGCCGTAACTGCTCTCCCGAGCGCCTCAGCGAGCCGATCGATGTCGCCCGGAGGCACGAGGATTCCGGCGTCTCCTGCCGCGGTCGGATTTCCTCCGACATTCGAAACGACGGGTATGCAGCCGCACAGCATGGCTTCGCAGAGCGTGTTCGGCAGTCCCTCCCTCCGCGAGGGCTGGCAATAGACCTTGGCGCGCTGGTAGTACGGAAGCAATTCGGAACGCTTCATCAGGGGGAGAAAATGAACGTTCAGGGGAGGGCGGAGACCCCCGGTGAGCGGCTCGTCAACTCCGATAACGACGAATGTCAGGCCGGGAAGCCGGCGGGCGGTTTCCACAAGCACGTCTATCCCTTTTACCCGGAGCCGGCTCGGGTCCCGCACGGCGGCGACTGTCAGGACGAGCGGCTCTTTCTCTCCCGCGGGTTTCCATGCCCCCGCGTCGAATCCCGTCGGGAGGTATCGGATATTGTCACCCGAATAGCCCGCCAGTCTGATCGCAGCCTCCTTGAGCGAGGGATCGACGACGAGGACGTGCGAGGCGTGACGGAGCGCGTATCTCACGAGGATCGCCCTCCAGGGACTAAGCCAGATCCCGTACTGAAGCTCGCTGTCTTTTGCCACGTCCACCCCGCCTACGACGATGAAGGACGGGTGTCCGAGAATCCTCGCCATCAAAACTCCGACGAACGCATAGACCGACGCGAACCAGCAGAACACGAGATCGGACCGGAACGAGCTCCCGGCGATTCTGAACGCCGCCCCAGTGCCGTGACCGATCTGCTTTCGGACTGAAAAGTGCTTTTCCAGCAGATCGATGTCATCCTGTATGAAGGGCGTATGGAAAGCGGAAACAAACAGGATGCTCAGCTTTGTTCGGAGCACCACCCTTCAGGCCCCCCTGCCGATCCGGTCCTCGAGAAGCCCGACCGCCCGGACGGCCACTCTCTCCCAGTCGAACGAATTCGCCCACGTATACGCGGTAGCGCCGAGGCGCTCGCGGAGATCACGGTCGTTCGCGAGGCTGAGCATCTTGTCGGTGAGCGTATCGATCTCTCCGTAGGGATAGAGCATCCCCGTTTCCCCGTCTTTGACGGCGTCGCGCAGCCCCGGAACATCGCTTGCGATGACGGGCGTGCCGCAGGCGTTAGCCTCGATCACCGTCAGCCCCCACCCTTCCACGGATGAGGTGTTGACGAGATACCACGCCTCCTGGAGGAGGGCTAGCTTCCGCTCTTCGTCCACGAAGCCGGTGAATTGGACCGATCCTGCGATGCCGAGCTCAGCGGCTGCTTTCTCGAGATTGGGGCGATCGTCTCCCTCGCCGATAACCACCAGCCGCGCATCCGGGATGCTTTTGAGCATGCGTGCGAACGCCTGAAGGAGGTGATCCACGGATTTATACTTCTTGAGCCGGCCCATATATCCGATAAGAGGCGTGGCGCTGCGAGCGACGCCCGTAGGACGGTACCGCGTGTGATCGACGCAGTTGGGCACAAGCTCGATATCCGAATGCCTGAAACCCTTCTTCAGCAGCTCCGCGCGGGTGCTCGGCGAAACCGCGAACACAGGAATTCTGCGGCTGCGGTAGATGGAGACTCCAATTCGCTCCAGGATATAGACATAGAGCGCTAACGGAACAATGGCCTCGCGGAAGATGACGGTGTCGAAGAGATGGTGAACGATGAGAACGAGAGGTTTGCGGACGTAGAGAGGGGTGAAGAAGGGGATTTTGTTCATGTCGTCGAGCACGACGTCATACCCTTCGTTCCGGAATCGGCTCCAGTAGCGGATCGGTACCAGATAGTTGAAGAAGTACCTCCCACCCTCCCTGATGACCCTGATCCCGTCAATCGTTTCTTCATCCGGCGCTCCCTTGAACGAAGAACAAAAGAGCGTGACCTCATGGCCCATGCTCGCGACGCGCGAGAAGATCTCATGAAGGTGGACTTCGGCGCCGCCTGAGAGCGGATTCCTGATATCCTGCCAGTTGAAGATCAGGATCCGCATGCCGGGAGTTCGGGGATGGAGCGCGAAGAGCGGTAGTGCGTAATGTAGGCGCCCCCTTTAGGGGGCGTGGCAATCGATTTCGCCGGGTCTTCGAATCGCGGGAGTGCCGTCTTAAACCGGCACCTGGCTGCTGCCCTGGAGGCCAGATCCGGCCTGCTACTGGACCCGGTTCGAGTCGCCCGCAGATCCGCTTTTCTGCAGCCTGTCGTACATCGCAATCTGGTTCTTGATCCACCCGTTCTGGTCCGGGTACTGCATGGCAAGGTTGTTCAGCATGTCGATTGCCCTGGCGTAGTCCTTGCGCATGCCGTAGACCTCGGCAAGGATCAGATACGGGTTGCTGGAGCCATCGGCCTGATCATACTGGCCCGAGTTGAGGACTTCCTGACACCGGGTTTCGACGGCTGTCGCGTACGCCTCAAATCGCTCCTTGTTTCCGAGGTCGTGCAGAATCCGCGCGATGTAGTAGGTGTAGCGCCAATCCATCATGGGAATCACGCCGAGCGGAAGCACTTCCTCCATGCGGTCCATCGCCTGCCGCGCCTTCGTGGAGTCGTGCACAAGGCGGGAATAGTAATCGGCGATCCGCATGTACCCCGCCCTGTAGTTCATGACCATCCGCTGGACGTTGTCGTCGTAGTAGACGGCGGGGTTGTTCAGGTTCCTGAAAAGGTACCCGTGCTGGGGGCCCAGCGCGGGTTTGACCTCGCGGGGCATGAAGTTCGCTTCCATCACCTTCATGTCGACGCCGGCGTCGGGCGAAGGCAGCTTCACCGGCCTCAGCTCGAGCGCCAGTCCTTCCATCCAGAGGTAATTGTCGAGTCCGATCTTGGAATCGGGCGCGCAGGTGACCGCGAAGAACACCGGGCGCACCCACTTATTCGATACAATGATGTCGCGGACCATGATGTCCTGAACGCGGAGATACCGGATGTTCTGCTGGTACGGCTGCCCGTTCATCATCCACGAGAGCTTGCCCTGATTCACCACGTCGGAGTCGGTCGAGCCGTATCGTGCGGCGATATTCTTCGGTACGGGGAGATCGATCCTCCTCGGGTTCCATCGGACCTGCGTGATCTTCTCGATCTGATCGTCGGAGAAGGACATGGCGACTTTTGCCGTGCCGTGCGGGGCGTCGTTTTTCAGCAGATGAATGTACCACTGCGTGTTGATGAGGCTGAGGTTAACGACCCTCACATCGCGCCGGACTCCCTCCACGTCCTGGAGATACCAGAGTGGAAACGTGTCGTTGTCTCCGTTCGTGAAGAGAATGGCGTCCTTGTCGACGCTCTGCAGAAGGTTGTAGGAGTAGTCCCAGGCGATATAGTTCTGGCTGCGATCATGCTCGCGCCAGTTGACGCGGGCCAGGTTGAGCGGAACGGCCGCGACAGAGACCGCAACGAGTCCGACGGCGGCCCATTTCACCATCGCCGCGCTTTTCATCTGCTGGCGCAGGAAATCGAATATCCCGACGATTCCGATCGCAATCCAGACGCACATTACGTAGTAGGCGCCGACGTAGAAATAGTCGCGCTCGCGCGGCTGAGGGTCCTGCTGGTTCTGGTAGAGGTCGAGCACGATCCCCATGATGATGAACATGGCGACGAAGACCGAACCCATCTTCGGGTCTCTTCTCAGCTGGAAATAGAGGCCGAACATCGCGAGAAAGAATGGAATGCCGAAAGTTTCCTTCCAGCTCACCCCGGCGTCCTGCCAGTCGCCCTCCGCCCCGACAAAATTCCAGAGAACATAGCGGACGAACATGTGGTTGACCTGATAACGCCAGAAGAAATCGGCATCGCTCGAGTAGTTCACGCGGGTCGGCTCGTGCATGGTCTCCATTGAATACCTGCGCGGGAAGAGCTTTTCCACATACGACTGCGTCTCGTTGTCCCAGCTCTCGCCCTTGAGCATGGGCGTATCGCCGTACTGCTCCCGGGTGAGGTAACTCGTAAGGCGCGAAAGATTGTTCGGGTTGTTCTCCTTCATCGGGAGATTGTCCACGTTCGCCCGGATAATGACCTCGGTGTACGACGTGTACCCGATCACGATCAGGAGGAAGGAGAGAGCGGCGATGTGGACCATCTTGTGGTGCGTCCGGTAGGAACGGTACGCGACGTAGGCGGCTGCGAGAACGCAGAGCAGGGGGACGAACGGAAAGAGGTCGCTCTGGCCCACCCCTTTCAGGTCGCCGTCGAGGAGTCCCGGCAGCGTCTGCACAATCCCCGGGTAGATGACGAAAAAGATGACAAGCGCCACAACGGAAAACTTGAGGAAGCTCTTCCGGGAGAATTCGTACCGGCGGAAGTACACGATCATGAGGATCGGGATCGTCGCCAGCAGGGCGAGAATGTGAATCCCCGTCGAGAGCCCCAGCATGTACGCGATGAGAAGGAGGTATTTCTCGTTGTGCGGCTCGTCCGCGCGCTCCCACCACCGGAGCGCCAGCCAGAGGCAAAACGAAACGAAGAACATCCCCATTCCGTAGACCTCGGCCTCTATCGAATTGTCCCAGTACGTAGTCGAAAAGGCGAGGGCGAGAGCGCCGACCGCGGAAGAACCATAGACGATGATCCTGTCGGTTACCGTCTGCACCGGCCCGCGGAACCGGCCGATGAGCTTGACCGAGATGAGGTAAAGGAACATGACGCCGAATGCACTTCCGATGGCCGAGACGGCATGCATGCGCGCCGCAATGTCGTCGCGATACGGTATGAGAGAAGCGATGCGGGCGAGGAATACAAAGAGAGGGGCTCCGGGTGGATGCGGCACCTGCATCAGGCGCGCGGCAGCGCAGAACTCGCCGACGTCCCAGAAGACCACCGTCGTCGACAGAGTTTTCAGGTAGACGCCTGCCGTCACCAGGAAAACCCCGAGCGCCACTCCCCGGTTAATCTTTTTTTCAGACATTCCCACCTCGTTCAATTCGCTTCATTCGGCGTCAATATAGATGAAATCCGCTGTATTCGCAAAGGTTCCGCTCCCGGTAGGCGCCGGCTTTAGCCGGCGTCACTTCCCTGAATGCTTGACTCCTCCCGTTCGTTCCGCCGCTCTGCGTCGACGGCTTCACCTCCGCCTGTACCTTTCGTTCCGCCGCTCTGCGGCGGAATGCGTCTTTGGGGCGCTCCGCGCCCCGCGAATCATCTCGCGCCTTTCGGCCACGCTCATGTCGCGCTCTTGTAGCCGCGGGCTTTAGCCCGCGTCAACGAGAACCTTCTTGGCTACAAGCCCAGAATGAACAACGAGAATATCACAAATCTCATCACAGAGAAGATACCCTTTGTCCGTCAGGCGCAAGATCCCTTCCTCTATCGAGAGCAGACCGTCCGATTCAAACCCCGAAATGGAGGCTCTGTTAGTCGCAAACAGATCAATGCCATATTTCAGGCGAACACATTCCAGGTCAATCCCTTCCCCCCTCAACCCAAGCATGACCGCCTCGTCGAAAAGCTGCTCCTGAGTTAGGTGCTCTTCACCTGCAACCGGACTTTTGCCCGAGCGGATCGCATCGCAGTAGGTGCGGATATTGGATACATTCCACCATCTCCGGTTCCCCCTGAACGAATGCGCGGACGGTCCGAATCCCAGATACCCGGAATGATTCCAATATCCGCTGTTGTGCCTCGACCGGCAGCCCGGCCTCGCGTAGTTTGAAACTTCGTAATGCTCGTACCCGGTCGCTTTCAGATACTGCATCGTAAACTCATACATCTCCGCCTCTGAATCGAGGGGGAGCGGCGAGACCCGTCCTGAGCGCACCATCCGCGAGAGAGGCGTCTTCGGTTCGACGATCAGGCTGTACGCGGATATATGCTCCGGGGAAAGCTCGGCCGCCTGACGGAGGTTTTGCTCCCACCGAGCCATCGTCTGGTCGGGCAGAGCGAAGATGAAATCAAGGTTGATATTCTCGAAGCCGGCCTTTCGCGCCAGGTTGATCCCCTGGATCGCCTGTTCGGAAGTGTGAATCCGCGTCAGGAATCTGAGATCGTCGTCGTGGAATGATTGTACGCCGAAGCTCAGCCTGTTGACGCCCGCGGACCTGAATCCCTTCAGTTTCCCCGGATCCACCGTGCCCGGATTTGCCTCGAGCGTGATCTCCGCGGATGGTTCGACATCGAACGTGGCCCCCAGGAGGTCGATGATTTCGCCGATGACCGCCGGTTCGAGAAGGGACGGTGTACCGCCGCCGAAAAAGATGGTCGAAAATGGCTCACTCTTCGCGCTCCCTCCGTACGACGCGATCTCCTGCTTCAGACACCTGACGAACGCGTCGGCGCGGTCCATCGACTCCACGGAGTAGAAGTCGCAATAGATGCACTTGTGCTCGCAGAAAGGGATATGGAGGTACAGGCCGCTCACCTCACGATGTTTCCAATTCTGTCCCAGCGTACAGACGCCCACCCGGATGATTCACCGGTCATCCCGGATGCGGGCCTCTGAGACCAGTAGACCAGCATCGCCTCCCCGATCACGTTCTCCTCGGGGAGAAAACCCCACAGGCGGCTGTCGTAGCTGTGAGCGGCATTATCGCCCATGACAAAGAGGTAGCTCTTTGCGATCCGGTATGTGGTCGCCGGACGCCAGTCGAGAACGACCCCCTGGACCGGATCGCACTCGACGGCGTGCCCCTCCTGCCGGATCACATCTTCCCATTTCAAATAGTTCAGGCGCGTCAGCCGGATGGAATCTCCCTGCGCAGGGACGAAGATGGGACCGAAGTCCTCGATGTGGCGGCTCAATGAGGGTTGGGCGCCTTCGGGGATCCTGACCGGCTCGTCATTCACGTAGCACACCCCCCGGCGCACCTCAACCTTGTCTCCTCCGAGAGCGATACATCGCTTGACAAAATAGACCGGATCGTGAGCCTCGATAGTATCCTCGGGCAATCTGAAGACGATCACCTCGCCGCGCCCGACCCTTCGTAACCCGGGGACCCGGAGCTCGGAAAACCCCGATTGCGAGAAGGGGAGCCTCGCTGAGGCGGTCGAACCGTACACAAGCTTGTTGACCAACACGAGATCTCCCGGGAGGAGAGTGTTTTCCATCGAGACGGAGGGTACCCGGATCGCGCCGATGATGAATGTTTTCAGGAGAAGCGCTATCGCGATGGCGGCCGCTATCACGCCTCCCCAGCCGGTAAGCTGGCGGATGGTCATCCCGTGGACCGGACGATCGGTATGTCCATGCCCGTTCACTGAACCGTCACTTCACCAGGGTCCCGAAACGATTCCACCGTACAGTGGCCAGCTTGTCCGAGAGGTTGAGGAGTGACACGTCGGGATCCCACGACCAGTAGACGATGAGCGGAGTCCCGATGATCGACTCGACCGGCACGAACCCCCAGAAGCGGCTGTCGAGGCTGTTGTCGCGGTTGTCGCCCATTCCGAACACGTAGTCTCTCCCGACCGTGTAACTGTTTCGCTCCTGACCGTCGATCATGATTTTTCCTCCCTGCATCCGCACCGCATGCCCTTCCCTTCGAATGAATATTCTCCACCTCTTGAACGTGTCCGGATTCAGCTCGACGACATCCCCCTTCTTCGGAATCCGGATCGGCCCGTAATTGTCTTCATTGAACGGCGCCCCCTCCGGGAAAATGTGTTCATCGACATATCCGGGGGGCTTCACCATCGTTGAATTGAACTTAACGTTGCGGGGAACCGGCGACGGAATGCCATTCACGTAGAGGACACGGTTCTTGATGAAAAGCGTATCCCCCGCCGTAGCCACGCAGCGTTTCAGGTAGTAGGCGAACACCGCGGCCTCCACCTCGTCGCGGTTGCCGGGGAAGATAAACACGATGACATCGCCCTTTTCGACCGTCCAGAGCGACGGCAGCTTGAACGCGGGCATCTTCGTATCCGTGAGCGGGATCGTCCTCGGGGTGGTTCCGCCGAAAATGAACTTGTTCACGAGCAGAAAATCGCCCGTCAGGATCTCGTTTTCCATTGAGCCCGTGGGCACTTCGAACGAAGCGAGGACAAAACTGTTCAGCAGAAGGAACGCGCCCAGGATGATCGCCATTTCCTTCAGAATCGACCGGATGCCCTGCTTCTCCCCCTGCTGTTCCGCCGCCCTTGAGGCGGATTCTGATTTCTTATCCATGATTCCTCTCGTAGGATGATCGATTATGGCGCATCAGTCTTCCATCGCAAGGACGGCCAAAAAGGCCTCCTGCGGAATTTCCACGCGCCCCACTTGCTTCATGCGCTTCTTCCCCTCTTTTTGCTTTTCGAGGAGCTTGCGCTTGCGCGTGATGTCTCCCCCGTAGCATTTTGCCAGAACGTTTTTCCGGAGCGCCGAGATCGAGTCACGCGCGATCACTTTGCTGCCGATGGCCGCCTGGATGACAACCTCGAACATCTGGCGCGGGATGAGTTTCCTCAATCGCGCGCAGAGCTTTTTCCCCCATTCGTAGGCCTTGTCGCGATGAACGATTGTCGAAAGCGCATCCACCGGCTCTCCGTTCAGGAGGATGTCGAGCTTCACCAGATCCGACTCGCGGTATTCCAGGAACTCGTAATCGAGCGACGCATACCCGCGGGAGGTCGACTTGAGCTTGTCGTAGAAATCGAATATGATTTCCGAGAGGGGAAGCTCGTAGCGAAGGTCGGCGCGCGAAGGATCGATATACGTCGTATTCTTGTAGACGCCTCTGCGGTCCGTGCAGAGCTTCATGATGTTGCCGATGTACTCCGATGGGGTGATGATCTGGGCCTTTATATACGGCTCCTCGACATGCTCGATATCCCCGAGAGGCGGCATCAATGCCGGATTGTCGACCAGCACGACCGTTTTGTCGAGTTTGATCACGCGGTACTCCACGTTTGGAACCGTGGTGATCAGCTCCTGCTCGTATTCCCGCTCAAGCCGTTCCTGTATGATCTCCATGTGCAGGAGGCCGAGGAATCCGGCTCTGAATCCGAAGCCGAGCGCAACGGACGATTCCGGCTCGAAGATGAGCGACGCGTCGTTCATCCGCAGTTTTTCCAGCGAGTCCCTCAGTTCGGCGAAGTTGTCGGCGTTCACCGGATAGAGTCCCGCGAAGACCATCGGCTTCGCTTCCTTGTAGCCCGGAAGCGGCCCGGGAGCGGGATTTGCGGCATTCGTGAGCGTATCGCCCACCTTTGTGTCGTGCACGTCCTTTGCCCCGGGTATTAAATAACCCACATCGCCCGCGGAAAGTTCTTTGGTGCGGATGCGCTGCATGGCCAGGATGCCTACTTCTTCCGCATCGAACGTCTTGTCTGTCGCGAAGAACTTTACCTGGTCTTTCTCACGAAGAACTCCGTCGAACACACGTATATACACGATCGATCCGCGGTACCCGTCGAAAATGGAGTCGAAGATGAGAGCCCGAAGCGGAGCGTCCGCGTCTCCCTTCGGCGGAGGAATGATCCGGACGACCGCTTCGAGGATTTCATCGACCCCCGTCTTCATCTTCGCGCTTGCGAGGATGATGTCGCTCTCCTTGCAGCCGATGAGGTCCATGATCTGGTGCTTCACCTGATCGATCATGGCGCTCTGGAGATCGATTTTGTTGATGACAGGGATGATCTCGAGGCCGGCGTCGATCGCAAGATACAGGTTGCTGATGGTCTGGGCTTCTACCCCCTGCGAAGCGTCTACGACGAGGATGGCTCCCTCGCACGCCGCGAGTGATCTGGAGACCTCGTAGGAAAAATCGACGTGACCCGGGGTATCGATGAGGTTGAGGGTGTAGGTGTTCGTGTCCTGAGCGAGGTACTTCATCCGGATGGCGTGGAGCTTGATCGTAATGCCCCTCTCCTGCTCCAGTTCCATGTCGTCCAGGACCTGATTTGTCTTCATCTCGCGCTCCGTGATCGTGCCGGTGCGTTCAAGGAGGCGGTCGGCAATGGTGGATTTGCCGTGATCGATGTGGGCGATGATGCAGAAATTGCGGATATGGTCCATCAGTTGGGGTGCCGGCAGAGCATAAAAATAATCCCGCTTGATGTAGCGGGATCGCTCCTAAAATATACCGATAAATCGCCTGATTTGCAACGGTAGTACCTATGTTACAAATAGTTGAGTCTCACTTTCGAAGGCACTACGTTGG
>CAZEJT010000008.1:82019-116100 GCA_964512655.1 uncultured Chlorobiaceae bacterium | reverse complement strand
CCAACGTAGTGCCTTCGAAAGTGAGACTCAACTATTTGTAACATAGGTACTACCGCTACACCCTTGAAGCCTCCATGATCCGACTCAATAAGTTTCTTTCGACAGCGGGCGTTCTCTCGCGCAGAAAAGCCGATCAGATGATCGAAGAGGGAAGAGTGTCCGTCAACGGCAGTGTCGCATCCGAGCTCGGAACCAGGATCGACCCCGAGAAGGATACGGTCTTCTTCGACGGGAAGCAGGTGGCGCTCATCCAGGAGCGGGTCTACATTCTATTTAACAAGCCGAGGGACTGCATTACGACGGCCAGCGACGAGAGGGGAAGAACTACCGTTCTCGACTTCGTGAAGCCGAAACAGAGGGTCTTCGCGGTGGGGAGGCTCGACCGGAATACGACCGGAGTCCTCCTGTTGACCAACGACGGGGAATTTGCAAACCGGCTCATGCATCCGAAGCAACTGGTGGACAAGGCATACAAAGTGACGCTGGCCGCGCCGATCAAGCCGGAGGACGTAAGGAAACTTGCGGAAGGCGTGCGATTATCCGACGGGAAGACCCGTCCGGCCACAGTTGAGGTGATCCCCGCAAGCAAGAACAAGGTCGTCGGTATCGTCATTCACGAAGGAAAGAACAGGCAGATCCACAGGATGTTCGAGGCGCTCGGATATGAGATCGCAAAGCTCGACCGGGTCGGCTACGGCGGGGTTTCCTACGAGGGGGTGAAGCGCGGGACGTGGCGCCACCTGACGGGTCCGGAGCTCAGGCGATTGCGCGAATCGGCGGGATCAGTGTGATCACCACCGCCTGGGGAGATTCTCGACCGTCCGAAGGGTGTCGCGGGCGATCAGAAGCTCCTCGTTCGTCGGTATCACAAAGACCTTTAATCGAGCGCCGGTCCCGGAAATCTCGCCCTCCAGTCCGTTGACGGTCGCGGAGTTCTTTCCCTCGTCGACCTGCACGCCCAGCCAGGAGAGTCCGGCGCAGATTCGCCGGCGCACTTCGGCGCTGTTCTCACCTATTCCCCCTGTAAAGACGATCGCATCGGCCCCGTCCATCTCCGCGAGATACGCGCCGACGTACTTGCGCACCCGCTGGCAGAACATCTCGATAGCGAGACGGGCGCGGCGGTCCTGATGCTCGCGCTCCTCGTCAAGGAGCTCGCGCATGTCGTTCGTCAGCCCCGATATCCCGAGGAGCCCCGACTGCTTGTTGAGCATCGTGTCTATTTCGGCGAGCGACATTCCCTCCTTGTGCTGAATGAATTCGGGCACCGAAGGGTCGAGGTCGCCGCAGCGGGTCCCCATGACCAGCCCCTCGAGAGGCGTCAACCCCATCGACGTGTCGATCGAGTTCCCGCCTTTGATCGCGCAGGCCGAGCATCCGTTCCCGAGGTGAAGCGTGACGAGATTCGTCTGCTCGCGCCCGAGTCCCGTCAGCTGGCGGTAGCGATACGCCACATAACGATGGCTCGTGCCGTGGAATCCGTATTTTCTGATCCGGTTGCGCCGGTAGAGCTGGTACGGAATGGCATAGAGGTACGAGGTCTCGGGCATCGTTGAATGAAATGCGGTGTCGAAGACGGCGACCTGGGGAACCCCCGGTCCGAGGAGCTCGAGCGCGGCCGCAATCCCCTTGAGATTTGCCGGGTTGTGGAGCGGAGCAAGCTCGATCGAGTCCTCGATCTCACCGATGACCGTTTTGTCGAGCAAGACGGACATGGTAAATCTCTCACCCCCGTGGACCACACGGTGCCCTACGGCGTGCACATCGGCGAGCGTGCTGATGCCGCCGATCACCGCCTCCTCGGAGACGATCCAGCGGACGACGTAGTCGAGCGCCGCACGGTGATCGCGCAAGGGGGCTGCGAGGCGAACCTTTTCCCGGCCTTCCGCCTGAAGGGCAATCAGGGAATGGCTTCCGACCCTCTCAATAGTGCCTCCCGCGAGGCGCCGGTCGCTGTTTTTTTCGATCGAATCGGCATCTGTCCGGATGATCTGGAACTTCAGGGAGGAAGAGCCGCAGTTGAGGACGAGGATATTCACAGCCGGGAAGATACGGATTTTTTCCGTCGGGAATTTGAAAATCCCCGGAAGGTTCGGTATATTAGCCCCGGTTCCCCCATGATGACGTTTCTAAAGATCCTCACGTTTCCGATCTGGTTCCCCATCAAGCTCCTGTGGTTCGCCTCGAAGGTCGTGGCGTTCTGCTTTCTTCTCGCGCTGATCGCCGCCGCCGTGTACGTCGCGGTCCATGTGTTATGAACCCCTGGCGTTGCGGCATGTGCGTTCCGTCTATCGTTCTCCGGTAAGGTCATGAATAGATTCGCTCTCCTGCGCAGGGGGGCACTTCTCGCGCTGAGCGTCGTTTGTCCCCTCCTTCAGGCTCTCTCCCAGAAGATCCCGGATCAGTGGCTCACCGCCTATGAGAAAAGCGGATTCAAAGAGACGCCGAGGTATGCCGAGACAATCGACTACTGCAGGCGCCTCGAAGGCGCTTCCCCATGGGTCAGGGTCGACAGTTTTGGACAAAGCGGCCAGGGGCGAACGCTCTACGCGGTGATCGCCTCGACCGACGGCGCATTTGATCCGGCATCCGCACTCCGGACACAGAAGGCGGTCGTACTGATCCAGAACGGCATCCATGCGGGAGAAATCGACGGCAAGGACGCATCTCTCATGCTCCTCCGCGACATTGCGATAACCAAAACCAAAGCGCCGCTCCTCGATCACGTGATTCTCATCGTAATTCCCGTGTATAACGTCGACGGGCATGAACGGGTATCACGTTTCAACCGGATAAACCAGCAGGGTCCGGAGGAAATGGGCTGGCGTGTGACGGCCCAGAACCTGAACCTCAACCGGGATTACCTCAAGGCCGACGCGCCCGAGACCCAGGCCTGGCTCAGACTCTTCACCTCATGGCTCCCGGATTTTTTCGTGGACTGTCACGTCACAGACGGAGCCGACTTCCAGCACGTTCTTACCTACGGTATCGAATCCCACGAGGATGTCGCCGAGCCGGTGCGCCGGTGGATCACCCAACGCTACATACCGGCGGTGGAGTCCACGCTCGTCTCCCGCGGTGTCGCCGTCATTCCGTACATCTTCCTTAAAGACGACCGGGATCCTCTGAAAGGACTCGTTGGCTCCGTCGCGCCGCCACGCTTTTCCACCGGCTATACCGCGGCGCAGAACAGGCCGGGGCTCCTCATCGAGACGCACATGCTCAAGGACTACAAGACAAGGGTCGAAGCCACGTACAAGATGCTTGAGGCCACCATCGGGTTCGTCGGGGGCGACTCCCCCCGCCTCAAGAGCGCCGTCCGGAGCGCAGACGACGAGGCGCGGGCCGTACTCCGGGCGCCTTATCCGCTGCAGTTCGTGACTTCGGAGACGCCCAATTCCACCGTGCGTTACCTCGGATACAAACAGAAGACGGAAAAAAGCGATATCTCCGGAGGCGAGAGGAGGATCTACACCAAAGAGCCGTATGAGGCAGTGATCCCGCGGTACGACAGTGCAGTGGCCACACTCTCCGTCGTCCCGCCCTTTGCGTATCTGATTCCGCAGCAGTGGACGGAGGTCATCAGCCGGCTGCGGCTGCACGGCCTGACACTCGAACGCCTGACGGAGCAGTCGGACCTGGACGTCGAGTCGTACCGCTTCTCGGACGCCCGGTGGCAGCAGGCGCCGTTCGAGGGACGCCATCCCGTCACCTATAAGGTTGCGAGGGTCAGCGGGCGGCGCTCGTTCCCTCCGGGGACGGCGCTTCTCCGGTTGAACCAGCGGGCCGCGCGCGTTGCGATCAACGCCCTCGAGCCCGAAGCCCCCGACGCCTTCGCCGCATGGGGATTCTTCGACGCGGTCTTCGAGCAGAAGGAATATGCGGAGGACTACGTCATGGAGTCAGTCGCGCGCGAGATGCTCGCAAACAATCCGAAGCTCAGGGATGAGTTTGACGCAAAGCTTCGCGCCGACACCGCCTTTGCCAAAAGCCCCGATGCCCGCCTCCATTTCTTCTATGAACGGTCTCCGTACTGGGACGCGCAGATGAACCTGTATCCGGTCGCCCGACTTATACGGGAAGTCCCGCTCAAGACCGAACCAATCCGTTAACAGAGAAAGGAGCATCAGATGACATTGTTGCGACAAAGGACTCTGCACCTGATCCGCATCGCCCCGCTGATCTGCGGACTCATGTTCTCGCTCTCGGCCGCCCAAGAGGCGAAGCGGGGATCGGCCGAACGAACGAAGGCCTTTACCATTGACGACATTTTTGTGGGGGGAAAATTCGGCGCCAGGGGGATCCGCGGGTTCCAGTGGATCGAGCACGGGAAAGCGTACTCGTATCTCGAGACCGATACGTCGGTGAAGCAGACGAACCTCTGGCGCTACGACGTTGCCTCAGGAAAAAAACGGATTCTGGTTGAGGCGAAAAACCTGGTGCTGAAGGAAGGAGAGCAGCCCTTCTCGATTCAGAACTACGTCTGGGCCCCCGACGGCAACGCGCTCCTCTTCACGGGGACGCTGACCGCGAGGGCGCTGAAGACGGGGGGTAATTTCTTCCTGTATGACCTCAAAACAAAGAAGTTCCGACAGCTGACAAAGAGCGACGACGAGCAGCTGAACGTGAAGTTCTCGCCCGACGGCTCATCGATCGCCTTCGTCAGGGCCAACAACCTCGTTCTCCACCGCCTCGACGACGATGCCGAGACCCAGCTCACTTCCGACGGCTCCGAGCATGTGCTGAACGGCCATTTTGACTGGGTCTATGAGGAAGAATTCGGGGTGATCGACGGGTGGCAATGGTCGCCGGACGGGAAAAAGATCGCCTACTGGCAGATCGATGAGCGGCGGGAGCCCGAATTCTCGATCATGAATTTCCTTCCCCTCCATTCGGCGGTGAACTCCATGCGATACCCGAAGGCGGGCGACCCGAACGGAATCGTCAGGATCGGCATACTGGACGTCGGATCGAAGAAAACCGTGTGGGCGGACATCGGCGCCCCGCTTGACACGTCACAGGATACGTACGTGCCGCGCATACGGTGGACCAACAACCCGTCGGTCCTGGCAGTCGTGCGCCTCAACCGCCACCAGAACAAGCTCGACATGACGCTCGTTGACGCGGAGAAGGGGACGGCCAGGGTCATCCTCACCGAAGCCGAGAAGACCTGGGTGGATGTGCACGACGACTTCGTGTTCCTCAAGAAAACGGACGGGTTTGTCTGGTGGTCGGAGCGCGACGGCTACGGGCATCTCTATCTGTTCGACATGCAAGGAACGCTGATCCGCCAGCTCACCCAGGGGCGGTGGGATGTCGAGAAGCTGAACGGGGTCGACGAGGCCTCGGGACGAGTCTATTTCACCGCAGGAATCGTCTCTCCGCTCGACAGAGAGGTCTATTCCGTGGGGCTCGACGGGAAGGGGTTCAAGCGCATTACGGCGGAGGACGGAAGCAGCTCGGCAAACTTTGCGCCCGATTTCTCCTGCTTCGTGCATACGTTTACGGATGCGAATACCCCGTCGAAGCAGACTCTCCGAAAAAGCGACGGAATGGTGATCAGGGTGCTCGACGACGGGAGCATCAAGGCGCTCGCCGACTATACGGTGAGCCCCGAGACTTTTTTCAAGTTTACCACGAGCGATGGGGTGGAACTGAACGGGTGGATGATCAAGCCGCCGGAGTTCGATCCGTCGAAAAAGTATCCGGTCCTGATGTATGTGTACGGCGGGCCGGGTTCGCAGACCGTCCGCAACTCGTGGGGCGGGCAGAATTTTCTCTGGTATCAGCTTCTCGCCCAGAAGGGATACATCATCGCAAGCGTGGACAACCGCGGGACCGGCGCCCGGGGAAAGGAATTCAAGAGCGTCACGTATAAACACCTCGGAAAATGGGAAACACACGACCAGGTGGAAGGGGCAAAGTACCTCGCGTCCCTTCCGTACGTCGACGGCGCCCGCATCGGCATCTGGGGGTGGAGCTATGGCGGGTACATGACGCTCATGTCGATGCTGAGCGGCTCCGGGGTCTTCAAGACGGGAGTCTCCGTGGCGCCCGTGACCCACTGGAAATTCTATGATTCGATCTACACCGAGAGGTACATGCTGACTCCGCAGGAAAACCCCGACGGGTACGCGGAGAGCGCCCCCCTCGAGCACGCGAAACTGCTTGCAGGCAAACTCCTGGAGGTGCACGGCACGGCCGACGATAACGTCCACTGGCAGAACACCGTGAGCATGGTGGACGCATTCATCCACGAGGGGAAGCAGTTCGAGACCGCGTTTTATCCGGGCGGCCTCCACGGGATCGGAGGCGGAAAAGTTCGCGCGCAGCTCTTCACCAAGATCACGGATTTCATCGTCGGGAACCTCTAAAGAAGAGCATGAGACGATTCCTGAGATTCCGTTTCCTTATCCTTCTTCCGGCGTTCTGGTGCGCCTGCGCGGCACAGACGCTCACATGGGAGGATCTCTCGGGATCTTCCGGCTACAGGTTCCTTGCCCGGACGGGCGTAGGAAGGATCTACTCAACCAACTACAGAGGCGTCGTCTATCAATCCACGGACGAGGGTGTCTCCTTCAGTTCAATCCTTGCGTATACATCGGCGACGGGAATTCTCGATATCGCTGTGAACGGCGATCATGCGGCGGTCAGGCTTCTGGTGCCGGGCGTGTCGAACGCCTATCAGATACTGGCGTGGAACGGGACCCCCAACGACTGGACACGGATCCTCGCGACGCCATTCAGCGCATACCAGGCCCTGATGCTGAACGATTCGGGAATCGTCTTCGGAATCGATCCGTTCAACAGCGGTAAAATCGTACGATTCTCAGGGGTGTCGTGGGCACAGATCGGCACGCGTCAATCGTTTCTCATCGGCCAATTCTTCAACGGCGACATCGGGGCTTCCACCGCCGTGGATCATTCGAATACGATTATCGTGGGGAGGACGACCGGCGGGGTCTACACCTCCACGGACTACGGTCAGAGCTGGTCGAGCTCACTGGTGAACTATCCGATAAGCGCCGTGAACGTCACGAACCCGGGAACCATCGTCGTGGCGGCGAATCCGAGCCCCGCGGCGCCCCTCAACACCTTCGGGGGCGTCTTCTCCTCGTCGGACGAAGGGCGGACATGGCGGGGGCTGGGACTGTCGAACCACACGATTTCGGCGCTTGCGGCACGGAGTTCAGGGA
Source organism: uncultured Chlorobiaceae bacterium (assembly GCA_964512655.1). Lineage (GTDB taxonomy): Bacteria > Bacteroidota > Ignavibacteria > UBA10030 > SZUA-254 > VBOC01. The sequence goes on along the minus strand of CAZEJT010000008.1, from coordinate 108,904 downwards.
CTCTATACGCACTGACGGACGGAGGAGCGTACAAGCGCGACGATTCTTCGGGAGCATGGAATCTGATCAGTCCGGCCGGCAGGGTGTTCAGCTCGATCGCCCTTGCCGGAGCGGGCTCCATCCTTTTGTCGAGCGAAGCCACGGGGATCTATCGCTCCAGCGACGACGGCGCTACCTGGAGCGGCGCCGATATCAGGGGAAGGGACATCTTCTCGGCTGTTTCCCTGCCGACGGGAGAGCTCTTCGCAGGGACGCTCGGGAGCGGCATCTTCCGGTCGCTGCCGGGCCAGCAGGGGTGGACCCAGATTCCCAACGGCGTCACCGGCCCGTACGTCTATTCGTTCGCGGAGAGCGGGGGATCGCTCTTCGCGGCGACGAACCTTGGAGTCTATCGCACAAACGACGAAGGGCAGAGCTGGGTTAATACGACGTCCGGTGTCCTGAGCGGAACCGCGTACGCAGTCGGGGTAACGCCTGACGGAACACTCCTTGCGGGAACCGGATTCGGAGTGTACCGATCATCCGATGCGGGGGGCTCATGGACTCAATCCGGCCTGCAGACCTCGACAGTCTATTACCTGAGCGCCGCGGGGGACGGCACGCTCTATGCCGGAACCTCTCATGATGGCGTGTTCAGATCGACGGACGGAGGTCTCACCTGGTCGATCACCGGCCTGGTGCGGAACGACATCCAGGCGCTCGTCGCGAATGCCGCCGGGGATCTCTTTGCAGGAGTCTATGGGGGGGTGGTGCGCTCCACCGACCGGGGCGCTACGTGGTTGTCGGCAAATTTCGTAACCGGATATGCGTACAGCCTGGTTGCCCCGGCTCCGCAGATTTTGTACGCGGGGACCTACAACGGAGTATTCCGTTCCTCGGACGAGGGGGCGACATGGAGCCCTGCCGGAGACAGCGGGCTCGCTCAGAGAATCGTCCTCTCTCTCACCCTCGACTCGCAAAACCATCTTCTCGCGGGAACATATCGCGGAACAATGTACAGAAGCGTGCATGAAGCCGCCCCGCCGGTCGTCAGCGGCGTTCTTCCTGTTCCCGCGCTTCCCTCCTCGACGGAGCTCTCGCAGAACTATCCGAACCCTTTTAATCCGCGAACCGAAATCCGCTATCAGATCGCGGGAGGCCCGGCGTACGTCAACCTGAGAGTGTTCAATCTCAGGGGTGAGGAACTAGCGGTACTCGCGGACGGAAGGAGGTCTGTGGGGACGTACACTGTGGCATGGGATGGCGCGAACCGGCCCAGCGGAGTCTATCTCTGCCAGTTGCGCGTCAGGCCTCTTTCATCCGGCGGGGTCTATGTCAACTCGAAAAAGATGCTGCTTCTCCGCTGAATCCCGCCCCGGGGCATCCGGGATCAGCCTCCCGGAACCTCCTTTACTTTCTCACGAGCCTGATCGATGTCGCCGACGATGGCCACCAACTTCACGGCGGGAGAGTGCCGATTTCTTGATTCTTTTCCCCGTTTTTGGTATACTTCAGCCCTAACCTTGTTGATTCGATAAGCAGGCAGTGAGTGGATTCTAATCGCCGGCAAGCCTCTGCGGAACAATCTCATCTCGAAGATCTCAATGAGTTGATGCTCCGGCGGCGCGAAGAGCTCGAGGAGCTCAGACGCCGCGGCATCGACCCCTATCCCCATTACTTCCAGAGAACCGGATTCTCGGCTGGCATCATCGGAGAGTTCCTCGACGACGCACCGGCACGGAACGTAACCGCCGCAGGCCGGATTGTTTCGATCAGGCGGATGGGGAAAGCGTCGTTCTGCCACATACAGGACTCGGCGGGGAAAATCCAGGTCTACCTGAAGCGCGACGATATCGGCGACTCATACGACGCGTTCCGCCTCCTAGACATCGGCGATATCATCGGCGTTTCGGGATTCGTCTTTCGCACGAAAATGGGGGAAGTGTCGATCCACACGAAGGCCTTTCAACTGCTCGCGAAGTCGCTCCGTCCCCTGCCGGTGGTCAAGGAAAAGGTGAACGAGGATGGAACGAGGGTCGTGTACGATCCGTTCGCGGACAAGGAGCTGAGGTACCGCCAGAGGTATCTCGACCTTCTCGTCAACCCCCACGTAAAGGAAGTATTCATCAAGCGGGCCGCGATCATCTCCTCGATGCGGTCGTTTTTCGACGCGCGGGGATACCTGGAAGTGGAAACCCCCATCCTTCAACCTGTGTACGGGGGAGCATTCGCCCGCCCCTTCACGACGCATCACAATGCGCTCGACATCGAACTCTATCTCCGGATAGCCGATGAGCTCTATCTGAAGCGGCTTCTGGTGGGCGGGTACGACGGGGTGTACGAGTTTGCGAAGGATTTCCGGAACGAGGGAATGGACCGGAACCATAATCCGGAATTCACGATGCTCGAGCTCTACGTCGCCTTTCACGACTATCACTGGATGATGAAGCTCGTGGAGGACCTGATTGCCACCTCGGCGCGAGCCGTGAACGGCGCGACGATCTGGAAGGTGGGCGGAACCGAGATCGATTTCACTCCCCCCTGGAAGCGGATCCCGATGTTCGACGCGATCGAGGAGCACACCGGCAAGAAGCTCCGGGGAAAACCGGAAGCGGAGATACTGAAAGCCGCGCGCGAGCTGGCACTCGAGATTCCGAAGGGCGCCTCCTCGGGCACGCTCATCGACGGGATCTTCAGCGCGTGCGTCGAACCCAACCTGATTCAGCCCACGTTCATCACCGACTACCCCGTCGAGATGTCGCCCCTTGCGAAGCGCCACCGCTCCGAACCGGGGCTTGTCGAGCGCTTTGAGCTCATCGTCAACGGCCACGAAGTGTGCAACGCCTTTTCCGAACTCAACGATCCGGTGGATCAGCGAATGCGCTTCGAGGAGCAGATGAAGCTCAAGGCCCGGGGGGACGAAGAGGCGCAGCCCTTCGACGAGGATTATGTGCGCGCCCTCGAATACGGTATGCCCCCCGCGGCAGGTCTGGGGATCGGAATCGACCGCCTCACAATGCTCTTTACCTCTCAGGAGTCGATCCGCGACGTGATTCTCTTCCCATTGATGAAGCCGGAGCGGTGAGGATGCGGTTGTTCATGTGTGCGTTGGCGGCGGCAATCGTGCCGCTTTCGATCGCGGCCGCCGGGACGACCGGCATCCTTGAGGGGAAGATCGTCGACAAGGAAACGCACGAGTCCCTCGCCGGGGTCACCGTGTCGATCGTAGGGACCATGCAGGGCGCGGCGAGCGACAGCGAGGGACATTTCCAGGTCACCAACCTGCAATCTGGGAGCTACGAAGTCCGCTTTTCAGCCATCGGGTATAAGACCCTCCTTTATAAAGATGTGTCTATACACGCCGACATCCGCACGCGGCTGAGCGTCGAGCTGGTATCCGCGGCCGTTCAGGTGTCGGAGGTCGAAATCGTCGCGCAGCGCCCCCTCATTGAGAAGGATGTAACAAGCACGAACTTCTCGCTGGGGAGCACACAGGTAGAACGGCTTCCGGTTCACAGCGTACAGGATCTGCTGACGCTCTTTCCAAGCGTGACCGCGGAGGGGAATGTGCGCGGAGGCAAAACATCCGAGGTCGTCTACCTCGTCGACGGCCTCCCCATGCAGGACGTCGTTGCCGGGGGCGCGGGCTCGGCCCTCCCGAAGAGCTCGATCACCGAATTCTCGATCCAGTCGGGTGGATTTGAGGCGGAGTACGGAAACGCCCTGTCGGGAATCGTCAATATCATTACGCGGCGGGGCGGCGAGAGGCATTCGGCGGTTGCGCGCGTAGAAAAAGACAACTGGCTGGCCGGGGGGTGGGACCGCCAGGTCAACCGGTCGACTGAAACCGAGCTCACCCTTTCGGGGCCCATTGTGAAGGACCGCCTTCACTACTTCGCCGCGAGCACGCTCTCGCTCACGGACACGCGGTGGTGGCAGGACTTTGAAAAGTTCTTTTCTTCGCCGGTCAAGGAGGACCTGAGCGGACTTGGAAAGCTCGACTGGAACGTGTCGCCAAAGATCCGGCTGACGGCCCAGAATGTCTACTCTCTCGGCTGGTGGCGCGACTACGAGTTCAGCTGGCGCTTCAACCTGGCGGGACTTCCGAAGCGGACCCGCGCCTCGTACCGGACCACGGTCTCCCTCTCTCACGCGCTTTCCGATATCGTCCACTACAAGGTGGACTTTAGCGAGTATTACCTCCGGTCGAGAATCGGCGGCGACGACCGGAACGGCATTCCCAGCGCCCCCTATCAGTACGACTTCTTCCTCGAATATATCACGAGCGGGGACCGGGCCTGGTGGGCAGACACGAAACAGAACATCTACACGGTGAAAAGCGACGTCGACATCCAGATCAACCCCGAGCATATCATGAAGCTGGGGGTCGAGTACAACCAGTACGACATCTCCTCCGACGTGGTCAAGTACGAACCGCAGACGACATACTTCGGCAAGGTGCTCCCGGATCTTCCCGAGCTCAATTACAGCTCGGGCTACCACTATCTTCCCAGGTCCGGAAGCGCGTACCTCCAGGACAAACTTGAAGTGGAAAAAGACGGGGCCGTGGTAAACCTCGGACTGCGCTACGAGTTCCTCGATCCGAGGAGCTCCCGGCCAGTTGTGGAGTACGTAACGCCCGACAGCACTTCGGGGCAGTACCAGTCGCAGGTGACCCGGTATGCTCCGGCCACCGTCAAGAGCCAGCTCAGCCCGCGCATGGGCCTCTCGTTCCCGATCACCTGGAACATTCTTCTGATCATGAACTACGGCCACTATTTTCAGTTTCCCCTCTTCGATTACCTCTACTCGGGGACGAACCCCCAGCAGCTCCGCAACGGAGTAAACGTCCTGGTAGGAAACCCGGACCTGAAGCCGGAGCGCGCGCACGCGTGGGAGGTCGGGTTCAAATACGGTCTCGGCGAGAAGACCCTCCTGAGCCTCACCTATTTCAAGAAGGAGTTCATCGATCAGATCGATTCAAAGACATTTCTTCCCTCCAAGGCCCGCCTCGCCGGAGATTACGGCTATGCCGAATACGTGAACAACGCCTTTGCGAATGCGGAGGGGCTCGAGCTTGTGCTCTCGCGTTTCCGGGATGAGAATCTCTCCGGCTCTCTCTCGTACTCGCTCATGAGGACGGAGGGCGTCAGCGACTACGTGAACCAGGGGATCAATCTCCAGCAGTGGGGGTTCCCGGTCCTGAACGAACCGTATCCCCTCTCCTGGGACCAGCTCCACACCGTAAAACTGGTCGTCGATGCACAACTGCCGTTCGGGTTCCTCTGCAACGCTGTCCTGACATACAACACAGGAAGGCCGTACACATACTTTCCTACCGTGAACGGCTATACACCCGTGGACACGACGCGTGCGTTCATCCCGAACAACGCCCGCCTGCCGTCGAACACGAACGTGAATCTCAAGATCTCGAACAAGCTCTCATTCGGTAATCTGATGTCGCTCACGTTCTACGGAAACGTGACCAATCTTTTCAACGCCGACAACGCCCGCTGGTCGGATTCGAACGGCAGAATCGGCGGACAGCTCGGCGATCCCTCGGCCTACTATGAGCCGAGAAGGGTCACCATCGGGGCCCGGTATGAGCTCTAGACCCGTCTTTCGCGTGCTTCTCCGGATACTCCTGGGCGCGGGAGCCGCTCTCGTTTTCCTTTCATGCCAGGAATCCCTTCCCACGTATGTGTTTCCCGCGAACATCATGTCCTTCCGCGTGGGGACGATCGAGCAACTGAGCAACAGGCTAGCGAGACCGGGCCACCAGGCGGTCCACATGGTCCTCGTGGGGCGCAACACATTCGACGAAGTGTTCGACGACAGCGTCAAGTTCAAGGGATCCGTCCGCATCTGGTGGATGCGGAAGCCGCGCCGGTTCCGGACAATCTACCTCACCGAAGAGAACCTCGTCGACCCGGGCCTGGTAGCCAACGGGAAGATGCTTCTCCTTCCGGGGCAGGAATTCGGGCTGGACCTGACGTGGGACATGCGGACCGACGACAGCCTCTATGTCCCCTCGGAAATGAACTTCAATTTTGAAATCCGGGAGCGCCAGTGCGATTACAGCGTCGTCTGTTCGGATCCCGAGGTGTTTGTCGTCGAGGCGTCGATCTCGGTCTACGATAAAATCGGTTACGTTTCGGCGCCGGCCCGCCAATTTACGTTTGTCGGAACGCTCTGCATCAACAACACCGGACCCTATTGCAGCGGAACGGGCGGGGGAGGATGACGCCGGACGTTCGCCTGAGCGCCTCCTGAGGCAATGCCCTTGCCGCACGATTGCCCCCTCATCAGCATCATCATCCCGACGCTGCAGGAGGAGAAACTCATCGATCGCACCCTCCGCCAGTTCTCAGGCCCTCTCAGGGAGCGGTACTCCCTCGAAGTAATCGTGAGCGACGGAGGAAGCACGGACAGGACCGTTCCGCTCGCCGAGGGGGGCTCCGACTTCGTGGTCCGGAATCACAACGGCTGCGCCGAGAACATCTCAATCGGCCGGAATCGCGGCGCGGGCGCGGCCCGGGGCGAAATCCTCATGTTTTTCAATGCCGATGTCCGGATCGCAGATCCCGACCGCTTTTTCCAGCGGATGGTTCAGGTGATCCGCGACGACAACGTTGCCGCGGCGACGTGCAACGTCATGATCTATCCCGAAGAGGAGAGGGTCGTCGATCGGGTCTTCCATCGCTTCTTCAATCGCTACTGCCGGTTCCTGAACGACTCGGGCATGGGCATGGGGCGGGGGGAATGCCACGTCATCCGAAGAGATGTGTTTGAGAAAGCGGGCGGCTACAACGCGAAGATGGCGGCCGGCGAGGATTATGAGCTCTTCGTCCGGCTGAGACACTCCGGCCCGATCCACTTCGACCGCACCCTCACCGTCTTCGAGTCGCCGAGGCGTTACCGAAAACTTGGCTATGCCGCCGTCGTCCTTCTCTGGTGCCTGAACGGCCTGACCGCGCTTGCTTTCCATCGCTCGATTGTCAAGCGCTGGAAGCCTGTGCGGTGACGGAGCCGGCTTACACCCTTGACTTTCGGGGTATTTTTAAATATACTTTTAAGAGGGACTTCTTCAGGAAAAGGACACTTATGAAAAAGAGATTTTCACTCGCTACGCTGAGCGTCGTCTTTCTGGTCGCGCTTTTTCTTGGAGGGGGGCTAACGTTTGCAACCTATGTCATCTCGCGCGACAACATTTTTGACGGGCTGGCCAAGATCAAAGATGTTCTGAGCCTCGCCGAAAAGTACTACGTTGACGAGATCGATACCCAAAAGCTCGTGAATGCCGCGATCAACGGCATGCTGAGCAATCTCGACCCCCACTCGGTCTACATCCCCGCATCGGACCTGCCGAAGATCAACGAAGAGTTTCAGGGGAGCTTCGAAGGGATCGGCGTCGAATACGACGTGCTGAACGATACCTTGATCGTCGTGGCTCCGGTGGCCGGTGGGCCAAGCGAGGCCCTGGGCATCATGGCGGGGGACAAAATCCTGAAAATTAACGATTCCTCCTCGATCGGCATCAAGAGGGACGACGTCCCGAAGAAACTGCGGGGCCCCAAGGGGACCCACGTCAAGGTCTCCATCTACCGGCCCGGCGAGAAGGATCTGATCGATTACGACATCACGCGGGACAAGATCCCGCTCTACAGCGTCGACGTCTCGTACATCGTCAAAGACGACATCGGGTACGTCAGCGTCAACCGTTTTTCCCAGACGACCCACGACGAATTCGTTGCGGCCCTCGAAAAGCTGCGGAAGCAGGGGATGAAAAAGCTGGTTCTCGACCTCCGCAATAACCCCGGCGGATACCTGGAACAGGCCTACAAACTGTGCGACGAGCTCCTCCCGAAGGGGAAGAAAGTCGTGTACACGAAAAGCAGGAGGGCCGAGTTTAACGAAGACTACACGAGCGCAGGCGGGAACTATGCCGGCGTCTCGCTCATCGTTCTCGTCAATCACGGATCGGCCTCCGCGAGCGAAATCGTCTCGGGCGCGATCCAGGACTGGGACCGCGGCCTCATCGTGGGCGAGACCACGTTCGGCAAGGGCCTCGTTCAGCGACAGATCGATTTGCCCGATAAATCCGCCTTCCGGCTGACCATCGCCCGGTATTATACCCCCTCCGGCCGTCTGATTCAAAGGCCGTACGGGACCGACATCGACGAGTACCGCAAAGAGGGTCTGACGAAGGAGGATGTCGAGGGAGAAAATGTCGAGCATAAGGAGGAGAAGGATTCGACGAAGCCGGTCTACAAGACCGCGGGCGGCAGGACCGTTTTTGGCGGCGGCGGAATCACGCCGGACTACATCATCAGGGGCGAGAAGGCGTCCGCCCTGTACGGCCAGATAGCGAGCAAGCTCGCGTTCAGGAATTTCGCGCTTCAATACGTTGACGAGCACGGCAAGAAACTACACGCCGACTATGAGAAAGACATACGGAAGTTCGTCCAGGACTTTAAAGTCACCGACGAGATGATGGCCTCGTTCCAGGCGGCCGTCAAGAAAAAGGGAGTCACGGTCGATCCCGCGCAGTGGGACAAGGACCTGAGCGTGCTGAAGGCACGAATCAAAGGCGAGATCGCCAGAACGATCTGGGGGAACGAAGGGCTCTGGCGCGTATTCCAGGTTGCAGACGACATTCAATTTCAAAAAGCGACGACGCTCTTTCCTGAGGCGGAAAAGATTGCCGGAATGCGCTGACAGAGGGAATTCCGCTCCCCACGGTTGATCGGTGCCGCGCGTGATGGCACCGACGCGGAAGTTTTCGATTCTGCTGTTCGCCGCATGCCTCGGCTTGACCATTCCCCGGGCGCGCGCAGCCTGCTGGGGGGACTCGGCTCCCGCGGCGCTCACACCTTCAGCAGCCTCCGCCGATTCCGTTTTCCGCGTCGGTGAGGAGCTTACCTACAACGTCTCCTTCGGCCCAGTCGACATCGGCCAGATCCGGATCACGCTGACCGGAAGGCGTTCTTCGGAGCGCCGTCCGTACTACAGCGCGACCGCGAAGATCGATTCCTACAGGGGCGTCCCGTTCGTTAACCTCCACGCATTCTACGAAGACCACATCTCCGACGGGATCTATTCCTCCTGGTTTCACAGCCGCAGGAAGGACGAGGGATCGTGGGTGACAAACGAGTACACGTTCGACTATCCCAATCACCGCATCGCGATGACCGAGGGCCCTACCGGAAGCTCCCGGGTGGACAGACGCGACACTCTCCGTATCGACACGCTTTATCAGGACGGGCTCTCCCTCTTTTTCCTGGCACGCGCCCAGCTGATGTCGGGACGCACGATGGATATTCCGACGATCGTCAATGAAAAACTGGGGACCACGCAGATCAGATTCTCCCCCGAGCGCGCCTCCGAGAAGATCGGCGCAGTCGACTATCCCGTCGATCTGATACATTTCGAGGGGGACGCGGGGTTTGTGGGCATCCTCGGGCTGACGGGCGGGTTCGAGGGCTGGTTCAGCAACGACGGGGCGAGGGTACCGGTCATCGCGAAGATGAAGGTCCTCATCGGAAATGTCCGTATCGAGCTCATGAAATGGAAGCGGCCGGGATGGGAGCCTCCCCGCACCCCGGACGGAGGGGGGAAATGATTCACGCCTACCGCGGTTCGGCCCCGGAGATCGATTCGACGGCGTACCTCTGCGCGAGCGCCGAGATCATCGGAAACGTGGTGATCGGACCCGAGAGCAGCGTCTGGTTTCATGCCGTGATCCGGGGAGACGTGAATACGGTCTCGATCGGCGCCCGGAGCAACATCCAGGACGGCTGCCTTCTCCATGTCAGGCATGATCACGGTCCGCTCGTCATCGCAAGCAACGTTACGGTGGGCCACGGCGCGATCCTTCACGGGTGTACGATCGGCGACTACTCTCTGATCGGCATGGGAGCGATCGTTCTTGATAATGCACGGATTAATTCCTATACTCTGCTCGCCGCGGGCTCGGTCGTCCGTCCCGGGACGGTGATCCCGGAAGGGGTGATGGCGGCGGGAGTTCCGGCGCGGGTCGTGCGCGATCTCTCGCCCGGCGAACGGACGATGCTCGAGGAGTCAGCACAGCACTATGTCGACTACGCCAAGGCATACAGGGACGCAGCACACTAAGCCGCAGATGAGGCTGACGTTCTGGGGAACCCGCGGGTCGATCTCGACTCCCGGAAAGCATACCGTCCGCTACGGCGGCAACACCCCCTGCGTCGAGGTGCGCCTCTCGAACAAGGAGCTGATTATCCTCGACGCCGGCACCGGAATCCGCAACCTGGGAGAGCGGCTGATCGAAAACGGCGAGTCGATCAAGGCCTACCTCATGATCTCCCACATGCACTGGGACCACATCCAGGGATTTCCTTTCTTCAAGCCGGCCTTCATTTCGGGGAACGAGCTCACGATCATCGGCGGGGAGACCGAGAAGGTCTCGCTCCAGAAGATGATCTCGGACCAGATGAACAAGGTCTACTTTCCCGTCCAGCTGAACGAGCTCAAGGCCACCCTCAAGTTCCGGAAGGTCGTGGAAGAAGAGTTCGACGTCTTCGACGCGCATGTCCAGACGATGTTCGTGAACCACCCGACGTTCGCCATCGGCTACAGGATCACGCACAAAGGCAAGGTGCTCGTCTACATCAGCGACAACGAGCCGTTCGACCGCCGGGTGGCACAGTCGATCCGCAACGTGGACAAGGTCATCATCGACAGGTTTTTGCGCTCCACGGGCGATCCGAACGAGCGAGTATTCGACTTCGTCCGCGACGCCGACGTCCTGATTCACGACGCGACCTATACTCCCGAGGAGTACGTCGACCGGGTCGGATGGGGCCATTCCCACTACCTCTTCACCCTGAAGGTGGCCGCGGAGGGGGGCGTCAAGCGCCTCGTTCTCTTTCACCACGATCCGGCCCACGGAGACGCCAAGGTGGACGACATCCTCAAGAAGTGCAGGAAGGAAATCAGGAACCGGCAGTACAAGTTTGACTGCATCGCGGCGGCGGAAGGGCTGGAAATTGATCTCTAATGGCGCCGCCGGCGGATCCGGCTCGTTCCGGGGTATTTGACATTGATAGCATGCCTCTATTATATTGGCACGACATTCGGTTCGGGCAGGTGCTCCAATCAACATCCATATCGCGCAGTGAGGAGGTGCAAGCTGCGATGGTACGAGGCAAAGTCAAATGGTTTGACGGGAAAAAGGGGTACGGTTTCATCGTGCCTGAGGACGGCCGTGGAGACGTTTTCGTTCACTACAGTTCCATTCAGAGCGAGAGCGAGTTCAAGTCTCTGAAGGAAGGGATGACGGTTCAGTTCGACATCGAGGAGGGGAAGAAGGGGCTGCAAGCTCACAACGTCGTGGTGGTCGCATAGAGAGTCTCAGGGCTGTGTCGGGTAATCCCCGAGTGTCCACGTCCGTGCGAGTGAACAGTCGGGGTTTTTATTCTCATACCGAAGGAGAGAATCAGGAGCAGGATGGCGTTTGCGTTTAAGGAAAGCGATTTTAAGAAGCTGAGCCGGGTGCTGGGAGTTCCCGCGAAGCATAAGGGGAACAACATCCGCTATGAACTCGAAAATAAGGGTACGGGCCGGAAGCTCGCCATCGAGATATATCCGGATCTGCCTATCGGCAAGCGCCGGGGAAACCTTGTCTCCGTGTATACGCCGAGCGCCCATCTTCAGCTCCATTTTTGCTCCGGATTCGTGGTCAGCGACATGCTCAACGAGGTGACGTTCGTGGGTGAAGAGCGGGGGAAGCTGGCGGGGTTGATCGTGGAGAAAGAGGGGGGATGCTCCCTGTACGCGAATGTCGACCGCGAAATTCTCTCGGGGGATTTCACGCAGCTGGGCCCGGAGATTATGCTCTCGGGCATCGCCCTCTCGCTGACGGAGACAATCCTTCCGGAGAAGACGACGCGCGCAAAAAGGAAATCGTCGTGATCAGCATACGGGTGTTCAACTCTTCGCGATTGCGCGCGATCGCGCCGGATGAAACTATCAGGCTGGCACGGCGTGTTCTTACTTCAGAACGCAGGAAAAAAGCGGCCGTGAATATCATCTATATAGACGACAGGGCGATGGTGAGGCTGAATTCGGCCTATCTGAGGCACCGCCGTACCACCGACGTCCTGAGCTTTCCGCTGAGCGAAGATGCCAGGCGCATGCTCGAGGGAGAAGTGTACGTGAACCTCGACCAGGCCCGCCGCCAGGCGAAGGAGCACCGTGTGACGTTTAAAAATGAGGCGGCGCGGCTCGTGATCCACGGCGTCCTGCATCTGCTCGAGTACGACGACCTGAGTGCGGAAGACAAGCGTGAAATGACGAGGCTGGAGGATAGATATCTTGAGACGATCGCAGGCCCGATGAAACGGAATACCGATTGATATGGAAAAATCGCTGATCATCGTCGAATCGCCGGCGAAGGCGAAGACGATCAATAAATACCTCGGCAGGGAGTACGTGGTGAAGGCCTCGGTGGGCCACATCAAGAACCTTCCGAAGAGCACCCTCGGGGTCGACACGGAAGGCGGGTTTGCGACGACGTTCGAAACGATCGCCGGAAAGGAAGAGGTCATCCGGGAGCTGCGCGAATCTGCGGAGCGCGCCCAGACGGTCTTCATCGCCACCGATCCCGACCGGGAGGGGGAGGCCATCGCGGCCGACATCGCCGGTGAGGTGTCGGAGAAGAACTCAAATATCTACCGCGTCCTTTTCCACGAGATCACGGAAAAGGGGATTACCGAAGCGATGAAACAGCCGAAGCGTATCGACGAGCATCTGGTCGCCAGCCAGCGCGCCCGCAGGGTGATGGACCGGATCGTAGGCTACAAGGTAAGCCCGTTCGTCTGGAAGACGCTCTTCTACGGCCTCTCGGCGGGCCGCGTCCAATCTGTCGCGCTGAGGCTCATCTGTGAACGGGAAGAGCAGGTGCGCTCCTTCGTTCCGACCGAGTACTGGTCCGTCGTTGGAGAATTCACCACGCAGGGAGAGAATCCGTTCTTTGCAAAACTGTTCAGAATCGGAGAGAAGGATCTCTTCGTTCCTTCGAAGGAAAACCTGGCCGACATCCAGCACAGGGGGACGGCGGGGTCGCACATGTACATCCGCTCCGAACATGAGGCCCTGGCGATCATGGCCGACATCAAGAAGCGCGACTTTGCGATCACCTCGGTCCAGAAACGCGAAACGAAGCGCAATCCGGCTCCTCCCTTCATCACAAGCACGCTTCAGCAGGAGGCGTCGAGAAAACTCCGGCTCTCCGCCTCCAGGGCGATGAAGCTGGCGCAAAAACTGTACGAGGGAATCGAGATCGGCGGCGAGGGTTCCGTCGGGCTGATCACGTACATGAGGACCGACTCGACGCGCCTCAGCGACGACGCCGTTGCAGAAGCGCGGAAGTATATCCTCGAAACGTACGGCAAGGAGTACGTGCCCAAACATCCGCAGGTGTACAAAAAGAAAAAGACCTCGCAGGACGCCCACGAGGCGATCCGGCCGACGTCGATGAAGTACGCTCCGAAGGCGGTGAAAAAGTTTCTCGACAAGGACCTCTACAACCTGTACGAGCTGATCTGGAACCGGTTCGTCGCCTGCCAGATGGAAGCGGCGGTCCTCGAAACGACGACGGTCATCGTCGGGGGCGGTCCCTACGAATTCAAGGCAACCGCCTCGGTCTACAAATACAGGGGTTTCCTCCAGGTGTACGACGACTCTTCCGACCGCGAGAGCGATGCCGACGACGAAGATCCGGAGCTGGCGGACGAAAAGCTCCCGGCTTCCCTCGCCGCGGGCCAGTCGCTCCGCCTCCTCAGTCTGATTCATCACCGTCACGAAACATCCCCCCCTCCACGCTTTACCGAGAGCAGCCTGGTCAAGACCCTGGAGGCGCTCGGAATCGGGAGGCCGAGCACGTATGCGATGATCGTGGGGACGATTATCGACAGGAAGTACGTCGAGCAGCGCGAGAGGAAACTCTTCGCGCTCGATCTGGGGATGGAGGTCAACAGGCTCCTGACGACCCATTTCCCGCACGTCTTCAACGTGCGCTTCACGGCGAAGATGGAGGAGGAGCTCGATACGATCGCGTCCGCAAAGAGCGATTACAAGACCGTCCTCGACGATTTTTACGGGCCCTTCAGCGAGTCGCTCGAACGTGTATCTCAGAAGGCCTCAGCCATCAAGAAGTCGATGCAGACCGTCACCGACGAGAAGTGCGAACTCTGCGGGAAAGCAATGATCATCAAATGGGGACGCAACGGACGGTTCATGGCGTGCAGCGGGTACCCGGCGTGCAAGAACACCAAGCCGTTGCCTGAGGATCAGGCGAAGCATCAACACCTCGTGGGGATCAAGTGCGATCTCTGCGGCGGGGAGATGCTCGTACGATCGAGCAAGTTCGGGACGTTCCTGGGGTGCTCCAATTATCCGACGTGCAAGAACACGAAGCCCATTTCGACCGGCATCAAGTGCCCCAAGTGCGCCGAGGGTGAGGTGATCGAAAGAAAGACAAAACGCAAGCGCTCGTTCTATGGATGCTCGCGCTATCCCGAATGCGACTTCGCATCGTGGGACAAACCGGTGAGCCGCGCGTGCGATACATGCGGTTCGCCCTACATGGTGATCAAGTTCTCGCAGAAGAGGGGAGAATACCTGAAGTGCCCCTCCTGCAAAGCCGAAATCGCGAAAGAAGAGGAGCCAGCAGCCCTGGCGGGGTGAGCATCACCGGCCATGAAACGATTCATACAAGAGTACCTCGACCACTGCGCCGCAGTGAGGAATTATTCGGCGCACACGATCGCGGCGTACAACAACGATCTGAAACAGTTTCACGAGTTCCTCGCCCGGCACTTTGCGCGCGAGAGGGTGGACGCCGGGGACATCGACCGCCTCACGATCCGACTCTTCCTCGGAGAGCTGATCGAGCGGGGGATCGGGAGAAAGAGCGCTGCGCGAAAACTCTCATCGGTCCGTTCGTTCATGGACTTCCTGGTCCGGAAGGGGACGATTGAGGCGAACCCCGCGGCCGGAGTCCTTTCGCCAAAACTCCCCAGGCGTCTCCCGGCGTTTCTCGATGAGCCGGCGGCGCAGAAACTGATGGAGCTTCCCGGCGAGTCCACGCCGGCCGGGTTTCGCGATCGCGCAATCCTGGAATTGCTCTATGGGACCGGTATCAGGCTCGAGGAGCTCATCCGGCTCGATACCCGCAGCATCGATATGCGGAACGATACCGTAAAAGTGAGGGGCAAGGGAAGCAAGGAGCGAATCGTCCCCCTCGGCAGCCGGGCGAAGGAGTCGCTGCGGGGCTACCTCAGATGCAGGCACGAACTCCTCGCAGACGGAGGGAGCCCGAAGGAACCGGCTCTCTTCCTCACGCCGTCGGGAAGAAGGATGTACCCGAGAGGGGTCTACAGGATCGTACACCGGTACATCGGGCTTGTCTCGGAAATCGGCAAGAAGAGCCCTCACCTCCTGCGGCACACGTTCGCGACCCACCTCCTGAACCGGGGAGCCGATCTTCGATCGGTGAAGGAGCTTCTGGGTCACGAAAGCCTGTCGACCACGCAGCTCTACACGCACGTAACCGTGGACCGGCTCAAACGTATTTACAATCAGGCGCATCCAAAAGCGTGACCGGATCGATCAGCACAGCATAGGGGATGAAGCATGGACGTTCGACTGACCGCGCGGAGGTTTAAGCCGCACAAGGAGATCAAGGACCACGCCGTCGAGGCGATCCGGAAGCTGGACCGGTTCTACGACGGCATCGTTCGAAGCGACATTATCCTGAGTTTTGAGCACACGCCGAACAGCGTCAAGTCCGCCGAGATCAACCTCCATGTCGACGGGGCTGTTCTGACCGCGAAGGACCATTCCGACGATTTTTACAAGTCGATCGATCTTGCGGTGGTGAAGCTCGAGCGGCAGCTTTCAAAGTACAAGACGAAACTACGCATGAAAAACAAGAAGGCCCTCAGGCGCGTGAAGGAAGACAGCACCGAGGGGGAGGCCGGGGAGGAAGAATGACCCTGAAAAGCGCCAAGGAAAGCAAAAAGAGGAGCATCACGATCGGATTCCTTGTAGAGTCGAACAAGGAGAGGCTCCGTCTGACCTCCCTTACGGGCGACCTGGGATTCGACAAGGAGATTACAGACAAGAACATTCACCGGCCGGGCCTGGCCCTGGCGGGGTTCGTTCATCTTTTCCGATACGACCGGGTTCAGGTCTTCGGCAATACCGAAATCAGTTATCTCGAACAGCTCGAACCGTCCCAGCGGGCACACGCCCTGGAAACGATCTTCTGCTTCGACGTTCCCCTCGTCGTCGTGACCAGCGACAATAAAGTGGACGACGCGCTTCTTAAGATCGCCACGGCCCATAAGGTGCCAGTCCTCCGGACGCCCTTCGAGACGACGAAATTCATCTATTTTCTCTCGGATTTCCTGGACGATCAGTTTGCCCCTCAAACGGTGGTGCACGGCTCGTTTGTGGACGTCTACGGGATAGGAGTCCTCCTGATCGGCCGCTCGGGCATCGGGAAAAGCGAGATCGCCCTGGATCTGGTCGAGCGGGGGCACCGCCTTGTGGCAGACGACGTGGTCATGATTACGCGAAAGGGCGAAGGGATACTGATGGGGTCGGGGACCGACCTCGTGAAGCACTTCATGGAGATCCGGGGGCTCGGCCTGATCGATGTCCGGAGCATGTTCGGCATCAGGGCCATCCGGTTTCAGAAACGGGTGGAGCTTGTCATTGAGCTGATGGAGTGGCGTCCGGACGAGGACTACACCCGCACGGGGCTCGACGATGCGGGGACCTCGATCCTGGAAGTCCAGCTCCCGAGAGTGGAGCTTCCGATCTTCCCGGGCAAAAATGTGACCGTGATTTGCGAAGTGATCGCCCTGAACCACCTCCTGAAGCACTATGGCTACGACGCCGCCAAGGAGTTCTCCAAGCGGCTCGAAGCGGTCATTACCGAAAAGAGCAAACACATCGGCGAGCGCGCCATAGACTATTTCGAGCACGACTTCGAATAGGCCGTCGCGTCCAAGAAAAACCTTGACAAACAAGTAAATATTCTTTACTTTCCCAGATTCTTCAACCAAAGGCCCTCTCCTCTCCACTCGATGCATCGGGCCGGATCGGAGGATCATCATCATGAAACGATCGATCATACACCGGCTGGGAATCCGGATGCGAAGGGAGTATTTTTACTTCGACGAGGATTCGCGGCTCCGCTCCGTCAGACGCTTCCCGCTCAGGTTCGCAGGCGGCGGGGCTCTCTTCGCCGTCCTCCTCCTTCTTGCCGTCCTTGCGGCGAACCATCTGACAAACGATTCGCTGGGGCTGGGCTACATGCGCGCAAACAGACTCGCGCGGGAAAACCGGTCTCTCCAGGACAAGCTTGACGGAGTCAACGGCCGCGTAAGAGAGCTCGAAGGAGCCGTCAATCTCCTGACGGACCAGGGCAACCGTCTGCGACTCCTCGTGGATCTTCCCGCACTCGACAAGACGACTGCATCCGGCTCGACCGGCGGGGCGGTAGAGCGGCCGGACGCCGCCGTGGCGGCGGGCGACGGCGCGGAAATCCTGCGCTCCGCTTCAACCGCAATCGGGGGGCTCGAGGGCAGGCTCAGAGTTCAGGAGCAGAGTTACGGGGAAATCCTCCGCAAATACGACTATAACAAGGGGTACTTTGCGGCCATCCCCGCGTTGAAACCGATGGAGGGATTCTATTCCGTCGGAGAGTACGGGTTGCGCATGCACCCCGTTCTTGGAATCTTCAAGACTCACGAGGGCCTCGATATCGTCAATGACGTCGGGACCCCGGTTGTTGCAGCAGGCGACGGAGTCGTCCAGATGGCCGGGCAGAGCGGAGGGGGCTACGGCATCGCGGTCGTTATCCGGCACGGGTACGGGTATCAGACACTCTATGCGCATCTCTCAAAAGTGCTCGTCCGGGCCGGACAGCACGTGGTCAGAGGCCAGATCATCGCGAAGAGCGGCAAGAGCGGGCTCGTCAGCGGACCCCACCTCCACTACGAGGTTCGGTGCAACGGCGTATGCAAAAACCCGGCCGATTACTTTTTCGATGATGTCAAACCCCTCGAGTATCGCACGCGCGTTGCATCGCGCTGAGCCCCCGCAGAGCGGGATTGACGAACTTTTGAGAATGGGTGACTGTTACTTGTAGTGATGCAACCGGAAGGTCGAGGAGAGTAGTATGATCTGGACGATGGAACTCGCTTCGTATCTTGATGAAGCTCCATGGCCCGCCACGAAGGAGGAGCTCATCGATTACGCCATGCGAACGGGAGCTCCCGCCGAAGTGATCGAGAATCTCCAGGAACTGGAAGATGCGGATGAGCCGTATGAGAATATGGAGGAAATCTGGCCGGATTATCCCACCGATGGAGATTTCTTCTTCGAAGACGAAAACGAATACTGACCGTCCGGACGTCCGATACTGAAAACCATCACTAGATTGGATGCGGAACCCATCCCGTTGCGCCGCGGATGGGTTTTTTGTTGGGGGTGCCCACACCCGTCCCCGGAGGGATAGGGTGAGGCTTGCATGCATTTGCCGGACAGCGGCCATCTTCGCCCGGCTCATTGCGGCGCCCCTCCTGATCCCGGGCGGTGCCGCCGCTCAATCACCCCCCGATGAAACCCAGATCGAACTGCGTCACATCGAGTTCTCGGGCAACAAGACATTTCCCGAAGGAACCCTCGCCGAGGTCGTAGAAACCAAACCGACCCCGAGCGGCATCTCGAAGTTCCTGTACCGGACGCTCGGAGAGAAATTCGGGTCCAAACCGGAATTTTTCGACCCGGCCCTCCTCGAATCGGACCAGAAGCGGCTCGTCGATTTCTACCAGGAAAAAGGGTTCTACGACGCCGTAATCGGCGGATCGTACCGGCTCGACTCATCGGCCCAGCGCATCGACGTGCTCTTTACCATCGACGAGAAAAAGCGGTCTCTCGTCGACAGCGTGCATACGGCAGGGCTGAAAGAGGTGTCGGAGGATGTCAGGGAAAAGATCTTCAAAGAGCCCATGATCCAGAAGGGGATGCCGTACGAACGCGCAAGCGGATCGAATGAGATCCGGCGCGTGCTCGATATCCTCGTCAATAACGGCTACCCGGCCGCGCGGTTCGATTACGAAGCGTCCGGAGCGTTCCGGGTTCTCTCGACCGGGAATTTTCTCCTGAGGTTCACCTATGAGACCGGGCGGCGTTTCGAATTCGGCGAGATCACGGTGCGCGTCGAGCCTGAGCGCGACGATCTCACGCCGAACCTCGCGATCCGTCAGCTCGATTTTCAGCCGGGAGATCTCTACAGCCGTGAAAAGCAGTTCTCGAGCGAGCGGAACCTCAACCGGCTCGGCCTTTATGAATCGGCGACCATCGACCACGGCCCCCTCCCCGAGAGCTCCGCAGTATCGCTTGTCCCGATGGAGGTCCTGGTGCGGCCGCGTGCCCGGAACGAACTTTCTCCCGAGGTCCTTGTCTCCGACGAGAACAACGAGTTCAACCTCGGCGTGGGACTCGCATTCACCAACAGGAACTTTCTCGGAGACGGACGGCTCTTCACCGCCCGCTCAAGGGTGCGCACCCAATCCATCAGCGCGGTGTTCGGAGGCACGGGCTTCCGCGACACGACGGTTGTCGGGGCGGCCGAGCTTCAGTTTCAGATTCAGCAGCCCTATCTGTTTACCCGTACGTTGAGCGGCACCTGGACGATGGCGGTGAGCGCTGAGAAACAGAAGTTTTACATCCTTTCCATCCTCAAGAACAAGTTTGGACTCACCAAGCAGTTTGCCACCTACACGTACGGTTCGGCGGAATGGACGCTGGAGAAGGTGCGGCCGGAAATACTCCCCGAGACCCCCCAGCCCGAGCAGGTGCTCGCGAATCTGCGCGACGAGAACCAGCCGCAGTTCAATTCGATCCTCACCCTCGCCCTCCAGCGCGACAAGACCAACGACATCTTTTCGCCTTCCGCGGGTTTCTTCACCGGCATGACGCTCGAAGAGTCGGGGATTCTTCCCGAGGTCTTTCCCGGGCTCCGGGCGGGTCTTCCGTTCACGCAGTACTACAAGGTTACGCTCATGGGCCGGTGGTACAGGGATCTGACCTCCACCGGCTACAACATCCTTGCGTTCAAGCTGAAGGCCGGGGACGAGGACAAGTACGGCGAGAGCAGGTCGAGAGACGTAAGCATCCCGCTGAACAGAAGATTCTTCGCGGGGGGGAGCGGGAGCATCCGGGGATGGCGTGCGCGCGAACTCGGCGCGATGCCCGACGCCCTCCTGCCGTTCGGGGGCAACTTCGAGTTCGAAGGGAGCGTGGAAATGCGCGTCAATCATTTCCGCGGCTTCGGGAAACTTGGTTACCTGCGACTGGACAATATCTGGGGTGTCTACTTTCTCGATTTCGGAAACCTCTGGAGCGACATCACCGATTTCAGGATGCGCGATATCGCCGTGGCGGCCGGAGTCGGTTTCCGGTACGACACGTATTTCGGACCCTTCCGGCTCGACTACGGCATCCGCGTCTATGATCCGAAAGAGGAGGCGGGCAAGCAGACGATCTTTAAGCGGAGATTTTTCGGAGAAACGCTTTCGAACGGCGTGTTTCATTTCGGCATCGGCCATGCATTCTGAAAGGCCGGGGCCGTGAGCTGGGAAGCAGTCGTAGGGCAGAGGCGGGCGATCGAGATCCTCGAAGGAGTGATCCGTTCCGGGAGGGTGGCGCATGCGTATCTCTTCTCCGGACCCGAGGGTTCCGGCCAGGATGCACTCGCGATTGAGTTTGCCAGGGCCCTCCTCTGCGAGAAGGGCGGGACCGAGGCCTGTGGGGCGTGCAGGAGCTGTGCGAGATCCCGGACTCTTCAGCACCCCAATCTGAAGGTGATCATGGCGCTCCCGGTGGGGAGAAATGAAAAATACGGCGACTCTCCGCTGGCGAAACTCTCCGAGTCAGACGTCGCAGCGGTCCGTGAACAATTGCGGTTAAAAGCGGAGAATCCCTACCACCGCATCACCGTGCCGCGCGGCAACACGATCAAAATCAACAGCATACGGGAGATGCGGAGGGAAGCGTCGCTGACGGGATTTGAGGAGGGACGCAAGGTCTTCCTCCTGTTCGACGCCGAGCGGCTCGGCGACGAGTCATCGAACGCCCTTTTGAAAACGCTCGAGGAGCCGCCGGGGGATACGACTCTTCTGCTGACGACCGACTCTCCCGACCTTCTCCTCCCGACCATAGTTTCCCGCTGCCAGCCCCTCCGACTATCCCCGATATCCGCGGAAGAGATCGGAGCCGCACTCGAGTCGCGGGGGGTCGAAGCCCCTGACGCGCTTCTTGCCGCCCGCGTCTCGAACGGAAGCTACAGCAGGGCGCTCCAGAGCATCCGGACGGGGCTGAGAGAGAAGCGGCGCGAAGCCGTCGATTTCCTGCGTGCCGCGCTCCGCACATCGCGCGAGGAAGTCGTCCGCTCGATCGATGCCGTCGGGCAACGGTACCAGCGCCAGGAGATGGAGGAGTTCCTCTCACTTCTCCGGGAATGGCTCCGCGATGCGATGATGGTGAGGGAGGGACAGGCAGGGGGAGGGTCCGAAGAAGACCGGGAAGCGCTCCGCAAGTTTGTGGTGCGATACGGCGCCATGGACCTCGCTTCGGCCGAGCAGGCCCTTGATCGCGCCGTTTCCCTTATCGGCAGAAATGTGTATATTCCACTCGTATTGCTCAATCTCGCCCTCGCGTTGCGGGAGAGCATCGCCCCGTCTGAAGAATCGTACCCGCGCACCCTCCCGTAGGAGTTCCACCGGTGCGCACATGAAAGGCGTTTCATGAAGAGCTCACAAAAGCGGATACTCATTACCGCCGCGCTGCCCTATGCCAACGGCAAGATCCATCTAGGCCACCTGGCGGGCGCGGGCCTTCCGGCGGATATCTATGCCAGGTATCAGCGCTCGATGAAGCGCGACGTGCTCTTCATTTGCGGCTCCGATGAGCACGGCGTCCCGATCACGATTACGGCGGAGCAGGAGAACACGACGCCGCAGGCGATCGTCGACCGGTACCACGCGCTCAACAAGACCGCATTTGCCCGGGCCGGGGTGAGCTTCGACAACTATTCGCGGACGTCGCTCCCCATCCACCATGAAACCGTGAAGGAGTTCTTCCTCGCGCTGCACTCGGCCGGAATCCTCATTGAAAAGAAAGAGGAGCAGTTCTTTGACGAGAAGGCCGGGATGTTTCTGCCCGACCGCTACGTGGAAGGCACCTGCCCGGTCTGCAGCAATCCCGAAGCCCGGGGCGACCAGTGCGAGCGCTGCGGCACATACCTGAATCCGACCGATCTGATCAACCCCAGGAGCAAGCTCACGGGAGCCACTCCAGCGCTCCGCGAAACCACGCACTTTTATTTTCCGCTCGGAAGCTACCAGGAGAAGCTCCAGCGCTACATCGAAGCGGCGGATAAGCGCGACCCCTGGAAGGAGAACGTCCTCGGGTACTGCCGGAGCTGGTTTGCCGAAGGGCTGCAGGACAGGGCGGTCACGCGCGACCTCTCGTGGGGCGTCAGGGTGCCGCTGAAAGGATTCGAGGATAAAGTCCTCTATGTCTGGTTCGACGCGGTGCTCGGATACATCTCCTCCACGAAAGAATGGGCGGCCTCCGCAGGCCGGCCGGAGCGCTGGAAGGAATACTGGCTCGACGAGAAGACATCGTACGTGGCCTTCCTCGGCAAGGACAACGTGGTGTTCCACTGCATCGTCTTTCCCGCGATGCTGATGGCATGGAACGAGCATCATGAGGAGAAATTCGTCCTCCCCGCCAACGTTCCAGCGAATGAGTTTCTGAATTTCGAGGGGCAGAAATTCTCCAAGAGCCGGGGCTGGGGAATCGACGTCGATGACTTCCTCGATGCGTTCCCTCCCGATACGCTGAGGTACACTCTCACCATGAACCTCCCGGAATACCGCGATGCCGATTTTTACTGGAGCGATTTTCAGGCCCGGACAAATAATGAGCTGGCCGATATCCTCGGCAATTTTGTGAACCGTACGCTCACATTCGCTCACCGGAACTTCGGCGGCAAGGTCCCTCCGGGCGGGAAGGTGCCGAAGGAAAGCAGCCCGTTCAAAGAGATCACGGCCGCGGCGGCCGAAGCAGGCACATGCTTCGGGAGGTACGAGTTCAAGGAGGGGACCCTCGCGGTGATGAACCTCGTCCGGTTCTGCAATAAGTATTTCAACGATCAGGAGCCGTGGAAAAGCCTGAAAAGCGATCCCGAACGCTGTGCGGTGACGATCAATCGCTGCCTCCAGGCGGTGCGGGCGATCGCGATTCTCATGGAGCCGGTCCTCCCGTTCACCTCGGCGTCGATCTGGAACATGCTCAATTGTTCCGGATCGCCCTCCGCCGACGGCTGGACGAGCGCCGGAACCGTGCTCCTGAAGGACCATCACCCTCTCGGCGCTCCCGGGATCCTCTTCACCAAGATCGAGAATGAGGTGATCGCAGGCTTCAAAAGTAAGCTTCCTGCGGCTCCAGCCCCTCCACAACAGGGCTCCGGCCGGAGGCAGGAAATCGGGATTGAGGATTTCAGGAAGCTGGACCTGCGGATCGCGCGGGTCATCCGCGCCGAGCGGGTTCCGAAATCGGATAAATTGCTGAAACTTGAGGTATCCCTCGGCTCCGAGCAGCGCCAGATCGTGGCCGGGATCGCCCAGCACTACGAGCCTGAGTCGCTTGTGGGCAAGCGCATCGTCGTCGTGGCGAACCTCGCCCCTGCCACGATTCGGGGGGAGGTATCGAGGGGGATGCTTCTGGCGGCATCGGACGATGACGGAACGTTGACGATACTTACCCCGGAGAAGGAGATCGGGGCGGGGAGCCAGGTAAAGTGAGGGATTTACCCGTTTAGGGGTGTTGGGCGTCACACTGGCGCCGCGCGTGCATGAAAGGTTGACGCGCGATATTGACAATTCCTCCCGAAAGTGGTATCATTTGTCTGCTCTTTTTTTTACCCGGCCGCCCTCGGCGGACCCCTGTTTACCACACCAAATCGTAGGAGTTCTACTATGACGAACCATACGTACCGATTCGCGTCACTGGCCGCGGCGATCATCATCGCGTTAGCCATGCTGGCGTCGATGATTCTGACGGGCTGCTCTGAACGGCAAGAGAGCGCGAGCGCGCCGGCCGCCGCTCCTCGGACCCTCACGTTGAGCAAGGAAAGCCCCGAGGTCAAGGCCGTCATGGCGATTCAGGACCGCCACACCTCGGCGCTTATGTCAGACAAGAATGTTGTGGGCACCGCGACGGGCCTCACAGAAGACGGAAGGGTCGCAGTGCTTGTGCTCCTCGAAGTCGCCGCCCCGAAGGACGCACGGGGAACATTCTCAATCCCCAAGAATCTTGACGGAGTTCCCGTCGTTTCCGAAGTTGTGGGAAGAATCAGGCCTCTCGCCGCCACGGCGCATCAGGTGAAGCAAACTCCTCCTATTCAGCTCGGCACTTCGGGCGGGTGGAGATACGACCTCGCCAACGGCTACTGCTGCAGCGGTACGCTCGGCTCGCTGATTCATATCGGCAGCACGCAGTACGTCCTGAGCAATTATCACGTGTTCTGGGGCGACATCGTTGCCGGCGGAAACGGCAGAGTCGCCACCGCGGGCGATCCCGTTATACAGCCCGGCATGGTGGACATCAGCTGTAATGCAAACAACGCGCAGAATGTTGCAACCCTTTCCGGCTCCGGGAGCCTGCCGGGGGCGAACGTTGATGTCGGCTACGCTCAGGTCATTTCGGGAATGGTCAGTACCGACGGATCGATCCTTGAGGTGGGCACAATCTCGGCCAGCACGACCGGAGCATTCATCGGGCAGGCGGTCAAGAAAAGCGGCCGCTCGAGCGGCCTGACGCGCAACAGCGTCAACGGCCTCAACGCCACGATCAGCGTCCAGTACGATAACGAATGCGCCGGAGGAGTCGCCTTTACAAAGACCTTTACCGGGCAGATTCTCGTTAATAACAGGGGCAGAGGCCATAATGGCAGCTTCCTCATTTCGGGAGACTCCGGTTCCTTGATGGTGGAAGACGTCTCCACGAATCCGAGGGCGGTCGGACTTCTCTATGCGGGGAGCTCATCGATCGCGGTTGCCAATCCGATTAACGATGTGCTCAACTGGATCGGCGGCGGGGCGGGAATGGTCGGCCAGTAAGGAATCAGGCCGGCGGCTCTTTGTCGCCGCGCTTGTTTCTACACTCGTAGCTGCGCTAATCCCTTCTTGCAGGTCCGGAGACGAGCGTGAACGGCGGGAGACTCAGGCGCCCACACGTGACATCAACCTGGTGAAGGATGAGCATACCAAGGAGTTGATGTCGCTCCCGGGTGTGGTGGGGGTGTATGTCGGAGCTCTTGACGACGGCCGGGCGTGCATCGGCGTCATGGTGGCCCGGAAGACGAAGGAGCTGGAGCAGAAGATTCCGGGAGTCCTGGAAGGCTACCCGGTAAGAATTGACGAGACCGGAGCGATCAAGCCCATGAGATGAGGGGCGGTTTATAACAACCGCCCCTTGTCGCGTTTATGGGCTCAGGGGAGATAGCCCTCACCCTGTGCCCGGGCAGAGTCGTCGACAGCTTTAAAGAGGCGCCCGAGCGTGTTGTGCGCATCGCTTTGTATCGCGCCTTCCCCGGCTGATAGTTCGAAACGGTTGTCCCACGCGTGAGTCTCCTGATATGCAGGACCGAAGCGCCATTCGGGATCGAGTTCCGCGTTCCGATCGAGTTCCTGCGCAAGCCCGGGGAATTCCCCGGCGGTGCCGACAAGGACGATACTGCAGAACCGGTTGGGGGGCTCCGCTATGGGGAGAACAATGACCTTCTGAAGCTCATGCCCGAGAGTCGCAGCGATCGACCGGACTATCTCCGCCTGCCAGCCCGCGCATTCAAACGAAAGAGCGAAGATTCCTCCCGGATCAAGGTGTGCCTTCACCATCCCACAAAACTCTGAGGTAACGAGCCGGGGATCGGGGGCTTCGGCGCCCACCAGATCCTGAAGAATCACTTCGTAACGCTCTGTACTCGTTTCCAGAAACGCCCTTCCACTCTGATGAAAGGTCCTTCCTTCGTCGGCGCGCAGGCCGAACGAGTGGCCGGCAAGCGCAGTGAGGGTGGAATCGGGTTCGACCGAATCCACTTTCCAGTTTTTCTTTGAGTAGTTTCTGACGAGTGACCCGGCTCCTGAACCGATGATGAGCGCACGGCCGGGAGCCTTGAAAAACCGCATGGGGAGATTCATGACCGCCGCGTATTTTAGACGGGATTCCCACGTCGAGGTGTCGGCATAGGCTCTCAAGCGGCCATCGACGAATAACTTCTGCCCGCCCTCGACCGTTATCACCCGGATTGTCCCCGCAGAGTGCGACCGGGGCCCGCATCCGTTGGAGAGGATTGCGATCGATAGCAGAAGGAGGGCGAGAGTACATCCAGATCCTGGGCGTTTCATACGCGACCAATATATGGTATCGGTGGACGAGTTGCTCAGACGTCTGCGATGATCGACGAGAGTTCCGGGGGCGCGGAGCGCACAAAGACGCGTCTTATTCGACTTCCCGGCTGGTGTCACGGTATGGACCGTGACACCAGTTTGCCGTCTGCGTCGAGCGCCCGCGTTTGATCGGCGAAGCTGACCGAACCAGAGCCGGCTAAAGCCGGCGCCTACAGCCGGCGGCTCCTGAATATCCCTCTCCTTTCCCGCTGGTGTCACGGTATGGACCGTGACACCATTCTAACAAGCCGGCGCCTACTTTTGCATTTCCCTCGACCGATGGTTATCTTTTTCGATGAATTTCCCCACGATGGGTTCCCTCCGGCTCGTCCG
>CAZEJT010000008.1:0-81919 GCA_964512655.1 uncultured Chlorobiaceae bacterium | reverse complement strand
GATGGTTATCTTTTTCGATGAATTTCCCCACGATGGGTTCCCTCCGGCTCGTCCGATTCGCATTGATCTGCCTCGTCTCAGTCTCGTGCGACGAGGGACTGTCGCCCCAGGAACCCGGACAGCAGACTCCGCGGTATGGGATCAGCGGCACTGTTCACTTCCGGAATTGGCCTCCGTCGGACAGCATCGTCGATCTGCGCGTCGTGTCGTTCAAGAATTACCCTTCGAACGACATCTTCAACGAAGTGCTCCAGGGACGGGCGGGGTTCACATCGACGCTTCAACCGTACGCCGCAGACTCAATCCCCTACACTCTCGTGCTTTCACCGATCCCCCCCGGCCCCTTCGCCTACACTGTCGTCGCACAGAGGTACGGGCAGGACATCAACACCGATTGGAGGGCGGTAGGAGTGTTCCACGCGCCCGGGGATACAGCGCCCGGAGGCATCATTGTGCCGACGGATAGCATCCTTCCGGGCATCAACATCGATGTAGATTTCCTTCATCCTCCACCGCCGCCTGAGCCATGAGGCTGACGTTCTGGCTCACGGCCCTTACTATTCTCTCGCTTCCGGGGCTCCGGGGACAATCGCAGGCGGGATCCACCGTGGCGGGGCAGGTAGTAAGTGGCGAGAACGGCGCGCCGCTTGAGGGGGCGAATGTTACGCTCGAAGGAACTGTTATCGGCGCGCCGAGCGGGCCCAACGGCAGGTTCGTTCTCCGCAGGATCCCTTCAGGGATTCATACTCTCCTGGTCTCTATTATCGGATACCGCGCCAAGCGCATCCCCGATATTGCGGTTTCGGAGGGAGACAGCGCAGAAGTAAGGATCGTGCTCGAGCCGGCTCCCGTTGAGGCAGAGCCCATCGTCGTGACGGCGGGGAGGATGGAGCAATTACTTCAGGAGGTGCCTGCAAGCGTCAGCGTCATCGGGCAGACAACCCTCGAGTACCGGAACGCCGTTACGGTCGACGACGCGCTCCGGTACGTGCCGGGGGTCCACATGACCCAGACGCAGGTCGACATCCGCGGATCGTCGGGCTACAGCTTCGGCGTGGGCACCCGCGTACTCATCCTGATCGACGGAATCCCCCTGATCACAGGCGATACGGGGGAGATCAACTGGGAGAGCATCCCTGTCTCGCAGATTGAACGGATCGAAATAGTGAAGGGCGCCGCCTCCGCCCTTTACGGATCGAGCGCATTGGGGGGCGTCATCAACATCATTACCAGATCGTCCGGCAGATCATCCGGGGAGCGCCCCGAGACGCGGGTAAGGATGTACGGGGGAATCTACGATCTCCCGAAATACCAGAGCTGGAAGTGGACACAGGACTCGCGCACGCTCAGCGGAATCGCGACGGGGTACCGGGCACAATTCAACGATCTCACCGTTGCGGCAGGGGTAGACAGGACCCTCAACGACGGCTACCGCCGGAATGACTATTGGAAGCGGTGGAACGGCACGCTTCGGCTCGGGTATGACATTTCCCCCTACCGGGCGGCGGGACTTTTCTTCAGTATCCTCGAGCAGAGAAGGGGAAGTTTTCTGTACTGGCGCGACTTCAACCACGCGTTCGAGCCGCCGGAGGAGGAGCTTCGCCAGTCGGTCTATTCGGTGAGGTGGAATCTGGGGGGAAGCTACAGGGAGTTTGTCTCGGAGCGCTTCCTCTACTCTGGTCGCTTCAGCTGGTTCAAATCGCGATGGAGCGATAATGTGCCGAGCCAGTACGACAGCGCAGGAAGCAACTCCCGCTCCGATGTTGTCACGGGCGAGGCGCAGGCAAACCTCCGGCTCTCGCCCGGCCAGATGCTCATCGGCGGGATCTCCGGGAGCGTGCAGAGCGTGGACGCGGACACGATCTTCGGGAGGCACGACGGGAGGGGGGCGGCCGCCTATCTCCAGGATGAGATCCGGGTAAGCGAGCCGTTCCGCCTCACACTCGGGGGACGGTTCGATTACCAGAGCATCGAGGGTCTCGATGCCGTCAGCCAGTTCAATCCCAAGGCCGGACTTGTCTACTCCCTTCCGGATTCATCGGCCATCCGCTTCTCAGCAGGTCGAGGATTCAGGGCGCCCACCGTCGCTGAGATTTTCACGACCTCGACTGCAGGGGGCGTTGCCATTCATCCGAATCCCGGCTTGAAGCCGGAGCGAAGCTGGTCCGCGGAGCTGGGAGGGGTCCATTCATTCAGCGAGTCGATTCAGGGCGATTGTTCCTTTTTTCGGAATGAATTCTGGGACCTGATCGAGCCCGGTTTCGGGCCGGACGGCGTGGTTCATTTCGAGAACATCACCCGCGCGCTCATCTACGGGGTGGAGTTGACTCTCAATCTGAGTTTTCCCACCAGGTCGATCACCCACCAGATCAGCTACACGTACATGGACCCGCGGGACCAGACCTCAGGAGACGTCCTCAGGTACCGCCCGCGGAATCTCCTCTATTATACGGGGCAGGCGAGGATCGCCCCCTTCAGTTTCGGCGTCGATGCCCGCTATCTTTCGAGGATTGAGAGGATAGACGATTCGTTCGTGACACTCGGCATCATCCCAGGGGGAGACGAGAGGGTGCCGATCACCGTCGTCGATGTTCGCGCGGGCGCGGACTGGACATTGGCGGGGCTTCCGATCACGACTGTTCTGCACCTGAACAACATCCTGCAATATTACTACGTTGAGCTGATCGGGAACATCGCCCCGGTCCGCAACGTGGTCCTGACGCTGGAGACAAGGTTCTGATGGCGCTGCGCGCCCTTCACCTCTGCACCTCCGCCGCCTGGGGAGGTCTGGAACTGTATGCCTGCACCATCATGAGCGAGCTCGACCGGGCCGGAGTGGGGGTGACCGCCGTCTGCTCTCCCGGTTCAAGAGCGGAGGCATACCTGAGAGAACGGGGGATTGAAGTGCTTCATCTGCCGGGATCCCTTGTCATCAGCCCGTCCGCGATTCGCTTTCTCCGCCGGATCGTCCGTGACCGCCGGATCGACGCCGTACACGTCCATTTCCACCGCGACATCTGGCCGGCCTCCATTGCGCTCAGAGGCAATGCGCGCCCCACTCTGGTCCTGGGGATTTACCTTGGCGTCCCGCCAAAGCGCGACCCGCTCCATCGATTGATTTTTTCGCGCGTCGACGCATTTGTTACTTCTTCTCTCGACCTCAACAGCCGGCTCCCGGATCTCTACGCCGTGCCCGCCTCGCGCATTTATTTTGTGCCATACGGGCGCGATCTCCGGCGCTACGTCCGCGACGAAACGCAGAGGGCAACGCTCCGCGCCCTCTACGGAGTCGGCGACTCCGAGATTCTGGCCGGTACCATGGTGAGGATCGATCCGGGGAAAGGGGTCATGGATTTTGCGGAGAGTTATTCCTACATTGAGCCCGGCCTCCGGTCGATTACCCGCTACATGATCGCGGGAGAACCCACGCGAAAAGGCACGGCGCGGCGCGGAGAATCCCCCTTTGAAGCGCGCTGTGAAGCATACCTGCGTGATATCGAAGCGTACGTCGCCGCACAGAATTTCGGCGGCAGGATTCACCTCACAGGGTACCAGGAGGATCTGATCGGCGCCCTGAGCGCGATGGACATTTTCGTATTTCCGAGCAGGGATGAACTCTTCTCGCTCGTCGTTCTCGACGCGATGGGGATGGGGCTCCCCGTCGTCGCCGCGGCGGCAGGGGGAAATCTCGCGCAGATCGAGGATGGCTCCACTGGGTTTCTCTACAGGGTGGCGGACAGCCGGGACCTCGCCGCAAAACTATCGGCCTATCTCTCGGATTCCTCGCTCCGGGCGCGGCACGGGCGTTCGGCGCGGGAATCGGTCGAGAGGAATCACGGTATGGATTCTACCATCGGCCGTCTCATTGATCTATACGCGCGAAAACGCGCGGAACACGTTCCCATCGCCATGGAATGAAACACATCCCCTTCAACCGCCCGTTTGTGAACACCGGCGCCCTTGACGAGCTTAGAATCGTTCTCGAATCCGGCGCTGCCGGCGGCGATGGACCGGTGTGCAAAGAGGTCGAACGGAGGCTGCGTGATCTTATCTCCGCCCGCAGCGTGCTCCTTACCACATCGGGGACGCACGCGCTTGAAATGGCGATGATGCTCCTTCGCCTCACACCGGGCGACGAAGTCATAACCCCCAGTTTTACGTTTGTCTCCACCGCCAACGCAATCATCAGGGCGGGGGGAAAGCCGGTCTTCTGCGAGATTAACGACCAGACTCTCACCGCCGATCCCGCCGACCTTCGGAGGAGGATCACAGGGAGGACGAAGGCCGTCATCCCGGTCCACTACGCAGGGGTCTCGGCCGAGATGGATGAGATCATGAAGGTGGCACGTGAGAAGAATCTCACCGTTGTCGAGGACGCCGCTCAGGGAGTCAACGCGAAATACAGGGGAAGATATCTCGGCACGATCGGGCACTGCGGAGCGTTCAGCTTTCATGTCACGAAGAATTACATCAGCGGAGAGGGGGGCGCGTTTGTCACCCAGGACGACGAGCTCGCACGTGCGGCTGAAATTGTCCGCGAGAAAGGGACGAACCGGTCGCGCTTTCTGAGGGGGGAAGTGGACAAGTACACGTGGGTCGATCTCGGGAGCAGCTACGTACTCTCCGATCTCCTCGCGGCCGTCCTCAAGTCGCAGCTCTCCGATCTCGATCTGATCGGAACGGAGAGAAAGCGCATTCACCATCGTTACATGGAGGGACTCAAGGAACTTGAAGACCGCGAGCGGCTCCGCCTTCCGGTCATTCCCCCGCACTGCGAGTCGAACTACCATATCTTCTATATACTGCTGAGAAGCGAAGCGGAACGCGTCCGGGTCTCGCAACAGCTCAAGGAGGCGGGAGTCAGCTCCACGTTCCACTACGTTCCCCTCCACTCTTCCCCCTATGCGCGTTCGTCGCTCGGCACGGACGGTCTCCAGCTTCCCGTGACAGACCGAGTGTATGAAACACTCCTCCGTCTCCCCATGTATCCGCAGCTTACCGACGAGGATGTCGGGTACGTGATCGAGCGGCTCGGGGCGATCCTCCGGTAGGCCGCCCGCACATGTTCATCGATTCGCACGCTCATCTCTTCTTCGGGGAGTTCGGAACCGATCTTGCCGATGTCCTCAAACGGGCTCAGGATGCAGGCGTGGAAATCATCGTCGTCCCCGGAACTGATTTGGAGACGAGCCATGAGGCAGTCGCGCTCGCTGAGCGGTTCAATTCCATCTACGCTGCCGTCGGTTTCCACCCTCACGAGGCCCGGAAGGCCGACAGGGCCTCACTCGAAGAGATCGAGAAACTGAGTTTCCACGAGCGCGTGGTTGCGATCGGCGAGATAGGCCTCGATTACCATTACGATTATTCTCCTCGTGAGGCACAACGAGAGGTCTTTTCCGCTCAGATAGACATCGCACGAAGGCGGCATCTGCCGATTGTCATCCACACCCGCGAAGCGGAGGAGGACACTTTGAAGATTGTGGGAGCGAAACTAGAGCAGGACCAGGCCTGGATGCGGGATTCCGCCCGGCCAAAAGGAGTCTTTCATTGCTTTCCAGGAGATGATCAGATGGCGCGAAAGGTGACCGGCTGGGGATTCCGGATTTCCATTCCGGGCCCGGTGACATTTGAGGGGACGACGAAACGTCCGAACACAATGGCGGCCGTTGCCGCTGCGACGCCCCTCGAACAAATCCTTTTGGAGACCGACAGTCCCTATCTCTCCCCGGTACCGTACAGGGGTAAACGAAACGAACCTTCCCGCATACCTCTGATTGCAGCCAGAATCGCCGAGCTTAGGGGCATCACCCCGGAGGAGGTAGGCCGCACCACCAGCGCGGCCGCGCGGAGCCTCTTCGGACTACACGGAACAGACGCATGAGAACCTCCTTCCGAATTCTTCTTCTCACCACCCTCGCATGGTCCGCATCGTCTGCCGGCGACAGGCAGATCAAGCTTGAGGCAATCCTTCGCGCTCAGGATGGGCGCGTCACAGGCGGCGGACTCCTCCAGCGGATGCTTGCCGATCCGGATTCAACAGTCAGGGCGGCTGCGGCGCACGCCTTCGGAAGCGTGCAGGACACATCTGCACTGCCGCGCCTTGCCGACCGCCTCAACGACAAGAGTCTCAGGGTGGAGGAGGAGGCCGCATTCGCAATAGGTCAAACCGCGGGATTCCTGAGTGCAGAAAGCCGCGAACGGCTTCAGCAGGATCTCATCGGGAAGCGCCTTGATAAGATGAGCCCCGCTCCCCGCGAGCGGATGATCGAGGAGATTGGAAAGTTCGGCTCGGATTCGGCCCTGAATGCCCTCCTCGGGAAGTATGGATCTGAAGACAATGCTGCGCAGACGAGTGCTCTCGTCCGGTCGGTCGCGAGGTTTGCGATCCGGAGCGTAACCACGCCGGGATGCCGAAGGTGGCTGCTAGGACGGCTGCACTCTCGGGTCAGCGGCTGGCAGACGGCCTATGCGCTTCAACGAACGGGTGATCAACCTGAAATCCGAACGAGCTCCGGAGAGATCCGGAAACTCCTCACGCTCACTGATCCTCTGGTCCGCATGAACGCGGCAGCGCTCCTGGGAAAACTGAAAGACGACACCGCTTCGGTTTCTCCACTTCTCACGGCTGCCGAGGCCGATTCCGACTGGCGCGTGAGGGTTAACGCCTTGAAGGCGCTCGGGAATCATGACCTGCGCAGAAGGGAAGATGTCATCAAGGGCCTGCAACTCCTTTTTTCCGACACAAATACCTCTGTGGCCGTCATCGCTCTCTCTGTGTTTGGGGCCGCAGGTCTGACGAGCGACTCGTCACGGAGCGTACAGGATGCGATCCAGGGCATGAAATGGATCGCCAGAAATCTGACGTCACGACACCAGGCGGAGTGGCAGGTTCAGGCGGAGGCAGCGACGTCCCTTGCGAAATTGCGGGGCCGGAGCGCCCTGACCTACATCGCGCTCAAGGAGGGAGGGAACAGCTTATTCACGGCCCGGAAATTGGCGGCGGTTGGCGCGACCGGCGCCGCGGCGGCAGCCGGACTTCTCATGCGCTACCTCGGAAGCGGTGACATGAGCCTCACCACGGCGGCCCTCGAGGGATTACGGGCGATCGGCGAGAAGAATCCGGCAGACACCGCGCTTCTCAGGGAGATCAGGGAAGCGGCAGTAGAGGCGCTCTCCACAAACGACATGGCCGTTGCCACGACGGCGGCTTCCATCCTGGGGGACTCGCTCTATCGCTCCCGATCATCGGTGACGCCCCTCCTGAAGACGCTTAAAGGCCTGAAAGTACCTGACGATGTTGAAGCGATGCAGGAGATCGCTTCGACCCTCGGAAAGATCAGGGATCAGGAAGCCGTCAATCCGCTCCTCCGCCTCCTGAAGGATGCCGACCGCTCCGTCGCACTTGCCGCCGCAACCGCCCTCAAATCGATTACGGGAAAGGACTACTCAGGGAAGGTGCCGAAACACTTCGAGCCGTTGTACACTGATTACGACTTCGCGTTCCTCCGCGCGCTCCCCGATACCGCCCGGGCGAATATCGTGACAACGCGCGGGACGATCGCGATCGAACTCTACAAACAGGCGGCGCCGTTTACCGTGATGAGCTTTTTGAAGCTTGCGAAGAAATCGTTCTACAAGTACCTTGCCTTTCACAGGGTCGTGCCCAATTTTGTGATCCAGGGAGGGGATCCGCGAGGGGACGGGTGGGGCGGTCCGGGCTATTCGATCCGCTCGGAGTTCTCAGCGCTCAGCTACGAGACGGGATCGGTGGGCATCGCAAGTGCGGGAAGAGACACGGAGGGTTCGCAGTTCTTCATCACCCAGTCGCCCCAGCCGCACCTCGACGGCCGCTATACGCTCTTCGGAAAGGTAGTCTCCGGAATGGAGGTCGTGAACAGGATTCAGGTCGGCGACCGCATCCTCGACGTGCGGGCGATGGAGTGAGGGGGAGGATTACTTAAGGTATTTGCGCGACGGATCGGCGGCAGCTTCGTCGTAGTCGGACTGGTGGGCCGGGTCGATCCTAACAAGCTTCGCGAATATGTCGGGATCCGGGTCTTTCAGGAAATCGTTCTTGATCTCGCCGAACTGCGCGTCGAAGAACGCCTTGACGATGAGTGTGCGCGAGTTGATTTTCTGCTGCAGGATGCCTATCTTTTCCAGCGCCGCAAACATGTTCTTGCGAGCCCGCCCCTCGTCTTTCGACAGCAGATCCAGCCCCCTGTAGTAGTACCTGTACAACGCCTCCCGGAAATCCGCGTATCGCGCGTTCATCACCTCGTCGATGAACTGTCCCCGCGAATAAACGTTCGGTGATGGGTTATCCCATCCGCTCGCGCCGCGTCCCCCTCGCGCGAGATTGGCGATATCCATCGCCTTTTGAAAATAGGGCGTCCCGTCTCCCGCCTTGTAGCTCTCAAAGTCGTACCCGAGAATAAGGTACATGTAGTAATCGATCACGCTGAGGAGCGGATCGAAGCGAGCCTCGTTGTGAATCATCGGCTGGTTCCGTACGTAGTCGAACTCCCAGTTTCCGTCGATGATGCGCACCAGCGTCGTATTCCGGTCGCTTCTGAACACCGGCCTCTGGCTCCCGACAAACGCCTGGACCGAATAGTGGTTTCCGTTTGGCGCACCCTGAAACGAGATGGTAATCGTGCACTTGACCTTCAGGTCGCCCAGGTCTTCCTTTGTCCAGCGGTAGGAGTTGACGTACTGTGTGAGGTCGGGGAGGAAATCGGCGAGATTCTCCCTCGCCGCTTCGGGGAGGTTTTGCATGTTGCCGACTTTGATCTCACAGTCGATTTCCTGCGCGGAAAGCTGAACGGGAGGCGCTGCGAGGAGGAGAAGCAGGATGCAGAAGGGGGTAAATCGAACCAAAACCATTGATTCTAATATAGACAATTCCCCGATGTAGTTCAAACCGTCGCACCTACTAAAACATGGGAGGCAGCATGCGAATCATTGTGTTTCTACTCGCCGCGGCAGTTCAATCAGGAAAGGCCGGATTCGACACGGAAGGAGGGAGCAGGGGACGAGCGCTTGGCGGAGCGGGCGCGGCACTCTCCGGCGACGTATGGGCGGTATCCTTCAACCCCGGATGTTTGGCCCGGGTTGTGCGCACGGAGATCTCGCTCTATTACTCTCCCGGCCCGTTCGGTCTTACAGACGTGGCGACAAAGGCAGCCGCTGCAGGCGTCCCGACTCGCCTCGGAGTTGTCGCGATCTCGATGAAGACGTTCGGGTTCGCCCTCTATCGGGAGCTGACGGCTGCGGTCTCCTACGCGTGCCTGATCCCGCAAACAGGACTTGGGCTGACCGTCAATTATCACGCGGCGCGAATCCGCGGATACGGTTCCGCGGGAACCATCGCCATCGATGGCGGCGTACTGGTGGAGCCCGCAAAAGGCGTATGCGTCGGCGCCGCCGTGAAAAACCTTAATGCTGCGACAATTGGCGCCTCACGCGAGCCGCTCCCCCAGGCGCATGAGATCGGAGTTTCGTACCAGCCCGACCGAGCCCTGACGCTCGCGCTTGACCTCCACAAAGAAACCGGTTACCCCCTCAGTCCCCGATGCGGTCTGGAATACCGGCCTGTAGATGCGATCGCTCTCCGTGGAGGGATCTCGGATGTCTCATCAGGCTATTCGGCGGGGGTCGGAGTGGGGTGGGAATCCCTTCTGTTCGATTACTCCGTCACTGCGCATCAGGAGCTCGGCTGGACGCATGACATGACGCTCACCGTTCGTTTCGGAGGGGGACATGAGTGAAGGAAGCCGTCTCGCCGATGCGCTGGTCCTCATCGCCCTGGCTGTGGCGTCAATGCATGGACAGGGGAAGGACGAGGAGGAGCCCATCCAGTCCGACTCGACAGAGGCGCTTATCGGCCGGACGGGGGAGGTGGAGGGCCCGGATGTTCACGATATCTCCCCCCTGAGCGTCGATCGAAGCAAAGGTGAATACCTCCTCAGTGTGCGTACACGCGTGAGGCTTGGACTGGAACAATCGCGCGCAACCCGCGAGGGCCTTTACCGCGGATCTCCTTTGGGAACCTACCAGCGGTGGGAGTTGAGCACCGCGGAGGGATTCAAGGGGGGCCTGATTGCGGCGAAAGATCCGGGAGAGGCCCGGATCGCCGACTTCCTCAGCGGTTATGCCGAACTAACGGATGCCGGTCCATTGAAAAGAGTCATCCTCGGGGATTATGTCATAGAAACAGGCCAGGGCCTGGCCCTCTGGAGAGGGCTCGACTACGGAAAAGGATCACAGGTTCTCAATCCCGGGGAGAGAAATGGGAGAGGACTCCTCCCCTCGGGCACAACGGATGAGAATGGCTACCTCAGCGGGCTTGCCGCCGAGCTCCGGTGGAACCGGTTCTCCGCCAATGTGTTTCTCTCGCGGCGTTTTCTCTCTGGTACGGTCGATTCCGGGGGCGATGTAACGGCGATCTATACCTCGGGAATTTTTCGAACTCCCTCAGAAGAAGCCAAACGAGGGAGTGTCAGGGAAGACCTGCACGGATTGAGCGCTACGGTTGCCCTCGACAAAGAGTCGCACGCCGGCTTAACATTCGTTAACTCGGCCTTCTCACGCCGCGTGAATCTCGGAGGCGGGAAAGAATTGGAGGGAGAAAGGGGCACGATCATTTCGGCCGACTACCGGGTCGCTCTCCCGCATGCCACGCTATTTGGAGAGTGCATCATCGAGCGCCGTACGGGACTGGTGTGCGGTGCCTCCTGTTCCCCGTCCCGGGGAACTCGCTTTCTGGCTCTCTACCGCCGCTATCCCTCACGCTCATCGGTACTTCACGGACTTGGGTTTGGGGAACGACCCGGATCATCCGGGGAGGAGGGGTTCTACATAGGTTCCCGCCTGAGTCTTTTCCCGGGCGTTCTCCTTTCTTGTTACTCTGATCAGTTTGAAATATCCGGCGGCCCCGGTGAAGGGCCGTTCCCGGAACGCGGACATGATCTGTTCGCGAGGCTGGAGCTGCGCTGGTCCTCAGAGTTCCGGTGCCTGCTGCAATACCAGCAAAAGCGCGTTGAGAAAAGCGTCTCTGCCTCCAACCGCGGAGGATTGATGCGCACGGGGACCGATGAAGAGGCAGTGCACAGGTTTCGCATCCATCTCGAAAGCGGGTCACCGCACGAGTTCAGGATCCGCGGGAGAGTCGAAAAACTGCTTCTCAGACACACCACAGACAATCCCGGCGGGGAGGGAATCATCGTCTATCAGGACATCGGAACTCCGCCGGATCGCCCTGTTTCAGTGAGCACACGATTCGTATTCTTCCACACGGGCTCATACGATTCACGGCTCTCAGAATCTGAAGAAGATCTGAGCGGCGCCGCCTATGCGCCGGCGCTCTTCGGAGAAGGGGAACGGTGGTACGTCTTGTTGAGCGTGAGGCCCACCAGGGGGGTTGAGTGTTCGGTGAAATACTCCCGTCTCATGAGGGACGATGTGCGGCACATCGGAACCGGTCCCGACATGCTACCGGGAAATGTCGATGACCGGGTAGCTCTGCAACTCGATCTGGGTTTCTGAATA
Source organism: uncultured Chlorobiaceae bacterium (assembly GCA_964512655.1). GTDB lineage: Bacteria > Bacteroidota > Ignavibacteria > UBA10030 > SZUA-254 > VBOC01. The sequence goes on along the minus strand of CAZEJT010000008.1, from coordinate 70,369 downwards.
TGGACGACGAAGATTCGCGCGGGCCACCGCCGGCGGATACAGTTTCCCTGCTGGTGTGACGGTATGGACCGTGACACAAGTTTAAGATTTACGCCGGCTAAAGCCGGCGCCTACATTGTGTGCGCGATGCCCCCGTGCCTTGGTACTGTTGATGCCGCCAGACTTGGATCTCTTCACTCCAGCACCTCAACGGGTCCGGCGGAGCTCCACGATTTGTACTCATTCGAATAGTAGAGATAGGCGCTCGAAGCGGGCGACTCATACTTTCCTGGAACATCCGCCTTAAGGTCAAGGTTGATAATTCGTTCCTGGCCCGGTTCCATTTGGCGGTAGTAGATGGAGACGTACCGCCCCTTAATTTCGTAGAAGTCGAATACCCGCTTCCCCTGAAGCTCCTTCAATTGCCAGGGCTGTACGCTCAGGCCTCCGGGGATTCCGACGAGTGCGAGCGTCATCGGGAGTCCTTCCTGCGCGCGATTCCGGAGGTTGACGACCAACCGAACAGTCTCGCCCATCCGGAGCGCATTCTGCGACAAGTTTGTGCTGATAGACACCTTCGCAGAATCGGATGATCTCGGCAGGGTGGTGTTCCACGAAACGGCGAGGGAGTAAGGCTGGGTGTGTTTGGTTTCCTTCATCTCAACCGAGAGCGAATGGCTCTTGTTGTATTCGGTCATCTTTTTTTCAAGACCATCGATCACAAGCGGTCCTTTCTCTCCCGCCTCGTACGATCTGCTGACAATCTTAGATCCATCCAGCGAAATCTGAACAGTCCCCGCCTCAGAGGTCCGTTTAGAGTACTTTGCATACGCCGTAAGCGCCTTCAGCGCGAGGATCGTCCCCTGGGTGGAACCAAACCCGCCGGAACCCGAGCGTGAAGCAAGAAGGAATTTCACACCTGCATCGATGGCCCCCGGATCGGGATTTTCCGACCTGAGGAGCGCAAGGAGTGCAAGCGATGTGGTCTCGATTTTTAAACTAAAGCCCGTGGAACGAGTTATGGAGTGGACCTTTCCGCTCCAGCTGCCATCCTCGAGTCGGGTTTTTTGCAGATCCGAGAGGAGAGCCTTCGCCTGATCCCTCTCCCCTAAGGACTCCATCGCATTCGCCACAAGGGCGAGTTGATAGGGATCCTGAGAGTTAACCGCTCTCCGCTTTGCGGCGGCCAGCTCGGGTCCAACATTCGTGTAACCGGCCCCGGCAAGCGCGTATACGATGTACGCATCAGTGATTTCCGGGCTTGCTCTGCCGAAAGAATCGAGGGCTTTTGGATCCTGCAAGAATCCCCCTTTTTTATCGCTCCGGCTCAGGAGCCACGTGGCTGTACGATCGATCATTGTCTTATCGACGCTTGAGTAGATCGGCTCCATGTCCTTGAACTCCGTCAGCCCGTAAGCCGTCAGGGCCTCGTTGGCCGGTGTGGAACCAAACCATTCGTACCCCTTTTCCTTCGTCTCATAGGCAGTAAGGCGCTTGTAACCCTCCTCGAGCAATTTCATAGCGCGGTCGGATACGGCCGGGTCCTTAGTACCGGTCTCTTGCAGGTACTGGAGTGCGATGACATTGGGATAGTTTTTCGATGACGCTTGCTCAAAACACCCCGTCGGTTCCTGCATCATCGCTTCCACGGCGCTCAGCAGATTGCTTGTCACAGTCGGGTACAGGGTGACTTTTGCCCTCACAGTTCCTTCAATCGCGTCAGCTAAACTGAAACGAAAGGCTTTTTCCCTCTCACCGGATCCAAAGGAGAGAAGCTGGGGAAATCCCTTCTCTCGCACGTATACATCTTTCTCGAACGCATCGCGGAGTCCCTCGCTGAGGAACGAAATCGTCAAAGATCCCGGTCCCGGTGAGGCAAGAATGTTGAACGGAATATACAATGTCTTTGAAGAGCTTCCCGCCAGAGTCACTGCGGATGCGATCACTCCTGCCAAATGCCAGTTTTCGGGACTTGCAACGGTCAACGCGCCAGTCACCGTCCGGCTCGTGTTATTGGTAAGCGTTAGTGGCACGGAAACCTGATCGCCCATGGAAACCTCCACGGGGACTCTCGCCGACATACTGAAAGGGAGCTGAGTGAAATAAGTCTTTTCGGCTCTTCCCACCAATCCATTTGAGCTGATCCCTTCCACAGTTGCTCGAAATGCAGTGATCTCATCGGAATTGTAAAACGATACCCTCGTTTGTCCTGAACCGTCAAGCCGGATGTCACCTTTCCAGAATATGGTCGATCGGAAGTCCGATCGGACGAGTGGAACCTCCGCTGGGGAGTAGGTCACGACGGGAAATTCCCTGGCTCGGTAGTACCGAAGCGTTTGCTTTTTAGAAGGCGTCGGTCCTACTGGCTTTCCTACATGATACCCCGCCAGAGGAGTTCCGGCGCCCGCATGTGTAGCAGCGAGGTTTCCCGGATAAACAACCCCCGGTTGTAGTTTGAGGGGTTCTCGCAATACCTTTGGCTGCTGGAGCCTGTCAGCAGCAGCTGAGGTCGCCGCTCCATGGGTCACTGCTAAACTGGGGGTGCCGGTCGTGTACATATTCACAACCGCTCGTTGCGCTGTGATAACTTGCTCTGCCATCTGGACCTGAGAGGGAACCATCGCGAAATTGATTTCCACGCCCTTTGCGGCAGTATGATATTCCTGCTTCTCTAAGGTTTGGTACCCAACAACCGATGCTCTCAGAACGCTGCTGCCCACCGGTACGCCTATGATCGAATAATTTCCGTCGGCATCGGTGACCGCACCGCGCACAGTTCCAACAACCAAAACGTTTACGCCGGCAAGTGGCTCGTTCGTGTTCTTGTCGATGATCCTGCCTTTGATGTCCGCAATTGTCCCGGACTTCCAAAGTGTGTAAACCAGATTTTCAGTGTAACTTTTGATGGTTTCTTCAAAGGGCGTGAATCCTTTCCCGGAGATTGTCAAGGCTACCGGTGTATCAAGCTCGATGTACCTGAACAAGAATCTTCCCTCCGAGTCAGTTAAACCTGATTGACCGCCCTTCCCGATGATCACCGGTACCCCCTTAACTGGTTTCCCCGTATTCCCGTCAATAACCTTTCCGGCTATGGTTGTGCGCTCAGGAGGAAATGATATGACCGTTGGCTGATCTTCAATCACCTGCTTCCATGTGAACCTCCGCCACCCGCGCGTCATCATGAGGTAATCGAGAGCTGCTTCTGCCTTCGGTTCCTTCTGATCGAAATAGAAGTTCGGTTCTTCCACCTTGCCCTTGAGATCGGGCTCCAAGAGCATTTTCGGAAGAATCTGTCCCGCCCTGTCGTCTGCGAATGTTATGAGGTTATCATCGGCCACCGAAAGAGAAAAATCCCCCGGAATGGGATTTCCATGAGAATCGCGGGCGTCTACGGTAAGGGTCACCTTTTCCCTCGGGAGATACTTCTCTTTATCGGTCGACACCTGAACGTTGAGCCCCCTGTCCCTTCCGACAAATAACAATCGTTCAGCCTGCTCTACCCCGTTACTATCGAAGAGTGTAACCTGAGCCACTCCACGAGGGATGTCGTCCGTGGCGAACGGAATTGTCGTGACCCCCCTTACGGTGGTAAATTGCTTCTTGAAATAGAGCTTCCCTCTCACCTGCGCAAGGACTGACATCTGCTCGACCGACTGGGATCCAATTCTGAGATCGACGTCTCCCGAGGCTCCCAGCTCAACAGAAAGTGTGTAACCATGCTCACGTGCGCCGGGAATATCGTACCATTGAGAAATTCCCTCGGGTCTAGTTATGCTTGCATGATACTTCTTCTCGGATTCGGGAGTTAGTTCAAACGCCCCCATTCCCTCGTGGAAGCTGCTGAACTCTGCGATCACCCTTCCCTCCTCGTCGAAGACGCGGCCTTCTACATCCGCCGGCTTGTCAAATTCGTTCAGCGCCTGAAAAGCGACCCGGCTTGAAAGTCCGGTTACGAGATCACCACCCTCGGGATACATTGTGAGACGAATTCTGTTGAGCACAATTGGTATCGCGCGGGATATTGATTCCCTTTTGCCGCCGTAATCGATCAAGACGCCCAGGATTCCGTCGGTGGCAGGAAGATTTTTAGGCAGGTCAAACGCCACGTAAGAGGTGCCACTCCGATCTGATCTTTGCGTCTGCTCCTGAATCGTTTTACCGGCAACTTGCACCACATATGTGAAGTTGGAATCCGATAGGGGCTTATTCTGTAGAGTTCTAACGTCGAGCTTCGCGACTACATTGTCGCCCGGTCCATATGCCTTGCGCTGAAAATCCAGCTTCATGATCAGCCCGGGCAGTGTTGGTTGCTGAACCTGGATCTCTTTTTCGAAGATATACGAGTCTGGAACGTTTTTCTGCCACTCCGTATACGCCTTGATCTTGTAGATCCCTCCGGGGAGGTTGTCTGCGAGGTCGATGTCACCGGCACACGTTCCTTCCTTCGCAATGATCTCGAGGCGCCGAGCCACACTTCCGTTTGGATTGAGAAACTCCACATGAACGACGTCACTCTGTCTTGAAGGACCCAAATCTCCCTCATCCCTGAGATATGCCTGAAACCAGATCGTTTCACCGGGACTGTAGATTGGCTTGTCGAGTTGAAGATAGATGCGGTCGTTCGGGAGATGCTCGGAGTAGCTCACAAAAGACGCTTGCAGGTGTTGGAGACTTCCGCTTTCATAAATAGGGGAGGTTCCGGTTTGGCGGGCCAGCGGTGGCTCGACAGCAGTGGCGCGGCCGGCCGGCACTGCCGGTTTCTTAGATCCACCGGGTCCGGTCTCAGCTACCCGGTCTCTGTCCGCCGTGCCCGGTACTGCAGGGAGGCTGGCCGGATTCGTGATTAGCGATTCCTGCCCCGGAGCCGCTCCCTTTTCCTTCTTGATTTCGGGCAGACTGACACGGCTCTCCTCCGGCCGTGTTGCGGAATTCTTCATTAATGTCCACACCATCCACGCACCGAATATGATCGTTAAGGCGGCTGCCGCTTGCAGGATAGAGCGCGTGGATCGCGATGCCGGGAGATGAATCAGTCGAGCCAGAGCTACCGGCCGCCTTGGCCGCTGAGTCACTCGCGTTTCTGATTTATCAGCAGAGAGTTCAGCAGGTTTATCAGGCAATGCGTCGTCAATTCCTGGCCAGAGATCCCGCCGGGGCCGAATGCCTTTTGGCAATTCAGCGATTCTGCTGCTGAGATCCTTAAGTTTCATCAATTCCATCAGGCATTCCGGGCACGTTTCGAGGTGCTGTTCGAACTCCTTCCGCTCAGCTGCCGTCAGCGAGCCAAGAATGTACTCATCGAGCTGGCTATGGTATTGTTTTATGCTCATTGTTCTAACCACGCTTTCAGAAGTTGATGTGCTCTGTGGAGCTGCGACTTTGAGGTTCCAGGGGCAATGTCAAGCAATCGTGCAATCTCATCATGGCGAAAGCCCTCCAGATCGTACAGGATTAGAATTGTTCTTGCTCTCTCGGGGAGCCGTGCGATCGCCTGTTCCAGATCGATCCCTGCCTCCGGCGATGGAAGGCTCCTCGCCTTGCTGAAATTTTCCAGATCATCACTGTACTCAACTCTTGCAAGCCTTCTCTGATTGGAGCGGTGATTCAGAATGACAACATTCACGGCGATGCGATGCAGCCACGAGTAAAACTCCCCTTCCCCTCTGAAGCTGTCCAGGTTTTCCCACGCACGCACGAAAACAGTCTGCGTGAGCTCTTCCGCCAGAGGAACATCGGCCACTATCCTTAGGCAGAATCCATATATGCGATCCACGGTCTGGCGGTGCAGAATCTGAAAGGCAGCCTTATCACCGGCCCGGGCTCGCGAGACAAGCGCTGTTTCACCTTCACTCACCACCCTATGTCTTTCCAAGAGGAGCTCCATCCAGTTGGCCTGTTATGGCTTCGGACAGTTCTATTATAGAGATACCGGCCACGGGCAAAAGGTTCGAATGTGATTGGGAGGCGCTACGGCAGTGGTTGATTTGAGGCGAACGGGGCGTCATGACCGAAGTCGTGCCCTCCGCGCAGGAGCTGCAAGTATCCTTGAGCGGGTAATCTATCGAACACGGTTGGGAAAGTCAATGAGTGGCATTCTGAGGTAGTGTCTCAGATTCGCGTCGGTTCTCAGCCGGGGCATGCAGTTTCCTTGCTGGTGTCACGGTATGGACCGTGACATCAGTTAAATATATGCACGACGAAGATTCGCGCGGGCCACCGCCGGCGGATACAGTTTCCCTGCTGGTGTCACGGTATGGACCGTGACACCAGTTTAAAGCCGGCGCCTACAGGCCGCGCCTACAGCCGGCGCATACCGATTCTGATTGCACGTCGATTGCCATTATCGTATCTTTTACGTCCGGATGAATACTCACAACAGCATAAAGCCCACCGTAGTCGTCGGAATGAGCGGAGGAGTCGATTCCTCCGTCGCGGCGGCACTCCTGCTGGAGCAGGGCTATTCGGTCATCGGCGTGACGATGAAGACGTACGACTTTGATCGCGTCGGCGGAAACGCGGGGAATGAGACAAGCTGCTGCGGCCTCGACGCGTTCAACGACGCGCGCATCGTTGCGGTGAAGCTCGGGATTCCGCACTACGTGGCCGACTTTACCGAACAATTCGGCCGGCAGGTCATCGGCAATTTTGTGGCCGAGTACCTCAGGGGGAGAACTCCCAATCCCTGCGTCATCTGCAACCGGGTCATCAAGTGGGGAGCGCTTCTGGAGAAGGGCTCCGCGCTCGGCGCGGATTTCATCGCCACCGGGCACTATGCCCGGCGGGGTTTCGATGAGGGCACAGGGAGGTATTTTGTCTCGCGCGGGACGGATGAAAGCAAGGACCAGTCTTACGCGCTCTGGGGGTTGAGTCAGGACGCTCTCAAACGGACGTTGTTTCCCCTCGGAGGTTTGAGAAAGGCGGAGGTGCGTGCAATCGCCTCGGATCTTGGGCTGAAAACCGCCACGAAGGAGGAGAGCTTTGAGATATGCTTCGTACCAGACAATGATTACAGGCGATTCATGCACGAGCAGGATCCGGGACTCAACACGCGTCTTGCCCGAGGTGACATTCTGCGCGGCGGAAGAAAGGTGGGGGAGCACGACGGATTCATCAACTTCACGATCGGGCAGCGAAGCGGCATCGGGGCCCACGGTGAGCGCGTCTATGTGACAGGCATCGAGCCGGCGACAAACGCGATCACAATCGGGCGCGATGAAGACCTGCTTCATCGCGAGCTCACCGCGGGGGATGTGAACTGCATGAGCATCTCTGAGATACGAAGCGGCCTGAGGGTGGAAGCCGCGATACGTTACAAGGATACGCCCTCGCCGGCAACCGTGGAGGTTCTCGGCGAAGGGAGGATCAGGCTCGTGTTCGATCAGCCAAAGCGTGCAATCACCCCGGGGCAATCGGTGGTCATGTACCAGGGTGAGAGGCTGGTCGCCGGTGCCGTGATCGAACACACTTCCGGGCAGTAACATCACAAGGGCCGAGATGGGAAAACCCCGAGTTCAGGATAAAGTGTCGCGCCTCCGGAAGCTGAAGGCGTCTTCAAAGACCGGCGGCGGATCGGAGCGGATAGAAGAACAGCACCGCAAGGGAAAGCTCACCGCGCGGGAGAGGCTCGAGGTGCTCCTCGATCCAAAAAGCTTCGAGGAGATTGATGCGCTCGTCGAGCACCGCAGCTTCGATTTTGGCCTCGAGAAGCAGAAGTATCTCGGCGACGGGGTGGTGACCGGGACGGGGAGGATCGACGGAAGGCTCGTCTTCGTGTTCAGCCAGGATTTCACCGTCTTCGGAGGCTCGCTCTCGGAGGCGCACGCCGAAAAAATCTGCAAGATCATGGATCTGGCGCTGAAGGTGGGCGCACCGGTCATTGGTCTCAACGACTCGGGCGGGGCCCGGATCCAGGAGGGTGTGGTCAGTCTTGGGGGGTACGCGGAGATCTTCCTCCGCAACACTCAGGTTTCGGGAGTCATACCGCAGATTTCGGCCGTGCTTGGTCCATGCGCGGGAGGAGCCGTGTATTCACCCGCCATCACGGACTTCACCTTCATGGTGAAAAACTCGAGCTACATGTTCGTCACAGGGCCGAGCGTCGTGAAAACGGTGACTCACCAGGATGTCTCTTTCGAGGACCTCGGAGGCGCGCTGACGCATGCCACCAAATCGGGCGTAGCCCATTTTGCATGCGAGAACGAGGTCGAGTGCCTTCAGGCAATCCGAAAGCTCGTAGGATTCCTCCCGCCGAACAACCTGGATCCGCCCCCGGTTTCACAATCGGATGACGATCCGGGAAGAAGCGAGGCCACCCTGAATTCGATCATCCCGGAGAATCCGAGCAAGCCATACGACATGAAGGAGGTCATCAGGCTGATCGTGGATGACGGGGATTTCTTCGAGGTCCATGAACTCTATGCACAGAACATACTCGTGGGATTTGCACGCATCGGAGGCCGGTCTATAGGGATTGTGGCGAATCAGCCGAGCGTCCTCGCAGGCGTTCTCGACATAGACTCATCGGTCAAGGGGGCGCGATTCGTACGGTTTTGCGACGCATTTAGCATTCCCCTGATAGTGTTCGAGGACGTACCCGGTTTTCTCCCGGGTACCGAGCAGGAGTGGCGCGGGATCATCAAGCACGGCGCCAAACTCCTCTTCGCTTTCTGCGAGGCCACCGTTCCAAAAATTACCGTCATCACGCGGAAAGCATACGGAGGCGCCTACGATGTGATGAATTCCAAGCATATTCGGGGCGATTTCAATTTTGCCTGGCCGACTGCTGAAATCGCAGTCATGGGTCCCAAAGGCGCCGTGGAAATCATCTTCAAGCGGGAGATCGCCAAATCGAAAAACAGGGTAAAGGCGATCGAGCAAAAGCTTGAAGAGTATAGAGAGAAATTTGCGAGCCCATACATCGCTGCCGCGCGGGGGTATCTGGACGATGTTATTGAACCTAGCGAAACGAGGCGAAAATTAGCACATGCGCTTGAATTGTTAGCCAACAAGGTGGACGGAAACCCGCGTAAGAAGCACGGCAATATCCCCCTATGATTATGATTTATATCACCTTACGGTAAAAAGCCCTTGACAACCTTTCGCGATTTCTCTATATTTGCTCAGTAACACTGGATTTCCAGAGAATATTCGCGAAAGAGAAGGATTTTGAGGAAAATTTATTTCGTTGTCGGCTTAATGGTAGTCCTGGTGGGCTGCTCATCGGAGCAATCCACCCGCCCGACCCCTCAGCAGACTCTCGCTTACTCCTTCCCTGATAATACTTCCGATTCGAGCCTGATTTTCGGATCGGAGAGCGCCCTCCAGGATTCCCTGGTTTCTGACTCCGCGTATGACGCTATGACAGCTCTTCTGCTCGAGCGCGCGAGGCGGCATTATGTCCGTGCATTAAACGCTGAGCAGGATGGCGATTCTACACGGTCAGCAAACGAGTTTGAATCGGCGATCGCTTTCCTCAACGAGCTGGGCTACTATCCGAACATCGAAAATAACTGCGATTTTAACGACCTGAGCCGCAGCGTAGTAGAGGATTATGAGAAGTATATAGCGAAAATCGACAGCCTGGGGCCACAGGCATCAATTTTCGCACTGCGCAATAAGCTCAACCAGGTTGATGAGGCGAATACCAGCGTAGATCAGGACGTCCCGAAACAGGTCATTAAGACGCTCACCGTACCCCTTGTAATCAATGGACACGTGGAGCAGAACATCCGGTATCTGCAGGAGAGGGGCAGAGGCCACTTCGAGCACTGGTTATATCTCTCCGGAAGATACTTCCCCATCATGCGCCAGGCGTTCAGGAAGGAGGGAGTCCCGGAGGAGCTGGTCTATTTGTCGATGATCGAGAGCGGGCTCAATCCCCTCGCCCGGTCGTGGGCGAAGGCAGTGGGTCTCTGGCAGTTCGTAAAAGGCACGGGCCGCCTCTATGGTCTGAGCGGAAATTTCTGGTACGATGAACGAAGGGATTTTGAGAAGGCGTCTGCCGCGGCCGCACGCCACCTGAAGGACCTCTATGCCGAATTCGGTGATTGGTACCTTGTTCTCGCAGCTTACAATTCAGGCGCCGGCAGGGTCCATCATGCGATCCACAGAAGCAAGTCGACAGATTTCTGGAGCATGCGCACCCGCCTGCCGCGAGAGACGCGGAACTACGTCCCCCAGTACATTGCCGCCGCAGTCATGGGCCTCGATCCGAGGACATACGGGTTTGAAGTACAGCCCTCGGAGCCTCTCAATTTCGATGTCGTATCGGTGGACGATTGTGTCGATTTCACAGTCCTCGCCAAGTGTGCGGGGACGGATGTTGAAACGCTGCGCGAGCTGAATCCTGAATTGCTCCAGTGGTGCACGCCGCCGGGGACCAAGGGGTACCAGCTTAGAATTCCATCGGGCGCGAAGGCCTCGTTTGCCGAGAACTATGCGAAAATTCCGGACGAGCAGAAACGCGATTGGCTGGTCGTGACGGTAACGAAAGGCCAAACGCTCGGATCAATCTCCAAAAAATACGGAATCCCCAGCGCGCTTCTGGCAGAAGTGAACCGTCTTAACCCCCGACGCAGAATTTCCATCGGAAAGTCTCTCGTGATCCCGGTATCCATCTCGGCTGCGACCTTCACTGTTACTCCGGTCGACGATGACCGTCCCTCGCGGTCGAGGCGCACGGCCGGAACTGCGGGAAAAGAGAAGCTGACGTATAGAGTGAAAAAGGGCGATACGATCGGCGGAATTGCAAAGCTCTATAATGTCCGGGCGAGCGATCTCAGATCGTGGAACGGCATCCCATACGGAAGGCTGATCAAGGCCGGGAGTATGATTGTCCTCTGGGAACCCAAAGAGCGCGCCGATAAGTACCGCTCCATCGATACAACGCGGGAACTCCCGCGCGCGCAGGTTGCGGTCGCTGACGCATCTCAAAAAGATTCCACCAGCATCAAGAAAGCTCTCTCTTACATCGTGAGACGCGGCGACACCCTTCACGGCATTGCATCCACGTTCGGAGTCTCCATCCGGAACCTCCGCACCTGGAATAACATCCGCGGGACCAAAATCCACGTCGGCCAGGAACTAGTCATCAATTCGTAGTTCCCGTCTCCCCGGCGGGAATGTTCCAACCATTCATGTCGTCCCTCAGGTTCGCGACAACGCTTAACTGATTGTAAATGAGGCGCTTTTTGACTACATTTTTTCCCGGCTTCAATCGGAGGGGTGCTAGAGTGGTTGAATAGGCTGGTCTCGAAAACCAGTGTAGGGCTTGCTCTACCGAGAGTTCGAATCTCTCCCCCTCCGCCAGATCATCAGTTTCCGTGTCCACCAAGTGACCAAGAAAGACATCGCAATTTCATTTCTCAGGTTGGCTGCGTCCGGCAAGGTGGGCGAGGCATATGAGAAATATGTGCACCCGAAGTTTTCACACCACAATGCCTATTTTAAGGGCGACCGGCGATCGCTTCTCGAGGCGATGGAAGAAGCCGCGGTCAAAAGCCCAAACAAATCGATCGAGGTCGTACGCGCTCTTGAAGACGGAGATCTTGTAGCGACCCATTCGCGCGTTGTGCGAGCTACACCCGGCGCAACCGACATCGCCGTGGTGCACATCTTCCGATTTGAGGACAACCTGATCATCGAGGAATGGGAAGCGGGGATGCAGGTCCCAAAGGATTCTCCCAATGAGAACGGGATATTCTAGCAATCCATAGGATCTACTTCAGAATGCGGTGAAGGTTCCCCTCGCTGATCTGCACGCCCAATACGTCCGGATTCGGTCGGAGATAGACTCCGCCATCGGTGACGTCATCACGAGTTCGCAATTCATTCTCGGGAGCTCAGTTGAACGATTCGAGGAATCCTTCGCCCGCGCGCATGACGCCTCACATTGTATCGCCGTGGGCTCCGGAACTGACGCGCTCCATCTGGCCCTGTGGGCGGCGGGGATCGGCAAGGGGGATGCGGTTGTCACGACCCCTTTTACGTTTATCGCGACGGTCGAGGCGATTTCCCTCGCCGGGGCGATCCCTGTGTTCGTGGACATCGAGCCCAGGACCTACACCCTCGATCCGAACAGGCTGGAGGAACTCTTCCGGCGTAAGCATCCCCCGATCAAGGCGATCATCCCGGTCCACCTGTACGGGCTTCCTGCCGCCATGAACGAAATTCAGGGTCTGGCTGAACGCGAGGGAGCTATTGTGATTGAAGATGCATGCCAAGCGCATCTTGCGCGGTATCGCGGGAGAACTGTGGGTGGTTTTGGATTGGCAGGATGTTTCAGTTTTTATCCGGGAAAGAACCTGGGAGCTTACGGGGAAGCAGGGGCGGTTACAACTAACGATTCCGCGCTGGCAGGCCGCATACGTCAGCTTCGAGACCACGGCCAGACCGAGAAATACCGCCACGCCTTCTACGGCCACAATTACAGGATGGACGGAATCCAGGGAGCAGTCCTCGGCGTCAAGATGAAGTATCTTCCGGAATGGACTCTCAAACGAAGGGAACTCGCCCGGTTCTACAAGGATACGCTTGGCGATATGCCCGATGTCAGGCTCCCGTTTGAACCCCAGGATGCAGAACACGTTTACCACCAGTTTGTCATCGGCACTCCCCGGCGGGAGGAACTGCAGAGATTCCTTTCGGAAAGAGAGATTACAACCGGCCTTCATTATCCTGTCCCGCTCCATTTGCAGGCCGCATGCGGGCACCTCGGGCATGCGGAGGGAGACTTTCCGGTCAGCGAGAGCGCAGCACGGGAATGCCTGTCTCTCCCCCTCTTTCCCGAGATGACCGGCGAGCAGATCGAGCATGTGGCAACGTCGGTACGCTCATTTTTCCGGTCGTAACCCCGCCCCCGTACGGAAGGCCTTTGAATTTAGCGCTGAAAAACCATATACTGACCCCCTGTACCAATCGCGATAATCCCGGATAAGCACAGATGCGGATAAGCGTTATCGGAACGGGCTACGTCGGCCTGGTCGTTGGCACCTGCTTCGCGGCGACCGGCAACGACGTCACCTGCGTGGACATCGACGAGAAGAAAATCCGGACTCTCCGGCGCGGTATCTCTCCCACCTACGAGCCCGGGCTGCAGGAACTTTTGAAAAGTAATCTCGCGGCGAAGAGGATTTCCTTTACCATGAACCTCGAGAGGGCGATCAAAGGATCCGAAGTCGTCTTTCTGGCCCTGCCGACCCCCTCGAATCTCGACGGCGCCGCAGACCTGAAGCATGTTCTCCAGACCGCGCGCGACATCGGCCGGTTTATAAACTCCTACAAGGTCATCGTGAACAAGAGCACGGTCCCCGTGGGGACGGCCCGAAAGGTCCGGGAGATCGTTTCCGGAATGACCCATACCGAATTCGACGTCGTTTCCAACCCGGAATTCCTCAAAGAGGGCGCGGCGGTGGGCGATTTCATGAAGCCCGACCGGATTGTCATCGGCTCAAGGAGTCCGCGCGCCATCGGCATCATGCAGGACCTCTACGCCCCGTTCATCAGGACGGGGAATCCGGTGATTCTCATGGACGAGGAAAGCGCGGAGCTGACGAAATACGCGGCAAATGCCTTCCTTGCCACGAAGATCTCGTACATGAACGAGATTGCCAATCTCTGCGACCGCCTCGGGGCCGACGTGGACATGGTGCGGAAGGGAATCGGCTCCGATCCGCGGATCGGGACGCAGTTTCTCTTCGCCGGGGCAGGATACGGGGGATCATGTTTTCCGAAGGACATCAAGGCGCTTGCAAGGACCGCGGAGGAAGCCAACTACGATTTCAAGATCCTGGCAGCGGTGGAATCGGTCAATCTGCGCCAGCGAATGATGATCGTCGAGAAGATCACCCGCTACTTCCGCAGAAACCTCTCGCGGAAGGTCGTTGCGGTCTGGGGGCTATCCTTCAAGCCCAACACCGAGGATATGCGCGATGCGCCCAGCATTCCGATCATCCGGGAACTTCTGAAGCGCGGCGCTGCCGTGCACGCACACGACCCGGTCGCCCTCGAGGAAGGGCGAAAACAACTCGGCGATTCGGTGAAGTTTTTCAAGGACAACTACGCGGCCCTCCGCGGCGCCGACGGACTTCTGGTCCTCACGGAGTGGAATGTGTTCCGCCGGCCCGACTTCGACCGGATGAAATCGCTGATGCGGGGCCACGTCATCTTCGACGGAAGGAATATCTACGATCCGTCGATTCTGGCCGAGAAGGGATTCGACTATTTCGGCGTCGGCAGGGGAGCGGACCGTGCCCGGAGCTGACCGGGTAAGCGTCGTCACCGGCGGGGCGGGGTTTCTCGGCTCGCATCTCTGCGACCGCCTCCTGGCCGAGGGCCACGCGGTGGTATGCATCGACAGCCTGATTACCGGCGATCCGTCGAACATCGCCCACCTCATGGGCAATCCGCGATTTCGCTTCGTCCACCAGGATGTGACCAACTTCATTTACGTCGAGGGCCCTGTCCACAATATACTTCACTTTGCCTCGCCGGCGAGCCCGATCGATTATCTGAGGGTGCCGATTCAAACGCTGAAGGTCGGCTCGCTCGGCACGCACAAGGCGCTCGGGCTTGCGAAGGCCAAGAGCGCACGCTTTCTCCTTGCGTCGACATCGGAGGTCTACGGCGATCCGCTCGAACATCCCCAGGCGGAGACATACTGGGGCAACGTCAACCCAATCGGACTCCGGGGGGTGTACGACGAGGCCAAGCGCTTTGCCGAAGCGATGACCATGGCGTATCACAGGTATCACGGGGTCGATACCCGGATCGTGAGGATTTTCAACACGTACGGGACACGCATGCGCGTCGACGACGGGAGGGCCATCCCCGCCTTTCTTTCCCAGGCCATCTTCGACAAGGACATCACGGTGTTTGGAGACGGCAGTCAGACGCGGAGCGTCTGCTATGTCGACGACCTCATCGACGGGATCTACCGTTTGCTCATCTCCGACATAACGGAGCCGGTCAACATCGGAAATCCCGACGAAATCACCGTTCTCCAGCTGGCCCGCGAAATCCTTCAACTGACCGGCGGGAAAGGCAAGATCTCCTTCAATCCGCTCCCCGAAGACGATCCGAAGGTCAGACAGCCCGACATCTCCAAAGCCCGGAGGCTCCTCGGGTGGGAGCCTCGCGTGACCCGCTCGGAAGGCCTCAGGCTGACCTGCGAGTATTTCCGGGCGAAGATGAAGGCGAATCTGAAGGTGTCGTAGCAGGTGGTTGGGTGCATTCTTCTTGCAGCGCTGATTTCCGGAGGCCCGGGACGATCGGAAGCCCTCCCCGCCGCCGGAGCCGCAGCGGATCTCAGCGGCCGGATTTTCTATCCCGGAATCGCGGGAGAAATGCGGACTCCACAAGACACTGCGCATCCCGTTCCCTCGAGGGAGCGCCCGGACTCCGGCTACGACAAGGGGCGTCTCGCGCTCGTGGGAGGGACCCTTCTCGGCTCGATGCTCGTCATCCATTTTTACCAGCAGAGCGGGTGGTGGAAGGACAACAGGGCGCCCTTTCACTTCGAGGAGGATCTCGTCTACGGCCTGAGCGTGGATAAGATCGGGCACTTCTACGGCGCCACTCTGCTTGGATTCCTGATCGAGCGCTCCGTCCGCTGGGCCGACGTTTCGGATGAAAGCGCTCTCTGGATCGGTTCCGGGGGCGCTCTCCTGTTCCAGACCTACGTGGAGGTCGAGGATGGGTTTTCTGCGTGGGGTTTCGACCGCGTCGATTTCGCGTCCGACGTCGGAGGGGCCGCATGGCCCATCGCGCGCCACTATGTCCCTTACCTGAGAAACTTCGACCTGAAACTGAGTTACCATCCCTCTGATCTTCTCGGCAACCCGGGGGGCGTCGGTTTCAAGGGTCAGAAGCATCTCATCATCGACGACTACGAGGGACAGACGTTCTGGATGAGCTTCAAAGTGCACGGACTTCTGCCGGAGTCGGCCCGCGGATTCTGGCCCGAGTGGCTGTGCATCGCCCTGGGGTACGGGGCGAGGAACGTTGCGGGACCCGACCCGCACCGGGTCTATTTTCTGGCGCCCGACCTCGACATGACAAAAATTCTGCCACACGATTCGGCGCTCCTCTCTACTCTCGGAGAGCTTCTGAATTTCATACATATGCCGCTCCCCGCCTTCCGGTTTTATCCCACATCGGTCGTCTACGGCTTCTATTTTTGAACCGCCATCCACCGGCGGAATTGACTTTACAAAGGGTATTGTGTAAGTTCAAGACGCTCTTCCGTTGGATTAACACGCCTGAATGACACAATACCACAGGTGCCATGACTGAATTGAGCGCCGGCGATCCGGCCCCGGATTTTTCGCTTCCGTCCACAAGCGGCGGAACGGTGTCCCTCAGAGATCTCCGCGGGAAGAAGGTCGTTCTCTATTTCTATCCGAAGGATGATACGCCCGGCTGCACGAAAGAAGCGTGTTCATTCCAGGACAACCTCGCCCGCGTACGGAAGAAGGGGGCGCTGATCTTCGGCATCAGCGCAGATTCCATCTCCTCGCATCAGAAGTTTCAGAAAAAATACGGCCTTTCGTTTCCCCTTCTGAGCGATGAGCGGAAGGAAGTCATCAAGGCCTACGGCACGTGGAAAATGAAGCACCTCATGGGGAGGAACTACATGGGCATCGAGCGCACGACCGTTCTCATCGATGAGAACGGAAGGATCACGCATATCTTCCGGAAGGTGAAGGTCGAAGGCCACACAGACGAGGTGCTGGCCCTGCTGTAGCGCCCTGCGCCGCCTTTCCCCCGGTCTCACTCTCAACAGGAGGATTCATGAACATGACCCAAAAGCTTGCGGCCGAGTTCATCGGAACGTTTGCCCTGATTTTCGTGGGCGTAGCGTCGATCTGCGTGAACGCCGGACTGGTCGGCGTGGCGCTCGCTCACGGCCTGACGATCGCCGTCATGGTCTCGGCGATGGGCTACATCTCGGGGGGTTTCTATAACCCCGCGGTTACCTTTGGAGCGCTGGTCGGGGGGAAGATCGGCGTCAAGGATGCGGTCTCGTATACCATCGCCCAGCTTACCGGCGGCGTCTTCGGAGCGCTGGCGGCGAAAGCGGTCCTTCCGGCCTCCGCGGCCGAGCTCGCGAAACTGGGAACCCCTCTCCTTGCGCCGGAGATCGGCGCGGGCGCAGGAATCCTCCTGGAGCTTCTTCTGACGTTCTTCCTCGTCCTCGCAGTCTACGGAACCGCAATGGATTCGCGCGCGGCAAACCTCGGGGGACTCTTTATCGGGCTCACGATCACGCTCGATATTCTGGCAGGAGGGCCTCTCACGGGAGCATCGATGAATCCTGCCCGGACATTCGGGCCTGCGCTCGTCGGCGGTTACTGGGACCATCATCTCGTGTACTGGATCGGCCCTCTTCTCGGCGGCGGGCTCGCAGCGATCGTGCACACGCGCATCTTCAGGAAGCGCGACTCCTGAAACTTTGTCAATTTCCCCCGTGTTGAGATTACGAAGGAGTAAGGGAATCAACTCATGGTCTATCTGACAAGAAAAGAGCACTTCGCGGCATCGCACCGGCTATACAACCCGAGGTTTTCGGAGGATGAGAACCTCAAGACCTACGGCAAGTGCGCGTACCCGAATGGACACGGACACAATTACGAAATCTGCGTCACGGTAGCAGGCGAGCCGGACGGCGAGACGGGCATGATCCTGGATCTGAAGAAGCTCTCGGATGTAATCGAGTCCGAGATCTTATCAAAGGTGGATCACCGGCATCTGAACCTCGACGTGGATTTCCTGAAGGGCGTGATCCCCACGGCAGAAAACCTGGCAACGGTCTTCTGGAGAGTCCTGTGCCCGAAGGTTTCCCCGGGGCGGCTTTACGCCGTCACGGTCTACGAAACACCCGACAACTTTGCCGAATACAGAGGATGATGATGGAAGAACAGCTGTTAAAGAACGCGGAGGTCGAAGAGGCGGTCAGGGAGCTTCTGGCCATGATGGGCGAAGACCCGAATCGGGAGGGGCTCCTCAGGACCCCTCAGAGGGTGGCAAAGTCGCTGGAGTTCCTCACGAGCGGCTACCGCCAGGATATCAGCTCTGTCCTGAACGGGGCGGTCTTCTCCGAGCGGTACAGCGAGATGGTCATCGTAAAGGATATCGATTTCTTCAGCCTCTGCGAGCACCACCTTCTGCCGTTCTACGGGAAGGCCCATGTGGCTTATGTCCCCAACGGAAAAATCCTCGGCCTCAGCAAATTACCCCGCATCGTCGAGGTCTTCAGCAGAAGGCTGCAGGTGCAGGAGCGGCTGACGCGCCAGATCGCGGATACTCTCTATGAAGTCCTCGAGCCCGACGGAGTGGCCGTCGTCATCGAAGCCCGCCACCTCTGCATGATCATGAGGGGGGTGGAAAAGCAGAATTCCGTTGCGACGACAAGCGCGATGCTCGGCTCGTTCCGCGAGGATGACCGGACCCGGAACGAGTTTCTGAATCTGATATCGAGCAAGCTTGCCTGATATGGCACAACGCCCGGATCCCGCCGGCTTTCACCGGCCTGTTGTCTGGGTCGTTGGCGCCTCCCGTGGGATCGGGCGCGCGGTCGCGTCGCACTTTGCCTCGATCGGGGGCATTCTCTGTCTTTCCGCGCGCAGCACCGCGAGGCTCCGCACCGCGGTCCGTGAGATTTCACGCGACGGAGGCGAGGCCTACTCCTACCCGTGCGATATCAGCAAGTACCGTTCGGCCGCCGCCGCCGCGGGGCGCATCAGAAGCGAGCGGGGGGACATCGACGTGCTGGTAAACTGCGCGGGCATCACCGTCTTCAAATCCTTCCTGAACACATCCCTTGCCGAATTCACCGCAATCGTCGAGACAAATATTCTGGGGCAGGTTGCCTGCGTGAAAGCTGTTCTCCCCTCGATGGTCAGGCGGAGGGAAGGCTGGGTCTTCAATATACTTTCGAATGCCGCCATCAAGACGTTCGGCGGCTCCGCGGCCTATACAACGACCAAGGCAGGGATGCTCGGTTTCGGAAGGGTCCTCAGGGAGGAGACGAAGGACCTCGGGGTGAAGGTTATCAGCATTATGCCGGGTGCCACCGAAACAGAGATGTGGAGCCACGCAACACGGAGGAGATACTCGCGGCGCATGATGCGGCCTTCCAGCGTCGCCGAGGCGGTGCTCGCCGCGTACAGGATGCCGGCCGATTCCGTGCTTGACGAGATCGTCGTCCGCCCGTTGAAGGGGGACATTGAATAATGACCGATCCCCCATGCCGGCGGTGGAACTGACTGACAAGGTTGCCATCGTGACCGGCTCCGGGAGGGGGATCGGAAAGGCGGTCGCCCTCGCGCTTGCGCAGGCGGGGGCGCGCGTCGTCGTCGCCTCGCGCACCCTGGGCGAGATCAATGCCGCCGCCAAGGAGATCGATGCGATCGGGAGGCATGCGCTTGCCGTCCGCGCGGATATCTCGCAGGAATTCGACGTCAATTCGATGGTGTCGAAGACGATTCAGAAATTCGGGACGGTCGACATCCTCGTCAACAACGCGGGGATCGGGTCTTTCGCCAAGGTGGCCGACTTCCCCGTCGCGGAATTCGACAAGATGTGGCGGGTCAACATGCGCGGCGTGTTCCTCTGCACGAAGGCCGTCATCCCGCACATGGTTTCGCAGAATTCCGGCGACATCATCAACATGGCCTCCCTCGCGGGGAAGAATGCATTCGTTGGAGGGTCCGGATACTGTTCCACAAAGTGGGGGCTCATCGGATTTGCACGATGCCTCATGCTCGAGGTGCGCGCGCATAATATCCGGGTCATCACGCTCTGTCCCGGCTCGGTCGCGACCGGCTTCGGGGGCGATTCGGAGGCCGATCCCCGTAGCGGGGGAGAAATTCCCCGACCGGAGGAGATCGCGCGCGTCGTGACCGACGTTCTCAGAATGCCGCGACATGTGATGGTGAGCGAGGTCGACATCCGGCCGACAAATCCGAAGCGGTAGCGCGAATGGCTGAAAAGAAAACCGGCCGCGTAACGTACCGCCGCTCTCTATCCGACATTCTCGAGATTTTCAGAATCGTGCCGGAATCCGGCGACCGGTTCCCCGAGTACAAAGCCGGGCAATACATCGCCCTCTCGCGCGAGAGCTGCAGGCTGACCAAGAAAATCGCGGGGGCCGACGGCAGGCCGGCGTACGTCTACGATCTCGACGAGAACGGGAATCCCAGACGTGGTCCCGTCACTCACTCCTACTCGATTTCGTCGGCTCCGTTCGAAACGCTCCACAGCGGCCACCTGGAATTCTACGTGGTCCTCGAGATGATCGAGACCGGGACGCCGGGGCGCCTCTCGGAGTCGCTCTTCAGGCTCGACCCCGAGAGCGACAACAGGCTCTCGTACGTCAACAAGATTGCCGGTGAGTTTACGCTCGAGAAGAGGGCGGCGGGGTTCAGCAACGTCGTGATGGTCGGGACGGGCACAGGTCTTGCCCCCTTCGCGTCGATGATCAAGCAACTTGATCATGAGGCCCTGAATGGGGGGAGCATTTCTCAATCGTATACGCTCCTCCACGCGAACCGGACCTTCGAGGAGCTGGGGTATCACCCGGAGCTCCTCGGGATCGAAGCATCAGGGCGTTTCGATTTTGCCTACGTTCCTTCCGTCAGCCGCCCCACTCCGCGCGATTATGACAAACCGGATTTGGGAAAAGGTCGCGCCAATAACCTCCTCCGTTCCATTCTCGGGATGCCGTTAAAAGAGGAACAGGACATTGCGGATACGGCGGCTTCAGGACGCGAAGCCGGGGCGCTCAACGCAGCCCTGCAGAAGACGGTGAAACCGGTCCTTCCGGCAAAGTTTCAGCGGGAGCGGCTCCTGGGGCGGTTCGATCCTAAGACGACCGTGATCATAACCTGCGGCAGCCCGGGCGTTATGGATGACATCAAGGTCATCGCCGACGCGAACCGGATTCGGTTTGAGAAAGAAGACTGGTAGGGGGCGGCGCGGGGGCCAAAGGCGCCACCGCTAATTCTTCACGCCGAGATCTGTGTAGAGACTCAGGATGCACTCCCGGCAGAACCTGAGCAAGCGGTAGTCGCCAACCTGACGCTCCAAGAGGTGTGCCCTCTGGAACCGCCGGCCGCACACCGAGCACTTCTCTCCTTCTCCCGCACTCTGACGGGTTCCTCCGTTCCGAAACAGCATGAAGCCCGCGGCGGCGAGCGCGCCGAGCACGAGGAGGAATGCGGCCGCGAGGATGGTTACCGCCATACTGAGTGAAACGCCTCCTATCGCCGTATACTGACGGAAACGCCGTCGCGGAGCGGGAGGATCGTTGTGAAGAGTTCTTTTGAGGAGTAGATCAGCCGGTTGTAGGTTAGGATTCCGGCGGTGTCCGCGTCCGGCTTCTGGTTCAGGACCCTCCCGCTCCAGAGCACGTTGTCGCTGATCAGAAGACCGCCTTTGCGGAGGCGCGGAACGGCTTTTCGAAACGCCTTCGGATAGAGATGCTTATCGATGTCGTTGAAGATGATGTCGAACTGTCCCTCGACGTCGTCGATAATCCTGAGTGCGTCTCCCACGAGGAACGTAACCTTCCCGGCAATCTTTCCCCGCCGGAAATAGGCTTCGGCATGCTCCGAGTTTTCAGGGCTCGAGTCTGTGCAGATCACACGCCCTCCCTTGCCGATCGCCTTCGCGAACCAATACGCCGAGTATCCGAATCCCGATCCCAGTTCGAGAATCCTCGCCGCCTTGCGGGTCTGCGCGAGGAGGTAGAGGGCTCTTCCAACGAGCGGGCCGATGATGGGGAAGTTCCTTGCGCGTGCGTACTCTTCCATGTCTTCGAGCACATTGTCGCGGTCCGGCGTGACGTTCAGGAGATACTCTGCGAGCTGCGGGTTGACGATATCCATTTCGGGAATATAGAACAAATCGAGGGAAAGTCAAAGAATGGGCAAGCGCGGGCGCAGAGCGCCCAAAGATGCGTTCCGCCGCGGAGCGGCGGAACGAACGCGCCGGAGATGGTTTTGCTTTCTGCCTGAATATTTCTAATTTGCACGTCGGTCATGAACCGGGATGACGCCCTCACACTCCTGAAGGAATACACAAAGAGCGACGCGCTCCTCAAGCACATGTACGCCGTGGAAGCCGCGATGCGGGCGTACGCGCGGAAGGAGAACGAAGAGGAGGAACCATGGGGGATCGCCGGGCTCCTTCACGATTTCGATTACGAGATGTACCCGAACGCACCCGACCATCCGCTCAAGGGATCTGAGATCCTCAGGCAGAAGGGGTACCCGGACGACGTCCGGAACGCGATCCTGGGACACGCCACATACACCGGAGTCCCACGCGAGACCAGGATGGCGAAGGCGCTCTACGCATGCGACGAATTGTGCGGCTTCATCATGGCCTGCTCGCTGATCCGCCCGAACAAGATCGCCGATCTGGAAGTATCATCCGTCAAGAAGAAGCTGAAGGACAAGGGCTTCGCGAGAAACGTCAACCGTGAAGATATCACGCGAGGATGCGAGGAGCTTGGCGTTCCGATCGACGAGCACATCGGATTCGTGATCGGCGCGATGAAATCGATCTCTGCCGATCTCGGACTGTAGCCTCCCAAGCCCTAGAAGAAATCGACCATAAATCCCGCCCCGAAGGTGTCGAGGCGCCGGTCGATGTACTCGCCGAAGATGTGCCTCCCGTTGTAGTACGCTACGTAGAGATCTACACCCGCTTTTGTCCACTCCCCAAGTTTTGCCCCAAGCTGCAGGCGATTCGAACCCGCATAGGCGGGGGCGCCGTCGAGCGCGAGGTGGTATGCGAAGTAGATATGCGAAGGTTTGCCCAGCACCGGGCCGATCACATCGCCGAAGGCGACCTCTATCCCCGCGAGATAGGCGAATCGCTCAATCTCTGAGGGGCGAACGAGCGTCGCATAGGAGAGGCCGGCGTAATACCTCGCGTTCCATCCGCCCGACCGCAGGAAATGCCCGAGCGTGAGCTCGCCAAAATCCCGCGTATAGGGGATCGGCGGGCGGCCGTCACTCCAACCGTCCCCGCCGGATGACAGGTGGCCGTCCACGAAGTGAGAGCTCTGATGAAGAATCCGGAGCCGGCCCGTCAGCATGCCATCCGCGACCTCACGGGAGCAGGAGAGATCTCCCCCGAAAAAACCATCGAGCGCGTCGACCTGAAGGCGCAGGCCTTCCGAACCTGTGACGAACGCCCTCCCGAAGAAATCTATCCCAAGAGCAAGGGTAAGCCCGGAGGAGGGGAGATCGAGAGAGAGGATCTCAGCAGTGTTGCCGATTTCCACGTCCATGCCGGAGCTGCTTGAAAATTTGTACAGCCCCATCCGGGGTTCCTGATTGCCTGCCTTCAAGGGAGTGAAGACCAACCCGCCGGGGCAGAACCGGAGGATCGGCGACGAGTCCGTCCCGGATTGCGAGTCGGCTCTGAGCGGCGCGAGGAGAACGATGAGCAGAGGCAAAATGTTCTTCATGAGGGGCAGCGAAAAGTTTTCGCAATATACAAATACAGGTGCGGGCGCGCAAAGATAATGCTGCCCGGACGGTGCGCGGGCTAAAGCCCGCGGCTACGTAAGCCGCGAGGCGTTTGTTGCATAACGGCGGGCATTCATTTACATTATTATCATGGTTCACACAGTTGAGAATCACACCGGGACCTCGCTTTCAAACGCCGAAATTCTCCGCTACAGCCGCCATGTCCTGATTCCCGAGGTGGGCATCGAGGGACAGTTGAAACTGAAGGCGGCGAGGGTCCTGATCATCGGGGCTGGCGGCCTCGGTTCTCCCGTCGGGCTCTACCTGGCCGCGGCGGGCGTCGGGACAATCGGGATCGTCGATTTCGACGCCGTGGATGAGACGAACCTCCAGCGCCAGATTCTTCACTCCACCGCGGACATCGGGAGGCCAAAGCTCGAGTCGGCGAAAGAGCGGCTCAACGGAATCAACCCCAATCTGACCATCGAGACATTCGGTACCCGCCTGAGCTCGGAGAATGCCCTCGGGATTCTGAGGGAGTTCGACGTCGTCGTGGACGGAACCGATAACTTCCCTACCCGCTATCTCGTCAACGACGCCTGCGTCATCCTCGGAAAGCCGAATGTCTACGGGAGCATATTCCGCTTCGAGGGCCAGCTCAGCGTGTTCGACGCGAGCCGCGGTCCGTGTTACCGATGCCTCTATCCCGCCCCGCCGCCCCCCGGATTGGTGCCGAGCTGCGCCGAAGGCGGCGTTCTCGGAGTTCTTCCCGGAATCATCGGATCGCTCCAGGCGCTGGAGACAATAAAGTTGATTCTCGGCCTGGGGGACCAGCTCGTAGGGCGTCTGGTTCTCTTCGACGGCGTGACGCTGAAATTTCGCGAGCTCCGCCTTCGCAAGAATCCGGAATGCCCGGTGTGCGGAGAGCATCCGACGATTCACCGCCTGATCGATTACGACCAGTTCTGCGGCGTGGGGAGCGCCTCCGGAGAGGCCGCTCTTCCGCAGATAGAGCCGGCAGAACTGAAGCGGCGCCTCGACGCCGGGGAGGAGATTTTCATCCTCGACGTGCGCGAACCGCGTGAATTTGAAATTGCAAACCTGGGAGGGCGCCTCATCCCCCTCGGCGAACTCTCCGCGCGGATCGGCGAGCTCGACCCTTCGCGCGAGATCGTTGTCCACTGCAAGATGGGAAGCCGCAGCGCGAAGGCGGTGGACCTTCTCCGCAAGGCCGGATTCAGGAACGTGAAAAACCTGACCGGGGGCATCACGGCCTGGTCGGAACGCGTCGATCCCGCCGTCCAGAAATATTGATCGCGAGCTAACGCCCGCGATTACCGGGTCTCTTCATCTTGGAACTCTCCGGAACTTTGTCTACATTCGTGGAGTTTTTTTCCATGCACACATCACTGCAGGAGATCATTCTATGCCGCGGTTGACGGTCGCCCTATGCCTCGTAATCCTCCTCTCCGTCTCGTCTCTCATTGCCCAGGAAGAGGAGGAAGAACCCCTTCCGCCGCCCCGGCACGGCGGAGCGGCGAAGATCGGCGGGGCGGTGGGATTCACTACCAGCTTTCTCTTCCTGAATCTTGATGCGCTGAACCAGGTCCTGGGAAGCTCGAACTCTGCGCCATTCGACAACAATACGATGGCCCTCTTCGGCGGACAGGGCTACGGGTACATCATGGTGATCCCGAACCTTCGCGTCGGCTACATGGGAATGGGGGGGACAAAGAAATCTCTCTCCGTGCAGGGGAATACCAGGCGCTATGTGGACCTCTCGGCAGGATTCAACGGCGCCTCGATCGATTATGTGATACCCGTAGTTCCTCGCCTCGATGTCGCGGTAGGGGCCCTGATCGGGGGAGGAAGCGTTGATATCAAGATGTCGCGCGACGACGGCCTGGTGAAGCGCTGGGACAACGTGTGGACCGACTTCGGGAACGGGACGGCCGCGCAGGAGTATTCGACGAAGCTCTCGGGCTCCTTTTTCGTCATCCAGCCTTCGCTGAACGTCGAATTTGCGCTTCTGCGGTGGCTTGAAGTGCGGGGGGGTGCAAGCTATCTGGAAATGACCGGCGGGGACTGGAAGATGGACGACCGGTACGATCTTGTGGGCGTGCCCGATAACGTCAGCGGCAAAGGTTGGATGATCAACGCCGGAGTGTTCATCGGTACGTTTTTGTTCTAGGAGCGATCCCGAGCGCGGGCGCTTTCGGTGAACTGCACGCCTTTCCACCGCTCAAAGAGGGGTCTCAGTCTCCCGCGCTGGTACTTCCCGGTGGAGGTTACCGGGATGTCGTCTCCGAAAAGCACAACTTTCGGGCATTTCTGGAAGGGGAGGAATCTCCTGCAGTAGTCGATCACCCCCTCCGCCGTGAGCTCCGCGCTCCCGGAGGGCTGGACGTACGCTCCCACCTCCTCGCCGTACCAATCGTTTTCGAAACCAACCGCCAGACCCGCCTTCACGCCCGGCATATTCATGAGCACTTCATCGATCTCGAACGGTGAGACGTTCGCGCCACCCCTGATGATCAGCTCCTTGATCCGGCCGGTGATGAAGAAGTAGCTTCTGCCTTTTGAATCCCGCCTGAAGAATCCCTCGTCTCCGCTCCGAAACCAGCCGTGGGTGAACGAGGCCTCGTTGGCCCGGTCGTTGCCGTGGTAGCGCTTCATCACATTGTGTCCGCGGATGACGATTTCGCCTCTGGCCCCCTCCCCGCACTCGCGCCCCTCCCCGTCGTGAATCGCCATTTCGTTCGGAGGGATCGCGACGCCGATGGACGGAAATCCAAAGTCCGCCATCCAGTGCCGGTGTTCTTCTTCCGTCAGCTCATGCGGGAGGAAGCACGAATAGCACGTTGTTTCCGAGAGTCCATATCCGTGAATCACAGGGATGCCGAAGCGCCGTTCGAATCGCGCTGCCAGCTCGACGGTCAGCGGGCCCGCGCCGCAGATGATGTAACGCAGGCAGGAGGTATCGGGCTTCTCCGTGTTACGGAATTCGTGGAGGAGGAACTGAAGGAGCGTGGGGACCACGCTCACCACGGTCACCTTTTCGGATGCGGCCCGCTGAAAAAACGATTCGGAGTGAAAACGCCGGTTGAGTACGACGTTCCCCCCATAGTAGAGCGGGGTCATGAGCGTGACGACGGTGCCGTTGACGTGATGGATGGGCAATACGCACATCATCCTCACCTCCGGCGTCATTCCGTGCCATTCGGAGATCGCGCGCGCATCGACGAGGAGATTGTATTGAGTGAGAACCACTCCCTTCGGGTTCCCCGTCGTCCCGGAGGTGTATACGATGAGGGCATCATCGTCGGGCCCCGCATCGTTCCCGGAGGGGAGCCAGGGAGCGTGGGCCGATATCTCCCTCCGGAATTCACCTTCCCCCACCAGACGTGAAGCCGCACCCGGTCCGGCGCCCAGAATCTCCCGGACTCTCGCGGCAAACTGGTCCCGGTGGAAGATCACCCGGGGACCGGAGTCGCGAATGATGAAGGCGATCCGTTTATCGTCTTCGCCGACATTGAGAGGCACAACGATTGCTCCGACGAGAAACGCCGCGAAATACTGGATCACGGTATCCGGGTGGTTGAAGGAGAATGTGGCGACCCGGTCGCCGCGGCCGACGCCGAGGCTCCGCAGGTAGGCTGCGGTCCGGGCGGTATCCTCGTAGAACCGCGCGTAGGTGTATGAAACGCGGCCTCCATCATGTTCATCAGGGTAATAAATGAGAAATTCCTTATCCCCATCGGACCCGGCCCGTTCCCGGAGAAGATGGCCGATGTTCTTGTGCGGAACGAGACTCTCGGAAGGGGATGTGCCCCTCAACACGTGAGCCTGACGAATGAGAGCATCGATATCGCTCAGAGTCATTGGCCGTAGAGAAACGATGAAACGTAGGTGGTCCGCGGGATTGCATAGACCATTTCGCCCGAAACCTCCACCGGCTCTGCAAGACTGTTAAACGTCACCTCGGCGACTTCGCTGACCTTGCTCCCAACCGGTGCGGAGAAACTCACGGGTATGACAAGGAACGAATCCGGGAACGAATACCACTCGATTGTGCGTGCATTGCCGAGAATGCGGGACTGCAGAGGCGTATCGAAGGCCCGGAGCTCGCCGCCTTCGACACGATACGAGACCGACACCCTGAACGGCCTCGATTTCGACCTCAGCCGCAGCTCGATTTCGTAGACAGCCATTCCGCCGATCTCATGCCGGTTCTGGAGGCGCTCGACCGCCAGCCATGTCGTATCGAAGCCAGGCCCCGGCCTGAGTTCTGCCAGGGCAGTCCTCGCATCGATTGTCGTATCGCCCCCCTCACGCACAAGGCGCACGCCGCGGAAATATTCCGAGCTCGTCACAATCAGCGATCGGCTGCGTTTCGTCATGTCGTATCTCTCCTTGACCGTCACGTCGTGATACCAGTACCTGTCGAATTCCGGAACGGCGAGGAGATATGCGCCAAGGGCCAGGAAGAGAACGATCGATACAGCCAGCGTCCGCATTGATGAGAAGGCCGCGACAACCCTCGTCAGGGCGGGCGAGTCGCGCACCACGGATGCTGCCGCAAGGAGGATCGGAAGAAGGAAGAGGGTGAGGATGAAGATAACACCTCCGTTAATGAGGAGCCATACGCCCGGGGCGGCCGGAGGCGCTGAAGCGATCGAGTGGTAGAGCAACGCATCCCACTCGGAAAAGACGATGCGAAACATCCAGAGCGGAGAAAGGAGGGTGAACAGGATCTTCACTCCCGCGGTTCTCGCGAGCGCGGCGAGGCTGATCAAGAGGAGGGCGGCGGCAATCTCGACGCTCAGCTTCACCGCATACAGGGTGATGGGAATAAGAATGACCGCAAGGATGATCGCCGAGCGCTTGAACAGGGCGTACGGGCAATGGGTCAAGCCGAGCCATCTGAGGATTCGAATCGATACCGTCGCGGCGCAGAATGCCGCAAGGGCGCCGAATGTATAATAGAGGGGGATGGACGTGAGCCAGGGGTGGCGGATCCCCCGGACGAGCGAAATAATATCGGACGAGAGCCACCCGGAGCCCGCAACAATGAATGCTACGAAGAGCAGCTTCACTCCCGGCCACGCGACGAAGAGAGGGGACTCGGCCGGGAGTCGGCGAGCGCGGATGGAGATCAGCGCGACCGCCGCCGTGAGGAGCGAGAGGACCGCGAAGCAGCGGACGGTCCAGAGAGGGACGAAAAGCGGAATACGATAGATGAGATAGAGCCAGTAATTCTCCGTGGAGCGGGAAGGCACCCCCTGATCGAACCGCCTCGCCAGAGCCGCAAACACATCTCCCGTCCGCTTCAGTCCGGAGGGGTCGAAATTCTCAAAGTTATCCCTGGGGGTGTGAATCGGTTTGCCCGGGTCTGTGGTGAGATCGATCGCCGGAATTCCGACATGCAAGAATGACTCATGATCCGAACCCGCTCCCGCCGGGAAGAGATAGTTGAGAGAAAAGGCGTGGGTCGGATATCTGAGATTGCGGTACCCCAGGCGGTCGAACTCCTCAACAGTCGCTCGCACCAGCCACGGAGGCGCGCTCTCTCCGTGCGTATCGGGGTCCATGTCGATGACCCCTGTGCCGTTTGCCATGTCCGCCTGCAGCATGAGGTCGACGCTGTCGATCCCGGGATATGAGGCGGCAAAATGCTTAGACCCCTCCAGCCCCTCCTCCTCTCCGCCGAAACAGCAGAAGACGAGAGTCGAATTGGCGGTCCTCCCCCCAAGGATGCGCGCCAGCTCCATAACTATCGCAGCCCCCGAGCCGTCGTCATCTGCGCCGGGGATCTCAGGGCCCGCCGAATCGATATGCCCCCCGATGAGGATACTCCTCCCCTTTGCCCCCCGCTTCACACCGACGGCGATGCCGCTCGAAGTGTTGGCGTTCCCAGTACGGTCGAAGGGCATGATATACGCGGTGTCGCAGCCTGCATCCCTGAACTCCGACACCGCTAACTCAAGCGCGCGGCGCTCGGCCGGCGAACCCATGGGCCTCGGGCCGATGTCGAGCACGAGGTGGCGCAGGACTTTTTCGGCGTTCGCCTGTGAGAATTCAATCTGTGAAACGAGACGCGGAGGGAGGAGGACAATAAGGATAAGGAGGGCCAGCGCCGCGGCAGGTCTCAACGGAGGGCTCCCCCGAGAAAATCGAGGAGCTTTTCCTCGTAGGACCGGCCGGCGACGGTCCATGCGTCGTTATGGGACGCATGCTCGACGGGAAAAAGCACCTTCCCGGGAGGCGCATTCTCATAGAGCTGCAGCGAATATTCATGCCTGATCAGCCGGTCGTTTTTCCCGTAGATGAACAGAACAGGGATTGTGAGCTTCCTGACAGCCTCGAGAGGGGATACGTCGCTCGCCTTGAATTTCGCGAGCCTCTCCGAACGGACGATGACAAGGTTGCGCAGGAAGTGGAAGGGGAGTTTGATCATCCTCTTCTGATAGTCGTCGAAGATCGAGCGGAGCGTGGCAAAAGAATTCTCGGCGACGACCGCGGAGATTCTTGCGTCGATCGAGGCGGCCTGGATGGCTACGGCTGCCCCCATCGACGTGCCAAAGGCGGCGATACGTCCGGGCCCGAAATCTCTTCTGGAGAGGAGATAGTCGACCACCTTAACCGCATCATACTTTTCGTAGAATCCGTATGTGCAGTATGTTCCGCCGCTCCGGCCGTGGCAGCGTGCATCATACAGGAAGACGTTGAACCCGTGGCCACGCAGAAAGCCCGCCAGCCTGATCCCGTCGATCTTGCAGTCAGACACCCCGTGAAGTATGAGGACGGTCCCCTTCGCGGGCGATTCCGCCTTGATAAGCCAGCCATTGAGTTTCAGGCCCTTCTCGACCTCGACGTCGAGTTCCTCGTAGGGGAGATGGGCCTCCGAGGGGGTGGTCGGCTGACCGAGGGCTCTGTAGAATTCAGCGGTCCTCCGTTTCGGCTTGAGGAGGAGGCTCGGGCCGGTGATCAGAAGAGTGATTGTCACGGTCGCGATGAAAAGCAGGACGATGATCCCGAGAGGGAGAAGGTAGGTCATGAAGCGAATCGAAGGGGGCGATTGGCGGTATTTCTGCGGCGCTGCAAAGGAATCTGATCAATATAGGAAGGAGGTCTTCGGGAAGCAAGATACAGGCGCGCCATCTGTTGCCCAAACTTCGTATATTTTTACGCATGGAACTCCCTCAGGATGTCGCGCTCGTTCACGATTGGCTTGTCGGCATGAGGGGCGGCGAAAAAGTTTTCGAACTTCTCTGCGAGCTCTTTCCCCGCGCCACAATTTTCACGCTGGTCCACACCCGTGGGAGCGTATCTCCTTCAATCGAGCGGCTCCCGATCAGAACGTCCCTGATACAGCATCTCCCCTTTGGACGGAGCCACTACAGGTACTTCCTCCCCTTGTTTCCTGCGGCTGCCCGGGGGTTGGATACGCGGAGCTTCCGATGGGTCATATCGAGCAGCCACGCCGCCGCGAAGGGTGTGAGAATCGGCCGCGGGGCTGTGCATGTCTGCTACTGTCATACGCCCATGCGGTACATCTGGGACCAGTATTCAAACTATTTCGGTCCCGGGAGGGCGTCGCTCCCGGTCCGCGCGGCAATGAGCGCCATCGTGGGGGGCCTCAGGAGCTGGGATGTGTCGACTGCGGCGAACGTCGGGCATTTTATCGCGAATTCAAGGGCTGTTCAGGAAAGGATCAGAAGGCTCTACAACCGGGAATCCACCGTGATACATCCACCGGTGGACTTACGCCGGTTTGGCGAGTCGGGGGGAGACGGGGAGTTTTTTCTCGTCGTCTCCGCGCTGGTCCCGTACAAGCGGATCGATCTCGCCGTCGAGGCGCTGTCGTCCCGAGGCGAGCGCCTGGTCATCGTCGGATCCGGCCCGGAGGAGAAGAGGCTTCGCTCGATCGCGGGGAAGAATGTTGAATTCAGAGGATGGGTATCGGAAGGGGAGCTGGCGGAGTGTTACGCGCGCTCGAAGGCCCTTATCTTTCCCGGGGAGGAGGACTTCGGCATCGCCCCGGTAGAGGCAATGGCGTGCGGCAAACCGGTCATCGCGTACTCGCGGGGGGGTGCACTTGAGACTGTGGTCGAAGGCCGAACCGGGATGTTCTTCAAAGAGCAGAGCGCGGCAAGTCTACTCGACGCGGTAATGCGATTCGAACGGATCTCGTTCGACTCCTCCGCGATCCGCAGCCATGCAGGTCAGTTTGGGAGGGAAATCTGCAAGGAGCGGCTCGTAAAGTATCTGGGTAAGACGCTGGATGGCGGAGGTGACGCCGGCTAAAGCCGGCGCCTACAGCCGGGGCCTACCGGGTTTTGAACGCAACATCCACGCCGATTCCCGGCTGGTGTCACGGTATGGACCGTGACACCAGTTTATCGGAGCGCGGATCAGAGGCCGCGACCACCGGAATTCGGAATCCTTGATTTTCCCTCCGGAAATTTCTACTTTGTTAAAGAATTTTCTTGCTGGACAATTGTTTGACTGAACCCCGGATAAGGCTGGCTCGGCGAATCATCCTCTGGCTGATGCTGCCTTGTCTCTCCCTCCCAGCAGTTGCTCAACAGAAGTATGTCAAAACTGCCGCCGATAGTTCGAGGCCGTTCAGGGGGATCGCCGTTCATCACGAGGGGCCCGGACGGACGAAGGTCGGCGTCGTACTGAGCGGCGGAGGCTCGCGCGGACTTGCCCAGATCGGGGTACTGCGCGCTCTGGAAAGGAATCACATCCCGGTCGATTTTATCGTCGGAAACAGCATCGGAAGCGTAGTGGGAGGGCTCTATGCCTCGGGCTACTCCACGACCCAGATCGAGAGCATCGCGACGCACACCGACTGGAGCGAGCTTCTCTCGTTCTCCGAGGAAACCAAACGGACAGATCTCTTCGTGGGACAGAAGCAGTCGGAAGAACAGGGCTACCTCCTGATTCGGTTTGATGGGCTTGCGCCGATCATCCCCTCATCGATCTCCGGGGGGCAGCGGTTTTCGAATTTTTTCTCCTATCTCACTCTTCAGGCGCTGTACCATCCCGACCCGGGGTTCGACGACCTGAGAATACCGTTCCGGGCGACTGCGACCGACCTGGTTTCCGGGAAGCGGGTCGTCATGGACCGAGGTTCCCTCTCGGAAGCGATGCGGGCAAGCATGACGGTACCATTTCTGTACACTCCGCTGGAGCGCGACTCCATGTTCATGGTCGACGGGGGGTTGATCTCCAACATTCCGGTCGATGTCGCGCGTTCGGCAGGCTGCGGCGTGGTGATCGCCGTGAATTCCACGGGCTCGTTACGGAGCGCAAACCAGCTCAGCGCCCCCTGGGAAATCGCGGACCAGATTATGACCATCGTGATGCAGGAGCCGAACCGGCTTCAGTTGAAAATGGCCGACGTCGTCATCACCCCCGATGTCAGGGAGCGTCTCGTTTCGGATTTCACCGGCCTCGACACGTTGATCGCCGAGGGGGAGGCAGCGGGGGAACGAAGCATTCCGGCGATTCTGGAAGCCCTCGGGAAAGCGGGGAGGCAGACCGCTGGATCTCCCCCCGCGGCCAGTGCAATCGCATCCGCCAACTCCGTACCCGAAGTGATCCCGGCTGACCCTCTACCGACGTACCCTCCGCTGAAGAGCTTCACTTTTTCGGGAAACGTCTCGCTCCCCGATGAGCTGATCGCGGGGGAGATCGCTCCCCTTGAGGGAAGACCCATCGATGAGGCGCAGGTTAAGCGTGCGTTCGAACAGGTCCTCGGTCACTACAGGGCACGCGGCTTCTCGCTCGCGCGGATCGATTCGGTCGCGCTCGATACAAGCCAGGCGCGGCTCAGCTTCAGGATCAACGAAGGTACAATTTCGCAAATCAGATACGAGGGAAACGAACGCACCCGTGATTACGTGATCAGGCGCGAGTTTCCGCTCGATGTAGGGGACATCTTCAAGATCGACCGGGCGTACCAGGGAATCGTCAACATCAAAAGCACAGGCCTCTTTGACTACGTCCTTCTCGATGTCCGTTATACCGGCACCGACCCTGTGATCGTCCTGAAGGTGAAGGAGAAGAGCTCCTCGTTCGTCCGCCTGGGGGTTCATGCCGATAACGAGCAGAGCCTTGTCGGCACCGTCGATATCCGCGACGTGAACTCCCGGGGTGCGTGGGAGGACCTTTCGATCAACATGAGGTACGGATACCGCGACCGCGAGGCACGGCTGGGATACACGATCAACAGGATCTTCAATACCTATTTCACGTTCAACACCAGAGTGTATTTCAACTCCAGGGACATCATCACCTACCGCGATGATCCCACGATCCTGGGGAATGAGTGGGATCGAGTCGAGAACGGCAGGTTTAAGGAGATCAAGTACGGGTGGACCGCCGCGTTCGGAAGCCAGTTTGAACGCTTCGGAGACGTCGCGGCCGAACTGCGCGCGGAGAACCAGCAGATCAGTGCGATCAGCGGGGAGGGATACACACCGGAGCGGTACCGGTTCGTCTCTCTGAAACTCAAGAGCATCGTGGATACGGAGGACAGGTTTCTCTTTCCCCGGTCGGGAATGCTTATGACGCTCTCGTACGAGACCGCGCTCAAGGGCCTCGGGAGCGAGGTAGGCTTCGGAAAGGTGGGCGCAACCTATGAAACGTACCTGACGTTTCTGCCCAGGCACACGCTTCGCCCGAAGGTGACATTCGGGTTTGCGGATGCGACCCTGCCCATCGCAGAACAGTATACGCTCGGCGGATTCCGCTCCTTTCTCGGACTCCATGACGACGACAGCTATGGCCGCCAGGTGTTCCTCGTCAACATGGAGTACCGTTTCTGGCTCCCGTTCAGGATCATCTTCGAAACTTACCTGAAAGCCCGGTATGACAT
The DNA here is from genome assembly GCA_964512655.1 of uncultured Chlorobiaceae bacterium. Taxonomy (GTDB): domain Bacteria; phylum Bacteroidota; class Ignavibacteria; order UBA10030; family SZUA-254; genus VBOC01. The sequence continues at coordinate 36,025 of CAZEJT010000008.1, read as the reverse complement.
CGGCACGATCTCGCTGATCCCCGAGGAACTGAAAATCAACAGTTTCCGGCACGGGCTCGGCGCCGAGATCTCCCTGGACACTCCGCTCGGGGAGGCTTCGTTCGGGGCCGGGAAGAGCTTCTACCTGAAACCGGGGACTCCGAATTCCTCGATGAGCTTTGGACCTGTGTTGTTTTATTTTTCGGTGGGTCCGAATCTCTGAGAGAGTGCACGGAGCGCCACGGCGCACCCTAAGATGGTTTGTCCCCGGTGGTGTCACGGTCCAAACCGTGACACCAGTTTAGCGGCGGAACGAACGAATCGAACGATGATTACGCCGACGCCGGCTAAAGCCGGCGCCTACAGTCCGAGCCTACCAATACACGGTCAGATACCCTATGTTAAAGGCTGGTTATACCATACTCGCTCACCCCTCGGATGTGGGAATTGAGGCGAGGGGGGCGGGACTCGCCGAGGTATTTGCTCATGCGGCGGCAGGGCTCATGTCCGTGATGGTTGACCTCTCGACCGTCCGGCCGCTCGAATTGAGAATCGTTGCCCTCTCGGGATCCGACATCAAGCAGTTGATGGTGCGATGGCTGGAAGAAGTTCTCTTCCTCTTCGACGGTGAGGGATTCATATGCAAGGAATTCTCAATCCGAGACATTTCCGAGAGAGAGATGAAGGCAGAGCTCCGAGGAGAGCCGTATGCGCCGGATATTCATCGGACTCTACTGGGCGTCAAGGCGGTGACCTACCACCAATTGTCGATCCGCGAGAATGCCGATGGGGCGGTGGCGCGAGTATTCTTCGACATCTGAAGCCTCATGAAGGGAGCGCACGGGGGACCTGCGCCGAAAGCCCGCCTGCAGAAAGCCGGGGATTTCCGTTACCTGATCCCGTCCACCTACAAGGCGGGGATGAGGGTGGAAGGACTCCTGTTTGCGGACGAGACCCTTGCGTCGCAGATCGAGAAGGATCTTACGATAGAACAGGTGGCAAACGTGGCCACTCTTCCCGGTCTTGTAGGCAGGTCACTCGCGATGCCAGACGCACACCAAGGATACGGCTTTTGTATTGGCGGCGTAGCCGCGGCAGATCCCGAGCACGGCGTGGTCTCGGCGGGGGGCGTCGGATTCGATATCAATTGCGGAGTGCGCCTTCTCGCCTCCCCCTTTGACGCCTCAGACGTTCGGCCGAAACTTGGGCTCCTGATCGACCGTCTCTTTCACGACATACCCTGTGGAACGGGGCGGAAGGGGAAGGTTCAAATCCCGCGCTCGGAGCTCGATGAGGTGCTCGAAGACGGGGCCCAGTGGGCAGCCCGGAGGGGGTACGGGACGGATGCCGACTGCGGCAGAATAGAGGATTACGGAAGGATTCCGGATGCCGAACCGTCGTTTGTGAGCGATCGGGCGAAGGAGCGGGGATATCCGCAGCTCGGGACTCTCGGCTCCGGAAACCACTTTCTGGAGATTGAGTTCGTTTCGGAGGTCTTCGATCCCGTCACGGCCGGGCGATTCGGCGTTAGGGAGGGACAGGTAGTCGTGCTGATCCACAGCGGGTCGAGGGGCCTCGGTCACCAGGTATGCACCGATTACCTCGACCAGATGCAAGAGGGAATGAAAAAGCACGCCATCACCGTTGTCGACCGCCAGCTTGCATGCGTCCCGGTTTCCTCGAACGAGGGCAGGAGGTATCTCGGCGCAATGGCGGCGGCGGCGAATTTCGCATTTGCAAACAGGCAGTTGATGACGCATGGAGTCAGGGAGGCATTCAGATCCGTCCTCGGAAATGCGGACATGAGGCTTGTCTACGACGTCTGCCACAACATCGCCAAGCACGAAGAGCACATGGTCGGAGGGAGGATGCGGCACGTTCTCGTGCACAGAAAAGGGGCGACAAGAGCTTTCCCGAAGGGTCATCCCATCCTCCCGGAGGAGCTGAGGGAGGCGGGCCAGCCGGTTCTCATCCCCGGAAGCATGGGCACGTGCTCGTACATCCTCGCAGGCACGGAGCTGGCAATGAAGGAGTCGTTCGGGTCGTCGTGCCACGGCGCCGGCCGGTCGATGAGCCGCACCCAGGCGAAGAGGGAGACAACCCCCGACGAGCTTGACCGGGAGATGAAAGCGAGGGGAATCCTCGTGCGAGGCGAGACGCGCTCGGGGCTTGTCGAGGAGAAACCCGATGCATACAAGGACGTGAGCCGCGTGGTGGATGTTGTGCACGGGGCGGGCATCGCCCGCAAGGTCGCACGCCTTGTCCCGCTCGCCGTGATGAAAGGCTGAGAGAGTGCTCACAGGACATCAGGAAAAAGCCCTTCAGTACAGCTCCCACGTATCGGTTGTTGCAAACGCAGGCGCCGGGAAGACGACGGTCCTCGTCCGGAGATTCGTCGAGATCCTTCTCCGCACGCGCGAGCGGGTCGGAAGTCTCGCGGCAATAACATTTACCGAGAATGCCGCGGGCGAACTGCGGAAGCGCATTGCCGAGCTGATCGAGTCGAAGATCGGCCGCTCGGAGTCGCCCGAAGAGCGTCGGCTCCTTGAGCGCGCCCGCGACGAGCTCTCCGCAGCGAATATCGGGACGATTCACTCCTTCTGCGCGCAGCTGCTTCGCGAACACCCAGTCGAGGCGGGAGTCGACGCCGCGTTTACCGTGGTCGAGGGGGTTGATCGAGAGCTTCTACTGAAGGAGGCTCTCCGGGACACACTCGAGGCATTCATGTCACGCCGCGATTCGCCCGAGAACGAGGGGCTCTCCACGGCGCTCCGGCTCATCGGGAGGAAGAGGGTCCTCCGGTTTCTGGAGGGCTGGCTCGGGAAGCGGGAAGTGATCGAACGAATCATGAGCCCGGCGGGCCCTCTCAGCGAAGAGCTGACCGACGAAGAGATACTGGAGCGACGACGTAAGATGGCGGAAACGGAGGCGGCCGCTCTGGTAGACGAGACCCCCTGGCGGGAGGCGCTCCGGAGGCTCCTCGGATGCGCGAGCGGAAGGAAGAGGGACGAAGTGATGGAAATCCTCTCCCGCTGGTCTGACGGCTTCGTGCCGGATGAAAAAGTGCGATGGTATCGCGAAGTAGCCGAGGCAGTCCTGACATCCGACGGAAAACTCCGCAGGGGCCGGGGAGGGAACGGGTTTGACGTTGAGAAGGCCTCAGATGAGGACGCCGCGATTCTTGCCGCTCACCGGAAGTCCCTTTCCGGGTTCCTCGACGCCGCAGTGGCGGAATCATCTTCCGGGGCCGAGAGAGTACTTCTGAAGTGCATCCGGGTCCTTCTGAAGGTGTACCGCGAAACGGTGGTGATCTACGGCGAAAGAAAAGCAGAGTCCGGCCAGCTCGACTTCGATGACCTTCTCGTGAAGGCCCGCGATCTCCTCCGGAGCGAAGAGATCCGGAGACTGCTTGCCGAGAAGCTAAAATTCATCATGATCGATGAGTACCAGGACACCGATCACCTTCAGTACGAGATCGTCAGGCTGCTGATATCCAACTTCACTACCGGAAACCTGTTCATCGTCGGGGATCCGAAGCAATCCATTTTCAGCTTCCGCAATGCGGAGGTGGGGATATTCGAGGAGACGAGGCAGGCCATCGAAGCCGCATCGGGACCCGAAGCTGAGCACAGCATTTCCCTTGCAGAGAGCTTCCGGCTTCTGACGGGTCCTGTCGATTTTGTAAACCGCGTCTTCTCCCGGACGATGGCGGAGGGTCCGTCACGGTTCGGCATACCCCACCATGACCTGATCAGGGGAAGGGCCAACGGCGCCGAGGGACGGATAGAGCTTCTCGTCGTCCCGCCCCGTGGGGAGGCGCAAGGAGCCTCAGAGGCGGGAATCGGCGCTGCCGGGCTTGAGTGCCGGATGGTGGCCCGGAGAATCGGAGAGCTCATCGCGGAGGGCGCGACCGTGTACGAGAGAGAGAACGAATCTCCGAGGGGAGCCCGGTACAACGACGTAGCGATACTCCTCAGGGGCCGCACCCGTCTGGAAGAACTGGAGAAGGCTCTCGCCGCGGAGCGGGTTCCCTTCATCCTTTCGGGGGGGATCGGCTTCTATCAGACGCAGGAGATCCTCGACCTCCTCTCATTCTTCAGATTTCTCCTGAACCCGGACGACGATGTGGCGCTGGCGGCGGTTCTTCGCTCTCCCTTTTTCGCGTTCCCGGATTCACTTCTTTTCGAGCTCTCCAGAGTCCGCCGCCCCACGCTCTGGGAGAAGCTGCGACACCTCGCAGCGAATCAAAAAGGGGAACTCTTGCATCGGGCCGCGGCAACTCTCGTGGAGGACCTCGGAGTGGCAAAGAGGCTTCCGGTCCCTCTCCTTGTCCAGCGCATCATGCTCCAGACCGGCTGGCACGGGATCATTTCCTCTCCCTCCTCAGGGCCCCAGGCGAAAGCGAATGTGCAGAAGCTCCTCAGGACTGCCCGCGAGTTCGAAGGAAGGGGTTTTCATTCGCTCTTCGATTTCGTGGAGCGTCTCTCGATGCTCACCGACCGGGAAGCGCGCGAAGGGCAGGCCCTTCCGGAGGAGTCTGACAATTGCGTTCGCGTGATGACGATCCATGCTGCGAAAGGACTCGAATTCCCCATCGTTTTTCTTCCCTTCCTCGACCGCAGGTTCGTCTACGACGACTCGCCGTACATCGATCCGTCTATGGGGATCGCATTTGAGATCCCCGGCAATTCCGATTCGGAGCCTGACATTCGGTCGCCCTACTTTGAGCTGATGAAGCGTTTCAGCCGGCTAAAGACGGAGGCAGAAGAAAAACGAATCTTTTATGTGGCATGCACGAGGGCGCGCGACATGATCGCCCTCTCGGGCCGGATTTCACCGCGTTCCGGGGCACCATGCTACATGGACTGGGTCCTGGGAGGATTGGGCCTGGCGGCCGATTCTGTCCGGGAGGGTGAGCTCGTGCTCCCGCCAAAGAAGGTCAGAATCGCCGGAGAGGAGATTATGCACTCCTTGCGGCTACACGTGACCGTGGCAGACTCCAACCGCGCAGATGCGCCGGCTGCGGCAGTTTCTGAGTCCTGCGCACCGCCTACCAGGGGGATTCCCGCAGAGTTGTGGATTGAACCGGTTGTGGGGCGGGTTCGGGGAGAGATCTTTTCGGCGACTCAGATCAGGACATACCTCGAATGCCCGGCAAAATACTATCTCAAATACGTCCTCGGACTCCCCGAAACAAACAGGCCTCTGCTCCGGCCGGAGGAGGAGGATGAAGCGGACGAAACCGGTGGGGGCGAGATCGAGGGATCGATCACTCACCAGATCCTGCGAGACATACGGGAGGCTTCAATCGAAGACAGGGAAGTGGAGGAGAGAGCCCGCCGCCTGGTATTCGAGAGCCATCTCGTGGAAGATGCTCAAAAAGAGCAAATCGCCGGAGCTGTCTCCAAAAATGTGCGGCAATTCGTTCGGAGCGCGTTTGGAAAGGAGGTACTCTCCGCCTCCGACGCCCGGACCGAGTACTCCATCAGCTGCGGCTTCGATGACGATTTTCTGACAGGGACGATCGACAGGCTCTATCGGAATACCCGGGAAGAATGGCAAGTGGTGGATTACAAAACCGATAAGATTCCACCGGAAGGAATCGCGAAACGAGCCGAACTCTACAGGCCTCAGCTTGAAGTGTATGCCTGGATGATTCGCAAGCTCCACCGCCAGAAAATCGTACGCGCATCCCTGGTGTTCCTTGATCATACTTCTTCGCCGGTTCACTTTGACCTCGGGGAGGCCGGGATCGCTACGTTTGAAGCGCTCTTGCGGCATTCCCTCATGAAAATAAAATCCAGAAACTTTGACAGGAATATGGGCGCGAGGAGAGACGGAGGTGCTCCCCCGTGCGACACATGCTCCTTCCTGAATGGTTCCGAATGCCTCCTCAAATACCCCTCTCCGGCCCAACTCCCCGCGTAGCATCCTCACCCCCTTAATCAACCTGTTTTTGAGGGTGTGCATATCTTGTTGAGAGCTGCCAATACCCTGTGAATTCGGGGGTTTTTCGACCTTACAAGTTGTGGAGAACCGACCTTGGGCTGATAATACTTAGCCTTTATGGACTTACCTAAAGCCTTCCTTAAAAAATATCTTGCATGTTATTGTAGAATTACGTAACGTTCAGCCGTTTCGCTGGTTCTACCCCGGGATTGGGAATCTTCACAAGATCACAGGTCCATCATGAAGAACGCTGAGCAGTTTGAGGAAATCCTCGAAGGAATATCAGGGGGTTTCTTCGCGCTCGACACCGATTATCGGTTCACGTACTGGAACAGAGCCGCCGAGGAAGGGACCGGACTGAAGAGGGAGCAGGTACTCGGAAAAAACGTATTTGAGGTGTTTCCCAACGCGCGCGATGCCGAGCTCGGCGAGAAATATCGCTTCGCGATGGAAAAGAGGGCTTTCCAGAGTTTTGAAACCTCGTACCGCGATGAGCGATTCGAGGCGTGGTACGATATCCGGATCTATCCGACGGAAAGCGGAATCTCGGTGTTTTTCCAGGACATCACACAGCAGAAGCACCAGCAGCAGCAAAAAGAGATGCTGATGCAGGTCTCTCACGTGATCAATGTCGCTCCTCACCTCGATGAGCTCTGTCTCAGCGCCGGCGAACGCATTGCCGCTTTCATGGGGATTCCAAGCAAGTTCGTCTGCATCTACCGCTACGACCAGCGATCCTCTCTCCTGCATCTGATGGCCCCGTCACTGATCGATGTACGCGTCGATCCGGAAGTGGAACATCAGATCGTTCACGAAAAGACGAGGACGATCGCCGTGCAAACGGTGATCGGACGCAAGACCATCGTGACGGATGAGCTCTCCAGGAGCACGATTGCCGCCTACTTCCTCAGCGAGACTACCGCGCTCAAACTGAAGACGCTGATTTCGATCCCTCTGATGGTTCAGAACGAGTTGCAGGGTGTGCTGGAGGTCCTCTCACCCAAGGTCGACCAGTATGTGCAGGAGGATCTGAAGCTACTTACGATCATAGCCAATGAGCTGGCCATCGGGACGAGCCGCAAGCGGCTGATGGACGAGATTACCGTCAAGAACATCGAGCTGGAAAACGAGAAAAAGAGAACGGACGACGCGAACGAGACCCTGAAGCGTTTCCTGGCGACCTTCAGCCACGAGCTGAGAGCCCCGTTGAACGCAATTGTGGGTTTCTCGGAGATCCTTACGAGCGAGCTGAAGGCCCTCCCCCAGGAAAAAGTGACCGATTTCATGCGGAACATCAATGAAAGCGGCAAGCACCTGCAGGGGCTCATTAACGACATACTCGACCTATCGAAAATCGAAGCCGGGAAGATGGAGCTGCATCTCGACGCCTACCCCGTCTCATACTTCGTCGAAAGCGTCGAGCGGGTGATGCAGGCGGCTCTCCATCAGAAGGGGGCAAAGCTGGCGTTCGACATCGCTCCGGACATCGAGCAGCTGGTTGTGGACCAGACCCGTTTCAAGCAAATCCTCGTAAACCTTGTCTCGAACGCGATCAAGTACAGCAGTAAGGACGGCATCATTACCGTCGCGATTCACCGCTTCGTAAATGAGATCGAGGTGGAAGTGAGAGACCAGGGGCTGGGGATCAAGCCCGAAGACCTTGCGCGGCTCTTCCATGCCTTCCAGCAGGGGAAGAATGCGCGGGGATCTGCCGAGGGCACCGGCCTCGGACTGGTTATCACGAAGAGACTTGTGGAGCTGCATGGCGGGCAGATTTCGGTCGAAAGCGAGTGGGGGAAGGGGAGCACGTTCCGATTCCGGATCCCGATGGTCGTCGCCGGAGAGGTCATCGAGTCTGCCGACCAGCTTATCCATGTGGCGCAGGAGCAGCTCGCCGTTCTTCCCGACGGAGAAAAGCCGATGGTCCTCATCATCGAGGACAATGCGCAGGCAGCGCAGCTGATCCAGATGTACCTGCACGAAGCCGGCTACCGGACGGAGGTCGCCCGGGACGGCGCCGAGGGTCTGGAGAAGGCCAAGAGGCTGAAGCCGAGTATCATCACGCTCGACATGATCATGCCGATCAAAGACGGGTGGCAGGTGCTGAAGGAGCTCAAGCGCCACCCTATCTGCAAAAACATACCGATCGTGATCATCTCCATCACCGACGAGAAAAAGCTCGGATTCAGCATGGGAGCCCTCGATTACTTCGTCAAGCCCGTCAACCGGGAAGAACTCCTCAAAGTGATGCAGAAAATTCCCCTTCGCGCGATCAAACAGAAGCAGCATCCGAAGGTTCTGATCATCGACGACGACCGGAACGCGGCGGATCTGATCCATGTGATTCTGGAGGCGGAAGGATACGAAGTGATCAAGTCGATGAACGGCAAGGAGGGGGTCAGAATCGCCGCGTCGGAAGCGCCCGATTTGATCATCCTTGACCTCATCATGCCGGACATCTCGGGTTTCAACGTGGCGTACCAGCTCAAGCAGCAGGTGAGCACGAGAAACACCCCGATTATCATCCTGACTTCAATGGAGGTGGATGAGGAGACCAAATCTCAGATGCAGGGGTTTATCTCGACCATCATGAGCAAGTCCCGCTTCACAAAGAAGGACCTCCTGAGGGAGATCAGCTCAATAGAGAAGATGCGGTAGGCGCACCCTTTAGGGTGCGTACATCGAGGATTCGCGCAGGCTGAAGCCTGCGCCTACCGGGCGCCCCGGCTGATCCGCCAGGTGACGCCGCCGTCCGACGTTTTGATAATCGTCCCCGAAGAACCGGCCGCCCAGCCGGTTTTTTTGTCGGCAAAGTCGGCTCCAAAAAGCACTACCCCGGTCCTTGAATCGGCCTTGCTCCACGTCGTCCCCCCATCCGTTGTCCTGAGCACTGTTCCCGCGGTTCCGGTAACGATGCACGATCGCGCGTCGAAGGGGTAGACGGAGTAATGAAAGGCCTTCGACTGGAAGGCGCTCAAATAGGGGACGAGGTTCTGCTTTTCCCATGAGCGTCCGCCGTTCGTTGTATTGAGTATGGCGCCGTATCCTCCGACAGCCCACCCCGTCTGCGGGCCGCGGAACCTCACGGAGTAGAGAAAACTCTGGACGCCGCTCGTTTCGGTCTTCCAGCTTCTTCCCCCGTTGGATGTTGCGAGGATCGTTCCGCTCCCTCCCGTGACGAAGCATTCGCCCGAGTCGGCTGCCGAGACCGACCAGAGATTGTCGAATACGCCGCTTCGCTGACCCGACCAGCTTGCCCCCCCGTCGGTTGTCTTCAGAATCGTACCGAGGAAACCGGCGATCCAGCCTACCTGAGAAGTCCCCATATGCACCGAGACGAGGTTCTCCGGCGTTCCCGCCGGGACCTCCGACCACGCGGAGCCTCCATCCGTCGTCCGAAGAATCGTCCCCTTCCCGCCGACGATCAACCCGTGGCTCCTGTCGGAAAAATCGACGCCGAATAAATCCGTTCCGGCGGGGGCCGGATGCGACTGCAGGGTCCATGTCTTCCCGCCGTCGGTGGAGTGTGCGATGATGCCGGGCTTGCCGACGGCGAACACGTTACGCTCATCGAGCGCCCTGATCGAATAGAAGGTTATGGATGCGTCGCCGGGGATGGCTGGGCCCTGACCGCCGGTCCGGGGGGCTGCCGCCGCGATTCCAAGGAAGAGGAGCCCCGCCGCGGCGAGCCGCGCAAAGGGATGCGTCACGGGTTTCGGATCTCGCCGGTTTTCGGCCTTATCAGATCGAACCGGTCGGTCGTGCGCGTGAACGTGGGGCCTCCCATGCGCCCGATCGGGCGGAGCTTGTCCGGATCTATTCTGAAGTTTTCAAAGAGCTCATCCCGGATATGGAACCGGAGGATTTCTCCGAGGATGAGGCTCCCTCCCAGAGGCCTGGGGCTCACATGGACGATCTGCACGAGACGGCATTCCATGTTGATCGGCGACTCCTGCACCCGAGGTGGTTTGACGAGATCGCTCGGGACCGGGGTGAGGCCCGACTCGACGAATTCGTCGACCCCGGGTGGAAACTCCGCCGAGGAGAGATTCATCTGTTCGGCGATCGGCTCCGACACCACGTTCACGACGAACTCACCGGTGGCCTCGATGTTGTTCAGCGTGTCCTTCCGGGCGCCGTCGCTGCTGCGCCTCATCGTGGAAAAGCAGATCACGGGGGGGTTGGCGCTGATGCCGGTGAAGAAGCTGAACGGCGCCAGGTTTCGGACGCCGTCGGCGCTGAGCGACGAGACAAACGCGATCGGGCGCGGAACGATTGCGCCGATCATGAGCTTGTAGACGTTCCGGTACTCCTCGGCGGATGGATTGACGATCAATTACTTCTCCATCCAGCTTTTCCAGTAGTCCTTCCGCTCCGCAGCCTCTCCCTCGGTGGTCAGGAAGATCGGGTTGACGGTGTCGATCATCACGGCGTACTCGTCCGTGTACTTCTTCTTCCCCTGATTGGCGAGCGCCTTGGGATGCGGGCCGTGGTGGATGCCGCGTGGGTGGAGAGTGACCATGCCCGGTCCGATATCCTGCCGGCTGATAAAATCGCCCTCGTGATAAAAAATGAATTCGTCCGAATCGGTATTCCGGTGGAAGAAGGGGACCTTCAGCGCATCAGGCTCTTCTTCGATCGGCCGCGGGACGAAACTGCAGACGACGGCCCCGGGGGTGACGAAGGATGTATGGACGCTCGGAGCCAGGTGCGCCCGGGGGCTCACGACCGGGCGGATGTCGCGCATCCTCAGCTTCCAGGCTGTCAGGTCCCCCTTCCACCCGACTACGTCCATCGGATTGAACGGATAGAAAATGGACGAAAACTGATCCTGAAACTTTATCCTCACCTCCCACTCGCGGTTGTCGTCGAGGATCGGCGTTGGCTCGGGAGTAACGACCACGGCCGGATCGTACAAGGCGTGCTGGCCCAGGACCCCTTTCTGGGGCTGGTCGAATTCGCCGGAGGACTGGACGATCAGGAAAAAATTGTCGTTCGTCTTGGGGATGAGTCTGTAGGTGGCTGCCCGCGGAATATTGACGTAATCGCCCGGCTCAAACTCAAGGGGCCCCCAGTCCGTCTCGATGACCCCCGTGCCCCGGTGAACGAAGTAGAGCTCGTCGCCGTCCGCGTTCCGGTAATAGAAGGGCATCGGGGCGGAGCGGCGCGATACGTAGATGGTGATCTCGCCGTTTTTCAGAAACGCCACCGGCGAGCCGCAGGGGTCTGTCCGGTCGGTCGGCTCGAGCCGATTGCAGTCGATCGCATGAGGGCGCACCGCTCCCGTAATCCGCGTCCAGTCCGTGGGCGCGTGAGCATGGTAGAGGTGGGAGGATTTTCCGTAAAACCCCTGCCTGCCGTGTTCCTCTTCGAACGTCCCCGCCGGCAATCCGACATGCGCCTGCTTCGCGCTCTTTCCTTTTTGCAATGGGTACATGGGCTGCTCCTTTGATTCAACTCTTGACGATTCTGTTTTTCAACATGCCGACCTTTTCGATTTCCAGCTCTATGGTGTCGCCGGGCGAGACCCACCGGTCGAGTTCAAGCCCGCACCCTCCGCCGACGGTACCTGAACCGATCAGGTCCCCCGGGTAAAGCGTCTCGGCCGTCGATGCGAACGCGATCATCTGCTCGAAGGTGTAGTGGATGCTGCGGGAGTTCCCATCGGACCAGAGCTCCCCGTTGACCTTCGCCGTCATCCGGAGGTTGTACGGATCGCCGATTTCATCGGGCGTGACGAGGTGCGGCCCGATGGCGGTAGCGAAATCCTTCCCCTTCGCCGGCCCGAGCCTCACCTTCATCTCCTTCCGCTGCATGTCGCGGGCGCTGAAGTCGTTCATGACGGTAAAGCCCGCGATGTGCTCCCGCGCGCGCCCCTCGGGGATGTCCCTTCCTTCTTTGCCGATAATGACGGCAAGCTCAAGCTCGTAATCGAAGCGCTCGGTGAACGAAGGCCAGGCCACGTCTTCGTCGGGTCCCACGATGCTCTGGTGATTGCCCTTGTAGTAGACAGGCATCTCATACCATTCCTTCGGCATCGGCTCTCCCCGCTTCTCGAACCCTTTCTTCACGTGATCCTCGAAGGCGTAGAAGTCGCGCATCGACGAAGGGCGGGGGAGGGGAGCGATGACCCGCACCTCCCGCTGGGCGAAGAGAAGCGTTTCCCCTTCCGGACCCGGAGGAAGGATTCCTCCTTTGAGTACATCCGACGCGCGCTCGACTGCCGCGAGCGCAAACGTGAGAGACGTAGGCCCTCCCCGGAGGAACTCGAGCATGGATGGAGGGACGAGCGCGTCTGCGATCCGCCGGGGCTGCGCTTCTCCGTTCGCGGCGAGGTGCCATGACGTTGCGGAGTTGAGATCGAGTATCCCGCCGGGGATGACGAGCCCCAGCCTGCGCCGCGTGCCGAGCGCAGTCCTAACTTCGAATGTGCACAGGCGCACGAGGGGTTCGGAAGATGTTCAGAGAACCGTATGCGGCGATCAGAGATTTCCTCTGATTGCCTGCTCCCTCTCAATGGCCTCGAACAACGCCTTGAAATTCCCCTTCCCGAAGCTCCTGCTCCCTTTCCTCTGGATGCACTCGAAAAACAGGGTGGGGCGGTCCTCAACCGGCTTGGTGAAAATCTGCAGCATATACCCTTCATCGTCACGGTCGACGAGAATACCGAGCTTTTTCAGCTCGTCGATCGGCTCGTCGATCCGGCCGACGCGGCCCTCGAGCTCATCGTAGTATGAGGACGGGACCCGGAGGAACTCCACGCCGCGGCTCTGGAGGAGACCGACGGTCTGAATGATGTCGCTCGTCGCCATCGCGATGTGCTGGACTCCCGGAGAGCGGTAGTACTCGAGGTACTCCTCGATCTGCGATTTTCGCTTCCCGGCGGCCGGCTCGTTGATGGGGAACTTGATCCGCTCGTTGCCGTTGGAGAGGACCTTCGACATCAGGGCGGAATACTCCGTTGATATATCCTTGTCGTCGAAATGCTGGTAGAGCTTGAAGCCCATCACCGACATATAAAATTCGACCCACTTGTTCATCGCGCCGAGCTCCACGTTGCCCACGCAGTGGTCGACATACTGAAGTCCCGCATCGCGGCCGATGGTGTCCTCGCCCGGTACGGACCGGTAGCCCGGCATGAAGGCCCCTCTGTAATTTTTCCGCTCGACGAACGTGTGAATCGTGTCGCCGTAGATCGCGATCGCGGACTTATTGATCTCGCCGAATTCGTCGCGGAACACCGTGGGTTCCATGACTCCCCGCGCCCCCCGCTTGGTGGTCTCGCGGTAGGCGGACTCGGCGTCGTCAACCCAGAGAGCGAGATCTCTCACCCCGTCTCCGTGCAGCCTGATGTGGTCGGTGATAGCGTGCTCGGGCCCGAGCGGCGTCGTCAGCACGAAGCGGATCTTGTTCTGCTGCAACACATACGAGGAGCGGTCCCTCACTCCCGTTTCAAGCCCGGCATAGGCCACCAGTTTGAATCCCCACGCCGAACGGTAATAGTGGGACGACTGCTTGGCGTTGCCGACATAAAACTCTATGTAATCAGTCCCGTTGATCGGAAGAAAGTCTTTCTCAACGGCGGAGTTCGGTGCCTGTTTCGCTTCCTGTGCCATGGATGCTCCTTACAATTGTAATCGCGGGACGCCGGCTAAAGCCGGCGCCTACCGTACTCTCCGGCGGGCCCGCGGTCGCGCCGTCATTCAGGCGTAGGTTCTGGAAAGCACCCGCCGCAGCGCCTTCACGAGGATCTCGTTCTCATCGTCTGTCCCCACAGTGATGCGGAGGCAGTTCGGGAGACCGAACGCGCGGAGCGGACGGATGATGACCCCCTCTTTCAACAGTTCTTGCGAGAGGGATTCGGCGTCCGCTTCGCCCGGCCGGACGACCATCGTAAAGTTCGCTTCGGAGGGGACGACTTCGAGCTCCATCTCGGAAAACGCCCTCATCTGGTACTCAAGGCCCCGCGCATTCATCTCCAGCGATCTGCGCAGAAAGTCGGCGTCCTGGAGCGCCGCAATCCCGGCGGCCTGGGCCGGAGTGCTGGGCTCGAAAGGGAGCTTGACCTTCAACAGGTTCTTGATGAGGTCCCCGTGCGCGAACCCGTAGCCAATCCGGATTCCCGCGAGCCCGTAGATCTTTGAGAATGTCCGGAGCGTAATGACGTTGTCGTAGCGGTATTGCATGGAGTCGGGATAAATCGGATTGTGCCGCGCGTACTCGAAATACGCCTCGTCGAGGATGATCAGGACTCGTTCGGGAACTCTGGCGTAAAAGGCGTCGAATTCGTCCTTCGTGAAAATCGTCCCCGTCGGGTTGTTCGGGTTGGCCAGGTAAATGATTTTCGTATGTTCGTTGATGCTCCGTGCAATCCCCTCAAGGTCGTAATGCCAGTTTCTGTACGGTACGGTCCGGTAGGCGACCCCCCGGGACTTAGAAAGGACCTGAAAGCCGATGAACGCCCCCTCGGTGGTCAGGACCTCGTCCTCGTCGCAGAGGAAGGTCCTGATGATATCCGACATGATCCCTTCCGAGCCCGCACCGGCGATCACATTCTCGGTTTTGACGTTGAACCTCGCCGCCAGGAGCGATCTGAGGTCGTATCCGCCGGTGGGGTATCTGTGAAGTTCGGCGAGCGAATCGTGGAGCCCCTTCAGCGCAAGAGGAGAAGGCCCAAGAGGGTTTTCGTTCGAAGCGAGCTTGACGACTCGCTTCAGCCCCAGCTCGCGCTGAATCTCCGCGATCGGCCTTCCGGGTTTGTAGGGTTGAAGAGTCTCGATGTATGGTGGAACGAGGGACATCCGCGGTATCGTTGCGTTCGGGTTGATCCGTGGGGGTGGCAAGCGTCGTTGGCAAGATAGCAAACGCGGCTCTTAAAATCAATCAATTGAATATCGGGACAAAATTCCTTACCATAGGGCATTCAATGAATGCGATCTGTCAGTCCCCGTAAACCGCCGGCGGCGCTCCTCGCCGCGTCGCTTCTCGTACTTTCTCCGGCGCTGCGCGGACAGACACACTCCGCCGCGCCTCCGGCGGCGGCGCTTCACGACGAGTTCAGAATCACGGCCCGTGATTCAGTCGTGTCGCTCACGCATGAGTTCGTCATCCCCGCATCCGAAGTTCTCCTCCTCGACTCGGTACGCCTCAGAAGCCCCGCCGACTACACGATCGACTACAGGTCCGGCACTGTGAGGCTTCACCGGCCGTTCCGGGCGGCGGGACCGAAGGCCGACACCTCCACGCTGAGCGCCTCCTATCAGGCTCTTCCGATCAGCGTTCAACGCTCGTATGCCCATCGTCTGCCCACCGTGCGGGCCGATTCGGGGGCCGCAGGGAGAACGCCGGCGCCGCGGCCTACCGGGCGCGGGTTTTCCTTCGACGACCTCTTCGGCTCCAATCTTCAGAAGAGCGGAAGCATCGCCCGGGGCTTCACGGTGGGGTCGAACCGCGACCTTTCTCTGAATTCCGGCTTCCGCCTGCAGATGGCCGGGAGTCTCACCCGCGATCTTGAGGTCGTGGCCGCGCTGACGGACGAAAACTCGCCCATACAGCCCGAAGGAACGACGCGGACGCTGCAGGAAGTTGACAAGGTCTTCGTCGAGCTGCGCGGAAACGACCTCAGCGCCACCCTCGGAGACTTCAATCTGGGCCTCTCGGGAAATGAGTTCGGTTCCGTGAACCGGAAACTGCAGGGCGCCAAAGGGACCGGAGCGTTTCGCGCCGGGGCAACCGAAGGCGACATCCTCCTTGCGGCCGCGGCCCCGAGAGGCAAGTTCGAGACCAACCAGATCCAGGGGGCGGACGGCGTACAGGGTCCCTACCGGCTTAGCGGGGCGAACGGCGAGCGCGACATCCTTGTCATCGCGGGAAGCGAGCGCGTCTACGTCAACGGCGAGCGGATGACACGCGGGGAGATCAACGATTACGTCATCGATTATGCGGCCGCGGAGGTGACATTCACTCCCCGCCGATTTATCGTACGCTCTACCCGGATCGCCGTGGACTTCGAATACACAGACCGCCGCTTCAGCCGCAACTTCGCCGCCGCAAAATCGTCGGCCGGGTTCTTCGACCGCAGGCTGACCGTCGGCGCCGAATTCCTCACGGAGAACGACAATCAGGATTCGCCGGTCGAGGTCTCCCTCAGCGACTCGGATAAGGCGATCCTGCGCGCCTCAGGCGACGACCCGCTGAAAGCGGTTCGGCCGGGGGCGGTCTTCGTAGGGGCGGGGAAGGGCCAGTACGCGAGAATCGACACGGTCGTCACAAGCCCCTCGGGTTCCGACAGCGCAATCTCCCTCTACCGCTTCGCACCTTCGGATTCCCTCAACGCGGTGTACAGCGTTTCCTTCGGCTATGTGGGCCCGGGCAAGGGAGACTATTCAATCCTTTCGCTCGGCCGGTACCAGTTTGCGGGCCTGAGCCGGGGAAGCTATATGCCGTTCATCTTCCTGCCGATGCCTTCTGCGCACCGCCTGGCGGATTTCACTCTCGGAGCAAAGGTGACGGACGAGCTGACCCTCGGGGGGGAGTATGCCATCTCGAGGTTCGATCCGAACCGCTTCTCGGCCATAGGAGATGAGGACAACACGGGTCCCGCGGCCGCCTTGAGCGCGCAGTTCGAGACAAGGCATGTGACTCTCGGCGGGGGGGACCTGGGCTCGCTTGGACTGAAATTCAAGGAGCGATACATCGACCGGCGCTTCGTCTCTCCGGAGAGAGTCAATGAAATCGAGTTCAACCGGAAATGGAATATTGCCGACTCGTCGAGGCGCGACGAGGAGCTCCGGGAGGGGTCGGTCACGCTCGGCCCGATGGAAGCGCTTTCTGTAACCGGGGGGCTCGGCTGGATGCAAAGGGGCGATCAGTTTCGTTCGAGACGGTACACGCTCTCGGGAAGCATTTCCGGAGAGGGCCTCCCGGTTCTGCGCTACGACGGTGAATTGATCAAGAGTGAGGATGCGCCGGCGGACGACCAATCTGCGTGGTACCGCCACCGCGCACTCGCCGAGATGTCCGCCGGACCCTTCCGGCCGGAGATATCGTACAACGGCGAAGATCTCCATGCCGCCGCCGCGGGTACGGGCCTGACGAAGCCCTCAAGCTTCCGGTTCAATGAGATCACGCCGGGGGTGCGGATCGACAGCGCGGGGGGCCAATCTTTCCGCGCAAGCCTGGCATTCCGGTGGGAAGACTCGCTATCCGCGGGCGCACTCGAGCCTGCTTTCGCTTCACTGACTCAGCAGTACGGCTGGCAGATGCGGGAGTGGAACTCGCTCACCTCATCGCTCGATCTGACACTCCGCAAGAAATCTCCGTCGGATTCGTTCCGCCGCCCGGGTCAGCCCGATCTGCAGGATATTCTCCTCCGCTCCCAGTCGCGCTTCACCCCCTTTCAGAGAGGCGTCGAATCCGATTTACTCTACGAGCTGGCAACGGGGCAAACGTCGAAACCGGAGCGCGTCTATCAGCAGGTGCAAAAGGGGACGGGTAACTTTGTCTACGTCGGAGACGTGAACGGAAACCACATCACGGACGATCAGGATTTCCGTCCCGCACGGTTCGACGGCGACTACATCAGCGTCACGGTCCCCGGCGATAATCTCCTCCCGACGGTTGATCTCAAAGCCGGGGCGCGGGTGCGGCTCAACGGGGAACGACTCTTCGGGCGCGGGAGCTGGCCGGGAAATATCCCCGGGTTCCTCTCGGCGGAGACCTACGCGCGCGTGGATGAACGAAGCAGCGAACCAGACAAAAAGCAGATCTATCTTCTCCACTTCAGCCATTTCCTTAACGGGCTGACGACCATCGCGGGAAGCGCGCTGGTTTCGCAGGACATCTACGTCATGGAGAACCGTCAGGATTTTTCCCTGCGCCTGAGATTCACACAGAGGAGGGGGCTGACGGAGTACGCTGTCGCAGACGAGCGGACCTACACCAATGAGCGGTCGGTCCGGGCCCGCTGGCAGTTGGTGAAGGAATTCTCCAATCAGACCGATTTTATCGCGAGGAAGGATATCCTCGATTCTCCGGGCCCGGACTACAGGGTCCGGAGCGTCGCTTCCGGGGAGGTTCAGACCGACTGGTCGTACCGGCCCGAGCAGAGCGTTGAGCTGGGCATCCGGCTTACGGGGGGGGAGGCGGAGAATTATGATACTGCGCGCGCGGAGATCAACACCCAGGCGGTGCGGCTGGTTTACTCGCTCAGCGACAGAGGACAGGGGAGGGCAGAGTTCACGCGTGAGGAGGTCATCCTTCGCGGAGCCAATGGCGCCGCCCCGTTCGAACTGACCGGCGGGAAGATTGCGGGGCGATCGTGGCTCTGGCACATCGGAGTTGATTACCGCCTCACCCAGTTCATTCAGGGCACCGTCACCTACGACGGGCGAAGCGAGGGCGGATCCTCACCGGTGCATACAGCGAAAGCAGAAGTTAGAGCATTCTTCTAAGGTGATTCTTTTTCGGGTGGCCCGCAGGCGCGTCCGCAGCAGCCCACGCCGGCTGAAGCCGGCGCCTGCCGGACATTCTGCCGCACCGGCGAGAACGCCGGCCAAAGCCGGCGCCTCCCCGACGCAGCGAGCGATGATTCGCTCGGGCTGGAGCCGCGGCTACCGTTCATTCGACAATGCTCGCCGCGACGACTCTGTTCCACAGCGTTCCACGCGCGCCGATACTCAGAAGCAAAAAAATTTTTGTCTTGCTTTTCGTTTTCAGGATGTTTATCATTATCCCACGCCGTCCACTCGGACGCGCGCTGTACCTGTCGCTCGCCGCACGCATCATCAATTACAAACGAGGTAATTCCGGAGGGGGATGTCGCGTTCTTTTCGCCGTGGTACTTCACGCACCCACACAAATCCCGAAACTCAATCAGCGGTCATGATACCGGAACAATGAAAAACCATGCCTGAAGAACTTGCAACACTCGAAAGCGCGCGCGTTGCAACCACACTGAGGAGGAGGTCACGAGTTGACGGAGAGAGAGACCGGGAGGGGGAGGAAGGCCAGCAGGATTCCCGGAGGAAACTATACTGCACAACATTCGATTCGCGGATCGGGAGGATCTATGTCGCGTCCACCGAGAACGGCGTCTGTAAGATCAGCGTCCCCCGCGAGTCTCGGAAAGATTTTTTCGAATGGATACGACGCCACTCGGATGTAGAGAACGTAGTCGACAATCGTGCGCGCAACAAGGAAGTCCTCGACCAGCTCACGCGATATTTCAACGGAAAGCTGGCCACTTTTACCTGTCCCATCGACCTGATCGGTACGCCGTTTCAGGTCCGTGTCTGGAAGGAGCTTTCAAAGATACCCTACGGAACAACAATCACCTACAAGAATCTTGCCAAGCGCGTGAGCGCTCCCAGGGCCTTCCAGGCGGTCGGCCGGGCGAACGGCGCGAATCCGCTCCCGATTATCGTACCGTGCCACCGCGTGCTCGGCAAGAACGGCGCGCTCGTTGGTTACTCGTGCGGTATCAAGACGAAAGAGTTTCTTCTGCGCCTCGAAGGCGCGATCATCCTCTGATGCAGGGCGGGGATCCGGCCGCCGGCCCCGCCTTCCGACGTTCAAGCAGCCGAGCCTGCAATCCATCGCCGGTCCGGCACATCTCCCTCCATCGCTCTTTCCAGGGCGCGCATTGACACCGATCCTCTCCGATCTCAACGACCAGCAGCGCGAGGCGGTCACGACCGTGCAGGGGCCCGTCATGGTGATCGCCGGACCCGGCAGCGGCAAGACGCGCGTTCTCTCCTACCGGATCGCTCACCTGATCGGGATGGGAGTCCCCGCCTGGAACATCCTCGCGCTGACGTTCACGAACAAGGCCGCGAACGAGATGAAGGACCGGATTACCCGGCTGGTCGGCGCGAAGAGCGCGAGCCTCTGGATGGGAACGTTCCATTCGCTCTTCGCGCGGCTCCTGCGAGTGGAGTGCGAGGCGCTCGGATTCGGCAGAAACTTCTCAATCTACGACTCGCAGGATTCTCTCTCGCTCATCAAGCGGATCATGAACGGATCCGGAATTCCTCTTCTCTCGTTCAACCCGGCCGCGATCCGCTCGAGAATCAGCGGCGCGAAGAACCAACTCGTTTCACCCGGAGAATTCGCCCGCGCCGCATCCGACATCTTCGAAGAGAAGGCATCCCTCGTCTATGAGCGGTATCAGGTGAGCCTGAAGAGAAATAACGCGATGGACTTCGACGACCTTCTTCTGCACCCGATCGCTCTCCTGAGCGGTCACCGCAAGCTCCTCGCGAAGTACCAGGACCGCTTCAGATTCATCCTCGTGGACGAGTACCAGGACACCAACCGCGCCCAGTACGAACTCGTCAAGCTCCTGGGGGCCAGAGACAGGAATGTTTGCGTGGTGGGAGACGACGCCCAGAGCATTTACGCCTTTCGCGGGGCCGACATCCAGAATATTCTTGATTTCGAGCGCGATTACCCCGACGCCAGGGTCGTGCGCCTCGAGCAGAATTACCGCTCCACCAAGTCGATCCTCGCCGCGGCCGACCAGATCATCAAGAACAACCTCGGGCAGATCCCGAAGGACCTGTGGACTGAGAACGCTCCGGGCGAGCCCATCAGGATCGTGGAGTGCGAAGACGACCGCCGCGAGGCCGCGGCCGTCGTATCGCTCATCGTCGAGGAATGCCGCCGGTCCAAGGGAAACTTTTCCGAAGTCGCCGTCATGTACCGGACGAACGCCCAGTCGCGCTCCCTCGAAGAAGCGCTCCGCCGGGAGGGAATTCCCTATGTGATCGTCGGCGGCGTCGAGTTCTACCAGCGGAAGGAGATCAAGGACCTCCTCGCTTACCTGCGCGTCCTGATCAATGGCGCGGACGACGAGAGCTTCCTCCGCATCATTAACTACCCGCCTCGCGGCCTGGGCGAGGCCGCGATCAGCCGGCTTGCCGCGTTCTCCTCGGCTGAACAGATCTCTCTTCTTGCCGCCGCGGCCAGGGCCGGGGAGGTTGCGGGGCTCTCGAAAGCGGCGCAGGGAGGGCTCGAGTGGCTCTCCGGCCTGTTCCGCAAATACGGGGAGCTGAGGTCGGGGATGTCTCTGAGTGAACTGGTGCGATCGATGACCGACGAAATAGGCATCCTCCCGCTTCTGAAGGAGGAGGGGACGCCTGAGGCGATGGGGAGGTGGGAAAACGTACAGGAGCTCCTTTCGGCGATATCGGAGTTTGGGGCGGAAGGGCGGGGATCGCTGGAGGATTTCCTCCAGCAGGTCTCTCTCGTGAGCGATATCGACGAGTGGGACGATACCCACAATGCCGTCACTCTCCTGACGCTTCACAGCGCCAAGGGCCTGGAGTTCCCGGTCGTTTTCATCACAGGCATGGAAGAGGGGCTTCTCCCGTTTTACAGCTCTCCCGTGGACCGGAATGAGATCGAGGAGGAGCGCCGGCTCTATTATGTGGGAATTACACGGGCCATGCGCGCCCTCTATCTCACCTTCGCCAGGGTACGGTACCGGTTCGGGGATCCGTCCGCCCAGACCGCCTCGCGGTTTCTCGGGGAGATCGATCCTTCCATCACCGAACGAATCTACCGCTCGGGGTACAGGATGACGACATCTCTTAGAATGAGCGGTACGCGGAGACCCGCACTGCAAGAAAGGATCGATCCCGAACCGGAGTTCTATCCGGATCCTCCGGGGCCCGATCCTCCGGGTGATGCCGAAGGCAGTCCCCTCAGAGCGGGCGCTCTGGTGGAACACGAGATGTTCGGAAGGGGCCGCGTCATCGGGATCGCCGGGAAGGGTGATTCGACAAAAGCCGTCGTCGAATTCCATTCGGTCGGCCGGAAAAACCTCCTTCTCCGTTACGCCCGGCTGAGAATCATTTGACGAAGGTCGCGTCTGTGACCTGCGTCATCTTTCGCGGCACCCTCGTCATAGCCCTTGATTGCAAAAAAAATTTATTGTATTATCAGGCATGGATCCTCGTTATATACCGCGCGCCGGTCGTGACGAACGAACCCACCACGGCGACGACGAGCATCCGGACACCCATCACGAATCATCCCAGGAAGAAGGCAAGAGCGGCGGAAAAGACGCCCGGGGCAGCTCCTCCCACGGCGTTTCCGGCTTCGTGGAGAGCCTCATCCGGAAGGGGATCGTTTCCCGGAAGATGGTTACAGACTCCCTCACCAGGAAGAAGCTCCAGGGAGACACGGACAAACGCCGCCTCTTCGAGATCCTCATCGAGGATTTCGGCGCCGACGAGGAGCAGGTCTACGAAGAGTTTGCCCGGTACTATTCGTTCAAGCGCCTCGATCTCACCGCCCAGGGACCCGAGGGCGACAAGCTCCAGTTCATCAATAAGACTCTCGACTCGCTGACCCCCCGGCTGAAGGAGCTGGCCATCAACAACAAGATCCTTCCGCTGCAGGTCGCCGAGGGAGACCCCTCGAAGCTTCAGATTATCACTCCGAATCCCGCGAATCCCGAGATCCCGAAAGTGGCGCGGGGATTCCCGTATCAGAAGTACGAAATCTTTTACGTCCATTCGCGCGATTACGAGGAGCTGAGCAGGCAGCTCATCGTCGACCAGCAAAGCCGGCCGAGCGAGAAGTCGGTCGACTACATCGACGACGACCAGCAGAATGTCACCGACGAGCTCGATGAGGAGATCCGCAAAGGGCATCTCGGCGAGCTTGTGGACAACCTCCTGGCCGATGCGGTGCGCATCAACGCGAGCGATCTCCACGTGATCCCGCGCGCGGCACGAAGGACGGAAGTCCATTTCCGCATCGACGGGCGTCTGACGCTGTGGCAGACGATCGAAGATCTGCGGGCGGACGCGGTGTCCGCCGTCATCAAGGATGTGGCGAAGGGGACGGACCGGTTCGAGAGAAACATGGCCCAGGACGGGTTCATCCAGAAAACCATCGACAATAAGATCGTCCGGTTCCGCGTTTCGATCATCCCGATGGTCGGGAAGGAGCTGCGCGTAAAGTTTGAATCGATCGTGATCAGGGTCCTGCGCGATCCCGAGGCGAGCATCACGGTCGATAACATCGGCTTTCAGCAGGACGCACTCGAGCGCTTCAAGAAGGCGATCGAGAAGCCGTACGGTATCGTCATCCTCACCGGCCCCACGGGAAGCGGCAAAAGCACGACCCTTCTGGCCGCAATCCGCGCCGTCATGGATCCCTCGCTGAACATCATCACGGTGGAGGATCCTGTCGAGTATTTCATCGACGGGGCGCGCCAGGTAAAGCTGAATACGAAGCTCGACTTCGAGGGGGCCCTCAGGGCGATCCTGCGTCACGACCCGGACGTGGTCATGGTTGGCGAGATCCGCGACAAGATCACAGCCGACATGGCGATCAAGCTCGCAAACACGGGACACCTGACCTTTTCGACGCTCCACACCAACGACGCTCCCAGCGCCATCGCCCGGCTCTACAAGATGGGCCTCGAGCCCTTCCTGCTCGCCTACTCTCTTAACATCATCGTGGCGCAGCGGCTCCTGCGAAAGCTCTGCGAGCGATGCAAGGTCATCGACAAGGAGATGCTTCCGATTTCGCTTGAAAAGCTCGGATTCCCGAAGGATGAGATCGCCAAGACCACGTTTTACCGTGGAGAGGGGTGCATCCACTGCCACGGCGGATACAAAGGCCGTATCGCAATCCACGAAGTCCTCTACTTCACGCCCGAGATCAGGCAGCTGATTCTCGAGGCGGGGAATACGATCGCCGAAGGCGCGATCCGCGACACCGCCATCAAGCAGGGGATGAAGAGCCTCCGCGAAGCCGCGTTCGAACTCCTCCGGAAAGGGATTACGACCGTCGAGGAAGTCGCCGGAACGACGACGGAGGACTGAGATGGAACGATACGTTTCCGCGGGGACCTATCTCAATGAGGTTGAAGCGGAGCTTGCGCAGGCGACCCTGGCGGCGGCGGGAATCGAATCATTTCTGAAGTACGAAGACACGGGCGGCATGCTTCCCTTTCTCCAGGAAAGCGAGGGGATCCAGGTCCTCGTCGAGGAGGAGAAGCTGTTGGAGGCAAGAGCGGTCCTGAACGAGCGGGCGACGGAGCAATCCGACCAGCAGTTGCCCGACTGACGTTCAACCGCGGTTGGAGTCCCCTCATACCATTCCCTGACTGAGAAGCGATGGCGAGCAGTCTCTTCCGGAGGAAATCACTCGATGCGCTCCTGCACGAGACGGAAGAGCCGCAGCACCAGCTCAAGCGGGCGCTCGGCGCGTTCGATGTGGTGATGCTGGGCATCGGCGCGATCATCGGCGCCGGGATCTTCGCCACCATCGGGACGGCCGCGGCGGGCGACGCCTCGAGGCTCGGTGCCGGACCAGCGCTGATCCTTTCGTTCGTCTTTACAGGAGTTGCCTGCGGCTTTGCGGCTCTCTGCTATGCGGAATTCGCGGCTATGGTCCCCATCTCGGGGAGCGCCTACACGTACTCGTATGCGACGCTCGGCGAGTTCGTCGCCTGGATCATCGGGTGGGACCTGATCATCGAATACGCCGTGGGAAACGTGGCGGTCGCCATCAGCTGGGCCAACTACTTCAAGACCTTCGTGGCGGGCTTCGGGATCAATGTCCCCGACTGGCTGTCGACCGATTACCGGACGGCGGCCAAGATCCCCGGCCTCTTCGAGCAAGCCCCGCACATCTTCGGCATCCCGATCGTCTTCAATATCCTTGCCGTCGGCATCGTCGCGGCCATCACGATCGTTCTCGTCATCGGAATCCGGGAAAGCGCGCGCGTGAACACCGGAATGGTCCTCCTCAAACTTCTGGTGCTCGCCTTCTTCGTGTTCATCGGGTGGAAGTACGTGAAGCCCGAGAACTGGCACCCCTTCGCGCCAAACGGATGGGGGGGAATCCAGGCAGGGGCCGCCGTCGTGTTTTTCGCCTACATAGGCTTCGACGCAGTTTCGACCGTCGCGGAGGAGGTGAGGAATCCGAAGCGCGATCTCCCGATCGGCATTATCGGCTCACTAATAGTCTGCACGCTCATTTATATCATTGTCGCGGTTGTCTTCACGGGGATCATCCCCTATTCCGCGCTGGTGAAGATGCTTGCCACACAGCAGGCGGAACCCCTCACACTCGCCCTCCAATACGCGAACATCGAGAAGTGGGGAACCATATTCGTGGGAGTGGTCGCGTTCGGCTCGGTCGTTGCCCATACCGCGGTCCTCCTGGTGTTTCAGCTCGGTCAGCCGAGGATCTTCTTTTCGATGGCTCGCGACGGTCTCCTCCCACCCACGTTCGCGAAGGTGCACCCGAAATTCCGGACGCCTCACGTGACGACGATCCTGACGGGGGTTGCGGTGGGAGTCTGCTCGATGTTCACGAGCATCGACGAGATGGTCGATCTGACGAACATCGGGACGCTCTTCGCGTTCGCGCTCGTTTGCGTCGGGATCCTCATCCTCCGGAAGCGGGAGCCTGACCGGCCCCGCGGATTCAGAACGCCCTGGGTTCCCGTCGTTCCGATCCTCGGCATCGTCTCGTGCGTCTACCTGATGCTCGGGCTTC
The DNA here is from genome assembly GCA_964512655.1 of uncultured Chlorobiaceae bacterium. Taxonomy (GTDB): domain Bacteria; phylum Bacteroidota; class Ignavibacteria; order UBA10030; family SZUA-254; genus VBOC01. Next base: position 10,573 of record CAZEJT010000008.1, on the reverse strand, counting down.
CGTCGGTCACCTGGCTTCGCTTCGGGATATGGCTGGTCGTCGGGATGGTGATCTACGTGCTGTACGGGTTTAAGAAGAGCGCCCTGAGGGGCGTCTGAGGGGAGGAACGGGGGGTCAGGCCTCCCCGAGGTACGCTTTGCGGACTTCTTCGTTCTTCGACACGTCGGAGGCCTTCCCCTCGATCACAAGCTGGCCTGTCTCGATCACGTACGCATAGTGGGCGATGTGGAGCGCGAGGTGAGCGTTCTGCTCCACGAGGAGGATCGTCATCCCCAGCTCGCGATTGATCTCCACAATCCTCTCGAAAATTGTTTTCACGAGTATCGGGGCGATGCCGAGAGAAGGCTCATCGAGGAGGAGGAGGCGAGGGCGTGCCATCAGGGCCCTTCCGATCGCGAGCATCTGCTGCTCTCCGCCCGAGAGAGTCCCCCCGGGCTGCCGGAGACGCTCCTTCAGGCGGGGGAAGATCGTGAACACAAAATCGAGATCCGACTGGATCCCCTCTTTGTCCCTCCTGAGATAAGCCCCCATTTCCAGGTTCTCTCTTACCGTGAGGTTGGCAAAAATCATCCTTCCCTCGGGAGAGTGTCCGATTCCCAGGACGACGATCTCATGAGGGGGCTTATTGGTGACATCGGCCTGTTCGAAGCGGATTATTCCCCCCGAAGCTCTCACGAGGCCCGAAATCGTCCGGAGCGTCGTCGTCTTTCCTGCCCCGTTGGCGCCGAGCATCGTCACTATCTGGCCTTTCGCGATCGAGAGAGAGATTCCCCTGATCGCGTGGATGGCGCCGTAGCGCACGTTCAGGTTTTCTATCCGAAGCATCGGCTCGGGAACGGGCGCCCCGCGAACTGCCGCTTCGCTCATGATGCGACCTGTTCTCCGAGGTAGGCCTCGATCACGGCGGGGTTGTTCTTGATCTGATCCGGGCTCCCCTTCGCGATCCTGACTCCGTAGTCGAGCACGACGATCTGCTCGCAGATTCCCATCACGACCTTCATGTCGTGCTCGATGAGCAGAATCGCGATATCGAACTTCTCCTTCACCGACTGGATCAAGCGCATCAGGGCCACCTTCTCGGTGGCGTTCATTCCCGCCGCCGGCTCGTCGAGGAGGAGGAGCCTCGGCTTCGTCGCGAGCGCCCTCACGATTTCCGTCCGGCGCTGGTCGCCGTAGGGGAGCGACGTTGCGGGCTCATCCATCACGCCCCGCAGGTTGAACATTTCCAGTATCTCCAGGACGTAGTCGCGGATTGCGCGCTCCTCTTCGTGGAAGCTTCTCATCTGGAGGATCGAATCCCTGAAGCCGTGACGGAGGTTCTTCACGAGCGATACCTGGATGTTCTGGAGCACGGTGAGACTGGGAAAGAGCCGGATGTTTTGAAAGGTCCGTCCGATTCCGGTCGCGGCGATTTCGTACGGCTTCAATCCCACAATGCTCTTCCCGTCGAAGAGCAGGCTTCCGGCGCTCGGCCGATAGACGCCGGTGATCATGTTGAACACGGTGGTTTTCCCGGCGCCGTTCGGGCCGATCATACCGAGGAGGTCGCGGCGCCCGATCTCGAGGTCGAGATTCGAGACAGCGGTGAGACCGCCGAATTTCATGCAGCACCCTTTGAGTTCGAGGATCATCACTCTGCCGGAGGGATCAGGCGGCCGCTGTGCGCTTGCGGAAGAGCCCGCTCAGGCCTTTCAGCGACACGCGCCGGCCGAAGAGGCCCTGAGGGCGGGTGATCATGATGATCACGAGCGAAAGGGAGTAAATCACCATCCGGTATTCCGCGATCGATCGCAGCGCTTCGGGAAGGACCGTGAGGAGGATCGCCGCGATGATCACTCCCACGGTGTTTCCCATTCCGCCGACAATTACCATCACGACGATCTCGATCGAGCGGAGGAAGCTAAACTGCTGGGGGTTAATGTAGGAAACGAAGTGCGCGTAGAGGCCTCCGGCAACTCCGGCAAAAAAAGCGCCCGTCACGAACGCGATGACCTTGTACTTGGTGGTGTTGATTCCCATCGCCTGCGCCGCAATCTCATCGTCGCGCACGGCCAGGAATCCCTTCCCGTAGGATGAGTGCACAAGGTTTGAGATGGTGAACACCACGATCGAAACCATCCCGAACACCCAGAAGAAGTTGCTCAGCTTCGGGATCCCCGTGAAGCCCCTCGCCCCGCCCAGAAAGTCGAGGTTCTGAATCACCACGCGGATGATCTCTCCGAAGCCGAGCGTCGTGATCGCGAGGTAATCCCCTCTGAGGCGGAGGCTCGGGATCCCGACAAGAAGGCCTGCAAGCGCCGCCATGAGCCCCCCGATCACGAGCGCGAGAGGGAGGATGACGATGCCTGAGCTGTCGGCCGGCGAGGCGTGAAGGGAGGTGGAAACGAGAGCGGCAGTATAACCCCCGATCGCCATGAAGCCCGCGTGTCCCAGGGAGAACTGCCCCGCGAAGCCGTTGATGAGGTTGAGGCTGCTAGCGAGGATGATGTTGATCCCGATGTAAATGATAATCTGCAGGTAGTACGGGTTGATCTGGGATTGGACGGTTGACACCGCGAGGCTGACAGCCAGTCCGGCAAGAAGGAGCGCTTTGGAGGAGTGGAGTTTCATCCCTACACCTTCTCGGCCTCGGTTTTTCCAAAAATTCCGGAGGGCCTGAAGAGGAGGATCAGAATCAGGATCCCGAACGCGATCGCGTCGCGGTATGTCGGCGAGAGATACCCGGTGACGAAGGTCTCCAAGAGGCCGATGATGAACCCGCCCAATGCTGCCCCCGGGATGTTGCCGATGCCCCCTAGGACCGCCGAGATAAACGCCTTGAGGCCGGGAAACACGCCCATGAGCGGATTGATGCTCGGGTAGAGGCTCCCATAGAGGATTCCCGCGGCCGCAGCCAGACTCGATCCGAGAACAAACGTAAAGGAGATCACCGTGTTGATATTGATCCCCATGAGGCTTGCCGCGTACTGGTTGTACGATACCGCGCGCATCGCCGTTCCCATCCGGGTCTTCATGACGATGAACCTGAGAAGAATCATCAGGCCGAGCGCCGTTGCGATCACGATGACCGGAGTCGATGTCAGGACAAGGTTCGGCGTGCTGATGAGGATGGTTGAAGGGAGAAGAGTCGGAAACGACTTGGGATCGGGCCCGAAGACCAGCTGACCCCCGAATTCAAGAAAAAGGGAAATCCCGATAGCCGTGATCAGGATCGTGAGCTTCGGCCTGAAGCGGAGCGGCTTGTACGCCAGCTTCTCGATCGTTACGCCCAGTGCCGAACAGATGAGCATCGCAAGGAGGAGAACGAGCGGTCCGGCAATGAAGAGGGAACCCCCGACGAGCGGGATGATATGCGGGGCGGCATAGTAGCCGACGAAGGCCCCGATCATGAACACATCGCCGTGCGCAAAATTGATGAAGCGCAGCACCCCGTAGACCATGGTGTAGCCGAGGGCGATGAGCGCGTAGATGCTGCCGAGAGAAATGCCGTTAATAATCTGCTGGAGCAGCTCGCTCATGCGCTGACCGCGGAGTGAGTGTCACACTCCTGAAGGATCAGGGCCGGATCGTCTCTTTGAGAGCGAGATTGCCGTCTTTGATCGTCAGGATGACGGCGGATTTCGTCGCATTGCGCTCCGGGTTGATCGTGATCGTTCCGGTCACACCGTCGTAGTCCTTCGTGGCGGCGAGTGCGTCGCGCAGCTTTGGACCCTCCGTCGTTCCTGCGCGGCGCATGGCGTCGAGGAGTATCCTGGTGGCATCGTAACTGAGCGCGGCGATGGCGTCGGGGGTCTCGTGGTACTTATCGCGGAACTTCTTCACGAAATTCTGCACGACATCCCTGGTGTCCTCGGTGCTGTAGTGATTGCAGTAATAGTTCCCTTCCATGGCAGCCCCGCCTATCTCCCTGAGCTTGGCGGAATCCCATCCATCCCCTCCCATGAGAGGTTGGGTGATGTTCAGCTCGCGGGCCTGTTTGGCGATCAGCCCCGCTTCGTTGTAGTATCCGGGAACGAAGACAATCTCGGGCTTTGCCGCTTTAATGGCCGTCAGCTGGGCCTTGAAATCATTGTCACCCTCGCTGTAGGCCTGCTCCGCGACGATCTGTCCCCCCATGGTGGTGAAGCTTTTCGTAAAGTACTGCGCCAGCCCGACGCTGTACTCGTTCTTGACGTCTTTCAGGATGGCAACCCGCTTCATCTTAAGGGAGTTGGCGACAAACCTTGCGATGACATCGCCCTGGAACTCGTCGATGAAGCAGACGCGGAAGATATAGTCGCCCACCTGCGTCACCTTCGGATTGGTCGAGGAGGGAGTTACCATCGGGACTCCGTTTGCCTGCGCGATTGGAGCCGCCGCGAGGCTTCTGCTGGAGGCAACTTCGCCCACGAGGGCCTTGACGCCGTCGCGGGTGATCAGTTTCGTTACGACCGTTGCCGCCTCTTCGGGTTTGGATTGGTCGTCTTCGACGATAAGTTTGACCTGCTTTCCGAGGACCCCGCCCGCGGCGTTTGTTTCTTCAACGACGAGCTTTGCGCCCTTGTCCGTCGACGTGCCGAATGTGGCGGCTGTCCCCGTGAGGGAAGAGTATTCGCCTATGACGATCTCCTGATTGCCGCCTCCTCCGCCGCAACCGAGAAGAGCCGGCCAGGTCGTCAGGGCAGCCGCGGCGATACCGACGAGGAGGGACCGGAAGAGTGCTACCCGCGGCGCGGGATGATGACGATCTACCCATGACTGCATCGAAGATCTCCTCTTGATTGATGTGAAAAGTGCCGAAATAGACCGGAAAGTATACGAAAAAAAACCGATTGAATCAAAACGGGCCCCCGGCGCGATTCAGCGCCCGGAGGGAGTGGGAATGGTGACGAGGCTCTCGTTTCCCTCGGCGTCGACCGACTGGACTCCGAAAATGAAATCGTCCTTGGAAATAGGGAGAGAGGCGGTAGTATCGGTTATGAATCTGGACCCCTGCCAGACAGGCGAGGATGTCTCGCGGTAGCGGATGGAGTATCCCCAGACGCGGGGATCGGGGCTTTTCCTCCACTTCAGCTCAGTCTGGTACTCCAGGTTACGGGTGACAAGCTCCACGCCCACCGGGGCCGCAGGAGCCATGGCGAGCGACGCCAGGGCAGCGGCATTGACCCTGGCTACGTTGGCGCAATACTCGAAATCCATAGCAGCAACCACGTCGCCGAACGCACGCCCGTTTTCCACTCTGACATTCTGATGCTGGTGATCGAAATCCTCAGCGGCTTCCGTAAGCCGGACGGCGGCAAATCCTTTCTCATGGAAGGGCTGCTGGTCTCCTCCCCGCAGAAACCTGTCGCGCCGGTAGATCATCCTGACCGCGAACGCGGGAAGATACCGTTCCTGCATGGCGAAGACATACCGCGCGAGCGAACGGGAGTTTCCATCATTTTCAAGCCCGAGCGTGTTCCGCCGCCGAAAGAATGACCCTGTGTCGAGCGGGCTGTAGGCCTCCGAGAAGACCCTCACGAACGCGTTCTCCTTCCTCCCGTCCCCACCCCGGCTGCTCCCTACGATGTCGTTGTTCAGCACCCCCTCGATCTTCCATCCGCGCTCCCTCGCGGCCGCGGCAAGAGCGGTTGACCCGAGCAATCCCTGCTCCTCCCCCGCAAACGCGGCAAAGAGAATGGTCGATGCGAACCGGTGTGCGGACATCACTCTGGCGAGTTCGAGAACGACCGCTGTTCCGCTCCCGTCATCATCCGCGCCCGGGGCATCGCCTGTCGAATCGAGCGCATCGGACGCCCTGGAATCGTAGTGGCCGGAGACGACAAAGATCCTGCCTGTGTCGGGGGCAGCCGATGGCCGGAGAGTGGCGACGATGTTGACGATCCTGACCGGGCGCGGCACACGTGCGGAAGGGGGTGCGACCGATTCCTCGAACTCGACATTCATGCGGCCCCCGCTCGCCAGAGCATAGCGCTCAAATTCGGATTTAATCCAGCGGCGGGCGGCGCCGATTCCGGACGTAGCGCTTGAGGTGTCCGAGAGAGTGTGCCGCGTCCTGAACGCCGCAAGTCGCTCGACCTTGGCCCGGATGCTGTCGGGGGATATTTCGGAGAGGATGCGTTCGACCGCGGGATTCCGCGCCGGGGGTTGGGAGGCGCAGGGGGAATGAAGCAGGGCGAAGACGCCGGCGGCCAGGACCGCCGATGCCGCCCCGCGGCCGTCAGAGAGCCGGAACCGGCCTGTCGGAGAGGACCTGCTCGTAGTACTGCTCGTACTGATCGATGATCCTCCCCGATGCGAACGACTCGACGGCCCTCCGGCGGCTGGCCGCCGAGAACGCCCTGTACTTCGCCTCGTTCGCCAGGAGATCTGTCGCGTACTTTGCCATCCGCTCCACGTCTCCGATCTCCGCGATATAACCGGTCTCGCCGTGGACAATCAGCTCCGGAAGGCCGCCGACGCTCGAGGCGATTACGGGGAGCTCGCATGCCATGGCCTCGAGAGCGGACAGGCCGAAGCTCTCCGACTGGCTCGGGATCAGGAAGAGATCGGACGCGGAGAGAAGCTCGACAAGCTCGATTTGTTTTCCGAGGAACCTCACCTCATCCACGATTCCCAGCTCGCGCACGAGCTGCTCGCAGTTCGAGCGCTCGGGGCCGTCTCCTATCAGGAGGAGTTTTGAAGGAACCTTCTTCCTCACGATGTCGAAAACACGCACGACATCCTGGACGCGCTTTACGGCGCGGAAATTCGATACATGCACCAGGAGCTTCTCGCCGCCAGGGGCGAGGCTCCGCCGGACCTTCGATGCGTCGATTCGCCGGTATTTCTCGGTGTCTACGAAATTCGGAATAACCTGAATTTCCTTGTCGATGTGGTAATTCGTCAGCGTCTTCTCTTTCAGGAAGCGGGAGACCGCCGTCACTCCGTCGCTCTGCTCGATGCTGAACTTCATTACTGCGAGGTAGCTCGGTTCCAGCCCTACCAGCGTGATGTCCGTGCCGTGGAGGGTGGTCACTATTTTCGGACCCTGCGCCCCGAGAATCTGCTTGGCAAGATACGCGCTGATGGCGTGCGGGATCGCGTAGTGGGCGTGGAGGATGTCGAGCTGCTCGAATTTTGCGACTTCTACTATCTTGCTTGCCAGCGCCGGGGTATAGAGCGGAAAATCAAAGAGGGGATAGCTCGAGATCTCGACCTCGTGGTAGAAGATATTTCCCACGAAGCCGTCGAGCCTGATCGGCACCGCGTAGCTGATAAAATGGATTTTATGGCCCCTCTCGGCGAGAGCTTTGCCCAATTCGGCCGCAATTACACCGCTTCCGCCGTAGGTGGGGTAACAGGAGATGCCAATATTCATAAAACTCCGCTAAAGGTAGTCAAAAACCGACCGAAATACAATACACTTGAACCAAATCGCTCCTCTTCTTGTTAACGATATAGAAGGGTGGAAATTGGCCCATAATAAAAAAATTTAATCCCGGGGGGATTGCTTTTTGGGAAAAAGTTGTTATATTGAAGGCCGCCGACCCTCCAAATGCTTGAAAATCAACGGTTTTGGTCATATGCGAAAGGATCAAGGACAGTGAAGCAGAAAGCAAAAGTCATTGGCATTGTCATCACGAGCTGCCCCTGCTGCGGAAATCCCATTAATTTCGACCGGCAGGTGACGAAAGTATGCGCCTACTGTGAGGAAGTGGTCCATATCGATCTTGATAAGGTGGAAGTAAGTCTCCACGGGCCATCCGCGACAGAGAACAAGCGAATGAAGATCAGCATGAACTGAGGGCGGAATCGGGTTTTTTCCGCGAAAAAAGATTCCGGTTTCGGAATCTTTTTTTGGCTAGAATCTGGACTAATACGGTCGGATTTACGAGGCAAAAAGGATGTTTCAGCTTTCAAAAAAAGTGGAATACGGTCTGATAGCGATCCGGCACATGGCGGCCGTTTCGCCCGGGCAGATACACACGGCCAAGGAGATTGCGGACAAGTATCACATCCCGTACGAGCTCCTGGCCAAGGTCATGCAGAAGCTCGCGCGGAAGGGATACATTTCATCTCATCAGGGGGTCCATGGGGGGTACACCCTCGCCAGAAATCCATCCGAGCTCAAGGTCTCCGCGATCATCCAGGCGATAGAGGGGAAGCCTTCTGTAACGATTATCCAGTGCGAGGCGGGAGGGCCCGAGGATTGCATCATCCACACGACATGCACGATCAAGGATCCGCTCGTAAAGCTTCAGTTCAACATCAACCGCATGTTCGACAGTCTTACCATCATGGAGATGGTCTGATGCAGCTTCCGGTCTACATGGATAATCACGCTACGACCCCGGTCGACCCGCGTGTCCTCGAAGCGATGCTCCCCTGGTTTACCTCGAAGTTCGGGAATCCCGCGAGCCGCCAGCACGCATTCGGCTGGGCCGCCGAAGCGGCGGTCGAATCTGCCCGGTCGGAGATCGCCGGCGCCATCCACGCCGAACCGCGCGAGATCATTTTCACGAGCGGCGCCACGGAAGCGAACAATCTGGCGGTAAAAGGAATTGCGGAAGCGTGGCGGCAGAAGGGGGACCATATCGTCACCGTCCAGACCGAGCACCGATCGGTCCTCGATGCGTGCCGCAGGCTCGAGAAAGCAGGGTTCCGGGTGACCTATCTCCCCGTTGACGGAGTGGGGTTGATCGACCATGACCAGCTCGCCGCCTCGCTCACGGCGAAGACGATTCTCGTAAGCGTCATGGCGGCCAACAACGAGATAGGGACCATCCAGGATATCCGCCGGATCGGCGCGGCATGCCGCGACCGCGGGATCGCCTTCCACACGGACGCCACCCAGGCCGCCGGAAAGATCCCGATCGACGTCCGCGACATGCAGATCGACCTCCTCTCCTGCTCCTCCCATAAGTTCTACGGCCCCAAGGGCGCAGGAATTCTCTATGTCAGGAGCTCGAACCCCCGCGTGCGGCTCGCAAGCCAGATGGACGGGGGCGGACACGAGCGCGGAATAAGGTCCGGCACGCTGAATGTGCCCGGCATCGTGGGAATGGCGGCGGCTCTGGGAATCAGCGTCGCATCGATGGATGAGGAGGCGCGCCGGCTGAGATCGCTCACAGACGGCATGCTCGCGGCGTTCGAGAGCCGGCTTGAGAATGTCGCCCTCAACGGGCTTCGCGAGAAGAGGCTCCCCAACAATCTCAACGTCAGTTTCCTGCATGTGGAGGACAGCGCTCTCATGATGAGCATGAAGGACGTAGCGGTCTCGACCGGGTCGGCATGCAGCACCGCCGACCCAGAGCCATCGCACGTCCTGAAAGCGCTCCGCCTCCCGAAGGAAAGGCTCCATTCGGCGATCCGGTTCGGCCTCGGACGTTTCACCACAGCAGAGGAAGCGGAGTATGTTACGGGACGCGTCGTGGAATCGGTAAAGATCCTTCGCAAACGAACGGCCGGATACAGGGCATCGCATGCCCAGGTCGAAGCATAACATGCATCCACAAGGCAGAATAGAACCATGAATGCAGTCGGGAAGATAACCGGAAACGAATCTGAGTTCCTGAAGTTTCTGAAGTCGAAGTTCACGCTCATTCACCAGTCGAACCTCTTCTTCAGGGATTTTCACTACGGCGTGATGTCGTTCCTTGCCGCGAAGGGGGTCAGGATGAAATATCACGACGCGGAGAAGGTCGCACGGGAAGCCGCGGCTGCGCTTGAGCAGAAGGGGATTCTCAAGAGAATCGATCACCAGTCCTGGCTGTTGAACTATCCGGAGTTTGCGCTTCCCCGGGTGGAGAAGAAAGCCCCGGCGGAGAGCGCCGTGACGCAGAAAGGGTAAGATGAGCACCGAAGAGAAGTCGATAGAATCGCTGGCCACTCAGGAATACAAGTACGGGTTTGAGTCGGCGGTCGAATACGATTCAGTCCCCAAGGGCCTCAACGAAGAGATCATCAGGGAGATCTGGAAGCGGAAGGGCGAGCCCGGCTGGATGCTTGAACTCAGACTGAAGGCGTACCGCCACTGGGCGAAGCTCGAGGCGGCCGACGCCGAGCCCACATGGGCGAACATCAGGTACGGGCCCATCAACTACGAAGACATCTGCTACTATTCCGCGCCGAAGAAGCGGCCGAAGCTCGACAGCCTCGACCAGATCGATCCGGAGGTGCGCCGCACCTTCGAGCGGCTCGGCATTCCCCTCGAAGAACAGAAACTTCTCTCAGGCGTGGCGGTGGACGCGGTGTTCGACAGCGTCTCGGTAGCCACGACCTTCCGTGAAAAACTGGCTGAGCTCGGCATCATCTTCTGCTCGATGACCGAGGCGATCCGCGAACACCCCGGACTCGTTCAGCGTTACCTGGGTTCGGTGGTTCCCTACACCGATAATTTCTTTGCGTCGCTCAACGCCGCGGTCTTCAGCGACGGGTCGTTCGCGTACATCCCCAAAGGAGTTCGCTGCCCGATGGAGCTCTCAACGTACTTCCGCATCAATGCCCGCGATACGGGGCAGTTTGAGCGGACTCTCATCATCGCCGAGGAAGGCGCCTCGGTGAGCTACCTCGAGGGCTGCACCGCGCCGATGCGCGACGAGAACCAGCTCCA
>CAZEJT010000007.1:0-146842 GCA_964512655.1 uncultured Chlorobiaceae bacterium | reverse complement strand
AAATATACGTGAGGCAACATCCTCGTTTTGGATAGATTTTAGGTGAGTCAAATCGGCTCATTGAATTTCGCGCTGCATTCTGTTACATTCGAACCATGGCCTCACTCGAGATTCGCGGAGTCTATCCGCCGATGCTTACTCCCTTCACCAAAGCCGGCGACATTGACTATAACGCGCATAAGAGAAACATCGAACGCTGGAATAAGATTGAGCTTGGAGGATACCTCGCGCTGGGATCGAACGGGGAGACGCCGTACCTGAAGGAAACGGAGAAGCTGAAGTTGATCGAGCTGACGCTTCAGTATGCCTCGCGCGGCCGCACGATTCTCGCGGGGACGGGCCTTGAATCCACGCGCGAAACGATTCGCCTCACGACGAAGGCCGCCGAGATCGGAGCCCACGCAGCCCTCATCCTTCCGCCAAGTTACTACGGTTCTCAGATGACGGATGGCGTGCTCATCCGACATTACCGGCAGGTCGCGGATGCGTCCCGCATTCCGGTACTGATCTACAACATGCCCGCCTGCACGCACATCAACATTTCGATCGAGGCGATCAAGGCACTCAGCGAACATCCCAACATCATCGGCATGAAAGACAGCGCCGGCGATGTGCCGCGTCTTGCCGCACTCAAAGAAGTGGTGCCGCAATCATTTCACCTCGTCGCCGGCACCGCGTCGGTGTGGTATCCGGCGCTCACCCTCGGCATCCGCGCCGGGATTCTTGCCCTTTCCAACTTCGCCGGCGCCGAGTGCGTGACCGTCCAGAAATACTATGAGTCGGGGGAGATCGAGAAGGCCAGGGACCTCCATGAGCGGCTCGTCCCGGTGAATAAGGCCGTAACTTCTACATTCGGTGTCGCGGGACTGAAGCACGCCGCAACTCTCACCGGGTACGACGGCGGATGGGTTCGAAGCCCGCTCGTACCGCTGGACGAATCCGCTCAGACAGAGATCATGGAAGTGTTGTCAACTGCAGGCCTTATATCTCCCTCCCAAACACCGGCCCGTTCTGCGGCCCGGGTCGAGCGCCAAGCTTGACGCCGGGTTCTGCCTCCGGGAGCTCTATTTTCCCGGAGCCCGGTACTTCACGCTCTTCTTGCACGCAGCGTCGACTTCCTTCACTGTTAAGAGCGGAGTCATCGAGAGGCGAACGGCCCCAGTCGAGCTGATCGCAAAGCTCATTGCCGCCGCGCTCACCGAATCGGGGACGTCGATGACCGAAAAGACGTCGGTTTCGCCGAACGCGAAATAAAAGCACTCCACCTTTCCCCCGACGCCCCCGACCATCGTATCTACGGCTTTTCTCCTACCGGTCCCCCCGTCTTTGAGAAGTCCCTTCGTCCCTTCGGCGGTATACGACGCTTTGATTAAGAATTTTGCCATGATGTACCTCGCTTGTTAATTGATGAAGGCCGATTTCGGTTGAGTCTCTCCGGGCGGCCGGATTTCAGGCGAGGTTCGGCCGATATGACCCCGCCTCCGAGACATAACTCTGGAACAGTGCCCATGAACAGCGATAGTGTATCTAGACGCGGAATTTGCGGCGCGATCCCTGTTTAGTCCTTTGTAACCAGCATGTATAAGGCAGGGGCCCCCAGTTCGAACGGATCCTTATTGAGAGATCCGAATGAGCGTACGCTTGCGAACCCGGCATCAGTAAGGAGCTGTTGGAGCTCGCGAAATGTGTAGAGCCGGTGCGAGCCGAATCTCTTTTCGGTCACGTTCCCCCGGATGAAGGTGTAGTCGGTCTCAAGCCTGCTGCGCTCGTGGTCGTAGTGATTGTCCTCGATGAACAGGATGTCTCCCACCTGCAACTCCGTGTGCTTCTGGATTCTGGGAACTACATTCTCCGCCACACTGCTCGCATCGAGGAGGAATCGCCCTCCGGGCCGAAGGACGCGATACACCGCGTCGAGAAACTCCGCGTTCCCCGCATCATCCAGAAATCCGAAGCTGTTCCCGAAGCAGACGACCCCCTCAAACTGTTCAAGCCATGGGAGGTCGCGCATCTCACGCCGCTCCAACGTCATGGACATCTTTTCGCCGGCTGCGTCTGATCGTCCCTTCCTGAGGAATTCTTCCGAGATGTCCACCCCTGTCACCGCGAAGCCCCTCCGCGCAAGCTCGATGGAAAGACGGCCGGAACCGCACGGCACATCCAGCACGGCCGCAGGAGGAGCGAGCTCGAGCAGATCGAGAATAAATCCCGCCTCTGTCAGCGTCTGATCCTCGCTGACGGCCTGGCACCACATGTCGACGACCAATCCGGAGAAGAAATCTTTCCACCAGGTGTCATTCGCCTGCATTGGATCGGTCATGATGATGGGATGGCAGTTTCGCGTACTACTCTTCCCAGTCCGCGATACGCAACTACAGTTCCCGCACCAATGATGAGGAACCCCGCAAGCGATAACCAAAACGATGCGTCTGTTCCTGTCTCCCAAACAAGCGGAGAGGAGGTCGCAGATGTCTGCCACTCCGACCGCCCCCGCGCGAACAGATCCAGGCTTCCGAGGAGGTTCCCTCCCGCATGGAGAACCATGCTTGGGAAGATCGAATTCGCATAGTACGCAACAGCGCCGTAGACCGCCGCGACAATAATATAGTAGGGGAGCAGAATCAGGCCCACCTCCGGGTGACTAAAATGGGCAAAACCAAACAGGATCCCGGTGATGATAATGGCGATCACCGGGCCGTAGCTCTGCTCAATCGGTTTCTGCAGGTAACCGCGGAACGATGCCTCTTCGGCAACGCCGGCGACGAGGGCGCTGGTGACCAGCCACAGGGCTACAGTGATTAAGGGATACTGCGAAATGTCGGGCTGACTCTGGTGCGGCAGGGTGACGAGCCGGTTCATGACACTCTGGAACAGGACGATCGAAACAAGACCCAGGAAGCCTGCCCCGAGCGAGGCCGCCCACACCTCCCCGGAAAGGCGATTTGCCCGGCAATTCCTGCGCCGCGATTCCTGAGTCGATTGCGGCCACCCGTTTCCCCGAAGGTACCAGAAATAAAACCAGAGATAGAGCCCGGTGGGCACGATGGCCCAGGGTACTACGGGCCACTGCTTCATGTTTATCGATACAAGAAGAGCCCATGGTATGGTACCCGCAGCAGCGGCAATGCCTCCGGTGATAATGGCACGAACAATAACCGGAAGCCGGTGCCACGATCGGACCGGCAAATTGGCGTTGGTATCCGATGGCGCGGACATACGTCGATGACTTACTAATCGGATGAGCGGGCGACTTCCACAAGTGAGCGGGGCTTGAAGTCGTCGCACAACTCACGAACCTTGGAGACAAATGCCTTGAACTCGGCGCTCTCCCTCCAGACCCTGATGGCCTCGGGGCTCTGCCAGGCGCCGAAGGAGACGAACTGTTCGGGATGATCGGAGTCCTGGAGAAGATGTCCGCTTCCTGCACCCGCGTTGTTCCTTCCTGTCCACTGGGCAAAGGCCTCCCACTCTGAAACGAACGCCTGCTCCTTCCCGGCTTTGGCCGTCCAATTTCCAAGTGTGTACGGTCGATGCGGATTGTCATCAATCAGGCCTTCGCCGAAGGCAATGACAAAGCCATTGCAATCCCGAATGACGATTTCGCGGTTGTGATATTCGGTGTCGATAGGACCATCGTCTGTCAACAGGTCGGCTTTGCGTTGTTTGAACTCATCGTATAAGACGTCTACTCCCCTTACAAAGATGTAGGCGTCCAGGCCTCCCTTGCGTCGAAGTACATTACCCTGGGCTTCGGTCGTATCTCCTTTCCCAAAATGGATCGCAATACCGTCTCTTGCCACTATAGAATACACGGGCGGGTTCCTCCAGTAACCCTTGATCGTAAATCCCAGGACGTCGCGATAGTACTCAGCCGTCCGCACGACATCCGGAACTACGAATTGCGGGGCGATCGAGAACATTGTAGGCGCGTTCTTCTTTTGTGATTCCTTCATAGTGAGGTCCTTACGAGATTCACCGCCTCCCGAATCCGGTCAGAAGAGAGTGCTACTGTGTATTTTCGGTCTTGCGATGTTGATAGATTCCGAACACATTGCCCACGGGATCGCGGAACTGGGCGATGACCTCCCTCGCATGAGGATCGGGCTGCTGCGTGATCGTTCCCCCCTCGCGGGTAATCGATTCGCAGGTTCGGAGAGCATCGTCTGTCATAATATAGAGGAAACTGGCGTCGATCGGTTTGTTGCCCGGCATCCACATTCCGCTCACTTCGCTTATCCCGTCGTCAAACGAGACCCGCCCGTCGTCCCTCGTCCGAATCTTCCAGTCGAACACCTTGTGGTAAAAATCGGCCGAGGCTCTGACATCCTTCGCGGGTATGAGCAGGTAACAGATTTTTCCGTGACCAATTGTTGGCGGCATGTGAATTCCCGAATGATAGAAGTAATCTTACTTGCTCTCCCATGTTCGCATGAACGCGACAAGATCCTTCAATTCGTCGCCCTTCAGTGTCTTTCCAAAGCCCGGCATTTTGAGCTCGATCTCTCCCGTCTTTATGAAGTCCGTAAGGTCCTCGTCGTTCAACGATGACGTCACTTCGGCAAGCGTTACGTGAGTCGGCTGGGTACCACCGCCGTTCACCCCGTGACAAAATTCGCACCTAGCCTTGAATACCATGCCACCCCGCTCAGTTCCATGGGCTGCGGCGTACCGCTGACTCACCACGCCGGGGAGAGACGTTCTCTTTTTTGCCGGCACAGTCTTAAGGTATGCGTACACGGCATGGAGATCATCCGGATCCCATGACTTATAGTAAGCATACGGCATGACCGGGCTCAGAACCGTGCCGTCGGGTCGCACTCCGGTTGTGACGGTGGAAATGAACTGATCCTCGGTCCATCGCCCGATCCCTGTTTCCTCGTCGGGTGTGATGTTGCGGGCAAATGCGCCTTCGATCGGGATAGTGCCTCCCGCAAACAGACTGTCAAGATAAAACTGACCGTTCTGGATGTTGCGGGGGGTATGGCAATCTGCGCAATCGGCGAGATTGCTTGATAGGTATCGGCCGTACTCGGGAGTGACTCCCCGAGCCGGAGCCGTGACAGGGGCCGTGATCGGATCCATCGGCTTTACGACTTTAAACGTCATGAGCGCTTTTGCCATAAAGGACGGCGTCCTTTTCGGGACTTCGTTTTTCGTCGCCGGGAGGCTCCGCAGATAAGCCACGACTGAGAGCACATCCTCGTCAGCCATGCCGTTATACCAGTCCAACGGCATGATGGGGAAAAGCGCAGTGCGGTCCCTGCTGAGCCCCTCGCGGACCGCCTGGACGATCTCACCGTCGGTCCACTTGCCAAGCCCCGTTTCATGATCCGGAGTCAGGTTACGCGAATACCACTTGCCAAATCCGGGTCCCACATCGGTCAAGTCAAACAGCTGTCCTCCGCTTGGCGAGGAGTCTGGATTACGCCCATGTTGCTCGTGACACGACCAGCACTGCGCCTGGAACTTGAATATGTACTCCCCCCTCGCGATCGAAGCAGAATCGGATGGGGCCTCAAGAGTTTGCGCCTGCCTGCCATCCTTCGAGTCCCAGCGAATCGTCACGTAGAGGCCGAGAAGGATGAGAAGGGCGATTGCGGTACCGACTATCCAGGCAAGAACCTTGAGAATGCGTTTTACAACCGGCGACATTGCTTTTCCCTCCTCAGGAGATCATTACACTGTTGGTCATTGGAAGCGGTGAGATCACACGACCAGATGCCGTTCCAGAAGCATCACGGCCTCATGATCGACAATAGATTTGAAAACAAGCTTGCCGTTATATTCGAACTCCCGGTATGGAACGCGGAAGCGCTCGATGAATCCATGGTTGCGGAAAATATGTTGTGAGACGCTGCCCGTGGCCTCCGTTATGGCCCGCTCGAATCCTTTATGTTTCCCATTTTCGAGCGTCAAGCGGACAAGGGTATGTGCGATCCCCCTGCCTCCATATTCGGGAGCGACAGCCAGCATGAAGAGATGAAGATACCTGCCCGGGATTACCTGCTGAACCTTCCGGAGGTGGTCATCGAGCAGTTGCAGGAGGGCCTCTATCGGTTTGAAATTCCCAATCGGATTCTCAAAACGGTCGGGGGGAGGGCTGGCCAGATCATCGGTCAACATCGCGCCGACCAATTCGCCGGTCGATTGAATTCGGGCGACCACCGTCAGGGCGTCTTCCGGAGCGCGTTGACCGTACCCTCGTGCGAGCCCGCGCACTTCGTCGAACGAGAGACCCGCGGCTACGGCAAGAGGATCGAAGCGACTGAATACGCTTGCCAGCAGCTCCGCCATATCCTCAATGTCATCATTCTCGGCGATACCGAAGTCAACGTCCTGCGATCGAGTCAGGAGAATCATCGACGCTCAATTCACAGTTGCTTGTTCCGGAGCCACGAGAGACAGTAATCGGCCAACTCTCTCCACCCGCTATCAATGGTCAGCGAGTGCCCGCGGCCCGCAAATGATTTGAACTCGGTTACCGCCGGGGATTTTCGATAGGCCCTCAGCGTGCTCTGGACTACGGCAGGCGGAACAGTATGGTCTGCCGACCCCGAGATGAGAAGTAGCGGTCCGCGCGTAGGGTTCGTCACATTGACTCTCGTGGCCGCATTGGGATTGAAAGTCGCAGTCGCCGCCTGGAACAACGGTCTTCCCGGGGCGGGCATCGCGTATTTCGCGTACAACTCCTTCGCTTCCTCCTCCGTGAGGGCATTGGTGAAGCCAAACCGGAACTGAGATTCAGAGAGCGAAACTGAACGGCTGACGTTGAAGGGATTACCAAGCACCGGGAACGCAGACTTCAGAGCCGATAGCGGCAGCGTTGATACCCCTTTGATTGGAGCCGGGTCGATCGCGATGGCCGCGGCGGCCAGGTCTCTGCCGAGGAGGTTTTGGACTATCAGGCCTCCGAACGAGTGGCCGATCAGAACGGGCCTGAGCGGGAATTTACTCAGTTGACCCGCGATATGTTCGACGATCTCTCCAACACCATAGCCGGCAACCGCGTCGGCATGGCGCCGCGTCGTCTCGGTGCTGTCTCCGTCCCCAGGCCAGGCAGCCGACCTCGCATCATATCCGCTATTCTGGAAAAAACTTATCCACTGGTTCCAGGACTCTGCGTGGAGCCAGAGGCCGTGGACAAAAATGATGGGATGTCGTGCGAAGTTGGCGGGCATGGGTCCTCCTTTCCTTGGAAAATAGTGATCAGGAACCTGACTCCTCGATGGTCTTGATTATATGAGATTTTGACAACAATTGCACACTAGTTCTAATGACCCGCGGCCCGACGGTGGCCCGCCGCACGCTCCGTAACCTCCCGGCGGCGCTGCTTCCACTGCCAGAGGCTGTTAGTGACCTCAGGAGGAAGCCGATGGCCTGAATTTCTCGCGATGAGGACTATCTGTCCACGGTGGTGGGCCTCGTGGGCGATGAGGTATGCCGCGAAGTGCGTGACATCTGAAGGAATGTTAGCATACGGGACCCGAATGGTCAGAGCGCCGCCACGATCAATGCCCCGTTTGAGAAGCTCGATAAGAGATTTGTTGCTTCGTTTGAGAGCTCTCAGCAGGCCTGTACGGGTAAGACTTCTTCTGTCTACACTTGCCGGAGGTTTCAATCCATATGATCTCCCGATCATCTTGACCCACATGCATCTGGAATTGTGAACATGGCCGGCAATCATGCGGACAGTCTTTCGGGGAGAGCCCGGGACTTTCATCGTCCACACTTCATCGGAAAGCTGTCCAAAGAACACCTCTGTGATCCGGTTATTTGTCTGCCAGACAGCCAGAACTTGATTGAGATGAGCATTCTCCTTCATTCGACTCATTGCGGTCGCATCGAATTATCACTTTTGAATGACTACGATGTGCGCCTGAATCTTGCCCTCGACAGCGCCGCGTCCAAACCGCTTGGCTACTGCCTCCTCAGCAACCTCGGTGGCCTTAACGAGGAGTGAAGCATCGCGTGCCTCAATCTCGCTCCTTAACGGTGTACCCTGACAAAATGCGACCGCGGGATTCCGCGGGGACGAGGCTCGACTGCGTTTAGCAATGGTTTCGATTCGCGGAGAAGAAGTGAATCCCCCACTTGCTAAATCGTTTTCAATGCTTCTGCGATCATTGTAGCCATGCGGGGTGCGGACCATGAAGCGTGGCGGATCTTTTGGGAACAGAGATTCCAGGGCGATCGTCACGGTATCAGCGAACTGGTTTTCTTCAATCTTGTCCCAGACATTGAATTTGAAAACGCCCCCTTTCCTGAGTACTCGCCGCACCTCAGCAAATGCTTTTGGCTTGTCGGGGAAGAACATAACGCCGAACTGACACACAACGCAGTCGAACGACCCGTCTTCCAATGGGAGCTGCAAGGCGTCTGCCTGGCGCCACTCAACCCGGCGATTCGTTCCGACCTTAGAGGCCTGGTCCAGCATCCCTTGATTCAAATCCGTGGCGATAATGCGAGTACTTTCGGGAAGCTCAGAGGCCATGAGACGAGTAACGACCCCCGTGCCCGCAGCGATTTCGAGCAGCCTGGAAGTGGGAATTGAGCGTAACCGGTCTACAAGGTCCACAGCATAAGGCTCGAAGATCAACGGCACCAGATAGGTGTCGTAAACTTGCGGTAATCCTCCGGCAAAAATTCTATCGATTTCGGCCATCACGATTGTGTACGGGGACTGACCCGGGATGCAGTCACTTGCGCTCTTTCCTCCTGATGATGTATTTACGTCTCGCGATTGTGAGCCAATGGCCTCAATCCCTTAAACAGAAGCCAAAAGCTCAACACCAATTCAAAGATCACCATGGGCGAATCGAACCACCACAAATTTACGAAATTAGCGAAATCAGGGGAGACGTAAAAAACGAGGGTGCAGCCCATGCACCATGCACTTGAAATCACGCCAAACACAGCCAGGACCCTGGGAATGTAATTCGACTTGAGCCACAAGAGGCTGCCGAGCGTCGCCGCCAAAGCCCAGAACAAGAGACCAACATAGTACTGGTCACTACCGCTCAGATACAGACGGGCAAGAGCCGGCAACTGGTCCGGTCCAAGTCCGCGCGCATAGTCAGCATCACTCAGTAGTCGCAGAGCGGTAAAGAGATTGATGCTCACCAACAGCCACGTGAGGCTATGCACCAGTCGGCCGAAGAGTGCGAGCAAGGCAAGGTTATGATTCACCGGTCTGAGGATTATGTACAGCGCCGTCAGCAGCACAACGACCCCAACGCAGTAGACCACGTCGCCGATTATCCCGATACGGAAAAGAGTTTCGTGCGCTACGATATTCTTCGCGGATTCCGCCGCATTGCCGGACACGATGAGGCGGGCGAATATGCCGAAGTTGACCAGGACGACGGTGACGAATGAGATCGGGTACGCGAGGCCCACGATCCGCGCGGCTTTGCGTTGTGCCTCGGTGATGGTGTCGATTGTCATATCCTTCTCTACCTGCTGAGTGCGGGCCGATTATTTGACCAACACGAGTTTCCTGGTTTCCGCGAAGCTGCCGGCATGCAATTGGTAGACGTAGACGCCTCCGGCAAGTCCCGCCCCGTTGAAATGAATGTAGTGGCTTCCCGGCGATCGTGCCTCATCCGCCGAGCCGAGACGAATGAAGCGGGTCTGCCTCCCGGAACCAAGGAGTATCTTGCCAAGATCAGGAAGGCCCGCGCCGTGAATAAAGCAAAGTCCCACTCCAATAGCCGCCTCCGCGATGGAAAGGATGGAATCCGACGGGCGTTCAGTCGAAGAGTAACCGATCACGAAACAATTGTAATTATCATAGACTAATTCGATAGCAGTGGGTAGGCGCTTGCGCAACGCCTGGTGCTCGGGATCGAATTTTCCGATGAAGCGTTTGAGATCTTGGTCGGCACCGATAGATTCGCGGCTGTTTCCCTCGAGGCGTGCTTTGATGTGCGGGGTCCTTGTCATTCCCCAGCCGGCAGCCTGGCCCCCTGCTTGAATCTCAATAGAATCTTCTGAGTGTTTGAAAAGTCCTGAAGAGGATCGCCATCGAGGACGAGGAAGCTTGATTCGAATCCCGGCCTGAGATGACCTATCCTTCGCTTTGGAAAAATTGTCGCAGCGGTGGCGCCCGACCACATCCTCAGCAGTTCAACATTGGTAAACACGCCAAGCTGCTTAATATACATGGCCTCGGGCACCGACGTTTGCCGGTATGCATCGCTTCCGATGGCCAGAGAAACTCCATACTTCTTCAGGAGTCTGAGATTCGTGACGTGAAGGAGGCGAAGTCGTTCTTGATATGGACTACTCCCCGTCGAGCTGCCATCTGCCAACGTAGTCACGACTACGACGTGTTTTCTTGCGGCATCGCGCGCATCTTGCTCGGAGATTTCATACACAGAGAAATCCAGAGTGGAGTCCGTCCGAAACCCGGGCATGTGGTTGATTTCATCAACGCCCGCGGCGAGGGCATTGTGGAAATCCGCCCCCGTTTCGACATGTGTCGAAACACGCAGGCTGTCACGATGCGCCCTCTGAACAATCCTTGGGAGGAGGCCGGGATCCAATCCCTTCCATCCGAAATAGGCGGAGTCGTCTTTACGCTTCGAGAATTCTTCCGAGTATAACAAATATGTCTTGATAAAGTCGGGCTTTGCGGCCCTGATCGATGCCCACTTCCGATTCAGATCTCCCGCGCTATCGATAATGTAATACATACCCCCTTCAGCGTCTGCGTCGGTAAAGATCCCCAATCCAATGTTCCGGCGAACAAGTTCGAGAGGGTGCCCTCCGGTGGCAGTAAGGCCTCCGTTTGAGAACATCACATCTACCGATGAGGGAATGTTGATCGTGCCCGTCATGGTCGAAGTACGCTGAGGGATGCTATTCGGGTTCTTGACGTAGAAGATGCCATCTGCAAGATACCTCTTGATGCGCTCCTCAACCTTCTTGAATCCATCGATATTATGGTTGTGGGCTTCTGCGTAAGGAGGAACAACGTACTTGCCTTTGAGGTCAATAACTGAATCAACCTGGTGCGGCTCTTTCAGGGACAGCACGCCGTGTACTGAATAGAATATCCGATCGACGAACATCCGGTCATCAAACCACCTGCCGTTGAGGAACTCGTAATTGTGAGGGGCGTTAGCAGCAGGTGCCCGCTCCTGGCCGGGAGCGGCAGAGAGAAGGGAGAAGAGTAACAGAAGAAGTTTAGTCATGCCCGAGGCCGACCGAAAAACAGGACGTACCCATCCAAATCCTTGAGTTCAAATCCTCGCAAACCGTCATGAGTGTTCTCGAGCGGCTCGGAGAATTCGACATTGCGTGACAAATACTCCGCCGCCAGGGCGTCGGGATCGGGGACATCCACATAGGCGTCCCACCGCGCCTGCGGCTGCCGCTTGTAGTTCGGGAGCGGATCCACGCCTACGTTTTTGACCATGATCATCGCCCGGCCCCGCGTCACGATCCCGAAAAAGATATCATCCGAGGGCCCCTGAAACATGATCTCGAATCCAAGCCGGTCGCGATAGAATGCAAGAGCAGCCACCGCGTCTCGCACGATAAAGAACGGGGAGATGCCGGCAATCTCAGCTCTATTCATTTGAATCCCCTTGGGCCCCTTCTTGCAGAACTATCCACCGTCATTCCTCCCGAAGACCGGCGCTGACACGGAAAGTATGTCCGTCCGGATGACGTAGGTGAAACTCGCGCACATTCCACGGCATGTCGGCGGGAGGCCTTATGATGGTACACCCCTGCTTGACCGAAAGATTGTAGAAGGCGTCCACAGCTTCGGGCGATTCAAGCCACCACGACATCCAGACACCCTCAGACACGCTGCGTTCTGTGTCTCGAGCAGTGTTTCCGCCCCGGGATCCCTGGCAATCGAGACATAGAAAGATCTCAGACTTACCGGAAATAACAGCGCCAAAACTCGGTGGGTCGCCCCAATCCCAGTTCTTCTTCCATCCGAGTTTCTGGAACCACGCAATGCTGTCTTTCAGATTTGAGACGTTAAGAATAGGGGTTAGCCCTACAATTGTCATGCTACACTGACCTCCTTCCGAGTGTTATGGAGTACAATAGGTTTCTTCCGAACAGATGCAGTGCTTCACACCACTCCCGCTTTCCTGGATACCTCAAATCCTCTTGATGTCAGACCGCGGAGTTCGTCGAAAAGCGTCTCGTCAATCGCCTTGAAATTGAAGCACGATTTACCCTGCATCCGAGCCCTGAGGCCGGATGACAGGCTCTTCTGCAGGGTCGGCGCGAAGTAGATCGGCATGTAGTGAAAGCTGACGTAGGACTTAGAAATTTTCACCCACGCAACCGGGAAAGACCTTTTAAACTTAGGACTGTAAGCGATTTCCAGACAGTACTGATCGTGCGTGTCGGCGGCGACCACAAACCCGGAAGCGTGCTCCTGAAGAATCGCGCGTAGTTTGGCAAAGATGACCTGAAAGCCAGGCGATGGAGTTTTCATGATCCCTCTCCGGGAACCGGCACCTGATGTGTATCTAGATCTATTGATTTGAGGGGAACTCAACGGGCGCCCGGCATCTGGTCAACGGATGCGATGATGGTAGATTTCCCGTCAGACGATATCTTCCTCACTCGAGGCAACCAGTCGCGGCGCACGTCTCTTGCGGTGTTAAAGTACTCGAGCACATAGATATCGCTTTGGAACAGGGCCACATCGGTGGGCGACCACGGACTCTGGGTTTGAAGCAGTGTAGTTATCTTTCCATCCCGTGTAATCTTCAGAACGCGTCCGTCACCGCTGGCGGCCGTATAGATCACGCCGAGAGAGTCGACTACAAGTCCGCGTAGGAGGGGACGCGAGTCCTTTGTGATTCCTGGAATTGCCGGTCCGGCAGCGAGCGGTTCAACGACCACGACAGTCGAGACTGCTCCATTCGTGCTTATTCGACGAACCGCATTATCCTCAGTGTAGTACACGAAACCATTGGAACCTGAGGCGAGGCCATTGACGTAGGATAGAGGCTGCCCTTTGATGGTCGCAGGAAACGTTGCAAACGCCGTTGAGGCTCCGGAAGGCGACGTTCGCATCAACTTCAAATCTCCCGCTCGACCGGATGGGTAGTAAAGATATCCGTCACGGCTTATCGTGATGGGCCAATCACTGGCGGTAAGCACCGTTGGACCAGCCGCTGCCCTTGAAATCTCCCAATCCATGCCAGCGTCTGAGCCTTCAGGCAGCCGGGCAGCAGCAAATCTGTCATTATCATCCAAAGCCAGCCAGTGGAACCTCTTGTCCGATATGCGGGAGAGGCGGCCGTGCGTGTCGATTTTCCACAAACCCGACCCTGTGTCAAGGAAATATACTTGTCCGCGCTTATCGACCGCAATGCCTGAACCCGGGTGAGCCGAAACAGATGGTGAGAGAGCGAAGATTACAATAAGGACCCTTGAGAAGATTCTAAGCATATTCCCCATGCAATCTGTCTCCTGAAATGATCAATCGTGCGGCGCACTCGGGCCTTGCATGCTAACTAGACGAGCGCCCTTCTGTGTGGGTTGATACGA
The DNA here is from genome assembly GCA_964512655.1 of uncultured Chlorobiaceae bacterium. Lineage (GTDB taxonomy): Bacteria > Bacteroidota > Ignavibacteria > UBA10030 > SZUA-254 > VBOC01. Next base: position 133,315 of record CAZEJT010000007.1, on the reverse strand, counting down.
TTCCGAACTCAAATCTCCATCAGATCTTTGCCGACGATAATCCGCCCGCTGAAATGCTTGCGCACCCCCTCCGCCCACTGTTCGTCGGTAATCGATGGGTCGTCGCCCGGAACAAAGTGTGAAAGGACGAGTGTCTTTACTCTCGCCTCGGCAGCTATTCTGCCGACGTCTTCCGGCACGGTGTGAGAAGCCAGGAGGTGCTCACGCAACCTGGTCGCCGTCGGCAGACGCTTGACCAGAGTTTCAATGCCGGGCAGATACATCACCTCATGCACGAGCACATCCGCATCCCTGGCGAACTCGGCCAGCTCCGGGGCGTATGTCGTGTCTCCCGAAATGACGACGGACCGATCCGCAGTGTCGAACCGATAGGCATATGCTTCTCTTACCTGAGGGTGACGTACAAGTACCGCGCTCACTTTCACTTGCCCGTTTTCGAGCACCACGCCGGGCTTACCGATATCATGAGCAGTGATAAGGTCATGCGGGTCTGAGCGTCCTTCATCTTTCATGCGGACGTCAATGTCGTCCTTCATGAAATCAAAATAGTCGCGCGTCATTCGCTCCAATCCTGTCGGGCCGTACGCATCAATCCGGGCCGGCAAACCAGTGACCCACGCATTGTAAAACAGGGTCCCGTACTCGATTTCATGGTCGGAATGGTGATGCGTGATGAATATATAGCGCAGTCGATCGAGAGCCACGCCTGCTTCAAGGAGTTGGCGCGACGTGCCATAACCGCAATCCACAATATACGGAACGTCGTTGATCAGGATGAGAGTCGAGATGTTGCTTCGACCGGAGGCTGTAACGCGCGGTCCGCCTTTCGTGCCCAGCAGGATGATCCTTGTTTTTTTCGCCTCCTTATCACGGCTCGCGGCCGTATTCAAGACGTAGGAAGCCGTAAAACCCGCGGCCAATTTCAGAAACTGTCCGCGACCATGTGTCATGATTCAATCTCCCATCGGCCTTTGAAGCACCTGGGGAAATGTCCTCAGCCTGTCGCCTTTCTTAAAAGTGCGCTGATCTTTGCCTCTTCGCTGGAAGTCAACTCCTTAAGTGCGAATGCAGTCGGCCACATCGATCCCTCGTCGAGCATCGCCTTATCGCTGAAGCCGAACGTCGCGTACCTCGTCTTAAATTTCTGGGCGCTTTGGAAGAAGCAGACGACGGTTTCGCCCATCGCATACGCGGGCATGCCATACCAAGTCTTGGGGGAGAGAGTCGGCGCGCTGGCTTTGATGATCGCGTGGAGCCGCTTCGCCATGGCGCGATCCGGCTCTTTCATCTTGGCTATCGCCTCCAGGGCCGCGGTCTCTCCCTCCGCCCTATTCCTGTTCGCGCGCTCTTCTGCTTTGAGCTCCTGAACGCGATCCCTCATCGCGGCTTTCTCCTCATCCGTGAATCCCCCGGACTTCTTGGTGTTCCCTGCGGGGCTCTTGCCTGACTTACGCGTTGCTTTTCCTGGGCTCATGAGAAATTCCTTTATTTGGTTGTCTCGGTTCCAAGCTTTATTCCCAACCTCTCATATTCAATGTCGTTCGGCTCCCAGAGTTCCAGCTTGTTGCCTTCACAGTCAAGTATGTGAACAAACTTACCGTAGTCGTACGTGCTGATTGTGTCCACAACGGTGACGCCGGTCTTCTTCAGTTCCAGAATAAGACGCTCCAAGTTATCTACCCTGAAATTTATCATGAAGTCCTTCGTCGAAGGCTCGAAGTATTTTGTAGATTCTTTGAAGGGGCTCCATTGGGTAAACCCCTTTTTGGAGGTGTCCGCTCCTTGTCGCCACTCAAAAACGGTGCCGTATTGGTTGGTATTCAAACCAAGGTTTGTCTTATACCAGTCTCTCACTTTACGCGGATCTTTGCATTTGAAAAAAATGCCACCTATTCCGGTCACCCTTTTAAGTTGCTGCGGATCGTTTTGTCCCGTTAACACCGTCTTTAATGTGAATCCTGAAACGAACGCTGCCGCAAAGACAACAATCATCAAAGCTGCTTTCTTCATGTGAATGATCCCTGCAATATGGTTTTGGTTGGATGCAATCGACAAGCCGTAAATGAGCCATTACACTTAATCACGTTTAATGCGAATTCCATGGACCAACCAAAAGATCCAGGTTAAAATTGTGATAATGGCGACGGTTACAGGAAACCAAAATGCAGCAAGCGCCAGCAGAATATAAACCGTGAACGCATAAAATCCGTTTCTGCGATTTACACGCATTTGCATGGTTGAAGTTTCGTTTCTCGTCAATTGATTCTTGAGAGCTGCACCACACAGCAAGACCCATGCGACCCCTTGCACGGCCACGTTCGCATTATAAAGAACTACTGCCGGCGCGGCATGGTCGGTGAGGAGATGTTCGCCCATCAAAGCAGTCGGGAACGGCATGAATACTACTGTCAACAATAAAAAGCCGTTTGCATATATAAATGAGGAAGTTGATTTATCTACCAATTTCAGAACGGCATGATGGTTCACCCAGGTAATCAGGATAACGATGAAACTCAATACAAATGTCAATATGGATGGAACAATATGCTCCAGTGCGATCCAGAAATCAGGCGTGTCGCTGATGATTGCAGACGATGGGATCTTGATATCGATAATCAATAACGTCTGTGCTATCGCAAATACTCCATCGCAAAAAGCCTCTAATCGAGAGTTGGCGTTAGTATCCGCCATACGTCATCGTGTTTTGCGGAAATAAATAATGTTTGCCAGCCGAGCTCATCGAGTGCCTTTGTTTGCCGGGTTGCCCGTCATGCCCGGGGCATTACCCCTCATCAACTTTTCGAAGCCGTCGCGGCCAACGCGCGCTTCAGCAGCGAGATCTGGCCTGCATGGTACAAGTTGTGCTGAGTAACGCCGAGGAACTCCATATACGCCGTGTGGGAAGACCCGGGTACGAGGGGGTCGTCCAACCGTTCGTCCGGAAAGTCGCGCACCGCGAGACGCAGCTTCTTATTCAGTTGCTTGAGCTCCTGCAGTGTCTGCTGCCAGTTCGCCTCCGTTGGAGCCGGACATGCAGGCCAATCTTCAGCCGCCGCAAGCTTGCGCCCATCGCCCGCCATTCTCCGAAGCAGCAGATCATAGTCAGTGCGAATATGGAGCACGATCTCCCAGATGCTGTGGGCACTTGCGACTGGATGGCTTGCCGCCTGCACCGCGGTAATGCCAGTCAGAGATTCGAGCACCGAGGGACCGTGCCAGGCCTCCCCCTCAAATGCTCGCCTGAGCTGCTCCTCCAGCCGGTTTATTTCCGAGGCCATTCGCTCCACTCACCTTTTGGCGCATCACTGTTTTGAAGTGCGACTCGCAGAGTCGGGAAGGCTGTAGGTTATCTTTCCCGCCTCATCCAGAAAATCTATCTTGGCCACTCCGAGCGTATCGACGGTAAGCCGGAGTCTGACGCGTCCCTTACGATCCGCGAATTTTACTGCTGCCGATTTGGCGCGGTCTTTGCCCACAAGCACCCGGTTCGCTCCCCTCTCCAACTTATCCATGGCCTCGTCCTTCGCCGGACCATCGGGCATCTTCCGAATCGCCTCGAACTTTGGAATCCATTTTGAAAGCGGAATATCCGGTCTGTGGTTGACTATAAAATTTGCATAGCCTCCAAGCTGGTCTTCGTAATATTGGAAAGCCATAGTTTCATCCCGTTTGAAGCGGTCAAACACCAGGCGAGAGCTGGCATAGTATTCACCGGGCCCTTTCCTTTCTCAAACTGACAGTAGAGCGCCGCTCTCGTCCCCCTCATCGTTATAAAACATAATCCCCGGCGAGCTGACATTCCCTTGTCGTTTGTTAACAACACCATCCATTACCGGGTCCGGGGCTAACCTTCGATTGGAGATGACCATCCGGTACTTTTCGTTCGCCTCAACAATGTTCAGCCGTTCCACATCGATTTCGCTGAAGTGCTGTTTGTCGCTCTGTTGTCTGAACCCCATGAACCAGAAAGCGGCAAGGATTGACGTCAGTAAGAGAACATACCATCGAAGGAGGTGTACCTCCTTACGCATTTTTCTAACCTCGTGATCTTCGTGCATGTTCCTTCTCCCTTGCGAAATTGGCGGGTTATATGTTATCAATCAATACAGGGTAGATAAACTTGGTTGGCGGGGGACCTCGGTCCTCCTGGTTCTTATGACGATCGCCTATGCCTTACGCTGCATCAGCCGGATGCCGATCAAAAGTCAACATGCAACCCGAGTTTTGCAGCGAATGTAGTAAGGGGATCGTGGCGGGTGTACGCGGTGCGTGCGGCGCCCATGGCGAATAGAACACCAACCCCTCGCCCCCGAATTGATTCATACCCGACCGTCAACTCAGCGGCAACACCTTGATGGTTCCCCTGCCAATCTTCATTATTGCGGTACAAGTAGGATGCTTCAATGTTGAGAGCGTTCAACGGGAAGTACTTAGTTAGCTCGAAAAAGTAGGAAGTCTTAACCCCCACGCCGGGTGCGTTCGGGGGGACGATGAACGCCTCACCGCTCAAAACTACTCCGTTAGCCTCAATTCCGACCGCGAATTGCTTCGATAGTTGATACATAACACCGACTACCCCCAACGCGGGATACCCGAGCGTAACATACAACGAGCCAGAGCGGACATCCGTCTCTTGAGTGGAATAGCCTGATGCAAGATACGCCATCGATGATGCCGGAAGAGTCAGAACGAATACTATCAACCAAAGGACATGACGAAGGGGAGGCATTGAGCACTGAATCTGATCAGTCAGTTTCTCTTTGTCAAGAAGTGCCACGTGCTCTCGCATTATCAATGGACGAAGGAGAGTTATCATCTGGCGGTTGAGGTCCGGATAAACCTGTAGTGTTTATACAATAGGAAACACGGAGATACAGCATCCGTGGAATAGAGTCCTAGGCTGCTTACCATGGTGTCCGGTCTCTCTAACCGGAGGTAGACCTCGTTAAACGTGACGTACGAACGAGCACAAATAGGATCGTCCAGCGGGAACCACATGTCGGAGATCTTGAGTTGACTTTGGGCAAACCAATCTGCCAGACTGTCGGCACGGGTGGGGTTCAGACGCATGCCCCAGGAAAGTTCTATCCCCAGGTACAGTGTCAGCGTGTCGAATTGTGTAGGCACTTCGCGGATGGTGACTGTATCGACCTGAATCCTGGCCTTGTCACTTATGATGGAGATTGATGTCGGGTTGCTGCAAGAGAATACGGAAAAGATAACGGCAATGATCGTCATTGCTGCGGATCCCGCCCTGATGAGCCCAACCGTTCTCATGTTCCCCCGCCCTTGGAATTCAATACTCTGGATTCTCGATCCTGCTGCGCGGCTGCAATCAACGCAGTACTCCTCCGCCCTATGAAAGGACATATTCACTCTGGAATTGTCGAGCCTAGTCGCCATCCTGAAAATGACGAAAGCGCCCACCTTCATAGTAGAAAGCCTTGAAGGAATTTCCGTTGCACATCCCCTCGACGATACAATCTGTCTTGAATGACAATCGATCGTCTCCCTCCATCTTAAATGGGGGATAGTCGAACTCCGTACCGGCCTCCAGGATCTCAAGGTGACAGTGAGTCCGCCAGACTGCGCCGAGGGTATCCAATGTGAGACAATTGTAGGAAGCGTCATTCGAGATCAATGCTACGATGGATTCACGCTCATTGGAATCGCTTGAAATTAACAGGTCCATCGCAAAATCCGGAATTCCGTCACCGTTAAGATTGCACCTCGATAACGGAGGTCCATCGTCGCAATCGCGAAGGTAAACTTGAAATGTCCAATGCGGGAACAAGTCATCCAGAATAGAGAGAGCAGTGGCGGGGACTTGTTTCTTGTACTCGACGCTGGTATCTAATGAGCGTGTTGCCTTTAGCATCGAGATGATGGACTGAGCTTGGACAGCGCTCGCCGCAAGAATAGGGAGGAGGAGGCAAATCCTCGCAAGGAGAGATTTCATTCTGGGAATCTCAATGTATCGCTCCAACCGCTCCGCGAGTATCGGTTTTCCGCACGTACGCGATAATAGGAGCTCCAGCCAGAAATCGATTCATGGCCTAAGAAGTATGAACGGTCTGGGCCTGAATACACTCTAGTTGGGAGCGAAAACCGCGGGATGATATCAGTTTGAAGAGTATAAGAGGTTCCACCGGGCGATTCGCTCCAGTCGAGGCTGAAATTCCCTGACTCAATACCAATGTCCAATGACAGTCTCGGTGTGGAGAGGATAAGAGGTCTCGGATCGTCGGGAGGGGGCCCAGATGGAGTAGACGTAATCTCAGGATCTGATTGACACCCAAAGGCGATCACTGGTATCCATATAAGAAAGTATATGGGCTTCATGCCGGTGTCGTTGTTCGCCGAGTCAGACGCAGTGCGATCTCATTTGAGAAGTGAGATAAGTACTGCCACGAAAAGGCCGAGAGCCATGCATGCGATTCCTACGATTGCTAATACGCCTAGGTATGTGTAGTGGCTAGTCAAGTATTTCAGCGCCGCAGTGAATTCTAACGTGCTGGACGTTTGGACGCTCTGTTTCGCAGAGACCGAGAATTTGTATAGATAAAGAAGGGGAAAAAAATATAGAATGGCTATCACCACATAGATAAGACCTATGAGAAGCGATGGGGGCGTGTTTGCTCCCCTTTGTCGTCCAAGCGATTCCATGATGAAGCCGAAGGAGAACCCCGCAAGCACAATGAAACCCATATAGATGAACCCAAGGATGGAGAGAAAAAAGGTCCACCGAGTGAGTTTCTTCACGTGACTAATTGCTTCGTGCGAAAGTTCAATTTTGAATGCAGGTACATTCTCGGTCATCCTTCACCTCCAGGGGGATAGAGTTAGTTTGTGGTGTTGCGCCTAACCTCTGCAACAAGGCAATATTGGGTGCTGATCATTTATGAATGAACGAAGCAGGCTTGGGTAGTTTTTGATGGTGCTGTGAGAGTAGTTGTGAAGCCTGTGCTCCCGATGGACGGTCTGGAAGAAGCTTGGCCGTATTTCCCTCCGCTGCATTGAAGATTCCTCCCGGTAGCTCTGGAAGAAGCGTGCAGAGCCGTCTCAATAGTAAGGAAATTAGGGGGGCATGTCAAGCATGTTCGCCGCCTAAAGCCGGCGCCTACCGAGGTTGGGAAGATTCATGGCTGGGGCGTGGAATCAAGGCACGAACACTTTGAAAGTTGGCCACGACTCAGAGTTTTTCAGGCTTGACCGAGTACTCTCCCAGTCTTCGAATCGATGAATATCATCGCGGAGCGTTGAGCCGGCACGGTTACGGCAAGTTGAGATTCGGGTGAGGATAGCGTGATGTGGAGCTCGGTATCTTTGTCACACCCTGAAACGCAGGTAAAGAGTATCGCATTCTCAAAAGCACACGGCAGGACAAGCACTCCGGAGTTTGCCGGTTCGACATTGAGTGTGGGCGTGATGCCGGCCTGTGCGAGCGCATAGGAATAGAGCGCAGTCGTCGGTTCTACATTGTCAGCGAGCTCGATCGGGAGAGGGGACCAGACGATTTTACCTTTCCCCTTGGGCGTAGTCATCACAGCGGTTGGTTGCCCAATTGCGACGACAGCCTTCTCAAGCCGCTGGATCTTATCCCCCCGATAGTGGAGCCGAACTTCTGTGCCGTTAATGCTGATGAATTCCTCCTGCGTGATGGGATAGCTTTCCGCTCGAGAGCCCGGTACGATCGTCCGCTGCACCGGCAACCAGTGTTCGTTCCTGTCGATTGTTCCGCTTACGAGTAACGTGGATCCTCGGACGACCAGTCCGAGAATCGACTCCCAGCACTCCTGAGTGATCGCCCGGGAGGAGGGGAGAACGATGAGCTTCGGAATGCGGCCTACGGAACCTATGCGGTATTCAGAGACGGCGGCAAGCGGCGTGTTGAGATCGTAGCTCATGGATCGAACGCACCGGCGTGTGGCGTCGGTGGAGAAGTTTCGCGTTGAAAACATCTGGGAGTGGGGTATGATCATCACAACATCCGGATCTTTTCTGCCCCGCATCAGGGATCGATGCGCTGCAACGAACCGGGCCACATTCCTCAAAGGCGCAAGCTCCGGCTTTGTAGTTCCGTCGACGCGGTTGAGACCGATTCCCGACTCGTTATCGAGGGTCATGTAGGGGTTCGTGCTCCAGAGCCATTCGATGAAGCCGGCGCTTCCCGAACCGATGGCAACGGCAATCTTACGCTCCAAGAGATTGCTGACCTCGGCCTCGCTTCGCCACGGTTGCCCGTCCATATTCTCGTACGACATGACGCCTGTTTCTTCCACGAGATTCGGTTTGCCGGGGAATGCGGTCACGACCTGATCCCACAGCAGGTCGTCGTTAAGCCACCAGTTGTGTACGCAGGTAAAATCCACAGCGTCGGCGAAAAACTGGTTGCCCGGAGCTTCGTACGTTCCTCCTTCATCCTGGCCGACGGTAACAAGCTGTCGAGGCATTCCGGAGGCCTCAGCACCCACGGCCGCCGCGATCGCCTCTCTCATCTCTTTCACCCAGCGCGCAAACATGTCCTGCGCAAAGAGACGGTAATCAATGACCTTGGCGGGGCGGCGATCTCCGAAGAGGTTTACATCGTCAAAATCATCCTTGCTCGGCAGCGCGATGGGCTCATCGGAAGCTTGCCTGAATCGCTCCTGCATCTCAGCCGTCCAGGCATCATTGGTCGGGGAAGGGTAACGATTCTTCAGCCACTGGTCCCACGCTTCGGCCTCGTAGCGGTCGTAGTTCGGCCGGCATTGCCACAAATACTGAGGATTGCAGAACGATGGCTCGTTGATCAGATCCCAGATGATTTCCTTCGCATGGCGGTACCGCCGGACGAAGGCTGTGACGAATTCTTTCTGCGCGTTAATCGCTCTCGGATCGAGATACGGGTTGGCGCCTCCCCAGGTCTCCGGGAGGAAGGCGAAGAATGTGAAGATAATCGGGATATTGTATTTTCGCGCAGTCATAACGAACGCATCCATGGCGCGCAGGGGTTCCTCGGAGGGGGCGCCGACGTCAAACATGTAATGTTTCCATCCGGTCCAGATCCCGGTGCGAACCATATTGATCCCGGCGGCCTTCATCTCGCTGAAGTCCTTGTTCCATACGTAGGGGTTGGGTTCGAAGAGGAACTTGCGATGAGCGTCTGAGGCCATGTACGTTGTGCCCGTAACCGGGTATGGTTCATTTCCGCGGACGAGATAGGTGCCCTCGGTTGAGAAATCCTTTCCTCCTTCGAGGAGCGACTCATCAAACACCCAGAACCCCGTGCGATGGGAAATGACCGGTGATAAATCTGCATGCAGGCGCAGAGTCGCACGGACCTCGTGGAGTCCGGGTTTGAAATGTTCGATGTTGACTCCATTCGCCGAACCGGTTGCGATGGTTCCCGAACCGTGCAAGGGCACACTTAGGCGCTTGAGCGAATGGCCTTTGTCGTCGAGGATCTCGATCCGGCAATCCCCGTCGATGAGAGTTTCGACCTTTCCATCGGGCTGGCGGAACTGGACTGTGATTGACGGAAGTTCGCCGGGAAAGAAGGAGGCGAACGAAGGCCGTGCGGTCAGCTGCATCGCTCCCTGCGCGGCACGGAGGACCAGAAGGCGTATTCCTTTCGATGTGATCGTTCCATCGAAGTTTGCGAGGACCCAGCATCCGCCGGAATAGTCGCCCTGGAAGCGCTCGACGATCACGAACGGCGCAACGATCCTCTCGTTGTTCTCGTTGGCGCCGATGAGAAGCGGTGAAATGATTGCATCACGCGGTCCCGCACTGCCGTCCTCGGCGGGGAAATCCTTGATCGACGTAAATCGCACGTACAGTTCGTGGACTACCTCGGCCTTGAACTCATCCGCAAGCGACCCGGCCCAATCGGTAGCCGGATTGGCCTGATACGTTATGCTGTCCGTTGTTTTGACCGGGGACGCCTGAGTAATTCCAAATCTTCGGTGATATGCGACCTGAGGTATTTCCGGGATCCAGTCTACCGAGCTCTTATTCACAGGCACTGAGAACGGAACTCCTCCGACATTTACCAGGCTTCCGCCATCCATCAGAAATTTCGATATCGCGTGAAATGCCGATTTCGGAAACGCGGAGCCGTAGGGATTGAGGAACAGATCGAAGGTAGACGGATGAAGACGGGTCTGGAGCGCCTCCACTCCGATGAACTCGGCTGTCATTCCTTTAAGCGCCTCCTGAAGCGTCGCCGGATCCAGGCTGATTCCTCTCGACGGGAATCCCGGTTCGGAGAGAACGGCCACGCGGATCGGCGCCGCGGCTGATGAGCTCTCCGGGGAGGCCTGAGCCCAGGCCGGCAACGATCGTGCGACAGTGGCGAGGGCAAATCCTCCCGCGGTTTTAATAAAGTCGCGGCGTCTAACGATCATAGAAGAGAAGATTTCGATCAATCTTAAAGAGAGGGAATCGCATCATATTCGTCCCTAAGCTTTTCGCCGGCTAAAGCCGGCGCCTACAGGAAGTTGGGTAGTACATCATTTTTGAAAGAGAGGCACAATCATGGCGAGAGCAGTCTCGCGGGCACGTGACGTTTCGTGAGTCCGGGCCCTTCGAAGTAGAGATCGACGGATTGCTCACCGCCCCGTTCGAAATACAGTATGACGATTGGATGTTTTCCGCGGCTCATATGGACGGAAGCGCTCGATTCCTTCGCTCCGTGCAGGCCGTTGTTGTTTATGACCTCCTTGTTGTCGAAAAAGAGCTTACTCCCATCGTCAGAAGAGAGATACCATCGATACTCTCCCTCGGTCTCGATCGAGAGATACCCGGATAACCGGACCCCGAACTCATCCTCCCGGTGCGGTATCCCATCGAGCGAGACATCGTAGGTCTTGCCGGTTCGAACCGGTGTGAGATTCGAGAAATTGGGGAGACTATCCCAGGTCCCTTCGTAATAACGGTAGTCCAAGCCGTTCCGGGCCGGATTCGCCAGCATGAATTCAGTCGCGATGATGCTGCTTTTTCTCCCATTGTCGAGCGCCGTCTGACCGTAAAGTACTTCATCGGCGGCGATTCGGATTGGTTGGGAGTACAACAGGGTAGGGATGGTATCGCCTCTGCCCAGGGAATAATAGACCTTTCCGGCTGAGACCGGGCTCGCGAGCGTTACGAGAGTATCGTGGAAGATCACCGCCCGGCCCCCCGCGCCGACCGGAGGTGGCACTCTGAAATTAAAGTCCATCGCCGCAAGCCGGTCGTAGTGTTTCTCCAGACGTTCTGTAAAGTCGGGGTAGGAACGGGATGAGGCCTGACACCAGACCACTTCGCTCAACGCGAGCATGCGTGGGAGCAGCATGTACTCGACATGCCGGGTGTTGGGCATCCATTCAGTCCACATATTCCCCTGGGCGCCAAGGATGTGCCTGGCTTCATCGACGGAGAGAACGGACGGAACCGGTTCGTAATAGTATACGGTATCGATCGGGAGGAAGCCGCCAATTGCGGCCGGCTCTCCAATCTTTCCCTGATAGTGGTCGAAATAGCAGTGATCCCCCGGGCTCATGACGACGTCGTGCCCTGCTTTCGCGGCCTCGATGCCTCCTTTGATTCCGCGCCACGACATTACCGTGGCTTCGGGCGCGATGCCTCCTTCAAGGATCTCGTCCCATCCTATGAGCCGCTTCCCTTTCGCGCTGAGAATCTTTTCAATCCTCTTGATGAAGTAGCTCTGCAGCTCGCCCTCGTCCTTCAGGTGTTCCGCTTTTATCCGGCTCTGGCATCGTGCGCAGTTCTTCCAGCGGAGCTTCGGACATTCATCTCCTCCCACATGAACGTAGGGGCCCGGGAATAACCTGGTGACTTCGTCGAGAATGTCCCGGATGAACTCGAATGTTTCATCCCTCCCCGCGCAATAGACGTCGTTGAACACGCCCCATTCAGTGGCCGGCTTCAGCGGCCCGCCTGAACATGAGTACTGAGGGTAGGCAGAGAGCGCCGCCTGAGAGTGTCCGGGCATTTCAATCTCGGGAACGATCGTGATGAACCGCCGGCGCGCGTACTCGACCACGTCGCGAATCTGATCCTGCGTGTAAAAACCCCCGTACGGAGTGCAATCACCCATCGTTTCCCGGCGCTGGGAGCCGATCTGTGTGAGGAGAGGGTACTTCTTGATCTCAATCCTCCATCCCTGGTCCTCCGTCAGATGCCAGTGGAAGCTATTGAACTTGTACGCGGCCATGACATCGAGGTACCTCTTCACAAACTCAACCGGGAAGAAATGACGGCCGACATCGAGATGCATGCCGCGCCATGCAAATCTCGGCTTGTCGAGGATCTCCACGCACGGAAAGGACCATGATGCGTTGCCTGAGGCGGCGCGGCCTTCCGCCGCCACGGGCATCAACTGATAGAGTGTTTGAGTTCCGTTGAAGGCGCCGTGCGCCGTCGGGGCCGCGATCAGGATTGCGTGCTCAGAGACTGAAAGCTCGTATCCTTCCTCGCCAAGGTCGCCACCGCGCACTTCATTTGTGAGGACAATCGCGTTCTCGGTATTGGGGGAGCGATGGTCAGGGCTCACGTTGAGAGGAAAACCGGTCACCCGCCGGAGCTTTTCGGCAAGCCCCTTGCCCACAATTTCAAGATTTGACGTTTGGTGCCGGACGATGATGACGGTCTTGTTGTTGAGCGTGAAGCTCCCGTCACGCGACTGCATGCTCACGGGCTTCGGGATTATTGCGAGATCCTGTCCCGCGAGGCAGGTTGAGGCGAGCAAGGCAAGAGTCAGTAATGCCTTCAGCATAGAGTTCAGCGCAACCATCGATAGATTTGGCAGGGTAATGATTGAACCTGTACCAAGCAGGGATGCGGCTGGGATGTCCGGATCACTACTTGTTCCCGTATCTCCTTTCGACGCGGACATAGATGCTACCCCCGGGATCCATTCGAATCTGGTCGGATTTGTGTCCGAGGTCATCTCCCGAGGGGTCACTCCAGTTAAAGAAAACCGAGGTCGAGGATGAGTTATCCGTTCTGCTCGTCGCGACCCTCCGGGTGGGCCATTCTGCCCCCACGTTCGCCGTCACTCTCACCGCATCCTGGGTTCGATTCGAGGGATTATAAAGATAGAGAAGCAGGGCCCGACCATCCGGCGTGGGTTTCACGGAGAGCGCAACCACGTCCGGCGGATCGATAGTGAGCAATGACTGACGGGGTTCTTGCTTAGCCGATGCCGGGAACACGAGCAACGGCTGCCTCAACTCCAGTTCGGCACGAAGCGCATCTTCCTGGTAGAATTCCTCGTGCGGGATGATGCGGTATCGCAATTCAACGGGCCCCGACTGATCGGCTTTGTAGTTCGTATGCCAGTAGTTGTTCATGGCGTACGAGTATAGCCGGGAGGAGGGTGCGAGCGATTTTATCCATGGCTGTTCCACCACGATATTTCCGACCTCGATGAGGGGTGCGTCCCTGGTCAACAACGTTACACCGTAACCGTCGTTTGAAACGTCTGCGCAACCGGTCACGGATAAATAGGTTCTGCAAGCGCCAATGAGCTGGTCCTTCTCGGCGCGCACGAATGCGTTGGCCACATCGTAGGATACCTGCGGCTCGGGAACATAAAATGGGAATGCAATATGAACGCTCTCAGTGCTCCGGACCGCGCGCTTATCGAGGTTGTTGATGATATCCAGCCGGGGTATCCCTGCAATGAGACGAATTTCCGCGGAATATCGATCGCAACCGGGAGCGTTTGCAGTGACGAGAATCGATCCGACAAGCGGCCCCTTCTCCTTCACGGTTACTGCAACATTGGAGACGCGCAGGAGGCTATCCGGGTTCTTGCCCGGCATGTACAGGTACTCGTTGAGACCTGCTCCCTTGGAATGATCGACGAGCTGGCGGTCCATCCATTCGAAAGCAGAAATCGATCCGGTGCGCTCATCGACCTTGAAGGATAGATTATCGTTGGCAATTGAGTTCGAGGAGATTTCGAGGCGTCCCGATGTTTCCGGCTTTCCCTTTTCCACGACGAACCGTCTCGCGGAAAGCGGTGGGATGCTTCGGATGAGGATCGCAAGCTCACCCGTCGATAGGCGCTGGGAAGGAACCGGGGATTTGTTCCCATCGAGAACGCGGTCTCCCGTCGTACTCTCTGATCGGGGGACTACGACGACATCCGTTCTCATCCACGAACTGGTATTATAGACAACGACGCCGTTGCCGCCTGCTGGTCCGCGATGGGCCGCCGTTGAGGGAGATTTCGAGGGGGGATCTGATGTCATTGATTTGAGCGCTTGTTGAGCGAGCGTTCGTGCGAGACTGTCAGCATCCAGGGCGAACTTCTGCTTGATCTCCCATTGGCCCTTGACGGCGGGGCTATCAGGATCAGTAATGCTGTTAGCCGCCCCCCATGTGTGTTCGTCCCATAGCGCCACCTTCCTCCATGCGGAGTCGTACAGAGCGGCGGGATAGGAGGAAGGAGCTGCCATCGACCATAATGCCTCTCCCTGAATCAGCCGGTCGACTGCATGGCGATTGAGGGCGGTCTCGTACGCGGTCGATACAGCGCCGTCTTCCCAGTAAGGCGTCAGGTCTCCCTGGATGCTCGGCAGGCCGACGCCGTATCGGGCGTCAAAGTCCTTGAACATCTGAGCGTGCGTAGCGATGATCAGGCGCGGCGTCGCGTAGCGAGCATTCCAATCCTTTACGAAATCGGAGAGGAGCGAATCGGGAGTCCCGTTATCGCCGAGGGTGTAGGGGAGATGGACGTACTCGTATGGATAGTTCGATTCCTCGAGCTTGCGGCAGAGTTTCAGGATTTTCTCGTCTCCGAGGTTGGTGAGCCGACCCTCGTGGAAACTCGAATAGCTCGCCCCGGCCACCCACATAAGGACCTTCTCCTCTCCGGATTGAGAGGTCCACCAGAAAGGTTTGTCGCCCCACTGCTCGATGATGTATCCGATCCTGTCGCCGGAATTGGGCGCGCTCGCGAAGTACTTCACCCCGCTCTGCGCGAAGGCCGAGACGATGCCCCAGGTAAAACCCGGCACGTCGGATTCCACCGCCGTGATGATCGGTATGGAAAACTCCTTCGAGAGGTACCGCGCATATCCGGTGAAGTGGCTCATCTCGACGCTGTTGGCGAGTCCCGTAAGCATGTTCGCGTAGAGAGCGTTCAGCCCGATGCTTCCCGTCCGGACCGCCTGAAGGAATTCCTCCCGGCGCTTCGCCGATGCCTGGCGCAGGTATCCTTCCACCGGGAAGAGCCCCTCGAGGTTCCACTTATACTGAGCATCGGGGGGATAATCGCGCGTCCTGTCGATCAGCCTGAGAGCCATCTCGATATTATCCCACTGTTTCCTCTCCACTGCCGGCTGCAGGTCAGTGTAGCCGATGTCGTTATGGGAATACGAAAGGAGATAGAGTGTTCTCGTGTGGAAGGGTGGAACACTGAGCTGTGAATGCTCCGTTGGACCCTTGTCCAGGGTGAAGCCTATCGAATAGTCCTTCACGTCGCCCGTAACCGGAATGGGGATCATGAAGATATTGGCGCCGACGTTTAAAGGTTTCCTGATGTGTTCCTCCCCCGGCGCGTCAATCTCGATCGTTCGCCCGTCAATGAGATTATCGAGGCTCAGACGGAGCTCCTTATTGGTGCGGTCTTTGCCGCGAAGAATCGCCGGCTCCGGCCGAAGCCGGGGCGTGAAATTAAACCGGTACTGAAACGCCATGTACCACTCGAGGTTATCGTCATCGGCTCCGACAACCTGAAGTGTAAGGGGAGCGCCCCGATGGCACTCCCGTGCCGGAATCGTAAGAAACATGTATCCAAAAAGATCTCCGAATTTGTCCGCCATCCGGGAATTAAACGCCAGCTCGCCGCCCAGATCTCCCGGAACCCGCCAGTGGTCCGCGGTGGGTCCTTTGAAATTTCTGAACGTAAACGCGTGCTTCCCGTTGATCAGGAGATCGAACCGGTGCTCTATCGTATTTTCTCCCCAACCGGCTCTGTCAAACCCCGCGAGCCAGACAAAATGGTAATTGCCATCGCGGGAGGGATCGGTGAGAGAGTCTGTTTCCCAGGATGCGGAGTGGTATTCCCGGTTTGCCCGTACAAGGAGCGCCACGTCGGCATCGGGATGACTCGAATGGTAGATGATCGTTTGCCCGTTTATTGTTCTTCTGTACCCGTTCAGGTATGTTCGGGCAAACTCGTTCTTCTCCAACTCTTTCGCGTTCGGGGAATTGACCTTGATAAGGATCTCGCGGGAGGACTCCTGCGCTCCGAGGGGAGTGAGAGCAAGGAAGAGGAGCAGAGAAAGAATCACCCGAAGGGCGATTGCCCGACACTGCCGGGAGCGAGAAGTTTCCGGACGGGACACGATGGATTCGGGCGTTGTGTTCTTACTGGCGGTTCGAACAGGAGTTGGTTGAGAATGTAGGCAATTTCAGGTTCAATTTCATATAGAATCCCGCCGGAATGACCCGGAATGCTTGATGATAACAACTGAAATACTTAGATTAGCCCGAAAAGGGGAAGGCATTTCATGAGTTTCGTATGACAGGTTGGGGGCGCATGCTGGAGAAAACGCGGGCGCGTGCCTCGAGGGGTCGTGCGGAGCCGGCTTCTGCACCCGGGGAGGAGTTCCTGAAATCCCTCAATACGATCGTCGGCCTCGATCAACTTCTCGATCATTTTTCCGCCAAGCTCAAAGAAATCGCCGGCGCCTCGGCGCTCTACATCGTCCTCTATGAGCCTATCACGAGCAGGTATGTAGGGGCAAGAACGAAAGGCGGATCTGCCGGCCTTCTGGGCGAACTTAATTTCCTTCGCACGGACAATATCATCAAGTGGTTGAATGTGAACAGGTGCGCGCTCGAAGTAGAGAAAAGCCCCGAGGTCCTAAAGTTTCTCTCCGATCAGGAACGAGCCCTCCTGCGCGAGACCTCCACGGTCCTGGTCGTCCCTCTGATAGTGCTCAACCGGCTGACAGGCGCGATTTTTCTGGGCCCGGCTACAGATGGCTTGCCGTACGAGTTGCCTATTGTTGATCTTCTCGTCAGACTGTCCGGCCAATGCGCGCTGGCCGTCGAGCATTCCCTGATGTATCAGTTTCAGGAAGACAAGCTGAAGAAATTGTTTCACTCGGACAAACTCGCAATGGTCGGAGAGCTTGCCGCAGGGGCGGCGCATGAGATCCGGAATCCGCTCACCTCAATCCGCAGCACGGTTCAGTACCTCAGAAAAGGCCTCGAAGGGGACAAAGCCAGGCTTGTGGACGGGATCATCGAGGAAGTCGACCGGATCGATCACGTCATCAAAGGGCTTCTCTCTTTCAGCAAAACATCGGAATCGCAGATGAGCCCGGTCGCCGTTCTGGAGGTTCTCGATCAAACCCTGCTCCTCCTCGATTCGGAGGTGCGGCGCCACGGAATCCGGATTCAACGAAGTCCGGAAACTCCCGCGATCCTGATCAAGGGGGATGCGCCCCAGTTAAAACAAGTATTTCTCAATCTGCTGCTGAACAGCATTCAGGCAATGCCGGACGGTGGAGAGATCGCCATCGAAGTCTCCAGTAGTTCGCCGAAGGACGGAGAGGCGCCGGACCGCTTTGCGGTCCGGATTGAAATCGCCGACTCCGGTCCGGGAATACCGGCCGAACACCTCCCGAAAGTCTTCGACCCCTTTTTTACGACAAAGGAATCGGGTACGGGATTGGGGCTTTCGATCGTCTACGGAATTGTGACAAGGCACGGCGGGGATATTGAAGTCAAGAGTCCGACGAACGGCCATGGAAGGGGAACGAGAGTTGTGCTGAAATTTCCCGCTCTGGCGGAAGATCCCCGCGCAAAGGCATGAAGGACGCATGAACGGTGACAAAGGCGCTGGTACATTCATGTGCGGCACCCGATGAGTAACGACCGGATGACCGGCCGGATCTTAGTGGTCGATGACGAGGAGAAAATCCGGACCATTCTCGCCGCCATTCTGCGTGACAGCGGATACACTGTTAAAACTGCCAGGAACGGGGTTGAGGGGGTAACTACCTCGGCTGAGTTTGTGCCCGATCTCCTGGTTGTGGATCTGCAGATGCCGCAGATGGACGGCATCGAGACCATTGCCGCAATACGGGAGCGGATTCCGGGCGTCGTGTCGATCATCCTCACCGCTCACGGATCGATCCAGTCGGCCGTGCAGGCGATCAAGGAGGGGGCGTACGATTACATAACGAAACCGTTCGACAATGAGCAGATGCTCCTCGTCGTCAGGCGAGCCCTGGAAGTGCACAGGTTGACGGCCGAAGTCGAAGACCTCAGGAGGAAACTGGGACGGAACGGAGTCGAGAGCCTTGTAGGGGAGAGCGGAGTCATGCGGGGCGTGAAGCGGGAAATACTCCGGATCGCTCCTACAGATGCGACGGTCCTGATTGAGGGAGAATCCGGGACCGGGAAGGAGCTTGCCGCCAGATCGATCCACTTCGAGAGCAAGCGGAAGGACCTGCCTTTTGTCGTCATTGATTGCGCCGCAATCCCTTCGAGTCTCATCGAGAGCGAATTCTTCGGATATGAGAAAGGATCGTTTACTGGGGCGGCGGAACGGCGCCCGGGAAAATTCGAGGATGCGAACGGCGGGACCGCGTTCCTGGATGAAATCGGGGAGCTTCCGCTCGATGCCCAGAGCAGGCTTTTGAGGGTCCTGCAGGAGAAGGAATTCAGCCGCGTCGGGGGCGGGGCTCCCATCAGGGTCGACGTGCGGATCATTGCAGCGACAAACAAGAACCTGGAAAGAGAGGTCGATGCAGGAACATTTCGTGAGGACCTGTTTTACCGGCTCAACGTCCTGAGGCTCACGATGCCGCCGCTCCGCGATCACCGCGAAGATATTCCGCTCTACGCAGACCACATGCTGAAAAAATACAGGGGAGTGTTCGGCAAAAGAGCCACCGAGATCACCCCGGAGGCCCTCCACATGCTGGCGCGCTTCGAGTGGAGGGGCAATCTACGGGAGCTCGAAAATGCCATTCAGCGCGCTCTCCTGAATTCAAAAGGCCACTCGATTGGCGCCGCCGAGTTCGAGTTTGTGGCGAAGGGCGCCAATACGGCAACACCGGCATTCGATTCTGCGAAGGGCCTGGAAGCATACGTCAATCTGTTGACTGAACGCACCGAGCGCGCGGTCATCGCGCAGGCGCTGGCGGAGACGGGTTGGAATCGCACGGAAACAGCCGAGCGCTTGAAGATTAGCCGGAAGACTCTGTTCAATAAGATGCGGCAGTACGGACTCGACTCCCAGGAGTCCGAATAGTCGAGAAGGCGATCTCGTTGCAACACCAATCTAATTGAGTAACCGGATTCCTTCCGGCGGGTAACCCTTTACCCGCAACACTCCTTCATCCTGCAAGACCTTTCCGGTTTGGCCATGTTCATGACGGGCACGGTTATTGATTTCGATTAGCCCGCAGAACACAACCACAGGGAGATCATGCCCGTCGCGGCGTTAAAAACAAGAGGTTCCGGACAGCAGGCAGGATATGCGCTGATCGACATTCACCAGGAGGGTGAAAGCAATGATCCAGGCAATTGATCTCACCAAGCGATACGAAGACGGCCTTCTTGCGTTAGACCACCTCAACCTGAGGATCGGATCGGGGCAGATCTACTGCCTGTTGGGGGCGAACGGGGCCGGCAAGACGACGACCATCAATCTTTTTTTCAATTTCATCGAGCCCACGAGCGGGACGGCGAAAATCAATGAGGTCGACTGCTCCAAAAGCCCTCTTGAGGCGAAAAAGTACGCCGCGTATGTATCGGAAAACGTCATGCTGTACGGCAACTTCACGGCGCGCCAGAACGTGGATTTCTTTACCCGGCTCTCCGGGAGGAAGGATCTCAGGAAGGAGGACTACTACATGGTCATGCGGCAGGTCGGGCTGGCCGAGCGGTCCTTCGAACAGAGGGTGAAGTCGTTCTCCAAGGGCATGCGGCAAAAACTGGGCATTGCGATCGCAATCCTGAAACAAGCCCCCGCGCTGATCCTGGATGAACCTACCTCGGGCCTCGACCCCAAAGCCGCGGCAGAGTTCGTGGAGCTTCTGCTGAAATTACGGGATGAAGGGAAGGCGATTCTCATGTCCACGCACGACGTATTCCGCGCGAAAGAGATCGCCGATACGGTGGGGATCATGAGAGAAGGGGTCCTCATCATGGAGAAGAGCAAGGACGGCCTCAGGAATGAAGACCTGGAGAGGCTCTATCTGAAGTATATGGAGGTAAGTTAATAGCGTGATTCTCCACTTCGCCAAAAAGGAGATTCTGGAGAACGTCGTAACATACCGGTTTCTTCTCGTCACCTCCCTCCTCGCAGTCCTCATCGTCATAAGCCTCCTCGTCTCCTATGGCGATTTCGAGATGCAGGTGGAGCACTATGCGCTCAACCGCCCGAACCCCGGATCTGCGAATGTGATGCTGCCTCCCAATCCCCTCTCCATCTTTGCCAAGGGGGCGGAGGCAGACCTCGATCGGCTTTTCTGGGTCCACCCGGGCTCGGTCGAGATGGAGTCGAGTCAGCAGTCGATCAACCGGCTGTTTGCGCTGTTCACCGTGCCTGACATGCTGTTCATCGTAAAGGTCATGCTCTCGCTGATCGCTCTCCTCCTTACGTTTGATGCCATCACGGGAGAAAAGGAGAACGGAACGCTCAAGCTCGCTCTTGCAGGCGGATCATCCCGGAGCGACATGCTCCTCGGGAAGTTTGCGGGACGCCTTCTGCTGGTGGTGCTCCCGTTCAGCGTTCTGTTCCTCATAGCCGCAGCCGTAGTATCCATGCTTCCGGACGTGGGTTCATCCGGCTATTTCTGGCAGAGGGCGTTCACGATCCTCCTTGCATCACTTCTGTATGCGGGAGTATTCTCTTCGCTGGGAATTCTCCTTTCATCCTTTGCCCACCAGAGCTCGGCGTCGCTCATCGTCTGTCTTACGGCATGGGTTGCCCTCGTATTTGTGGTTCCCCAGGCGGGCGCCGCGCTGGCGAGATCTGTTTCCGACATTCCCCCGAGCGAACGGGTCAATCTGGAGCGGAGCCTGAACCAGGTCAGAGCGGAGTACGGGCGATTCCAGCGGGAGAAGGTTTCGGGAAGAGGGAAAGAGCTTGGGGCGTATTATCGGGAACAGAATGAGGCAAACAGCCGGCTCCTTGAATCGTATATTCCCAAGCTGGAAGGCCTCGTCAATCGCACAAAGAATCTTGTCCGCTTGTCGCCGGCCGGAGCAGCAACCTTCCTGCTGACCGATGTGGCAAACACCGGGATTTACGAAGAGCATCGATTGAAGGATGCATTGACGAGCTACATGGAGCGCAATTTTGATATCCTGAGCGATGCGGTCGACGGATCGGTGGAGTCATTTCAATATGAACGCGCATCGCTGAACGAGATCCTTGCGACATCCGCGCTGACCGATATAGTAATCCTCGCAATCGCAGGCATCGGCTTCACCGGTGCAGCGATGATGAGGTTTTCACGCTACGATGCACGGTGAATCCAGTGCTGCGCCTCGTCATCAGGAAGGAACTTCTTCACAACCTGCTCAACGCACGGTTTGTCGGAGCATGCATCGTATCGACCGTGCTCATTCTCCTTTCCGTAGCGATCTCGACGAACACGTACAAGCGGGAGCTTCATGATTTCCGGGACCGGCTGAAGGTCCAGGACGACTTTATCGGCGAGTACGGGCATCTGAACCGGGTAGGAGGGATGACATCCCCCCAGCGCGGGCCCTCTCATTTTGAGCCCCTCGTGCTCGGGATCGATCGCGAGGTGCTTGAGGGACGGTTTGAATCGAATCCGATTCCTCTCTTCTTTTCAAGAATCGACCTCATAACGATCGTCACGGTTATCTTGAGCCTCATCGCGATCATCTTTTCGTACAACGTGATCAGCGGAGAGAGAGAATCTGGTCTTCTCAAACAGACGCTTTCAACCTCGCTCCCGCGCCGGACGGTTGTCCTGGGCAAGTTCATCGGCGGCTGCCTCAGCCTTCTCGTCCCGTTCACGATCGGAGTCCTCAGCGGCCTCCTCTATATCGCTCTAAGCCCGGACGTGATCACACGGGCGACGGATACTGCCGTCTTCGCGGTCCTGATCGCGGCATCCTGGTTGTACATTTCCGCGTTCTACGCGCTGGGCCTCCTCGTTTCAGCGCGCTCCCAGACATCGGGCACTGCGGTCCTGAAGTCGATCTTCGCATGGGCGCTCCTCGTCCTTGTGCTTCCCAATGTAAGCCCGTTCCTCGCTGCGCGGCTCTATCGAATTCCCTCCAAGACCGTCATCCAGAATCAGATCTGGTCAATCTCGGCCGAGCGGTTTTCCATGCAATCCAAACGCACGCAGGATCTAATCACTTCGAAGTACGCCGACATCGCCGACGTGCTCGTGGATGTCCAGCATGTCGTCGGGCACGTTCCCAGCAAGATTCAGGAGAAGGTAACCTCCGACCCTCTGTTCAGGAAGAGATATGAGGAATTCTCGAAAGAATGGCGCGCCGTCATGGATCGGATCGATATCGAGGTGCAGGAAAGAATCGACGTCATCCAGACGGATTACGACAGGCGAGCCGAGCATCAGGAGGATCTGGCGATCCTGCTCGCCTCTTTTTCTCCCCCGGGGGATCTCGTCTTTGCTGCCACCGATCTCACCGAAGCAGGGATTCAAGCGGACAATCACTGGCACAGACAGGTAGAAGCATGGCAGAATCAGTTAACCTCCTACCTCCAGGTGAAGTGGGAATCAGAGAGGAAGCGGGATCCCTCGTTCACACCCGAGGATCATGTCGATCTCAGCGATCGGCCCCGGGTGGAGTACGCGCCGGAGGGGATTGAGGAGAGGGCCAGGGCGGCTCTGCCGCATCTCGGTGCATTGGTTCTGTTCAACCTGGTATTCCTTGGCGGAGCCGTCGCAAGCTTCCAGCGGTACGACGTGAGATAGCGGAAATGGATGGCGCAAAGTCCGTGAAAAGACGATTCATAGACGGCGCGATGAAATGGAGCCGGATGTTGATGGTTTCACTCGCCATTCTCCTCCCACGTCTCCCGCTCTCAGGTCAGATGCTCTACAACCCCAACGACGAGCGGTTCAAATCGCTTTACCTCGAAAAGGTTCAGGCGGATTACAAGGTGCAGAAAGCGCAATACGAGCGGCAGAAGCTGCTGCATGATAAGGGGCTGATCTCCGAAAAGGAATTCTCCGAGTCGGATGCGACCTTCAAGAACGCGCAGGTTACCTATCAGCAGGCCATTCTCTCGATCGCGTTCGAGCAGCCCCACATAACGATCGAGAGAGCCGTGAAGTACCAGTCGAGGGACGGGAAGAAAAGAGTCCGGCTGACCCTGAAAAACACGACCGGAGGACTGATCGAGGGGGAAAGAGTTCAGCTGGAGGACGTCGGCGGGATCAAGACCGATCAGATTTCGAATGTGTACGTTTCTCTGTTGAACACGCAGCACTCAATCGTCAGCCAGCCCTATGAATCTAAAATCCTTTCGATGCCCCGGAATGAGCCGGTGGGGCTCGACTTCTATCTCCTGCAGGATCTCGACAACGTCACGGTGCGGTGCGTCTACGGCGACAAGTCTGAGGAGAAGACGATCTTTCTCCAGAAAGACGAGAGCGCGAACAAGATTCTCATGACGTCGGCGCAGTTTTCCCAGGAGGCGGACCTCGGAACCCGCGCGACGTACGATCTCACGCTTGAGCTTTTCTCCAGCATGGACAATGTGTACAAGCTCGCCCTGCTGGATCTTCCCCGCCAGATATCGTACGACTTTCTCGAAGAGCAGACGAGCGCACGGCTCTCACAGGTGAAGTTTTCGCAGGACGTGAATACACGGAAGCTCTCGCTGGCCGTCTATCTCCCGGACCGTTACGACAGCAGCACGTTTCCGATCGACCAGCCCCTGAAGTTCTTTGCCGCGGCGGTCCCCCAGTCGGAAGCCGACAAGATTAGGGAGAAGCGCTATGCTGCCGATGAGCTTGACAGGATGAATGTGAGTTTCATCCGGCTCGAACTCGTGCCGCGGGGCGTGGGCCGGATCGAGGTGCGGGCGACCAACTTCTACCAGGAGCTGAAACCGGGGGAGAAAGTTCAGATGAACCTGACTATCCACAACGACGGCACGCGACGGCTGGACAATATCAAGATACGCGCGGAAGTCCCGCTGAATTGGACAGGCGCAGTCGCGCCGGATCTGTTGCCAAGCCTGGCTCCGGGGAAGGAAGAGGCGGCCGGGGTGTCCATCGCGCCCCCATCAGATGTCAATGTCGGCGACTACGAAGTGACGATCAAGACAGAGTCGTTCGCGAGCAACAAGAAGGTGGAATCGGAGGACAAGAAGATCCGAATACACATGGGCTCATCCGCCAACATCTTCGGAACCGCGATTCTCATCTTCCTGCTCGCCGGGGTGCTGGTGGGAGTCGTTGTATTCGGCGTGCGGCTCAGCAGAAGGTAGATGTTTCTTAACCGATCATGAATCCCGGATTCACGCGGGCTAACGTCCGCGCCTACTTCGCAAGCCACTTTGCGTGGAACGACCCCGGCTTGTCGATCCGTTCGAACGTGTGAGCGCCGAAGAAATCCCTCTGAGCCTGGATGAGGTTTGCGGGAAGGCGTTCGCTTCGGTATGAATCGTAATATGCCAGGGATGCGCTCATGCCAGGGACCGGGATGCCAAGCTCGATTGCGCTCCTGACGGCATAACGCCACCCGTCCTGAGCCTTTGCCATCGAGTCGCGGAACCCGGGGTCGAACAGGAGGTTCGGGAGGCCCGGGTCTCGGGAGAACGCGCTCGTAATCTCATCCAGAAGCTTCGCCCTGATAATACACCCCGCCCTCCAGATCTTCGCAATCGATGAGAGGTTAAGATCGTACGAGTACTCGCGGGACGCCGACGCGAGGAGCGACATCCCCTGCGCGTACGAGCAGACTTTCGAGGCATAGAGAGCATCCTCGACCGAGTCTATCAGGCTCTTGCGCGAATTCCCGCCCGGCACCGGCACAGGGCCCTTCAGGAATGACGACGCGCGGACCCGCTCTTCTTTGAGGCCGGAGAGGAGCCTCGCGTCGACCGCCCCTCCGATGGTCGGGACGACCGAGCCGATTTCGGCGGCCTCAATGATCGTCCACTTCCCCGTCCCCTTCTGTCCCGCCTTATCGAGGATCATATCGACCAGCGGCGAGCCCGTATCAGAGTCGATGGTCTCGAAGACCCGGGCAGTTGATTCGATGAGAAACGAGGAGAGCTTGCCCTTGTTCCACCCGGTGAAGAGGTTCCGAAATTCCTTTGCCGTGAGGCCGAGCGCACGCTTCAGGATGTCGTATGCCTCGGCGATGAGCTGCATGTCGCCGTACTCGATCCCGTTGTGCACCATCTTGACGTAATGTCCGGCCCCTCCCGGACCGATGTATGTCACGCAGGGCTCGCCGTCCTGTTCGGCCTTCGCAGCGACTTTCTTCAGAATCGGCTCCACTGCCTGATAAGCCTCTTTCGACCCTCCGGGCATGAGGCTGGGTCCCCAGAGCGCCCCCTCCTCGCCGCCAGAAACGCCCATCCCGAAGTACCTGAACCCCTTTGCTTCCACCTCCTTCGCGCGGCGCTCGGTGTCGCGAAAGTATGAGTTCCCCCCGTCGATCAGGATATCATCGCGCTCCATGAAGGGGATGAGCTGCGAGATTGTGATGTCGACGGGCTCTCCCGCTTTCACAAGCATCATGATGCGCCTGGGGCGGAAGAGCGATTTCACGAACTCTTCGACTGACCAGGCCGGAATGATCCGCTTCCCGGCCGCCGCTTTTTGCATGTATTCTTTTGTGACATCTGTTACCCGCTCATAGACCGAAACTGCAAAGCCGTTCCGTTCTAAGTTGAGGGCAAAGTTCTGCCCCATCACGCCCAACCCCAGCATTCCAAAGTCGTTGTTCATTGAATCGGTCTCCTTCTCATTGCGCCCTGCCGGGCGCGTTGGTTCCAACCTGTATATCCGCCGGCAACTGCGAAGCGGCGGCGGAATCGAGAAGCCAAATGATCTCGCCTCGTTCAGGGTTTACCATCGTCGCAGGGAGCCTGTTTCCCCGGAGGTTAGCGCCGAGGACATCGCGAACGATCGAAGCTTTGTTCTCTCCGGAAACGAGAAACATAATCTCTCGTGCGTTGTTTATCACAGGGAGCGTCAACGTTACGCGCTGCTCGGGGGGAACGGGGGCACGGGACGACGAAACTGTTTCGCGGTCCGCCCGGATCGCGGGGGAGCCTGGGAAAAGGGACGCGGTATGACCGTCTCCTCCCAGCCCCAGCAGAATAAGATCGAACCGCGGAAGCGCGCCTCCGAAATACTCATCGAGCCGGGTGCGATAGTCCCTGACCGCGTCATCAGACGACAATTCGCCCCTGATCCGGTTGATGTTTTTCTCCGGGATCGCGATGTGCGAGAGAAGCTCCCGCTCCGCCATTCCGAAGTTGCTTTGCGGGTGAGCGGGCGGGACAAGCCTCTCGTCTCCGAAAAAGACATGGACCCGGCCCCAATCGACAGCACGGCTCAGCTCTGAACCCGCAAGCTGGCGGTAGACCAATCGGGGAGTCTCGCCCCCTGAGAGGGCGATTGAGCAGACGGCCCGCTCTTTGATAGCGAGTTCCACGACGGACGCGATCCGCCGGGCGGCCTCAAGCGCAAGGCTCTCGGGGTCCTTAAATACAATGATTGTCGGATGAGCCGGCATGTGTGGAAGAACCGGGATATGCTTGCTCCTTCCTGTGAACGCCGGCTAAAGCCGGCGCCTACCGCCTCACTGCTAAAGCCGGCGCCTACCGGCGTGGTGTTACCGCTCTTGTGTCACGGTCCACACCGTGACACCAGTATAAAGCCGGAGCTCAGTCCGCATGGTCAGCCGGCTGCTGTATCCACCAACGCCCATCGCGCCATAGGAGTTCGTCTGCCGCGGATGGTCCCCAGGAACCGCGCGGATAGGTGAGGAGAGGCGGCCCATACTCTCCGTCCCATCCTTTTTGAATGCAGTCGATGGTGGTCCATGCGAGCTCGATTTCGTCGCTGCTCGTAAAGAGCGACATATCGCCATGGATCGCATCGAGGAGCAATCGTTCGTACGCTTCGGGGATTGACGAACCGGGAAACGAATCGCGAAAATGGTAAGTCATGTCGGCCGGCCTGGTCGCCATGCCGCCATCAGGAACCTTCGTGATAAAACGGAGGTGAAACCCCTCATCGGGCTGTATCAGAATGCTCAGGTGATTCGTGGATAATTCCGTCACGCCGGATTGTATGTCGAACATCTGGCGCGGTGGCCGCCTGAATTGAATCACGATCTCCGAGATCTTGTCCTTCAGCATTTTTCCCGAGCGAAGGTAGAAGGGAACACCCTGCCACCGCCAGTTGTCCACGAACAGCTGCACTGCCCCGAATGTGGGCGCCGTAGAACCGGGCGCCACCCCCTCTTCATTTCTGTAACCCTCGTACTGTCCCCTCACCGAGCACCGGGCGACTGTTTCCTCCGGGATGTCCCTGACCGCCCTCAGGACTTTCACCTTCTCATCGCGCAGCGCATTCGCCTCTATGACCGCGGGGGGCTCCATCCCGAGGAGGGTGAGCAGCTGCAGGAGATGGTTCTGAAACATGTCCCTGAGCACGCCGGTCTTATCGTAATATCCGGCCCGGTGCTCGACACCGACGGTCTCAGCGACAGTAATCTGGACATGATCGATATAGCGCCTATTCCAGATGGGCTCGAAGATCGCGTTCCCGAAACGGAAGACCATCAGGTTCTGAACCGTTTCCTTCCCCAGGTAGTGGTCGATGTGGTAGATCTGGGTTTCCTTAGCGACAGATAGGCCATGGCGAATCAATGTGCGGGCGGACTCAAGATCGTGGCCGAACGGTTTCTCGATCACGATCCGCCTGCTGCCGTTCCGGCCGGTCTCATCCACGAGGCCGGCTCGCCCGAGGAAGGAGACGGCAATCGGAAACAACCGGGGAATGGTGGCAAGATAATAAAGGCAGTCATACCTCGCGCCGCCGAGTTGTGCGATTTTACCAGAGAGCGTCTGATAGAGGCCGGCGTTCTCCACGTCTCCGGACAGGTAGCAAAGCATCGGGGCGAACGATTGCCAGGTCTTTTCGTCGTAATCGGCGGGAGCGAATTTCTTCATCGCATTGCGCATATCCTCCCGGAACGCGTCGTCGGTCATGGACGTGCGCGAGATCCCTATTATAGAGGTGTTTTCCGGAAGGCGCTTTTTGCGATAGTTATTATAGAGGGCGGGGATGAGTTTCCTCGAAGTGAGGTCTCCGGAAGCCCCGAAGATGACGATGACGGTGCTCATCGCGTGAGATGCCTGATGCCGGCGGGACCGGCAACGATCACATCC
This sequence comes from uncultured Chlorobiaceae bacterium, assembly GCA_964512655.1. Taxonomy (GTDB): domain Bacteria; phylum Bacteroidota; class Ignavibacteria; order UBA10030; family SZUA-254; genus VBOC01. Next base: position 104,925 of record CAZEJT010000007.1, on the reverse strand, counting down.
GTGGCCAAACCGAGAAACAATCCGTGCTCAACGACGCCAGCGTGAGATTTCAGGGCGGCTGCAAGTTCGCCGGGATCGGTCAGAGGGCCTGTTTTGCAATCGAGGATGACATTCCCCTGGTCTGTGAGGAAGGGGGTCCCGTCGCTGCCCGGTCGCAGTGCAGGGTGCGCATTCATGGACGAAAGCCGTTGAAAGATCGGCTGCCACGCGAATCGCATGACTTCGACCGGCACGGCCCGCAGCGTCCCAAGTTTTGGGGAGAGTTTCGATTCATCGACGATGTAGACGCGCCGCCTTGAGGCCTGAGCCACCACTTTTTCGCGCAGGAGAGCGCCTCCTCCTCCCTTGATCATGTTGAGATACGGGTCCACCTCGTCGGCCCCGTCGACGACGAGATCGATGTCGGGTTTCCGCTCAAGGGATTCGATCCGGATCCCGGCCCGGCCCGCCTCGGCTTCGGTCTGTTTCGAACAGGGTATCCCGACAATGCGCTGCAGTTTTCCTTCGCGAATCAACTCGCCGATTCGCGCGATGGCGAATGCCGCAGTGGAGCCGTGCCCGAGGCCAACCACCATCCCGCTTTCAATGAAGGTGACGGCGCGTTCTGCAGCGCGCTTCTTGAATTCCGCCTGGGCGTCGGGGGGTCCGGCGGGGGATCCGGCCGGGGATTCGAATGGACGGGTCATGAGATTCCCGCCCTTACCGGTATCTCGCCGTTGATGTTCTGCTTCGAAAGAACCGCCTTCGCGCGTTCGACGACCTTATCGACCGTGAATCCGAAATGGTCAAGCACCGCCTGCCCGGGGCCGGATGCCCCGTATGTGGACATTCCAATAAACTCACCCCACGGTCCGATGTAACGTTCCCAGCCGAATTGCACGCCGGCTTCAATCGCAACGCGTGCGGTGATCGCGGGAGGAAGAACGGATGTCTTGTATTCGATCGATTGTCTGTCGAAGAGCTGCGTCGAGGGCATGCTCACCACCCGGGCATGAATGCCCTCCGTGTGTAACCGGTCCTGTGCCTTGAGAGCGAGCTGAAGCTCCGATCCGGTGCCGATCAGGATCACGTCGGGTTTGCCGCCCTGCGCTTCCGAGAGGATATATGCCCCGAAAGAAAGGTTGCGCGCGGGCGCATAGACCGACTGGTCGATAGTAGGCACCTTCTGCCTTGTGAGCGCGATCGCGACGGGGCCATCCGTGTGTTCGATTGCGACCCTCCATGCTTCGGCGGTTTCGTTCGGGTCAGCGGGACGTATCAGGGTGAGGTTGAGGACAGATCGCAGCGATGCAAGCTGTTCTATCGGCTGGTGCGTGGGGCCGTCCTCGCCAAGTCCGATGCTGTCGTGCGTGAACACATAAATCGGCCGGATACCCATGAGCGCAGCCAACCGGATAGGGGGGCGCATATAATCGGAGAAAATCAGAAATGTGGCGCCGTAGGGTATGATCCCGTTTGTGTGCGCAAGTCCGTTCAAGACCGACCCCATGGCATGTTCACGCACACCGAAATGGAAATTCCTCCCCGACGCGCTCCCCGGCTCGAAGTCGTTCCCTCCTTTCAGAAGCGTGTTCGTCGAGGGAGCCAGGTCTGCCGAGCCGCCGATGAGCAGAGGCAGATGAGGGGCGATTGCGTTCAGCACCTTCCCGGATGCCTGGCGCGTCGCGATATCGCCCTCGGACGGAGAAAACGAAGGGATCGATTTTTTCCAGGCATCTCCCGGGTTTCCGCTTCGGGCCGAAATCCATTCAGTTCCCAGTTCCGGAAAGGCTTTTGAGTATCGATCGAACAAACCCTTCCACTCTGTTTCAACCTCCCTGCCGCGGGCGAGCGAGGCCCGGAAAACGGCCAGCGCTTCATCGGGTATGAAGAAATGCGCATCGGGATCCCACCCGAGGTTCTTCTTCGTCAGCCGCACTTCTTCCTCACCGAGGGCCGCGCCATGCGCCTCGGCGTTGTCCTGCTTGTTTGGGCTGCCGTAGGCGAGATGTGTGCGGATCTTTATGAGCGAAGGGCGATCCTTTACATCCCTGGCCTTGCGGATCGCTGATGCGATCGATGCAAGGTCGTTCCCATCGGGGATGACCTGAACGTGCCAGCCGTAGCTCTCGAAGCGTTCCGCGCTGTCTTCGGTGAAGGTGATCTCGGTTGCGCCCTCAATGGAGATATGATTGTCGTCGTAGAGGTAGATCAGATTGCCGAGCCGAAGGTGCCCGGCCAGTGAAGCCGCCTCTGAAGCGACTCCCTCCATAAGATCCCCGTCGCTCACAATCGCATAGGTATTGTAGTCGACCACATCGAAGCCGGGACGGTTATAACGCGATGCGAGATACTGCTGGCCGATCGCGAGTCCGACTCCGACGGCAAAGCCCTGGCCGAGCGGTCCCGTTGTCGTTTCAATTGCCGGGACGAGGTGCGATTCGGGATGCCCGGGCGTCTTGCTACCGAGCTGCCGGAAGCGCTTGATGTCATCGAGTGAGAGATCGTATCCGGTGAGATGCAGCAGAGCGTAGAGGAGCATGCATCCGTGCCCGGCCGAGAGAATGAACCGGTCCCGATTGTCCCAGCGCGGGTTGGTAGGATTGTGCCGGAGAAATTGTGTCCAGAGAACATACGCAGCGGGAGCCATTCCCATCGGCATTCCAGGATGGCCTGAATTTGCCTTTTGAACGGCATCCATTGCAAGAGTGCGGATGGTATTGATACAAAGCTGGTCGAGACGGTCCTGCCCGATCATTGTGTCATAAGGAAAGTGATGGTCCTGCCCTCCCGTCGCGTTTCAAGTTACGTATATCAGCGAAAGAAAACAAGATAGTTGACTTTGACTGCTTCATGGGATATTTTACGTGAGTACACGCTCCACTCCGCCGCGCTGCGAATCGTCAATTTCGACAGGGACACTCACATGATTAATCTCAGCTCTTTTCTGCATCCGCCCAGATTCACCGTTCACTCCCATCTCAACATTGCGCGCGCAGTGCTGATGGTCTTCGCTCTCCTGGCGCTCCTCACAGCACGCGGGTTTTCAGGCGAGTTTTTTGGATCGATCAAGGCGGAGGGGAAAGCTCTGCCGAAAGGGGTGAAAATAGAGATCACTTCTCCTGCCAAAGCCTACAGCACGGAGACGGACGCGTACGGCTCCTACAGATTGTTCGTAACCGAAAAGGGGAAATGCGACCTGAAAATTTACTACAAGGGGAAAACCCCTTCGGTTACGGTATTCTCCTACCCCAAGTCCACCCGGTATGATTTCACCATCGAGAAGAAGGATTCCCTCTTTGTAATCAAGAGGAAATAAGCGTGGCAGCCGCCGATCAACCGGTTGCGCCGGGAGGAAAAGACCGCTGGGAGAAGGCAAAGGTTATCCTTGAGCCCGTCGGAGGCCTCCTCACGGCGCTCGCGGTGGCAGGGTTAGGGTACTGGGGATCCAAGGTGCTCGAATCGAGGCAGGCGCTCGATTCGAACACACGGCTCTACGCAGATCTGATGAGCAAAAGGGAGGAATCGGAGAGCGCCCTCCGGAAAGACATGTTCAACTCGATCATCGGATCATTTCTGCAGACGGGGAGCTCTGCGGGATCCCTCGAATCGCAGGTCCTGAACCTGGAGCTGCTCACGGAAAACTTCCACGAATCGCTCAATCTGAAGCCCCTCTTCCTTCATATTCAGAGGGAGATCGCCCGGATCCAGAAGCCGGCCGAGCGCGAGGAGTATACGATCCGGCTGGAGGCGGTCGCCCGGGAAGTGACGCGAAAGCAGATGTGGGTGCTGGAAGAGGCGGGGAAGAAGTTTGAGCGGCGGATCGATCTTGACAGCCTCAAGAGGAATCCCGGCGGCATCGAGCTTGACAATGATACGCTGACAGTCGATAGAATCAAACGGGATTTCAGAGTATTCGCTCTCGAGGCCGACCTGAAGACACGAAACCTCAAGGTACGGTTGGAGGTGAGGACTCTCGCCGACTCCACGCAACCGGACGTCGAACCCAACGTCGTCGAATTCTGGGTTGGATTCTTCGATTTTCCCATGATCGACAACGTCCGCCTCTCGCAGGACCAGCGATGCTCGGTGGTCCTGACCGAATTCGAGGATGAGAGCGCGGACATCAGCGTCCTGGAATTCCCCGGCTCTCATGCGAGCCTGAAAGAGAAACCGTACTTCGAAGAAATCCTGCACAATCTCCGGGAGCATACCACGGAATGACGCAATTCAACCTCAGCGAAGGGCTCCTCGCCCGGTTCTAGTGAGCGGCGCTCATCATGAGTCCACTCAGGGAAGCCAAAGTAAAGGTGGAACGGCTGAACGGCGGCAGGCCGATCATCTGTAGAATCGAATCCCACCCCTGGGAGAGCAAAGGTACGTTTAACCCTGCCTGCATTCTGATTCAGCAAAGCGAAGGGCTCCGATCGATCATCGACAAGTCTCCCTTTGACGGCGGCACAAAGTCGAACCTTGCGCCGCACGAGGCGCTTTGTTTTTTACTGTACCGCGCACAGGGCGCGAGGAAGGAGGGTCCGAACGGCGCACCCTCTTCCCTTGGGCTGGCAATCCTCTCCCCCGAGCTCGAACTCCTGGCGCGTCATAGTGAGCCCGTGATCCTGCCGGATAAGCCGTTCGATAATCTCGGGGTCGAAGACGCGAGACTCACGAGACTGGGAGGTAAATATTTTCTCATCTACACCGCGTACGCATCGGGAGATCCCCATAACAAGATTCGGATTGCCGCTGCGACCACGACCGACTTCATTCATTGGGAGAAGCACGGCTTGTTGAAGGGGGATTTCAACATCATCAATAACAAGAACGGAATGCTGTTCGAGGAGCAGCTTGGAGGGAAATACATCATGCTCCACCGCCCCATGGAGGGAACAGATGCGATGGGGATCCACTGGGCTGAAGCCGCGCATCCTCTGGGCAAATGGACGAGCAGAGGTCTCCTGATGCCGCCCGCCGAAAACCCTCCCTTCACCGACACGTGGTCAGGCGGCGGAGCGCCCCCGTTGAAAGTACCGGAGGGATATCTTATGCTCTACCATGTGGGGAACAGGGCTGAGGACGGGACGAGAGAGTACGACCTGGGAATCGCGCACCTGAAATGGATGGGAGGAGCATTGACGGTAGTGCGGAGCGCTCTCTTGATGCATCCCGAGACTCCCGCGGAAACGACGGGAGATGAGGAGCTTGGCGTGAATAACGTCGTGTTTATCTGCGGGGCGTATTTCTATAAGGACAGCTGCTATTTCCCCTACGCAGGAGCCGACAGCGTGGTTCTCGGCGCAAAGATTCAGCGCAAAGAACTTGACCGCTTTCTTTCAAAATGACATACTTCAATTAAACATTCACAACTACCCACAAAATACATAGGAGGATCTGTTATGACACGGATACTAACGGTAGTCGCGATAACACTGATGGCTGTCGGCCTTTTGCAGGCGCAAGAGGCTCCCTACAAAGTGGTGTTCGATCTTACGAGCAAGGACAGTCTCGATCAGAAGGCCGTCACCCGATGGATCAGAGAGGTAACGAACATAAATCCCAAGGCGGAGGTGGAAGTTGTCATGTACGGGAAGGGATTCGAACTGGTGATGCCCGATAAATCTCACTACCTCGCAGACGTTCAGGAAGAGGCGAAGAATCCGAACGTGAGCTTCAAGGTTTGCGAGATCGCCATGAAGAACAACAAAATCGACAAGTCGATGATGCTGAAGGAAGTCCAAACGGTTCCCGACGGCATCTACGAAATCATTTCAAAGGAGCATCAGGGGTGGGGATACATTAAGGCAGTGCATTGACGGGACCTCGGCACAGCCGGTAGGCGCAGCACTTTAGTGCTGCGCGAATGTACGGAGCGCACCCTGAAGGGCGCGCTTACCGGGAGTGCGTCTACGGCTCATCCGGATCCGGTAGGCGCGGGCTTCAGCCCGCGCGGCTTCAGCTGCTCCACCCGTTCTATTCAGCTCGAGCATGACCAGATCGCAGAAGGCAGGTTGAACTACGCTGAATCCCAAGGGATGGATGAATATATTCTCCTTTCTTATTCTGGCGCTATCAGGCCTGTCGTGCGAAGGATTTGAGGCTCCGGGGGATCTGCCTGTCTATACTGCCTCCCTGACAGTCGCGGATGTTGAAGTCACGGATGTCTCTCTTGTGATCAAAGTTACCGGGACAATCTTCTCGCCTGTGTTTCTTCTGAGGGATGGGAAGCAAGTACTTGGACTCCACCCGCCTCCGATTGATACCACAATAATTGACGGTTCACTTCTTCCGCTTTCTAAGCACCAATACCAGCTCTACACTGCAGGGAGTTCACCAATCCTTGCGGTGGCAAGTATCACGACCATGGACACTACAACCCACGAGATGGAATGGCACGTCGATACACTCGGTGATGGAGGACCAGAATCTGTGTCGGACATCGCAATCTTGAGTGATAGCCTGATTTACACTGTGGGTGACATTTATACTAAAGATTCCGCCAGCCAGTTAGATACAGTACCCTGGAACGCCGCGGTCTGGAATGGTACCAATTGGAGACTGCTTGCAGTGCCTGTGCAACTCCCGGCTCAACCTCCACTTCGTCCCGGTTATTGTAAATGCGCGCTCCAAGGGGTGATAGGCTTTTCACCTACTGATGTCTGGATGACAGTCTACAATGAACTGATTCAGTGGAATGGATCTCGCGTGTCCGATTACTCGTATGTTCCGAACTCCTCAATTCAATACCTGTGGGCCGAATCGGGAAAGAATGTCTACGGTGCCGGACAACTTGGCGAGATCGCCCATTTCGATGGCTCTCATTGGGCGCAGCTTATGAGCGGAACTACAACGCAAGTGCGTGATATCTGGGGAAATGGGAATTACGCAAGTTCAGGTCAAACCGTGCTATGCGCTGTTTCAGAGTTCGACGGATCGGGAGAGAGAAAGATACTGAAGGTAGCTCAGAATGAATCTGTGTATGAGCTGCCTTGGACGCCTCGCAGGGTTGTAAGCACGATTTGGTTCAGCTCTCACCACACGATCTTTGTAGGAGGAGGTGGGCTCTATACTGGCGATTTTGTGGATGGCTGGAGAGAAGTTAGAGATCTGCCGCTGTATTTCTCCGAACGGGTCCGCGGGACTGATATCAATGATGTTTTCGTGGTGGGAGATTTCTGTCTCTGCGGTCATTTTAATGGAAGGACGTGGAAAAACTATTCTGAATTCAGCCCGCGCAACGGGAGCTTCGAATCTCTCGTTGTCACTCGTTCCATGTGTGTAGCAGGCGGTTTCGTTGATGGCAAAGCTGTCGTGCTCAGGGGTTATCGGAGATGAACAGATGCGCGCGGGTTCAGTTCTCCGGCCGCGAGGGATGAACGATTCGGAATAACACCAGGCCATCAAAGGCTTCGTCCACAGCCATATTGCCGTTCCGACCGGCGATTAATGGCTGCCGTTTAGCAAACCAGGATTTCATTCCTCCCTCTGCCGGGAGGTCGCGCAGATTCAGATAATACGGTGCCAGATCAGAATCACAACCCGGTTTGACATTGCGCCGGGTTTTGTATATATTTGTTATATACATCTATAATCTCTAAGGATGCAACTTTTCCCCGAGTTCACAGGATTTGACTGGAACGGCGCAAATCTCGATAAGAACTGGAAGAAGCACCGCGTCGAGTGGTGGGAGTGCGAGGAGGTCTTTTTTAATCAACCTCTATACGTATCTCATGATCAACGACACTCGATGAAAGAGGAGCGATCCTACGCATTAGGCAAAACGACAGATGGCCGCCTCCTGTTCGTCGTATTCACTCGTCGGAGAAATAAAATCCGGATAATCTCAGCCCGCGATATGCATGCGAAAGAACGAAAGGTCTACTATGAAAAAGCTCAAGAGGATTCCGCGGTTTAGCTCCTTAAAGGAGGAGGAGAAATTCTGGGCGACTCATGATTCCACTGAGTATCTCGAATACTCAAAGGCGGAACTTGGTTTCTTTCCCGAACTTAAACCATCCAGCCGAACTATATCCATTCGACTGCCAGAGTCGCTGATCGAGGCGATTAAGCTTCTTGCCAACAAGCAGGACGTTCCGTATCAGTCCATGCTCAAGATACTGCTTGCAGAAAAGGTCAGAGAGGCCATGAACCTGAGTAAGGCAGGGTAGTGTGCCGTACCAAATATAAGGGCCCGACCTTTTGTAGCCGCGGGGTTCAGCCTGCTTTTCCGAATCTTGCGCCTTAAAGGGCGCGGCCACAAGATCTTGTTTTTGCCTTTCGCGTCATAGCCGCGGAACATCAGAAAATACTCGACTCGATCAGCGTTCGTGTGTATTCCGTCGTCGGATGATCGGCGATTGAATCACGGGGTCCTGCCTCAATTATCGAGCCGTTTCTCATTACAGCAATATCATCCGCCAGACAGAAGGCTGTCCGGAGATCATGTGTGATGTAGAGAATCGACAATCCTTTTTCCTTCTGAATCCTGCTGATCGTTTCCAGCACCTCCGCCTGGGTCAGCTCATCGAGCGCCGATGTAGGTTCGTCGAGGATGAGTAATCGCGGGGCGGCAGAGAGCGCGCGCGCGAGCGCGACCCTCTGGCGTTGTCCTCCGCTCAACTCGCCCGGCTGCCGATTCAGAACGTCAGTGCGCAATTCGACGATCGAGAGAAGGTCAGCCAGTTGCGCATCTTTATCCACCCGACTGTCTCGGATGCCCTCCATCAAGGATCTTTTGATGGTTATCCGCGGATCGAGCGAGGCGGTGTGATTCTGGAATAAAAGCTGGATCTGCGTCCCTATCAGAGATCTATTCTCCTCCTGCGGAAAGATCTCCATCCCGGCAAAGATAATCCTCCCTGATGAAGGCCGCATAATTCCGGCGATGCAGCGGGCGAGTGTCGATTTCCCGGAGCCGCTCTCGCCGATCAGTCCCACGGTTGTACCCCCGGAGATTGACAACGAAACATTCTTCAGGATCTCCTTTCTGATCGACGGGGCGAAGAACCCGCGCGATGTCCTCCCGAATGAAAGTTTATCTATTTCCAGTATAGGCACCGAACGCCTCGAGAATCATTCGCGGGAATCACCGTAGATTGCCACGCATGGCAGTCGTTTTGAGACATGGGGCACTGAGGGAGGTACACGCATCCGATCGTGTCGCCGGATGAGGCTTCGGTCGGACGGGCTCGACGGCGATCTCCGGTTGCGCCGGAGTTCGAACCCGGGCGTCGATGGAGAAGCCTCTCGGAATAGGGGTGGAGCGGCCGTTCAAAGAAATCGTCGGTGCCCGATTGTTCGACTATGCACCCCTTGTACAGTACAATGATGTTCCGTGTGAAGCGTCGCGCCAAACTGAGATCGTGCGTGGAGATCAACAGCGAGGCCCCAAGCGATCGGCACTCCTGCGTGAGGTACCTAAGAGAACGCGACCTGTGGATGGCGTCGAGCGCGCTCGTTGGCTCATCCGCCAGAATGAGCGATGGCCTGTTCTGGAGCGCCAGCGCGATCGAGATCCGTTGAACCATCCCCGTGCTCAGCTCGTGCGGATGCGATTGAAGTGTTTCCATTGGTTTCTGTAATCCCAGTTGCTCAAGATGCGCGGTGAACGCCGCCTCGTCGTAGTCGTCCTTTCCGATCAGCGTTCGGACCTGCGAATACATCCGGCTGACGGGACTGAACGCCATCGCAGGGTCCTGGAAGATGTAGCGCACGCCGCCGCGCCGCAGGCGTTCAAGATGCTGAGGGCCGGAGGAGAGAATATCCACTCCGTCGAAGAGGACACGGCCGCTGACGGTCAGCCCGCTCCCGGGAGGAAACAAGGAGGTTATCGCCCGCAGAAGTGTAGTCTTCCCTGACCCGCTTTCGCCGACGATTGCGAGGGATTCACCCCGCCCGATTGTGAAGGTCACATCGCGCAAAAGCGTTGTTTCGCGCATCGGAAACCTCTCCGCCCGGACATCGACATTTTCCAGCCTGAGTAACGGCACGATCAGACCGCCTTCTTTTTGCGTGTTCATAGGCACAACCATGATAGGTAGAAACGCCCGGAATTTCAATCCCCGGTGTAACGGAATGTGACGCATGTAACAGAGTATTACACCATTGATTGACAACCCGTACGGTAATCTCTAGATTTAACTCAACCTTTGAAAGGTGAACCGGTGATCCATGCAAATCGAAGTGGATTTGTAATAATCCGTTACAGGGTCGGGGTCACGGCCATCGCCCTTTTCGCGGCGCTGAGCCTCTTCTACGGCTGTTCCCGCGGAAAGGGTGACCATCTCACCTCGAGTCGATACTTCGTCGTCGTGGGCATCGAGGGGGATGTCGACAGCTTTAACCCATTGTTCGCAGAGGATGTTACAGCCGGCGAGCTTAACGACTTGTTCTATCCCGGTCTTACGACTTCCAGCTTCAACCGCGAAAAGGGGATGCTGGAGTACCGTCCCCTCATTGCCCGCTCGTGGGAGTTCGAGAATGGGCGCCGGGATCTCAGGCTTCACCTGAAACCTGATGCCCGATGGTCGACAGGGGAACGCATTACCGCGCACGACGTCCAGACGACCTATGCGCTGTACTCCGATACAGCCGTGGCGAGCGTCCGCCAACCCTCCATGGAAGGCCTCCTCAGATCCAAAGACGGCACCCTGCATATCGGCGAGGCGGTTGAGGTCGTCGACGACACGACGGTGGTATTTCACTTTGAACGCCCGTACCCGGGGGAACTGTTCGATGCGAGCCTGCCCATCGTACCGTCGCACGTATTCGGACACATCAAACGCGGGGCGTCGATGCGGGAGGATTCCACGAACCGCCATCCGATCAGCAGCGGTCCTTTCACGATGAGGAATTGGGAGCCGCTGCGGCAGATCGAGCTTATCCCAAACGAGAATTCAACTCTTCCCGGCCCGGCGAAAATCTCCGACCTCATCTACCGGATCATCCCGGACTATCGTTCGCGGCTGATGCAGTTGAAATCGGGGGAAATCGACGTATTTCCCTACATCAACCCCGAGGATGCGCTTCGGTTGCAAAAGGATAACGTGAACCTGGACGTTGTTCCGCTTGGAGAGCGGTTTTACGATGCGATCAACTGGAATAACCTCGATCCAGCTCTCTACACCGAATCGACGGGCAAAAAGATAGCACCTCATCCGCTGTTTGGCACCGCTCTCGTCCGACGCGCGCTCACCATGGCAATCAACAGAAAAGAGATTGTGGACTCCTACCTGAAGCCGTACGGACGGGAGGCAATCGGGCCGGTATCGCCGATTTTTCGCTGGGCATACAACGATGCACTCCAACCGGTCCCATTCGATCCCCAGCAGGCGCGCACTCTTCTTCGAAAAGCAGGATGGCGCGATACAGACGGTGACGGAATATTGGATAAGAACGGAAAGAGGTTCTCCTTCGTTCTGAAGATCCCTTCGGGCAGCGATCTGAGGGCCACACTGGCAGCGGTCGTGCAGCATCAGCTGAGGGCCGTTGGAGTGGATGTGCAGATCGAGCAATTTGATCGCGCCGCGTTTTGGGGCGATCTAATGGCGAGAAAGTTCGACGCGGCGATCGCGGGTTTCAGCGTGCCGCTCCAGATGCAGCTCGATGAGCTGTGGGGGGCCGACCTGGAAAAGGCCCGTTTTAATCTCTCAGGCTTCCGGAACAATCGGGTCGAGGAGATCCTCACCGGCGCCAGGCGTGTGGAAAATGAATCCGATCACGCTGAGGCATGGAAGGAATTCCAGGCCATTCTGCACGAGGAACAACCCTGCACCTTCCTGTACTGGATGAATGACCTGGTGGCCGTCAATAAGAGACTCAAGGGTACAGACATGGGAGTTCTTGGAGTATCATACCATGCCGGGAGCTGGTACGTCGACGACGGGGCGCAGGGCGGCCGGACGATGAGGTGAGCGAGACCTCTGATGAAGAGGGATGCCGCTGACATTTTCGTCTTCACGATCAGGAGGATCGGGGCGAGCGCAGTTCTGCTGGCCTGTTTGCTGACACTGGTCTTCGCGTTGGCCCACCTGGCTCCGGGCGATCCTGTGACGGCCTCTTTGTCGCCGTCTATCCCGTCGGCGGCTGCGGACAAGATGCGCGAGCATCTGGGACTCGACCGATCGTTTCTCTCCCAGTACCTTTCCTGGCTCGGTTCCTGCCTGCGCGGCAATCTGGGAGTGTCGATCACCTACCACCGCGCGGTGATCCAACTCGTGGGTTTGTTCCTCCCCAACACGGTCCTTCTTGCGTGCTCGGCGATTGCGATCGAGTTTGCGGCGGGAGTATTGTTTGGGATGATCGCAGCCGGTCACCAGCACGGCTGGGTCGACCGGATTGTTTCTCAGGCGAGCGTCGCGCTCTGCGCGGTTCCAAGTTTCTGGATCGGGGTTGTGCTGGTCGGGGTGTTCTCCTACGGTCTCGGCCTCGTGCCTTCCTCGCAGATGTTCGCAACCGGGGTGGAGGAGTTTTCCTCCGGCGAGCGCGTTGTGGATCTATGCAGGCATCTGATTCTGCCCGCTCTGACAATCGCCATTCCCGGCTGTGCTGCTGTCGCCCGATATGTTCGGGCGAATCTTGTCTCGCTCCAGAATGAAGAGTACCTGCTGTACGCCCGAAGCTATGGCGTTGCGAGCGTGAGGAGGCTGATTCGCTATGATCTTGCGAACACGATCGGTCCCATCATCACTCTTCTGGGCCTCGAGGCAGGAACGTTGCTGGCGGGAGCGCTGGTGACCGAGACAATCTTCTCATGGCCCGGCATGGGGAGGCTGACGGTGGGCGCAATCCTGGCCCGCGATTATCCACTCGTTATGGGATGCACGACCGTGGCCGGAGTTGCCGTCATCGCGGGGAATTTCGTTGCGGATGTGCTTCATGCTGTCGCCGATCCAAGGGTGCGGGTGGTCCGATGAACTCCAGCCCCGTCCCTTCGCCTTCGAAGGGAAGTGCCCATGCCGGCAGTGCACTTGCCTGGGTGAGAATGAACAGTCTGAACTTGTTCGTTCTCTCAGCGATCTGCGGTGTTGCGGTTTGGAGATGGCAATTGGTTTGGTCGAGCATTCTAACGCTCTGTCTCTGGGCGGTGTCGTTGTATGCACCCGCCGGTCATGGCCGGGTCCATATCGCAAGCGTAGTGCCCCTGCTTGAATACTGGGCGGCCTCGTCGGTGCTGGCCTGCTGCGGTACGGCGTCAGCCGCCAGACTCATAAAGTCATGGAATAGAAAGGGCCAATTTTCAAACGGGGATACCGGGGCTCTCTTCAGGGTGTCAAAGAGTCTGAGGGTGAATACCTGGATTTTTCTCACATCCCTGTTCGTCGCAGTCGAAGCGCCCCTCCTCGCCCCGCTGGATCCTGCGATGCAGGGTAATCTCACCACGACCAGACTTCTGACGCCGCTTACGAGGGGTGCGTTCGCCGATGCTCCGACAGCATCGATTTCAACGGGAAACGATCGCGATGAATCATCCACCGGTTCATGGATATACGCACACGCCCTCAGCGTTCTCCGGGGGCACGGAGCTGAGACCACGGCTGCGGCGGAAGAGGGCCCACCGGCACGCTCCGAAGGAACCACGCTTTTCTGGCTTGGAACAGACAACCTCGGCCGGGATGTCCTGAGCAGACTCCTGTATGCTCTTCGCATATCGGTTCTGATAGGGATGTGTGCCACATTTCTCTCGCTCGTGCTGGGATGTATCGTAGGTCTCGCAGCCGTTCTCTCCGGACAGGCGTACATCGACCAGATCCTGATGAGAATGGTTGATTTGTTCCTGTCGGTGCCGGCGCTCTTTCTGGTCATTGTCATCGTGGCATTCGCAGGGAACTCTGCCGTTGTCCTCGTGTGTGTTCTTGCAGGAACGGGCTGGATGAGCATAGCGCGCATGGTCCGGGGCGAAGTTCTGCACCTTCGCGAACGGGAGTTTGTCCTGGCGGCACAGATGCTGGGTCGGTCGAGCACACAGATCGCGGTTGACCATATGATCCCGAATATGTTCCCCATGCTCGTCGCAGCCGTCGTCTTTCAGTTGGGGAATGTTGTGCTGGCGGAAGCGTCGCTCAGCTTCCTGGGCTTGGGCGTACAGCCTCCAACGCCGAGCCTCGGGAATATGATCGGTGAGTCGCTGTCCACCCTTGATCGCGGCTGGTGGGTTGGCGTCATGCCCGGGGCCGTGCTCGTGCTCTTCCTTCTGTCGGTGAATCGCCTCGCGGAGCACTTGTACAAGGCGGTTACAACCGGCACGGAATCAGCGGGAGGCGTGCCGGGATGATCAACAATCGGTATCGCATACTAAACAAACTCGGAGAGGGTGGCACGGGGGAAGTGTACCTGGCGTCCGATGAACAATCGGGCGCACCGGTAGCCGTCAAGTTCCTGAACCCGGACCGGCTGCTCGACCCCGAGTCGGTCAAACATGAATTTGATCTTCTCAGGGAGTTCACGCATCCCCACGTCATCCGTGTATTCGAATTCGGCCGCGTCAGATCTGCCCCGGCGCATCCCGCATTGTTGAATCGATACTACACCACAATGGAGTATATCGATGGATCCGACGCGTTAAACCACTTCGAGCAGATGCGGGACGGTCCCGGTAAGGCGTTCCTCCTGGAAGAGATGGTCATCCAATTGCTGCTTGCTCTGGAGTCTATCCATCGCAACCGGATCATTCATTACGATATCAAACCCCAGAATATTTTTGTCGTCAGGGATGCGACGGGCGGCACGTTCGAACTAAAAGCCAAGCTCGCCGACTTCGGATTGAGCACAAACGACTCCACGGACTCGCCGGGGGCGCCGCCCCCAGTTCGGGGAACAATCGGGTACATCGCACCGGAGCTCCTTGAAGGGCGGCCGGCGGATGGGCGGATCGATCTATTCTCCCTCGGCGCAACGATTCATCACCTCTGGAACGGACAGTCTCTGATCCGGGGCTCGACGGTTCTTGAATCACTGCGGAGTGTGCTGGAAGCAACGCCGCCGCCGCTTACGAAGTGGAAGGGAGCCTCACTTCGCCTTCAGAAGGTCGTATCGAGGTTGCTCCAGGTGAACCCGGATGAACGCTACGCTACGGCGTGGGACGCTCTATCGGAATTCGCGGGGACCGAGCATGAAGAGAAGATCAAACAGAGCTTGATCGCGATCTCGGCGGCCACCAGGGTCGGTCGCCACACAGAACTGGCGCGGCTCAAAGGGGAGATCGACGCGCACAGGAGAGCAACGAGCCCGCACAGAAAGGCAATCGTAATCGAAGGCCCGCCGGGATGCGGGAAAACAACTCTCCTTGAGTGGGTCGCGCGAACCCTCGACCCTGATTGCTGTACGATCGTCAGACTCCCGGCGGAGGAGGCGGGACTGGCCGGGGAGTCCGCCCAATGCGCACCTCGCTCCGCGCCAAACGCATCTCCCCATCCGGTCGTTGCGTTGATTGACGATATGGACACGCGGCATGAAGGTCATCGATCCGCCAGCATGAAATGGCTTGATGAGCTCGGTAATGATCGAAATCTGCTTCTCATCGGAACGACCGGCGAGGAGGACTACGTCAAGAGAGAGCCGGCCATGGCCGGGGTCTCCGCCGACCGTCTGTTGTTGACCGAATTTACCGCCGAGGAGACCCAGCAACTGTTTGACGTCACCTTCGGAGACGGAGTCGTTCCCCGTATGTTCATTGATTTGTTCCACAGTTTCTATGGGGGGCGTCCACGCCTGGTTCAAAAAGCGATTCACATGCTGGCCAATGCAATCCCGCTTCGTCTGCTGCGAGACGGGGGCTCCTTCATTGCTCTGCAGCCAGGGCTGGAGGATCTTCTTGCAATCGATTTTGCGACGGCGCTCGTGCAGGAATGTCTCCGGATGCCGGGAGAAAAACAGATCGTTCTGCGCATCCTCTCTTGTTTCCGTTCTCCGGTGCCGATAGAACTGCTCCGAATCGTTGCGCCCTTCGGGCCCTCGAGACTCATGGATCTGATGCGTTCTCTGGAACGGAGCGGTCACGTTTCGGGACCTAATTCCGGGGAAGGATATGCGCTGCGGCATAAGAGCCTGCAGCAACGCTTGTACGATTTGCTCGGCTCGGAGGAACGAGTGAGATTCCACGAGTTTGCCGCGCGATTCTGGGAAAGCATGGACGGAACCGGGAAGTGGGAAGTCGAAGAAGAGCTTGGCCGCCAGCTCGAGCTCGGCGGAAACAGAGCGAGGGCCCGGGCGCATTACGAGTTGAGCGGCGACCTGGCCTCGGAGAGGGGACGGCACACCGAAGCGGCCGCCCTGTATGTGCGGGCGAGCGAACTGTCGCTGAACGGGATGGTGATGCCTCTCAGAATGAAGCTAGCACGCGCATACGTGCTTGCCGGGGCCGACGCAGAATGCGTGGAGATATGGAAGTCGCTCCTCGAGGAACCCGCCCTGGCGCAGGAAGAGAAAACGGAATCCGCAAAAGAGCTCGGCAAAGCGCTGGCTCGCCTCGGCGAACACGCTCAAGCCGGCGCGATTTTTCAGAATCTCCTCGCCGATCGATCGGGCACGATCGATCTGTTCGACGTGAAGGAAGAAATCGTCTCCCTGAAGATCGCGGCGGGTCATTTCGACGAAGCCCTCGCGCTCGGGTCCTCCCAGCGCGCCCTGGCCGAGTCGTGTGGTGACCGTGAGCGTCTCGCCCTGGTGGAGACCGATATCGGTATCGCGCATTTCTATAAGGGCGAATTGAAAGAAGCCCTGGAATCGTTCGCTCGCTCGCGCCGCATCTACCAGGATGCGGGAATCGCCGAAAAAGTCGTCACCTCTCTGAACAACATCGGAAACGTTCTAAGCGCCATGGGCGAGATCCGGCGGGCTATGGAATCGTGGAACCAGGCGCTCGCGGCTGCACAGGATCCGAGCATGCAGCGCCAGCGGGGACTGCTTCTCAACAACGTCGGCATTGCGCACTTCAAGCTCGGCGAGTTCAGCGAGGCGCGCGTAAAGTACCGCCAGGCGCACCAGCTGTTTATCGAGCTGCAGCAGAAGAGTGAGACAGCGTATGTGTTGACGAACCTCGGAGAAGTCGAGTTAGCCGAAGGAAATTATGAGCAGGCAATTCAGTCGTCGCAGGATGCTCTTCGTCTCTACCGGGAGATCCGGAGCCCCCTGGGGCTCGGGCAGTCGCTCCTTGCACTTGCCGCCGCCTATCTCACGGTGGGCGACACAGACCGCTCGAGAATGTTTCTCAACGAGGCAGCGGTGGTTGCGAAGGATCTCTCGATCGGCTCTATCGGACCACAGCTCCGCTATCTGGAGGGCGAATACGCGGCGGCGGCGGGCCAAATCAAGAAGGCGTTCCTCGAGTTTGGGGCCGCTGAAGAGGGATTCCTGTCTGTAGCGGACCCGTTCACGGGCGGCGTCGAACGCGCCGAGGAGAGGATTGCTCAAATTCGGTTGCGCAAAGCCGAAATGATGCTGGCGATGAACCAACCCGGGCAAGCCCTCCGGTTTCTGAGCGACTCAGACAACGGCTCCCCGGATCCGCGCGCGCCGATCTTGCTCGCGAAGCGCGACTTCGTATTGAGTCACATCGCGCGGCGCATTCAGGCGCGAGATCTTGAGCAGCCGATTGTCCTGCTCAATCGGGCAATGAAAAGGCTCGAGAGCGAGAACATCTCCGAAATAGCGTGGAAGGTCTCTTTTGATCTCGGCAAGGAGTATCTCCGGCGCGGGAACAGGCATAAGGCGGTCGACCATTTTGCGAAGACCAGGCTCATTCTGGAGTACTTCGCGTCGCAGTTCAGAACACCAAGCTTGCGGGAGCGGTATCTCGCAACGGACTCTCGCTCCGAAGTCCTCGCTTCTGTCACGGACTTTGCAGCCGAGGTGGAGAAAACAATACGGCAGGGCCTATGACGAAATTTGGAGTACTCCTGTGCGGAAAAAAGGAACTGATGGAAGGTGCCCGGAAACTTCTGATGAAGACGCCCGATATCCATCTCCAGTACACCTCGTCCCCGAAGTTCGTGATGAGCCGGGCCATGTTCAACGCGCCAAATCTTCTTCTGATCGATACGCAGTGCGAACGGCAGATGCTGGGAGATGTGCTCCGTATGCTCAACGCGCAGCTGAAAAGCGTTCCGGTGTACATGATCTCTTCGAGCCCTAACTACCACGACGCAGTCCATTTCGTAAAGCTCGGGGCTCGCGGGTACTTCGTATTACCACGCGATGCCGTGGCGCTCGACGGTGAGCTAAAACTCGCGCTCGAAGACTGGCGGAATGCAATCAATCAGCAGCAGTTCGCCCGGCTCCAGCGGACTGCGTACAATTTCGACCAGATCCTCGGGAATTCGGGCTCATTGCAGGAGACGTTGAAGAGGGCAAAGAAAGTCATCGATAATACGACTATGACCGTGCTGATCACCGGTGAAACCGGAACGGGAAAAGAGCTGCTTGCCCGGGCTCTTCACTATAACAGCAAGAATTCCGAAAGACCATTCGTCGATATCGCATGCTCCGCACTACCGGAAACGCTCCTCGAATCGGAACTGTTTGGCTTTGAAAAGGGCGCATTTACGGATGCGCGCGAGAGAAAATTAGGCCTCTTTGAACTCGCCGAGGACGGCACGATATTCCTGGACGAGATCGGCGACATTTCTCCGATGATCCAGTCGAAACTTCTGAAGGTTATCGAGGGCCGGACGATGCGTCGGCTCGGTGGCCTGAAGGATATCCCGATCAGGGCGAGGATCATCGCCGCCACGAGCGCGGATCTGGAATTGAAGATGAAATCAGGTCACTTTCGAAGGGACCTTTACCATCGCCTGAAAATCCTGCCGTTGGATGTTCCGCCTCTGCGGGAGAGAAAAGAAGATATTCCTCTACTCGCCTGTTCTTTTGTGGATCTCTTCAACAAAATCTACGGGAAGAATATTGAAGGTCTGACCCCCGAGGCCATGAACCTCCTCCTTGAGTGCGTCTGGCCGGGAAACATACGAGAGTTTAAGCACAGCCTGGAACGTGCAGTGCTTATCAAGGAGGGGGGTATGCTCGACGAACGCGATTTCCATTTTCTTCTCGAGGCACATCCGAGCGGATCCGATCCAACACGCGGCCAGAATGGAGAGAAAAACAACGGCAAGCCGCAGGATTCATTTTCTCTGGAAATCTCGCTGGATGAGGCCTCGGTGGAGGATGTGCAGCGAAGATTGGCCCTCCTGGTCCTGGAGCGGGTGGGCGGGAACAAGAGCAAGGCCGCATACATTTTGCGGGTGTCGCGGCCGCGCTTGGACAGAATCCTCAAATCCGGCCTGGATTAGAGGGTGAGCCTCCGCCCTCGTGTAACAAATCGTTACACTCCGTGAGAGTTGTCACCCTCGTCCGTTCAATCCAATGTCTCCCCGATTTACGCAATCAGTCAAGTAATACTCTCTTGTGAATCAGCTCACAACAAAGTGAGCACAAGCTGATCCCGAAGGCTCTCCGTTCTTCGGACGTTTCCCGAATCTGCGCATTTCCCGATAATCCTGGCCAATTATTTTTTCGGCACAGTCCTTGCAATATGAACTGGCGAGATTGTTAATGAAACCCTAATGAGGAGTCTTATGAAATCACTCTCTGCAATACTTCAAGTTTGTGCAGCGTCCTTGTTCCTCTTCTGGCTAATCGGATGCGACCTGGACGTTCCGTCCAATGAAGTTGCTCCTTCGAGGACGGTTAACTCAAGTATGCCGCAATCCTCCACCGTGCCTCGCGGAGGTCCGCCACAGGTACCTCCAGGTCTGCAAATCGTTATGAATATCCAGAACCGGCACACTCAGGAACTCATGAGTGACCCCGATGTTTTCGGAACTGCAACCGGTTTGGACGCATCCGGCGCCCCGGAAATCATAATTCTGGCGCGGAGGCTCAAATCGACCCTCCCAACTACCATCGAAGGCGTGCCTGCAGTCGTTCAGGTGAACGATCAGTTCAAGTCGATGGGAAAAGGCTCGACCGGGGGCGTAAGCCATACGACTAAGCAGATTCCTCCCATTCAGCTGGGCACGTCGGGCGGGTGGACGTACGATAAGAATACCTCTTACTGCTGCGGAGGGACGTTAGGTGCACTCGTTCAGAGGGGCGGCGTTCAGTATGTATTGAGCAACTCTCATGTGTTGTGGGGCGATATTGTCATGGGAGCGAACAACAAGGTCGTTGTGGCAGGCGATCCTGTTGTCCAGCCGGGTCTGTTCGATCTGGGCTGCAATGCGAGTCTTGGCCAGCAGGTGGGGACCATTTCGGGCGGTCCAAGCCTTCCGGGCAGTAACGTCGACGTAGGGATCGCGCAGGTCGTACCCGGCATGGTGCGGACCGACGGAGCCATCCTTGAGATAGGCACGATTTCAGCAAGCCCAGTCAGCGCATTTGTAGGCCAGCAGGTGAAGAAAAGCGGACGCACTACAAACCTCACTCGAAGCAGCGTCTCCGGCTTGAACGCAACCATCACGGTCTCGTTCACGAACGAATGTTCCGGGGCGACGTACTCGCAGATCTTTACGGGACAGATTCTTGTAAAGAATTCCAAAGGCGCTTTTCTGCAATCGGGAGATTCCGGGTCGTTACTCGTTGAGGACGTTGCC
The DNA here is from genome assembly GCA_964512655.1 of uncultured Chlorobiaceae bacterium. Lineage (GTDB taxonomy): Bacteria > Bacteroidota > Ignavibacteria > UBA10030 > SZUA-254 > VBOC01. Next base: position 84,364 of record CAZEJT010000007.1, on the reverse strand, counting down.
TCGAACCCGCACGCAGTAGGACTGATGTTCGCTTCGAGCAGTACGACTGCCGTCGCCAATCCCATCGGCGACGTACTCAACTACCTGGGCGCAACCCTGGTCGGAAACTGACAGGACTTTATTTCCTACTCAACCCTACAATGAAGAAAGGATTTGAAATGAACGCTCTCAAAGGAATACTCTACGCCCTGGCGTTGCTCCTGGCTTTATCGCCGCACTGGGGATGTCAGACCGATACCTCAGGCCCTGTTTCCGGTCCCTCAGTGACGGGTGGTCCTACGTCGGAATTTCCCGGCTATGATAAGACCAAGTACGTGGGAAGCGGAGGAGTGGCCCCGGGCACTCAAAACGGAACAGACAGCTCGTTCTGCATCACGACCTCGGATACGTGGGTCGGGAGCGATTCCACAACCTACGGAGACATGGTAATCGTGTGGGGCGATGCGATTCCGTCGAACATGACCGTCACGATACACTATCTTAACACCTCGACGGCGGAATTTCTCCCGTCAATGGAGTTTCCCGGTCATCAGCCGGAAGTCCACCTGAGTTACAAGTACTCAGGGATTACCGATGAAGACGCGAAGCACATGAGGATTTTTTACCTGAATCAGGCTACAAACCTCTGGGAACCGGTGAATAACAACCCGCTCGTTGATGCACAGACTCAAACGTTCATATTCACCGTAAAACATTTTTCGATCTATGCGTTTGGACGGTAAGCTTATCCACTTGGTTGGACCTCACATCATGAATAATCATTATCCGAGCAGAACGGTGGAGGCACAATATCCGGTCGAGCAGCGATGTTACGCAGAAGTGAGAGACCGGAGGAGAGAATGATATGGCGCGCGCGATGAAGACTCAGTGTGGAACAATGCTCACCCCGGAAATCTATGCGCTGGTAAAGAACTACTCCGGGGCGGAGAATCTTGCAAAGTTCAGGCTCGAGCAACGAGCAATAGAAAAAGTCGAGCGCGGCGTACTCGATGGCGACACCCGCGCCAGAAGAGGGTCTGACACAGCACAATCTCCAATTGACAGCAGAAGGTCGTTCGACCATTTGATGACAATCTGCAGGAATACTCTTACGGCCGGCGAATACCTGCAGATGCTCATAAGCATCGGCAAGAACTTTGAAGTGCACGGCAACATCGAGTGGGCAGAACAGATATTCAGCAACGCCATCACGTATGGCCAGAAGTCGCACTGCCCGGGTCTCGTTGCGGAAGCTCTACTGCGCCGGGGGGAACTGTACTCATCGCAGGGACGCTGGAACCAGGGCCACCAGGATCTGAGGGAGAGCCTGGCAATCTACTCAGAGCTCAGCGACGATACCGCAGTTGCGAGAGTTGAAAACATCCTGGGGACAAATTGCGCTGAGCAGGGTCTCATCAAGGAGGCCCAGCGGTGGTTCAAGAGAGCGCTTTCGGGTTTCGAGGCGTCAAAGCATAAACAGATGACCGGCACGGTACTGATGAATCTCGGGATCATTCAGAATATTCTTGGGAACTGGGATGACGCGCTCAACCATTACCGGCGCGCGCAAGCATACTTTCAGAGCGTAGGGGATCTCAACCGGTTGGCGGAGCTATACCACAACATGGGGATGTCGTATCTGTCTATGAGTAAGTACCGGGAAGCAGTGCGCCAGTTCGACATGAGCATTTCCACGTCAGAGAAAGTTCAAAGTCCGCGGATGCTGGGAATCGCGAAGCTTGGAAAAGCGAACGCATACTTTTATTTGGACGACCATTCCCTCGCACTGGTTTTCTGCAACCAGGCTCTGGAACATCTGATGAGAATTTCGTCGGAACACGGCATCGCCGACGCCTATAAGATGATGGGCATGATCCACCGCCATCTGAAGCAGTTTGATCTCGCGGAAACCTATTTTCTCTCGAGCCTCCGTCTCAATGAGGATCAGAATAATCTTCTGAACCTTGGGGAAACCTACTATGAACTTGGCATACTGGAGAAAGTCCGAGGGCGGCTTCCCCGTTCACTAAAGGCGTTCAAGTCGGCGGTCGATCTGTTCCGGAAAGTAGGCGCCGAGGCGGATACCGCACGAGCCACCAAAATGCTCAACACTCTGGAGAAACACTTATGAGACTCAATGAAATTCTGATTCAACACCGGATCACGCAGGGCGAAGGGCGCTCCGCCGGGCCGAGGGCATCCACTCCGGGGAGCGGACCTGCCGACCACCGGATACAGGATCTCGAAACAATCCTGAGCGTGACCCGGAAGATCAACACGTCACTGGTACTCTCGGACGTTCTGGCTCTTGTCATCGGTCAGGCGATCCGGATCACCGAGGCCGACCGAGGCATTCTCCTGCTCGCCGATCAGGGGGGCACGCTTCAGTACGTCATCGGGCGTGACAAGAACGGGAATGTTATCCACCCTGACACATTCAGAGTGAGCGACAGCGTTCTCGAGGATGTCTTCACCACCGGCGAGTCGATTTGCGCCGAGAATGCTCTGAACGATGAGCGTTTTGAGCTGCGCCAGAGTATCGTCAACCTGGAATTGCAGACAATCATGTGCGCGCCGCTCCGTACTCACGAGGCTACCATCGGCGTGATTTATGTCGACAGCAGGCATATCCACTCAGTGAATCGAGACGAGATCCTGCGCCTGTTTGAGATCCTTGCGGGGCAGGCGGCAATTGCGATTCAAAATGCGCGCCTCTACGAAAATCTGAAAAGGGCCTACGAGGACCTCCGCGAGGCAAACGATCACATTATCAAATCGGAGCGCATGGTGCTACGGGGCGAGATGGCGGCTGAGGTGAGCCACGAGCTGAAGAACATCCTCTCCATCGCGATGCTCCAGACGGAAACTCTGAAGCGTTTCGTCCAGCAAACCGATAAATCAAACTCCGAGAAGTACGCAGGAGAGGTGCTCGAAAGCATCAGGCGAATTCAGACGTTTGCGGAAAACCTCCTGGTTAGTTCAAGAATCAAATCGGAATTGCGGCCTCTTCAGCTGAACACACTTATACCCAAGTTCCACACCTTCGTTGCATCACTCAAGAAATTCCGGAACGGCAACATCGTTCTCGCGCTCGATGAGAATCTTCCGGAGATCCAGGCCGATCGGGATCAGATTCACCAGGTCCTTCTCAACCTTGTAAACAACGCGATCGAGGCCTTTCATGAGGCGAGCATCCGAATTGAGACGACGTATGATACCGTAAACAAGGCAGTCCGGCTACGCGTGTGCGACAACGGACCCGGGCTTGATCCCGAAGTGCGAGGCAAAGTCTTCGTCGAAAAAGTCACCACAAAGCCTGACGGACATGGTTTCGGCCTGCCGGTCTGCAAGAGAATCATGCAAAATCACAACGGCACAATCTCGGTGGATTCGAAACCCGGCGAGGGTACTGCGTTCACGATTACCTTCCCGGTCCAGCCCCGCGGCTGATCGAACCAGGAAGCATCCGCGGCGGTTAGAGCCAGCGGATCTTCAGCCGCCGCGTCAATTCTCCAGCGGTGACCGATGACGAGATCGGAATTGTTGCCCGGCCGCGGGCATCGAGATCGATGAAGTTGTCATCGAATGTTGTCTTCCCACCTGCGATGGAAAGATTGATTCCTGTTACAAGATTGTCTGACCGCAGTTCCACTGATGCGTTCCCGCCTCTTGATTTCGTGACCCTCACCCGAATGTGTGGCTTCAGAAGAAGCAGATGTTTTGGTTCGGCGAAGAAGACTCGATTTTCGGAGATTTTCCCTTTCTTGAGGCTGTGGCCGAGAGAGCGGGACTGATCGGTCGCCCAGCTGAGCGTGGCGCCCGCCGGGTTCGCTCCCCTCGTTCCAGTAGGCCGGGTACTCTCCCTCGAATCCGCCGATCGTGTTGGTGGTCAGCGGCTGAGCCAGTCCCCTCTGAACGGTCAATCCGGCGAGGAGCACGGTGCAGGCGAGAAGCGACAACAATTTCATGGCTTTACTCCTTCCTTGAATTTGCGTGTGACAGAGTGTGAACGTATGGGATCGCGTGTTAAAAACTCCTCTCGAAATCAGTTTCTTCCCCGATCGCGGGCCTGAGCTGCGATGTCGGCAATGTCCGAGCGATGGGAGGCCGGCTCTTCGTGCTTCGGCTGCTTGTCGCCGGGGGAAGCCGTCGAGGCCCGGGCGACGAGCTCAACCGGGAGCTGGACGGTGACGATGTGCCGCGCCTTGGATCGTATCATTTCCACGATGCGCTGGATCGCGACCTTTCCGAGTTCTTCCTTGAAGACCCTGACGGTGGTAAGGGTGGGCTCGACGTGGGAGCTGAGCTCGGTGTCGTCGAAACCGACGACCGCGACATCCCGGGGAACGCTCAGAGACGCCGACTTGAGGTAGTTCATGCACCCGATCGCCATCGCATCATTGGCGGCGACAACGCCGGTGGGTTTCCCGCCCCGCTTCAGAATCCGCTCCATTGCGTGGTGGCCGTTGTGCATGCGCGTGTCGGCTTCATCGGTGACAACGAGAAGGGGATCGTACAGGAGCCCCTCGTTCCGGAGCGCCTCCTTATACCCCGCGAATCTCTCGGCGATGCTCGGATGCCCGGGGTCTCCTCCGATAAACGCGATCGCTCTCCGCCCCTGCTCGATCAGGTGAAGCGTCGCTTTGGAGGCCCCGCTGCGATTGTCGATCCGCACGGAGGAGTAATTTTTTCCCGGAAGCTCGTAGTCGACGATGACGATCGGAAACCCGAGCCGGTCGATATACTCGACGAGCCTGGGGTTGATCTTTCCCGCGATGATGACCCCGTCCGCATTCTCCTCGAGGAGGAAGCGGGGGATCGTGACGTTTTTCTTAAAGCGTTTGGGGACCGTCGTCAGTAGGAGATAATAATTGTGCTTGCGCGCTTCGAACTCGCTGCCGAGGAAGATGCGCGTGTAGAATGGTTCGAACTGGGAGAAGTGGTCGTCGGAGAGAACGAAGCCGATGTTGCCGCTGGCTTTGGACGCGAGCCCCCGGGCGCTCCGCAGAGGATGGTAACCGAGGGAGCGGATCGCCTCCTTTACCTTGCGGCGTGTCTCCTCACTGACGTTTGTCTTGCCGTTGAGGACCAGCGAGACGGTGGAAATGGAAAGCGAAGTGGCGCGGGCTACGTCTTCTATCGTGGGCCGTTGCTTCAAAGCCTAGTTGTCTCGAAGCGCTTTTACGAGTAAACCGCGGATTTTGCCTCACACGAATAGAAATTCGGAGCCCGAGCTCTGCAATTCACAGGATTTTGGGCCCCTCATTCGAAGCACTTCGATACCAATTAATTTCCGATTGTTTGTCAAGTCAATTCACCCCCCCAACCGGCCCCCGGGCGATGGATTGAATTTAGCGTCCGGAAATGGTACCTTTTCAATGCCGCCAAGGCACCCCCCCATGATCTCAGCCACCGGAACCATCTCGATCACGTTCTTCGCCCTCATCAGCTTCGCCGCGACGCTTACGAATACGGCACACGGGCTGTTTGTGTTCTTGAAGGACCCCCGCAGTCCGGTGAACCGCCTCTGGTCTCTGTCAATCCTGTGCCTCGTCTGGTGGGGATGCGGCGAAGTGATTCTCCGGGCGACCGATCAGATCGAAATCGCCGCCGCGACGAACAGGCTATCCGCGATCGGGTTGAGGCTTCTCCCCGCGTTCTTCCTGCATTTTGCGATGACTTTTACGGAGCGCGAGCGCCTGCTCCGCCGGTGGTGGGTTCCCCTCCTGATCTATACGCCGGCGGTCGTCTTCGCCGTCTTTCAGTTTACCGGACACCTCACGCAGGTCCAGCGTTTTTCATGGGGCTTCTCGGCCGTTCCGGCCGACGGATTCCTTGTCTATATCCTGTGGCTCGAAACGATGTTCGCCTGGGGCCTGTACATGTGCTACCAGAAGTTCATCGCCGGGCGCTTCAAGAGGGAACGGCGGCAGGCGCTCTTTATCCTCCTTGGCGTTCTCATACCGCTGCTGCCCAGCTCGCTGATCGACGGCATCCTCCCTCTTATCGGCGTCCAGATCATCCGGATCACGGAGGTCTCATCGACGATCACGGTCGTATTCGTCACCTACGCGGTAGTACGGTACCAGCTCATGTCGCTGACGCCGGAATCGAGCGCGAAGACGATCCTCGAGACGATCGGGGCGATGCTCGCGGTGACCGATCCCGACGGGAAGATCGTCTTCACGAACGAATCGTTCAAGGATCTCCTCGGCACCGGCAACGAATCGATCGACAGGTTCCATTTTTTCGATTTTCTTGATGAAGGCCGGGAGCCGCTCCTTGAGGCGTACAAAAGCACTCCCGCCGGACCGCGCTCGATGCTCTCCGAGGTCAAGTTCAGAGGCATCAGGGGGACGATTTTTCCCGCCATTCTTTCCGTCTCCCCGATCGTCGTCGACGGGGACGCCCTCGGGTACGTCCACTTTGCGCGCGACATCACGGAGCTCAAGCGCGCGGACGAGGCGCTGAGGCAATCGGAGGTCCGCTTCCGCTCGGTGTGGGAGAATTCCGCCGACGGGATGAGGCTCACCGATGACCAGGGCATGATCGTCGCAGCGAACGGCGCGTTCTGCCGTCTGATCGAATTGACGGAAGGCGAACTGGTCGGACAGCCGATCACGGTTACCTACTCCGGCCGGGACGACACGGAGGAGATGCTCCACAGGTACAGGGAGCGATTCGAAGAGCGCCGAATCGAAACCGGGATCGAGCGGGTGATCACGCTCCAATCGGGGAAAATCCTGAACCTCGAATACTCGCACTCGTTCATCGAGCTCGACTACGGCAAGGCGTTTCTCCTTTCGGTCTTTCGCGACATCACAGGCCGCAAATTGGCGGAGCAGAAGATCCAGATGCTCGCGCACACGATCAGAAGCATGCAGGAGTGCGTCTCGATCACGGACATGCAGAATAACATCATTTCGGTGAACCCGGCCTTCCTCAGAACATACGGCTACGAGGAATCCGAGATCGTAGGCGAGAACATCACCCTTCTCCGGTCGCCCATGAATCCTCCGGGGTTAACGGAGGAAATCATCGCCCACACGCTCAAGGGAGGGTGGACGGGCGAACTCCTGAACAGGAGGAAAAACGGCGAGGAGTTTCCCATTCTGATGAGCTCCTCTATCGTACGCGACGCCGGGGGCACTCCGGTCGCCCTTGTGGGGATCGCCCGGGATATCACGGAACGGAAACTTCTTGAGAAGCAGCTTGAGGAATCCCAGCGCATGCGGACGGAGGACCTGCAGCAGCTGGCGGTCGCCGTCCAGCGCGGCCAGGAGGACGAACGCCGCCGCATCGCGCGGGAACTGCACGACGACCTGGGGCAGCGGCTGAGCGGAATGAAGTTCAACATCGAGGTCTTCGAGGACACGATCCCGAGAACCAACGGGGAGACGCTCGACAAGATGCGTCATTTCAAGCAACAGATCGACAGCATGATCACCGAGATCAGGCGGCTCTCGTCGAACCTCCATCCAGCCGTGCTCGACGATTTCGGGCTGGTGGTCGCTCTCGAGCTTCTCTGCGGCGAGTTTCAGAAGGTCCAGCAGATCAAGGTCGGCTTCGAGCCGCAGAACCGGAACATGGCCCGCTTCGATCCCGACGTCGAGATCGCGCTCTTCAGGATCGTACAGGAGGCGCTCGCAAACGTCGGCAAGCATGCGGGTGCGTCAAAGGTGAACCTGAGCCTCGGGATGGACGACGGGCACGTCCGGCTCATAATCCGCGACGACGGGTCGGGGTTCAACCCCGCGGCGGTGCGAAGGTCAAAAGATTCAAACAGGGGATTGGGCCTGATCAGCATGAGGGAACGCACACAGGAACTGGGGGGATCGTACCGTATCGAATCGACGCCCGGGAAGGGCACAACCATCACAGTCGAAATTCCCGTCCAATCATGAAAAAAGTAAGAATTGTGATCGCAGATGACCACAGCATTATCCGCAGCGGCCTCCAGCTCCTGCTGAAGAGCACATCCGAGTTCTCGGTGGTGGGGGAGGCCACGAGCGGCCAGGAGGCTATCGACCTCGTCGCGGAGACGAAGCCCGATATCGCCGTCATAGACATCTCGATGCCCGGGATGGGGGGCATCGAGGCCACGAAGGTGATCAAGCAGCAGAGCGCAGATACCAAGGTTCTCATCCTCACGATTCACCAGAGCGAGGAGTACGTCTATCAGATGCTTCGCGCCGGCGCGAGCGGCTACCTTCTCAAAGACGCCGGAAAGGAAGAGATCTTCGCGGCGCTCCGGGCGATCGCATCAGGAGAGCGGTTCTTCAGCCCCGGGGTCTCGAAAATGATGGTAGACGAGTTCATCCGCAGGGCGAATGAACAGGATGGAGTGAAGGCGGGCTCGGAACAGGTCCTGACAACCCGAGAGGTCGAAGTCCTGAAGCACATCGCCGAAGGGATGACAAACCAGCAGATAGCCGACAAGCTTTTTATCAGCGTTCGCACCGTCGACACCCATCGCACCAACATGATGCAAAAACTCGATATCCACGATACCGCGGGCCTGGTGCGCTATGCAATAGAAAAGGGGGTGGTTACGGTCAAAACGAAGGCCTGATCCTGCTTCAAATCCCCGCAATTCCGGCTCTCCAGGCTCACTGATACGCTCCCTCCCGTACCTGATTCTGGTTCAATAGCAATCCGTCCTAAGGTTCTACACCTCGCCAGGTTTCCCGCATCCGCGGACGGTCCGCTGCAACCCCCTTATTTTCAATAACATATCCCCGATTTACCCCATTTCTTCTACGACGTAGGACTTAGCCGGCTACGTAGAACCACCTATTTTGAAAATTACGTGGCTCGCCCGATTGTCTGGCGCCCGAAGGTTCGTTACCGTTAGGCCGTAAGGAGAATGAGCCATGCGGTTTCTGAGAATACTGATTGCAGACGACCACGAGGGGTTCAGAGAAGAAGTGACCCACTATTTAAAGATGCGGAACGGAATCGAGATCGTGGGCAAGGCGGATAACGGCAGAGACGCCGTACTGCAGGCGAAGGCTCTGCACCCCGACCTGATCCTCATGGACATCAGCATGCCGGTGATGAGCGGCCTCGAGGCCGCCCGGCAAATCAAGGAATCTTCACCCGACATCAAAGTAGTCTTCGTGACCATCCACGAGGAGGGGACCTACCAGTCGCTTGCAAAAGTCCTCGGCGTCGACGGGTTCATCTGCAAGACCGACCTGAAGCGGGAACTGCCGAAGATGATCGAGGGATTCTCCTCGGGCCTCCCGGCCGAAGCCGAACACTGAATCGAATTCGCAGCACTAACCACCATCACGCTGTTCCACTAGTCCACTGGAAGGGAGTAATCGTATGAAACACGTTTTCCGCTTGCAGGCGTATGTATTGCTCGGATCGCTTTTGATGCTCATCACGGAATTGCCGGTTTCAGCGGCCACACCGGGCACAGGCACACTGACCCCGTTGACGAGGAGTCTTGCATGGACCGGAGGGCCGTTCACGATGGTCTCCGCATATACCGCCGCGACGGTCGATCCGTCGCTCTGCACGGCCATGACGTGCGATAAGTATTTTCTGACGGTCAACGTGCCGGCGTCGTATTATGTGACAAACCCGACGCATACCGTACGCATACAGATCAACTGGACGGACGTCAATACAGATTTCGACATGTACATCTTCGACGCGAGCGGAACCCAGGTGACATACTCGGGTCAGGGAAATACGACGTTCGAGCTGGTCGACATGGGGCAGCTCTCGACCGGGACGTATCAGGTGTTGATCATCCCGTACCTCGCCGTCCAGGCCTCCTACAGCGGAACCGCGACGGTGGGACCGCCGCCTGTTGAGAATTTCAGGCTTGCGAAGTACAAGAACGGCAACTTTACGTTCACCGCCGGAAAGGCCCTGACGGGGCCCGACGGCCTGCTCTTCGGTGTGCAGGATGTTGAACCGAGAGCGGCGTATGATGCGCTCGGCAATATCTATGTCGCGGCAATCGAAGGAACCCCGGGCGGCACCGACGTATGGAAGTCGGTCGACGGCGGCAGCAACTTTACCTATGTCGGACAGCCCGACGCCGCCCAGGCGGCTTCCGCTCTTGCGGGACGCACTCCCGGAGTCGGAGGGGGCGATGAGGATATCGCAGTCGGAACGACGGGAAGAGTATACATGGCGTCGCTGTGGGGAGCGGTCCTTGGGGTCCCCGGAGTCGGCGGAGTGGGCGCGCCACTTGCGTCGGCGATGTGCACATCGACGAACGGGGGCACGATCTGGATCAATAATCCATGGGCACAGAACACCCCGATCATCGACAGGCAATGGATCGCAACGTACGGCGCCAATACCGTCTATCTCACGTTTCAGCAGGAAGGAGTCGATCTAGTCGGCACGAGCAGTATCTTCGTCCTCAAGTCGATCGACGGGGGACTCACCTTCCCGTTCATGACGGAGATTACCACGCCGGAACTCGGCCTTCAACCACAGTTTCAGGGAAACATCGCTGTTGACCCGTCGAACGGCTACGTGTATACGGTGTTCGTAGGGCATCCCGGGAATTCGATCTGGGTCGCCCGGTCGACAGATGGCGGGGCGTCATTCATACTGAAGGCTGTTCACCAGGGGCAGCCGGGCCAGGGTTATGACAATGTATTTCCGATAATTGCGATCGACAGGGGCGGGAACCCCCACGTCGTCTATTCGGACGGCCAGAATGTTTACCTCACAAGCTCTTCCGATCAGGGCGCCACGTGGACACAGGAGGTCAGAGTCAACAACGGGCCCGGCACGAAGCTCGGAATAAGCCCGTGGATCGATGCCGGAGATGCCGGCAAGGTGAACATTATGTGGTGGGCGACAAACTCGGGGAACAGTCTCGCCGCAGACGCACAGTGGACGGTGTACTTCGCGCAGACCCAGAATGCGTTCGCGAAAAATCCAACGATCAGTGAGAACGCCGCAAGCAACGTGTTCCACACCGGCCCGATCTGCGTCAACGGGACGGGATGCGCCGCCGGCACAAGGAATCTTGCCGAATACAGCTCCACCACCACCTATCTCGACGGCAAGGCCATGATCGTCTATGCCGACGACCAACATCAGTCGGGGGGCGCGCTGACCTACTTCACGAAACAGACGGGCGGCCCTACGGTCTTCTCCGGGCACGGGGCGTCGACCGCCATTGCCGGGCGCGGCGATCGCGAGGTATCCACTGCTCCGGCCGGCTACTCGCTTGAGCAGAATTTCCCGAACCCCTTTAACCCGGTAACAATGATAAAATTCAGCCTGCCGGAGGCGGGAGTGGTCCACCTGACGGTCCATAACGTGCTCGGACAGGAAGTTGCAGAGGTGGTCAACCATGAAGCGCCCGCAGGCGTGTTCGAGGTGCCGTTCGACGCGTCGCGTCTTTCGAGCGGAGTGTATTTCTACAAATTGACCGCGGGAAATTTCGCGGATACGAAGCGGATGGTTGTCGTCAAGTAAGAGGCAGGGCTGCGCTGCGCCCTATCGCAGCGCGTGGATAGGACAGGGATCCACACTCCTCCTTTAGGCACGTGGTCCCTGTTCCGGTGGAAATCGACCCGGCCCTTCCTCCTAGGGGCCGGGTCGAATACAGCAAAACCCCGCGGGGGCCGTTCCTGATGGACGGAAACGCGGGTGCGAGGTCTAGATTGGGAGAAGAAAGGAGTAACAAGACCATGAAGACCACAACGTTCATCATAGGAGTCATACTCACGCTATCGTTGGCGCTCGCGACCACTGCGTACGCGCAGCAGTCGCAGGGCAGATTCGGAATGGGATTTGTCTTCGGCGAGCCGACGGGAATAGCATGGAAATATCACATCAACGAAAGAAACGCTGTCGACGGTGCGATAGGGTTTTCACCCTATGACCGGTACCGGATCGACGTCGATTATCTCTGGGCCAGCTACCCCTTCAGGGACCCTAACCTCTCCCTGCACTACGGAGTGGGCGGCGCCCTGGGATTCGGCAGAACGGACTATCTTCTCGTTGACGGAAGGAACTCATACCTCTTCCGGACGCAGGACCTCGGTTTCGGCGTCAGGGGCGTGGTCGGAATGACCTACCTGGTGCCAAGGACTCCGATGGACCTCTTCCTTGAGGTAGCGCCGTTGATGATCCTGGCCCCGGGCACGGGAGTCGGGGTCGATGTGGGCCTCGGCGCGAGGTTCTACTTCTGACGTACCCCGGAGGCCACCCGGGTTAATTCGGTTTTTTGTGCGCCAAGGGCGGTGATGGTTTGCGGGAGCCATCGCCGCCTCTTATTTTATGAGCCCCACCTTCTCCCGAAGAATCTCAAGCGTCAGATCGATCGAGGCGCGGTGAGTCCGGAAGCAGAGTATCGCCACCCTGAGAGTGAAGACCCCGTTGATCATCGTGGAAGAGAGGAAGACCCTTCCGTCGCGGTGGATCTCTCCGAGGAGCTTTTCGTTGAATGCGTTGGCGTCGCCCCGCGGGGGGACGTATCGGAATGTCGCCACCGATAGGTCCGGGTAAGCACCCGCCTTGAATCCGTCGATCTCCTGTATCTTTTCATGGAAGTACCGCGCAAGGAGGAGTTTCTCCTCCAGTCCGGCGCGGAAGGGAGCAAGGCCCAAAAGCTTCAACGGCAGCCAGAGCCGCAGACCGCGGAAATGCTTGGTAAGCTCGGGGGAGAGATCGGCGGGCGACATTTCCTCCTCCGACCGCCGCGCGTCCTGGAGATAATTCGCCTGATACCAGAATGCGTCGTACAGCGTCTTCCTTTCCCTGACGAGCACCGCGCCCGTCCCATAGGGGAGGAACAACCCCTTATGCGGATCCATGACGAGTGAATCCGACCGTTCCATCCCGGTGAGCATCTTCTTCCCCTCGTCGCATAGGATAAAGAATGCGCCATACGCTCCGTCGACGTGGAACCAGAGCCCGTTGCGCTGTGCGATTGAGGCGATCTCATCGAGAGGGTCGACCGCCCCGGTGTCTGTAGTTCCCGCGGAGGCGACGATCAGCCAGGGACGAAGACCGGCTTTTGCATCCGCCGCGATCAGCCGTTCAAGGGCGCGCGCGTCCATGCGGTAGCGCTCATCCATCGGCACATACCGGAGGGGACATTCTTTCAACCCCGCGATCCGGATCGCCTTATCGACGGAATGGTGGGCCTGTTCGGTGAGGTAGATCGACGAGCGGACGATCTCGGCCGCCTTCGGACCGACGGCGTCGCGCGCGGCCACGATCCCCGAAAGATTCGATATGCTTCCCCCCGACGTGAGATTGCCCCCGGCGCTCTGAGGATAGCCCGCGATCTGTGCCATCCAGTTGATGAGCAGATTCTCCATCCTCACGGCTCCGGGGCCGGCGAAGAACACGCCCGCATAGCGGTTCGTGACGTCGGCGAGGTAATCGGCAAGGGCCGAATAGTAAATCCCCCCACCCGGGATATAGCCGAGATGCCCGCCCGATGCCGGGTTTAATCCGGGCTCGTCCACATTCTGCTTCAGGAGCTTCAGGACGGAATCGAGATCGAGGGGAGTTTCGCCGATCGGCGAGTTGAGAAGCCCGATCCCCGGCTCCTTCATCGCGCGGTATGCAGGGACGTCGTAGATCGATTCGAGGAAGCGGTCTGCGTATGATACCGTGGCATCAACGAGGGAAGCACGCTCCCGGCCGCCCGGTTCGAGACCTCGCGCGATCCGCTCCAGGCTATCGATGCGGTCCGTCATTCTTCTATCACATCGTTCGGGAGCTGATTCGCATCGCCCGGGGTGCGCGGGTAGTGAGCCGAGAGTTCCGCGCCGACTCGTGCGATCGCCTCCGCGAGACCGTCGCGAAATTTCCCCATCTTAAAATGCGCCGTCATCCCCTCTGCGATCGCTTCCCAGGTACCCTCTCGGACTTTGCTATGAATCCCCTCGTCTCCGATGATCTGAAAGGCTCTTTCCGGGACGAGCACGAGGATGAGGACTCCGGTCCTCCCTTCTTTGTCTTGCATGCCGAGCCGCCGGAATTCTCTCAGTGCGATCTGGTGCAGCGTTAGAGAGCGCTCCTTCCAGTGCCGCTTGTGGCGGACAGCGACGCGTATCTCACCGGAGGTCGCCGCTTCGGTTTCGGCGATTTTCCCCGCCAGAAACTTCAGGTCGTCGTCCGTAAGGATCCGTTTCGCCATCTCAGTCTACCAGCTTCCGCTGGCTCCTCCTCCCCCGAAGCTTCCGCCCCCCCCGCTGAAGCCGCCGCCCCCGCCGCCGCCTCCGAATCCTCCGCCGAAGCCCCCGAACCACGGCCCCATGGACCTGTAACCGCGCGATCCGACATAATGGGTCAGCCCTCTGCTCAGGAGCCGGCTCAGGATTCCGAAAAGAAAAAGGACAAAGAAAAAGACCAGAGGTATGTAACGGCCGGAGTCCCTGTTTCTCCCGCCCGAGCCCTTGAACTCGCCCTTGGTCGCCGCCATGATCGCATCGATCCCATCCCCGATCCCTGCGGCGAACTCGCCCTGCCGGAACCTCGGCGCAATGACGTGGCGGATGATCTCGTCGGAGAGTGCGTCGGTGAGGACCCCCTCGAGGCCGTACCCGACTTCGATCCTGATCTTCCGGTCCTCTTTGGCAATGATCATGAGGACGCCGTTGTCTCTCCCCTTCTTCCCGAATTTGTTCTTCTCCGCCACCCGCATCGAATAGTCCTCGATGCTTTCGCCGTTGAGGGAAGGGACGATCAGGACCGCGATCTGGTTCGACGTTTCCTGCTCGAAGCCTGCCAGCTCCGATTCGAGGCGGTCCGCCTCGGCCGATGAGAGCGTGGAGCTCAGGTCAGTAATGCGCCTGCGGAATTCAGGCGCCTGGAGCTCGTCCTGCCGGGGGAGTGCCGGTGCGGTAGAAAGGAGGAAGAGTAGGAATGTCAGGCCGCCGGCGAACCGGAAGCTGAGAGTCAGAATTTCACCTTCGGGACCTTCTCTGCGCCGGGTTCCGCCTGGAAATAGGCTTTCTGCCCGAACCCGAACATGCCGGCCAGAAGGGACGCCGGGAAGGACCTCACCCGGACATTGTAATCCTGAACCACTTCATTAAACCTGCGGCGCTCGGTGGCGATGCGGTTCTCAGTCCCCTCCAATTGCGACTGGAGTTGGAGGAAATTCTCGTTGGCTTTCAATTGAGGATAGTTCTCGGCGACGGCAAGAAGCCGGGAAAGCGCCGAGGTGAGGCTTGCCTGCGCCTCCTGAAAGCGCTGAAAGGTCTGAGGGTTGTTCAGAATCTCGGGAGTCATCTGGAGTTTCCCCACGCTTGCGCGCGCGTCGGCCACGTCTGTGAATACCTGGCTCTCATGGGCGGCATAGCCTTTCACGGTCTCGACGAGGTTCGGTATGAGATCGAGGCGCCGCTGATACTGGTTCTGCACCTGCGCCCATGCCTGGTTGACCCCTTCATCCAGCTTGACGAGCTTATTGTAGGATCCCGCGACGCAGCCGGCGATGCTGAGGCCGATGAGAAGAAGAATTCCGACCACGACGAGGATGACGATTGTCTTGCGCTGCATAGAATGCCTTCCGGAAAGTTCAAACAAATATACCAAAAATCAGGCTAAGGAAAAATCGGCAGGCGCGGCGCCCTAAAGAAGACGCGTCTTATTCGACTTCCCGGCGGGTGTCACGGTAGGGACCGTGACACCGGTTTGAAAGGGGGCGACTACAAAAGACCCGGGTGTGTGCATGTGTAGCCGCGGGCTTTAGCCCGCGCATCAACGAGCGCGCCCTAAAGGGCGCGGCTACAGAAGATTGGACCTTCACAAGGTTCGGCAAAAAAAATAAGCCCTTCCCGATCGCTCGGGAAGGGCCTACCGTTCCGGCCGCCGGGAGGGTCGCTTGTCTACGAAGCGCCAGCGGCCAGCTACAACAACTGCCTAGTCCTCGATCATGATGCCCTCGACGTTCTCCACCGAGGTAACTCCTTCCTTGACCAGGTTCTTCGCCGCATCCTTGAGCGTCTGCATTCCGCTCTGCTCGGCGAGCACCCGCATGGCGTCTTCGTCGATAAAGTCCTTCGACTTCAGGATGACCTTTCGAAGCTCCTTGCTCATGAAGAGGGCCTCAAAAATCCCGGTGCGGCCGCGGTACCCCCGGATGCAGTGAACGCACCCGACCGCCTTGTAGAACGTCGTCTTCTCGATCTCTTCGTCGGCGAACCCGCACTCCTTCAGGAGATCCACGTCGACGTTATCGTCAACCGTCTTGCACCTCTCGCACAATTTGCGCACGAGGCGCTGCGCGACGACGATGTTGATCGTGTACGCGAGGAGAAACGGCTCGATGCCCATATTGTAGAGGCGCGTAATGGCGCTGATCGAGTCGTTCGTATGGAGCGTCGAGAAAATCAAGTGTCCCGTGTTCGCCAGCTTCACCGCGATATCGGCCGTGATCTTGTCTCTCATCTCGCCGACCATGACCACGTCCGGGTCGTGGCGCAGGAGGCCGCGGAGCGCGCCCTCGAAATCGAGCTTATGGTTCAGCTTGATCTGACGGCAGCCTTCGATCAGATACTCGACCGGGTCTTCGATCGTGACGATGTTGAGCCCCGGATCCATGATGGTCTGTATGGCCGCGAGCTGCGAGGTAGTTTTTCCGCTACCGGTCGGCCCCGTGAAGATCACAATGCCCTGGGGCTTCCGGATCGCCTTGAGGAATGAATCGGCCGCCACGGGCGGCATCCCCAGTCCTTCGATGCCGGCGTTCTTGTCGCCGGGCCGGAGGATACGGATAACGATCGATTCGAGCTTGCTGTGCAGATCGCCGCTGTAGATCGGCATCGTCGAGAAGCGGAACCGGACGACCTTGTTGTCGATCGTCCGCTGCGCGAAGCCGTCCTGCGAGAGAAACTTCTCGAAACGGTCGAGGTTCTTGCCGCGGTCTTTGACGACCGTGATGACCGCTTCCGATCGCACGTCGGTGACCGCGCTCCAGAGAGAGAGCCTTCCGTCGATCCTGAAATGGAATTCGGTCTTGTGGCTGCCTTTCGGTATCACGTGGATATCGCTTGCCCCGGTGCGGACGCCGTCGGCCAGGACTCCCTCGATGAGGTCGTTGAGCCTGCTGCGGCCCATCTCGTCCTGAAGGGTCTTCTCGATTTCCTTTTCGCTCTCCCTGTCGAATTCGTCTTCATCGAGCCCGAGTTGCTTGGCTCCCTGGTCGAACGCGAGCTGGCGCCAGAGCTCCGACCACATCGGGGTCGGAACGTATTTGATCTCGTACTTGGGAAACTTGTAGGCGCGCGCGATGGAGTGCACGTCGGGGTGCGTGGTGTCCGGCGTGATGACGACAAGCTTCTCCGATCCATTCACGTAGAGTTCGTACGGAAGGATCTGCATCTTCACGGCCGTATCGAACGTGGCCGGCGGGAGAGCATCGATGAGCGTCCGGATGAATTGAAGACGCTCTTTGTTTCCAAAAATGGGACTGGGGTCGACCGTCTCGAAGGAGTAGTAGCGGGCGACGCTGGAGAGGAGCGTCTCGCGCTCCACGCCCAGGTCGTCGATCAGAATTTCGATAAGTCGCCGCTTGTCCGAGCCCTTGCGCTGAATCTCAAGGGCCTCGTCCATCTGCGGCTTCGTGACGACCCCCTCTTCAACGAGGCTCTGAATGAGCCGGGGAGCCTGCGTCTTGCGCACGGTCCCGTCGTCGGGTTGCCCCGATGGCTTCGAAGGAGGGAGTTTCCGGAGGGGCTGCCGCTGATCCGGCTGCCTCGTTCCAGGCGGCATGTTCTCGGAGTCGAACAGGAGAGGATCGCTCTCTTCCTGCTTCTGTGATCTAAAGGCCAGCCCTGCTAAGCTCTTGAGCGGCCCTTCTTTCTTTGTTGGCGCGTTTGACGTAGACATAGTACCCTCGTTTCTATTGTAGACGTACCGTAGACTTTGAAGCCCCCCAGCTAACAAGCTACTCCTCCAAAATAGCGCGTCCTTGTAAAGGTTACTGTGACGCTAAACACCCGATGTGATACAGAGTAATGGGGTTGCGGGGATGTGGGGAACGGGAGATTCTTTTGGGGTTGTAAATCGGGTAAAACGCCTACAAGGGGGGCGCGGAGCGCCCCAAAGCGGCATTCCGCCGAGGAGCGGCGGAACGAAGGGGACCGGGGGTTGGCAGCCGGCAGGCGCAACCTTCAGCCTGCGCGCACGTCACGATTGTCAACGTCCCCTAGAGGGAGTGCCTACAACAGGGTGTTACGGGGTGTGGCGATTCAGTTGGGTTGGGTCGGTTCAGGCCCTCAGGCCTGGGCGTGTTCCTGGAGCGCAGAAGAAGATGCGTCGATCATCTTCTGCGTCTCGTAGGCTTGGAGATCCCGGATAGTAAGGTGGATGCGCTTCATGGCCCCCTCGATCCTGTCGAGCCATCGAAGAATCTCGGTATCCTGCTGGAATCTTCGGCGAATCTCCTGCGTGGTGACGGCAATAACGGCAAGGGGATTGTTGACGTTATCCTGCAACAGCATGGTGATATCGGTGGCGAGCTCGCTATAGATCTTCTGCCGGTCCAGCACGCGTTCCATCGAACGGCGCTGCTCCTGCTCGGCTTTGTACGACTTGCGGAACCTTAGAACCTGGATGAATGCCGCCGCTGCGAGCCAGAGGAAAATCAGCGAGTCGAACTGCATGAAATATTCGAATAGCGACTCGTTCTCGTGCGAATGCTTGAAGAAATTAATCGAGGTGAGCAGATAGTAGCTGTAAATGACGATCCCGGCGAGCAGCACCGGATAGCGCTCGACGAGCCCGCGCGCCTTTACCCATACCTTCATCAAAGGGTCGATGCCCTTCTTGCCGCGCACTGCCGTCTCCTGGTGCTCCGCGCCGCTCATTGTTTCAACGTCCGCTTGAAGAATTCGTCGATCTTTGACCAGGCATCCTTTGCATCCGCGGCACGATACCCCGGCTTGTTCCTGCTGTTCTGGTTCATGAACTGATGCCCGGCGTCAGGATAGATAACAACGGCAACATCCTTCCCTTCCTTCTTTGCCTGCGCCTCAAAGTCCCGAACGCTCTGCGCAGGGATGCCCTGGTCCAACTCTCCGAAGAGGCCGAGGACAGGGCATGGGATTTTGGCGAGAGCTGAAGAGTCGGTGAAAAGCCGCCCGTAGCAGACGACGCACCCGGCGAGATCGGGAATGTTCTGCGTCGCGGCCAGAGAGTAACCGCCGCCCATGCACCAGCCAATGGAACCGATCTTTGCGCCTTTGACATCAGGCCGGCTTTTCAGATAGGCGGAAGCTGAAGCCAGATCGCGGGCGGCTCTGTCTTCCGGCAAACCGCGCATAAGCTCGTGGGCCATCTCGTCGCTGGTCGCAAGCTTCCCCCTGTACAGGTCGATCGCAAGCGCAATATATCCGTTTGTGGCGAATCGTTGGGCGTTCTCCTTGACCCAATCGTTCAGACCCCACCACTCATGGATCAGAATTACCGCAGGGAAAGGCCCTTTGCCCTGAGGAACGCAGAGGTAGCCGGAAACGGTGTCTTTGCCGCTGAGGTAATGGACAGTTGAGCCGGCGCGCGGAGAGCCCGCTGCCAAGTGAATCGAGCACGTCAAAAGGATACTGAGGACGAACAAACGCATCAAACTGGCTCCTTTTTCAGTTGTACCCTCTACAACCGCGGCCTCCACAGAGCGCGCCAAGAGTAGGAAAGCATACGAAACGGGCCAGAGAGAAGCAAGGAGAAGTGTGACGTGGGGTACGCTTCCCCGTAGCTTGTTTTTACGCCTGTTTTTGCCGACATTTTCTGAACCTTTTCCTCAGATCCTCCGGCACGGGCCTCCTGATGTCTGATCTATACGCCGATCTGGCAATTCCGGCTGCATCATCCAGAATCTTCAGCTACCTCGTTCCCAATGAAATGCGACCATTGCTCCGGTGTGGGATGCGCGTAGTTGCGCCTCTGGGCAAGAGGACGGTCGTGGGAATCGTGGCGGGACTGGGCGACGCTCCGGGCGTGTACGCGGGGATTCCCGATCAGGAGAGAAGTGAGCCGCTCTCAAGAGTCCGCTTCAAACACATCCGCGATGTGCTCGACCGGGAGCCGGTTCTCACGGACGACCTGCTCCGGCTTTCGCGCTGGATGGCGGAGTATTATTGCGCGCCGCTTGGTGAAGTACTCAACACGGTCTCCGTGGCGCTTGCGGCGCCGCGCCCGGCCGCGGCTCTCCTCAGGCCCCGAACCGAGAGTACGATCCCCGTAGACAAGTGGTGGCGCGATAGGTGGAGCCGGTGGCTCGCGTCGGGGGGAACGAAGCGGAACGGGCGGCAGCGAGCGGTAGTCTCGGAGCTTCTCTCCACGCCGTTCGCCGAGGTCTCGGTCCCGGCAACTACGATCCTGAGGAAGGCAGGCGCTTCTTCATCCACATTGAACACATTGGCAAGGCAGGGACTCCTCACCCTCGAGAGCCGCGAAACCGTTCGAACGGACGGTTACGATCTGTACGCCGCCGCTCTCGGCGCGCGGGACATCTCGCTCAACCGGCGGCAGGAGGATGCGATCAGGTCTATCTCATCGGCGTCGGAGGCAGGGGAATTCAAGACATTTCTTCTCTTCGGAGTGACCGGGAGCGGGAAAACCGAGGTCTACATCGAGGCGATTCGCGGAGTCCTTCTGAGGAAGAAAACCGCCATCGTGCTCGTCCCGGAGATCGCGCTTACTCAGCAAATCGTCCGCCGCTTCAAGCACAGATTCGGCGAGCAGGTGGCCGTCCAGCACAGCCGCATGAACGCGCGGGAGAGACATGACGTCTGGAAAGCCGCCAGAGAGGGCGCAGTCTCCATCGTCATCGGTCCCCGTTCAGCCGTGTTCGCACCGCTGAAGAATCTCGGTCTCATCGTCGTCGACGAGGAACAGGAGAGCTCCTACAAGCAGTACGACCAATCGCCGCACTATCATGCGCGCGACGTCGCGATCGTGAGAGGATCGATTGCAAAGGCGATCGTGGTGCTCGGCTCCGCAACACCCTCGCTCGAATCGTTCAATAATGCCTCAAGGGGAAAGTTCGAGCTTCTGGAGCTGCCGGAAAGGGTCGACGATGCCACGCTTCCCGCGATCGAGATTGTCGACATGGCGGACGAGAGAAAGGCGCGGTATGCCGAGCATCGCGCATTGAGGAAGGCCGACTTCAAAACCGACCCCGTGCGCGCGAGGGCGGTGCCGAGGAAATTCCAGATGACATCCCTCTCCGCGGTCCTGAAGGAAAAAATCGCCGACCGGTTGAAGAAGAAGGAGGGGATAATCATTCTACAGAACAGGCGTGGCTATTCGCCGTTCATCGAGTGCTACGACTGCGGCCACGTGGAGATGTGCCCAAACTGCAGCATTTCCCTGACCTATCATTCCCCCGGGAGAGATCTGCGCTGCCATTACTGCGGACTGGTGAAGCCTGCCCCCGCAAGCTGCCCGAACTGCTCCTCCCCGGACATAGAGTTTCGCGGATTCGGCACACAAAGGGTGGAGGACGAATTGAAAGCGCTCTTCCCCGGTGTTTCGATGGTGAGGATGGACCGCGACACGACTGCCCGGAAAAACTCGCACGATCAGATTCTCAGGAAGTTCTTCGAGGGCGAGGCGGACATCCTCCTCGGGACTCAGATGGTGGCGAAGGGGCTCGACGTTTCCCGCGTCACCCTCGTCGGGGTCATCTCCGCGGACACGCAGATGCTCCTCCCGGATTTTCGATCATCCGAACACACCTACCAGCTTCTTGCGCAGGTTGCAGGAAGGGCGGGACGGAGCAAACTCCCCGGAGAGGTGGTCATCCAGACATATCTCCCCCGGCACGAAACGCTTGCGCAGGTCGTCACGCACGACTTCAGGGCGTTTTACGAACGTGAGGCAGGCTACCGCAAACGGCTTGCCTACCCGCCCTATTCACGCCTCGTGCTGATCGAGTTTAAGGGGGAGGAAGAGCCCGAGGTGCTTCGACGCGCCGCGGCGTTTGCGGCATCACTGAGGGGAAACGGCGGAGGGATCGTCGCGCTGGGGCCGGCTACGGCGGCCATTGCGCGGATCAGGGGGCTCTTCCGCTGCCATGTGCTGCTGAAAGATCTGAAAAGGTCTGATACGTCGGGGCGCGAATTCCGCGCCGCCCTGGAGAGGGCGCTCCGTGATTACCGGAAGAGCGCCCGGGGGGAGGGAAGTGGAGTGAAAATCACAATTGACGTGGATCCGGTGGGCATGATGTAGGCGCGGTTCACACCCGCACGATATTATAGGCCCTCTTACCCTTCTGTTCCTGCTTCAGTTCGAACTGCACCTGATCTCCCTGAACCAGAACGTCTCGAAAACCGGTGTTCTTCACGTTGCTCTTGTGAAAAAAGATCTCTTCTCCTTGTTCGGTCGTAATAAATCCAAAGCCCTTAGTCGGATTGAAAAACTTTACAGTGCCCTGCGTCATTCTAACGATACTCCTTCCAAGTAAAAAATAGTAGAAAAAACCCCAGCCGGTTTTGAGGCCGACTGGGGTTCCTGTTAAGGTGTTACATTAAATTTTCTGCACGTTGGCAGCCTGTAACCCCTTGGGTCCTTTTTCGACGTCAAACTGGACCTTGTCGCCTTCGTTGAGAGTCTTGTAACCCTCTCCGGCGATGGCCTTAAAATGGACGAATACATCTTCGCCATTTTGACGTGAAATGAAGCCATAACCTTTGGCTCCATTGAACCACTTCACGGTTCCTTGCTCCATGAATTATACCCTTTCGAGTGAGTGTGAATGAATAATGTACCCGAGGCTCCGCTCCGATACTCGCCAACTCGTTACTTAGGTCCGTTGGCGCTCGGCTTAACCAGATCTTTTTGGCTTTTTACGCATCCGCTCCGCTACCGGTGTGATAACCGTCCCTTCGCAACTGACTCTCCGGCACGTGATCACCAGGTAACAGGACTTCTCGCGATGACGAATCTCGTGGTACGTTCAATGGGAGATTGAACCACTCACGGGGATTACATCTGCAGCTACAACGTAAAAGCGTGGCATCGCCACCCCTGTAAGGAATGACCCCCTCCTTCCGGGGCAAAAACGGTGTACTGTTGTTTGGCGTCAGAAAGGTACGAAGAAATCGGCTTAAAGGCAAGAACTTTCTTGGCCTCCGGAGGCAGGCCGGATCGAAGAAATCGCTCAATACATGCTGTTTCGCTTGATTTTAGCCGCCAAAAGACTGATATTTTGACAGGGGGTAGTACAGAGGCGACAAGGTTCGAAAGCAGAAAAATGGAGTTGAAAACCGTTGCAATAGAGAAGCCGGCTGATCTTAATTTCATCCTCGGCCAGTCGCATTTCATCAAGACGGTGGAGGATCTCTATGAGGCGATCGTATCCACTCATCCCGGGATGAAGTTCGGCATAGCGTTCTGCGAGGCCTCGGGTCCGGCCCTGGTCCGGTTTGTCGGTAACGACTCCACGCTGGTCGAACTTGCCAGGAAGAACGCTCTCGCGCTTTCATGCGGACATTCGTTTATTATTTTTTTGGAAGGGGGATTCCCGGTGAACATCCTCAACGCCGTGAAAAATGTCCCGGAGGTCTGCGGTATTTTCTGCGCCACCGCCAATCCCGTCGACGTGATCGTGGCTGAGACAGGGGAAGGGAGGGGAATCCTTGGGGTGGTTGATGGGGTGAAATCCAAGGGGATCGAGACCGAGGCCGACATCAAAGCCCGGATGACCCTGCTGAGGAAAATCGGTTACAAGCTGAGCTGACCCATGAGCCAACAGACCATATCCGCGGTCCCGGCGCGGCATCAGGCGATCCGGGCGCCGAGAGGCCGACAGATGAGCTGCAAAGGCTGGTTGCAGGAAGCCGCCCTGAGGATGCTGATGAACAATCTCGACCCGGAAGTGGCAGAGAAACCCGACCAGCTGATCGTGTACGGGGGGACGGGCAAAGCGGCCCGCAACTGGGAATGTTACGAAGATATAGTCCGCGCGCTCAGAAATCTGGAGAACGACGAGACCCTCCTCATACAGTCGGGAAAGGCGGTCGGGAAATTCAGAACGTATCCTGACGCGCCGCGCGTTCTGATTTCCAATGCGATGCTTGTGCCTCACTGGGCGACATGGGATGAGTTCCGCCGCTTGGAAGGGCTTGGATTGACGATGTTCGGCCAGATGACCGCGGGGAGCTGGATCTACATCGGGACACAGGGCATTTTACAAGGCACGTACGAGACTTTCGCAGCGATCGCGAACAGGCACTTTGAAGGGACCCTGGCCGGGAAGCTCATCGTAACGGCGGGATTGGGAGGAATGGGCGGCGCTCAGCCGCTTGCTGCAACCATGAATGGCGCGGTCTGTCTCGCAATAGAGGTCG
Source organism: uncultured Chlorobiaceae bacterium (assembly GCA_964512655.1). Taxonomy (GTDB): domain Bacteria; phylum Bacteroidota; class Ignavibacteria; order UBA10030; family SZUA-254; genus VBOC01. The sequence goes on along the minus strand of CAZEJT010000007.1, from coordinate 60,086 downwards.
ACCGCTCGCGCATCGAGAAGCGGCTCAGGACCGGATACGTGCACGAGGCGGCCGAGACGCTCGACGAGGCCCTCCTCTCCGCGATGACGGCGAAAGAACTGAAGGAGCCGAGGTCGATCGCGCTTCTCGGTAACGCCGCCGAGATCCTGCCGGAACTCCTCGGGCGGAAGATCCCCATCGACATTCTGACAGACCAGACGTCAGCTCACGATACGCTCAACGGCTATGTCCCGGCCCACATCGCCTACGAAGAGGCCCTCCGCCTCCGGTCATCCGATCCGGCCCAGTACCAGAGCCGGGCGCGCGAATCGATCGTCGAGCACGTTAGTGCGATGCTTGAATACCGGAAGAGAGGATCGGTCGTCTTCGACTACGGCAATAATATACGGGGGGAAGCTGTTGCGGGAGGTCTTGCGCACGCGTTCGACATTCCGGGGTTCGTCCCTGAATTCATCCGTCCCCTCTTCTGCGAGGGCAAAGGTCCGTTCCGCTGGGCCGCGCTCTCAGGCGATCCCGAAGACATATATCGCACCGACCGCGCCGTGATCGAAACCTTCCCCGAGAACAAGGCCCTCTGCAGATGGATCGAAAAGGCGCAGAGCGAAGTCAAATTCCAGGGCCTTCCCTCGAGGATCTGCTGGCTTGGATACGGCGAACGGGGTGTGATGGGGAAGATCTTCAACGACCTTGTTGCCAGAGGCGAGGTGAAGGCGCCGATCGTCATCGGGAGAGACCATCTCGACTGCGGATCCGTGGCTTCTCCAAACCGGGAAACGGAGAACATGAAAGACGGAAGCGACGCGATCGCGGACTGGCCGATTCTCAATGCCCTTCTCAACGCCGTAGGGGGAGCGAGCTGGGTGAGCGTCCATCATGGGGGAGGCGTGGGCATCGGGATGTCGATCCACGCAGGCATGGTCATCGTCGCAGACGGGACGAAGGAGGCGGAACAGAGGCTCGATCGTGTCCTGAAGTACGATCCCGGGTCGGGCATATTACGTCACGCGGACGCCGGGTACGACAGGGCCGTTACTCTTGCGAGGCAGAATGGGCTGAATGCATCCGGCTAAGCGTGCAGGATGGAGATTTTACCTCTTCCCGTTTCTCATCGCCGAATGTGCGATCCGGAGCCCGGCCGCTCCGATCTCCACCCGGGGAGAAGACAATCCGAAATTTGACGTCCAGCTGCACGTCGATTACTCCTCCGCTCAGCAGACCATCCAGCTCTTCGAAGACGAGCCCATAAGCACGGCGGTGCTTGCAGGCCTGCGCGGAAACCGCATAGCCGCCTCCACGACCGGTCTCATATCTGAGCGGGACCCTTCCACATCTTCCCTTCGCGCCTGGCTTGATTCGCTCAAATACCATCAGATCATACGGGACGACCTGTATCATCTCGAAACCGCAAGGAAAAACGCCGCGGATATCAATCAGCTCCTTGCCGAGATGCAAAAACGGAACTTCAGCAGAAGGGTCGTCGCTACGGTCCAACAAATATTTCCGCCGGACGCAGAGGTAACGATCGATATTCCGGTCTATGTCGTCGCGCTCGGTCATCAAAACGTCGATGCCTATGTGCGCCGCATCGCCTGGGACGGGGATGCGCCCGTCTTCAAGGGCGAGGGGGAGGGAGAATTGACCATCGTGGTGAATCTCTCGCAGTCCGTCAACTACGGGCGGGATGTGGAGGAGCGATTCATTACGCTCCTTGGCGTCGTCGCCCACGAGGTGTTCCACGCGGCATTCGGGGCGTTCAAGGACCACTCGGGGTCATGGCGGAGGTATTACGCATCGCATCACACTCCGTTCTATCAGCTCCTCGATCTGACGCAAAACGAGGGGATCGCGTACTACCTCTCCCTCGATCAGCAGGGACGGGGTCACCTCCCGCGCGACTGGTACGCAAAGACGATTGAGACCTTCGCGACATTCAACCAGCACGCGGCCGAGCTTCTCTCCCCCGGCCTCACGCCTTCCCGCGCATCGGAGCTTATCCGCACCGCGAATCTGAGCGGATATTGGGAGAGCTACGGAGCGATGACGGGAATGTTCATCGCGCGTGAAATCGATCTCCGCCTCGGGAGGGCCGCGCTGATCGGCACGATCTCCGGAGGCCCCCTCGATATGCTTCAGAAGTATCAAAGCCTCACAGACCTCGATAACACCCTTCCCAGGCTCGCAGAACCCGTCATGCGCGAAATCAGCGCAAAATGACGGTTTATTACCCTCTTTGACCCCTCTCTCCTTCGCTAAATTCGGCCCTTTTCCGCGCTGAGAATGCGGAATTGTGGACTTCGCCAAAAAAAGTTTGTATATTCGTCTCCAATATAAGTGCACGTGGGACTTGAAGCTTAGACAGATTTTTTAAAGTGAAACCCTAACCAGCCCAAAAAAAGGTGGAAATCGCATTGAACAAAATGAATTTCTTCCAAAAGGACGAGGATCGGCTGAAACTCGGAGTCGAGGGCTTGTATCCGGATCACCTTATCGAGAGCGTGAAGGGGAAGACCGAGTCGCGACACGCCGTGAATGAAGCTCTCACGCGCCCCTGGATCCGGCACTACTTCATCATGCAGCTCCTGCGCGATACCAAGTCGCAGGACGAGGCGGTCGTACGCGACAACAATCTGATCGAGCTCCTCAAGACGACGATCCCCCTGGCCGAGAATTCCTTCGCTGAGAGCACGATGAGCTCCTGGCAGATGTTTTTGGGGAGCGCATTCCGCGACGCCGACACGCCGTGGTACTCGGGCATCAGGAAGGTGCTGGTCCACGACCGGTTCTACACGGCGATCGAGCAACTGGAGCTGGAGCTCCCCGCCTCGAATCCCCAGCATGCATTCCAGTTGTCCGACCACACGCGCTCGCTGAGAAGGATCCCGCGCGTGCCGATCAAGCTGCTCATCGCTCTCGGGGGAAACGAGAAGGAGCGGCTGACGGAACTTCTGCGGCAGGGAGTCATGAACAATCCGCACAGCACGGACATCGCCCTCCTCGCGTACTCGTTCTTCAAGGCGTGGAACAGGAGCCGGGAGTTTCTGGAGCTGGCGCGGCACGAAGGCCGCTCGGAGCTTGTCGAATGGTACTATTGGATCGAGGGCGATATGAAGAGCCTCGGCGCTCTGAGGCGGGAAGCAGGCGACCACGCGTCGTCGTTCTATATCTACGACCGGGCGAACCTCACGGTGTCTGAGTGCAAAGAGCTCGCCGACTGGTTTCTCAAGGAGAGCGAGTTCAAGTACGCGTACCACTTCTATTATAAGGCAAAGGAGTTCGAAACCGCGATCGAGCTTCTCCAGAATATCAGCCCCAAGGAATTCGGCGAGCTCACAAACCTGAGGCGGATTTCGAAAGGCGAAAAGGCGATCGAGAACGGCATCGACGCGTCCCGGTTCGTGGGCCTGTACGAGGAGGAGATGGAAACCCTCAGGGGGTTCGCGCGCATCCGCGCGGCGGAGACCTTCAAGCAGGTCGCGGTCAAGGCGAGGCAGCATTTCGACCGCGAGACAATCGAAACGAAATATGCCTTCGGTGAACTGTCGGAAGACGAATACACCCGGCTCATTCACCAGTTGGCGGAGCGCAAGCAATGAACAACGCCATGGCATTGAAGCTCGGCATGGAGCGATGCACGAGCTGCGACCACCGATGGATCGATTACGAGGGCGTGCGGGGTTCCTGTTACATCTGCGGGAGCACGAACGTCTCCGAGTGCATCTCCCTGCGCGACGTGCGCGAGGCGATCATTGCTCTCAGGAAGGAGGACAAGAGGTACCTCGACACGCATGCCCGGCGCACGCTGATCCTGAAGCAGCGATACCGGGAAATCGCCGAACTTTCCCTCCAACGCGCCCAGGAAGTCTACGGGAAAGTCAAGGAGCATTACTCGAAGGGCGACCTCTCCGACAAGGTCGTCGATCAGCTCATCATCGCCTTCCGGCTCTTCTCGGAGCTCGGCCTGCACAAGTCCGCAGCGGCGGTGGCGTACATGGCGGCGATGGGATATGCGCAGAGGGGAATGGAGAAAGAAGTGCGCTCGGTCGACGACCTCACAGACCTGGTTTCGGCAAGGCAGTGGTTCATGCGTCTCGGCGCGAAGGACTGGGAGGCCGCCGTCAGCCTCCATATCGGCGAGAAGGCCCTCTCAACCATCAGCAGCGACCCGGGTCTCCTTCAGCTGATGTCGCAGGTCTCGCTCTGGCACTTCTACAAGGCGCGCGATTACTACTTCGACCTCCGGAATCCGCGGATGGTGGAGCGGATCCAATTCGATCTCGAGCGAGCCGCCCAGCTCCTCAGCTCGTATACGCAGGAAGTGTCGCAGATCGAAGCCGCCAAAATCGGCGCGCGCTCGACTCTGAAGCACGGCGAGCATGTACGCAAAGGCCTGGAGTCGCTCGGGCAGTCGATGCACGACGGCCTCAGGGCGCTCGGGCAGCACATCGAAAGCTACGGCGCCAGCGTCGGCCGCTCGCTTCAATCCTCATCGGCCGCCTTCGGCGCAAACATCACCAGCGCCATGTACACGATCGCGTCGTCGAAATTCAAGGGCCGCTCGCTGGAAAAGCGCATGTCCGAGGTGGGCCAGCTGATCTCCACCACGGCCCGCGAGGTTCCGGAAGGCTTCTTCCAGCCCGTCAAGGAGCTTGGAGCGAAGTTCGCGATCGGCGCGGTCGGCACCGGGCCCTCGAACGATCTGACCCGCGAGCCCGCGGTGATCAATCTGGCCGAGAGCGTCCTGTCGGAAGCGAGGAACTCGTCCGACGATCTCAAGCATCTCGACGAACCGGTGATCAAACTCACGGGCACGCTCCTCGACACGCTCGTCTCGAGGGGGATCACGAAGGCTGTCGAACAGCTCGAAGAGGCGAAGGAGGAGCGCAAGGCCCCCTGAGCGCGCCATTCTCTGAACCCGGACGAACAAGCCCCGCGCGATCGCTCTACTGACAGAGTAGGGCGGGAGGGTCTCTGCTCATCCTGTATCCACGCGCGCCGCACGGCGACCGCCAAGGGCTCACATTTCATCCTCTGCACCTTATCCAGAACCGACCCGTCCTTTCCTAAGTATCCTCGTCTGCCTGTAATCTCGTGCAGAGGATATGAACAGAAGAAAGAGAAGGATGCATCGCAGGACGACAGGTAGGCGCAGGTTTCCCGGCCGGTGTCACGGTGTGGAGCGTGACACCAATTCAAAAGGATGCATCACGGGGCGACCGATAGGCGCAGGTTTCCCGGCCGGTGTCACGGTGTGGACCGTGACACCAATTCAGGGGGCGCCTACGAATGATGCGCCCGAGGTGTTCGCGTCGCCATGGTGAAGCCGATCGCATGACCGGTGTTACAATCCATCCTCTGGACAGGAAGCACGGCAAGGATTTTCTCTCGCTCGTCGATGCTCTCGCGGATTATGAGCATCTCAAGCGCCCGGACCGAGCTGCCCGCGTCAGGCTCCTTAAAGATGCCTCGGGGAGGAACAAGCGCTTCGACGCGTTCCTCGCGTTCGCAGATGAAAAACCCGTCGGGTATGCGATCATCTTCGAAACGTATTCCTCCTTCCGCGCCCGGCCGACGCTCTACCTCGAGGACCTTTTCGTCATCCCGGAGTTCCGGAAGAGGCGGATCGGACTCGCCCTCTTCCGCAGATGTCTCGCTGAGGCCAGGAAACGCCGCTGCGGGCGCATGGAGTGGTTGGTGCTCTCGTGGAATAAGCCGGCCATCCGTTTCTACGAGAAGCTGAAGGCGACCCACATGAAGGAGTGGGAATTGTACCGCATCGATCTGTGATTTCCGGCCGTCGCGCTTGATCCGGTGGGCGCAGGCTTCCCGGCTGGTGTCACGGTATGGACCGTGACACCAGTTTGCCTCTAGAACCGGGGCGCCATCCACCGCCACCCCTCCTTGAGAAAGCCCGTCCTTTTCCGTATCTTGCGCCACAATTTCATTCCTTTTGCTCCCTGCTCCCGGCTGATTCGTCCCTGTGAAACTCGCGCTTATCAATATCAAACAGCTCGTCACGGTCGCCTCGGGGGGCAATCGCGTCAAAACGGGGGCGGATATGTCCTCCCTTGCGACGATCGAGAACGCCGCAGTCCTCGTTGAAAACGAGCGCATCACCTGGACCGGGCGCATGGAGGACCTCTCCATGGGAAGTCTGGGAGAGACAGACGTCCTTGATTGCCTCGACCGTGTGGTCATGCCGGGGTTTATCGATCCCCACACCCATCTCGTCTTTGCCGGAAGCCGGGAGGAAGAGTTCTCGATGCGCTCGGCGGGGCTCTCCTACCGCGAGATTGCGCAGCGCGGAGGGGGGATCCTCAGCACAGTAAGGAAAGTCCGCGACACTCCGAAAAAGGAGCTGAAAAAAAGCGCCCGCCGTTGGATCAGCGCGATGCTTCAGCACGGAACGACGACCGTGGAGATCAAGAGCGGCTACGGGCTCGATACCGACAGTGAAATCAAGCTTCTTGAAACGATCCGGGAGCTTGACAAGGAAGAGGTTATGACCGTCGTCTCTACCTTCCTGGGCGCCCACGCGGTTCCCCCGGAATTCCAGGAGAATAAAACGGGGTACGTCGAGCTGGTCGTGAACCACATGCTTCCGTACATCGGCTCAAAGAAACTGGCGGTATTCTGCGACGTCTTCTGTGAGACGGGGTTCTTCGACGCCGACGAGTCGCGCTCGATCCTCCTGCAGGGCAAGCAGTTCGGGCTCCAGCCGAAGATCCATGCCGAGCAGCTGTCGGCTCTTGGGGGCGCCGAGCTTGCCGCCGAGGTGGGAGCCGTCTCGGCGGATCATCTCGAGAATGTAACCGATGCGGGTGTCGCCGCCCTCGCAGGCGCGGGAACGGTTGCCGTGCTCCTTCCCGGCGTTTCGTTCTTCCTGAACATTCCGTACGCTCCGGCGCGGAAGCTCATCGACGCCGGCGTCCCGGTGGCTCTTGCCACGGATTTCAATCCCGGCACCTGCATGACATACAGCATGCCTCTCATGATGACCACGGCCTGCACGCAGATGATGATGTCCCCCGAGGAAGCGATCACGGCGTCGACGTTGAATGCCGCCGCGGCCATCGGGCTCTCGGGGGAGCGGGGAAGCATCGAGCCGGGGAAGAAGGCCGACCTGGTAGTGCTCGACATCCCCGACTACAGATATCTGCCGTATCATTTCGGGGTAAACCATGTCGAGAAGGTAGTGAAAGACGGGGTGGCCCTTGAGTTCTGACGCGAAGCTGGTCGAGTGCGTTCCGAACTTCAGCGAAGGGCGAAACGCAGGAACAATTGATGCGATCGCCGCGAGCATCAGGGGCGTGAAGGGAGCCAAGCTCCTGAGCGTGGAGCCCGACAAGGATTACAACCGCTCCGTCGTGACGTTCGTCGGCGACCCTCCCTCGGTGGTGGAGGCGGCGTTCGCCGCGACGAGGACCGCCGCGGGGCTGATCGACATGAGTCACCATAAGGGCGAGCATCCCCGCCTCGGCGCGACTGACGTCGTGCCGTTCGTCCCGGTCTCAGGGGTGACAATGGAGGAGTGCGTCTCCCTTGCCCGCGCCTACGGGGGCAGGGTGGGCGGAGAGCTGGGGATTCCCGTCTATCTGTACGAGGAGGCGGCTTCGTCGCCTTCCCGGAAAAACCTCTCCGATGTCCGGAAGGGAGAATACGAGGGCCTTGCGGCGAAACTCGCAGATCCGGTATGGCGGCCCGATTTCGGGGAGCCGGTGTTCAATCCGCGTTCCGGGGCGACGGCCGCGGGGGCGCGTTTTTTCCTGATCGCGTACAATGTCAATCTCGCCTCAAGCAGCAAGGACATCGCGCACGAGATCGCCTTGCGCATCCGCGAGAGCGGCAGAACGAAAAAGGACGCCGCGGGCAACACGCAGAAGATTCCCGGCACTCTCAAGGCCGTGAAGGCGATGGGAGTCCTCCTCGAGCGCCTCAACATCGCGCAGGTGTCCATTAACCTCACGAATTTCAATGTCACTCCCCCGCACGTCGCCTTCGAGGCGGTGAAAAAGGAGGCGCTCTCGCTCGGAACCGACGTCACGGGGAGCGAGGTGGTGGGACTGATACCAAAAGAAGCGCTCCTGATGGCGGGGAGGTATTTCGATCGGGCGAGCGGCGGGGATGAACGCGATGTGATCGACCGTGCTATCGAGCGGCTGGGCTTGAGCCAGATCGATACGTTCGAGCCGGCAAGAAAAGTCATTGAATATATGATCTGATTCTCAGAGAGGAGATCGTCCAATGTTGGCAGACACCCCGATTTCGAGATTCCTGGATGAACTTGCGTCGAGCTCGCCGGCGCCGGGAGGCGGCAGCGCAGCCGCTCTTTCCGGAGCCGCCGGGGCGGCGCTCACTTCCATGGTATGCCGCCTGACGATCGGGAAAAAGAAGTATGCCGGCGTCGAGGAGGAGATGAAGGAGCTCCTGGAGAAATCGGAGGACCTGCGATCGATGTTCACCCGGATGATCGACCGCGATGCGCATGCGTTCAACAAGGTCATGGAGGCGTATGGCCTTCCGAAGGAGACGGACGACCAGAATGCGCTCCGTTCCGCAGCGATCCAGGAGGCGACCAAAGAGGCCGCCCTCGTGCCGCTTGAATTGATGAAACACGTGATCGATGCCTTCGCTCTCGCGCGGACTGTGGCTGAAAAAGGAAACGCCCGGTCGATAAGTGACGCAGGCGTGAGCGCCCTCATGCTGCATGCCGCCTGTGAAAGCGCGGCGCTGAACGTCGAGATCAATCTCGGGGGAATCCACGACTCCAATTTCGTGGAGTGGAAGCGAGAGGAGATCGCCTCGCTCAGGAAAACGAGCGCCAAAAATCTGGGAGAGGTTCTGGAAATTGTGCGGGAGAAGATAGAGGCCGCGTGAGGGCGCGTAACTGTAGCCGCCGGCTTTAGCCGGCGTGATTGTGCCATGCCGAACCAACGCCCCCTAAAGGGGGCGGCTACAAAAGATGCAGATCGTGCCGCACCGGAGCAACGCACCCTAAAGGGGGCGGCTACAAAAGATGCAGATCGTGCCGCACCGGAGCAACGCACCCTAAAGGGGGCGCCTATAAAAGATGCAGGCCGTGTTACGACGGGCCGAGGATCAGGAGGGAGGCGAGAACGACCGCGGCGGTTTCGGTCCGCAGGCGCCGCTCGCCGAGCGACACGCTTCGGAACCCCGCGCTGACGCACCGGGCCACCTCTTCCTCGCTGAAACCACCCTCGGGTCCCACCAGGATCAGCGTTGATGGAGGATCGGCTGCACCTCCCTGAGCCACCCCGGCGAGAGGTTCCCCCTCCGCGTGTGCGATTAACTTCCGTTTGAAACCACCTGAAGATTCAATCACCTCGTCAAGTGTCGCAAGCTCCTTCACCTTCGGAAGGAAAGACCGGCCGCTCTGCTTCATGGCCGAGAGGGCAAGCCTCTGCCATCGATCGGTCTTCGCGTGCGAGGGGATGGTGCGCTCGGTTGCGAGCGGAATGATTTCCCCGGCCCCGATCTCGGTCACCTTTTCGACGAGGAAGTCGAACCTGGACGGATTCTTCAGGATTCCGACGGCGATCGTGAGGCTTGCGGAGGGTTCATGATACCACCTGTGGGAATCGCGTATCGTTCCCTTCGCCGAGCGTTTCGACACGGACTCGAGCACGACGCGGTAGGCGAGGCCGGCGCCGTCGACGACCACGATCTCGTCCCCCGCCTTCTTCCGCATGACGTGCACCAGGTGCGACAGCTCTTCGCCCTCGATGACCGCGATCCCGCCGCCGATATTTTCAGGAGGAGCGTAGAAGTAATCCATTCAGAAGGAGGCACCCCCTTCCAGGATGAACTCACCACGGCGCACCTCGTTGAATGCGTATTCCAAACGCAGGACGGCGCTGTATGGTAGGAGAAGGTCGATTCCGGCCCCGTACCCCTTTGCAAGCAGGTCGAGGGCGACAGGATTCCCCCGGAACCAGGCCTCGCCGGCGTCTGCAAATGCGGTGGCAACGACGCCGAACTTCCATACCCCAAACGCGGGCGGGAGCCACGAGACTCTGAAGTAGACCGGCGCGAAAAGGGTGCAGTGGAGCTCGGTCGACGCGCCCGCCAGGCTCTCCCCTTCCATGACCTCCTTGAAGTGCCCCCTGATCCGCTCGCCGTATCCGAAATAGACGTGATTGTAGCTCGGTGTCCTTCCGGCGGCGGCGAGATTCGTAAAGACCCGGCCTGTCAGGACGATCCCCGAACTTAGCGGCTGGTAGCCGCGCAGGTCGATCGCGTAGCGGACGATGTCGAGGTCGGCAGAGGGCCAGCCGTATTTCGTGACGGCTGCCCCTGCGTATGCTCCCGAACCGGGATACTCACCCAGGTCCCTTGTGTCGTATGAATACCCGGCGCTCGCCACCGGGTAGCGGTCGATCCCGTCGGCAGCGATCGTAGGGACGGGATGGTAATCCTTCACCTCCACCACCTCGAAGCCGGCGTCGATCCAGAACGTGTGCTCGATTCCCAGCCTCCTCCCGTAACGGCCGGAGAGAGAATAATGGAGCTCGTCGAAATTATCGGGGCCGACCTGGGCCTCGACGCTCCTGTTCCGCACTTTGCTGAAGGAAATCCGCGCTTCCATGAATTCCGTCCCCTCTTCGCTGAGGAAAGGGTTGCGGTAGGAGAGTCCCACGGACGGATCGAAACCAAAAATAAGGGAGGCATTCAGCTTTTCATTGCGGCCGCGGAAATTCGTGTGGACGAGCCCCGCGCCGAAGAACACCTTACTCCAGTCGCGGTCTCTCAGTCCGAGGATGGGGTAGGGAAAGAGGTACCACCGCTCGCTCACTTCGACCACGAGGTTCGCTCTGGGGGGGAGTGAGGGCACGACGTGAATCCGCACCTCGTTGAAAAGCCGCAAACTGTAGATCCGGTTCTTGTCGTACTCGAGCTGCCACCGCGTGATCGGATCGCCGGGCTTGAGCGACATCTCCCTCAGGATGACGAACCCCTTGGTCTCCCCATTCCCGACAACCACGACGCTGTCGACGGACCAGACCGAGTCGGGAACGGCGAGAAGCGCAGCGGAGTCGGGGGTGTTAGAAGGGCGGGATACGGAGAGCGAATCCTGGGCGGTTGCGCCGGAACGGCCGCACCAGAAGAGAAGCAGGGCGAGCGCTATCGACTTCATGCTGCCGGCCCCTCACAGGCCGTTCAGCTGCCGCAGGGCCTCCTCGGCCGCGGCCTGTTCGGCGTCTTTCTTGTTCTTCCCCGAACCGGTTCCGTACGAGTTCTTTCCGATGAAGACCTCGACAGTGAACGTGCGATCGTGATCCGGTCCCGATTCGCCGACGGTGATGTACCGCGGAACCCCGATGCCGTCGGCCTGCGAGCGCTCAAGGAGCTGGCTCTTGAAGTTGTCGTCCTCCGTCTTTACGATCCCTTCCCTGAGGGCCTTCAGGATCGTGCGCTCCACAAAGCGCTTTGCCTCCCCGTATCCGCCGTCGAGGTACATCGCGCCGATGATCGCCTCGTAGGCGTCGGCCAGAATGGTCTCCATCCCCTTTTCCGCCACCTGAAACGCGCTCGGGCTCATCAGCACGAAATCGAACAGACGAAGTTCCCGGGCATACGCCCCGAGCGCTTTCCGGTTCACGAGGCGGGAGCGCATTTTCGTCAGCTCCCCTTCCGCGGCATCGCCGTGATGGAGATAGAGGTACTCAGCGACGGCGAGGTTCAGAACGGAGTCGCCCAGGAACTCGAGCCTCTCGTTCGATGAGGCGTTCTCGTAGCCCGTCACCTGCAGAAACGAACGGTGCGAGAGGGCCTGGAAGAAGAGATGGGGGTTGCGGATGGTATAGCCGAGAATCTTCCCGAGCGCGATGAAATCGACCCTCCCGCGGGGCGAAGGCGTCTCCGATGCGCTCCCCGAAATCCGGAACCACCGCAGGAGACGGTGAAACAACTGCATGGGGGACGCTACGTTTTCCTGTACGATCTGAATAGGAGCGAGGCGTTATGGCCGCCGAAGCCGAAAGTGTTGCTGATCGCGATATCGACGGGAACCTGAACCGCCTTGTTGGGGACGTACTGAAGGTCGCACTCCGGATCGGGAACCTCGTAATTGATCGTCGGAGGGATAGTGTTGTGATGGATCGCCAGAACCGTGATAATCGCCTCGATCGCACCCGCAGCTCCGAGAAGATGTCCGGTCATCGATTTCGTGGAGCTGACCTGAAGCTTGTAGGCGTGCTCGCCGAAGACGGACTTGATGGCCTGTGTTTCCGACTTGTCGTTATATGGCGTCGATGTGCCGTGCGCGTTGACGTACTGGACCTCTTCCGGCTTCACCCCCGCGTCTTCGAGACAGAGGCGCATGGAGCGGATCGCCCCTTCTCCGCCCGGCGCGGGGGCGGTGATGTGGTAGGCATCAGCCGTCATGCCGATTCCGCACAATTCTCCGTAAATCCGCGCGCCGCGCGCAAGCGCATGGTTCAGTTCCTCGAGGACGAGCATCCCGGCCCCCTCGCCCATGACGAATCCGTCGCGCTGCGCGTCGAAGGGTCGGCTGGCTTTTTTCGGCTCGTCGTTTCGGGTCGAGAGCGCCTTCATCGCGTTGAATCCTCCGACGCCCATCGGGCAGACCGCAGCCTCCGAGCCTCCCGTAAAGATGACGTCCGCGTCGCCGCGCTCGATCAGGATCGATGCGTCGGAGATCGCGTGGGAGGATGTCGCGCAGGCGGAGGTCGTGGCGTAGTTGGGCCCCTTGACCTGGAAGCGCATCGAGATGTAGCCGGCCGCGATGTCGGCGATCATCATGGGGACGAAGAAGGGGCTGATGCGGTGCGGGCCCCCCGTCTCGTACATGGTCTGCATCTGCCGGTGCCAGGTCCACATCCCGCCGATACCGGAGCCGAAGATCACGCCGATGCGATCCCGGTTTTCCTTCTCGAGGTTGAGGCAGGAGTCCTTGACCGCCATCTCCGCGCTCGCCATCGCGTACTGCGTGAAGAGGTCCATCCTGTTCGACGCCTTCTTGTCCATGAAGTCGAGCGGATTGAAGCCCTTCACCTCGCAGGCGATCTTGGTATCGTAGTTGGAAACGTCGAAGCTTTTGATGAGGTCGGCGCCGCTTGTGCCCGCGACGGAATTCTCCCAGAACTCCTTGGCGCTGTTCCCGATCGGCGTTACCGCGCCGATACCCGTCACCACCACGCGCCTGCGGCCGCTGCGGTTACTGCCCATCGTGCTTCCCTCGCTTTGTCACGTCAGTGGGCCTTGCCCGAAAGATACTTGATGGCGTCTCCGACGGTCGCGATTTTCTCGGCGTCCTCATCGGGGATCTGCAGGTTGAAGGCCTTCTCGAACTCCATGACGAGCTCGACTGTGTCGAGCGAGTCGGCGCCGAGGTCGTTCGTGAACGACGCTTCCGGCGTGACCTGCGAGGCTTCGACTCCGAGCTTGTTCATGATGATCTCCTTGACTTTCCCTTCTACATCTGCCATTGTGGTGCTCCTTTTGAGTGGTGGATTCTGATACGCTTACATAACCATTCCGCCGTCGACGCAGATCACCTGGCCCGTCATGTAATCGGCCGCGGAGGATGAGAGAAAACTTACGACCTGCGCGACCTCCTCCGGCTTTGCCGTCCGCCTGAGCGGGATGAGCTCGGCGAGTTTCTGCCTCTGGGCGTCTGTCAGCGCCGCCGTCATTTCCGTCTCCACGAAGCCGGGGGCGACCGCGTTGACCTGGATATTGCGCGAGCCGACCTCTTTCGCGAGGGATTTCGTGAAGCCGATCATGCCGGCTTTCGACGCCGCGTAGTTCGTCTGCCCCGCGTTGCCCGTGATGCCGGCGATGGACGTGACGTTGACGATCTTACCCGACCTCTGCCCCATCATCGGGTGCAGGGCGGCCTTTGAAAAATTGAACACACTTTTCAGATTCGTGGCGATCACGTCATCCCAGTCCTTCTCGCTCATTCTCAACAGGAGCGTGTCGCGCGTGATGCCGGCGTTGTTGACCAGAATGTCCAGCCGGCCGAACTCCTTCACAACCGATTCGACGATCTCTTTCGAGCCCTGGAACGAGGCCGCATCGGACTGATAGGACGCCGATTTGCGGCCGGCGGCCCTGACCGACTCGACAACCGCTTTCGCTTCGGGCGCCGCGTTCCGGAAGGAGATTGCCACATGGGCGCCTTCCTGTGCCAGGCGCAGAGCGATCGCGCGTCCGATTCCGCGCGACCCTCCCGTTACCAGCGCGATTTTATCATCGAGCGCTCCCACGCCTCTACGCCGGGACTGCCCGGGGAATGTCCTCGATCGTGTCGACGCCCCGGATGCCGGCTGACGGGTCGATCCGTTTCACGAGACCCTGGAGCACTTTCCCCGGGCCTATTTCAACAAATGTCTTCGCCCCGTCCGCTGCCATGCGGAGAATCGACTCTTCCCACCGCACGGGCGAAGTCAGCTGCTCGTCGAGGAGTTTTCTGATTTGTCCTGCGTTCCTGACCGGGCGCGCCGAGACATTCGCATAGACGGGAATCCGCGCATCCCTGATAGGCGCCGCCGCGAGGGCCGAACGGAACTCGTCGCGCGCGCCAGTCATCAGCTCCGAATGAAACGCCCCGCTTACGACCAGCTCCCTGACGAGCTTTGCGCCCCGCGCTTTAGCAAGCTCCATCGCCTTCCGGACGCCTGGGACCGAGCCGCTGATGACGATCTGCCCCGGAGAATTGAAGTTGGCGCACTGCACGGCTCCCGAGGAAGCCGCCTCCGCGCAGAGCTCTTCGACCGCTTCCGGCTCGAGGCCGATGACCGCGGCCATCGTTCCCGGGCGGAGCTGACCGGCCTTCAGCATCAGCTCTCCGCGGAGCTTGACCAGCTTCAGCCCCTCTTCGAAGCTCAGCGCTCCTGCGTAGACGAGCGCGCTATATTCGCCGAGAGAATGTCCCGCCGCCATCCCCGCTTCTCCGCTCTCCAACAGCCGCGTGAGGACGACGCTCTGGAGGAAGATCGCGGGCTGCGTAATATTCGTCTGTTTAAGGCGTTCCTCGGGGCCCTCGAAACATACCGTGCTGAGGGCGTATCCGGCGATTTCATCCGCCTGACGGTACATCTCCCGCGCCTGAGAGCTCTGCTCATACAGGCTCTTTCCCATCCCGACGTACTGGGAGCCCTGTCCCGGAAATACGTAGGCGGTCTTAGACATCAGGGCTTGTCCGGGTTGTCGAACGCCCATTTCAGGAGAACCGCGCCCCAGGTGTAACCCGCGCCGAAGCTCGAGAGGATCAGCGTCTGGCCTCGCTTCAGCTTGCCGCAATGCCACCACTCCG
Organism: uncultured Chlorobiaceae bacterium; assembly: GCA_964512655.1. GTDB lineage: Bacteria > Bacteroidota > Ignavibacteria > UBA10030 > SZUA-254 > VBOC01. The sequence goes on along the minus strand of CAZEJT010000007.1, from coordinate 44,788 downwards.
AGAGGCACAGGGGGATCGTCGCCGCCGTCGTGTTGCCGTACCGGTCGATGTTGATCATCACCTTCGAGGCATCGAGCCCCATCCGCTCGCGGCACGCATCGATGATCCTGAGGTTCGCCTGGTGAGGGACGAGGTAATCCACATCGTTCCCCGTAAGGTTGTTCCGCTTCATGATCTCCTCGGACACATCCGCCATCCCGATGACCGCGACCTTGAAGACCGACTTTCCATCCTGGTAGAGGAAGTGCCACTTGTTGTCCACAGTCTCGTGCGTGGCGGGGTGCAGGCTCCCGCCCCCCTTCATGTGGAGGGCGCTCCCTCCGGTTCCGTCGACGTAGAGCTTGTGATCGAGGATGCCGAAGGAGTCGTCCGCGCTCGGCTCAATGAGTACTGCCGCCGCAGCGTCGCCGAAGAGGATGCACGTGTTACGGTCTTCGTAATCGGTGATGGAGCTCATCTTGTCGGTCCCGACCACAACCACCTTTTTGTAAGCGCCCGTGCCGACGAGCTGCTCGCCGACGACGAGGGCATAGAGAAAGCCCGAGCATGCCGCCGAGAGATCGAAGCCCCATGCGTTCCGGGCCCCGATCTTGTCGGCAATGAGGCACGCCGTCGAAGGAAAGAACATATCCGGAGTAACCGAGGCGACGATAATCACTTCAAGCTCCTCCGGGCCGATGCCGCGGTTGCGGAGGACCATCTCGATCGCCTTCGCTCCCATGTCGGAGGAAGCGCCGTCTTCCATCACCCGGCGCTCGCGGATCCCGGTGCGCGTGCGGATCCATTCATCGGTGGTGTCGACCATCTTTTCGAGGTTGGCGTTCGAGAGTATCCGCTCCGGAAGATAATGTCCGACGGCGGTGATCGCCGCGCGTACCGGCTGGCGTGAGGGGCTCATCGGGCGGCCGCCACCGATTCGCGGATCGCGCCGGTGATGTTCTTGCGAACCATCTCCTCGGCCTTCAGGACCATGTTCTTGATCGCCTTGGGCGTCGATTTGCCGTGTCCGATGATCGATACGCCGTTCACTCCGAGAAGGGGGACTCCGCCGTACTCCTGGTAGTCGAAGTCCTTCAGCACCGACCTCAGCGTTTTCCCGGCGATCGCCACCATCAGTTTCCTGAAGAGCCCCCGCGAGGCCTCTCTCCGGAACCGGGTCTTCATGAGATCGAGGACTCCCTCGGCAAATTTCAGGACGACGTTTCCGACGAAGCCGTCGCAGACGACCACGGCGGCTTTTCCCTTCAGGATGTCGCGCCCCTCGACGTTGCCGATAAAATTCAATTTGCTCTTCGAGAGAAGGTCGTGCGCCTCGAGGGTGACCGCGTTCCCTTTCGTGCTCTCCTCGCCGATGCTGAGAAGTCCCACCGTGGGATTCGGGTTCATCTGCATCTCGCGGGCATAGATGCTTCCCATGATCGCGAACTCGTACAGGTGCTGCGGCCGGCAGTCGACGTTCGCTCCGGCGTCGAAAATGAGGCACACGCCCCGTTCGGTGGGCATGAACGTGCCGATGGTGGGCCGGCCGACTCCCTCGATGCGGCCGAGAATGAGGGTGGAAGCCGACATGACCGCTCCGGTGTTCCCCGCGCTGACGAATGCGTCCGCGCCGCCCTCTTTGTGAAGCGACACTCCTACGGAGATAGAAGAGTCCTTCTTCTCCCTGACAACGGCCATGGCGCCGTCGTCCATCGTGATGATCTGGGAAGCGTTGATGATCCTGTAGTTCAGGTTGTTCTCCGTCAGTCCCTCGAGCTCACCCTGAACAACCGGCTCGGGGCCGATCAACAGAACGTCGAACCGGTTGTTCGATTCCCGCAGCGCCTCGATTGCTCCCGCCACCACGTTGCGCGGGGCGAAGTCGCCCCCCATGGCATCGACTGCAATTCGTACGTGCGGCCGCGGCCCCCCGTCGAACGATCCTGTTCTCGGCAACTACTTAGGATTCTCTGGGAATAATGATCAAGCGCCCGTGGTAGTGCCCGCAGTTCGGGCACGCTCGGTGGAGGAGTTTCTGTTCGTGGCAGTTGGGGCATTCTGCGGTGGCCGGGGCTGTTGCCTTGTAATGCGTCCGGCGCTTTGCACCGCGGGATTTCGAGTGACGTCGTTTTGGATTGGGCATGGTGGTTTTCTCAATTGATAATCATCGGTTCAACAATCCCTCGAGCCCGCGCCATTGAGAGCTCTCGGTAGTTTCACGGCAGTCGCATCCCTTAAGATTGCGATTCGAGCCGCAATGGGGACAGAGGCCTTTGCAGTCCTCCCTGCATAACAGCTTCAGGGGAACGGAGAGCACGACGACTTCCCTGACGTCTTCAGACAGATCGATGACAGGAGTGTCAACTCCGATCACGCGCACCTCGTCGGCGGGCGACGCGGCGCCGTCGAGCTCGTCAAAGACGTAACACACATTGTAGGCGGACGTGAGGGATTGGGCAAATTCCTCCAGGCACCTGTCGCACTGAAAGACGCCCGAGGATTTCACGGCAACCCTTACATAGAGCTGCCTGGGGGTCTTGTCGAGGACAGCATCCACATCCACTTGCGGCGAGAAGTTCGGGTCGAGACCGATTTCCCCCGCATTTCCCTTGAAATGGTACTCATGGAGTCCCTGGGGGAGCTGCGAAATCCTGATTTTGAGCGCGTCTCCCGCTTTGGCCGGTTTCATTGGGACTCCAATATCTCGGAACGCCCTAACGTAGGGGCATTTGAAAAAATCCGAGGATAATATAGAGAATTATCGGGCTAGAGTCAAGAATTCGCCCCCGAAGGGACGCGAATTCAGCCCGTTTTGAAGCCTTTGGAGGCCTGCGGCCCTCAGGCGACTTCCACGGGAGCCTCGATCTTTTCGAGGAGTTCGCACTCGACGTGCGTCACTGTCTCGGTCAGGGCATCCACGAATTTTCTGAAATCCTCTTTATAGAGGAAAAGCTTATGTTTCTCATACTTTTCCTCTCCCACCCGGCGGCTTTCGGTGATAATGACGTAGAAATCGCGCGCCGATTTGGTCGCCTTAACGTCAAAAAAATAGGTCCTCTTTCCCGCGCGAACGCGCCTGGTGAAGACGTTTTCATTGCTGGTATCAACTGGTTCCATTGATCCTTTCTTCCTCTCCGAAAAAAGTGCGTTATCGAAATACAGCGGGCCTGGCAGCGAACCGATTCAGCAATCCCCCGGTGTGTCGATTCACCTCCTTATGACGGCAACTTTGCCGGTGGCTACTTCCGACCCCGCGTCGGAGAAGGCGACCACCAGGTAGACCCCGGTGGAAACCAGCCGGCCTTGTGCGTCGGTCCCGTCCCAGAATCCGACCCTCCCACCGGGGGTGGCGACCTCGCGTATCAGGCGGCCGTCCGCGCTCAGGATCTTGAGCGAGGAGCCCGCTATGAGGCCGTCCACGGTGAGCTGGCGGGTTGACGGGATGTAAAATGGATTTGGAGCGAATGAGAGTTCTTCGAAATCCCTTTTCGGGGAGACCGCGGCGGTCCCGAGGCTCGAGAGCCCCTTCTCGGTCCCAAAATAGACGGTACCCGTCTGCGGATCGATCGCCATCGAGGCCACGTCGTCGTCGAGGAGCTTTCCTCCAGTATTGTCGGCCGTATAATGCGCCAGGATCGAGGTTCCGTCGGGTGAAAAAACGAACACCCCCTGCCTGGTTCCGAGCCACTTATTGTTCAGAGGGTCGACGACGATCGCCTGGATCAGCTGGTCCCGCACCGGGGGGTAGTAGGGGGCGACGTGATGCTGCGGATCGCTGGGATCGAAGATGATCGTGATGCCCTGGTCGGTCCCGATCCAGAGGTCTCCGTCGTGGTCGACCGCAAGCGAATAGACCCTGTCGCTGGTGAGCCCGTCCGAGACCGTCAGCCTTCCCCATCCATTGATCGTTCCCGGAATCTGTCCCGATTCGTTGTAAAAGTAAAACCCGGTGCCCCGGTTGACAACGAAGGGCTCGAAGCGGTTGTAATTCCCCAGCCATTTTGTGCCGTAGAAGTCGATCACCACGTCGCTGAAGGTGAGGACCGGATTGCGCGTGACAAGGCCCGTGATGTAGGTCAGTGAAGAGTCGGGATTGAATCTGACGAGAGCAGTGTCTGCCGGCGGCGTACGAAGGGTGATCCAGGTGGCGCCCGACTGATCGGCGGCCGCTCCTCCGGTCACGACAAAAGGCCCGTTCGGGGGGATCGTGGGAAGCGTCGCGGGGAGGCCGTTCGATCCGTTCAGTACTTTCCTGACGGTTCCGCCTTCATCCACGAGGGCGATTCCCGCCCCCCAGTTGCTCACCCACTTGGCTCCGTTTGCGCCGAGGCTCACTTTGTAGAAGTTGTTGCTCCCGAGGCGGTTGTCCTGCTGGGCGGTGTAGAGCCGCCACCGTTTTCCATCGAAGCTCATGAACCCCGGAGCGCCGCTGATCCCGGTGCCCGACCATACGACGCCCTTCCTGTCGACCGCAAGTCCGACAAACTCGTTCGACGGAGGGCCCGGAGGGTTGATCGTCCTTCCCGAGAACGTATCCCGGAAGAGGATGAGTCCGTTACCGGTCCCGAGGATCCTATCTCCACCCATAACCACGGGAGAGGAGGGGAACCCTGAGGCAGCGGGCTGAACTCCGGCTCCCAAGGTGTACGATAGAAGGTCCGACCCGGAAATGAAATAAAGTCCCGAACAGTACAAACACGGCTGTTTCCCCGAAGAAGCATCGGCGACGTTTGCCCCCGTGGTTCCAGGAACGATACTCCATCCGGAATCAGTGTGCACCGCAAGCCCGGCCGAGGTTGCGGCGAAGAGCGAATCGAACGCCGCGGCGAACCGGTTCACCCGGTTGGATGGAAGTCCCTCGAGCGTGGTCTCCACCTGCCACGATTCCGGCGCGGACGGGTTCGGGTTCGAAAGCGGAGTCGAAGCGATTCCGGACCGGGTAGCCACCCAGTATGCTCCGTGGAAGAGCGTAAAATCCGTCACGCTTCCATCAATCGCGGCCGGGCCCGATCCGAACCGGCCATATGTATCCCCGAATTCCATTTTCGGAATTGAGAAGATGCTGACGCCGATGTCGGAGAGGATATGGAGCGTGTCTCCCGACACTACCAGTCGATTGATTCCCTTCTGCGGCGCCTGTTTGCTGTAGATGTCTGTGACATACTCCCAGGTCCCCGTCGACGGATGATACCGATGGAGGAATCCGTTCGATGCGCCCGCCCAGATCGTGCCGTGATGGTCGACCGCGACGGCGGTAAGGTCGTTTGTCCTCAAGCCCTCCGATGTAGTGAACTCTGCGAAGGCGCCGTCGGCATCGCGGTAGGAATACATCCCGCCGCCGGTGACGACCCAGACGGTCTGCCGGTTTTCATCCCACGCGAGATCCCGGATGTCGTGCTTGGCGGTGTACGTCTTCCAGTCGCCCACCCCTCCGGATGCAGCTACAGCTCCGGCATACACCATCGCCGCCACCACCCACGCACGCACGAGCCTTCCTCGCAATCGGTACGACCGAAGTTACTTTTTCTTTCTGGAGATGATTTTTTGAAGGTCGGCAAGTTCAATTGCTGCGAGCGCAGCATCCCAACCTTTGTTGCCCCCTTTGGCCCCTGAGCGCTCGATAGCCTGCTCGAGCGATTCTGTTGTCAACACTCCGAAGACGACGGGCCTGCCGGTATCCAGCGCGGCCCGGGCGATCCCGCCCGTCACTGCGTTTGCGATGTATTCGAAATGAGGCGTCTCCCCTCTGATGATGCAGCCGAGACAGATCACCGCATCGAACCTGCCCTGAGCCGAGAGCTTCAGCGCGATCTGCGGTATCTCAAAGGCCCCCGGGCAGTGGACCACCTCGATTGCCTTTTCCCGCGCGCCGTGCCGGCGGAGGCAGTCGAGAGCGGCGTCAAGGAGCCGCCTTGTGATGAATTCGTTGAACCTGCTTACGACGATAGCGAAGGAATACGGCGCGGCGGAGAGATTTCCTTCGTGGATAATCGCCATGTACTCAGGGAGCGCAGAATCAATTCGGAAAGAGGCGGCGGCGCATGATATCGACCGACGCGGACGGGATGCCGAACCGCCCCAGAATCTCGTCGTCTCCCTTGAGGCCCCCGTGAAAATCGGATCCCCCGCATTCGATCAGACAGTATTCGTTGACGATGCCGCGGTAATGGCCGACGAGTTCCGGCGGGTGGCTCGGATGGACCACCTCAATTCCATCGAGACCCGCGGAAATCAGCCGCGAAAGGAGGGAGTCGTCGAGCGAGTGCCCCGGATGGGCGAGAAAGGAGAGCCCTCCGGCGTCGGAGATCAGCCTGACCGTCTCCTCCGGCGAAAACTCTTCCTTGCGTTCGTATGCAGGGCGGCCGTCGCCGAGATACTTGCTGAATGCCTGATGGTACGACTGCGCGTGCCCCTCGTTGACCATGGCGATGGCGATATGGGGGCGGCCGATCGCGTTTCCCGCGGCATTCGCGAGGACAGATTCGATGCTCAGCGGGATGTTCATCCGGTTGAGCTTCCCTACGATCCTCTCGGCGCGCCTCAGCCGCTTCTCGCGGAAGTGCGCCAGCGCCTCGACAAGCGCCTTGTCGTGATAATCCATGAAGTAGCCGAGAATGTGGACCTCGGAGTGGTCGACGGTGGCGCTGAGCTCCATTCCCGGCACGATCTCAAGTGAGAACTCCTTCGCGATGTCGTTTGCCTCATCGATAGCGCCGACGCTGTCGTGATCGGTGATGCTGATGATGCGCAGGCCGGCCTGGTGCGCCTTCCTGATCAGCTCATACGGTGAAAGGGCGCCGTCGGAATAGGTGGTATGAAGGTGAAGATCTGCCAGTGGTTCCACAAAACCCTCTCGGGTCGGGCGTTCGGAACGATCTCTCAGATAAAGAGATTCTTGAATTTCTCGTAGTCGTTGATAATCAGCTTGTTTCCCTGAAGCTCGAGGTGGGCCTTCTTGATGAACATGTGAACGACGCGCGAGATCGTTTCACGCGACGTGCCGGCCATGTTGGCGAGGTCTTGCTGGAGGGGAAGCTCGTCGATCTCAACGCGGCCCTTGCGGATCGTGCCGATGTCATCCGCAAGCTGCAGAATGACGTTCGCGACGCGTCCGGCCGCGTCTTTCAGGGAGAGGCTCTTGATCTGAGCGTCTGCCTTCCGGAGCCGCATGGTCAGTTCCTTGAGAAGCGAAATGGCCACGGCGGGGACATCCTGCATGAGTTTCAGGAAGTCTCTCCGGTGAATCATGAATAGTTCGGCTTTGGTGATTGCCACGACGGAGGCCGAGCGGGCCAGGCCGTCGAGGATGGACATTTCGCCGAAAAAGTCGTTTTCTCCGAGTATGGAAAGGATCACCTCGCGGCCGTCGTCGTCCGTGCGGACGATTTTGACCTTCCCGGAGATGATGACAAAGAGGGCCGCGCCCGTCTCCTCCTCGAGGAGGATGATGCTCCCTTTCTTGTATTTCTTCCGGACACCGACGCGAACGATCTTGGCGAGCTCTGAGCCCTCGATATCGTTGAAGATGGGAACGTTGCGTATGAACTCCATCGCCTCATCGAGATCGGCGGGAAGGGGCTGCTGAGAGACGCTCGGAAGGTTCATGGATGCACGCGCACAGAATGTCTGATGACGGCCTTCATACTCCATTCCTCTCCAAATGTGCCAAATAATATAGTGTTGACCTGCTTTAAAGTCAAGTATTCCGGGACATAGAAATGGGTGGAACCGGCCGGATCGGCCGGAATTCGGGGATGTGAACAGGCGGGTACGCTCTCAGCGCACGGAAGCCGAGGTCAACCGTTACCCGCGGCGAACCAGAGGCGCGGGTTCGAGCGCCTCTTCTTCCTCACAATCAGTCAGTATGAGCCTTTGAATGGGATCGCTGGTCTGCAGAAGGAGCTTCATCGCCTCGTAGCCCTGCTCCGCGTCGGGAAGAACGAAGAAGGTGAAGTAACACTCATACGACCGGAGGCGTTCGTTGACCTTCGGGTGAAGTTCGGGATCCCGATCGATGACGAGCCGGAGGCTCTTGTGCAGATTGTCTGTCCGGCCCGTGAAAAATGTCTCGTGGATCCCGTCGGCCGGCCTCACCGCAAGCTGGTACACGCCGGGAGTGGAAGGGACGAGTGATGAGACGTTTCGTTCAGTGAGTGCGAAGTATCCGCTGCGCTCGAGTTCAACCATGGGAATCTCCCCCTCTGTGTGTTCTGAATATGCCTCGCCACGTTTAACTCAAGATAACCGGATGATAAAGAATCTGTTAAGTTTTGCGTTCGAAGAAAATATACGATTGCGGCTCCAGAATCGCAATCGGGTAAAGAGCGTAATCGCGGAATACGTGGTTTGCAGGAGGGCATCGGCGGCAGAGCGTAGGCGATCCTCCGCTCTAAGGGGGGCGGGTCAGCGGGACAGGAGGAAATATGCAAGGCCCGCCAGGCACAGCTCGCTTGCCGCGAGAGAAATACCCGATGCCACATCGAGCCGCCGGACATCGTTGAGCGCCCCGCTATCCCCGGTCCGGCGGTAGTCGTCGTAGCGATTGTCCGCCTTTATCTTCAGTATCGCCGCGGCGGCGCCGGTTATGACCGTCGCCCCGGTGGTGATGATGATCGGAAACGAGTTCTTCGACTGCTCTCCCGCAAGGTACAGGGTCTGCGGATCGGCGGGGACCCCCTCCCTTGGATGGAGGAGAAGATGAACCCAATGCTCTCCTCCGGAAAGCGGCACCGCCTGAGTCTCGAAACCGGGCTTTTCCAGCGTGATCATGTTCCTCGTCGAGGTGAACCGGATGTCGAGAGGGGTCATTCCCAGTTCGATGCCGTCGCGGCGAACCGTGGCGCCGTAGGGCTCCGAGGTGAGGTGAAGGGTCGATGGGAATTCGAGCGTGCGCACGAGGCGCTCGCCTCTGCGGAATGTCAGAGTTTCGACGACCGCAGACGAGGGCCAGCGGTCCGAATCCGGCGGGACATACATGAGGACGTGCTCCCCCCCGTCTCGTGAAAACGCCGTGAACGGCGCGGTCCCGACGTACTCGCCGTCGGCAAACACTTCTATCCCGGGAACCGGGGAGCGGATCTCAACCAGAGCGGCGCTGTCCGGTGAGAGTGATGGCGCCTGCATCGAATCTCGCTGAGTGGAATCCGGCCGGAGGATCCGGAGATGTGCAGTGCGAACGTTTGCGGTCGTGATCGAGTCTACGCCTTGCGAGTTCGCAGGCTTGGGGGTTGCAAGGAGTCCGAGAACCAGAATTGAGAGTATGGTGTTCATTCCCCGTCCGAATGCCTGAAGGCAATCACCGATCTATCCTCAGCGAGGACGATCAGGACGTCGTTCGAGGCCAAAGGCATGCTCTTGATCCGCCCGTCCATTTTTGTCTGCCAGATGAGCTCTCCTGTCGAGGCTGCATAGGCGTAGAGCGTCTTGTCGAGACAACCGACATACACGACATTTCCGGAGAGGAGCGGGGGAGAATTGACGACGCTTGCGGTCGTCGCCCGCCAGACGATCGATCCGGTTTGTGCATCGAGGCAATAGACGTAATGCCCAGAGGTCCCGACGAAGACCGACCGGTCGTTCACCGCCTGCGAGGAAAAGATGTTCGACCCGAGCGGCGTCTTCCACGCCCGCTCGCCGGTCCGGGCGTCGAAGGCGTAAAATGTCTTATCGAGCGAACCCACGAACACCTTCCCGAGCGCCACGGACGGCGAAGCGACGATCGTTCCCCCCGTCTTCGCGCTCCACTGTAATGCTCCGTCATCCGCTCCGACGGCATACACGGAGCCGTCGTCCGAGCCGAAGATGATCCGTTCGCCGTCGCTTGCGGGGGAGGAACGGATGATTCTCGTCCGTGCATTGGCAGGGAGTTTGAATGTCCAGTCGGTCTTGCCGGTATTGCAGTCGATGCGCAAGAGAGAGCCCTGCATCGAGGTCACGTAGAGTTTTCTTCCCAGCAGAAGCGGGGAGGTCTCGATGTCTCCCGCCTTCGCGCGCCAATCCATCGATCCGGTGACAAGATTATAGGCAACCACGCTTTCATCGCTCCGCGAGAGCGCGACATACATCTCGCCTTTGTCGATAACGGGAGTGCCCGACAGCGAAGTTCCAAAATCGTAACTCCCCATCCCCCTCCCCGTGGCGATGTCGATCACGCTCACCTCTCCCGAGAGGTCTCCGAGGAAGAGGGAGCCGCCGGAGATCGCGCCCGAGTACGAGCTGAATCCCGCCGAGGCGTCGTATTCCCAGACCGTCCTGAGAGGCGGGTCGATTTCCGCGTGGGCAGAATTTGTCCGCCCGATGCTTCCGCCATACATCGTCCAGTCGCCGGGAGCGGGAGGAGCGATCTGCTGGAGGCGCAGATAGCTGCAGCCCGCGCAGGCGAGAGTACCGAGGAGAATGATGGGCGCGGCCCGATGCATCCTCAGAAATCCCATCCGAAGAAGAACTGCTGGAAGAGGCCGGTCTGAAATCTCGTGAAATTGTCCTCGATCCTCTTTCCGAGATCGTATCTCAGCACCAGCACTCCCCCGAGGTTGAGCCGCACCCCCGCGCCGACGCTCCCCAGGGTTTGCAGGTACTGGTCGTCCCAGGCGTTCCCCGCGTCGAAAAAGAGCGCGCCTCTGATTCCCACGAGAGTCAATCCCCCGAACGGGAACCTCATCGCCAGCTGGTCCAGAAACGGGAAGCGAAGCTCGTGGGACGTCAGCCAGAGCCTTTTCCCGCGAAGGGAGAACCGGTCGTACCCCCGCAAATCCCAGCTTCCCCCCATGAAGAAGCGGCGCGCCTCCTTGCCGTCGTTGTAAAAGAGCCACCATCGCATGGCATACGCGGAGCGCTCGGCGATGCGGAAGTACTGGCGGTAGTCGACTATGACCGAATAGTAGTTCGCATTCGAGTACTGGATGTCGGTCGTATAGCCGAGCGTTACGTTGAAGCGGCTCCCGTCAAGCGGCCCGCTGGGGCCCCAAAGAGAGTTGTCCTGCGTGAAGGAGACGGAGTTCGAGAGAAAGAGGGCGCGGCGCGCGAGATCGATGTTCGACGCCTCAAGTCCCGACACCGCCGCGTCGGATGCGTCCTTCTCGGAGTGGCTGAGGCTGATGTCGGTCGCGATCCTCCTGAACCTGGAGAGAGGATAGCTCAGCGTGAAGTATCCCCCGAAGACCCGTTCAAAGAAGAACTCGTCGGGGTCCGTCAGGTCATACCTCCGCCCGCTGAAGCGGTAGATGCCGTACGCGTAATTCGTGCGCTGCTGAAGCGAGATCCGCGAGATGGCGATGTTGAAGCTCGAAAGGAGCTCGCTCGACGCCTGCGCGGTGTTGTAGAGGAGGAAATAGTACTGCTCGTTTCCGAGAAGGTCGCTCAGGGCCAGAAACGCTCCGCCGTTCGTGCCGAAGACCGGGTCCGTCGCAATCTGGCTCTGGGCGATGTCGAGGCTGTACTGGCCGGTGTACCGCAGCGCCTTGACCTCCGATTCCCCCTCGATGGTTTTCGGCTGCCAGGGCCTGTCGTCAGCGGCGACTTCGATCGTCGAGGAACTCTTCGACGAGTCGTACGCCGCGTACAGATCGGGGATCGTCCGGATCTGGAACCTGAAATTCTCGAACGCGGCGAAGACGAGCGCGCTGTCCGCCCACGCCGGGTCGAATGCCGCGGTCGTGAACTCCGTAATCTTGCGCATTTCGTGCGGCGAGGGGCCGGTGGAGTCCATTTTCATCATCCAGACATTCCGGGCGCCTCCCCGGTCGCACGTGAAGATGAGCGCTCTCCCGTCGGGGGAAAAGCGGGGGGAGGAGTAGCTCTCGTTTCCGTAGGTCAGATACGAGATCTGCTGCGTCCGCAGGTCGAAGGAGAAGAGGTTGTATGCGCCGTGCTCGCCGTACGACGAGCGGTCCGACGAGAAGACGATCCGGTCTCCTGAGGGCGACCATGCGGGATCCCTGTCGTCGTACACGTCGTTGGTCAGTCGGGTGAGAACGCTCCGGTCCCTGTCCCATATGTAGAGATCGCTCGTGCCCGATTTATCGATCGCGTTCAAGGCCAGGCGTTTCCCGTCGGGCGACCACGACGGCGAGCCGAGCACCACCAGGTCTTTGAAATGGCAGGTCTCGATGATCTTCTCCTCGTTGAGGTCGTAGAGGTGGAGCGCGTCGTTCTCGCCGCTCTTCGTGACGAAGGCGAGGATTCCGTCCGCGGAGATGTCGAGCCTGCTCTGGAAAATGTGGAACGCCTCGAACTCGTCCGTTTTCTCGCCCTCGATCACGGTGGCCGGATGGCGGTCGGCTCCGCTGTCGGTGGAGACCCTGAAGATGCTCGTGTAGCCGGTATGGTTCCCGATGAAGTAGAGCTCCTTCCGGTCGCCGTGATGGTAGTAGACCGGTTTCGAGTTGAAGCCTTCCGTGACGATCGCCTTTGTCACGGCGCTCGGCTGGTCGAGAGAGCCGAGAAGCGGATAGTACTTCTTCTTCAGCGCGTAGGTCCACTCCTCGTCGAACTGCCGGTAGGTGCGGTCGAACGTCAGCTTGAAGATCTCGTCGAACGAATTCGATTTCCAGAAATTCTCCATCAGGAGCAGGATCTTCTCTTCCCCGTAGCGCTCCGAGATGAACTGGCAGATGTTCTGCCCTTCCTTGTACATCAGGAAGGTGCCGAAAATCTGATCCATATCGCTCAGAGGCACCAGGTAGTTGCTCACGACGGCGTCGCGGATGACCATCTCCGCCTGATCGTCCCAGTCGGTCGACCAGTATTCCGCGAGGCCTTCCACGAACCAGAGCGGAGGGAGGCGGTCCTGCGACATCCGGTGATCGAGCAGGACGCGGTTGATCTTGCTGTGCATGAAGACGTGCGTCAGCTCGTGCCGTATGACGTGCCGGAAGTCCCACATCGAGCCGTCGTAGGGTATGACGACCCGCCCCTTGAGGAACTCGAAGAAGCCCCCGACTCCCTCGGGAATGAAACCGGGGGTGGTGTTCGTCTGCTGGAAATGAAGGTGGGAGCTGTAAAAAATGAGGGGGACCCGGTTCGTAACGTTGTTGCTGAACTTTTGCTCGAGCACCCTGTAGCTCTCTTCCGCGAAATAGGCCCCCCGCTCGGCGAGATCCTTCATCTCCGGGTAGTAATAGATGTCGAAGTGCTCGGTCTTGAGCACGTGCCAGTCGAAATCGGTGTACTGAACCTTATTCTGGCCGAAGTAGAAGAACTGCGCGGAGGCGGTGGCGGCGGGGAGGAGAAGAACGAGAAAATATCGGATCAGCCGGCGGCACATACCATTCTCACACATCTGTATGGTACCGGTTTCCCCGCAAACATGCAACGAAGGTCAGATCTTACCGAGCTCCCATTTAAGGTAATCGATGACCTTTACGGGGGTGGGGTCCATGCCGTTGAGAATGGCGAGATAGAAGCTCACCCAGTCGCCCTTGTGGATGAGGGAGAACATCCGGGCGAGGAGCGATTTCCCCTCGCTCATCACTTCGGTCGTGCTCCCGGAGAACTCCTTGACGATGCTCTTGGTGATCTCCATCCTCACCTTGACGCGCTTGTGGTCCTGCCGGTCGCGCAGGAAAATCACCGCGATCTCGCTCATCTGCCGCTGGAGCACCTTCCACCCGACGAGCTCGTTATGGTTCATCTCGGGGAGGACATTGCCGTATGCGAGGACCTTGGCGTTCTCCTCCATCTGCCCCCTCCACCGGAGGTTGACGGTATCGAAGCGGTCAGCGGCGGAATAGATGACGGGAAGCTTCCCGTAGAGGCGCTGGGCGATCTGAAGAACGAAGTTCTTTCTCGGATCGAGCGAACTGTACCGTTTTGATGCCCGGTCGAGGAGGGAGATCGTTTCCTTGAGGTCTCCCGGCCGCGGTCGGATCAATTTCATCCTCACAAGAGCCGTGAGGAGGGGGAAGAACGAGTAGCCGAGGGCCGCTCTCGGGGGGAGCCCCTTCGGGATCCTGATCAGCGGCTGCCTGAATTTCTGCGCGAGGCGGGCCGTCTCGCCCCCGGTGCTGATGCAGAGCACGTTCGCGCGCCTCTTGCGCGCCTCGTGATGCGCCGCGACCGTTTCCTCGGTGTCGCCCGAATAGCTCGACACGATCACCAGCGTTCGGGGTCCGACGAATTCGGGAAGCACGTAATGGCGGTTGACGATGAAGGGGATCTTCAGCTCGGGCGCGAGGTACGACCGCAGAAGGTCTCCCGCGATGGCGGACCCTCCGAGTCCGGTGAGGACGATGTTCTCGACCGACTTCACTCCCTTCGGCATGGGGGCGCGCTGCGCGATGGCCAGCGCGTCCTTCACCTGCTGCGGGAATCCCGCGATCAGGCGGCGCATGCCGGACTTGTCGTAACGCTCAACGGTCAGTTCGTTCATGGGGCATTCTCCCGGAGGATGAGTGAAGGTGGCGCCGGCGTCATCAGGAATTATCGTCCAGCGGCAAATCGGGGATTTCTTCTTTCAGGAACTCCTTCAGATATGCTTCGGTCTCCTGCGCGGTCGGGAAGGTCAGAGCGTCCTTCGCGATCTCCTGCAACCGCGCGTAACTCGTGGAGCGCACGATCTTCTTGATCTCCGGGAGGACCGCAGGGACGACGCTCAGCTCGTCGATCCCCAGCCCGATGAGGAGCGGGGCCGCGAGAGGATTGCCTGCCATCTCTCCGCAGATGCCGACCCACTTCTTCTCCTTGTGCCCGGCGTTGATGACGTGCTTCAGCGTCGCGAGGACGCCCGGATCGAACGTCTGGTAGAGCCGGGTGACGAGATTGTTCCCCCGGTCGACGGCGAGGAGGTACTGGATCAGGTCGTTCGAGCCGATGCTCAGGAAATCGACTTCCGCGGCTATCTGCCTGGCATTGAGGGCCGCAGTAGGGACTTCGATCATCACGCCGAGCTGGATCTTTTCATCGAACCCGATGCCGCTCTCTCTCAGCTCGGTTTTTGCCTTTTCGACGAACTCCTTCGCTTTCCGCACTTCCCCGATCGTTGTCACCATCGGGAACATGATCGCGAGATTCCTGCGGATGCTCGCCCTCAGCATGGCGCGGAGCTGGTTCATGAAGAGGTCGGGCCGGTCGAAGCAGATCCTGATCCCGCGCCACCCCAGAAACGGATTCGCTTCCTCCGCGGCCTCGGGGGCGATCTTGTCGCCGCCGATGTCGAAGGTGCGCATGATGACCCTGTGCGGGGAAAGCCGGTCGGCGACCTTTTTGTATTCCGCGTACTGCTCGTCTTCGGAGGGAATGTCGTCCCTCTCCATCAGGAGGCTCTCGGTGCGGTAGAGCCCCACCCCCTGCGATCCCTGGACGACGACATATTCCAGCTGCTCGGGGAGCTCGATATTCGCGGAGAGCTCTATGCTGCGGCCGTCGGTCGTGGTCGCCGGCAGGTCCCTTAGCTCGGCGAGCGCGGCCTTGAACTTCTCCATCCGCTCGCGCTTCTGCGTGAACTCCGCCACGCGCTCCGGGGACGGATTGATCACCACCGTGCCGCTGTATCCGTCGATGATGATCGTGTCGCCATTCTCGACGTCGCGGCTGATGTCGCCGAGGGCGACGACGGCCGGGATGCCGAGCGAGCGGGCGATCAGGGCGGGGTGCGACAGGGGTCCCCCGGTATCCGTCGCGTAGCCGAGGGGATGGTTGCGGGCGAGAATCATGGTGTCCGTCGCGCTGAGGGCGTGCGCGATGATGGTCACCGACTCATCCAACCGCGAGACGAGCGTTTCTTCGTGGAGGATGCGGATGACGCGGTTCTTGAGATCCTCGATGTCGTGCGCCCGCTCGTGCATGTAATCGTCTTGCGCGGCAAGCATGAGTTGGGCGTACTTGCCGATCTCGTCGCTCACGATGTACTCGGCATTCTTGCGCTCTTTGCGAATTCTCTTTGCCACCGCGTCGAGGAGGATCCGGTCCTCCAGCACCATCATCTGCGCTTCGAAGATCCTCGCCTTTGCATCCCCCATCTTCTGCCGGGCGAAGAGAAGGATCTTGTTCAATTGCTTGGACGACTTCTCAATCGCGCGGTGGAGCCGCTCGATCTCGTCCTCGACGCCGCCGGCGCCGAGGTCGCGCTCCTCGATGCGGGGGATTTCCTTGATGAAGAGGTATGCACGGCCGATGGCGATGCCGGGAGACGCGGGGAGTCCCTCGTGAACCCGTTCCAGCTGCGGGCGCCGGTCGGTCTTCTTCACTCGTCGAACCCGCTTTCAAAGAGAGCGATCACGGCCCGGGCCGCTTCTTCCTCGTCCTCTCCCGCAAACCGCAGAAGGAGCTTGGATCCCTGCTCCGCCGCCAGCGTCATCACGCCGATAATGCTCTTCCCGTTGATCTCCATCCCGTCCTTGTAGATAAGGAATTCCGACTTGAATCTCGATGCGGTTTTTACCAGCACCGCGGCAGGCCTCGTGTGAATGCCGGTGCGGTTCCTGATTGTCACTTCCCGCTCGATCATCAGGGGTCAGGCCGCCCGATCAAGGAGCAGCCGGGAAAGCCCTAGAAGCAGATCCTTGCCCTTCCCCCGTCGCACGCCGCCGAGCGATTTCTGCGCGCTCGCCGTGCTCCTCTCGACGGCCCTGGCCGCCCTCTCCAACGCCCCCGTCTCCCCGTAGATGCGCCTCACCCGGTCGATGACGCCCTTCGTGATGCGCTTTCGGCGCGGAATCGATGCCAGGAAGGCCCGGTCGTTTCCACGGGCACGTCCGAGGGCTGCCACAAACAGATAAGTCTTTTTCTTCTCTCTGATATCGCTTCCGATTTCCTTGCCGAACTCCTCAACGGTCCCGGCGACGTCGAGGAGATCGTCCCTGATCTGAAATGCGCGTCCTAGATGCTCGCCAAAACTGCGCAGGGCCGCGGCCTCCGCCGGCCGGGCACCTCCGATAATCGCTCCGATCTCAGCCGACGCCCCGATGATCCGGCCCGTTTTCTTGCCTATCATGCGCAGGTATTCCGCGAGGGATACGGCGCTGCGCCGCTCGAACTCCTTGTCGAGCGCCTGCCCCTCGCAGACCTCAACGAACGATTCGGTGAACACGCGGAGAATATCCGGGAGCCGGTTCGAGTCGGATCGGAGCATGGCCCTGTATGCGAGCGCGACGAGCTCATCGCCCGAGAGAATGGCTGCGTTTGCGCTCCAACGCCTGTGAACGGTCGGCTTCCCGCGGCGGAGCTCCGCATTATCCATGACATCGTCGTGGACCAGCGTAAAATTATGCAATATTTCCATCGCGGCGGCGGCGTTCAGGGCGCGGAGAGGGTCTCCGCCGGCAGCTTCACACGAAAAGAGAACGAGAAGAGACCTGATCCGTTTGCCTCCCCCCGAAAGCGCGTACCTGACCGGCTCGTAGACCCATCCGGGTTCGCGGTGATCCGTGAGAGCGCGAAGCCTTTTTTCGATAAGAACCCTGTACGAGTCGCAGACCCGCCTGAATTGGCGATCAGTTAGTGATTCTGGGCTCACCGGCGGAAGAGTTGTTGAGACGGGCGGATCCTTGCGGGTATAATAAGAAAAGAGGGTTTGAGAAGCAAGAAAAGTGCGGGATTTCAAGGGGATTCGGCACTTTCACCGTTTCACGAAAAATTTTCATATCTTAAAAGCCGAATTCGTATCCCATGTGCTCATCTTGACTCCGCAACGTTGAACTTCCGACTGCGTCTCACGGGCGTGGCTCTTGTCGCTTTCCTCTCGGCGTCGTATTATTGCTGCATGAAGATGAAGGAGAATCAAGACCCGAAAAGCGTGAAGGTGGGCTCCAAGAATGAACTCTATGTGTACCTCGACTCTCTCGAGCGACGGTATGAGAAGGCGTGCTACGGGATGGGGATGGCAAATTGGAACAGTTACTCGAAGGAGGCGCCGTACGATCTCGACGGCGCGAAGGCCGGGTTCGCGGCGATCTTCGGAGACACCAGCGCGCGCGCGATCATCGAAGAGTGGTGCGCGCGCTCGTCGTCCCTCTCCGATAAACAGCTCGCCCGGCGTCTCGAGCTCTGGCGGAGATGTTTCATAGGCGGCGCGATCTACTCCGACCCCGAGATCGCCACCCTCGAAAACCGGCTTCAGCAGACCATCACGGATTTCAGGCTGAAACTCGGAGATTCGCTCCTCACACGGGCCCAGGCGAGCAATCGCCTCAGGGTAGAGCGCAAACAGGCGATGCGGCATCGTCTCTGGGCGCTCACCTCGCAGATCTCCTCGGCGACTTCATCGGACCTTCTGCGCCTTGTCAAGCTCCGGAACGAGAAGGCCAGGGCGCTCGGTTTTCCCAATTTCTACTCGCTCGTCCTCCGCCTACAGGCCATCGATGAGTCGTGGCTTCTCAGGACGATGAATGACCTTGAGGAACAGACCCGGGATCCTCTGGAGGCATTTATCGCCTCCGCGGGCGAAAAGAACCGGATCGGCAGGTTCGGTCCATGGGATTACGAGTACTCCCTCCGGGAAGGCGTCCAGCTCCCGGACAAATATTTCGACCCCGATTCGGTCTTTGAAGTCATCCACGAATTTCAACGGGGGATCGGGTTCGATGCCGGCTCGCTCCCCATCCGCGAGGTGGTGAAGGACATCCCGTACGGGGGCTTGAGCCTGGCAATCTCCATCCCGGGCGACTCGCGCTTCCTGGTGAATCCCACGAAGGGGAAGGGTTTCTACTCCACGGCATTTCATGAATACGGCCATTCGCTCAAAGCCGTCAACACAAAGGCCGAGTATCCGATCCTGAAGGGGTACGAATGGATTCCCGGCGCCCAGTGCGCTGCGTACGAAGAGGGCGTCGCCGACATGCATGGCGAATTTACGGACGACTCGCTGTGGCTCTCCGCTTCCGCCGGAGTAAAGCCCCGGCAGATCGAACGCTACATGAAGAACCGCCCGCTTCCGGCGCTTGTCCGCCTGCGGCGGCTCATGAAGGACTTCTTCATCGAATACCGGATGTACCAGAATCCGGATCAGGACATCGCGGCCGCGGAGCGCGAGCTCTTCAAAAAGTGTCTCCTCGTCGAACTCGACTCGACGGAGAGGCCGCAGTATGCCGCATCGATCTGGTACGTCTCCTACCCCTGCTATTATCAGAACTACGTCCTTGCCGGCATGATTGCGACTCAGCTCCAGGAGGCGCTCTCCAACAAATTCGGCGAAAAGAAATCTCAGGACCCTCGCGTCGCGGCCTGGATGATCTCCCACCTCTACGCCCCCGGAGAAACCGAGGAGTGGACGGAGCGGATCAGGGATGCGACCGGAAAAAACCTGGAGACGGGCCCTTACCTGCGCAAGCTCGGCATCGACGTCGCTCACAACATCACGAAGGATTGAAAGGATGCCGGGAGTTTCGCTTGCCGCGGTGTTCCTCCTGCTGCTGTTCAGGGGGGAGGCCGCTTCTCAGACGGCGCGGCTTACCGATTTTTATCCACACGCCGATTCGGTGTGCCGCTTCCCCAACTACGATAAGAAGCTCAGGGTGACCTGCAGCAAGAAGATCTCGGAGCGCTACATCACATTCGTGGGGTACGAACGGGATCCGCGCGTTCTCCTCGCCGCGGTTACCCTGACGCCCTTCCAAGACGCGCAGGATTCCATCTCGCTTTCGGTGGAATTCCAATACAACGGGGTGAACGCGGGAAAGATCACGACATGGGGGTATGTGTACGACAGGAACCAGGACGGGAGGATCGACTATTTTGCCATCGTCGGAGGCGCGGCGGCCCTCAAGCCCGCCGATTTCCCACCCGATTTCCCCGAGCGAGGGATCCGCATGTCGGAATCGCAGGCCGACTATTTCGTGGGGCACGCCGCGATTATCTTCAACCACTGGGCGGACGAAAACTTCGACGGAACCCTGGATGCGCTGGTTCAGGCAGACATGGATCCGAAACGGGATTGGGTGGAGAGGCGCATCGTCGTGAGGAGCACGAAATACAACGGCAAGTTCGACGACGTGTGGGGGTTTACCGGATCAATCGGGGAGGAGCATGACACTGTCGGGCATACGCTCCATAGCGTGCCCTATCGCCCCGTCGGGAGGCCTCCGGAAGAGATCGGGCCGGCGCTCTTCACCGACAGAACAAACATCCTGAAGCTGATGAACGAGGCTGCGAAGGAATGCGGTCTGAAGGCGAAGAACTTTTACCCCGTACCCGCGGGGGAGGAGGAGCGGTAAAGGGCCTGTAGGCCCACCCGCAACATACGCACCCTACAGGGTGTGCCTACCGGCTTCCCAGCCGGTACGAGATTCCCCCGCTGATCGGAAAGTACTGGCGGGTAGGATCGGTCACTCCAAGAGTCGATTTAACCTGCGCGAAGACGCGGATCATCTCCGTAACAGGATATTCCACCCCTGCCCCAACCGTCCACCCGAATGCCGACTGACTCTTGGCCGGATTCGTGAACGAGGTATCCCCTGTCGCTGTAACCGCGCCTTCCGAGTAGTGAAGGAAACCGATCCCGAAGAGGAAATATGGGGCGGGTGTCTTCGGGCCGGGTGAGAAGGCTCCCTTATAGCAGAGCATCGCGTCGAAGATCGTAGTGGGATTCCTCGTCAGCGAAACCTTTTTCTGAAGGAGGTTGAGGTTGGTCAGAGTCCCGTTAACATCGAAGGCGAAACGTGCATACTGAGCGGTGAGGAGAAGACTGCTGTAGCCTACCGAGCCGGGTGAAAAATCATACCCGTAACCGCCGCCTATGTTCCAGCCATTCTTCCACCACTGCCGGGAGTACTCCGGCAGGTACGGGATCGAACCGCCGCCCCACAACGATATCACCGGGGTCTTTACGGTCGCGGCGTCGTCCTGCGCGAGCAAAGGCACGATGAGGCATAGGTTGAACATAATAATAGGCACGAAACGCTTCATGTCACATTCCCTCTTTAAATGATCAAACGATTGATCTGGCGAAAACCCCGGGGGGGCGGTTCAGCAAAGAAGAGCAAGAGTATACGAAGTTTTCCCCGTTTTATCAAGGCAAACGGGGGTTGACGAAGACGATTTCCTCGCGCTCCAGGGTTACGGTTCCCGGCGGAGCGCCACGGGGCTTGCGCACGTATTTCCTCTCGCAGTACGCAACCGGCACGTTTGAGGCATTCCGCATCTTACTATAATAGGCGGCGATCGCTGCGGCCGCCCGAATTGCCTCTTTTGGCACGTGCTGCCCCTTTCCAACCTTGAGGACAGTATGGGAGCCGCTCGCTCCCCTCGCATGAAACCAGAGATCGTTCGGTTTTGCGTATTTTGCCGTGAGGATGTCGTTTCCTGCGCTGCTTTTGCCGGCCAGGACCTTGAACCCGCCCGTCACCTCGAATTCCCGGTATGGGAGGGACGGCTCGCCCGGCGAGGCGGCTGAGGGAGCCGCGCTCTTCAGTACGCGCGCGTGCTTCCTCCTGATCTCCTTCAGTTCATCGGGATCCACGGCCGTTTGAATCTGCCGGAACAATTCTTCGAGGACATCCGCCTTCCGCGCAAGGTTTTTGAGGCGTATGCCCATTTCCAGCTCCGCGCTCTTTGCTTTTGTCGCCTTCTTGAAATATTCCTGTGCATTGCGTGCGGGTGTCAGAGCGGGATTGAGCGCAATGCTCACGATTGATCGGTCCGGTCCGGGCGGATCGGGATCGGCGACTTCGATCCGGTCAGCTCCCTTCGACACAAGATGAATGTTGGCCATAATGAGGCGGCCCATCCTCTCGTATTCCGCTGGGCGCGATGGATCACGGGAAGCTGCCGCGGCTTCAAACGACCGTCTCGTCCTCTTCAATTCTGTTTCGATTCTCTCAAGGAGGCCGCTCTTCTCCGATTGGAGGGATCGGGACCGCGATTCCTGTCCGATGAACGATCGGACTGCATCGGTCACGCTCCGGAAACTGTCGAAATCCTCCGATCCGAGGTGGTGAAGAGGGATCACGGAGAATATGGGAGACTCACCCGCGCGATCATAAATCCTTGCTCCCCCGCCGGCCGGGAGGCTAAGCATCGTTCGGACTTCCTCGTAGAGTCGTCCTTCCGACGCCTCGCTCGTCTCTCCCATCGGCAGGTGAGCGTCAATCTCCGCGCGGAAGAGGGCCTCGCGCGCAAAGGTTGACCCGAGGATCGGGAGAATGCTTTTCAACGCCTGAAGCGATGGGAGCGAAGAATCCCTGCGTATCGCGGCGCTGAATGGGCGGGGATCGTCGAGAATAGCCGGATCAAACCGCAACTCGTGCCCGGGAAGGATCGATCCTTCAAGCCGCTTCCTGTTCTTAAACGCATTCAGTATCGTCAGTTGCCGGTCAGTGAGATAGACGTTGCTTGCCGCGCTCCCATAGAGCCGCAACAGCAGGAGCCGCCCGCCCCGGAGATCGATTCTCACAGTTCGGTCGAATGGCACGATGGAGACGCCGTTGATGACAGATCCCGCGGTCTCTTCGAAAATGTCGACGGAATTCCTTCTGGCGCGGGAGGTTTCATCCGTGGAAAAGAGGTAATTTTCCTGCGGATCTACGGAAACATGAATTGAGGGCGCCTGCCGCCCCCCATCGGCCGGCTCAGCGGATATGATCATCTCATTCTTTTGCTGCGTAAAGATTTCTTTGATCCGGAGAGTGCGAAAGAGGGTGTCGAGCTCTCCCGCGAGAGCCCTCAGGGCGAGGAAGTGAGTGACCATGCAGCGGGACCGGGGCGAAAAATTGAGCCCCAATATAGGGAAAATCGGCCTGATTGCCAATGAGTCCGGCGAGTGAGAAGTCGCCTGCTTCGCCGGTTTCTTTGGACATAGGATAAATATTTCGTACCTTTCTCACGATTTGCGCCTCAGAAAGCCGCTGGTTTCCATGATTTCAAGCATGACAGGATATGGGCGTGGTGAAGTCACCGAAAAACGGATCACGGCCCTTGCCGATCTGCGGTCGGTGAATAACAGATTCCTCGAAGTCTCCGCCCGCCTCCCGCGTACCCTCTCGATGAGGGAAAATGACGTGAAAGAACTTGTTCGCACGAAGTTCACGCGGGGGAAAGTCAACCTCGTCGTCACCATTACGCGGGAAAACGGAAACGAACCGGCGCTGAAGATCAACGGCTCGGCTGCGAAGTCCTACGTAAAGCTCCTGAACAAGCTCCGGAAGGCTGCCGGAGTTCAGGGCAAGGTCACGCTCGACCACCTGTTGAAGTTTCCGGAGGTTCTCGAGATCGACGCTCTCGAGGAGGCCGACGACGAGGAATGGAAGATTGCGAGGAAGGCGATCGCAGCCGCTCTCGACGACGCGGGAAAGATGCGGCGCCGTGAGGGAGGAGAACTGATGAAGGATCTCCTCGGCAGAATCGAACGGCTTGACGGGATCAACGACGATATCGCCAAGATCGCCAGAGACATGGTTCCGCGCGAGCGGGAACGGCTCGAAGAGCGATTGAACCAGCTGCTGGGCGACAAGAAGGTGATTGATGCGGGGCGGCTCGAGCTGGAGGTGGCCCTCTTCGCCGAGAAGCTCGATGTGACCGAAGAGAGCGTGCGGTTCCGCTCTCACACGAAATTCTTCAAAGACGCCCTCGCGAATGAGGAAAGCGCCGGCCGCCGGCTCAACTTCCTCATCCAGGAGATGAACCGCGAGGTCAATACGATCGGCTCCAAGGCGGGGAGCGCAGAGATCGCCCACATGGTGGTCGAGATGAAAGACGAGCTCGAGAAGATCCGGGAGCAATTGCAGAATATAGAATAGGCAGTCGCGGGATTTAGCCCGCGTGACCGCGCCGGTTTCGGCGGTCTCAGTACACCCAGATTTTTCATAACGCGGAGAATTGTTGCATGCCCATTAAACCACTCGACATTGAACAGCTGACCGGACGCGCGGAGAACATCTACGAGGCGATCGTCATCCTCCTGAAACGCGCCCGCCAGATCAATGAAGAGCTGAAGATCGAATTCAACCAGCGCATCGAAATGCTCCAATCGCGCATCTTCGAGCCGGAGGAGGAGACAGAACAGCCTCAGACGAATCCCGACCAGATACTGGTCGCGCAGGAATTCGAGCAGAGGCCAAAGCCGACCGAGATCGCGGTCGAGGAGCTGATGGAGAACAAGCTCACACACCGTTACAAGGAGGAAGAGCCGCCGCCGTTGCCGGCGGTCTGACCGGGAAGGCTCCTTCGGCGCCCATGTTGAAGAAGAAACACATCCTCGTGGGGGTCACAGGGGGGATTGCCGCATACAAAATTCCGCTCGTCGTTCGTGAGTTCAAGAAAGCAGGCGCGGCTGTCCGCATCGTGATGACCGAGGCGGCGAAGCAATTCGTGACGCCGCTGGTTCTCTCCACCCTCTCGGGGGAAAAAGTCGTCGTCGGGACATTTCCCCAGGAATCCTCGGGCTCAGTGGACGCCGGCACATGGCACATCGATCTGGGACGCTGGGCCGATGTCATGCTGATCGCCCCCGCCACCGCCAACGTCATGGCCAAGCTCGCCGGAGGATACGCCGACGACGCCGTTTCCACGCTTGCCCTTGCAGCCCGGTGTCCGATCGTGCTGGCGCCCGCGATGGATACCGACATGCTCCTCAATAGCGCGACTCAGGGGAATCTCACCCGGCTTCGGGAGCTTGGCTACACCGTCCTTCCACCGGAAGAAGGAGAGCTCGCGAGCGGACTTACGGGGCCCGGGCGTCTCCCCGAGATCGCCGCGATCGTCCATGGGGTTGAAGAAATTCTCGACTCGGCGCGGAGTGATCTGAAGGGGAAAAAGATTCTCGTCACCGCCGGACCCACGCGGGAGGCGATCGATCCGGTCAGGTACCTTGGAAACAGGTCATCGGGAAAAATGGGATTCGCGCTCGCAAACGCGGCGGCATTGCGCGGAGCCGACGTGACGCTCATAGCGGGTTCCGTCTCTCTCCCGACGCCGAGGCACGTGCGGCGGATCGACGTCGAATCCGCGGCACAGATGTCGCGGGCCGTAGCCGGAGAGGCGGGGAAGGCGAACGCGGTCATCATGGCCGCGGCAGTTGCCGATTTTGCGCCCGTGAAGGCCGCCGCCTCGAAGATCAAGAAAGAACAGCTCGACGGCGAGTCGATGACGCTCCGGTTGAAGCGCACGCCCGACATTCTCGGAGAGCTTGCCAACAGGAAGCACCGGGCGGTCGTCGTGGGGTTTGCCCTTGAGACAGACAATGGGCTTCGCAACGCAAAGTCAAAGCTCAAGGGGAAGAAACTCGACATGATCGTGCTCAACAATCCTCTCACCGACGGCGCGGGCTTCAATACGGATACCAACGTGGTCACGATCATCACGAAGTCCGGAAAGGTCGAGCGGCTGAAGAAGATGCCGAAGTTCGACGTTGCACACCGCATCCTCGACAGGGTAGCGAAATTGTTGTGAGCCGGGAGGAGTTTCTTGACAGCACGCGCTCCTACCTCATGCAGCAGCGTGATCTCTTTGGAAATATCGTCTACGTAGAAGAGGGTAAGAAGAAGGCGCCCGCCGGCGGAGCCCCTGTCCGGGGCTACCCGGACGAGCCCTGGGTAGCAGCCCAATCGCCCGGCGAGCTCTACGATGGGATCCACGAATGCCTCAAGTGCCCTCTTGGGCAGACCCGGACGAAGTTCGTCTTCGGCACGGGAAGCCAGAAGGCCGACGTCATGTTTATCGGCGAGGCGCCCGGCGCCGACGAGGACGCGCAGGGGGAGCCGTTCGTCGGGAGGGCGGGCCAGCTCCTCAACAAGATCATCGAGGCGGTTGGCATGAAGCGGGAAGATGTGTATATTTGCAACATTCTGAAGTGCAGGCCGCCGAACAACCGCGAACCCCTGCCTTCCGAGATGGAAACCTGTTCGCCCTACCTTTTGAAACAGATCGAGCTCATCAAACCCAAATTCATCATCTGTCTCGGCCGGATTTCAGCCCAATGGCTCCTGAGAACGAACGATGCGCTTTCCTCCCTCAGGGGGCGCACGCATGAGTTCATGGGATCGACGCTGATCGTCACCTACCACCCGGCGGCGCTCCTGCGCAATCCCAACTGGAAGCGCCCGGCATGGGAGGACATGAAAATGTTCAGGGATCTTTATGAACAGAGTAAATTGAAGGAGGGGTCGTAATGGCTAACGGAACTCTTAATTTCCCGGCAGGCGTAGAAGCCCCCTCCGCATCGGCCGGGCGAACGCCGCCGCAGGCGGTGGACGTCGAGAAGTCAGTTCTCGGAGCGATGCTGATCGACAAGGAGGCCGTTCCGAAGGCATTCGAAATCCTCGACGCGGAGAGCTTCTACGATCCAACGCATCAGAAGCTCTATCGATCGATGCTCTCGCTCTTTGAGAAGGGCGAGCCTGTCGATGCCGTCACCGTTGTCGAAGACCTGAGGAGCAGGGGCGAGCTCGACCCCATGGAAGATCCTTCGTACATCTCCTCCCTCACAATGAACGTGACGAGCTCGGCGAATATCGACTATCATGCCCGGATCGTCCTTGAGAGGGCGCTGATGCGGAATCTGATCGCCGCATCCACCGCCGTCGCATCGCGCGCATACAGCGATACGGAAGACGCGCTCGATCTTCTTGACGAGGCGGAATCGAAGATTTTCCAGATCTCCGAGCGCCGTCTCAAGAAGACGTTTACTCCGATCAGCCGGGCGATGCATGAGACCTTCGCGATGCTGGAAGAGATCCACGGGAAACACAGCGGCGTGACGGGAGTTCCGAGCGGTTTTCGCTCACTCGACGATATGACCGGAGGGTTTCAGAATTCCGACCTCATCATTTTGGCGGGTCGGCCCAGCCAGGGAAAGACTGCTCTGGCTCTCTCTATCGCTCGCAATGCGGCTCTTCACCACTCAAAAAAAACGAGTGTCGCCATCTTCAGCCTCGAGATGTCTGAGCAGCAGCTCATAATCCGCATGCTCTCCGCCGAGGCGAGGGTCAACGCGCACTTGTTACGCACAGGGAAACTTCCTGCTGAAAACTGGAAATATTTGAGTAGAAATGTCGGCAGACTTGCCGACGCGAAAATCTTCATCGATGATTCTGCCTCATTGAGCATTCTCGAACTACGGGCGAAGGCGCGCCGACTGAAGGCGGAGCACGGCATCGGCCTTCTCATTGCCGATTACCTCCAGTTGATCCAGGGTCCCAAGAGCGCCGAGTCTCGCGAGCGCGAGATCGCGATGATATCGCGGTCACTGAAGGCGTTAGCAAAAGAACTGAACATCCCTGTCATAGCGCTCTCTCAACTAAACCGCGCCCTGGAATCTCGCGGCGATAAACGTCCCGTACTCGCAGATCTTCGTGAATCCGGCGGACTCGAGCAGGACGCGGACGTCGTAATTTTCGTGCACAGGCCGGAAACATATAACATCAAGGAAATTAAAGATGTGGATGGGGGCACGGTGGATGCTGAAGGGCTCGCAGAGATCATCATCGGCAAACAAAGAAACGGTCCAACAGGGCACGCGCTCCTCACGTTCAAAAAGGAATATGCAGGGTTTGAACTGAGAGCCCCGGCAAGCCTTGAAGGGTACATCCCGCCACCAAGTCTCGCGGAAGCAGAGCCGCCGTTCTAGGGGAGTGTACCGGCTCTCGAGATCCTTCCCGGAATGCTCAACTTTTCTCCACGCCTCTGCGTGACACAAGTTTTTTGTTCGTGTTGCCTCGTTGCGCTTCTTCCGGCCACGACGGCTGGATTTGCTCAGACCTCCGATCAGACCGAGTGTAACAAGATCTACTCCTACGCCTTCGAGCACGCCCTCGTCAATAAGCCCATCGGAGAAGTCGTGCGGTCTGTAGGCGAGCGGTTCCTCGGAAAGCCGTACGAAGCGCATACGCTGGATGGCGCCGGAGAAGAAACCCTGGTCGCTGATCTCCACAGCTTCGACTGCGTCACTCTCGTCGAGAACGCCGCCGCCCTATCGAGATGCATCAAGGGGAATCGACTCTCGTTCGATGCATACCGGCGCGAGCTTCAGCAGCTGAGGTATCGCGGGGGCGTGATCGACGGATACCCGAGCCGGCTGAATTACTTCACAGAATGGATAGCCGACAATGAGCGGAAGGGGATCGTCAAGGACGTGACGAAAGAGATCGGCGGAGTTCCGCTTCAAAAGACTATCAACTTCATGTCGACTCACCGGAACTCCTATCCAAAGCTTTCCTCTGACACTGTGTTTGCCGCGATCAAGAGGACTGAGGATACTCTCTCGATGCGCGAATGCTATCGCATACCGGCTTCCAGAATCGCGCGAGTTGAATCCAAAATACATTCGGGCGATATCATCGCCATTACCACAAAGATTGACGGTCTGGACGTCAGCCATACCGGCATCGCTGTTCGTTCCGATGACGGAAAGCTCCGGTACCTGCACGCACCGGACGTGGGAATTCCCGTCCAGATCACACACGAGACCCTCGCGGAGCACGTAAAGAAATTCCCAGCGTACACCGGAATAATCGTTGTGCGGCCGGTTGAGCCGAACGATTGACCCCCGGCGTTTGTTTTAGAGGGGGGATTTGAGTACCTTTTTGGGAGAATATTGTCCCGTTTGCCCTTATTCTGCGGCATTCGGGACAAACTTTATTACCGAATGAAAAACATCTGCATACTCGGCTCGACCGGTTCGATAGGACGCAGCAGTCTGGAGGTGATCGCGAATTTTCCGGACGAGTTCCGGGTCGCATACCTCACATCCAACACCAACATCGATCTCCTCCAGCAGCAGATCCGCCGCTTCCGGCCGAGCGGCGTCGCGGTCCTCGACGGAACCTCCGCCTCGGCGCTCAAGCAGATGACCAACGGCTCTCTCAGCGTTTTTTCCGGGGAGCAGGGGCTCAGCGAGCTGATGAACCGGGAGGACATCGATATTGTCATAAGCTCATTGGTGGGTTTTGCCGGCCTTGGGCCGACGCTTGAGGCGATCAGGCGCGGGAAGACCGTCGCCCTGGCGAACAAGGAGACGCTCGTCGTGGCCGGCGAGATCATCATGCGCATGGTGAAAGAGCACAACGCAAAGCTCATTCCGGTCGACAGCGAGCACAGCGCGATCATGCAATGTCTGATCGGCGAGAAGCGATCGAATATCGCCCGCCTGATTCTGACCGCTTCCGGAGGCCCCTTCCTCGCAACGGATAAATCCGAATTCCCGAGGGTGACAGTGGACGCGGCGCTCAAACATCCGAAGTGGAGGATGGGGAACAAGATCACGATCGATTCCGCCACGTTGATGAACAAGGGCCTCGAAGTAATCGAAGCGCGCTGGCTCTTTGACCTGGATCCTTCGAAAATCGAAGTGCTTATCCATCCGCAGTCGATCATCCATTCAATGGTGGAATTCATCGACGGTTCGGTAAAGGCCCAGATCGGGATGCCCGACATGAAGCTCCCGATCCAGTACGCGCTCACCTATCCCGAGCGGGCGCCGTCGCTCTACGAGAGGGTGAATTTTTCCGAACTGAAGGAAATGACATTCTTCAAACCCGACCTCGCCAAGTTCGAGTGCCTGGGACTCGCCTACGACGCGCTTAACCGCGGCGGAACCGCGCCGGCGATCCTGAATGCGGCCAATGAAGCCGCGGTGCAGTTGTTCCTGGAGAGGAAGATAGGCTTCCACGAAATCCCCTTGCTCATCCGCGACTCGCTGGAGAAAATCCCGAGGTCCGCGGGGAGAGACCTCGGCGAGATCATCGAGGCGGACAGGGTGACGCGGGCGCATGTCCGCAGAATGACCGCGCAACCCTCCGGAGGAGGCTAGCATGCAGGTCCTGAACATGTTTCTGTATACCGGGATCACTCTCGGCGTCCTCGTGTTCATACACGAACTGGGCCATTTCCTCGCGGCGAAGCTGAGCGGAATGCGTGTGGACCGCTTCTCGATCGGATTTCCGCCGAGAGCGTTCGGGTGGAAGATCGGGGAGACCGATTACTGCATCTCATGGATTCCGATCGGCGGGTACGTAAAGATCGCCGGGATGGTGGACGAGAGCTTCGACACAGACTTCCTTGAGCGCCCTCCTCAACCGTGGGAGTTCCGGGCCAAGCCGCTTGGCAACAGGATCCTCGTGATCTCCGCCGGAGTGATCATGAACGTCCTTCTGGCGCTCTGCATTTTCTGGGGCATCAGCTACGTGAACGGAAAGGTGACGAAGGAGATCACGAGTGTCGGCTACGTAGTCCCGCAGAGCCCGGCGGCGACCGCCGGCATTCTGGCGGGAGACAGGATACTCTCGATTAACGGACGGACCGTCTCCGATTGGGAAGGGGTTGAACGCCAGGTCTACATCGAGAACCTCGGCAACGACATGACGTTCGAAGTGGACCGCGACGGAAAGCGCACGACCCTCTTCTCCGCGGCGAAAGGACCTGCAACGCCGGCCGACAAACCGTTCGGAATCGTCGAGGCCCAGCTCATCCCAGTGATCAAGGCGGTCGATCCCAACGCTCCGGCGGAGAAGCTCGGCCTCAAGCCCGGAGACGTGATCGTTCAGGTGGAATCGGCGCGGGTGGGATACCCCCAGGTCTCGGACATGATCCACGAACGCGCGGGGCACACGATCACGTTGCGGTGGAAGCGGGGCGCCGATACCCTTTCAGGGACGACCATGGTTTCGGGAGAAGGGCGCATCGGAATTCTGATCGACCCCACGTACATCGGTCCGATCAAACGGATACAGTATTCTCTTCTTGAAGCGTTCCCGGCAGGCCTCGCGCGGACCGGCGAGGCGGTGTACCTGTTCTATCTCACGATCGATAAGATCGTGGCAGGCAAGACCTCGATCCGCGAATCGTTCGCCGGCCCCATAGCCATCGCCCAGCTCGCCACGCGGAGCGCCGAACATGGATTGCTCGAATTCCTCGGTTTCATGGCCATGCTGAGCATGAGCCTTGCACTTCTCAACATCCTCCCCATCCCCGCCCTCGACGGCGGCCACCTCGCCATGATGCTCTATGAAAAGGCGGTCGGGCACGAACTCCCCAACCGGGTCAAATTGAAGATCCAGCAGGCAGGGTTTGTCCTCCTTCTCGCGTTCATGGCTTTCATCATATACAACGATATTTCGCGTTTTTGATCACCTCGTGTGATCGAAATCACGCCCTCCGTTGAATCTGACCCTGTATTGAGGGATATTACTAGAGTGTATTGCACCAGGTGCGGGAATTGTCTATACTCTGCATCGGCAAGGGGAATGGAGCGGATATGAGAATGAGGATAGGGAAATCGAAGAGGGGAATCGGGGGATTGAGCCTCTGGCTCGCAGCGGTGACGGTGCTCTGCGCGACTGTCACCCGGGCTCAGCTCTGTTCTCTCTCGATGCAGGTAACGCACACCGCTGCGCAGCAGCTGACATTGTCCGACGTCGATTTTGAGCATTTCCAGGGGACGAACCTTCTCTTTACGATCAACCTCGGCAACAACAAGCCCGTCCCGGTCCTTGCCGTCCTTCACCTCACGATCGATATTGCGCTGGCCGACAATTCGGGGAATTTCAATTCGGCGGTCGAACTGACCACCCAGCAATTTCAGGTGCCTCCCGGCGGCAGAACGATCACGAACCTCAATCTGGGGAGCGGGGGAGACATCAAGAGCACCTCGTTCAGGTTCGACGATGCCGCGAAGTCGAGGATCCAGGATGTGGCGCTGGTGACGGGCCATCTCCCTGCCGGAAGGTACACCATCCATGTGGCTCTGACGGACGTCGCGTGCGCCCGGGAAGTTGCCAGCAACGACGTGACCATCATTCTGACGAATCCCACCCGGGTAGAGCTGCGGTCTCCGCGCGACGGCGAGGTCACGAACGAATTCCCGCTCTTTGAATTTTACCAGGACGGCGACAGGGCGGTCCTGACGGTGGCCGAGCTTCTGAGCGGCCAGTCGAGGGAAGAGGCGATCGACCGCGTTCCCCCGATGCTCCAGGTTGATCTGACGAATCAGAACTCCTTCCTCTATTCGGGCGGACGGCCCCTCGAGGACGGGAAGTCGTATGTGTGGAGAGTGGTGAGCAAGGTGCGGGTGGCCGGCGGGACGGACATCGACGTTTCGAGTCCCATCGGGGAATTCTCGGTCTCCGCGTCGCTTCAGGGTACGAGCACCGACGCGCTCCTCCTGCAGCTCGAAGAGATGCTGGGCAGCCGGTACCACGCCATTTTCGAGCAGATCAGGAACGGCGGCTTCAAGTGGACCGGGGACGCGTCCTTAAACGATGCCACGCTGACGCAAAGCGGGCTCCTCGACCTGCTGAACCAGCTCAGACTGATCACCGACACAGTCGATCTGACGCTCGAATGATCGGGGATGCCGCGAGGATGACTATGAAACCACAGAGTGAATACTGGAAGACGGCGGCGTTGACGGCGCTCTGCATGCTCTTTGCCGCCGCCGGCACGGGGTTCAGCCCCAACGATGCAACGCTGGCACTCATCATGAAGGTCATTCCGGAAGTCACGAAAAAATCGGAGACGACGGAATGGAGCAAGGCCGCGAAAGGCGACGCTCTTTCCAACGGCGACCGCGTGCGCACGGAGAAGAACTCGCTCGCAATCATCAAGTTCATGGACCGGAGCATCGTGAGGCTCCGGGAGCAGTCGGAATTGAGCATCGACGGATCTGCCATCGACGGGAAATTCACGAAGACGATCAAGCTCACAAGGGGCGGTTTCGGATTCGAGTTCCGCAAGCAGGGCGATGAGCAGTTCCGGCTTACCTCTCCCACGTCTGTGGCCTCGATCCGGGGGACCAGGGGCAAGCTGAGCGGCGGAGAAGGCTCTGACACGCTGATCGTGACCGAAGGGCTTGTCAGCTTCCATAACAACGTGTCCAACAAGGATGTCGACGTGGCCGCCGGAGAGATCGGGGTCTCGGATCAGGACGGCACGATCACGACCCGCCAGGCGACTGCGCAGGAGCTCGCGGATGCGAACAAGCTCGCGACGGGCGGAACGACGAATGAGCTGAAACTTGAGTTGAAGGATTCGCAGGGAAATAAGAAGGAGCTGAAGCTCAGATATAAACAATAGGTAACGGCAGATAGCCGTGGCGCGGCGCCCTGGCGCCCAACCACGCAGCGCACCCTAAAGGGTGCGCTCACTGGAAGAAATCTCTATCGTGACGAGGGTCCACGAGTGATTCTTTCTACGCGTTTTTCTCTGCGCCGCGTGCTGCTCGCCGCGGCCGTTCTCTGCTGTCCGGGTTTGCTCCGGGCGCAGATCTCCGACAAGATCAGCAAGGTCAGCACGGGTTCCTACATCCCCGGCCAGCCGCTGACCATCACAGCCGAGCTCTCCAGCGCGTCTCTCCTCGAACGCATCGAAGTGGCTTACAGGCAGTTCGGGCAGCGGGACTACCGCCGCTCCGAAATGGCCATTGCCGGGAGCACCGCCTCCGCGTCGATCCCGGCCGCGGATCTCGCGCCCCCGTTCCTCGAGTACTATCTCATTCTTACCCTGAAGAACGGGGTCGCGTCTGAGACCTTTCCATTGGAAAACGCGGCCGATCATCCGCTACGCGCCGATCTGCAGGCCCCCGAGACCGGCGCAAACCCGTGGATTACCGTGCTGTCTCCCGAGCCCGGCGAACGGGTCGATCAGGGAGACATGCTGATTTCATTTGCGCTGGCTTCCTCCGACACGGTCATCGACCGGCGATCGATCAAGGTTTTTCTCGACGGAACCGATATCTCCTCTCGGGCGGTCGTTACCGACCGCCTTGTCGTCCTCAGGTCAGAGAACCTTCCGAACCCCCCCGAGGGAGGAGCTCACGGGGTGCGGATCGAGCTGTTCGACAGACAGGGATCGCTCCTCACGGATTATGCCTGGAGCTTCGGGGTTTCGGGTGGAGCCGCCAGATTTGCCGCCGCTCCCGCCGGAGCATGGCTCTACAATTACGGCGTCCAGCTCGAGACACGGAATGAAAACGTTTCGAGCGAGATCACGCCGTACAACCGCGCGACGGTGACGGCGTCGGGCACCTACCAGCAGTACCGGTTCAACGGCAAGCTCTACGCGACCAACGAAGAGAACGACCGGCGCCAGCCGCAGAACAGGTTTTTCATCGGTGCCGAATCGCCCTGGGGGCGGGTCGGCTACGGCGACAGCTACCCGGTCTATCCTGACCTCATCATGAGCGGAAAACGGGTCCGGGGAGTGGACGGCTCCGTGAGCCTGGGGATCTTCAGCCTCGACGTCTCGCACGGCGACATCGTCCGGAAAATTGAAAGCGACACGATCAGGACCTTCCCGGCCGACAGCCTTGCTGCCTGGCAGCAGCGCGATTCCACCGCGCATTTCGCGCAGTTCGACGCCTCGTCATCGCGGTGGGCGCAGCTTATGAGCGGGACATTCAACCGCAATCTTACGGTCATCAGGCCGAGCTTCGGACGTGAGAATGCCCGGATCGGTCTCAGCTACCTGAAGTCGGCAGACGACATGGGTTCGATCCGCTACGGATCGAGGCCGCAGGAGAACCTCGTCATTGGGTCCGACATGATTCTGGCCTTCGACAGGAGGAACATCGTTATCACCGGACAGGCGGCGGTGAGTGCGACGAACCGCGACATCTCCCCTGGAACGCTGACCGACGCTCAGATCGACTCCATCTGGGCGGATCCCACCTACTCGGAAAGCTACAGGAGCGATATCCGCAAGACGAGAGACCTGGTATCGCACTTCATCACGGTGAACCAGAACCTCGTGCCTCTTTCTCTGAAGGATCTCTCCACACTCGCCTACGAGACGGCGCTCGATCTCAATTACTTCGACAATGCGTTCCGGTTCGGCTACCTGCGCCACGGAGAGAGCTTCGAATCGTTCGGCCAGCCGTTCCTGCGCACGGACGTGAGAGGGTTCAACGTCTCCGACCGAGTCCGTCTGGCGGACAGGCGTCTCTACATTTCGGGAGGGTTCGAGCTTCTGAAGGACAACACATCGAGCACCAAGGCGGCCACCACATCCGGAGCGACGGCCAATTTCGGGGTCTCGTACTTGCCCCGGACCGAGCTCCCGAACGTGACACTGGCCTATCTGATCTCCTCCAACGTGAACGACAGGAGCCTGACGGACACCCTCTATGCAGTCGACGACCGGACCGACCGCATCCTCGTGCAGCTGGCGAGGGAGTTCACGCTCGGCGCGAGGCACAGCGCGACGCTCAGCGTGAGCACCTCTAGGAGGGACGACCATACGGTCAAGAACCTCGACACGCGCAATACCACGGTGGCCCTGAGCGACAACGCTACCTTCGTGATCCCTCTGCAGGCGAGCCTGAGCTGCATCGTCAACTCAAGCAGGTTTGCCGCGGGATTCGGGTCCCCGGCCTCGGAGACGAACCTCTCCTACACGACCCTTTCCGGGAGCGCCCAGTACCGGCTCGTTGAGGACCGACTGCGCCTGAGCGGCTCGGTCAGTCCGACGTTCGGGGATATCCAGCGCGTCCTGCTCGACGCTTCCGCCCAGTATTACTTCCTGAAGAATCTGAGCGCCCAGACGCAGCTCTTCCTCTATCTGAACCACAAGCTCTTCGGGAATCCGAATCCGGTCAACGACACGATCTGGAGCCTGATCCTCCGCTTCGACGTCTGACGCATGCTTCGCCGGCTTCCCAAAACCACGCGCACGATGCTGGTCTACCTCGTGATCAGCTTCGCGGTCAGCGCCTTCGTCCTGATCCTGACCCAGAATATTCTGATCCCGTTTCCGCCCCTGAGCCGGGCGGAAGCGTCGCTGATCGACCTGCGCTTCCAATTGCGGGGCGCGCGCCCCCGCGCGGTCGATTCGGCCGACGTCATCATCGTGGAAATATCGCAGGAATCGTTCCGGTCTCTCCCCGAGAGATGGCCGTGGCCCCGGTCGTACTACACGCATCTCGTCAAGAACCTCAAACGGGCGGGCGCGAAAGCGGTCGGACTCGATATCGTCTTCAGCACGCCCGACGTCCGCGACACCTCCGCCGACGACGAATTCAGGAAGGAGATCCGAGAGAGCGGAGGGGTCGTCCTGGCCGGCAAGCTCGACCCCGATCGCCGCCTCTACACGATCCATTCCTCCGAGGAGAACTACGGGGACATCTTTATCGATTCCTCGGCGCGGTTCGGCATCGTCAATATCCGCACCGACGCCGACGGAGTGCTCAGAAGGTACATGCCCTACACGGTCGATTCGCTTACGCGCCTGCCGACGTTCTCCTTCGCCGTGCTCAACGCCTATTTCGACAGGCCGCGGTTCCAAACCGCCGCCGCGGCAGACGGCTCGTTCCGGTTTCTCGGACGGTCCATACCGCGCTTCGACGCCTCGTCGTTCCTCATCAATTTCTACGGGCCTTCGGGAACGTTCAGGCGCATCCGGTTTGAAGACGTCATCGACGACAGAGATTTCACGACGGTCGAGGAACGCAAGTATCACAAGGAGATCAACACCTTCGACGATCCCGACTACGGCTACCTCTACGACGGGACATTCAGGGGAAAGATCGTCATCGTCGGTTCGACGGTGCCCGAGGAGAAGGACCTCTTCCCGGTGGCGATCGGGGAGGGGAGGACCGAGGGGGACAATCAGATGTACGGGGTAGAGATCCACGCGAACATCATACAGAACATCATCGACGGTGATTTCATCATCCGCGAGCCCGGATGGATGAGCGCGGCGCTGGTGCTGGGGATCAGCCTCTTTACCTTCGTGTACACAGCCGCGCTGAAGACCATCAGGACGAAGTTCAGCGCGCTGATCGAGATCCTCGGGGCGGGGATCATCGTCTCGGAGCTCTTCTTCATTTACTGGTTCTCGATCCGCCTCTTCGTGCAGCACGGGTTCCTGGTGGAGATGATGAGCCCGCTGATGACGGTCGTCTTCAGTTACATGGGGAGCACCATTTATAATTACGTAAGCGAGCGGAAGGCGAAGGTCCAGATCAAGGGAATGTTCAGCCAGTACGTCAACCCGACGATTGTGGATGAGATCGTGAACAACCCCGAGAAGCTCCGCCTCGGAGGCGAGCGGAAGGAGCTCACCGTCATGTTCAGCGACATCGAAAAGTTCACCAGCCTCTCGGAAAAGCTCCCTCCGGAAGAACTCGTGGCGATCCTGAACGAGTATCTGAGCATGATGACCGAGATCCTCCTCTCAAATGAGGGGACGCTCGACAAGTATGAAGGAGACGCCATCGTTGCGTTCTGGGGCGCTCCCATCCCGCAGTCGGACCACGCCCTCCGCGCCTGCCGCGCGGCGGTGGAGATGCAGGATATGATCGCCTCGATCCGGCCCCGGTGGATCAGGGAGGGGAAGCCGAACCTCAATGTCCGCATCGGCATCAACACGGGCGAGATGATCGTGGGGAACATGGGGGGCATCGGGCATTTCGACTACACCGTCATCGGCGACAGCGTCAACATCGGAGCGCGCCTGGAGGGGGCGAACAAGCAGTACTGCACGAACGTGATCGTGAGCGAAAGCACCTACCGGCAGGTCGGACCGGAGGCGGTCGTGCGGGAGCTCGACATGCTGGTCGTCGCCGGCCGCACGGAGCCCATCCGGGTCTACGAGCTTGTGGGGATGGCGAACGGTTCAATCGCTCCGGAGCGGCTGAATTTCGTGGAGCATTACACGAAGGCGCTGGCGTGCTACCGCCGCAGACAATGGCCCGCAGCGATCGAGTTATTCGAGAGGGCCTCGGAGATCTTCCCGCTCGATTTTCCGACGCAGATGTACATCGGCCGGTCCCAGCTCTACCTCACCTCCCCGCCGCCGGACGACTGGAACGGGACGTTCGTGCTGAGAACGAAATAATCTCTTTTGCCGGCTGGTGTCACGGTAGGGACCGTGACACCAGTTTAGCCGGCGCCTGCAACCCGGCGTTACGACAGCACGGTTAGAATTTCAGGGTAGAGAGGAACGTCTGCTGTGCGGTGAACATGCGGGCGCTCTCCTCGGAGGACGCCCTTCCTTTGACCGCGGCCGCCTCGCAGGCATAGTATCTTCCGCCCGCTGAAAAGACGACGATTCGCGTGACGTTCCGTCCCGTGGAAATCTCGTAGCCGCAGAACTTCTTCCCCTGCAGATCAAACTCCTTCGGCGTTGTCACGAGCCGGGTGCTGTCCGCTCCGCCGGTGCGCAGCCCGGCGTCGATCGAGGCGAGCAAGCCGAGGCCGTCCTTCCCGACCCGGTGTGCCGCCTCCCGGTCGAGGCTCAGCTCCTTGACTCCGACGGCGGCCGAGAGGTCATCCTTTACAAGCCACGCTACGAGAGCGGGGACGAGCGTATCCCCGGTTGAAGAAAACCACCCCTGCGGAACCCTGGCGCTGAAGACGTTGTCGCGGGAGCGGAATATCTGATCGGTGAGCGGATAGTCCGACGCATACGGAAGAGACCCCGCGCAGGAGATGAACAGCGCGGCAACGAGGAGGGAAGCGACAGCCTGCTTCACTGGCCTTCAGCACTCCGCCGGAACTGCTCCGCTTCGAACGTAAACGTGAGGGAGATGCGGTGGGTGTTGTCGAGCTGGTCCGTCTGATCGAACTTCGCGAAGGAGTAATCGATGTCGAACTTCGGGAGGTGGATGCCGGTTCCGACGTTCATCGAGCCGATATCGCTGTATCCGGCGCGGATCGCCACGAGCTTCCTGAAGTCGAATTCGATCCCGCTGTGGAAGTCCATGCTGATCCTCCCCACATGGGCATTGGATTCGGCCTTGCGCCCTTCGAAGCGGAAGTCGATGTCGAGGGCCGGGGTCAGCGTGCCGCCGAAGATGTCGAGCAGGTACGCCGAGCCCGTCTTGAGAGTGGGCGTAATCAGCTCGTTGGTGCCGGTGTTCCATGCCACGAGGGTGGTCGTGACGTCCTGCGCGTTCGCCCCGAGGAGGAACCGGTCGGTGACGGCGTACTGCGCGCCGAGATCGAACCCTATCCCCGTCGCCGACGCGTCGCCGAGACCCCGGCGGATGAGCTTGACGTTGGCGCCGAAGGAGAAACGATCGCTCGCCCTTTTTGAATACGAGAGGTAGAAGGCCCAGTCTGCCGCGTTAAAATATGTCACTTTGGAGGGATCGATCCCCGCAAGATTCTGGAAATCGCCGGGCGGGAGCGGGTTGCCATTTGCGTCTACTCCCGCATTCTGCGTGTTCGGGATGTCGTCGACGCCGAGCCGGATGAGGCTGATTGCAAGGCTGGTGTTCGCGCCCGCGGGAATTGCCAGGGCAGCGTAATCATAGTTGACGAGTCCCCCAAACCGCTCGTCGTGCATGAGAGTGATCTGGGGATAGTCCATCGCGGAGAGGCCGGCGGGGTTCCAGTATCCGGCGGTGACGTCGCGGGCAATCGCGCAATACGCTCCCCCGAGGCCGAGCGCGCGTCCCCCGACCCCGATTGCAATGAACTCTCCTGCGTATTTCGCGCGGGCCGCTCCGGAAAACGATTCCGAGGGCAAAGAAAAGAGCAGTGAGGCGGCAGCGAGTATGGAGGGGAATAGGGCGCGGCTCATTACAATCCTCCGAATATTGACAAAAGGGGAGCGAAAGTCAAGCTTCGCAGGCAATCAAAAAGTAAAATGGGTAAAACGCAGAGTATGTGATGTGGAACACCTCAGGCAAGAGCGAATAATCGTATCCTACTTTCACTTCCCTCGTTAGTCCTTAACGTAAGCCCGGGCGGGCTGCGCGGATGGCATTATGATTCCGTCCAGGTTTACACCCAATATTCCAGTTATTCCTGTGGTCAGTCGTGTGGGCGAGGTGGATCGATTCTCGCTTCCCGGCATCTCACTGAATCCACGACATGCGTCAAAAACCATCATAGCCCGATCCATGCATAGCCCTGAAGGGCTCCATCGTTTGAATGAGGAACATCGCCAATGAACATCTTGAGACTAACCCGCATCTCCGCGTTCATTCTACTCGCTCTCTGTATCTGCACATCAACTCTCCTGGCGCAAGCAAGCCTTACGAGCGACAAATCTGATTATTCTCCCGGTTCTATCGCGACGTTGACCGGATCGGGATTCCAGCCGGGAGAGAGTGTGACAATTCAGGTTATCCATGCGGATGGCAGAATCGATACGGCTTCGGATCACACTCCATGGACGGTTGTTGCTGACTCTGCGGGCGCTTTTCTGACCACCTGGGATGTATGCACAAACGATAGTGATTGCGTCGGGCAGGAGTTTAAGGCGACTGCTGATGGTCTGCTTTCAGGTTTGCATGCTGAAGTCCTTTTTACAGATGGTACTCCGCAGATTAACGCCGTATCGGAACCTATCTTCTCGCCCAATCAAGCCAGCAGCGTCGGGGTTAAGGATAATACAGTTATCACTGCGAGAAACTCGGGGGGAGGTACCGTCTCGGATTATAGAGTTAGGATCCACGCAGGTGCCGCGGGTGGAACGCTCGTGCGCGAGTTTCTCCTCGGCAGCGTCGCCGCCAACACCAACGTAACTGCAACCTGGGATGGCAAGAACACGGGCGGAGTCTTCGTACCGGACAGCACATATGTCATCTTTGCTTCGAACGGGACGAACGAGACGACGAGTCCTGCGAATGCAACCGGGAGTGTGGTTGTCGACAACACGAACCCAACGGTGAGCCTGAATTCCCCCGCGAATAACGCCTTAGTAAGCGGCAATATTACCCTCGATGCTTCCCCTCTGGATGAAGGAGGAAATGATAACAACATCCTGAACGTCGAGTTCTACGTCGATGGGAACCTGGTAGGAACCGATGGATCCTCGGGGGGCGGATGGAACATTTCTTTTAACACAGCATCGATAGCCGATGGCAGCCATTCATGGACTGCAAAGGCATTCGACAAGGCGGGGAACAACGTCTCTAGCGCGTCTCGGATGCTCAACGTGCAGAATACCGGAACGTACACCGCGGTTATAAACCCGACGACCGCGCTCACAGGCTCGCCTGTCTCTTACACGATAACGGCGACCAACACAACCAGCCCGACCTCCGTTGCAATCGGGTCGGTTTCGGTTGCGATCCCGGCCGGAGG
The DNA here is from genome assembly GCA_964512655.1 of uncultured Chlorobiaceae bacterium. Taxonomy (GTDB): domain Bacteria; phylum Bacteroidota; class Ignavibacteria; order UBA10030; family SZUA-254; genus VBOC01. Next base: position 3,917 of record CAZEJT010000007.1, on the reverse strand, counting down.
GGGTACCCCGACTTCTGTTACCGTTACTGCTACCGATCCAGGCGCGGTCTCGCGAAGCTGGGCCGTAGATGGGTCTCCTCCGGCAGGGCTTATCCGGTTCAGCCGCTCAGGTGGAGGAGCCAACGATATCGACCCAGGAGGCACGGTCGTGATTCAATTCAGCGCTACGGCTTCGACCACCGGGTCAAAGGAGTGGACTACTACCGCCTATACAAACAACAACTATACTCAGCCGTTTAACCTCCAGGGCGCACAGCCCACAGTAACCGTTTGCACCTCCCTCACAATCACAACGAATCCAACCAGTCAAACCGTCTGCGCTGGAAGTAGTGTGGCGTTCACATCAAGCGCCTCAGCCACTCCCTCGCCGACAGTTCAGTGGCAGGTAAGCACCGACGGAGGAGCAAATTTTTCAAACCTCGGCGGAGCGACGAGCACAACTCTCACGTTTACGACTAGCGCATCTCAAAATGGCAACAAGTACCGCGCAGTGTTCAGCAACGCGTGTCAAACCGTCAATTCCACCGCTGCAACCCTGACTGTCAATACGTCTCCTGTGATTACATGCCCGGCGAATATCACCGTCGGTAATGGCATCGATTCTTGCGGGGGGGTCGTGAACTTCAGCGCCACAGCTTCTGGAAGTCCGGCGCCGACGTTCACCTACACGCCGCCCTCAGGATCTTTCTTCCCTGTTGGAACTACGACGGTAAAGGCAAAGGCCACGAACACTTGCGGATCGGATAGCTGCACCTTCACTGTCACAGTTAATGATGTCCAGAAGCCCCATATTACATGTCCTGCAAACATCGTCCGAAACAATGATCCCGGGCAATGCTCGGCAGTAATCACCTTTTCAGTTACGGCAACCGATAACTGTCCCGGGACGACGGTAGTTTCCACGCCTCCCTCAGGATATGCTTTTCCGCGGGGAGTCACGACAGTGAAGAGTATCGCCACCGACGGGGCAGGCAACAAAGACAGTTGTTCCTTCACCGTAACGGTAATCGATAATACGCCACCCGTCATCACAGGCTGTCCAACGAGTCAGACCGTCTACACTGGCCCGGGACGCACTACCTGTGATCAGACTGCTTCATGGGCCGCCCCATCAGCGACTGATAACTGCGCAATGGAGAGCTTCACGTCGAACCATGCACCGGGCGCGACGTTCCCCAAAGGGACAACGACGGTAACCTATACCGCAAAGGACAGCTCAGGCAACATCTCCACCTGCTCCTTCACGGTAACGGTGATCGACAATACGCCGCCTGTCATCACAGGTTGCCCATCGAGTCAGACCGTCTACACGGGTCCGGGACGTACGACCTGCGATCAGACCGCGAGTTGGAGTGCACCATCGGCCACAGATAACTGCGCAATGGAGAGCTTCACATCTAATTACGCACCGGGCGCCACATTCCCGAAGGGGACAACGACACTAACCTACACGGCCAAGGATTCGGCCGGTAACACATCCACCTGCTCCTTCACCGTCACAGTGATCGACAATACGCCTCCGGTCATAAGCAATTGCCCGTCTAACCAGACCGTCTACACTGGCACAGGACGCACTACCTGCGATCAGACTGCTTCATGGACGGCCCCATCAGCGACTGATAACTGTGCCCTCGAGAGTTTCACATCCAACTACGCACCGGGTGCCACGTTCCCGAAGGGGACGACGACGGTAACTTACACAGCGAAGGATTCGGCCGGTAACACATCCACCTGCTCCTTCACCGTCACAGTGATCGACAATACGCCTCCGGTCATAAGCAATTGCCCGACTAACCAGACCGTCTACACTGGCACAGGACGGACGACCTGTGACCAGACGGCCTCATGGACGGCGCCAGCGGCCACAGACAATTGCGCGCTCGAAAGTTTCACATCGAACTACGCTCCTGGAGCCACGTTCTCCAAGGGGACAACGACCGTAACCTACACCGCGAAGGACAGCTCGGGCAACACCTCAACGTGCTCTTTCACCGTGACGGTTATCGATAATACGCCGCCTGTCATTACAGGATGTCCGGCGAATCAGACGGTCTACACGGGTCCAGGACGTACGACCTGTGATCAGACCGCGAGTTGGAGTGCACCATCGGCCACAGATAACTGCGCAATGGAGAGCTTCACCTCGAACTATGCACCGGGGGCCACGTTCCCGAAGGGGACAACGACAGTAACCTACACCGCAAAGGACAGCTCAGGCAACATCTCCACCTGCTCCTTCACAGTAACGGTCATTGATAACACACCGCCAGTGATAAGTAATTGCCCGGCTAACCAGACAGTATACACTGGCCCGGGTCGTACTACGTGCGATCAGACCGCGAGTTGGAGTGCACCATCGGCCACAGATAACTGTGCAATGGAGAGCTTCACATCCAATTACGCACCGGGCGCCACATTCCCGAAGGGAACGACGACCGTAACCTACACCGCGAAAGACAGCTCAGGCAATACCTCGACCTGCTCCTTCACCGTGACGGTGATCGACAATACGCCTCCGGTCATAAGCAATTGCCCGACTAACCAGACCGTCTACACAGGCCCAGGACGTACGACCTGTGACCAGACGGCCTCATGGACAGCCCCATCTGCGACTGACAATTGCGCACTTGAGAGTTTTACATCGAACTATGCACCGGGAGCCACGTTCCCGAAGGGGACGACGACGGTAACTTACACAGCGAAGGATTCGTCCGGTAACACCTCCACCTGCTCCTTCACCGTGACGGTGATCGATAATACTCCGCCAGTCATTACAGGATGTCCGCCGAATCAGACCGTCTACACAGGTCCGGGACGCACTACCTGCGATCAGACAGCGAGTTGGAGTGCACCATCGGCCACAGACAACTGCGCAATGGAGAGCTTCACGTCCAATTACGCACCGGGTGCCACGTTTCCGAAGGGAACGACGACCGTAACCTACGCCGCGAAAGACAGTTCAGGCAATACCTCGACTTGCTCCTTCACCGTGACAGTGATCGACAATACGCCGCCTCTCATCACAGGCTGCCCGACGAATCAGACCGTCTACACAGGCCCGGGACGTACGACCTGCGATCAGACTGCTTCATGGACCGCCCCATCGGCGACGGACAATTGCGCACTCGAGAGCTTCACCTCGAACTATGCACCGGGTGCGACGTTCCCGAAGGGAACGACGACCGTAACCTACACCGCGAAAGACAGTTCAGGCAATACCTCAACATGCTCGTTCACAGTGACAGTGATCGACAATACACCGCCAGTCATCACAGGCTGCCCAACGAGTCAAACGGTCTACACAGGCCCGGGACGGACCACCTGCGATCAGACTGCTTCATGGACGGCGCCATCAGCGACTGATAACTGCGCAATGGAGAGCTTCACATCGAACTACGCTCCTGGAGCGACATTCCCCAAAGGGACAACGACGGTTACCTACACGGCGAAGGATTCGTCCGGTAACATCTCCACCTGCTCTTTCACGGTAACGGTGATCGACAATACGCCGCCAGTCATCACAGGCTGCCCGACGAGTCAGACCGTCTACACTGGCCCCGGGCGGACGACATGTGATCAGACCGCGAGTTGGACTGCCCCATCGGCCACGGACAATTGCGCGCTCGAGAGTTTCACATCGAACTACGCTCCTGGAGCCACGTTCCCGAAGGGAACGACAACAGTTACCTACACCGCCAAGGACAGTTCAGGCAATACCTCGACCTGCTCCTTCACCGTGACGGTTATCGATAATACGCCGCCAGTCATCACGGGCTGCCCAACGAGTCAGACCGTCTACACAGGCCCGGGACGTACGACCTGCGATCAGACGGCCACATGGACTGCTCCGTCGGCAACAGATAATTGCGCGCTCGAAAGTTTCACATCGAACTACGCTCCTGGAGCCACGTTCTCCA
>CAZEJT010000006.1:50946-176354 GCA_964512655.1 uncultured Chlorobiaceae bacterium | reverse complement strand
ACTGCCCTCGAAACACGTAGGCGGACTTGACTTTGTACATAGCAGGCGCCGGCTTCAGCCGGCGTTCATTTGAGAGGCTCGAATCCGGTAGCCGCGGGCTTTAGCCCGCGCATGATCGGTCGCGCCCTAAGGGGCGCGGCTACAAAAGAAGCGGACCCGTGCTGTTGTAGCCGCGGGCTTTAGCCCGCGCATGATCGGTCGCGCCCTAAGGGGCGCGGCTACAAAAGAAGCGGACCCGTGCTGTTGTAGCCGCGGGCTTTAGCCCGCGCTCACTTTAGAAGCAGGACCTTTCTCGAAGCGCTGAAATCTCCGGCCGTCATCCGAACGATATACATCCCCGACGGAACTGTCAACCCCCTGCTATCCTTCGAATTCCATTCCACCGTATGGTACCCGGCCTCCTGCTCCCCTCTCATTAACGTAACTATCTCTCGCCCCAGGATGTCGTACACTGCAATCTCAACGTCCGACGCCTTCGGAACATCGACGATAAACTGCGTGATCGGGTTGAAGGGATTTGGATAATTCTGGGATAACGCGAATTCTTTCGGTAACGCCACCCCTTGTGTCAGCTTTAGGATCAGCTTCGTTACGGCGGGATCGATAATCCTCACGCTCCCGGTCTCCCCTTTCGTTCCTCCCAGAAGCGTCAGAGTTTTTCTTTCCTTCCCCCTGACAGCTGTGAGCGCCAGCGTTCCTTTGCTTCGCCCCGCCAGGTCCCAGCTCACGCGGATCGGATACGCTACGTCCCGCAATGCGATTGGGTACTCATATTCCTTCGACATGTCGGGTGTTGAAGGATAGACCTCCACCAATCGGCCCGAGGAAAACCGGACGCCAAACGTTTCGTCCGGAGCAGCGGGCGGCATTTCATACCTGGCCGCTTCATCGGCCCCCATGACGGCATCCGATCCGACGTACAACGTCTGCGCGCGCCCCTTCTCGTCCCGGATCGTTACTTTATCCAAACCACTCAGTTCGTCAACCTGAGCAGTTTCCTTGGGAGTGGAAGCCGCACCTCCGCAAATGTGGAGAACGCCCGGGGCGTTGGATCTGAGCCAATAGGCGTGGCCCGGGACAAGCGTACTGACCACAGTATAAGATCCGCTGAAGCCGAAAATCGGTGAGGCTATTATGGCTGGAGGCGTTGTTACGAGCGTCCCAACATTGACTGGTTTGCAGCCGGCGCCTATGATATTCCAGCCCGTCCTCAGCGTGTCATCTCTGCAGGTCAGGCAGGTCCCGGGGACACAGATCGTCTGGGCGCCGCTGACTTTAATCCAGTACCCTCCCATACTGTCGAGGATGTTGGTTGGAGTATAGCCTCCATGGTAGGCGTAAGCCGGCGTTACCGCCATTGGGAAGAGGAAGGATTTCGCGTACGAAGGGGGCCGCACGCCGACTGAAACCAGGTTCCATCCGTCGACCAATGCAACTGAGAAATCACAGGGATAGTACGAAAGGCAAAGGCCGTTGTGCAGCCGTGTTTCGAGGGGGTAGCCATCTTTGTCGAAGAAGTTGAACGGTGTGATCGGCCCTGGATGCGTGATGGAATCTGATTGGAGCCCGACCAGATCTGCGGTTCCGACCCCGCCGCTGCCTACGTTATCGTACTGAAACTGTATGGTCCCTGATATGCGGTCCAGGATGACCCGGAACCGCTCGTCGTCGGGGAGTGCGCCGGAGGGACCAAAATCTCCGAGTGAGTCCCACTCGACTATGAATTTCCCTGGAAAAGCAGTGCTGCTATACCTGACATTGCCAAATGTCGCTGCCGGAGAATCTTGTTTGACTATCCAATTACCCCAGAAGGGGGCGATAAAATTTCTGGGGATCAACCCTGCTATTTGCCCGGAGAGATCCTGTCGGCCGTGGCACTGGCGACTAGGCAGCTCCCATGCGTCGGTGAACAGCCCATTCGCGTTCACATCGAGCGTGTCAATGGCGGTTTTCGACAACGCGATCGCCCCGTTCACGCCCACCCACGCGTAGTTCATCGTGTCGCCGAAATAGAGGAATGTTCCGCCGAGGGAGAATGGTCCCGCCGTCCCGTCATCTCCAGCGTGATTATTACTGCTTGTCGGAGGCAAAAACCAAGCGGATGCGCCGATCGCCGTGCCAGTACCTGAGATGCTCATCGTCGTGCAGGAAAGCGTCGTGTCGGCCTTGTAATATGAGCTGTTGAGGTCGACGACTCTGTATCTGAACAGGCATGTCGAATCCGTGAGACCGGTGGAATCGGAGGCGAAGATCCTGTAGGTGACGATGGTATTCCTTGGGGCAGATGGAATGGTGCCTGAGTAACCAGAACCGCCGAGGAAGTACATTGGTACAGTACCCGAGGAGAGGGTATAACCGGCCAAATCGCGTGTCCAGTATCTTATGTATTGATTGTAGACTCCGGCACGGGGGGGCTGCTCGGCATCGCAATCCACGATATCCGCGGTGACCGTCCGGGGATCGGTTGAGAAGGTATAGTCGAGTCGCTCGGAGCAGTAAATGCTCGGCGGAATATTTGTCGAGGGAGTCATGACGTACCACACACTGAACGCTGAGCCAGACGTATACGGGGCGGGTCCCAGCGGGCCGCGCGCGACCCACCCTTTCTTTATCTGACTCGCGGGCGTGCCGGAACACCAAGTGGGACCTGAATCATGCTCGTAGAACTTCCAATCCCGGGCGGGAAAATCCCCCGAGGAACTCGCTGCGAATTCTGTCGGCATGGGATCGGGGTACGCCCACAATTCATTTATCGAATTCATTCTCAGTGTGAAGAAGAATGCCTCACCCACGTCGATTGTGTCCTGGACAGAAGGCGCGTGGGGCTTGATCTGAAACCCTCCCGGAATGAGATCCGTCGGGACCGCGTTGATAGAGTTGGGCTTCAGCTTTATTGGAATACCGCTCAGTCCCCAGACGCTCAATCCGGCCGGCGGGAAGGACGGCTTCGTTCCTCCGTTCAGTTCTATTGTGGAGTGCCAGGTCGTATCTGTCGCGTCCTCGAGGAATGGGGTGATCGAGTTTTCCTGATCGACGCTGCTAAACCAGTAACCCCAGCTTCGACAGGGAGGTGGATAATCGTAGCCGGGGCCGTGTCCCGGGGAAAGATTAGACTTCAATACTCGAATGATCACTTCTGAGTCGATAGCCGAGATCGACCCGTTGGGATAAAAGTAAAACGTATCGATCGTACCCCGTGCCGGCGCCACGAACCATTCACCAAGGACATCCTTGTGGCTAAATCCGAACCGGCTGTCAACCGGAAAGTGAACTGGATCGTAACCGAAGACTGCCTCCCCGCTGCATGGTGCCTGAATGTTTGAAGGGAGTGTAGGGCGGCTGCGCCGGGCAATCAGCTCCTGCGCCGATGAGCCGGGCGGGATAGGGATCACCTCCTGGTTGGGTGAAACAACAAATCGCTGCTGCGCGGTGGAGATACCGCAGAGCGCAAAAACGAAGAGTAACGCAGAAAGAAATCGCATAGACCCTACTCCCTCTACTTTAGAAGCAGTACCTTTCTCGAGGCGCTGAAATCTCCAGCCGTCATCCGAACCATGTACATTCCGGAAGGGACAGTCAGTCCCCTGCTGTCCTTCGAATCCCAGTCCACCGTATGATACCCCGCGTCCTGCTCCCCTCTCATTAACGTAACTATCTCTCGCCCCAGGATGTCGTACACTGCAATCTCAACGTCCGACGCCTTCGGAACATCGACGATAAACTGCGTGATCGGGTTGAAGGGATTTGGATAATTCTGGGATAACGCGAATTCCTTCGGTAACGCCACTCCTTGCGTCAGCTTTAGGATCAGCTTCGTTACGGCGGGATCGATAATCCTCACGCTTCCGGTTCCTCCTTTCGTTCCTCCGAGAAGCGTCAGAGTTTTTCTCTCCGTTCCCCTGCCGGCTATGAGCGTAAGCGTTCCTTTGCTTCGCTCCCCGAACTCCCAGCTCACGCCGATCGGATACTGTACGTCCCGCAATAGGATTGGATACTCATATTCTTTCGACTTGTCAGGGGTCGCAGGATAGACTTCCACCAATCGCCCCGAGGAGAACCGGACGCCAAAACTTTCGTCCGGAGCAGCAGGCGGCATTTCATACTTGCCTGCTTCATCAGCCCCCATGACCGCGTCAGATCCGATGTACAAAGTTTGAGCGCGGCCGGTGTTATCCTGGATCGTTACCTTATCCAATGCGCTGAGTTCATCGGCCTGAGCAGCTTCCTTGGAACTGGAAGCCGCACCTCCGCAAATATGAAGTTTCCCTGGAGCGCTGCATCTGACCCAATACCCATGCCCCGGGGAGACCATGCTTGCGACCGTGTACGAGCCGTTGAAGCCGAAAAAGGGGGACACGATAATGGCCGGCGGGGTACTCGTGATTGTGCCTGTTGGAGTCGGCCTTGTGGCGCAACCTATGATATTCCAGCCAGCATTAACGGAGTCGTCGACGCATTCCAGGGGCGACCCGGGAATGCAGGTCGATTGTGCGCCGGAAAACTTTAGCCAGTACCCCCGGCCAGGCGAAAGTGAGTCTATCGGCGCGTATCCTCCGTTATACACGAACGCCGGGGATACCGCTGACGGGAAGAGAAACCGCCTCGAGCGCGAAGGCGGATTCGTGCAGATTGCAACCAGATTCCAACCGTCAATCATTCCCAATGAATAGTCGCAAGGATAGTACGAAACGCAAAGGCCGGCACGCGGCCGGGTCTCCGTCGGACTACCGGCCCTGTTAAACAGGTTGAACGGGGTGACCGGCACCGGATGCGTCAGGGAGTCCGATTGGATTCCCACGAGTCCGAGCGTGTCGAGTCCTCCGATTCCAACGTTGTCGTACTGAAACTGAATCGAACCGCTGAGTCGGTCGAGAACGACGCGGAAGCGGTCATTATCCACCACGGCGCCCGAGGCGTCGAAGTCGCCCAGACTGTCCCACTCCACCACAAACTTTCCCGGGTACGCGGTGCTGCTGTATCTCACATGCCCGAACGTCATCGGCGGCGCGTCCCGTCTTACGATCCATTCGGCCCAGAAGGGTGCGATGAGATTCTTCGGCATTAGCCCCGCATCCTGGCCCGCTGCGTCGGACCTTCCGTGATACTGTCGCTGAGGGAAATCCCATCCGTAGGTGGCGTAGCCGTTTGAATTGACATCGAGCGTCTCCGACGCGGCCTTGGAAAGTGCGATTGCGCCGTTCACGCCTATCCACGCATAGTGTAACGTATCGCCGAAGTAAACGAACGGGCCGCCGAGAGAGAACGGACCGCTTGTCCCGTCATCCCCCTTCGCCGTGTTAAGGCTCCGTGGAGGCAGGAACCAGGCCGAAGTATCGATCACCGTACCGGAGGCGGCTATGCTCATCGTCGTGCATGGGAGGGTCATATCCGCTTTATAGTAAGAGCTGTTCAAGTCGATGACTTTGTACTGGAACTCAGACGTCGAATCGGCGAGCCCGGCGGAATCGACCGCGAAGAACTTGTACTTTACAATGCTCCCTTTCAGAACACCCGGCAGCATTCCGCTGTACGAATCCCCGCCGATGTTGTCCAGGAGAATGGTTCCGTACGAACCAACATTTCCCGCGAAGTCCGTGACCGTATAACGCGCAAACACCGAGTCAAGTCCCGCACGTGAAGGATTCTCGTAATCGCAGTCGATCGCCTCTGCCGAAATCGATCGTGAGTCCGTCGAAAGCGTGTTTCCCGGCGGTACACCCGCGAAGATCACCGGGGGAACATTCGCCGTGAGGGTCATGCTGTACCAGATATCGAAGGCGAGGGCCCTGGTTGGATTGCCTCCGTCACTGCTTCCTCGCGCCCACCAGCCCTTATATCCCGTAAGACCTGGTGTGCCATAGCATCCCGGATCCGGCCCATTCTCATGAGGATAAAACTTCCAGGCTCGTCCGGGAATATCCCACATATAACTCGCGGGGAATTGTGTCGGCTGGGCCTCGGGGTACGGATGAGGCGTGGAGAATGAAGGCATCTGCATCGAGAAGAAGAATGTCTCTCCCACATCTATGGCACCAGTCACCTCAGGCGGATGGGGCCCAATCTGGAATCCTCCGGGGAGGAGATCCATCGGGAGGGCGACGGCGGCGTAGGGCTTTAATTTGAGGGTGACCCCTCCCATCCCCCATAGGCTCGATCCAAAGGGAGTGAACGATGGCTTCGCACTGCCATTAGAGTCTGCGGTCGAGTGCCACGTGGTATCGGTCGCATCCTCGATAAAGGCAGAGATGCCGCTCTCAAGATTGGTTGTGTTTATCCAATACCCCCAACTTAAGCAGGGACTGGGATAGTCATACCCGGGGCCGTGGCCCGGACCAATATTCGATTTGAAAATCCTGACACGTACTGTCGAATCCAACGTAGAAATGGTCCCATTCGAAACAATGTATATTGTGTCGATAGTCCCTCGCGCCGGCGCTACAAACCACTCGCCCATGACGTCGCCGTGACTAAAGCCGAATGTGCCGGGGCAAATCGGGCATTCCGGAGGAATGTACCCGAACTGTGGATGCGGATCGCATTGGATGAACGAGGAAGGGAGCCCGTGACGGTGCTGATTGTTTAGTAAAGCCCTCGCCGAACTTGCCGGCGGTACAGGAATTACTTCCTGGTTGGGCGAGACGAGATATTTTTGTTGCGCGAAAAGGGTTGCAGAGAGGGCTATTGTACAGAGGAACGCGCTAAGCAATCGCATGGCAGCACTCCCTCGTAAACCTTCGTCAACCGGAGATGCGGGAGACGAGCAGGTTATCGATTAAGATGAGCGTGCAAGAGGCCTGTTTCCCCCTCGGGTTCAAGTTCCGGGTGGGGTATGGCGGAAATATAGAGAACCAACCCGAGATGCGCAAAGGGGGAACTCCCGTGCTGGTAGTATCGGAAAATGGCCCTCGGTGTGATATTTGGCACAGGAGGGGTTGGATCGCGGGGCTTTTTTACCTATGATTGAGGCGGGGATTACCTCCAGCTGAATGGAATCTTATCCTCGTCCCTAAGGGTGACTACCTTCCAGGTCACCCTTTTTTTATGCTCTCCCTGATCAGGAATCCCTGTGGATTCCGTTCGAGCGCAACTCCTTGATCTTGCTCCGGAGATCTCTCCCCGCCTCAAGGAATGGCAAAACATCCATCCCTCTTCGGCTTGCCTCTTCAAGAGACTGATGATTTTGGGCCAACTTTCGATTCAAGGATGCTTCGAGGAATCTCGCCAGAGCATCGCCGGCCAGCTTCATCGGGTTCGCCTGCTCAAGCTGCGATTCTCCCCATCTGCGGCTGAGCTGGTGCTTTGAGACGATCGCCGACGTCATAAGGCGCCTCAGGGCGGGATCTTTAATCTCGTTCACCAGCAAAGAGGTATCGAACGCTTTCCCCTCCTCAAGACACTCGTAAAGATAACCCGCCACCGCCCGTGTCTGGGGGTGCGTAAAATCGTCCACCTCGATCTTGCTGAAGATGTACCGCGCAACCTGCTCTCCTCCGCTCAACATCGCGTTTGTCAGATCGCGCTCAGGAGGGGGAATCTCGATCGGCGGAGGCTGGGCGAGCCCGCTCCCGTCCCGGAACGAAGGCACCACGGATGTCTGGGTACGCGTCGCTCGGCGCGCTCCGGTTAAAATCTTCTCCAGTTCCCGATGGAGGAGCGATTCGTACAGCTTGTACCGGTCTGCGACGTGCTTTACGTAAAACGATCTCTTGAGCTCATCCGGCATCTTGGAGATCGACTGGACAATTGATCTCACCGTCTGCGCCTTGCCCTCCGGAGTGTCAAGCTTGCCGTCGCGCTGTGCAATGCCGGCAATGAAGTCGATAAATGATCCGGCCGTTTTTGCCAGCTTCCGGAACGCATCTCCCCCCTCTTTGCCGATGAAGGAATCCGGATCTTCTCCTTCGGGGAGCACCGCTACCTTGACATCGAGGTCCCGCTCGAGGATCAGATCCACTCCGCGCAGTGCGGCATTCGATCCGGCGGAGTCCGCATCGTACACGATTGTGACGTTCCTGGCATATCTGGAAAGGAGGGCGATCTGTTCTTCGGTCAGAGCGGTGCCGCTCGAAGCGACGACGTTCCTGACTCCGGACTGGAAGAGCCGGATCAAATCGGCGTACCCTTCGACGAGGAGGGCCGTTTCGTCTTCACGGATGGCTTCGCGCGCCTGGTAGAGTCCGTAGAGGATTCTGCTTTTTTGGTAGATCGGCGTCTCGGGAGAGTTAATGTACTTTCCGAGCTTGTCGTCCTCCATCAGCTTGCGGGCGCCGAACCCGACGATTCTCCCGGTCGTGGAGAAAACCGGGAACACTGCCCTTCCCCGGAAATAGTCGTAGGCCGACCCATCCTCCCGCTTGCGCACGAGCCCTGCCTTTTCGAGGACGGGGATAGGAAACTTTTTCGAGGCGGCGTGCTTGACAAACGCATCCCAGGAATTCGGAGCGTAGCCGATCTGGAATGTCTTGATCGACTCATCCGTGAATCCACGCTTGTGCAGATAATCGAGAGCGACCTTCCCCTCTGCTGTGGTCAGTGAAGAGCGGAAAAACTCAGCCGCGCAGCGGCATGCTTCGTAGATCTGCTCCTGCTCGCTCGCCTCGCGGTCCGACTCTTCGGAGGGGCTCGGAAGTGCGATCCCCGCCTTCTCCGCGAGCGCGCGGACCGCTTCCACGAACGAGATCTTCTCGTACTCCATCACGAACGTAAAAGCGTTCCCCCCCGCCCCGCACCCGAAGCAGTGATACATCTGGCGCTCCGCAGAAACGTTGAACGAAGGGGTTTTCTCAGAGTGGAAGGGGCAGAGGCCGAGGTAATTCTTCCCCCGCTTCTTCAGCCGGACAAAGGCACCGATGAGATCCACGATGTCGGTGCTGACACGTATCTCTTCGATTTTTTCGGGGGGAATTCGCATGGACTCAGTGGCAGATCAGGTGGTCGTACCTCTCGATTAATGGGGCACGGACAATTAATATAAGTGGAAGGGGGTTGAATGTCAACGGTTTTCGGCAGTTCCCAGGAAGAATCAGCCGACTATCAGACGGCGGGCAAGTGCCGGCAAGCGTAGGGCTGAGAAATCGGTGTCATTCTTCGATCGGGCAGAGGACGGATTCCATGACGTTAAAGCTCACTGTCTCGGGCTCCTGGTCCAACTCGTACGAGAACTCGTTCCGCTCCTTGTCGACGAGGAGCCGGGCCCGCGACTTGACTCCGTTCTTAAACGTCAATTCAAAAGGCAGATAGATCGTGAAGGGCTTTGACACATCCTTCTGCTCGACCCCGATCTTGAGGGAATACTTGCCCGAGGCGGTTTGAACGCCCGAGTGGGTGCATTTCAGGGTCGGAACCTCCGTCCCGTACACCCATTCGTCGAAGAACCACTTCATGTCGCTATGGAAGTACTTCTCTACCACGGCGCGGAAATCCTCTGTACTGGCGTCTTTCCCTTTGAAGGTCTGATAGAATTCCGCCATCATTTTCGTGAATGAATCCTCCTGCAGAGTCGAGAGATCTGCCATCATCATCCGAATCATATGCAGGACCCAGGCACCCTTCAAGTACGTCGACACGGCGTAGTCGTTGGCGGTCTGCGCCGTTGAGACCCGATAGCCCAGCCAGATCGAGCCCAGTTGCGGTCCGGAACCGAGAGCATACTTCCGCATTCCGGCTATTTCCTCCTTCCATGCCTTCAGCTTGTCGAAAAATGGCCGATCCTGTTTGAGATCGAATTGGGCGTACAGGAGCGCGGAGTAGTTTGCAAATGCCTCGCTGATCCAAAGATCGTGATAACTCTTCCATCCTACTCCATGGCCCCACCACGCGTGAGCCACTTCATGCGCCCGCCCGATGGCGACGCCTCCATTTTTCTCCCCGACGATCTCCTCGAACCAGGGCAGATTCAGGAACTCCTGAAACGCCTGACCGTGCTTCTCGGGCCCGCCCACCACGCGGACTTCCGTGTAGGGCGTGCCGCCAAAAAGATACGTATAGAGCCGCATGCAGTTCGCGACGTCTTTGCCCACCACCTCCGGATCCCCGCCGCCACCAACGTCATAGACGGTCACAGGGGGCTCGTTGGCGCTCAGCCTCACCGTCTTTGGTTGGAATTGGCCGACACCGAACGTGTTGATGATGCAGGGGTCGCCGGTCGTGTAACGAACGACTTTCCTGCTGTTCTCAACTGATTCTTCCTGCTTTCTGCCCGCGGCGATAAGCTCCAGATCCTTGGGGACGTGGTACGTCACGTCGAATGAAACCCGCTCCAGCGCATCTTGTTGCGGATACCATCCCGTCGAAGACGCCGGCATGTAAAAACTGCCCGCGATTTTTCGTGTGTTGACGAGGATGCCGTTGATCAATCCGTATTGCGTCTGGTATGGCTTCATGAAATCGCCGTGATATGCAAAGTCCAGACTGTACCCTAGAGAGTCCTGGTCTGGAAGCCGAACGATTCCTTCCCATTCCTTCTCGCTTCTATGGAAGGAGAGTGATCTTCCCCCTTCTCCGATGATCGAATCTACTTTCAGAGTCGGGTCGAGGATGAAATTCAAGGTTGCCGGGTGGGACGATCTCGAGCGAATATGAAGCGCGGCGCGGGCATGCGTCGGACCGCCCTGTTCAACCGTCAGATCAATCTTTTCGCTCAGAAAATCAAACCGCTTCTTGTCCTCATTGCAAAGCGCGTATTCGGACGCCTTCGCATACTCTTCCGGGAGGTGAAACGAATTGACGAGCTGCAGCCAGTAGACCGCTCCGGCAATGGCCTCATAAGGAGGCTGATAGACGGAGATTTCTTCGAACCGCCGCGGATCGAAGCCGAAACAGATTTCTCCCTTCTCCGGGAAGAAAATCGTCGCGTAGAGATACGGCTGTGGCTGGGGCTCAAGCGCTTCCGTTATGACGCGGAGCAGCACATCCGTGTTCGATTTGTCTATCGCGTACTTCAGGCTTCGCTCAAGCGCGTCCTTCTCGGCGCGTCCGACGTCTTGCTTCGCAAAGTGCATCCCCTCGCCGAGCTCTTTGAGAAGGCTATCCTGAAACCACAGAACGCACCGCTCAAACGCGAATTCGTATTTGCCGTCGGTCAACTTATACCTTGTCTCTCGCTCGAATTCCGAGCGCTCACCGGGAGTTGGAGGAGAAAGGGTGAATGTCCCCTTCCCGGTAAAAACGGCTGCGGAGACCTTTCCACCGACCGGGAGAGTAAGCCGGAGGAGACCCTTGGTGAAGAGAAGTTTCTGCCCGCCGCGGGTTATCGTCAGGTTTTCGACCGGAGCCGCGGCGCTTTCGTTCAGGACGGGATTCGCGAGCGAATCGTAAAGGGTCGAAATATTCGGGGGCGACTGTGCGAAGACCGGAGGGACAACCGCGAAGAAAAAAAGGATCAGGATACAACTCTTGAGGCACGCACGCAAACAGCGTGGAGAATAACTCATGCTGACTCCTAGATCAGGAAAGCGCCCCTACCCCCCTCCGACAATTGCCTCCTTACAAATTTACCCTCCGAGATGCAGCTGCAGAACGTGGACCTATCGGCTCCTAGCGGCCCACCGCCTCCACCTTCTGCTTCTTGCCGTTCCCGTTTCCATTGTGCCCGTTCCCGTTCGTCTTTCCGTTCTTTCGCTTGAATGCCTTTTCGATCGGGGGCAGATGGCCCGCGGGCTCTTCTTCGAGGTCGGGGTAGGTGTAGATCTCGTACTTGTAATTGCGGAGAATGATGTTCTTTCCTGCCCTTCCGATGACGTACTGCGGCAAAATCGGGATTTTTCCGCCTCCTCCGGGGGCATCGATAACGAAGTTGGGGATCGCCAGCCCTGAAGTATGGCCGCGGAGTTTGTCCATGATCTCGAGGCCCTTGCTCACGGGTGTGCGGAAGTAATCAGTCCCTTTAGTAATATCTGCCTGATAGAGATAGTACGGACGCACGCGCATCGCAAGAAGTTTTCGCATGAGTTCCAGCATCACGTCGGGGTCGTCATTCACTCCCTTCATGAGCACGGCCTGGTTCCCGACGGGACATCCGGCGTCTGCAAGCATTTCGCAGGCGCGTTTCGCCTCGGCGGTGCATTCCCACGGGTGATTGAAATGCGTATTGACATAGATTGGATGATACTTCCGGATCATCTTGCACAATTTCGGCATGATGCGCTGGGGAAGCACACACGGCATTTTCGTGCCGAGACGGATGATCTCCACGTGGGGTATTTCTCTCAGCGACTTCAGCACCCGCTCGAGCAGGAAATCTGTCAGCATAAGCGGATCTCCGCCCGAGAGGATCACATCCCGCACTTCGGGGCGGCTGGCGATGTAATCGATCCCGTCCTGGATGAATTTCATGTTGATCTTGGATGAGTCGCCGACCTTGCGCTTGCGCGTGCAGAAGCGGCAGTACATCGAACACTGGCTTGTCGTCAGGAAGAGAACCCGGTCGGGGTAGCGGTGCACGATGCTCGGCACGGGGCTGTGCGAATCCTCCGCGAGCGGGTCTTCCGGCAGGCCGTCGTCTGCGAGCTCCCGGGCATCCGGCATGCACTGGAGCCAGATGGGGTCGCCGGGGTAGCGGATCAGGCTGAGGTAGTAGGGATTGATGCGCGTGTGGAACAACGAGTTCAGTTTGTCTGCAAGATCTTTGTCGAATCCGAACCGCTCTACCAAATCCTTTCCGCTATCGACGCTCTGACGAAGCATTTGCTGCCACAATTCCATGACGCAGTTAGACTCCTGATTGTGAAAGGTATTTCCCGTAGATGACCAGATCGTCTCCGGGGGTGTAGTAATCCCTTATGCGGGCGACCTCCTGGTAGGAGTTCTTCCGGTAGAAAGACCGTGCTTTTTCGTAGGAGGGCTGGGAGGATGTCTCGGCGATCAGCAGCCGTCCGCCTCGCGACTTCACAACGTCTTCGGCATGGTGAAGAAGGCGCGTGCCGATCCCGCCGCGGTGGCCGTTGGGATCGACGGCGATCCAGTAGAGATCGAATGTCCCGTGAGTGAGAGGGGTAGGTCCGATGCAGACAAACCCGACGGGCTTTTCCTCCTCGTCGACGCCGGTGTAGATGTCGTAATCCGTCTGGCCGGTGGTTGTATCGAGAAAGACATCGATCAGCTCGAATGCGATTTCGATCTCGTCACGCCGGAAGTCTCCCGAGCGCGCGAGCATGTCACCGATGATTTCCTTGTCTTCAAGGCGAGTCGGCCGGATGGTAATCAGGGGAGCCGTTCCAGCGCGCATTCGACGATCTTTCCCACAAGCTCCTCGAACTTATACCCATACGCCCGGGCTGATCTCGCGAACCCGGCGTCGTCGGAGATGTCGGGATTCGGATTCACCTCGAGGATGAACGGTTTATGCTCCTTGCTCAGCCGGAAATCGATGCGGGCGTAATCCCTGCACCCGAGGAGCTGGTATGCGCGGAGAGCCATTTCCTTGATCGTCGATTCCAGCGCGGGGGGCAATGGAGCCGGGCATACCCCCTTCGTATGCTCGTATTCTTCGGTCCCCTTCATCCACTTCGCGTTGTAGCTGATGATTCGGTGATACTGCTTCGGAAGCGTGGACATGTCGATCTCGGAAATCGGGAAGACGGTGGGCTTGCGGTTGCCGAGGATCGCCACATTCAGCTCGCGTCCGTCGATATACTCCTCCACAAGGGCCGGCTGGTCGAAGTGCTCTACGATATACCGGACACGCTTCCGGAGCTCGGGGAGGGATGACACGATGGAATCGGTTTCGATGCCGATGCTCGCGTCTTCCTGCGAGGGCTTCACGATCAGAGGATACGTCAATCGTTCATCCACGCTCATCCGCACCCAGCTTTTGAAGAGCTGGAAGCGCGGCGTCGGGAGACCGTTGTAAAGAAGGATTTCCTTCACCCTGACCTTGTCGAGTGCGGTGCCGAGGGTGAGGGGATTCGAGCCGGTATACGGGACTCCCATCAATTCATAAATGCCGACGGCATGCATCTCGTGGATCGACGAATCCCCGACGCTTTCGCAAAGATTGAAGACGACGTCGGGCTGCTCGTCGTGGAGGAAGTTCACGAAACGCCGGATGTCTCCGTCGACGTTGAAGATCGTCGTCTTGTATCCGATCGCGCCCAGCGCCCGCGCGATGTCTTCCTTCTCTTCCAGGACTCCCACTTCCGAGAGGTCGGTCAGGACGTCCTGCGATCCGGTGAGGAGCTTTCCCCCCTCCTGCAGAATGCCCGCCTCGGAGATATACTTCCTCCCGCCGTTGATCACGACGGTCGGTTCATTATAGACGATGGCCACAGCGAGCTTCTTTTTCATGGGCACTCCTTATCGTGAACCCCCGAGACCATAACGCAGTGCGGCAAAACCAAGGACGCTTTGGATGAGCTGCTTGTAGTCGATCCCCGCAGCCCGCGCCGCTTTCGGGAAGCAGGAATTATCCTCCGGCCGCGGCAGGATTCCGGGCAGGGGGTTCAGCTCTATAATATGGGCGCGCCCTTTCGCATCGAGCCTGACATCAATGCGGCACCAGTCCCTGCACCGCAACAGATCATATGCTTTTCTGCAGATCGACTCGATTTCAAGTTTGAGAGCGTGCGAGATTCGCGCCGGGCACTTAAAGATCTCGAGCGGATTCGCCGACTCATCCCACACCCATTTCGCTTCATACGAATAGATGGGGTTCACCCCCTCGGGAAGCGAGCTGAAATCGATCTCTACGATCGGCAGAACCCCGACCGTGTCGCCATTTCCGAGCATGGCCACGGTAAATTCGCGCCCGGGAAGGAATTCCTCGACGATGACCGGCTCGTTGTAGGTCTCAAGGAGCTTTGCCGCCATCCGGGAAAGCTCGCCGGGGTTTCTGACCAGGCAGGAATCAAGCACCCCTTTGCTCGATCCTTCATGAATGGGCTTTACCACAGCCGGATACGCGGTCGCGGCAGTTGCGACATGCGAGAGATCTGGGATCACGGAGAATTTGGGCGTCGGGATTCCGTGATACGAGAGAATTTCTTTGGCGCGCGACTTGTCGAGGCAGAGTGCGAGCGTGAGGGGATCGGATCCCGTGTAGGGAATCCCGAGCATTTCGAGAATCGCGGGGATCTGCGCCTCGCGCGACGAGCCGCTCATCCCCTCGGCGATGTTAAAGACAATTTCGGGACGATTGAGATGGAGCTTCTCGTATGCCTCTTCGTCCGCTTCGATCGGCGTCACATGGTGGATCTCCGCAAGCGCGGACGCTACGGCGTCGATTGTTTCGGCCGTGTCCCATTCTGCGTAGGTATCGTTGAGGACTTGAGAGGAGGGGAGGAGGTGAGATCGCTTCGCGAGGGTCGAGTCGACTCCTCGCATCATACTCGGAGGGTCTGTTGTATCCTCCGGCAGTGACTGCTGTGTTGCATCTTCCTTCTTCTGATTGTAGACGAGCGCGACGCGCATCGGTGAAACCTGGATCGGAAGATCTAACAAGTTACTGATTTGTTCCTCTCACTTCGTTCAACAATCGTTCTCTTGTGTGTAAATATAATCATTTTAACGTGGTTGTCAAGAAAAAAATGCATTTTTGAGCCGTCTGCGCGCTCAAAAAAAGTTTTTGTCGTCGTCAACCGACATCGACGAGAGACGATGCGATCATCATCCGGTTGACAAGATACTTTCGGAGCGCCTGATGCTCGTCGACCCGGAGTTTAGGATCCTTCTCGATGAGATCGAACGCTTCCGACCGCGCAAGCGAGAGAAGATCCTTGTCGGTCACGAGGTTCGCGATGCGGAGCTCGGGCAATCCACTCTGTCTGGTCCCGAAAAAATCCCCTGGACCCCGCAATTCCAGGTCAATTTCTGCGATTTTAAACCCGTCGGTGGTCTCGAGTATGGTCCTGAGGCGCTTGATCGTCTTCTGCTTCTCGTCATCCTCTCCGAAGGGAGTTGGATCGGAACGCGAGGCGGCGAGGAGGCGCCGCATCCAATCGGGGGCTGTCACGATGCAGAACGACTGCTCCGGACCCCGTCCCACCCTCCCCCGCAGCTGGTGAAGCTGCGACAAACCGAACCGTTCAGAGTGTTCAATGACCATGATGGCGGCGTTGGGGATGTCTATACCCACTTCTATCACGGTGGTAGCGACCAGAATGTCCAGCTCGCCCCTGTTGAAGGCAGCCATGACTTCGTCCTTCTCATCGGTGGGCATCCGCCCATGGAGGAGTCCGACCGTTCGATCGGCAAATACGGTTGTCCTCAGGGCCTCGAAGCTCTCGGTCGCGGCCTTGAGATCGAGCTTCTCCGATTCTTCTATTAGAGGGTAGATGATGTACGCCTGCCGTCCCTCTGCAAGCTGCTCCCGTATGAACCGGTAGATTGACTGGCGCTCCGATTCGAACTTGACGAAGGTCTTGATCTGCCGCCTGTTCGAGGGAAGCTCGTCTATTGTAGAGACGTCAAGATCACCGTAGACCGTCAGGGAGAGCGTCCGGGGGATAGGGGTGGCGGTCATAACCAGGACATCCGGGTTGGGCGCAACCTCGCCCGGGACCTTCCCCTTGCCTACCAGGGCCGCCCTCTGTGTGACGCCGAAGCGGTGCTGCTCGTCGATGACCGCTAGGCCGAGCTTCGCATACTCCACCGACTCCTGGATCAGAGCGTGCGTGCCCACGATCAGTTGCGCAGAGCCGCGTCTGACGTCTTCGAGGATATCTTCGCGGAGCTTCGCCCGCTGACCCCCGATGAGGAGCCGTGCATTCACGGGAAGGTGTTTGAGAAAGGTTTTCAGAGTCATGAAATGCTGCTCCGCCAGGATCTCAGTCGGCGCCATGAAGGCCGCCTGATAGCCGTTTTCGATCGCGATCAGCATGGCGGTCAGGGCCACGATGGTCTTCCCGCTTCCCACGTCGCCCTGCAGAAGCCGGTTCATTGGTTTTGGAATGCTCATGTCCCCGGCGATCTCGTTGATCACCCGTATCTGGGCGCGGGTCAGGGTATAGGGCAGGGAGTCGACCAGCTGCCGGGCCAGCGTGCTTTTGACGTCGAACGCGATGCCCGGAATTCCCTCCTTCACCTGGTTCCGCCGGAGAGCGAGCATCAATTGCAGGACGAACAACTCGTCGAATTTCAGACGCCTGCGGGCTTGTTCAAGAGCGTCAAGAGATTCCGGAAAATGGATGGAATGAAGCGCGGGTCCGATCGGCATCAGGTCCAGTTTCTTCTTCAGATCCGGCGGCAGGATGTCTTCGATCAGGTCGGCATAGTCGTCGACCGCGAGTTTCATCAGCTCCCGCAGCCCCTTCAGGCGAAGGCGCGCGTCCCGGAGTTCTCCCGACTGGCGGTACTTCGGTATGATCCCTCCCGTATGAAGGAAGCCCGAGGGCTCTCCCTCCTCATCCGCATCGAGGCGGTCGATGGAAGGATGGACAAGCTGTGGCCGGTTCCGGTACCCCGTGACCTTTCCGCTCACGGCGAGGGTGTCGCCCACCGTGAACGCCTTCTTGAAAAAATGAAGGCTCTGAAAGAACACGAGCTGGATCTTTCCGCTCTCATCCCCGAGCATGACGACGAGCCGCTGGCGCGGCGGCCGGCCGACGAGATCGAAGGCGAGAACGTTCCCGATCACGGTGATCCACTTCCCCGAATCCATGAGGGACTTCAGATTGCCGATCTTCTCGACTGCGGAGAGATCTACGTGAGCGAAGGGGAACGTGTAGAGGAGGTCGCGCACGGTGCGGACGCCCTGTTCTTCAAGAGCGGCGGCGCGCTTGGGGCCTACCTTCTTGAGGAACCGGACAGGGCTATCGGGATCTTTCTGCGGTAGCATCAGTGGAATGAAGAGACGACCGGAATGCCGATGCAGACTGTTACATCTGATATCCGCGGCGCCGGGAAGAGCGCCGGAGAGTCAACCGATCAGGCCTCTCCCTTGGCGTTGCGTGTCATCAGATCGGATGTCGCCAGGATCGGGTCCTTGTCCTCGAAGAGCACCTCATAGACTTCGTTCGAGATGGGGAGCTCGACGCCGTACTTTGAGGCAAGATCGTGGACCGACCTCGTGGTCGCGACGCCTTCCGCCACCATCACCATCTCCCCAAGGACGGCAGGGAGCTTCCTTCCCCGGCCGATCTCCTCGCCCACGTGGCGATTCCGGCTGTGCTTGCTCATGCAGGTCGCGATAAGGTCCCCGATGCCCGAGAGGCCCGCAAATGTCTGCTGCTGCGCCCCCATATGCCTCCCGAGGCGGGAGAGCTCGGCGGTCGCCCGGGTCATGATCGCGGCTTTGGTATTGTCCCCGAAGCCGGAGCCGTCTGCGATGCCGGCTGCGATGGCGATGACGTTTTTGATCGATCCCGCAAGCTCCACGCCGCGAATGTCGTCGCTCGAGTACACCCGAAAGTACGGGGTCATGAATACCTGCTGGACCTGTTTCGCGGTCTCGAGGCTGGTGGATGCCGCTACGACCGCGGTGGGAACCTGACGCGCGACCTCTTCGGCGAAGCTCGGACCGGATATGGTGACGATATTGTCCGGACGGACGCTTGGAAGGACGTCGAGAAGAACTCCCGACATCGTCATCAGCGAGGAGTTCTCGATCCCTTTCGCCACGTTGACGATGATTGTCGAGCTGAAATCGCAGCCCTTCAGCCGCTCCGCCACCGAGCGGACGAACTGTGCCGGCACCGCGGCCACGATGAGATCGCGGCCGGAGATCGCGCGCTGGAGGTCGCTCGTGATTTCGATGTTGGGGGGAATCTTGACGCCAGGAAGGAGAGCGCGGTTTTCCCGGCTCTCAATCATCGTTCTGGAATGATCCTCGCGGTGAGCCCAGAGAACTACCTGGTGGGTGTTGTAGCTCAGCAGAATCGCAAGCGTCGTACCCCAGCTTCCGGCTCCGAGTACCGCTATGCGCATCGGCGATTCCTGCGGAGGTTTACGCTCCGGAGGAGCCGGAGGACTTCGCGTGATTCTTGCGGAGCAACGGGACCCTTGACAGGCGCGCCTCCGTGCCGTCCATCAATCGCTTGATGTTGGCGCGGTGCGTGTAGATAAGAAGGAGAGATATCGCGATGCTGAAAAAGATCAGCGTATGATATCCCTCCAGATCCGCATGGAAGAGATTGTGACGGGCGAGCATCGTCAGCGGAAAGGCGATCGCAGCGGTGATCGACCCCAAAGAAACCGTGCGCGACAGAATGAAGACAAGCGAGAAAACGCCCACTGCGACCAGAAGTTCGATCGTCGCAAGCCCCAGGAGCACGCCCCCCGCGGTTGCGATTCCTTTCCCGCCCCGGAATCCGCCGAAGGCTGTCCACACATGACCGAGGATCGCAGCGCAGCCGGCGATGATTCGCACTACGGTGATGTCCTCGAACGGGGTGGCGTTTGTGAATGGAATCGGTCCGTACATCAATTTCGTTACGAGCATGGTGGCAATATACCCCTTGAGGATGTCAAGGGCGATTACTCCCAGACCTGCCTTTGGCCCCAAAACTCTGAAAACGTTCGTACCCCCGGCATTGCCGCTGCCATGGTTGCGAATATCGATGCCATGGGCCATTTTCGAGACAATGATGCTCGTGGGAATCGATCCCACCAGGTAGCTGAGCACGACTACAATAGCCAGAGGCAGCATGAAAGCCCTTCAATTTGTTCGAGGTTACAGGTTTAAAGATATAAATTTCTTCAATTAAATCAAGAATGGGTGTGACCTGGCGGCGTCCGTGTTTTGCTCTTCGTAGCCGCCGGCTTTAGCCGGCGTCGCTCGGCACGTATCAAACCTGAGCCACCACGCTTAGTGTCAAGGCACGTGAGGGAGATTAAGTACGAGCTGTGCGGCGCCTGGCTATCATTCTGGCCAGTTCCAGGTCTTCAGGGCTTGTTATCTTGATGTTCTCCCAGCTTCCCTTCACCAGTGCCACCTTCTTCCCCAGCCGCTCCACCAGCCCCGCTTCATCGGTCCCCAGGAAGCCGTCGGATGATGCGAGCTCAATTGCCCTGCATAGGTCGGCATACCTGAACGCCTGAGGGGTCTGCGCTAGCCAAACCTCCTCTCGGCGGGGTGTTGAGGCGACGATCGCGCCTCCATTGGAAAGCTTAACGGTTTCCCTCGCGGGCATGGCGGCAATGGAGGCATCGGCGCCGGCGAGGCCTTTAAGGACGGATCTGATCAGGTCCGGATTGATGAAGGGCCGAACGCCGTCATGGATGAGGACGATTCCAACCTCCTTCGAAGCAAGGGCCCGGAGTCCGTTTCTGACGGAATCCTGCCTGTGCTCGCCCCCCGCAACAACCATGGAGACCTTTGAGGCCCCTGCATCGGCAACGATCCGTTCCATCCTGCCGATCTGCGAGGCCCCCGTCGCGATGACGATCGTGTCGACTTCCGCAGCGTTCTGGAACGGTTCAATTGCCCACGCGATGATCGGCTTCCCCTCGAGTTCCAGGAACTGCTTCGGATCCGCGGATCCCATCCTCACGCCACCGCCCGCTGCGGGGATCACGGCGCCGACGATCGCTCCTTCATGCATCGAAGCGGGCCTCAGAGAATGAGCATCGCATCGCCGTAACTATAAAAGCGCCACTTCTCCTTGATCGCCTTCTTGTACGCGCGCATCACGAAATCCCTCCCAGCAAAGGCGCAGGCGAGCATCAGGAGAGTCGACTCGGGCATGTGGAAGTTCGTAATGAGGTGATCGACGATCTTGAAATCGTACGGCGGAAAGATGAACTTATCGGTCCACCCCCTGTTCGCCTTCAGATGCCCGGTCGTAGTGACGCTCGATTCCACCGCCCGCGTGGTGCTCGTCCCGGCCACAAAGACCGCTCCTCTGTTGTCGATCGTCCGGTTCACCATGTCGACCGTCGACTGCGGGATTTCATAGTACTCGGAATCCATCTTGTGCTTGGAAAGGTCTTCCACCTCGACAGCTCTGAACGAGCCGAGACCGAGATGGAGCGTGACGGGAGCGACCCGGACTCCCTTCTTTTCGAGCTGTGCGAGAAGCCGCTTCGTGAAATGAAGCCCCGCGGTGGGGGCAGCGACCGACCCGATGTTCTTCGCGTAGACGGTCTGGTAGAGTTCCTTGTCGGCCTCCTCCGGCTCGCGCTTGATGTAATACGGAAGCGGCGTCAGGCCGATCCTTTCGATGACCTTGAAGAGGTCTCCCTTGTAGTTGAACCGGACCGTGCGCCCCCTCGATGTCGTGTTGTCGATGACCTCGCACCAGATCTTTCCGTCATCGAAATAAATCTTGTTTCCGATGCGCACCTTCCGTGCGGGATCGACGATCACGTCCCAGATATTCTCCTCGGGGTTCAGTTCGCGGAGGAGGAAGACCTCGATCTTGGCGTTCGTCTTCTCCTTCTTGCCGAAGAGGCGGGCGGGAAATACCTTTGTCTGATTCACGACAAGGCAATCGCCCTTCTTGAAATAATCGACGATGTCGCTGAACCTCTTCTCGTCAATCGAGTCGACCGACCGGCTGAGGACCATAAGCCGGGCTGAATCCCTCGGCTTGGCGGGATGCTTTGCAACGAGGTTTCTCGGTAATGGATACTTGAAGTCTGAAAGCTTCATGAGTGATTGGCCTTGGGTATTAGTGAGACTTTGTTCGTCTGACGGGCGCGCCGTTCGTAGTCAGCGCCGCCTGCGCGGCGGCGAGCCGCGCGATGGGGACGCGGTAGGGAGAACAACTGACGTAATTCAGGCCGAGCTCGGCGCAGAATTCCACCGATCTCGGATCTCCGCCGTGCTCGCCGCAGATACCGATCTTGATCCCCTTTCTCGTGGAACGCCCCCTCTCCGCGGCAAGTTTCATGAGCGCCCCCACCCCCTTCCGGTCGAGCGTCTGGAACGGGTCCTGATCCACGATGCGGTGGTCGAGGTAGAGAGGGAGAAAACTTCCGGCGTCGTCGCGCGAGAGCCCGAGCGTCGTCTGGGTAAGATCGTTCGTGCCGAAGGAAAAGAATTCCGCGACGGAGGCGATTTCATCGGCGGTCACCGCCGCGCGGGGAAGCTCTATCATCGTCCCGACAAGGTACTCGACCCTCTCGCCCCTTTCCCGGAACACGTCTTCGGCGGCCCTGCGCACAATCCTGGCCTGCTCGGCTAGTTCGGTCACGAAGCCGACGAGCGGGATCATCACCTCCGGCGTGACCCTGATCCCTTCGCGCTTCACTTCGACCGCGGCCTCGAAGATCGCACGCGCCTGCATTTCCGTGATCTCCGGGAAGACGATTCCAAGCCGGCAGCCGCGGTTCCCCAGCATGGGGTTGAACTCCTTCAATTGGTTGATCCGCTGCGTAATCCTCTGCGGCGGGACCCCGATTTTCGCCGCCAGGTCCGCAATCTCCCGCTCTTCGTGGGGGAGGAACTCATGTAGGGGCGGATCGAGAGTCCTGATCGTCACGGGGCGGTCCTTCATGACCCGGAAGATCCCCGCGAAATCTCCCCTCTGCATAGGGAGGAGCTTGTCGAGCGCGCGGCGCCTTCCCGCGGCGTCCTCGGCGATGATCATTTCCCGGACAGCATCGATCCTGTCGCCGCCGAAGAACATGTGCTCGGTGCGGCAGAGTCCGATCCCTTCGGCCCCGAACGCGATCGCGACTTCGCTCTGGTCCGGCTGATCCGCGTTCGTCCGCACGTTCAGCGTCCGGTAGCGGTCCGACCACTCCATCAACTTGAGGAACATCCCGAACACGGGCGATGATTCGGGGGCCATCTCTTTGGTCACGAGTACCCGCACCACCTCCGACGGCTTCGTCTGGATGAGTCCGCCGATCACCTCTCCGGTCGTCCCGTCGATCGAGAGGAAGTCCCCCTGTCTGATCACCTGCCCGTTGACGCGCATGGAGCGGTCGCCGTAATCGATATCGAGAGCTCCGCAGCCCGCGACGCACACCTTTCCCATCTGACGGGCCACCAGGGCCGCGTGGGAAGTCATGCCCCCGCGCGCCGTCAGGATCCCCTCGGATGCGTCCATCCCTTTGATGTCTTCCGGAGATGTCTCCATCCGCACCAGGATGACCCGCTCGCCGTTCTTCTTCCACTCCTCGGCATCGGATGCGCTGAAGACCACCTTTCCCGATGCGGCTCCCGGGCCTGCGTTCAGCCCTTTCGCGAGGAGCCGGCCGCCCTCCATGGCCCGCACTTTCTCATCCTGATCGAACACCGGCCTCAGGAGCTGGTTCAATTGCTCCGGCTCGATCCTCCTGATCGCATCGACCGGCTTGATGAGCCGCTCGGCCACCATGTCCGAGGCAATTTTCAGCGCTGCGAAGCCGGTACGCTTGCCGTTTCTCGTCTGGAGCATGTAGAGGGTGCCGCGCTCGATCGTGAACTCGAAATCCTGCATGTCGCGGTAGTGCCTCTCGAGCCGCTTGCGCACCCGGAGGAGCTGGCCGTAAATCTTCGGATAGACGTCGGCGAGCCTCGCGATCTCCAGGGGCGTGCGGATCCCCGCGACGACATCTTCCCCCTGAGCATTGAGGAGAAACTCGCCGTAAAACCGGTTCTCGCCGCTCGCGGGATTGCGCGTGAACGCAACGCCTGTGCCCGAGTTCTCACCCATGTTGCCGAACACCATCGCCTGAACATTCACTGCTGTGCCCCAGTGTTCGGGGATGTGGTTGAGCTTGCGGTACGCGATCGCGCGGTCGTTCATCCACGACCTGAACACGGCGGCAACCGCTCCCCAGAGCTGGTCGAAGGGGTTCTGCGGAAACTCGACGCCGAGACGTTTCCGGATTTCCGCCTGGAAGAGCAGAACCAGGTCCTTCAGATCCTCCGCCGTGAGCTCGGTGTCATTTTTGACTCCCCGCGCCGCCTTTTTCTCCTCGATGATCACCTCAAACGGATCGCGATCCCGCTCGCTCGCGGGCTTTAGTCCGAGCACCACGTCCCCGTACATCTGTACGAGCCGGCGGTACGAATCGTACGCGAAGCGCTCGTTGCCGGTCGTCGCCGCGAGCCCGCGGACTGTCGTGTCGTTTAGTCCCAGGTTCAGGATCGTATCCATCATCCCGGGCATTGAGGCGGGCGCTCCGGAGCGCACCGACACAAGGAGCGGGTTCTTCGGGTTGCCGAACTTCTTCCGTGTGAGCCGCTCGACGCGCTTGAGCGCCTCGAGGACCTTTTTTCTGAAACCCGACGGGTACTTTCCCCCATGCTCGCCCACATACGTGCACATCTCGGTGGTGATCGTGAAGCCCGGAGGCACGGGGAGCTTGATGTTCGTCATCTCGGCGAGGTTGGCTCCCTTTCCGCCGAGCAGCAGCTTCATGTCCGCTTTCCCTTCCGCTTTTCCGCCGCCGAAGGAATAGATGTACTTATGCGCCATCTTCTTATCTCCTCGTTTGCCTGTTTATCGGCAGTGCCTTTATTTCGTTCGGTAGCCGCCGGCTTTAGCCGGCGTCGCACGGTACGCACCTCCACCAGGTCCTGATGCGCCGTGTCGGAGTGAGTGTCAGGCACTACCTTTTCGTCTCGTTCTTTGTCTGTACAGCCGTTATGAATCTCCTGAGTATGTCCGCCGAGAACGGGTTGTCTCCCCCGTTCATCCGCTCGGGGTGCCACTGAACGAGCAGGAAGAACGGGTGCATTCCGGGCTGGTCGAACTCCATCGCCTCGACCACCCCGTCGCCCGAACGCGCGACGACCCTGAGGCCCTCTCCCGGCGTATCCGCTGCCTGGTGGTGGCGGGAATTCACCGTGCCGGCCGAGGTCCCGACTGAGTCCTTCAGAACGCCGGGCCTCTCAAGAAGGACTCCATGATCGCACTCATTTCCTTGTTCATCCTGATGGCCGGAGAATCCGGCCTCTTCAAGATCGACGATCAGCGAACCGCCGAGATGAACGTTTGCCAGTTGGAGGCCCCTGCAGATTCCGAGGATCGGGATTCCCTCGCTCAGCGCCCGGTCAAGCACTCCCCGCTCGAACGAATCGCGCTTCTGGTCGACGTCGTGCACGGTCGGATGTCCGGTCTGCGCTCCATAGAGCACGGGATCGACATCGCCTCCCCCGCTGAGAACGATGCCGTCGCACGCGCCTGCCGGGTGTGCTACACCGTGTTCGTATGAAAGCGTCGCGCACTTGACGTCGGGACTTCCGCTCCTGAGCCACGAGAGATACCTCTCAATCCCCCCGCGATCGTCCATCGTATCTGTTACGCCGATTCTCATTCTAGTCGTGTGGCATCGTTTGTTCCACGCTCCGAAACTGCCCCGGTATGCCTGGGTTTCCGCGCGCACATTTCCGAATCAGCCCCGGTAGCCGCGGGCTTTAGCCCGCGCGCTTTTCATCTATGAGCGCGTCGAGCATCGAATGAAGGCGCTGCTCACCCTCGATAACCTGTGTCGAAATCCTGACAAAATACACCGGCAGCGCCCCGAGTATGGCCTCTCCCTGCGCATTGGCGCACCGGATCGAATCCTTCTCAGTTGTCAGGATCATGGCCGCTCCTGATTTCTCAAACCCGTTCCTGATCCGTTGGAAATCATCGCTCGTGAAGCGGTGATGGTCCGGAAAACTGATGAACCCGACAACTTCGAGGTCCAAATCGTCCAGCGTCCGTTCGAATCCTTCCGGATTGGCGATCCCGCAAAACCCCATTACTTTTTTCCCCGTCAGATCTTCGGCGGAGATCCTCTCCTTTCCGAAGACCCGAACAACGCAATCCGGCATGAAGCGGATTGCAATCATCGGCGCGGGTGTGTAATCCTTCAGATCCTGGGACTGCATTGGTGTTGCGGCATATGCCGATAAGCCCATCAACGCCGCCCTCCGCAGTGACGAGAGCGGCTCACGCCTGGGTCCGGCCGGAAGCATTGGCATCCGATCCAGGGGAGGCCACGACCTGAGCAGCACGATATCCAGATCGCGGGAAATTGCCCGATGCTGAAACCCATCGTCAAGGACGATAATGTCCGCCTGAAACTCTTCGACCGCAATCTTCGCCGACCGTGTCCTTCGCTCGTCCGATATGACGGGCGTTTCCGGGAACCTGCGGGCGATCTGGTATGGCTCGTCACCCGATTGATCGGGATTCGCCAAAATGTTCTTCCCGTCCGAGACAATAACCGTGCCGGTGGAAGCGCGCTTGTAACCCCTGCTCAGCACCGCAACCCGCTTTCGCTTGCCCATATAGTATTGCACAAGGTATTCCACGAAGGGCGTCTTGCCTGTTCCGCCTGCCGTCAGATTTCCGACGGAGACGACGGGCACGCCGAACCTCTCACTTGTGAAAACGCCGGCGTCATAGAATGCGTTTCGCAGCCGGACAATGGCCCCATAGAGCCACGAAAACGGAACGAGCAGCTGCCGGAGCGCGCCCACCACCGGGCTTTCAGGTGAAGGAGAGCACGGCGGCCGCGGCGCGGGCGGATGCGCCCGGAGTCCCGAGCTTTTCCTTCACTCGTGCGAGCCGTTGAGAAATCTCCTTCATGAGCGGCGGATCCTGAAGCATACGGGCGGCTTCGCGCGCCAGATGCGGAGCATTCGCCCGCCCCTGCAGAAGCTCCGGCACGACCCGCTCGCCGGCGACGATATTGACCAGCCCGATGTTTTTGATGCGCACAAGCATCCGCGCGATCAGGTATGTCAGCGCCGAGGTCTTGTACAGAATGACCATCGGGGTCCCGTAGCATGCCGTCTCGAGCGTGGCGGTTCCGGAAGCCACGAGGACGATGTCGGCGTTCTTCATCACGTCGTACGTCGCGTTCTTGATCAGCTCGACGGAGAGATCGTCCCGCACGAAAGACTTCATGAAGTCGAGCTCCAGCGCGGATGAGACCGCCACGGCGGTCTGCACTCCGAGCTCGCGGCGCAGCAGGCGCGAAGCGCCGAGCATCACCGGGAACATCCGCTCGACCTCCTGCCTGCGGCTTCCGGGCACGAGCGCCGCTATCGGCTTCGCCGGATCGAACCCGTATCGCTTGCAGAACTCGGTCCTTCCCTGGGGCTCGGTGAGCGATTCGAGGAGAGGATGTCCGACCCACTCCACGTCGATCCCTTCGGAGCGGTACAGCTCCTCTTCGAACGGGAACACGACGAGCATCTTGTCGATCAGCGGCTTCATTTTCCTGACGCGCCCGGGCCGCCATGCCCAGACCTGCGGGCTGATGTAATAGACGATCTTCATTCCCAGCCGTCTGGCCGTGCGCGCGAACCGCAGGTTGAAGCCCGGATAATCGATGAGAACAAGCACCGAGGGCCTCTTGGCCTTCACGATCGCTTCCAGCGTCCGCTCGACCGAGCGAAGGAGCGGCAGGTGTTGGATGACTTCAAGAAATCCCATCACCGATAATTCGCGGATATGGTAGATCAGCTCCATTCCCGCGGCCTGCATCAGGTTGCCGCCGATGCCGAAGATCTCGCACCCCGGACTCCTCTTCTTCAGTTCGCGGACGAGGCCGGAACCGTGGAGATCCCCTGAGGGCTCTCCCGACACGATCATGATGCGCTTGACGTCGGCAGCGCCTTTAGCCACGGACGCGCCAGATGGCGACGAGGAGGATCGTCAGAATCGCAATCGCCTGGAACGTCCGCTTCTCGGAGCGCAGCCCCCTTCCGATCTCCGGATCGGGCTGCGGGTTCGCGCCCTGCGGGTACGGCTTGAGCCGGGGAACGAAACGCGGCACCCACGCGCAGTACCGGATGAACTCGTCTTTGAACGTCTTGAGCAGATACTCTTCTTCGATGCTCACGATCAGTGAATACTGCCAGAAAAAATAGACCATCGCCGCAACCGTGAGCCAGAACGCGTCCGACATGATTCCGAGACCGAGATACATCAGCATGTTCCCGAGGTAGAGCGGGTTCCGCACATGAGCGAACGGGCCCCGCGTGATCAGGTACGTCCCCCCTACCGGTCCGGTCGTGCGCGTTTCGCTTCCCGCTATCGATACGCCCCAGAGCCGCAGCAGCTCCCCGCAGAGCACGACCGCGAATCCCGCCCCCAGTCCCCACGGGGTAGGCCGCGCAAGCGCGAGCATTGCGGCGAGAAACGGGATCGGCGTGTAGCTGCGGTACCGGAAGAGCCGTTGTCGCAGATCCATGATGCCTGCGGGCTACCCTCCCAGATACGCATCGCACCGTGCGAGCTCGGCGCGCCGCCTCTTCCGGAGGCGAACGCCGCCCACATCGGTCCTGCCGTCCATCATTTTCCCGAGGCGCCTGGTGACGTCGGAAAAGGTTTCGTAGGGTACGAAAGGGATCCCCGATTCCCTGCAGTACTCGCGCAGCTCGTCCTTGGCAAATACCACGTCGGCATACCCGGCCGGACAGCGGTCCGAGAATCCTTCGCCGACGTAGACGATAAGGTCATCCTCCGCGGAAAGCGTCAGGATGTGGTTGCGCTTGCAGCAGGCGCACCGGTCGCAGGTCTCGTCCCTGTACGGGAACGACGGAACGAACCGCACGCGCGAGTCGGGTCCCGCAGGGACAAGCTCCAGTCGGTTCGCGTAGTACGGCACTTCCTGGAGTCCGTGGTTGCCTAGGATCCGTGCAAGGTAGTAATCCATTCCGTCGCTCACGATCGTGCACGCGATCCCGTTTTTCCCGCACCAGGCAACGAACTCGCCGAAGCTTCGGTCAATCTCCTGAGAATCAAGAAACTCGTCGAGGCGCGCCTTGTCGACTTCACCGCACGCGCCGCATTCGAGGCGGAAACACTCGGACGCTGATATGGCCCCCTTGCGGTACTCGTTCACGATCTCCGTGCAGCGCGGGCCGCCGAAGGTCTCGAACATGAGGTCGCCCACGTCGCGGCGGGAGATCGTCCCGTCAAAATCGATGAATGCTCGTATCATCGGCGCATGAGGCGCGGGGGCGCGGGGCGCCCCGCCGTCACATCAGCCGGAGAGTGCGGCGGAGCGAAGGCGGGCTTCTTCGTTGAAACGGACGGTGACAATCTTCGAGACTCCTTCTTCTTCCATGGTAACGCCGTAGAGCGCGCTCGCCGCTTCCATCGTCCGCTTGTTGTGCGTAACGACTATGAACTGGGTGTTGTTGGAGAATTTCCTCAGGATGCGAGTGTAGCGGTCGATATTCGAATCGTCGAGGGGCGCGTCGACCTCGTCGAGAATGCAGAACGGGCTCGGCTTCACGAGATAGATCGCGAATAAAAGAGCGATCGCGGTCAGGGTCTTCTCCCCTCCGGAGAGGAGATCGATCGACGTGGGGCGCTTGCCGCGCGGCTTGGCGATGATCTCGATGTTGGCTTCGAGGGGGTCCACTCCTTCCTCGATCCGCAGATCGCACTCGTCGCCTTCCTGGAACAATTCCTTGAAGGTCGTGATGAAGTTTTCCCGGATCTTGGCAAACGTCTCGGAAAACTTGTTCTGCGCCGTGGTGTTGATTTCTTCGATCGTGTTCAGCAGCGTTTTTTCGGCCTCGATCAGGTCGTCCCGCTGTCCCGTGAGGAAGGAGAGGCGCTCGCTTTCCCCCTTGAACTCGTCGAACGCGGCAAAGTTGATGGCGCCGAGGACGCGAATCCGGTCCTTGTGGCTTTTCACCTGGTCCCGCAGCTGCGCGAAATCGACCCACTCGTCTTCCGGGTAGGTCTTCAGGGGGATCTCGTACTCGAATTCCTCCTGGGCCCGGGCTTTCAGGTGCTCGATATTCGATTTCACCTCGGAGATCTTCATCTCCAGTTCGTGGGCGGATGCGACGGAGTCTTCATGGAGGCGCCGTTCGTCCTTCATCCTGAGCTCGATTTCGTGGAGGCCGTTCCGCCGGGCGGTGTGTGTCTGCTCGATCCCGCGGACGTCCTCTTCCAGGCGCTGGTATGTCTCCCGGAGGCCGGCAAGCTCCTGCGTCTGGGCCTCCGTCTGGGCTGAGAGACGCCCGATCTCTTCGCGGGCGCGGGCGATCTCGTCGTCGCGCCGCGCAAGGGTGACGCGGATATCCTCCGAGCGGGCGGAAGCCCGGTCAATATCCCGTTCCGCGTTCCGGATCTCGCCCTGCAGTGTAACGGTCCTGATTTCGAGCTCGTTGACGCTCTTGTTCAGCCCGTTCCACTCGAACTCAAGCATGTCCAGCTCGCGTGTCGTGGCGTGGGACTTTCCTTCGTTCTCCGTCTTTCCCTGTTCGAACCGCGCGAGATCGGCGGTCGCGGTATCGTGCCCGATCTTCAGCTTTTCAATCTCCGCTTCGATGGCGGCATTATCCGACCGGTTTCTCGTCACGGCGTCGTTCGCGCGTTTCTTCTCGAACTCGATCTGCGCAATGCGCATCTCGATCGCCGTCATGTCCTTCTCGATCTTTTTGACGGCATCGGAAAACGCCGTAAGGTCGAGCACGTTGACGACTTCGCGCTTGGTCTTCAGGTCGGCCTCGAGCACGGCAAGATCCGCGTGTGCTGCTTTGATGCCTGCCTCAAGCTCCTCAATGTGAGCCTTCTTTCCGATGAGTCCGCCCTCGTCGTGGCGACGGCTCCCGCCCCGGAGGGTACCCGAGGTCGTGACGATCTGCCCGTCGATCGTCACGCACCGGACGCCCGCCAGCCGCAGGGCTGCCGATGAGGCGGCGCCCATCGATTCCACGATGCCGACGTCGTGCAGCAGAAAGTTCACAAGCGGACGGAATTCGGGTTCGCAGTGGACGACGTCCGAAGCCCAGACAAACTGGTGGATCTTCGTCCTCCGTTTCCTTTTCGCAATCTTCGGAACCCAATCGAGGCAGATGAAGGTGGCTTTTCCCTTTTCGTGGTGCCGGAGCTCGTCCAGGGCCGCATAGCCGTCGTTGATGGTTCGCACCACGAGTATGTGCGCCGAATCCCCCAGCGCGGCTTCGATCGCCACCCGGTAGCGTTCCTGCGTCTGGACGATGTCGGCGACGGTGGTAAGGTTTTTACGTATCCACGCCTCGTTGCCGAGGAGGAAGAGCGCCCCCTCGGAGTACCCTTCGTTGCTCTCGACCATCCTCCGCAGGAAATCGATCCGGGAAGCCTTCCGCTCGATCTCGTTCTTCAGAACGTCGGACTGCTTCTTTACCCGGTCGATTTCGTTGTTGAGCTGCTTCTTTTCTTTTTCGCGCTCGATGAGGCGCATCTCAGCTTCGACGAACTGCCTCCTCAATTCGCGGTCCTCGGCCGAGAGCTGTGCAACCTGCTCGCTGTTGCGCACGATATCTGCGTCGTAGAGGGCGTTCTCTTCGTTGGCGCGGTCGATGCGCCCCTGGAAATTGTTGATGCGCTCCCGGATGTGGTCCCGTTCGCCCCGCTTCCGGACGATCTCGTGCGCCAGGCCGAGGACCGAATCCTTGATCGACTCGACTTCGGCCTTCTTCTGCTCCACGGCGCGGCCCTGAGCATCGCGCCGCTCTTTCATCTCCGAGAGCTGGATGCCGGAGGAGGCGGATTCGCGCAGAAGCTGTTCGCGGCTCGCCGCGAGGGTCGCCTTTTCACCGGCGAGGAGCTCCTGCTGCGCGCCGAGATCGGTCTTTTCCTTCTCGTAGCGTTCGATGTTGGAGGCGAGCGAGTTCGACCGCTCGTTGGCGACGAGGACCTTCTCCTCGGCGCGGTGAATCAGTTCGAAGTGGGATGCGGAGTCCCGCTGTTTCAGCTGCAGCTGCTCCTCGATCTCGTTCAGACCGATCCGCAGGCGGTCGGCTTCCTCCTCCTGGCTGCGGAGGGCCTCGTGAATGCCGGATTTGTCCGACTGGGCACGGGCGAACCGCTCCTCGAGCGGGGTCATCTTGCCGCAATGGTACGCGTACTCGCGCTCCAGCAGGTCAATCTCGAGGGCCTTCAATTCGGCTGAGACCTCGTTATACTGCTCCGCCCTCTTCGCCTGGCGCTCGAGGGAGTTGACGGTCTTCTGAACCTCCTTGACGATGTCGTTCACGCGGGTCAGATCCTGCTGGACGCTCTCGAGCTTGCGCATCGCGGCTTTGCGCCGGAATTTGTACTTCGTCACGCCGGCCGCTTCCTCGAAGAGGCGCCGCCGCTCGTCGGTTTTGTCGCTCAGGATCGTCTCGACCATCTTCAGCTCGATGACCGAGTACGCGTCGCTCCCCATCCCGGTATCCATGAAGAGATCGAGAATGTCCTTCAGGCGGCACGGCACCTTGTTGAGAAGGTATTCGCTCTCGCCCGAGCGGAACACGCGGCGCGTGACGGTCACCTCTGAGTACTCCGTGGGGAGGATCCCCTTCGTGTTTTCAATTGAAAGAGAAACTTCCGCCAGTCCGAGGGGTTTCCGGCTCTTTGTTCCGTTGAAGATTACGTCTTCCATCTTGTCGCTCCGGAGCGTGCTGTACCTCTGCTCGCCGAGCGCCCACCGGATGGCGTCGACGATGTTGGTCTTTCCGCAGCCGTTCGGCCCCACGATCGCCGTCACGCCCGCATCGAAATTCAGGTTCGTGCGCTGTGCGAACGACTTGAAGCCGATGACCTCTATTTTGGAGAGATACATCGCTCCTCAGGTCGAATGTTTCATTGCCTGGACGAAATGCTTCACGTAGAGGGACGTTTCGGAGGAATAGTCGACATAGCTGTAGAGGGCGGCGGACGCGACGATGACGATCAGCAATCCGAGCGCGTAGACCTTGAGCGGGAATACGTCATACACTATGGAAATGCCCTTGAGCAGGCGCAGGAACACCCACAGGCTCACGGCCGCGATCAGCGCGGCCACCGGCATGATGTACGCGTCGGTGTCCATCGAGAGGCGGTAGAGGACCATCGCGATGGGGATGAAGAGCGCGTAGGGAAGATGGGACCACATCGTGATCGAGAAGCAGTGGTAGAAATATACCCTTCCCCGCGCCGTGACGGCCAGGATCCGCACGAGGAGGCTCAGCGCGCAGAGCAGGAAAAAGATCCCCGCCGACACGACCCCAATGAACTTCACCGGGCTCCAGATAAGCCGCACGAGCCACTCCTTCGGGCCGTCGGGGAGAAACTGGCTCAGGACGTTGTCGAACACGATATTGTCGCGGTAGTGCGAGAAGATGCTCGAAAGGATCGTCGCCCAGGTGACGGATACGACGATCGCCAGGAAGATGGAGTGGCTGTAGCTCAACACCCGCTCGTCCCGGACGTCGGCGAAGAAGTTGTACGTCCTGAAGAGCGACCGGTTGACCGATTCGCGGAATCGCCGGTTGCTGTTGTAGATGAAGAAAAACGAGATGAGGACGAGGATTCCCGCGAGGACGTAGATCATGGGGGCGTTCGAGGAGTAGTTGCCCACGGGAAGGGCCTGCGGTTTTTCTCCGTTGAATACCGTCCGGGCCACGTCGAAGGCCGTCCTCTTTTCGCGGTCGAGAGCGACGAGGCCCATGCTGTGCAGGTACGGATCGCGCGAATGGGTCGTCAGGGCCGGCCGGTCGGAGCGCCAGTCGTTGAAGGAGCCGAAAACCGCTCCGGCGATCTTCGCGCCCGAGACGGCATCGAAGCACTGCACAACCAGCCGTGCCTGCGACTCCATCGAGAGCGGATCGCTGTACCCGTTGTGGTTGCCCGGCTCGATATCGCGGCTGTACTGCGTGATGACGATGGGCTTGTCGGGGTTGCGCGTCTTCCACGCCTTGAGTTCCTCGCGAAATTCCTTCATGTCGCCGTCGGCGTGATTCAATACCATCATGTCGACCGATTCCCAGCACGGGTTGGGGGCGGACTGGTTCGCGACATAGACCAGGCGCGGATCGATCGTCTTCACGATGTTCCGCATGTTATTGACATAGTCGCAGGGGCCATCGGGAGGATTCTCGAACCCGTCTCCGATTCCCCATGCGAGGACGGAAACGTGGTGCTTGTCGCGCCACACCATCTCCCGGACGTACGTCGACGCGAGGTCCTCGTAGTAATCCTTCGAGAGCGTTCCCGAGGGGACGCCCACGAGGGGTATCTCCTCCATCGCAAGGAGTCCGTACCGGTCGCAGAGGTTCAGCATGTAGGGGTGGGGGGGATACGGGAAGCGGACGAGGTTCGCTCCGAGCGCCTTGATCGTCGCAACATCTCGCTCAAGGGCCTCATAGGTCATGGCGGAGCCGAAGGTCGCGTGATCTTCCTGCCAGAGCACGCCCTTGATGGAGATCGGATTGTCATTCAGGTAGAGCCGGCCCCCCGTCCAGCGCACATCCCTGATGCCGATGTCCATGTCGAATTCGTCGACGATGGTCACCTGCTTGTTCGCAAGGCGGACGACCTCGCATTTGAACACGGAGAGGTCGGGCGATTCCGTCGACCAGAGTTTCGGCGTCGGAAGGACAACATCGGCTGTGACTGAGACTGACTTGTTCGAAGGCGCCGGAAAGGTCGCGATGCCGCTGCGGCCTGTCAGATCACCGCTTAGTTTATCATAGACCTCAACCTGGAATCCCCAGTATTCCCCCGAAGGGAGTTTATTGTCGCCGCCCCGGTCCGAAAGTTCCGCATGGACCGTCGCCTTCACGTTCCGGCCCTCTTCGGGCGCGGGGTAGGTGACGCCCGCATCGTCGATGGAGAGGCGGGGAGTCGCAAGGATATAGAGATCCCTGTAGATTCCGCCGTACGTCCTCCATCCTCCCACGGGCTGCCTGAGAGGGAGCGTAGTCGCGGGAGTCAGCTCATTGTCAACGGCGATGCGGATCGAATTATCCTGTCCCACCTGAAGCGTGTTCGGCGGAATGGCAAGGAGGAACGAGGCGTATCCTCCCATATGCCGGCCGATGAAATTCCCGTTGATAAAGATCTCGCACTGATAATTG
The DNA here is from genome assembly GCA_964512655.1 of uncultured Chlorobiaceae bacterium. Classification (GTDB taxonomy): domain Bacteria; phylum Bacteroidota; class Ignavibacteria; order UBA10030; family SZUA-254; genus VBOC01. The sequence continues at coordinate 141,721 of CAZEJT010000006.1, read as the reverse complement.
ATGCCGTAGCTGACGAGAGAAAAGGCATACTTGTCCAAAAGCTCCGCCTTGACGTCAAAGTTGCGCCGGAACGTCACCTTGCCCGTGAAATCGTACGCGCTCGGGACGGACACTCCGCTCCAGGTCTTGCCGTCAAGGGAGTATTCCCACTGGCCCGCGAGGTCGAGCTTCTGCCGTGTGGGCGTGTCTGCAAACATCGCGGCATCGGGGCCGCTTCTGGTCGGCTGGCCGTTCTGGAGGAACCTGAGATCAGAACTGGGGGTTTGAGAAGCTCCTATTGAGGGATAGAGGAAAGAAATGCACAGCGCAAAGTGTACAAATCTGCGCAGAATCAAGGCTGAATCGATTTTCTTCGTGACGGAGGCTATGAAGCGGAATATAACAAAAAACGGAGGGGAAAGCAATGAAAATATTGGGATTTAGACCGAATTGGGGGTAATTCGGTTGAAGGAGGACCAGCGGCCCGAGGAAACCGGTAGGCCCGGGATGTAGGCGCCGGCTTCAGCCGGCGTTCTTTCCATCATGTCGAGGCCGTTCATCAGAACGGCCAAAACCCTTACCCTAAACTGGTGTCACGGTCCACACCGTGACATCAGCGCCGGCCTTGGCCGGCGTTACCGGTTCGACGATGCGCTCTGCTCCACCCCCGCCTGAATGATCCCCATGAAGCTGTCCGCTTTAAGGCTCGCCCCGCCTATCAGCCCCCCATCGATGTCCGGTTGAGAGAACAAATCTGCCGCATTTGCTCCGTTCACGCTCCCGCCGTACTGGATAACAACCATCTCCGCCGTGGCCCAAGAGAACATCTTTGCGATTGTCTTCCGGATGAGCTTGTGGCCTGCGTTTGCCTGATCGGGAGTGGCGGTGACTCCGGTCCCTATTGCCCAGACCGGCTCGTACGCGATGACAATCTTTCCGACTTCTGCCGATGAGAGCTCGTGCAGAACCCCTTTGACCTGTGTGCCGACAATCTGATCGGTCAGTCCTGCCTTACGCTCCTCAAGCGTTTCCCCCACGCAGACAATTGGAGTGAATCCCGTGGCGAGCGCCTTTTTGACTTTGGCGTTTATGAGCTGGTCGCTTTCCTTGAAATACTGTCTCCGCTCTGAGTGACCCAGAATGACGTACTCGCACCCGAGTGCTGCAAGCATCTTCGCGGAAACCTCACCGGTATAAGCCCCATCGTCGTGCTCCGACATATTCTGTGCCCCGAGCCGCAAAGGCGAACCCTTGATCTGCGCTGTGGCAACCACGAGCGACGTGAAGGGCGGGCAAAGAACGATGCCGACTTCATTGCCAAAGTCCTTCAGCCGCTCTTTCAGTTCGGTGATGAAGGACGCCGTCTCATGAATGTCCTTGTTCATCTTCCAGTTCCCGGCGATCAGCTTCTTTCTCATGTCAGGATTCTCTGATATTCATTATTGGGCGATCGGCGTGCCAAGCTTCTTGCGCAGCGTTTCGTTCACAACCTTTGGATTCGCCTTCCCTTTGGTGGCCTTCATGACCTCCCCCACGAAGAATCCGAATACTTTTTCGTTCCCATCGTGGAACTTCTTCACCTGGAGTGCATTCGAACTCAGGATTTGATTCACGACCTGCTCGATTGCTCCCGCGTCTGAAAGCTGGGCGAGTCCCTTTTTCTGCACGATTGTTTTCGGATCCTCAGGCGAGCCGAGCATTTCCGCGAAAACGTCCTTTGCAATCCTCCCGCTGATCGTTCCGTCATTAATCAATCCGATCAGCGATGCCAGCCGGGAGGGAGAGATCGCGAACGAGCGAATGTCGATCCCTTTCTCGCCCACAACCCTCAACACCTCGGTCATGACCCAGTTGCTTGCCGACTTTGCATTCTCGGGTCCCGAACCCAGTGTGTTGACCGCTGCTTCGAAATAATCTGCGATTCCTTTCTCCGTTGTCAGCACGTCGGCATCGTATTTCGGAAGGTTGTACGCGCTCATGAACCGGTCGCGCCGCGTCGTTGGATGCTCCGGCAGGGATGCAGCCACGTTCCTGATCCAGCTTTCATCGACAAGAACGGGCACGAGATCCGGTTCGGGGAAATACCTGTAGTCGTGGGCCTCCTCTTTGCTTCGCATCGGAAACGCTGCGTTCCGGTTGGCGTCCCAGAGCAACGTCTCCTGCTCGACCGTTTGACCTTCTTCCAGGAGCTTCACCTGCCTGTCCACCTCAAACCCCACCGCTCGCTCGACATTCCGGAAGGAGTTCATGTTCTTCACTTCGGTCTTCGTGCCGAATTTCTTGTCGCCTTTCTTCCGGACGGAGACGTTTGCGTCGCACCTGAGACTCCCTTCCTCCATGTTCCCGTCGTTGATGCCGAGGTAGGTCGCGATCTGGCGGACCTTGTGAAGATAGAGGTACGCTTCATGCGCGGACCTGAGATCGGGCTCGCTTACTACTTCGATCAGAGGCACCCCGCACCGGTTGACGTCGATCAGCGTGTCGGCGTCGATGTCGTGGAGAGATTTTCCGGCATCTTCCTCCATGTGGATGCGCGTGATCCCGATGCGCCTGGTGGGTCCGGATTCTGCGTCGAGATCGATGTGACCCTCAGTGCAGAGAGGCGACTCGTACTGGGAGGTCTGGTATCCCTTGGGAAGGTCGGGATAGAAGTAATTTTTTCGCGCGAACACGGAGACGGGGGCAATCTTGCACTCTGTTGCAAGGCCCATTCGAAGGGCAAACTCGACGACCTTCTTGTTGAGGACGGGAAGGGCTCCGGGAAGACCGAGGCAGGTCGGGCAGACGTGTGTATTGGGCTCATCGCCGAACCGGGTCGAGCACCCGCAGAAGGCCTTCGACTCGGTCAGGAGCTGAGCATGCACCTCCAGTCCGATGACCGCCTCGTACTGGTCGTTCAACGTCAGGCCCGGCGGCGGCGGAACTTCTTCCCCATCTCCTCGATCTGCCTGACGTGGTTGATGTCGTGGCCGGCGATCATCTGCATCATGCGCTCAATCGTTTCTTTTCCTCGCTCATCGTGCATGCCGTAGCGTTTCCACTGCTTGGGGGTAAGAGATTCCAGGAGCTCGATGTTTTCGCGGCGCAGCAGGACAAAGAGATCCAGCTTCTTCCTGCAGTCGGCGGAATCGTACGATAGATTGTCGGCCCACTTGTCCTGATCGAACGCATGGATCGGGCATCCCGATTCAGAAATCGCAAGCCGGTAGCGCCAGCTTGTGACGATTTCCGCGTCGCAGAGATGCGCCATGATCTGGGCAACTGTCCATTTGCCCCGGGCAGGCGGCGTGGAGAGATCGCGATCCTTCAATCCGCGCAGGGATTTCTTGATCGACACGGGGGTTTTCTTGTACACCTTGAACGCGTCCTTGCCGAGGAGGTTCGACAAGATTCTCTTTGTATACGGATCTTTAATGCCGGCGACCGACGTAATCTTTTTCATGATGCTTTCCTTATCGTGTTCGTTACCTTTTCAGCGGCGTCGCGGAGATCGGACGCTACCGCGAAATTCAGGCCCGACTTTGCAAGGATCTCCCGCGCCTCAGGAGCGTTCGTCCCCTCAAGCCGGATAACAACCGGGACATTCACGTGCACGTTCCGTGCGGCCTCGACCACCCCGTTCGCAACGCGGTCGCAGCGGACGATCCCACCGAAGATATTGATGAGAACGGCCTTCACATTCTTGTCGGAGAGGATGATCTTGAAGCCGTTCGAGACGGTCTTCACGTTTGCGCCGCCGCCGACATCGAGGAAGTTCGCCGGCTCTCCCCCGGCGAGCTTGATGATATCCATCGTCGCCATGGCAAGTCCGGCGCCGTTCACCATGCAGCCCACATTCCCGTCGAGCTTGATGTAGTTCAGGTTGTATTTGGAGGCCTCGATTTCGAGAGGATCCTCCTCGTTGATGTCCCTCATCTCGGCAAACTCAGGGTGCCGCCCAAGGGCGTTATCGTCGATATTCATCTTCGCGTCAAGCGCCAGCACATCGCCGCCCGTTGTGACCACGAGAGGGTTGATCTCGGCGAGAGATGCGTCCGACGCCATGTATGCCTCATAGAGTGCAAGAAGAAACCGGACGGCATGCTTGAAGGCATCCCCCGAAAGTCCGAGGCCGAACGCCAGGGCGCGCGCCTGATACTCTCGAAATCCGATCGACGGATCGACATATTCCTTCAGGATCAGCTCCGGATGCTCCTCGGCCACCTGCTCGATCTCCACGCCCCCCTGGCTCGAGGCCATGACGACATCCTGCGATGCGGACCTGTCGAGCGTCACTCCCACATACAGCTCTCTGGCGATCGATACTCCCTGTTCGATGAGGAGGCGGTGGACTATCCTGCCCTCAGGACCTGTCTGGTGGGTAACGAGCCGCATTCCGAGGATCTGACCTGCAAGCGATCTGACCTCATCCAACGATTTCGCGATCTTCACTCCGCCGCCTTTTCCCCTTCCGCCGGCGTGGATCTGCGCCTTCACGACCCAGACAGAGCCGCCGAGCCGCTTCGCGACATCGACCGCCTCATCCGGAGTGAATGCGGGTTCTCCCTGGGGAACCTTTACGTTGAATTTCCGGAGTATCGACTTCCCTTGGTACTCGTGGATTTTCATGCGAGATTACATCTATGTTGACTGAGACTGTCCTTCGCTTTGGTAGGCGCCGGCGTCGCGATTTGCTACTTCACTTTTTCTGCGATGGACTTTGCCTGCAGGAATAGGAGCAGGTAATCCTGCCCTCCGGCCTTTGAATCCGTGCCGCTCATGTTGAATCCGCCGAAGGGATGGGCGCCCACCATGGCGCCCGTGCACTTCCGGTTCAGGTACAGGTTGCCGCAGTAGAATTCGTTTTTCGCCTTGTCGAGCTTCTTCCTGTTCTTCGAATACACGCCGCCCGTCAGTCCAAACTCGGTGTTGTTCGCGATCCCGATTGCGTCATCGAAGTCCTTCGCCTTTATGACCGCAAGCACGGGTCCGAAGATCTCTTCCTGCGAGATGGTCGCTTTCGGATCGACATCGGCGACGACAGTCGGACGGACAAAGTAGCCATCTCCACCGGCCGGGCCGCCCCCGGCGACGACTCTGCCCCCCTCCTTTTTCGCAGTGTCGATATAGCGCAGGATATTATCCATCGAGCCCTTGTTGATGACGGGCCCCATATAGTTGCTCATCTCCTTCGCAGGGCCGACCGTGATTGATTCGGCGCGCTTTGCGAGGAGCTCCACGAAATCATCGTAGATCCTCTCGTCGACGATCACTCTCGAACAGGCGGAGCACTTCTGGCCCTGGAACCCGAAGGCCGATACGATCACCCCGGCGGCGGCCTCATCGAGATTAGTCTCGTGATCGACGATGATGGAATCTTTCCCGCCCATCTCCGCGACAATGCGCTTGAGCCAGCGCTGGCCGGGCTGGACCTTCGCTCCCTCCGTATTGATCTGGATTCCGACTTCCTTGGACCCCGTGAATGCGATGAAGCGTATGTTCGGATGTGTCACCAGCGTGTTCCCGACTGCCCCGCCCGGACCGCTCACGAAATTCACGACACCCGGAGGAACGCCAGCCTCCTGCAGGATCTCCATGAACTTGTAGCCGACAAGGGGAGAATCGCTCGACGGCTTCAGGACAACGGTGTTGCCCGCAACGATGGCCGCGGTGGTCATGCCGGTGAGGATGGCAAGAGGGAAATTCCACGGCGGAATGATGACGCCCACGCCCAGTGGTATATACACCAGCTGATCCTTTTCGCCCGGAAGCTGAATCGGGAGCTTTGCTCCGGCATACCTTATCATCTCTCTTGCGTAAAATTCGCAGAAGTCGATCGCCTCCGCCACGTCCGCATCCGCCTCTGGCCAGGTTTTCCCCACCTCGAGGATCTCCGCCGCGTTCAGCTCGAAGCGACGGGCTCGCATTATTTTTGCGGCCTTGAATAGATATCCCGCTCGCGTCTCCGGCTCAACGTAACGCCATGTCTCGAAGGCCTTTAACGCGACAGAGAGCGCCTTGACTGCTGAGTCGGGCGTTCCCTTCTGGAAGACACCCACTATTTGAGACGGGTCCGAGGGATTAAGTGAATTGATCTTGTTCGGGAACGTTACCCTCTCGCCCCCGATGATGTTCGGGTACTCTTCACCAAGCAGTCGTTCGAGCGCAGCCAGCGCCGCGCTCTGCTTCTGCCGGTTGGCAGGTTTCGACCAGTCGGTTGTAAGTTCGTTCTTGAATTTGGGGATTTCCATAGGCGGTGCGGAGTTGGCTATCTTAAATGATGTTATACGAAAAACCGAATGAAATCGTCAGGTTCCAACGACTTAGCGAGTCAGGAGTAATTCGAGAATAGTAATTGTAGGCGCGATCGCTCAAGGAGGTATATGTGATTCCGACGACGGACCTCAGGCGATCTTCCAGGAAATATACGAAATTTCCCTGAAGCGTGTGGAGAGTTGCCCTGGTATAGGATGCGTCATTGGCGAACGGGGTCGATAGCTGACCCCAGAGAAATGAATATGTTCCGTCCAGTTCCAGCCGCTCTCCGACCTGGTGGCTGAGAGCAGCAGTTGCGTTCAAAGTCGATCGCGTCTCCGGATCATGGATAGGAATGTCGGCATAGACCCGTCCGGAGAAATGAGTGTTAAGGGAGAGCGGCCTCCCATATTCAAACCCGAGCTCATGAATGTGTGCCCAGCTATCCCCAAACGACTCGCTCGAATACGATGAGTAATAATCACCATATTTGGACTGCGTATGGATGTCGTTAAAGGCATAATATACTCGCCAACCGAACATCCTCGTTTCAAGACTCTCCTGAAAGCCCTCCGTAATTCTCAGAGTGGAATATGGTGGTACGGTACCGGGGCCAATTAACCCCAATTTTATCAGCTCATCCACTACATCCTGAACGAAATACTTGTCGGGCCGCTCGAAATTAGTCGTATATTCTCTCTTACGGGCGATCCGGTCTGCCAATTCGAGCATTTCTGCGCGGCTGAGAGAACGCGCAATGAGCCCGTCCTCTTTCAATCGTTCGACGATCCTGAGAGTCCTGAAGATAAAGGTTCCATCCCGCATCCTTCCGTAGCCAAAACCGAGCGATCCCATGAAGCTTACCTCATAAGAACGGTAGAGCGCGTGGTTCGATGTCCGATACCCGGGTGGAGTAAGGTTGTCATCTTGTAGAGAACCGTATACCGAGTAATTCGCCTTGGTCGAGCCCAGAATATGAAATCCTTCCTCGGATAAATAGTGCAGGTACGACCAATCCACAATCACCGAGGCCTCCCAGTGTGAACGGGTTATTTCCTCCTCTTGCGATGACGTATCGTATGTCGATTGCACTTCCCGAGAATGCGAATAGCGGCCCGATCCGGTTACTTTCAGGTTTTGGTCGTGGTTCTCCTTCGAATGGAATAAAAGAAAGGTCGTAGCTGCGTTGTAATCCCCATCCAAAATGTTATCGGTCTCGACTCCATGACCGGCCCGATAATGGGACAACGGCGGCAGGGTGTACAAGATTGGCGAATTCTCTTGGTCCTGCTGCCGGAACGTCCCGTCCACGCTTGCCTTCCAATCGATCGCCTTGGTTTCAGGGTATCGGAAATCCGATATCGAGACTGAATCTTGAGAAACTGCGCGTCCTGAGAGGACAGCGGCCAACACAATAATCGTCACACGGCGATTCATTGGGTGTACTCGAAGATTGATCTAGAAATCGGTTTTCTGGTCTCGCGGATCGAGCTCAGAGCAGCGTTTGCGCTCACCCGAGCAATGGGACAATCTATTGCTTGCCCGTCGGCCAGCGGGACATATTCTGCAGGGTTGAGAATTCCTCCCGGAGGAGTCAACGACTAGAGGTCAGTTACCTAAGAGCCCTGATGATCGCGTCATGTACTTTCGGCCTCACCTGGACGAGCTTGTTGTTGGCGCGCGTAGGATAAACCCGATTTGTAAGCAGGATCGATACGATCCTGCGATCAGGGTCAGCCCAGATTGACGTCCCGGTAAAGCCGGTGTGGCCGAACGACCGTTCGCTGAATAGAGATCCGGCTGTGCTGTATCCCTTGACGGTCTTTGTATCCCAGCCGAGCGCTCTCGTGCTTTTCTGATCCTGCTTCGTTGTAAAGAGGGAGATCGTTTCCGGCTTGAGGTACCGCCTCCCGCCGTACGAGCCGCCGTTCATCAGCATCTGCATGAACACCGCCAGATCCTGCGCATTCGAGAAAAGGCCCGCGTGGCCTGATACTCCTCCCAACAGATAGGCATTCTCGTCGTGAACCACGCCCCTTACGAGCTGCTTCCTGTACACGCTGTCGAACTCCGTCGGGGCGATGTTGCCGAAGAGGGACTCCGGCGGACGGAACATCGTCCGTGTCATCCCGAGCGGTTCGAAGAATACTGAATCCACGTAATCGTTGAGCGCGGCGCCTGAAACGCGCTCGACAATCTTGCCGAGAAGGATAAAATCAAAATCGCTGTAAATCGTCGAATCACCCGTCCGGTAGATCATTTCCGTTTGATAGACTGAATCAAGCGCCTGCTGAGGCGACGTGCACGTCATGTAGAGCCGCTTGAACGGCGGAAGTCCGGCATTGTGAAGGAGGAGATTCCTGATGGTAATCTTCTCCTTTCCATGATTGCCGAACTCCGGAATCGTTTTCACGACCGAATCATCAAGTGCAAACTTCCCTTCCTCGTACAGCCGCATGAGTGCGGACGTCGTAGCGACCACCTTCGTCACCGAGGCAAGATCGTACATCGTGGCGTTGTTCACCCGGGGGCTGGCGGCGTTGTACTCAAGCGAGCCAAACTGCTTGCTGTAGACGACCGCTCCGTCTTTCGAAATGAGGAGTTCTCCACCCGGAAATGCGGAATCTGAAATCGCCTTCTGCATGATCGCATCCAGGCGTGCAAGCGAGTCGCTCCGGAAACCCGCGCTCTCAGGAACATCGTACCGGAGAACATCCTGATTCAGTTCGAGGCCGCTCCCGTACGCGAACTTTCCCGGAACCGTAACGGGCAGCTTCCCTCTGGAAGGCACTTCTCCGAAGAGGATTTCCGCTGTCGCTTCCGAGGAAATCTCCGCATCGGAATAGGAGCAGATGGAAGCCGAGGGGTCCGGGAACGCGGAGAGGACATACGGGGATCCGATCGCTATCAGGACGACCGGATGGTTCAGCGCGAAGAGCGACTGGACGCATGCGACGATCTCCTTCGGCAGGCCGAACTGTCCCGAACCCGAGTGCGCCTTCGAAAAGATCGAGCAGAGGATCAGGTCCGCGCGCTTCGCGAGATACCTGACGGAATCGAAATCGAGTCTGTTGGCGGAGGGATCGATCCTGTAGGTCGACAGGTTTCCGTACCGCTTCCTGAGCTGGGCGTTGAAGTAGTCCCCTGTCGGCTCATTCGGCCACTGGTTCGAAGTCCGGTTGATCTCCGTCCGCGACTGCTCCGCGTCCGTGATGACGACATTCAGAATCTTCTTGTGGTTGAACCGGGGAAACGGCAGAATCGAGTCGTTCTTCAGCACGGTGATCGACTTCCGGGCAACCTCCTTCGCGAGAAGGAGGTGCTCGGGAGTAGCAACCGCTTCCTGGATCCTCTCCGGATCCACGAGGCGGTTGTCCGACACTCCAACCGACCATTTCGCGGCAAGGATTTTCTGTACGGACATGTCGATCCTCGCTTCGGAAAGCCGCCCGCTCTTTACGGCCGCCACGATCGCCTCCACGGTACGGTCCTCGTCGAGAGGGATCAGGAGAATGTCCGCTCCGGCGTCCACTGCCCGTATTGCCGAGGAGTCCACTCCGAATCCATGAATGAGCGCGCCCATGTCCATCGCGTCCGTGATAACGAGCCCTCCGAACCCAAGCTGTTTCTCGAGGAGGCCCTGGACGATCGATCCCGAGAGCGTCGCCGGCAATGCGTGCTGCCCCTCGATAGCGGGAACCTCCAAATGAGCGATCATCATCGAGGAAACGCCGCGGCGTATGAGCTCCCGAAAAGGAGTAAGCTCTACGCTGTCGAGGCGGCTCCGCGGCGCGCTGATAATGGGGAGGTCAAGATGCGAATCGACCTGTGTGTCTCCATGTCCGGGGAAATGCTTGCCGGTCGCAAGTACTCCTCCCGACTGAAGGCCGGATGCGAAAGCCCCGGCCATGGACGCCACGAGGGCAGGATCCTCTCCGAAGGAGCGCGTGTTAATGACGGGGTTGTCGGGATTCACGTTGACGTCCGCGACGGGGGCGAAATCAAGACCGACGCCCATCGCCCGCGCCTCCTGGGCTACGGCTTTTCCGATCGCACGGGCCATCGCGGTGTCTCGAGTCGCTCCAACAGCCATCGCCTCAGGGAAGCGCGTTCCCCTTCTGATGCGCATCGCCGATCCCCACTCGAAATCAGACGCTATAAGAAGCGGGACGTCCGACAGGCCCTGCAGGCGGTTTACCAGAAGAGCGGTTTCGTACACGTCCCCCTGGAAAAAGCAGAGGCCGCCGACCTGCCTTTGTCTTACGAGCCTTTTAAGGCGTCGGTACTCGTCGCTCCCGCTGCTGTAATAGTAGCCGTACGCTCTGCTCATGACCATCTGGCTGACTTTCTGGCTCAGGGTCAGGCGCTTGAGCGTGGAGACAACAAAATCGGACTCTGACGCGTACTTGCGGCCGGAAGGGGGGCCGCCTGCGCAGCCGAGCACCCAGAGGGATACGGCGACGAGCGCCGCGATGAGGGCAATTCTGTAACGAGAGGTGATGCCTGGCCTTAAGAATATGTGAAGAAGGGTTCCTCCCGCCAAAGGCGGGGGTGTTTCTCAACGAAACGCATTCAACCCGAGAATCGCGGCTCCGAAGGCAGCCGGAAACTTGGGCTTCTGGACAACTACATGCGGAAGCGAGTGGGCAATTTTCTCCTTGACCATCTTGGCGTAGACATTCTCCGTGTCAAGAAGCCGCCCCATGCACACGACCGGCAATTTCATCTTCGGGCGTGCCTGCATCGTCAGCACTCTTACCAGTTCCACCAGCTCGTTTGCCCCCTTCACGAGAACTGCGTGAGCGAACCGGTCGCGTTCGTTGACTGCTTCGAAGATGGAGGGAGCAAATGCCGAGAGGTCCACCCTGTCGTGATAGATTTTCGAGATCAGTTCGTCCGTACTCGACACCGCAAAGTGCTGCAGCGCTTTCGGGGTCAGGAGAGTCTTCTCAAGCCGTCCGTCATGCTGGCGCATGACCATGTTGAGCGCATCCCGGGCGATTGCGTAGCCGCCTCCTTCGTCCCCCAGCACGAATCCCCAACCTCCGGCCCGCAGGAGGCTTCCCGATTCCGTGCGGTAGAGCGCGATTGAGCCGGTTCCCGCTACCAGAACAATCCCGGGTTTCCCGGCCAGCGCCGCTTCGAGCGCGATGCGGGCGTCCGTTTCCACGAGGACGTTCTTGAGGAGGAACTTCCTGCGGACACCGATGCCAAGGATCTGGTTGACGAGCTCGGCTCTGTCGATCCCGCGGCCCGCTCCGGCGATTCCGAGCACGATGTTCTGGAGCGCTTCCGGTGTACAGTCGGCTTTCTTGCAGCATTCGGCGATCAGGTCGAAGAGTGTTTCAGCGGCCTGAGGAATCCCGACGCGTCCGAGGTGCGTCGGTCCGCTGTGGCACTCCGCCACGATCGTGCCGTCGAGTCCGACGATCAACGCGTCGGTCTTTGTACCGCCGCCGTCGACTCCGATCACGAATCGGACCTGCTCGCTCATCGGTAGTGTACCCTTGCCCTCGCGTGTGTGACTGGTTGCCGAATAATGCCCCCCATAGTATCAAAAAACGGTCTTAGAAGCAAGGTGGCAGGAGGCCAGGATCACATGATCTGATGGGGAAATTGAAGAAGGAGAGGAGAAATCCCGGTAGTCGCCGGCTTCAGCCGGCGTGTCCCGAACGACGCACGCTGAAGCCTGTAACTACAAAGGCGGAGGCCCTATCTTTTGTAGCCGCGCCCTTCAGGGCGCGCGGAATCTAAATGGACGCGATCGGTCGACGTCCACAGCTTCACAAGAGAAGTAGCCTGATGGTGGTACGGATGCGTGGCTCGGTATCAAATGCTGCTGGATGCCGCGCGGCCGAACGGGGCTCGATAATTCTGCTGACATGTATCCGGCGAGGAATCCCGCAGCGAGGAGGGCCGCCGCTCTCGACGCCATGACCAGCAATGGCCTTTTCAGCGGGAGTCGAGGGGGTTCAACCTCTTCCACCTGCACGGGGATGGTGCTGAATCTTTCAACATCTGACTGAACCTTTTCGCACTCCCCCCTGCACGCCTCGCACTCCGACAAGTGGCCCCTGACAGCTGATTCATCAGCGGGGTCGAGCGTTTCAAGGATGAATTTCAATATCGTGTCGCTGTCGATATGGTTCATGCAAATACTCCTTCGGATCGAAGTTTATCCCTGCACGATTTAATGGCGTAGAATATCCTCGATTTCACAGTTCCGAGGGGAAGTCCTGCGACGCTCGCGATCTGCTCATAGCTGAGGCCCCCGAAGCAGCGAAGTGACAGAATTTCTCTTTGCTCGACCGGTAACCCCTGCATCGCGCGGAATATGTGTCGATCGGTTTCGTCCTGTATCGCTTGCTGCAGAGGATCTGGTGCGCTGTCTGCAATATCCACTCCATCGAGGCTTCGTCCTGACTGTTGCCGCTTCCTCTCTTTGAGGGCGAGTCTGTACGCGATCGTCGACAGGTATGCCTTGAAGCTCCCGCTCCGATCCCTGATCATGACGCGCAGGAGGCGGACAAACGACTCCTGCGCCACGTCATGGGCGGAATCCAGCGAGCCGGTCATGCATGCGGTCATCCTCACCAGCGGGGCGTAGTGTCGCCGAAAGAGGACGCGCCAGGCATGATCGTCCCCCCGGCGCGCCAGTTCAAGACACTCCCAATCTTCGATCACTTGGGCAAGCCCTGCCTCTTACACCATTCCGATATCTCCGCGGGGCCGTTCGTGCCGCACCAGATGCTGTTCGTTTCCTGCAGGCTCTCTTTGGGGACAAAGTCGAAAAAATGGTCCCGGTAGAATCGAAAGAGAGCGAGGCGGGCATCCGGAGACGCCGTTTTGATCCCGTCCTTGAGATTCCGGAGTGCTGGGGCGTAGTTTCTCACGAGGAGAAGGCTCGCCCGGCTCTGCTTGGCGGCATGCAGTTGCCAACTGTCGAGCCCTCCCGAGCGAAATTCCGTTCCCCATGCCCGGATGAGATGCTGCAGTTCGACCGCGTAAGACAACGTGGAGGGCGTGACAATCGTAACGAGGCCGAGATTTCTTCCCCGGCTTCTGAATCGATCTACCATTTCGTTGGATTGGAGTGTGCTCGCAAAATAGACGGGACGGCCGGCCACTTGGGCAGCCTCGATCAATCGGGGGATAAGCCTGTCTCCAATGGCCGCAAACTTGCTCGCCGGAATCTCGCCGCTTCTCACCTTTTTGATATCCGAGGCCATCTCGGAATTCAGACTGTCCATGCCGCTCTTCGTGATGAATGGCGGTGCCCCTTCTACTACGATTTCCGAAGGATACCAATCGGTGTTGAGAAGGCTCCGGTTCACTATCGTTACATCGGGCCGGTATCTCACTGTCCGCGTCAGAATCCATCCGGGGTAGGTATCGTTGTCCCCGTTGGTAATAAGGATCGCATTCGGCTCCAGGCCCGCGAGCATATTGTACGAGTAATCCATTATCGCGTCGTCAATCACGCCGCTCCCCATGAGCCGACGAAACGCACCGTTCGCTCTTTCCTGATCACCGAGGGCGAGATAGGAAACCGCCAGCCCAAACCATGGATCCATGTAATACTGATCGAGAGCGGCAGCCTTCTCCATAAGCTGGAGGCCTTCCAGGTTGTTCTTCTCCCAGCTCTGCTTGACCATCCCGTTCAGATAAAGCAAGGTCGGATTGGAAGGGTATTCATCGAGGCCCTTCGATAGCAGCGACTTATAATCAGCATCATCGGCGTAGCGTGCCGCATACATCCAGTTCGCGTATGCGTCTTCGGAAGGATAAACATCGTTGTACTTCTTCCACAGCTGGGCCAGCTTTGCGTAGGTAGCGCTGTCGTACCACACTTCCCTCAGGCTGAGGATTTTCTCTGGGCGCTCCACCTCCGTCGGCCTGTTGGGGCAGCCCCATACCCACAGAGTAATCAGAAGGAGAAGCGTCATTACAAGGCGTGTCGCATTCATGGGTGGATCTCCCTTTGAGATTCTCGAGAGGCAGTTGCCTTGCATTTTACAACCCCCTCAGTAGTTTAATCCCCGGAATGCCGTTTTGTTCAATGTCCTCAACGGCCTTCCGATCCATTCGGGGGAATGATGGAGATAAAACTCAGTGTGGAGGATGAAGAGCCGCTACTGCGGGAGCCCGTAATTCGTGCGTGCGCACCCTTAAGGACACGCGGCCTGAAGGCCGCGGCTACCGAATCTCGTCGACCGGATTCGATCGTAGCTGATCAGTCGGCGTAGATTCCGCCGGAGGCTGCGAGGAGGGTATTCCGGAGAAGCAGCGCGATCGTCATCGGGCCGACTCCTCCGGGGACGGGAGTGATGGCGGAGGCGACTTCGGAAGCTGACGAGAAATGCACGTCGCCGACGAGTCTGTAGCCCGATTTGGTCGTGGGGTCGGTGACACGGTTGATTCCCACGTCGATGACGACCGCGCCTCGCCTGATCATCTCGCCCGTGATGAACTCGGCGCGTCCCATCGCCGCCACCACGATATCTGCTTGACGCGTGTACAGAGAGATGTCTTCCGCTCCCGTGTGGGCGATCGTCACGACCGCGTTTGCTCCCGCCTTCTTCTGAAGGAGGATGTTAAGAAGCGGCTTCCCGACGATGGAACTCCTCCCTACGATGACGACATGCTTGCCAGCGGGATCGTTCCCGCTTCTGATCAGCAGCTCCTGGACGCCGAGGGGCGTGCAGGGCTTGAGGCACTCCTGCCCGATCACGAGCCGGCCCACGTTGACGGGATGAAACCCGTCGACGTCCTTCCGGTAGTCGATCGCGTTGAGGACCCTCTCCTCCCGGATCTGCTTCGGCAGAGGAAGCTGGACGAGGATTCCGTGGATGCGGGGGTCGGCGTTGAATCGGCGGATGAATTCGAGAAGCACGGGCTCGGGGGTGTCTGCGGGGAGCCTCTCAGTGACGGAATAAAACCCCATTTCCTCGCATCCCTTTCCTTTCATCGCCACGTACGACTGGGACGCGGGGTTGTCTCCCACGAGGATAAACGCCAATCCCGGGGTGATGCCCCGGGACTTCTTCAGTTTATCCGTTTCTAGTTTGACCTCGCGCTTGATTTCGGCGGCGACCGCCTTCCCGTCTATCAATTTCGCCGGCACGGGCTCAGAATGCGGGGTACGTAAAGCTCTCGATCTTGAGGGCCTTTCCGGTGGCGGTGTCGGCCTGTATGTACACCCCGCTCAGACGGACATCGTGCGAGGCAAGCTCGTACTTGTACGGCGTCTGGTGGAGGAAGCGCTTGATGGCAATCTCCGTCTTCAGGCCGATGACGGAATCATAGGGGCCTGTCATCCCGACATCTGTGATGTACGCCGTCCCGCGGGGGAGGATGCGCGCGTCCGCGGTCCGGATATGCGTGTGGGTTCCGAGGAGGGCTGTGATCCTGCCGTCGAGATGCCATCCGAGCGCCATCTTCTCCGCCGTCGCCTCGGCGTGCATGTCGACGACGATCACCGGGGTCTGCTCCCGCATCTTTCCCACCGCCCAGTCGGCCTTCTTGAATGGACAGTCGAGAGGCTGCATGTAGACGCGGCCCTGGAGGTTGAGGACTCCGGCCTTTCCCTTTTCGCCGAGGTCGAAGACGATGAAGCCGTTTCCGGGATTCTCCGAAGGGTAGTTGAGAGGACGGAGGACGTTGCGGTTGGCGGCAAGGAGCTTTCTTGCTCCCCAGTTGTCCCAGAGGTGGTTTCCTCCGGTGATCACGTGCACTCCGATCCCGAACACCCTCTGTGCATACTCTTCGTTGATTCCTTTTCCCTCGACGAGGTTCTCCCCGTTCGCGACGACGAAGTCGATTTCGTATTTCTGAACGTAACTCTTGATGAGAGATTCGGTGAGATCGAGTCCGGGCTTGCCGACGATATCGCCGATGAAAAGTATGTTCAGGATTTTCTGCGACATGGGAGGCGACAAAATATAGCAAAATTTGAGTTAACAAGAAATATTGGTATCTTTTACCGCGCGAATGTGAAACAATTTGACAAGGAACGAATGGCGACTGGCAAAGAGATCAATTCAGGAACCGCGGGCGAAGTCGTAACGCTCGAGCCCCTCTCGGACAAAGGAATCTCCGTCCACCCCAAAACCCTCGCACGATGGTATCAGACGCTTCACCTCGGACGCCTCATCGACCTGCGGGCCGCGACGTACGTGCGGCAGGCGAAGGGCTGGTCGTACCATTCGTCGTGCGCGGGGCACGAAGGGATTCAGCTGATCCTCGGGCTCTCGTTCCGGCAGGGAAAGGATTTCCTCTTCCCCTATTACCGCGACCTGATGACCTGCCTTGCCGCCGGACTCTCCGTACAGGAAATAATTGAGAACGGCCTCTCGAAGCCATCGGATGTGGGCTCCGGCGGGCGCCACATGAGCAACCACCTCTCCAAGCCCTCGATCCGGATCCAGAACGTCTCCTCCGCCACGGGCAACCACGCGCTCCACGCCGCGGGCGTCGCGCGGGCCATCAGGAAGTACAACGGCGATGAGATCGCGTTCGCCAGTTTCGGAGAATCGGCCGTGTCGGAAGGGTTTGTGTACGAAGCGGTGAGCGGCGCGGCGAGGGAGATGCTCCCCGTCGTCTTCGTCATCCAGAACAACAGGTTCGGCATCTCCGTCCCGATCAACGAAGAGTCCGCGAACGAAAACGTCGCCAAGAATTTCGAAGGCTTCAAGAGCGTGAAGATCGTCAGCTGCGACGGGACGAACGTGTTCGACTGCTGGGGCGCAATGCAGATCGCGCTCGACTACGTGAAAGCCGGGGACGGCCCGGCGATCATTCACGCCGACTGCGTCCGCATCAATTCACACAGCAATTCCGACAGGCAGGAGGCGTACCGCTCGCCCGCAGAGATCGCGGAAGCGAAACGGTTCGATCCCCTCCAGCGGTTCCGGAATTACCTCCTCACCAAAGGGGGCAGCACCGAGGCGGAACTCAACCTGATCGAGAGCGTCAACAATCAGACGGTGGAAGAAACCGCCCTCCGGGTCGAGGCCGAGCCCGATCCCGATCCTGCAACGGCCACGCTCTACGTCATGCCGCCCGGATTCGATCATCCCAAAGAGGACGACCCGAAGGCCCAGCCGGCAGATGCGCCCGCGCTGACGCTGCGCGAGGCGATCAACGAGACGCTCAAGGAAGACTTCCGCAGGAACGAGAACACGTTTCTCTGGGGACAGGATGTCGCGTCGAAGGACAAAGGCGGGGTCTTCAACGTCACCAAGGGAATGCTGCAGGAGTTCGGCAACAGCCGGATCTTCAATGCCCCGATCTCCGAGAACTTCATCGTCGGCACGGCCAACGGGTTCGTCCGCTACCGCAACGACATCTGGGTGGTGGTAGAGGGGGCCCAGTTCGCCGATTATCTCTGGCCGGCGATGGAGCAGATTATCGAGTGCTCGCACGAGTACTACAGGACGAACGGCCAGTTCGCGCCGAACATCGTCATGCGGCTTGCCTCGGGGGGGTACATCGGCGGAGGGCTCTACCACTCGCAGAGCCTGGACGGCACATTCGCAACGATGCCGGGAATACGGATCGTCATGCCCTCCTTTGCGGACGACGCCGTAGGGCTCATGCGGATGGCAATGCGGAGCCGGGGATTCACGGCGTACATCGAAAACAAGTTCCTCTACAACCAGTTCTTCGCCAAGAGCCCGAGGCCCTCGGCCTCTCACATTGTGCCGTTCGGAAAAGCCCGCGTGCGGAGAGAGGGATCGGATCTTTCAATCGTTGCGTGGGGAACTCCGGTGCACTACGCGCTTCGGGTGGCGAGTAAGCTCGCGGACGATCACGGAGTCAGCGCCGAGGTCGTGGATCTGCGCACGATCAATCCCCTCGACAAGGACGCGATTCTGCATACGGTGAGGAAAACCGGACGGCTTCTGGTGGCGCACGAGCACCCTCAGTTCGGCGGTTTCGGAGGAGAGGTTGCCTCGCTCGTTGCCGAGCACGCGTTCAAGTTCCTCGACGCGCCACCCATGCGCGTGGCGTCGAAGCATTCGCCGGTACCGTTTTCGCGGATCCTCGAGCATGCCGTCCTCATCCAGGAGGACGACATTCTGCAGGCCGCGCTCAAGCTCGCGGCGTTCTAACCCGGGGGGTCAACTCTCCGGCTGTCCCGGCGGAACCCTTTTACCGGAGCAGCATCATTTTCTTCACGCGGGTGAATGTCTTCGACGGATCCGCCGTGCCGACTGCATTGATCCGGTAGAAGTACACTCCGCTCGACACCGCCGCTCCCCCGCTATTCAGAGAGTTCCACTCCGCTTCGCCCCTGCCCACTCCGAGCACCCCGTCGATCAGCGTCCTGATCTCCTGTCCCATCACGTTGTAGATTTTCAGCGAAACGCGGCTCTCGACCGGCATTTCGAACCTGATGGTCGTGGACGGATTGAAGGGATTCGGGTAATTCTGCATGAGCGCGAATGCCCTCGGCGTTTCAGCCGGGGAAGCGCCGCCGTAGATGCGGAGCCGGATGCTCGCCGGGGCGTTTTCGATTCTCACCTCTCCCGTTCGTTCGATCGGAAGCGCCTTTCCGTCAATGACGAGGCTTGCCTCGATGCCGTCCTGTTCCCCGAGAGACCACCGGATCCTCATCGGGAACACCGCCGAGGAGATGAGAATCGGTATCTCCCTCGCTGATCCTCTCTCAACCAGCTCAAGCATCCGCTGCGTGGAGTATCGTGCATCGAACACACCTTCCGGCGGAGCCGGGGGGAGCTCATATTGCCGCACGTCGATATCCCGGCTCGCGCCGAAGTAGAGCGCCTGCTCGCCGCCGCTCGCGTCCGTCAGGATTAGCCTGCTGAGCTGTTTGAGAATCGAGGGACCTCCGGCCGTCTTCGCGGCGTAGCCGGCCGTCGATAATGCCAGTCCGCAATCCGATTTTACCTTGACCCAGTATCCGTGCATGGGTCTCAGGCTGTCGGCGGGGGTATAACCGCCGGTGTAACCGAAGAAGCGGCTTGAGATCTGGGACGGAGGCAGCGTCGTGACGGATTTGACTCCCACGGGGAAACTCAGGCCTCCGATCAGATTCCAGCCGGCCGTCAGAGGCAGCGTGTCATTCTCGACGTCGGCTCCAAAGATTGTAATGAGGCGTGCGGAGCTCATCCTCAGCCAGTAACCCTGTCCGAGACTGAGGGTCGGGTTGGCGTTGTAAGAACCCTGATATGAAAACGCCGGAGTTGTCGAGCCGGGGAAGAGAGAATCCTTCGTTCCGTCTGAGGGGACGAGCGGCAAAGAGACCATGTTCCAGAGCGGCCTCACAGAGTCGGAAACGTATGGACCGATCAGGATGTGCAGCGGCGTCTCGGCTTTGGAACCCGGCACTTCTGACTGGTTGTACTCAAGCTGAATCGCCGCGGCGGCAGTTCCGCCTCCTCCCGTGCTCTTGAGGGCAAACTCACGCCCGATGACGGGCGTTCCGGATCCCGGGGGGTTATTGTTTTCGTCTCCGATCGCAAACCTGGTAGTTCGCACGACCTGGTCGCCGTTCACCGTGTTATTCGCCGTGTCGGCGACACCCGGGACAACCTTCCAGTTGAGCTGGAACGAGGTCGGCACCGTGTCAGGGAGGAGAGTCAACGCCAATGCGCCCGGGTACGAACCGGTCCCGTCGAATTTCAGGAATGTGGACGGGGTCTGGAAGCGGTAGGGAGCGGTGTCCCCCTGTGCGATCGCCCGGGACACGGTTCCTCGCGTGATCGATCCCGTGTCCGCGATGGCGTCGGGGCTGTTGCTGGTGATCGCGATGGTGTCTTTGAGCCGGGGATCGAGCGTCCCGTGAAGCGTCAGCTGGTTCGTCACCACGATGTTCCCCGTAGACGTCGTGATGCCGCCGCCGAGCTCAAGGTTATAAAACGCGGACGCAGGGCCGTCGACCGGCGCGTTTAGAAACGTCCGCGACTGAGTTCCCCCGATCGTTATCGTCGATGTCCCTGCGTGGAGAGAGCCCTTGTTCACAAAGTCTGAATTGCAGACAAGACCGGAGGTTGCTTTTGTCCCATAGGGCGGGGTTGGCGAATTCCGTCCAGTGCGGCCGGGAATGGCGCTTCCGCCGGGGAATGAAAGAGTGCCGCCGGGGTCGTTGCTAAAGTTCCCCGCCACAGTCAGAGGACCCACGCCGTCGGAAAACGTCAACGTCGCCCCGCTCTGTATTCTGAGGATGAGGATCGTATCTTTCGTGAGGTTATCAACGACCACCTGGGTGTTGGGCGGAATAACGACCGGATCGTTCGCTCCGGGCGTCTGGGAGGTGCCCCAGTTTGAGGGATCAGACCAATTGCCCCCGGACGATCCGGTGAATGTCACCGCATGAACATTTCCGAACTTCTTCCCGGTGACGATATCTCCGTAGGAAAAAGAAATTGTGTGAGCACCCTGCCCGCGGGGATAGGTCTGGATCCACTCGTCCTGCAGGACTTCGTCGATGAAATGCACCCCGGGCGCAGGGTTCGTGAACTTGAAATTCCCGTACGCGTCGGTAATCGCGGGGGTGCCAAGGGCCGAATGCAGCGTGACGGTCCATCCGGCCAATCCCGGCTCGTTCGGATCTCTCACCCCGTTGCTGTTCGAATCGTTAAACATGACACCCGCAATGATGCCCGGCCGGGGAAGTGATCCGTCGGCCAGTATCCGCTGTCCGTAAATATCTCCGCTCGCGTCTGTGCGCGGATCGCTCCAGGCGAGAATTCCGCCCTCACTCGCGTCGGTGACGAGTGTCGGGGTCGCCTGGTTCTGGCCCGCTTTGCAGATACCCATACCGCCCGCCATCCATTCAAGCGTGCCTCCTCTGTTCACTCTCTGGGCATAAATGTCCACGCCCGAGCCCGGGGACGACGGCCTGAATCCGGACCACGCAATTATTGCGCCGCCTGCAGAGTCGGATGCCATCGCAAGGTGATCGGCGGAATCGCTGGAGGCTGTGACCGCTATGCCGCCCGCAGTCCACTGCGGAGTCCCGCCAGAATCGATCCGCTGGGCTGAGATGTTGCTCCCGCATCCGCTGCAGTGATAGTCCGCAAATGCGATGATCGCGCCTCCTGTGCCGTCTCCGACAAGCGATGGGGCATACTGTGAGACTGACGCGGTTGAGATCGGCACGCCGTCCGATGTCCACCTCGGCGTTCCCGATCCGTCGATCCGCCGCGCATAGACATGGTTCCCTCCGCTCCGCTGATCCTGCCAGGCAATGATCGCGCCGCCGCTGCGGTCGCCGGTGATGGAGGCCTTGATCTGGCCCGAAGCCGCCGCGGAGACGGAGACACCGTTGAGAAGCCACTGCGGAGATCCCGAAGCGTTGATCCGCTGGGAATACATATCGAAATCGGATCCTCCCCGTAAATCCTGCCATGCGATCACGGCGCCTCCGGCGCCGTCGCTCACGATGGCGGGTAGCGCCTGGTCGTTCGTTGCCACCGACACTGGGACCCCGTTGGACAGCCATTGGACCGAGCCGGCGGCGTTCACCCGCTGCGCGTAAACGTCGAGGTCCGATCCCCGGTGGTCCTGCCATGTAATGATCGCGCCGCCTGCGCCATCACCGGCGATTGCCGGGTGTGATTGATCGCCCGCTGCCGAGGAGATCGGAACCCCACCCCCCATCCACTGAACCGCACCGGAACTATTGACGCGTTGAGCATAGATATCGTAATTTGAGCCGCTTCTGAAATCCTGCCAGGCGATGATCGCGCCGCCCGCTCCGTCGCTCACCATGACCGGCGCCTCCTGATTGTTCGAGTCGGCCGACAGAGCGACTCCATTCGTCGTCCATTGCACAACTCCCGATGCGTCGACACGTCGCGCGTAGATGTCGGTATTCGAGCCGTTTCTCAGATCGGTCCAGCACACGATCGCACCGCCCGCCCCGTCGCTCACCGCGGTTGGCCCCGTCTGAGCGTGGATCGAGGTACAGATTGCGTTGTTCACAGTCGGATCGTCAAGCCATTCGGCTGTCGTCCGGAAACTGTCGGGAGGGACGGGCCAGTAGTTGACCCCATACGCGCTGGCGGCGATCACGCGCCAATAGTACCACGTGCCCTGTGCGAGTCCGCTGATGCTCTTCGAGGTGAAAAGCCCCGAGTCGGCAACCATGGTATCTGCAAAGCTGCGCGAGTGGCTGACCTGAACTTTGTAATAATATGGCGCCGAGATTGGAGTCCATTGCAATGTCTCGCTCAGCAGCCGGTTTGTCGCCCCGTTCGGGGGTGAAATGATCGGGACAGGCTGGGGCCCGACGTCCTTCTTCGGATGGTAAACGTAGATCAAGAATCCTTTGTTGAAACCGTCGACGGTAAAGGTGCTGGAAATCGTGTCTAAATAATTATTCCCCCGATAAGTGAACTGGGTCTGATTCAGCATGTCGACGCGGACATACGGTCCCGGCGTGGAGCCGGTGGCCACATCTCTCAAGATGATGCTGTCGGCGTACGAGTTCAGCACGGATGGCCAGGTAAGGACCTGCGGGTGGGTGTACACATACAGACTGTCCCCATCGTGGTTTTGCGCACCGTTCATGAACACGACGAAGGTATCGACCATCGACGGACCGGTCCACGGATGGATGTTATTAAATATGAGTCCATGATTGGGGAGCGGTTGCCGGCCGTTGTTGATGCGGATTTCCTCAAAAAAGAACAGGGGTGGAGAAGGAAACTCGAGAACAACTGCGGAGTCGGCGGCGGTCCAGTGATCCGTAAACCCTCTGAGGGTGTCGTCGATGCCAAGCGTCGCTCTCGGGTGAAAGCCAAGGGCAGCCGTCGAGGAGATGCCCGTGACGCTGTCGGTGAGTTTGATGTAGAACCTCCATCGAGCCGAATCGGGGGCTTGTGCCGACAGGATCGTCGGAAACAGCGTAACGAAGACGGGGAAAGCCCAACGGAGAATGGCTGAGATGCGCGCACCCATAGAATGTCTCCCGTGAGAAGTGGTATCCTAAAACCCACCCTGATTGTTGCGCGTGCTGGCGTGTTTCAGGAGATGTGACGAACCGAAAGGTGTTTCCCCCCGAACGGCTGGAATATACCGAGCATTCGGCTGATTGTCAATAGCAAAAAGGCCGTAAAATCAGCGGGAGGGGACGGGGCCGATGAAGGGACCTCGCCCGATCTCGGCAGCCTATGCTCTGCGTCGACCCGGCTGCGCCATCCCGTCCCTACGTCCCTCATCCCGCATTACTCCGCCTCCTATAAACAATACTTCGGCTCTCTGAAAAAGTTCAGGAGAGATTCAACGGGTTTCGGGTTGTGGCGAGACAACCGGTAATCGCCGGCCTCAGCCGGCGCGGCTACGGGTATGCCGAGAGCTTTGGGCTGGTCAGGGCGCGAGAAGCTTTTCCACCTCCGTGCGCACCTCAGGCGACATCGGATCGACTGCCGACATGAAACGGGCGGCTACCTTGCCGTTACGGTCGACGAGATACTTCTGGAAATTCCATTTCACGTCGCCGGGGTACGGCGAGTCTTTGGTGAGGTACTGATAGAGGGGATGCTGATCGTTCCCTTTGACGCTGATCTTTTCGAACAGGTCGAAGGTCGTGTGATACTTGGTCGTGCAGAAGGTCTTGATCTCGGAGTTTGAGCCCGGTTCCTGCTTGCCGAAGTTGTTCGCAGGAAAGGCAAGGATGCAGAATCCCTTGTCCTTGTACGCATCATACAGTTTCTGCAGCGTCTCGTATTGAGGCGTATAGCCGCACTCCGAGGCGGTGTTCACAATCATCACTACTTTCCCCTTGTAGGCGGAGAGCTTTTTCGGGGTGCCGTCGATGGTCTTCATCGTGAAATCCAGAACGCCGGGCTTGCCGGAGCGGTCAGCGGGATGGTGCGAAGCCGCTCCACCGGCGGCAAGCGCTGTCGTGCAGATGCAGAGGATAAGGATTGCGGTGATACTGTAGGCTGCCATCGGAGTTTCCTTTCTCGTTTATTCAATCGCTCATTACGACGAACGCCGGCTAAAGCCGGCGCCTACCGTGTGCTCCCCCCTACTCTCGCCTGCGGCGAGCCCCCCGAAGTCGCGTCACTGCGGCTGAAACTTTTCTACCTCCTCCACGATCGTCTGAACGATCTCCGATTCCTTCACTCGCCGCACGACTTCCCCCTTGCGGTAGAGGATTGCGACGCCCTTTCCCGCCGCAATCCCGATGTCCGCCTCACTCGCCTCTCCCGGCCCGTTTACCACGCAGCCAAGGACCGCGATCTTCACGGGCTTCTTGATCCCCGCGAGCCTCTCCTCAAGTTGCGCCATAATGCCGAAGAGGTCGACTTCGAGGCGGCCGCATGTGGGACAGGCAATAAGCTCGATGTTGCGCGAAGCAAGGCTCAGCGATCTCAGGATCTCTTTGCCCACCTCGACTTCCTTCACGGGGTCATCGGTCAGGGAGACGCGGATCGTGTCGCCGATCCCTTCCGCAAGGAGCGTTCCGATGCCGACGGCCGATTTGATCGTGCCGATTTTCGTGGGGCCCGCCTCGGTGACGCCGAGATGAAGCGGAATGTCTGTGCGCTGAGCGACGAGCCGGTACGCCTCGATCATGAGCCGGACGTCGGTGGATTTCACCGAGATGATCACGTCCCTGAAGCCGTTCTCCTCGCAGATCTCAACATGGCGCATCGCGCTCTCGTAAAGCGCCTCGGCGGTGGGGTATCCGTGTTTCTCGAGAATATCCTCCTCGAGCGAACCGGAGTTCACTCCTATGCGGATCGGTATCCCTTTGTTTTTGGCCTGCGTGAGCACCTGCCGGATGCGGTCGCGCGAACCGATGTTGCCGGGGTTGAGCCGGACTTTCGCCACATTCGCCTCGATCGATTTGAGGGCGAAAATGTGGTTAAAGTGTATATCGGCAACGACCGGTATCGGGGAGCGTTTGACGATCTCGCCGATCGCGTCGGCCGCCTCCTTGTCGTTCACGGTGACGCGAACGATGTCGCATCCCGCCTCCGCCGCCTGCACGATCTGACCCACGGTCCCTTCGATGTCGGAGGTCTTCGTCTTCGTCATCGTCTGCACCGAGATGGGCGCGTCCCCGCCGACGCGGATGCCGCCGATATTCACCTGGCGGGTCTTGCGCCTGACGCCGACTTTGTACGTGGGGTGCTTCCCGTCTTCCGGGACGGTCTGGACTGAGTTATTGAGAACGGGGAGGGTTAGATCCATGCGGAGGGGAAAACTGTCAGTTCAGTTTCTTGCTTGCGTTGAAGAGGATCTTCTTCTCGTTCTCGGTGAGGCTCTGATACCCCTGCTGGTTGATCTTATCGAGGATCTCGTCGATCTGCTGCTGTGTCACCGAATCCTCCGAATCCGGAATGTCGGAATACTTCGCGTCGACCGCGCGCCTCGGATCGTATGACGAATACTCCCCGACCTTTTCAGACGGAACGATGCGTTTCGCGGCTCTTGAGATCGCCCCCTGGAACGGGAGACGGCGCTGGTCGATCATGAGATAGATGAAGCCCACCGCCGCGCCGCCGAGGTGCGCGAAGTGCGCGACGCCGTCTTGCGAGCCGGTCACCCCCGCGTAGACCTCGAGAAATATGTAGATCAGCACGAAGTAGCGCGCCCTGATGGGGAGGAGAAAATAGAGGAAGATGGGACGATCAGGATACATCATTCCGAATGCGATGAGGACTCCGTAGATCGCCCCGGAAGCCCCTACCGTGGGCCCGCCCGAGCCGAACAACGGGCCGATGAAAAGGTTCGAGAGTCCCGCCCCAAGCCCGCAGAGAAGATAATATGAGAGGAACTTCCGCGATCCCCAGTCGTTCTCCAGGTCCATCCCGAACATCCAGAGCGCAAACATGTTGAACAGAAGGTGCAGCATTCCGCCGTGCATGAACATGTACGTTGCAAGCTGCCAGATCTGAAACCCGTCTCCGATAGGATAGAGCGGAAGATAGGTGTTGATGAGCGCCGCGATCGGCTCCCCCTGGAATTTGAACATCCCGAGGAAATTGGTGATGAAATAGACGGCGACGTTGCTGATGAGCAGGGTCTTTACCACGGGGGGGAAATACTTAAAGCCGCCGAAGAACGACGGCCTGTAATACCCTGAATTTGTATATCTATAATACGACATCGTCTCGTCTACTGTTCTGTCTTCATTCTTTAACGTTTTTCGCAGGAAATACGTTTCAGGCGGTGGTCATGCCGGGGTGAGCGCCGCAACCCCGGGCAGCACTTTTCCCTCAAGGAATTCCAGGGTGGCTCCCCCTCCGGTGGACACGTGGCTTACGGATTTCTCGAGGCCCATCATCGCGATCGCCGCCGCGCTGTCTCCGCCGCCGACGATGGTGGTTGCTCCGTTTGCTGTCGCGCGCGCGAGGATCGAAGCGAGCTGTTGCGTTCCCTGCGCGAAGTTCGGCATCTCAAAAACGCCCATCGGTCCGTTCCACACAACTGTCTTTGCGCCGCGCATCGCATGTTCGAATAATGTAATAGTTTCCGGACCAATATCAACACCGATCCAGCCAGGTGAGATGTGCCTCACAGGCACGGTCTCGTGCTCCGCCTCGTTCGCGAGGCGCTGTGCGACGACGCAATCCACGGGAAGGATCAGCCCGACTCCCCGTGCCCGCGCTTCACCGAGCAGCTCTCCCGCGAGGTCTACCTTGTCGGCTTCGACAAGGGAGTTTCCCGTCTCAAGTCCCTCGGCCTTCAGGAACGTGAACATCATCCCGCCTCCGATGAGGATCGTGTCCACCACGTTCATGAGGTTGCGGATGACGTCGATCTTCCCCGAGATTTTGGCGCCGCCGAGGATTGCGACATACGGCCGGACCGGATTGCTAACCGCGCGGCTGAGGTACTTCAACTCCTTGAGCATCAGGTACCCGGCAACGGCGGGGGTGAGGAACTTCGTAATCCCTTCCGTCGAGGCGTGAGCGCGGTGTGCAGTCCCGAAGGCGTCGTCGACATAGATCTCGCCCAGCTCCGCCAATTGCCGGGCGAACGACGAGTCGTTCTTTTCCTCCTCGGCGTGGAAGCGGAGGTTTTCGAGCAGGAGCACATCTCCGTCGGCCATCGCGCGAACCATCTCCTTCACGCGGGGGCCTGTGCAATCGGGCGCAATGCCTACCTGCTTCTGCATCAGATCCGAAAGGTGTTTCGCGACCGGGGCGAGGCTTAACTCAGGTTTGACTTTTCCGTCGGGCCTTCCGAGGTGGCTCATGAGGATGGCTCGTCCCCCTTCGCCGGAGATCTTTCTGACAGTCGGAAGCGACTCGACGATCCGCTTGTCGTCGGTGATCCGCCCTTCTTTCAGCGGAACGTTGAAATCGACACGCACGACGGCCCGTTTGCCTCTCAGCCGGACATCGTCGATCGTGAGTTTATTCATGACAGAGCCCCCGCCCGCCACGAATTATTTTCCCCCGACCTTCTTCACCAGGTCGATGACGCGGCAGGAATACCCCCACTCGTTGTCGTACCACGCGAGCACCTTGATCATGTTGTCGATGACATACGTGAGAGGCGCGTCAAAAATCGCGGAATGGGAATTGCCTTTGAAGTCGGATGATACCTGCGGGTCCTCGGTGTACTCGAGGATGTTTTTCATCGGGCCTGAGGCGGCCGCCTTGAACGCCGCGTTGACCGATTCTTTCGTGGCGGGTTTTTCCGCCTCAATGACGAGGTCGACGAGTGAGACGTTGGGCGTCGGGACACGGATGGAAAGGCCGTCGAGCTTCCCCTTCAGCTCCGGCAGCACGAGCCCGAGCGCCTTGGCGGCGCCGGTTGACGTGGGTATCATGTTCAGCGCGGCTGCGCGGGCGCGGCGCAGGTCGGAATGGGGGAGATCGAGGAGGCGCTGGTCGTTTGTGTACGAATGGATCGTGGTCATCAATCCCTTTTTGACGCCGAAACTCTGCATGAGGACTTTTGCGACCGGAGCGAGGCAGTTCGTGGTACAGGAAGCGTTTGAGATCACATGATGCTTCGCGGGATCGTAGGCGGAGTCGTTGACGCCGAGGGCGATGGTGACGTCTGGCGACTTCGCGGGCGCGGTGATCACTACTTTCCGGGCTCCGTTCGTGAGGTGCTGCCGTGCCGCGTCGCCGTCCGTGAAGTGCTTGAGGCCGGTCGATTCGATGACAAGGTCGACCCCGAGGTCCTTCCACGGCAATTTTGTATGATCCTTCTCTGAAATCACTTTCAGCGGCTTTCCATTCACCACGAGCGAGCCGTCCTTCACTTCCACACTGCCCGAAAAATTGCCCACGACTGAATCGTGCTTCAGCAGGTAACCCAGCGTCTTCGCATCCGTGATATCGTTGACCGCGATGAATTCGATATCGGGCGAACCGGCTCCGGCGCGGAAGACGTTTCTGCCGATTCGTCCGAAGCCGTTGATTCCAACTCTAATTGGCATTGTCTATTCTCCGATTGGCGATTGAATTTTCGATGTGAATTGAGGAAAGATGGGGCGCGACCGGGAAAAATATACCCAAAACGCGGGCGAATATCAACTTATGAAGCGATCGCCGCCGAGACGGCGAGCACTTTGTCCGCCCCGCTGAGCTTCAGCTCCGCCGCGCATGCGAGGATCGTCGAGCCCGTGGTGATCACGTCGTCGACGAGAATAATCGTTCGGCCCTCCACGGATCCTTTGGCGCCCGGATGAATCACAAACGCGCCGCGAACGTTTTCCATCCGGTGATCCCGGTCGAGTCCGGTCTGTGATTCTGTGTAGCAGCTTCGGACGAGGACCGAACGCCACACGGGTATCTTCGTCACAGCGGAGATGCCGAGTGATACCTCCTCGGCCTGATTATAGCCCCGTTCGCGCCGCTTGGTGTTGTGAAGCGGAATCGGGATGAGCGCGTCGGCCGCCAGAAAGTCCGGCCTGGCGAGAAGCTCCTTTCCCACTTCCTTCCCGAGCAACCGGCCGAGCGATCTCATTCCGCGGTACTTGAGGTGGTGGACGACCTGATGGAGCACCCCTTCCTTCTGAAAGAGATACCGTGAGTAAATATCGGAGACGAGGCCGTCGCCGCAGAGATCCTGGCGAAGTTCAGCCCACACTCCCTCCCCTTCTGTCAGGCATGGAATAGAGTTCCAGCATTGAGGGCAGACCTTCACCCCTTCGATATCGAGGAGGGCATCGCAGGTGAGGCAAACGGGAGGGTAGACAAAGTCCCAGACCGGGGCGAGAATGTTTTTGAAGAACGTGCCTGCGCGTGTTCGCACGGCCCCCATGACACAACTCCTCCCGGGGCTAAGGTTCAGTGAACCATCTTTTCCAGCCGGCCGATTTCGTCGCGCAACTCGGCCGCGCGCTCGAACTCCAGGTCTTTCGCGGCATTCCGCATTTCGGCGCGCATCTCCTCCAGCAGGTCTTTCTTCTGATCCACCGTCATGTACTTGAGGACCGATTCCGCGACGAGGGGCACTTTCTCCCTTTCGCGCCGCGCGTCGCGGGCGCCCTTCACGTCGGCCACGGCGGTGGACGCAAGAACCTCTTCAGTCGACTTGTAAATTGTCTTGGGAATAATCCCCCGTTCGGCATTGTACCCCGCCTGCTTCACCCGGCGTCTGCTCGTCTCGTCGAGCATCCGTTTCATGGAGCCCGTCATGACGTCGGCATACAGGATGACCCTGCCGTTGACGTTTCGCGCGGTGCGGCCGGCGGTCTGTATCAGCGAGCGGTCGGACCTCAGGAAGCCCTCCTTGTCGGCGTCGAGTATTGCCACAAGCGAAACCTCCGGCAGATCGAGCCCTTCCCTGAGGAGGTTCACGCCCACCAGGACGTCGAAATCTCCGAGCCGCAGATCGCGCAGGATTTCCACGCGCTCCAGCGCGTCGATCTCTGAATGGATGTAGCGCACCTTCACCGAAATGTCGCTCAGGTATTTCGCAAGGTCTTCCGCCATCCGCTTCGTCAGCGTCGTCACGAGCGAGCGCTCCTTGCGCGCCGTCCGTTCCCGGATCTCGGCGATCAGGTCGTCGATCTGATTCTTCACGGGGCGCACGACCACCTCCGGGTCGACTAGCCCGGTCGGGCGGATGATCTGCTCCACCACGACTCCCTTCGATTTTTCCAGCTCGTACTCCCCCGGCGTCGCGCTCACGAAGATGACCTGCTTCTCCATCGCCTCCCACTCCTCGAACGTGAGGGGACGGTTGTCGAGGGCCGAGGGAAGGCGGAATCCGTGGTCGATCAGCGTCGTCTTGCGGGAGCGGTCGCCGTGCCACATCCCGCCGATCTGGGGAACGGTCACGTGCGACTCGTCGACGATCGTGAGAAAGTCGTCCTTGAAATAATCGAGGAGGCAGTACGGCCTGGAGCCCGGAGCCCTGCCGGCGATGTGGCGGGAGTAATTCTCGATCCCCGCGCAGTAGCCGATCTCCTCCATCATCTCCATGTCAAAGCGAGTCCGCTGCTCGAGACGCTGGGCTTCGAGAAGCTTTCCCGTTGTTCGGAGAAACTCAAGACGTTCGTCAAGCTCCTCCCGGATGCCCTTGAGGGCCCGCTCGAGCGTCGGCGCGGACGTCACGAAATGCTTGGCGGGATAGATGATGTCCGATTCTCGCTCCGCAATGATCTGCCCCGTCAGTGGGTTGATCGAGGCGATCTTCTCGATCTCGTCCCCGAACAGCTGAACGCGTAGCCCCTGTTCCACTTCGTAGGCCGGGAGGATCTCGATGACGTCTCCCCGCACTCTGAATGTCCCGCGCTTGAAATCGAAATCGTTCCGGACGTAGTGGATATTGAGGAGCTTGCGGAGGAGGTCGCTGCGGTCGATCCGCTGGCCTTTCCTGATCGAAACCATCTGGTCGAGCCACTCATCGGGCGCGCCGATCCCATAGATGCAGCTGACGGAAGCCACGACGATCACGTTTTTCCCGCCGCTGAGGAGCGCGCTCGTGGCGCGCAGCCGGAGGCGGTCGATTTCATCGTTGATCGAAGCGTCCTTCGCGATGTACGTGTCGCTCCCGGGGATGTAGGCTTCCGGCTGGTAGTAATCGTAGTAGGAGATGAAGAATTCGACGCGGTCGTGGGGGAAGAACTGTCTGAACTCGGCGTAGAGCTGGGCCGCCAGCGTCTTGTTATGCGACATGACGAGAACGGGCCTGTTGACCGCCTTGATCACGTTCGAAATCGTGAATGTTTTCCCGCTTCCGGTCACGCCGAGAAGCGTCTGGTAGCGGTCGCCGCGCAGAACGCCTTCCGTCAATTGACGAATGGCCTCGGGTTGATCGCCTGCGGGCTGAAAATTGGAGACGAGCTGGTAGGGCATCGAGACAATCTATGCAAAAGAGAGCACGATTTCAACGGCATGGTGGGCGGACGCTGTAGGCGCCGGCTTCAGCCGGCGTGAATAGTTGCGGGCTACTACCCGCAGCTACTCATATCGCAGGGCGTCGATCGGGTGGAGGAGGGCCGCTTTGCGGGCGGGATAGAATCCGAAGAGTATTCCCACAAGCATCGAAAAGCCGACTGCCAGCATTATGGAAATCGGGGTGACAAACGTCGGCCAGCCTACGAGCTTTGCCACCAGCCCGGAACTGGCTATACCGACAGCGATGCCGATAATGCCGCCGGCGACGCTCATGACGATCGCTTCCATCAGGAACTGCGTCAGGATGTCGAACTTGCGTGCGCCGATCGACATGCGCACCCCGATCTCACGGGTTCTTTCGGTGACAGAGACCAGCATGATGTTCATGATGCCGATCCCGCCGACGATGAGTGAAACTGCGGCGATACCCGCGAGGAGACTCGTCATGATTCGCGTCGTCGCGGTCTGCGCGTCCGCGATTTCAGTCTGGTTTCGAATGGTGAAGTCATTATCGTCCATAAAGCCGAGCTTGTGGCGGGCGCGCAGAAGGTCGGTGATCTGCTGCTGCGCCTCAGGGATCTGGGGCTTGGAGACCGCGGATGCGAGAAACCCCCAGCTTCTTGTATTCCCCATCAGACGTTTCTGCAGGGTAGTATAGGGCATGATGATCAGATCGTCCTGGTCCTGCCCCATGGCGTTCTGCCCCTTCGGCTTGAGCGTGCCGATCACTTTGAACGGGATGTTGCGCACTCGAATGGTCTGATTGACCGGATCGGCCGTCTCGAAGAGCTGCGCCGCGACGGTGTGACCGATGAGGCACACCTTCGTCGCCGCACGAACATCCTGATCGGTGAAAAAGTCGCCCGATGCGATCTGCCAGTCCCTGATTGAGAAGAGATCGACGGTTCCACCCTGCAGCGATGTGCCCCAGTTGATGTCCCCGTAGATGACCTGCGCCCCGCTACGGAGGATCGGACTCATGTACGCAACCGCCGGGCATTGGTCCTTCACCGCCTGGGCATCCTCCTCGGTGAGCGACGTGCCCGTTCCCGCGCCGGAGAAGACCCCCCCGCGGGTGGTCGATCCGGGAAATACCATCAGGACGTTTGACCCGAGACTGCTGATCTGCGCCTCAACCGACGCTTGCGCCCCCTGCCCTATGGCCACCACTGCAATGACGGCTCCTACCCCGATGATGATGCCGAGCATGGTGAGGAGCGATCGCATCTTCTGCCGGATGAGCGAGTCAAACGCGATGCGGAGTATTTCAAGATAGCGCATCATCGGCCGCGTCCGCCGCCGCCGCCGCCCGGTCCGCCCATGCCGCGGGGCGCGAACGGATTGTTCTGCTGGTTGGGGGCGCTCGCCGTTTCCACGGCGGCCATCCCGATGATGACCTCGTCCCCTTCTTTGAGATCACCGCCGGTGATTTCCACGTACCTGTTGTCGCTCAGGCCCAGCATGACCATCACCTGTTTCAGATTCTTGTTGGCATCCATCACCCAAATCTGCTGCTTACGGTTTTGGTGCTGATCGGAGGATCCACCCCCCATCTTGTTTGCCCATTGTCCCGGACCGCCCTGAGCACCCTGCCACTTCCGCTGACCTCCGCCCTGCATGCCCCCGTCGGGACGATTGCCCCGCGCTCGCCCGGTGTCGGATACTGCGGCAGCGGGCGTCTGGCCTTGGTCCCCGGATTTTGTCGCAGCGTCCGCCGGAGGCTGGAAGCGAAGAGCGAGAGTCGGAACACGCAGCGCGTTGTCGCGCTGATCGACGAGGATCGACACGGTAGCCGTCATGCCCGGCCGGAGCTTGAGGTCGGGATTCGGGACATCGATCACGACCGTGTAGGTCACGACGTTCTGGACAGTCACGGGGGCAAGCCGGACCTGTGACACGGCTCCGGCAAACTGCTGCTCGGGATACGCGTCGACGGTGAATGACACTTTCTCCCCTTCCTTGATCTCTCCGATGTCCGCTTCATCCACGCTCGCCTCGACCTGCATCCTCATCAGGTCGTTCGCGATGGAGAAGAGTTTCGGGGTCTGCAGGCTCGCCGCCACGGTCTGGCCGACGTCCACGTCGCGTTCGATCACCACTCCGTCGATGGGCGACCGGATGATCGCATAGAGGAGATTCACTTTCGCGCGGTCGAGGGCGGCCTGGGTCTGCTTGAGCTGTGCGACAGCTGCTTCGGAGCCCGTCTTCGCCGCATCCATGTCGGCCTGGGCTACGAGATCCTTCTTGAAAAGCTCCGTGGTGCGGGTAAGGGTCCTCTGGGCTTCGTTGACCTGCGCCTGGTTATGCTCGACGTTCGCCTCGGCTTCCTTGACAGATGCCTGAAGGAAGGTCGGATCAATCTCGGCGACGACCTGGTTTTTGGTCACCTTGCTGTTGAAGTCGACGTAGATCTTTAAGATGGTTCCGGATACCTGGGAACCGACTTCGACTGTCTTCACGGGGTTGATGACGCCGGTCGCGCGCACCTGAAGGACGATGCCGCCGCGCGAAGCTTTTTCCGTCCGGTAGCGGGGATCCTTGGAGTTCGAGCCCGAGAGCCAGAGATACCCGAGTCCCCCGACGACTACGACGGCGATGAGCAGGTAGAGGTAAAGCTTTTTCATGGTCGATGATTGGTTCCTGTTGAGCGGTTCGGGGCGCGCCGCGGCTTACAGATCGTCCAGCGGCCTTCGCCCTTCAAATCCATCCTGAATCTGGTGCCAGAACCTGATATCGCTTTCTCCGGCCTTCCAGCAGAGATACACCTCTTCACCGTTAGACCGGACGTGCGGAAAATCGATTAATCCATCGTCGAGCCCTTTAATCAGAATTCCCTTTTTATCGAGATTCTTCGCAATTGCCGCAAGACGTTCCAATTCCGGGGGGAAAAACCTCTCGCCGTTAGGCCCGGTCCCCCCGAAGTATTGGTGCTTGTAGACGTCATATCCCCTCTCATCAAGCCGTTTTTTGAGGTCGGCCATCTCCTCTATAAGAGAGGTGATTCCCTGGAGCATCCGCCGAGCCTGGTCGACGGTGAAATGCTTCTTGTGAAGATACTCTATCATCCACCAAGATAGAAACGCTTAGAGAGTGATTTTCATTCCGCCGGCATGATTGCACAGGAGGGTTGCCCGCAAAGGAGCGGGGCCGTACGGTACCGCCTACGCCGCCTTTCGCTGAGCCGCCCCGCGCAGGAGGAAGTATCCAAGGACTCCGAAGAGGATAACCGAGAGAACATCCGTGTCCCACAGGAACCGGAACGCCTTGTAGGCGAACGCCAGATTAAGCGGCAGTCCCGTGTCGTCGTCATCGAACGTAGTCACAAAATGCAGGAACGCGCCCAGCACGCCTATGAGGGCGCCGCCCGCGATCAGGCCTGAAGACATGAGCGTCCCTTCGCTCTCCTCGGGGTCGTCCGGCTTCCGCTTGTAGACTCTGTCGGCGATCTTCCTCACCACCCCCCCGCAGAGTATCGGCAGGGTCGAAGAAAGCGGCAGATAAACTCCCACCGCAAAGGTGAGCGAATGCATCCCCATCAGCTCTATGAAGAGGGCGATGCACACCCCGATCATGATCAGTCCCCAGGGGAGCTTCTGCTCCAGGAGCCCTCCGATGAGAACGGCCATCAGGTTGGCCTGCGGCGCCGCCAGTTCCCTTCCCCCGATCCCGTCGGTGCGCCGCTTGACCGCCAGGAGCGTCTGTTGGTCCACCAGATAATTCCCCGGCTCTACCCCCTCCACGCCCGTTACCTTCGCCAGGATGTATGTTTTCCCGTCACGGGCTTCGATGGGTTCGGCGTTGGCGATCGACGCCGGCGGCGGGGCGAAGGGCTTCTCAAGAACGGTTTCTTTTGTCTGACTCGTGTTCAACAGGATCATCGTATAGCCGACGACGCAGGCGGAGGTGACGACGCCGATCAGGAGACCCAGCTGCTGGGCTCTCGGGGTGGCGCCCACCAGAAACCCGGTCTTGAGATCCTGAGCCGTGGTTCCTGCGTTGCTGATCGCGATGCAGACCACCGCGCCGATGACAAGCGCAAGGTACGTGTACGCTGACCCGCCCCAGCCGACTGCAAGGAAGATCAGGCACGTGCCCATCAGCACCGCGATCGTCATCCCCGAAAGAGGGCTTGAGGAAGAGCCCACGATCCCCGTGATGCGCGCCGACACTACGGAAAAGAGGAAGCCGAAGAGGACGATCAACGCCGCCCCGAGGAGGTTCATCCGGAAGGTGGGAACGAGCCAGATGAACAGGACGAGAAAGAGCGATCCGAACGCGACAACGGTCATCGGCGTGTCGCGCTCCGTTCGTTCTATCTGGATGTTCTCCCCTCCGCCGAGTCGTTCGCTCGCGAACTGTTTGATTGAAGCGCGAAGGGAATCCCAGATCGCGGGGAGCGCGCGGAAGAGGCCGAGAATGCCGCCCGTCGCAACCGCGCCGGCTCCGATGTACTTGATATAGCTTTTCCAGATCTCATACGGAGACATGGCGCTGATGAGCTTCGTCGCGGGATAGATCGCCTCCGTCGCCGTTCTCCCGGCGAATGCGATTACAGGACCGAGGATGAACGAGGAAAGGAGCCCTCCGGCCGCCATGATCACGGATGTCTCCCATCCGATGATATACCCCACTCCCATGAGCTCGGGAGATACGTCCATCCCGATCGAGGAACCGGGATACCAGCCAAGATCTCTTTGAGGCACGGGCTTCCAGAACCCGAAGAGGCTCGGGAGGAGCTTGAAGATCGCTCCGATTCCCATTCCCTTGAAAATCTTCGCGGCGCTTGTTCCGCCCGTCTCTCCGGCTTTCAGGATTTCGGCGCAGGCGGTCCCCTCCGGAAAGCGGAGCTTGCCGTGCTCTTTCACGATGAGATACCGGCGAAGAGGTATCATCATCAAAACGCCGAGGACTCCTCCGGTCAGCGCGATGAGAAGCGTGAGCGAAACGCTCAGCGCGTACCCCAGGAAGATGAGCGCGGGAACGGTGAAGACGACTGCCGCGGCGATCGATTCGCCCGCCGATCCCACGGTCTGAACGATATTGTTCTCAAGGATGGTCGACTTCCCGAGCTTCTTGAGAATCGTGATCGACATGACCGCGATGGGGATCGAAGCCGAGGTTGTGAGACCCACTCGCAGGCCAAGGTAGACGGAGGCGGCGCCAAAAATAATTCCGAGAACCGAGCCAAGAAGAAGCGCGCGAAATGTCGCTTCGGCCGGTGACTCTGGAGGGGAGACGTACGGTCTGAAGTGCTGCAGTGCGGGAGAAATATCCTTGGGCGGATCCGCGCCGTAGGGTGCTTGAGTTTCCGTCATGGGACTCGTCGGCCTACGCTACGTTCTTTAGGATCCCGAGGAGAAAGGTCCAGAACTTTTCGACCGAATCGATGTAAATCTTCTCGTCGGGCGAATGGACTCCCTCAAGCGTCGGACCGAACGAAACCATGTCCATCCCGGGAATGCGTTCCCCGATGATGCCGCACTCAAGGCCGGCATGAATGGCTTTCACCTCCGGCTCCTTGCCGAAGAGCGACTTGTAGGTCTCCTTGCAGAGGTGCAGGATCGGCGAGGCGAGATTCGGCTTCCAGCCGGGATATCCGTCCGAAGACTCGACCGCCGCTCCGGCCAGGACGAAGATCGATTCCACCCCCAGGACCGCCTCGTCGAGCTCTGTTGCTACGGAGCTCCTCTGGCTGGTGGCGAGCACGATTCCTTTGGCGGTGGTGCTGATCACCGCGACGTTTGTCGACGTCTCCACGAGTCCGGGGATATCGGCGCTCATTTTCAAAACGCCGTGGGGAAGAGCCGCGATCGTGCGCATGATGGCGGTCTGGTCGGCCTTGGAGACCACCTTCGCCTTTTTGGGCGCCGGACCTTCGGTAAGAGCTACAGTCAGGTCCGGGTCGACGGAGGCGACTTCTCCCTTCAGAGTGACATTGGAGTATTTCACCATGGCGGCGGCCTCGGCCAGCTTCTTTTTGGGAATGAACACCCAGGCCGAACACTCGCGCGGAATGGCGTTGCGCTTGTTCCCGCCGTCGATGGATGAAACGCGCGCCCCGGCTTCGCCGATGCGCATCAACGCACGGTTGAGAATCTTGATCGCATTTCCCCTCCCCTTATCGATTTCCAGGCCCGAATGTCCGCCCTTCAGGCCCGAGACCGTCAGCCGGCAGGGGGTTGAGCCGGCAGGGGGCGCCTCGAACTTCGGCCGCCACGTGGCGATCGTATCTCTTCCCCCCGAGCAGCCCACATAGACGGCTCCCTCTTCCTCCGAGTCGAGGTTCAGGAGGGTCTTGCTGTCGAGGAGATCGGGGGCAAGATTGCTCGCGCCGGTCAGGCCTGTCTCCTCGTCCACCGTGAAGAGAAACTCCAGCGGACCGTGCTCGATGGCCTTGTCCTCCATGATCGCGAGGTTCGTCGCGACGGCGATTCCGTTATCGGCTCCGAGCGTCGTCCCGTCGGCCATCAGCAAGTTGCCCTTCCGCACGAGTTCGATGGGATCGCTTGAGAAATCGTGCACCTTCCCCTCGTTTTTCTCGCAGACCATGTCGAGGTGGCCCTGCAGGGCTACGCTGCGAACGCGGTCATATCCCGGATAGGCGGACTTCCGGACGACCACGTTGCCCATCTTGTCCTGCCTGGCCTGAAGGCCGAGCCGCTTGGCGGTATCGATGACGTACTCCGACATCGCCTTTTCATGCTTCGAGCAGCGCGGGATGCGGGCGATCTCCGCGAAGTACTTCCAGACCAGTTCCGGTTTCAATCCATCAATGGCAGAATTCA
Source organism: uncultured Chlorobiaceae bacterium (assembly GCA_964512655.1). Lineage (GTDB taxonomy): Bacteria > Bacteroidota > Ignavibacteria > UBA10030 > SZUA-254 > VBOC01. The sequence continues at coordinate 103,431 of CAZEJT010000006.1, read as the reverse complement.
AATGTGATTCCCTCCTAGTCCCTTTTCATGGCGGTTTTCACGAGGAACAGAGCGAGAAGGGCGAACATCGCCGTACCTCCGAGATCAGCCCAGCCCCCGACAGAATCCCACCATCGGTGTGCTCCCAGCATGTCCTGAAGATATGTTATCAGAGACACCTCTTGGCTCCCCCCGTTCACCGTCTGCGTTACGGGTATTCCCGTCAGCAGAGCGATCGCAACACCCGTAAGAGATCCCCCCGCCACCAACCCTGTGCTGTACAGCATTCCCGGACTAACCTCCGACTCTTCCTTGACTCCCCGCATCCTGTCAACGAGGGCCTTGAGAATCCCGCCGGCAAAAATGGGGGCGGTGGTGGAAAGGGGAAGATAGACTCCTACGGCAAAGGAGAGAGAATGTACCCCGCAAAGCTCTATGACAACTGATATCGCCATTCCTACGAAGACCAGCCCCCACGGCAGGTCCTGCGCAAGAAGTCCCTTGATGATGGTCGCCATCAATGTCGCCTGGGGGGCAGCATACTTTTCCGTACCGATGGCGTGAGGAATCCCCTGAAATGCCATCGAGTGATCGATAGCATTCAGCGTCCATCCGACGGCAAAGGTCGACGCAAGGACGCCAATCACAAGTCCAATCTGCTGGAATCGTGGCGTCGCTCCGACAATGTAGCCTGTCTTGAGGTCCTGGCTTGTCGCGCCGGCATTCGCGGCAGCGATGCAGACGATCCCCCCGACGCAGAGTGCAAGGGACTGGTAGATATTCCCGGTCCATCCGATTGCTACGAAGATGAGGCAGGTCGCCATGAGCGTGGCGATCGTCATTCCGGAGATAGGATTATTGGATGAGCCGATGATGCCCACGATTCTTGAGCTCACCGTCACGAAGAAGAATCCGAATACGACGATGAGGAGTCCCATCAACAGGGTCCCCGGAAATGTTCCCGGAAGCTGGGGAAGGATTGCGACGACGAGCACCAGGGCCAGAGACCCCAGAACGACATAGGTGATCGGAAGATCGCGCTCCGTGCGCGTCTGAATCACCCCGGCCCGCAGATCCTTGAGACTCTTGAAGCTTTCTTTGAACGCGGATACAATGGTCGGAAGCGTCCTGAGCAGGGTGATGAGACCTGCGGATGCTACCGCGCCTGCGCCGATGTACCTCACGTATCCCGCCCGGATTTCTGACGGCGACATTTGTGAAATTAGTTTACCGGCCGGTTTCAGGATGGATGGAAGCAGGTCGCCGATAAATGCGATGAGCGGAATCAGCACGAGATACGACAGGATCCCGCCGGCAACGAGAACGCCCGAGATTCGAGGCCCGATGATGTACCCGACGCCGAGATACTCCGGCGTAATTTCAGCACTGATGCTGGCGTTTGGGAATGACGACGAGCGGGAGGCTGTGATTCCTGGTGTGTCTTTCCACAAGCCGAAAATGCTCATGAGGGACTTGTAAGCGAAGGCGATGCCGAGTCCCTGAAACACACGCCGCGCCATTGAGCCCCCCTTCTCCCCGGCGATCAGGACATCGGCGCAGGCGGTACCCTCGGGATAGGGGAGGATTCCGTGCTCCTTGACGATCAGGGAGCGCCGGAGAGGGACCATAAAGAGGACACCGAGGATCCCCCCGACAAATGCCAGCGTTAGCACATTGAAGTAGGTGAGGAAGGCCTCCCCGCCGGCGAGGAAAATGAGCGCGGGGAAGGTGAACGCCACGCCGGCGGCGATCGACTCCCCCGCCGAGCCGATCGTCTGGACGATGTTATTCTCGAGGATGGTGGACTTCCCAAGTTTCTTGAACACCGCGATCGCCAGAACGGCGATCGGAATCGACGCGGATACCGTTAGTCCCGCCCGTAACGCGAGATAGACTGTCGCCGCGCCAAAGATCAATCCGAAAATCGCCCCAAGAATGATCGCCTTGAGTGAAAATTCCGGAATGACCGTCTCCGCCGCTATGAACGGCTTGAAGGTTGAGGCAGGTTCTTTGTTCGATTCAGCCATTGAGCATTCCTCTCATTTGTGCCTGATGATTAGAGTGTTGGCTGCGCGTACTGGGCCTCGCGTCAGTTGAGATGGTTCCTTGTGAACAGCGACTTCAACACGTACCCCGCGATGCGTGGGTTTTCCTTGAACCTTCTGATTGAGTACTGGTACCATTGCTTCCCGAACGGAACGTAAATCCTGAGGCGGTGGCCGTCGCGCAGGACCTTCCCGCGCAATTCAGGCCTCACGCCGAGGAGCATTTGGAACTCCACATCATTTCTCGCGACCCCCTTCTCGCGGATCATCCGGTATCCGGCCTCGACGAGCTCGGTGTCGTGCGTCGCGATCCCGACATAGGCGCGCCGCTCCAGCATGAGGCCGAGGACATCGATAAAGTTTCGGTTGACGGCGGCCGGATCTTTGAACGCGATCTCCTCCGGCTCCACGTAGATTCCCTTGCAGAGCCGGAAATTCATCATGCCGTCTGCCATCAGCGCCTCCGCGTCCGCCCGGGTCCGTTTCAGATACGCCTGGAGGACGATTCCGACGTTCCGGAAGGTTTTCCGGAGTTCGCGGTAGACCCAGATCGTGTCCGATGTGCAGGAAGAGTCCTCCATGTCGATCCGTATGAAATTCCCCGTCTCGAGGGCTTTTGCCGCGATGCGCGTCGCGTTTTCGAGGCAGAAGCTCCTGTCGAGCCTCAGGCCGATCTGCGAGAGTTTGATCGAAACGTTCGAGTCCAGCCGCTGGATGCGGATTGTTTCAACGACGTGAGCGATTGTATCACGCGCCGCGGCCGCTTCCTGCGGCAGATGGATGTCCTCGCCCAGCACATCGAGCGTGGCCATCGCTCCGCGGGCGTTCAGGTCCTTGACCACGCGGACTGCGTCGCCGACTTCTTCGCCGGCGATGTAACGGTTAGCAAATTGTCTGATGATCGGTTTTGGAACTGCTGGGAGGGTCGCGACGACGAGCCTGTTCAGGACATTCATCGGTTCATCGTGGGTGCGTGCGTTCGGTATGCTCTCGAAGGTCGCGATCGGTTGGATGAATATAGGGACGGGTCGCCTCAAAATCAAGGGAATTCCGGCCCGTCATTTCCCGGCGCAAACTGATGTCACGGTCCATACCGTGACATCAGCGCGGAAGGCGCCGGCTGTAGTAAACTGGTGTCACGGTCCATACCGTAACACCAGCGCGGAAGGCGCCGGCTGTAGGCTCCGGCTGTAGCCGGCGTGAAATCAAACCCTGTCAATGAAAGAGCAGATGAACCACCCAGACCGAAGCAATGAGCGCGACCACGTCCGCCACGATCCCTCCCGGCACTGCCTGCCTGGTTTTCGTGATTCCCACAGAGCCGAAGTACACAGCGAGTACGTAGAACGTGGTTTCACTGCTCCCCATCATGACGGCGACCATCCTTCCGATGAGAGAATCGGGCCCGTGCGTCTTCGTGATCTCCGCAAGAACTCCCAGCGAACCGCTACCAGAGAGCGGCCGGATCAGGGCCATGGGGACTGCTTCAGGCGGCATGCCGATGAGGCTCGTGACAGGAGAGAGAATCGAGGAGAGTATCTCCATCGCCCCGCCTGCCCGAAAAATTCCGATCGCCACGAGCATGGCAACGAGATATGGGATGATCCGGACTCCGACGTTAAACCCTTCCTTCGCTCCTTCTACGAATGCTTCGTAGATCTTCACCTTCTTTATTGCACCGTCCACCACGATAAAGAGTACTAGCGCTGGTATCGCGAGAATCGAGAGGATACTGATCGCGCTGGCGAAGAACGAAAGCATCAGGCCGCACCTCCCTCAAGCTGCTTCTTGAACACAGGGAGCCTGGCAAGAAGGCGTACCGTGCTGACCCCGACAATCAGGCTGATGGCTGTGGCAACAATCACCGGACCCAGAATGTCCGTCGGATTGGCCGACCCTGCTGCGGCGCGGATGGCGATGACGGTTGCGGGGATGAGCTGGACGTTGCTCGTATTGATCACCAGGAACGTGCACATCGCATCTGTGGCTGTTCCCGCCTTCCGGTTCAACTTATTTAGTTCCTCCATGGCCTTGAGCCCGAGTGGCGTAGCCGCGTTGGCAAGGCCGAGTATGTTCGCCGATATGTTCATGATCATCGCCCCCATGGCGGGATGGTCCGGGGGCACGTCGGGGAAGAGCCGCGTGGTCAGGGGTTTCAGGAGCGCGGCGAGCTTCGAAACAAGGCCTGATTGCTCGGCAATTTTCATGATCCCGAGCCAGAGCGCCATGATTCCTATGAGGCCTATGGCAAGCTCGACGGCTGTCTTGGCGTACTTGATGACGCCGTCGTTCGTGACCGCGTTCAGCTTCACGAACTTTATCGGGTCAAATTCTATGGTCACATCGGGCGACAGCTGTTCTTCGTCAGGCGGAACGACGATCTTGCGAAAACGAACAAGTGCCGTGAGATAATCGCCCTGTCCCTGCGCGTTGTAAATATCTCGCCAGACGTCGGGAACGTCAGCTTTCTGAGCGTCGAAAAAGATATGGAGTGGAGCGGCTGTTGGGAGAATTCTTGGGAACTTCCCGCCCCGCCCTTCGATCACGAACTCGCCGCGCATTCTGACCGTGTCCCCAATAAATTCGGCGTAGGCAGCGACCAATGCTGCCGGTGATATCGAGATTGTGCACGACCTGGTGAACGTACCCTTCGAGCCGGCAGACAAGCTGCCATAGGTGAGTGTAGCGGGGACCTGCTGTCCGTTATGGTAACGGTTCGAGGTAATGTCGCGCGCGTCGCTCCACGCCGCGACACCCACGCCGATGACGATCAGCGCAAGCCAGATGTAGTTCAACATCGAGTGCAAATATAGGTGATTCGGGGGGTGTTGTCAATTGAATCCGCCCTATTTGGAATCCGCCCCCCAAATAGGTATTTTGAAGTATTCGGGAGGCGGTTCGATCCAAATACTCATGAGGAATTTGATGAAACTAGCGTTCGTGTCTCTGGCTGCGCTCGTGCTTATGGCTTGTCAGGGAAACACACAGGAAAAATCACAGGGGAAGGTGCAGCTGAAAACGCAGAAGGACAGCGTAAGTTACGGCATCGGGATGAACATCGCCAAAAATTTCAAGGCCCAGCAGATAGACGTCAGTCCGGAAATCGTCGCCCAGGCCATGAAGGACATCCTCTCGGGCAGCCAGACGATGATGACGGATTCGGAGGTGACCGAATGTCTCGCGGGATTGCAGTCGCGGGTGGTCGCATCGCAGACGGAGCGGATGAAGGCAATCGCGGAAAAAAACAAGAAAGAGGGGGACGCGTTCCTTGCGGAGAATAAAAAGAAAGAAGGCTGGAAAACGACCGCGGATGGGCTTCAATATAAGGTCCTGAAGGTTGGAAAGGGCCCCAGGCCGAAGGCGGACCAGACCGTGACGGTCAACTACCGCGGAACGCTGATCAACGGGACGGAATTCGACAACACATTCAAGCGGCATCAGACCGCCTCCCAGCCTGTGACACAATTCATTAAGGGATGGATCGAAGCCCTTGAAATGATGCCCGTAGGCTCGAGGTGGGAGTTGGCGGTGCCGCCGGATCTCGCCTACGGAAACCGCGGGGCGGGCCAGCTGATAGGCCCTGAATCGGTTCTCTTATTTGAACTGGAACTCATCTCGGCGAAATAATCGCAGGCATATGCCCCGACTTTACTTCCTCCTTACGCTCGTGACGATCGCGCTCGCAACCGTGCTTCCCCTCGGTTGCACAAGGGGGGGAGCATCGGTGGATCCTGGCGCTTACGGCAAGGAAATCCTCGACTGGCAGAAGACGCGCCTCGCGCGCCTCACTAAGGACGACGGCTGGCTGACGCTCTGCGGTCTTTTCTGGCTCAGGGAGGGGGAAAACACGTTCGGGAGCGATTCAACAAACTCGATCGTCTTCCCTCGCGGCAAGACTCCGGGAAAAGCCGGCTCGATCTGGCTCGAGCATGGCGCCCTTCGCATGCAGGCCCGCCCCGGAGCAGAGGTCAGATACAGGGACACGGCGGTGACCTCGATGGCCCTGCAATCCGATGGGGAAGGCGCGTCCGATCCGACGATCCTGACCATCGGACCGATCAGGTTCTATGTGATAAAGCGGGGGGAGCAGCTCGGCGTGCGCGTCAAGGACAAAGAGAATCCCGCTCGCGTGAATTTCAAAGGCCTCGACTACTTCACGGTCGATCCGAAGTGGCGGTTCGAGGCGCGGTTTGAGCCGTACAGACCCCCGAAGATTCTCGAGATTGCAACGATGATCGGGACCACAGAGAAAGATTCGTCGCCGGGAGCGCTCGTCTTTGAAATGGAGGGAAAGACCTATCGGATCGATCCGGTGATTGAAACCGGAAACGAGAATCAGCTCTTCATCATGTTCGGCGATGAGACGAGCGGCAAGGAAACCTACGGCAACGGGCGCCAGCTCTATACGTCTCTTCCCGATTCAACCGGTCACGTGATCCTCGATTTCAACAAGGCATACAACTGGCCTTGTGTCTTCACCGTCTTCGCGACCTGCCCGATCCCTCCCAGGCAGAACCGGCTCCCGCTCCGCGTGGAGGCGGGCGAAAAGATGTACGCCGCTCACCAGCCCTGACGGGCGGCATCGCCCTTCCCGGGAGGAAACGTATCCATGAAGACCCCCGACCCCTCATTCACCGACGAAAATAAAGATCTCGGACTGGGCGCGCGCGTTGCGCAGGAAAGCCGCGTTCGCTTCCTCAACCGCGACGGGTCCTACAATGTCGTCAGGCGCGGGCTTTCGTTCATCCGTTCCCAGAACACTTACCATCTCCTCCTTACCATCTCGTGGACCAGGTTCTTCCTCCTGTTGATCATCGGCTATTTCCTGGCAAACGTATTATTTGCCTGGCTCTATATGCTCTGCGGCGAGGGTGCGCTCCGCGGGGCTCCCGACGGTGCGTACGCGGAGCGATTCGCGCATGCGTTTTTCTTCAGCGTGCAGACTCTGGCTACGATCGGGTATGGAGGGATCAGTCCGAACGGATTGGCCGCAAACATCGTCGTCACCATCGAAGCCCTCTGTGGACTGCTGGCATTCGCGTTGGCGACGGGGCTCCTGTTTGCGCGGTTTTCCAGGCCCGGCGCAAAACTCATCTTCAGCCGGCAGGCTATCGTCGCCCCCTACCGCGGGATCACGGCATTCGAATTCCGGATCGCCAACAGCCGGACGAGCGAGCTGATCGACGTCAGAGCCACCGTCGTCCTCGGCAGGACGGAGCTGATCAACGGCGCGAAGATGAGGCGCTTCCATCCGCTGAAACTTGAGCGAGACGGGGTGATGTTTTTCCCGCTCCATTGGGTCGTCGTGCATCCGATCGACGATGCGAGCCCTCTGCGCGGAGTTACGAGGGAAGAGTTCGCCTCCTCGGATGCGGAGTTTCTCGTCATCATCACGGCCGTCGACGAAACTTTTTCGCAGACCGTCTACACGCGAACGTCTTACAAGCATCATGAAGTCGCCTGGGGAGTGAAATTCAGCGACATGTTCATCACCGAAGGAAAGAAGACGGTCGGGATCGACCTTGGGCGGATCCACGACGTCGAGGGCGTGGATTAGGACTGAAGAAGCCTCCGGCCACATCTGGAATGCGCCACCGGTACTCCCCCTCCCCCACGCAATACGACTCGATGGTCTACCGCCGCTGCGGCAGGAGCGGACTGCTCCTTCCTGCCATCTCCTTCGGCCTCTGGCAGAATTTCGGGGGAGACAAGAGCAGTGCCTGGGTGAAAAGCATGATCACCAGGGCGTTCGACCTCGGGATAACGCATTTCGATTTCGGAAACAACTACGGGCCGCCTCCCGGGGCGGCCGAGGAGCACTTCGGCAGAGTCATCCGGCAGGAATTGAAAAGCTACCGTGATGAACTCATCGTCGCGACGAAGGCGGGTTACCGAATGTGGCCAGGCCCGTACGGGGAATGGGGCTCGAGGAAGTACCTCCTCGCCAGCCTCGACCAGAGCCTCAAGCGCCTCGGGGTGGAGTACGTCGACATCTTCTACCTCCACCGGCCCGATCCCGAAACTCCGCTGGAGGAGTCGATGTCCGCCCTCGATCAGGCGGTGAGAAGCGGAAAGGCGCTCTATGCAGGCGTTTCATCCCTGAGCGTCGATCAGACACGCGAGGCCGCCGCGATCCTCCGGCGGCTCGGAACCCCGTGCCTCATCCACCAGCCGGTCTACAATATGTTCAACCGCTGGGTCGAGAGCGGGCTTCTCGACCTGCTGAGAGCCGAGGGGATCGGATGCATCGCGTTCTCCCCCCTCGCCCAGGGAATCCTCTCCGATAAATACCTCGTCGGCATTCCGTCGGAATCCCGCGCGGGAACGCCCGGCGCCGCGCTCCGTCCGGAGCAGGTCACTCAGGAAAAGATCCGAAAGGCCTCGGCCCTGAACGAGATCGCCCGCAGGCGGGGACAGTCGCTCCCGCAGATGGCTCTTGCCTGGATTCTGAGGCACGATGTCATGACGTCGGTCGTCATCGGCGCAAGCAGCACCAGGCAGATCGAGGAGAATGTGGCCGCGCTTCAGGGGCTGGAGTTTGCGGCGGAGGAGCTCGGTGCGATCGAGGATGTGCTGAAGGCAGTGTAGCCGCCGGCTTCAGCCGGCATGAATGCGAGCACTGACTATGCTGGTGTCACGGTCCATACCGTGACACCAGCGTCTCCCGTATTCATGACGGAAAAACTTAAAACCCCACCCTCAGCGTCCCCCTGACCCTCGGGTACACCCTCCCGTCCGCCCCCAGATCCGGCGATACGTCGAAGTCGTATAAGCTCGCTCCCACGTACGCATCGACGAGATTGAGGAAGTACAGGGCGCCGAGATACCACGCGAACTTGTCCCGTTCATCCCTGTAAAAATCCCGCAGAAGGAGATACTGTCCGTTACCGGAGGGTGTCGTCGGTGTGACGCTGTTCGCGAACTGGTCACGGTAGTCCTTGTAATTGTTGTTGAGGTGGATCCACTCGTACACCCAGTACCCTCCCAATCCCCAGATCACCGGAACGTGCCAGTAGTTTTTATTGTAGATCTGGCCCGCACCCGGCGCGGCCGCGGAAAGGCCGACCGCAAGCCAGGGGGATTTCGATTCTCTCAGCCCTGGAGTGTCCGCGCGTTTCGATATGAGGGCGAGGGTGTCTGTGGTGCGGATGGGGGGACCGTAGGTGCGGGGAACGGCGGTGTCCGGTTTTGACGAGGTGGAATCGAACTGGGCGGCGCAGATCTGAACGAGGGAAGCCATACACGCCAACACCATCGCGATGCGTGCGGCTCTCAGAGGCGTCCCTCCAGCGGCTTCACCCTCCCTTTGCGGAATCCGCGAGGGCGATGGTTTCGATCTCGACCCTCACGTCTTTCGGAAGCCGGGCGACTTCCACGGTGGAGCGCGCGGGGGGAGTCGAGCGGAAATACTCGGCGTACACCTCGTTCATCCCCGCAAAATCGTTCATGTCCTTGAGGAAGACGGTGGTCTTCACCACCCGGTCGAGCGACGAACCCCCCTCTGTGAGAATGGCCCGGATGTTCTCAAGAACCTGCCGCGTCTGCGCCTTGATGTCTCCCTCGACTAAGCGGCCGGTTTTGGGATCGAGGGGAATCTGCCCCGCGGAAAAAAGGAATGTTCCGGAGGCCTTGATGGCCTGGTTGTAGGGACCGATGGGGGACGGAGCGCCGGTCGTCAATACCGCGGAGACTGACATGCGCTTACCGCTCTATCGAGGCGATCAGGTCGAAGAGCCGGCCCAGATCGTCGCTCGAATAGAATTCGATCACGATCTCCCCTCTCGCGCCGTCGTGCACATTCACCCGCACGCGCGTGGCCAGGATCTGCTGAATCCTCTCCGCGATGCTGTCAATAGCCGTCGCTTCCGCCCTGCCGCGTGGTTCGTGCTTCGCTCCCGCCCCCTTGCCGAACTCGCGCACAAGCTTCTCCACCTGCCGGACATTCAGATCCCTCTTGACGATCTTCTCGAAGAGGCGGAGCTGGGTTTTCTCGTCGGGGAGCGCGACGAGCGCCCTTGCGTGCCCCATCGTCAGGGTCCCCCTGCGGAGGGTCTCCTGAATCTTTGCCGGGAGCTTGAGGAGGCGGAGGAAGTTGACGATCGTCGTGCGGTCCTTGCTCACCTTCCGGGCGATGTCCTCCGCGGAGAGGCCGACGTCCTGCATCAGCCGCTGGTAGGAGATGGCGATTTCGACCGGGTTCAGGTGCTCTCGCTGAAGGTTTTCGATCAGCGCAAGTTCGAGCATCTCCTCCCTGTCCTTCACCTCGATGACATACGCGGGGATGGTCTTCAAGCCCAGTTCCGTCGAGGCGCGGATCCGGCGTTCGCCGGAGATCAGCTCGTACATGCCGTCCTCGGCTCGGCGGACCGTCACGGCCTGGATGATTCCCTTCTCGCGTATGGACTCCTTCAATTCGTCGAGCGCCTGCGCGTCGAAATCGGCCCGGGGCTGGAACGGGTTCGGGCGGATCCGCGAGATCTCGATGTGGCTAAGGGAGCCCGGCGTTGCGCCGAGGGCTCCGCGTGCCGCGGCCGCCTGAGCGGAAGATGTTTGAGGGGGCTTTGGGGTGGAGAGACCGGGACGGTCTTCTCCTGATGGAATCCGGATCAGGGCCGAGAGGCCCTTGCCGAGACCGTGCTTAGCTTTGGACATAACCGTCGGCAACTGTTTGATGTTGGAGGGCCGGGTTCTGCTGTCTGTCAAGAAATTCCCGCGCCAACTGCATGTAGTTCCTCGCCCCCGAGGACACCGCCTCGTACAGAAGTACCGGCTTGCCGAAGCTCGGCGCCTCGCTCAGCCGGACGTTGCGCGTGATAAGCGTTTTGAAAACCTTGTCTCCGAAGTGCTTCTTGATCTCGTCGATGATTTGATTGGAGAGTCGCAGACGGCTGTCAAACATCGTCATGAGAACCCCCTCGATCTCGAGCGAGGGGTTGAGACCTTCCTTCACCATTGTGATCGTGTTGAGGAGCGCCCCCAGTCCTTCGAGAGCGAAGTATTCGCACTGGACGGGAATCAGGACCGTATCGGCGGCCACCAGCGCGTTCAGCGTGAGCAGACCGAGGGATGGCGGACAGTCGATGAAGATGTACTCGTACTCGCTCCGTACTTTCTCCACGAGAGCCGCCATCGTGTGCTCGCGGCGCTCGACGTCGACCAGTTCAAGCTCGGCGCCCACCAGGTTGATGTTCGACGGAAGGAGCGAGAGGTACGGCATGTCTGTCTTGAGAATGAGCTCGTGGGGATCGACATCCCCGATGAGGGCGTCGTACACGTTCCTGCGTTCTTCCCTCGACTCGACGCCGAGCCCGCTCGTGGAGTTCGCCTGCGGATCGCTGTCGATCAGGAGGGTCGGGTACTCGGCCACCGCCACGCCGGCCGCGAGGTTGATCGCGGTCGTGGTCTTGCCGACTCCTCCTTTCTGGTTTGCGATGGTAACGACTTTAGGCATACACGTAGAGTGCGGCTCCGAGGAAGAGGCCGATGATACCGAGCGCAATGTTCATCCGGCGGAACTGGTCGAGGCGGTGGCGGTAGAGCTCGGCTTTCTCGTTGAACCCCCCGTTCGAGGAAGGCGAGTCGAGGTATTTCAGCATCCTCGCATACCCGACGGCATACAACACCATGAGGATGAACACAACCTCCTTAATTCCGACGATGACAGACCAGGTGTCTTTGTACTGGAACCAGAGAAAATGAGGATTGAGCAGCATCATGATGACCCCGGTGATCAGCATTGTCCAGACGCTCATCCAGACGAAACCAACGAAGCGGCGGCTGACTTGCTTGCCTACCCCTCCGCCGGAATCCCCATTGTGTTGAAGGACCGGCTGCAGAACTGCACTTTGAAACATCAGGCCACCGAGCCAGATAATGATGCTGATCAGATGGAGGCTACGGCAGACCCAAAGGACAAAGTTCAAGTGATGGCGTTATTCCAGTGTGAGGGGCTGTGCTCTGACGGTGAAGCAGGAACTCGTGAATATAAATTTTTTTTCTGCTTAATGCAACGGACTCATGTTCGATTCTCACTCTACCTGATCAGGAGCATCTTCCGCGACCTCATAACGGCAGGTTGGGCTTTGTCGAGAGGCGCGGCAACGAGCCGGTACACGTAGACCCCGCTCGCCAGTCCCGATCCGGCGAACCTGTCGCTGTAGCGACCCGGTTCGCAGACTTCGTCGCGCCTGATTACATCAATCAATTCACCGAGGATGTTGTAGACCTTCAGGGAAATAGTCGAGCGAACGGGCACTTCGAACCCTATCGCGGTGACGGGATTAAAGGGATCGGGGTAGTTCTGCTGGAGGAGGAATTGCTTCGGGATTCCCGGCCGGTCCCCGTCTACTCCGGTGAGCACCCGCAGGGAGTTTGCCAACGGCGTGGATTCGGTCTCGAGACCGTACAGAGTATAGTGCGCGTATGGAACCCCGTTCACCGGAATCGTGAGATCCGTGGAGTTTTGAATCGAGAGGGCTGTCACGCCGTACCAGTAGGTGGTTCCCGGCGCCCTCGTCGAATCGACGTACGTCGTGTCAATGCTTACTCCCCCCTGGGTTGAATCCCCGGCGAGATCGAATTCCCCCAACATCTGTGTGAACGCAGGAGTGAATACGGAGTCCGTGCTTCTGTACAGGCGGTACCCTTTGAATATTCTTCCGCCGCGAGTGTGACCCGAAGGCGGATCGATTCGCCTCCAGCTGGTGTCGGGAAATGATCCCGCTACTTGGCTCGAATCATCCCATACCTCCATTGGATCCGATCCCTGGTCCGGACCCCAGTGGAGCATCACACCGGCCGCCGCTAACGAGGCATGGAGGGCGGGGGCCGGAAGCGTAGGCGGGAGGGTGTAGCCTCGCGCATGTAGGAGAAGTGCGTTTGAAGCGTTTTGCTTCATGTTGTCCTCACCTGAAGCAACCGAAGCTCCTCCCACCAGCGCGACTGCCAGTCTCAGAGTATCCCCGGGCATCATCACGGGCACCGGACCCACGGACAAGAGGAACCGCGTGTCGGTAGGATAAGAAGGCGACTGACAGACGCCTATGTGTTGATCCGGAGGAAATGCCTGACCGCTCATCCAGGCGTAGAGGACCGAGTCGATTGATCCGGGGAGATCGAACCCAAACCATTGCCAGACCAGTTTCAACGAATCGAGACTTTTTGGCGCTTCGAGAAGAGTGATTCCGACCGGAGTCGAACCCAGATCGGCCGCATTGTCGGCGTATCCGGTGAGGAGGCCGGGGATATAGCAGGAGTAGTTGTGTGAGAAGTAGCCTCCGACATTCAACGGGCCGACATCCGGATCGGCGATAAAACCTACGTACACGTCATTGATGGGGACGTTCCCGACGTTGATGAACCGGTATTCAAGTGGAAGAATGGCGCCGAAATCGTTTTCGGCCCACGCGAACGACTCCTGGGTTATTCTTATTCCCATTGGCACGTGACGCGTAACTGCGGGCGAACGGAAGGTGTCCGTATACGAGACGTACACATCGTTGTCTGAAATCCCTTTTCCGATAACCTGAAATGAATCGCTCCCGTTTGGATCGCCATAAAACTCCGATGTAGCGTCGTCGGGATTGTACCCCGAGCTGACGCGCGGGACGCCGTTGACGATTCCCGCGATTGCCGGACCCGCTCCGTATAGATGTTCGACGCATGGTATCGGCACATATTCCATCCCCAGGCCCGTCGGACAATCCGCAGCTGGCGGCCCCGAAGGCCAGGCATTTTCCCCTATCGTCGCCTTGTTGCTCAGCCAGAGTTTGATCCGGTACCCCTGCAGGTATTGGCGCAACTGTGCAGCCGCGAGATCCTTTGGCGACTGAGGCTTGTTCTCGACGGAGCTGGATTGATCGGTGTGCACCGAGGCCCTTGAAGGACCAGGAATATCCTTGAACCCGGGAGCACACACCAACGACGCGACGACTGCGACCAAAAGGCGGGCCTTCTTCATTGGGGCCTCGTTACGTGTAAGGATTAGAACAGCCGAGCGGGCAATCTACCGAACCTGCATTGGAAAGTCAACGGGTGGGACCTGCTGGCGCCGAGGCGAGGGGCGGGGGAAGAGTATGTTGCTATGGTAAGTGGGCGCTCCGCGCCGGATCGGGCGGTTAGAAGCCGTCTACATCGACTACGGCCCTGGCGAACGCCTCGGGAGCCTCCTGGGGTAGATTGTGCCCAACGCCGCCGCCGATTGTCCGGTGCTCATATCTACCGCTGAATTTCTTGGCATAGGATGCGGGTTCAGGGTGCGGCGCGCCGTTTGCATCGCCCTCCAGGGTGATTGTAGGCACCGTGATGACAGGAGCGGCGGCCAGCTTGTTCTCAACATCCGCATAACTCGGCTCCCCCTCCGCCAGGCCAAGCCGCCAGCGATAATTGTGGATCACGATGCTGACGTGGTCCGCATTCGCCAGAGAGGCTGCGCTGCGCGCAAATGTTGCATCGTCGAAATTCCACTTGGGAGAGGCGAGTTGCCAGATAAGCTTTGCAAAGTCATTGCGATACTTTTCGTAGCCGTCGCGGCCGCGCTGAGTGGCGAAGTAGAATTGGTACCACCATTGAAGTTCTGCCTTCGGGGGTAAGGGCGCCTTTCCGGCTTCCTGGCTGCCGATCAGGTAGCCGCTGACCGAAACGAGCGCCTTGCAGCGCTCGGGCCAGAGCGCCGCGACGATGTCGGCTGTGCGCGCACCCCAGTCAAAGCCGGCCAGGATGGCCCGGCGGAGCTGAAGCGCATCCAACAGAGCGAGAGCGTCGGCCGCGAGGGCGGCTGGCTCTCCGTTTCTCACGGTATCGCGGGAGAGGAAGCGGGTAGTACCATAGCCGCGCAGATGAGGGATGATCACGCGGTAACCGCTCGAGGCCAGTACCGGCACAACATTGATGAAGCTGTGTATGTCGTAGGGCCACCCGTGAAGAAGGATCACAGCCGGCCCTTGAGATGGTCCTGCTTCCGCGTATCCGACGTTTAGCACGCCGGCATTAATCTGCTTCAATGCGCCAAAAGGTCCGCCTGCCGCAATCTGAGCCTGCCGTTCATCTCCCGCAACCACCGCCGGTGCATCTGTGCGTTCGAGCTCGCTCATTCCAAGCTGCGACGCCACCGCAGTCGTGACTACGCCGGCGAGGAATCTGCGCCGGCCGAACGTGCTATCGTTGTTCATGCGCGCTTTTCGCATCACCCGAATGTGAAGGAGAATGCCTCGACGCCGGGGTCGAGAAACTCGATCTCGAACGAGCGATCCTCGATAGACCCCGGCTGGCGGATCAGCTGGTAAAGGCGCGGCTCCGTCACCACGCCGTCGCCCTTTTGATCCGCGTCAAGGCCATGTGCCTCTCCCGGCGGATGCCCGTCAATCAATACGCGAAATCTGACAAGCACACCTGGTGCGGGGGGACCCATTACCAGATGGAGATCGCGCGAGTGAAAGCGGAAAGCGATCTTACCGTTGGCAGCCCTGAGCACTGCCGCCTCTGTCCCCATCGTCCACTTTCCCGCCAGAGCCCAGTGATTGAGTTTCAGTTTCTCCGGCACCGAATAGTCGCTCTGCTTGTCTTTCTTGATTCCCCCGGGCGAGGCAAAGTTCTCGGTCCGCCCGTAGCCTGCATAGGTTTCCGTCGAGCGCAGGTTCTCCCAATCGGCGGCCGATTCCACGCCCCGCGGGGCCAACGAAACCAGGGCCTGCGAGTCGCCCCATCGCCCGGTCTCCGAAAGAAGTTTTTGGAGGATCTCTTCCGACTGGGGGTATTCGCCCTCCCCGTAATAGCGATGGCGAATGTGCCCCTGAGCGTCGACGAAGTAGAGCGCCGGCCACGCCTGGTTGTCGAACGCGTTCCAGACCGCGTGGTCATTGTCGACCGCAACGGGCCAGGTAAGGTCCATGGCTTTCAACGCGCGGCGCACGTTCTCCAGGTTTTTCTCGAACCCGAACTCCGGCGAGTGTACTCCGATCACCACGAGCCCGCGATCCTTGTACTTCTCGGCCCATGCCCGGACGTAGGGCAGATGCCGAAGCCAGTTAATGCACGAGTACGTGCAGATATCGACCAGCACGACCTTGCCTCGCAGATCGGCCGGGGTGAGCGGCTGAGAGTTGATCCACGCGCTCGCTCCTTTGAACGAAGGCAGGTCGCCTTCGATCGGGAGTCGGGCCTCCGATATCACCGATGGTTTCAAGGTGGTCCCCTCCTCTGTGGATGTTTTGGGTTGGCCCGCGAGCGGACTCGCGAGCAGGAGTGCGAGGAATAGCGACGTTTGCTTCATATCATATGATCTCCCTTCACACGATGCTGGTTGGAATGGCGTGGTAATCGGCGTACCGCTAACGCCGTGCGATCGCGTTCAGGCTAAGGCAGTAGCGAAACGGCGCGCTTTGAATGCAAGCATGACCAGCAGAATCCCAAAAACAATCGCATAAGCAGCGATGAGCGAAAGAAGAGCAAGGACTCCTGCTCCCGGTTGAACGATAAGGAGGACTCCAAATATGAGCGATGCGATCCCACCCACGACAAGCATCCACTCGTTCCTGACGACCTTCCGCAGCCGTATAGCAGCAACGACCTGCAGGATGCCCGTAGCGATCGCCCAGATGGCGATGTAGAAAAGAAGCACAGTCGCAGTGAGACCGGGGGAAAGAAACGTAATCAGGCCTATGCCGATGCCGGCCAATCCGCCGAGAAGCATCACCCACCAGTCATCATGCTCCTTCCGTCCCGCGATGCCGCTCGAGACACCGAGGATCCCGTCAGCCAAAGAGTACGCGCCGAAGAGCAATACAAGCGTTTGAAGCGATATGCCCGGCAGGATCCAGGTCAAAAGACCAAACGCGATGGCGGCGATGCCGCGCAGAAGCAGGGCCCACCAGCTTCGCGTCATGATCGTGGCCAGGTTCTTTTCGATCCCGTTCATCTGTACCTCCTTTTATTAGTGGTCGGATTGGAGCGTTCGCAATTTTCTTCGATAAGCGGATAGCCAACCTCGGCATCACCAGGCGGCGCGTGTAGCAGGACTTCGTGTCAAGACGCGGTTGAAGAGCAGAACCCATACGAGGCCTATGATAGGCCAGATGAACCGTGAATAGACACCGTCCGGCGCCCAGAATCCTCCACTCACCCAGGTGGTACCGCCGAGTACCCCGAGCACGACGACTGCGACCCCGGCCCCGAAGAGCTTGTTCGAGATCAGCCCGGCCCGCCAGAGACCGAACGACCCGGACATGATGAGCATCGCGCGCGGGAACGAACTCAAGACAAGGCAGGCCCACGAGAGATCGTTCAGTCCGGAGACAAGCATCGTATTTCCGGACCCTGCGATTGAATATGCGAGGCCGGCACCCAGTGCGATGAGCAACAGGAATATCCCTCCAATTGCCGCGCTCGAGGCAGTCGCCGCCGCCCCCCACCCGTCCTGCCCTGCCTCCGCCAGCGTGGTCCGAAGCGCCGCTGCGAACCACATGAGGTTGAGGACCGCAAGGCCGGAGAAGACCGAAGCGATCAGGATCCGGGTCGAATGGCCGTCGTAGAAGGCGACGAGAGCGTCGGCCGATGCGCCGACCGGCGGCTGATTGCCGCGGAGGAAGTACCCGATAATAGCGAGGACGGCGAAGTTGTTGCCGCTCTGTCGCCACAAGCCCTCCCAGAACGCCCGGGTGGCATACTTACTGGAAGATGAACCTGTGGAAGATTCGGATGGATTCATGATCTCCTCTTATTGAAGTGAAAAACTAATCGGCGTCGGCCTACTGCGAAACCACCGTGATCAGCGGCTTCCCTTTTTCGACGATGTACGTTGCCAGCTCTGCGCCGTTTCCCCTGCCGACATTCTTTGCCCAGTGGACCGCTCCTGCCGGCACGAAAAGGACATCGCCCGGTCTAACCGTCCTCGGCGGCTGGCCCGCAATCCCGTATTGAAGCGTGCCTTCGAGAACGTAGATGATCTCTTCGCCCGGATGGGTATGCCTGGGTGAGACATACCCGGGGTCGAAGTCGACGCGTACCTGGATCACCTCTCGTCCGGGGGCGCTGAGGTCGTGACGCTGCAGGTCGGTTCGTTTTGATTCCGGCTGCCGAACCTGCTCCGATTCGAGTCGGGTGGTTGCAGTCTTCATCCTGGCATCCAACTCCTTGGAAGGGCTCTTTCCGCGGACTGAATATACAAATCGCGAGTCCGCACCATGGATTACTAGCGCCAGGACAATGGTGAACAGAGCCCCGCGAGAGAGTAGGCCAGCTGCGGCCTGAATTCGGATTTGGGCATTCTGATTGCTAAGGCCCTCGGTGTTCATAACCATGAGGCGGCGAGGATTTGGCGGACGTCCATCCGGGGCTGTTCACGGACGTCATAAAGTGACCTTGCGCTGACCCACAGCACCGTTCGCCCCAGGTGGTCAGGGTACCTCTTGATCTTTGCGTTGAAGAAGTCGACCGCGCTCTTCTCGGTGCGCAGGAGCTCATCGGCGTCGTCGAGGTATTGACGGGTCTCTGCGATTGTACGCCCGGCGCTGTCGTCGAGCTCCTTGTTCTGGTGTCCGGCGACGATGTGCCGGGGCTTGAGGGCCTCGACCTTGCCGATCGCGTCCCGCCATTGCCCGAAGCCTCCGACAAGCACTCCTTCCCCGAGGTACATGTGAACTCCGTTATAGATCACGTCCCCGGCAACCACCAGGCCGAGATCCGGAATGTGCAGGACGCTGGTGTCGTCGGTGTCGCTGTGGCCGACCTCGACCATCACGAGATCGTGTCCTTCGAGCGTGAGGCGGTTGCCCGGAATTGCCACCGCAGTGACAGGGGATGGCGGGATCCTGCCTGGGTACAATTTGTCCCACAGCAACGCGCGCACGGGAATGCTGTCGTGCATCTTCGCGATCGTCCCTTCCGTCGCCACGACACGGGCTCCGAACCGTTCGGCCAATAGTCCGGCGGCGAACCAGTGATCGCCGTGGCCGTGGGTGATGAAGATGTCGGTCAGGCTCCTGCCTGTTCCGGCGACCCAATCGCCGATCGCACGCGCCTGTTCGGTGGTGAACCCGGGGTCAGTCAGCACCGCATGCTCGCGCCCATAGATCAGAGTGCTCGCGATGGGAGAGCCCCCCTGAGGCTCCCCGTTGGGAAGGAGGCCGGTACCGTGGGGCAGCGGGTCGTTAACGAAGACGTCGTAGCTAAAGGTCGAAGGTGTCCTCATGAAATTTTCGCGCGTTTCAGTGTGCGTGCGATCGCAGCGGCGAGCTCATCGCCGTATCCCCTGCCGTACGAATCAATGATCGTCGAGGTCGCCCAGCAATCCGGCCAGATCCATTTCCGCCTCCCGGGTCTGGAGGCCGCGCCTCAACGCCGCCTGAATCCGCATTTGGGCTTTCGGATTGCGAAGGCCCTCGGCGAAGAGCTCGAAGTCGCGGCGGAAGTCCTCGGCAGGCGCAAGCCCTATCGAATTGACGCGATCTTTGACCACTGCGCGGCCAGCAGCCGGAAACCGGGCAATTCGATGAGCGAGCGATCTGACGAAATCGCCGAGCTCGCTCGCGGGCAGCGCCCGATTGATCCAGCCATACCGTTCGGCCACATCCGCATCGTAGTCTCTAGCGCCCAACATGACCTCTAGCGCCCTGGCGCGGCCAATGAGGCGCGCCAGGTGTTGGGCGCCGCCTGCGCCGGGGATTGCGCCGATTGCCGGCTCGAACTGGCTGAAAATCGCCGACTCACGCGCGGCAAAGCGCATGTCGCACGCCAGAACGAATTCGCTTCCGACATCGCGTGCGCGACCCTCGATCTGCGCTATCGAGACAAGGCGGCTTGCGCTCAACTGTCGAAATAGAAACCAGATCGACGCTTCGCCGGTCAACTTCACCGACTCCTCCCGGATCTCTTTGATCCGGGTCAGATCGACGTGCGAGATGAAATAGTCGGGGTCGGCACTCCTGAACACGAGCACCTGGACGTCATCGTCGGCCTCGGCTCGCCGAATGAGTGAGACCAGATCGCGGACTAATTCGGGCCCAAGTAGATTCATCGGCGGGGCCAGAATCTCCACGAACAGGACCGCACCTTCCCTCCGCACGGTGAGCGTCTCAAAAGCCAATTGATCTCCTCCGCTTCCGTTTACCGGTTCGTTCGACATGGTTTCGCCCTGTTAGCGCAATGATTTGAACGCCGCGCGGAGCTCTGAAGCGAAAAGCTCCGGCTGCTCCCAGGCGGCGAAGTGACCGCCACGGTCGACCTCGTGAAAGTACATCAGGTTCTTGTAGGCGCGCCGGGCCCATGTCTCCGGCGGCCGGTAGACGTCCTCCGGGAAGACCGTTATGGCTACAGGGAGCGATATCTCGGTGGTCTTCCACACTGCCGACGCGGTAGGGTTACGTCCGGCGTTTTCCCAATAGAGTCGCGCGGAAGAGGCGGCGCTGTTGGTCAGCCAGTAGAGGGAGATATCGTCCAGCACATCGTCCCTGGTCGGCGATTTTCCCGGGTCGTCGCCGAACGTCCACCCCGCGAATCCCGGGTGCACGAGAAAAAAAGCGGCGAGGCCGGCCGGGGAATCAGTCAGTCCATACCCCATGGCCTGGGGCCTGGCGGTCATCATCGCGAAATAGGCTGAGCTGCCCTTCATACCGTACGCCCTGAGCGCGTCGAAAACTGCGTGTTCCTGGTCGGAAATCCCCGTCGGCGCGGGCGCGCCGCTCAGGAGCGCGGCACCCACTTCGGGGGGCACCGTGGCCGGCAGGTTGAGGTGGATGCCGAGTAAGCCGGGCACAGCCTGGCGTGCCATCTCGCTCGTAATTGGTGCGCCCCAGTCGCCACCCTGGGCAACGTAGCGGCTGTAGTCGAGGCGTTTCATGAGCTGTCCCCAGATTCGTGCGATGCGTTCAGGGCCCCAACCGGTAGTCGTCGGCCTGTCCGAGAAGCCGTAGCCCGGTATGGAAGGAATCACGACGTCGAATGCCTCTTCGGGTTTCCCCCCGTGGACTGTTGGATCGGTGAGCGGGCCGATTACTTTCAGGAACTCAATTATCGATCCCGGCCAGCCGTGGGTAAGGATCAACGGAAGTGCGTTGGAGTTTTTGGAGCGAACGTGGATGAAGTAAATATCTATTCCATCGATGTTCGTTTTGAATTGCTGCAAGGCATTCAACTTTGATTCTAGCTTACGCCAGTCATATCCGGTCCCCCAATAACGGACGAGTGCCTGCAGCCGGGCTAATGGTACCCCCTGCGACTGATCAGGAACGGTTTCCTTGTCGGGCCATCTCGTCGCCGCGATGTGGCGTTTGAGCTCGGCGATTTCGTCTTCCGGAATGTTGACATGGAAAGGGCGGATTGATGTGTCTTGATCTACAACCTCCGGTGCGATCGCGAGTTCAGTCATGGCCGTCCCCTTTCTGAGGATGCTAGTACCGTTTGTCTGTGCGGGGATCGTGTAGCCAATCGCAGCCCCTGAACCCACTCCCCGCCGGTTCATCCCGCCTTTTTGTGCGTGCTGCCCGGCAATCAGCCCAGCCGACAGCGACAGAACCCCTATTGCTAAAAGAACTGCCCTTTCAACTTGCATTGCACACCCTCCTTTCTTGAGAGCCTCTGTTGTCGACGTTCTTGTTGCTCTGTTGCGCTCATTCTTCGGGATTCATTCCCTACCTCGCTTCAATACGGCGCGAATGCAGAGTCGGCGGAAAGGAATGAGGTCAGGTGTCGCACAAAAGATTCATGAAATTGAAATAGGGAGCCGTGTCCTGAATCGGGATAGACAAGGAGCACTGCGTTCGGCAAATTCTGAACCAGGTGGAATGAATTTGAAACAGAAATCATCTCGTCATGGACCCCGTTGACGACGAGCGTCGGATGGCGGATGGTCTGTAGATCAGCGAATCGCTCCCCCGTAAATTGCTCCCAGTCGCGGAACGCCGCCATTTGCGCCGCGGCAACCTCGGGTCCGGAAGGCGGTTCGAGATCCTCTTTGCGCTGTGCCAACCTTCCAATAAATGCCTCGCCCGCAGCCTGGCTTGATTTCGTCGGCGCAAAGAAGAGCTTTGTCAGAATTGAGTAACCATGCAGCTGCGGGTCGCTCAGGTGCCTGGCTAAGCTGGGCTTCTCGAGATGCATGATATCTTCACCGCCTCGCGGAGCAGTTCCCACGAGAATCATTCGCCGAAAGATCGCGGGACGATCCTGCACCATCTGAAGCGCAACCATTCCGCCCAACGAGAATCCGAGGACGTCGCAGGTCGGCAAAGCGAGACCGTCAAGGAATGCGAGCGCGTGACTTGCCATCCCGGCGATAGTCATCGGCACCGCCTGGTTTGATCTTCCCACGCCTGCGTTCTCGAAGAGTATGACTTCCCGGTCCCTGGCGAGCGGATCGGTCACGGCAGGGTCCCAATTGTCGAGTGTCCCGGTGAAGTGCTGAAGAAACAGGAGCGGATGCCCCGCGCCGCTGCCGAAACGGCGGTACGCATAACGTGTATCGTTCACCCCGAGGAACTGCGTTGGCGCGGTCACATTGCTCGCAGCTCCGCAGCTCATTAACGTTTCCCGGCGGCCGCTCGCTCGATGAACCGGGCAACCTCGGCCGCGTGCGAGACAAACGGGACGTGGCTCGATTTGATCTCGATCGTCGTCGCACCCATGCGCTTCGCGTAAAACCGCTCCAGTTCGGGATTGATCGCCCTGTCTTCCTGCGCCACCACGTACCATGACGGGATGGTTTTCCATGCAGCCTGCGCGACCGATGCTCCGAAGACGGTCCCGATGAGCGGTTTCTGGGTTACGGCCAGGATCTGGGTCTCGGCCGCAGGCACGTCGCGGGCGAACAAATCGTGGAACTACGCCCGGTCTATGTACAGGTAGCCGGCCGAGTCGGGCCTGAACGCTTGCCCGAGAGGAGCCGGATACTTTTCACTAAACGCGCCGACCGGCTCCCCTGCATCGGGCGCAAAGGCCGCGATATAGACGAGGGCCTTCACATTCGGTATTCCCGCAGCCGCGCCAGTGATCACCGCGCCCCCATACGAGTGACCGACGACTACGACGGGCCCCTGTTGTGCCAGGATAACTCGTCTCGTCGTCTCGACATCGTTTTGGAGCGAGGAGAGCGGATTCTGCACGGCGGTCACGTAGTATCCGTCGCGTAGCAAAATCGGAATGATGTGAGACCAGCACGAACCGTCGGCGAAGGCGCCGTGGACCAGGACGATTGAAGGCTTGCTGGCGCCTTTGGCGGATGATGAAGACTGGCTGCGCGCCGCGCCGGTCCAGAGAATGCTGCCACCGAGTAAACAGAGCGCTCCGAGTAATCCAACGCAAAACTTTTTCATAGGTTTTTTCCTCCTTTAACGGAATGTCCGAAACGCGCTTCGCATTTCGCCGATGAATGAATCTGTCACCTCCCAGGCGGCAAAGTGGCCGCCCTTAGGGAGCTTGTGGTACTGAATGAGTTTCGGGTATGCTTTCTCTGCCCAGCTCTGCGGGGCGGTGTAGATTTCCTCGGGGAGGGCGCTCACGGCCACCGGGATCTGGATGCCGCGAACGTCGAAGAAGCCGGCAGTTGAATGACGCGCGTTGTCCCAGTAAAGTCGCGCCGAGGAAATCGCGGTGTTTGTCAGCCAATAGAGCGTAACGTTGTCGAGCACGTCATCCGGCGTCAGCCCCTCGGTTTTGCCGTCGAAGGCGCGGGCGATCATCTCCTGGCTTCGCGCGTCATGGTCGATCATCCAGGCGGCGAGGCCGACCGGTGAATCCACAATCCCGTACAGCGTCTGCGGTCTGTTGTTCATCTCGATGGCGTAACCCAGACCCTCCTTGAAGAAGTACTTCAGCTGGTCCCACGCGTTGCGCTCGTCGGGCGTGAGATCGGCGGGAGGCGGCTGGCCCAGGGCGAGTGCCTTGGAGATGTTGGCCGGAACCGTGGCCGGCATGTTGGTATGGATAGCGAGCAATCCCGGCGGCTGCTGCAGGGCCATGTTCTCAGTGACGGCGTTACCCCAGTCGCCGCCCTGTGCCACATAGCGTGTGTAGCCGAGCCGCTGCATGAGCGTCGCCCACGCCCGGGCGATGCGGACGGGGATCCAACCGGGTGTGGTGGGTTTGCCCGAAAACCCGTATCCGGGCAACGAAGGAATCACCACGTCGAAGGCCTCATCGGCGGTGCCTCCGTACGCGGTGGGATCGGTGAGCGGTCCGATGACCTTCATCTGCTCGATGATTGAGCCCGGCCATCCGTGTGTGATGATGATGGGCATCGCATTCTTGTGCTTCGAACGAACGTGAATGAAGTGGATGTCTAATCCGTCGATGGTAGTCATGAACTGCGGTACGGCGTTCAGTTTCGCCTCCATCTTCCGCCAGTCGTAGGTTGTGCTCCAGTACTGCACCAATTCCTTCATCGTCTTCAACTTGACGCCCTGCGAGTAATCAGTGACTGTTTCCACATCGGGCCACCGGGTTGCGGCCACGCGGCGGCGAAGATCGGCGAGTGCCTCATCCGAGAAGTGGACGCGGTACGGCCGGATGGCGTCCGGGGTTGCGCTGATTATTGTATCGAGTGAAGTAGTTGAACTCTCCATATTGGTACCCTCCTTCTTCTGGGATTTTTTTCGCATGTCGGCGGCTGACAGTGGCAACATCGCTGCGAAGGCGATGGCCACCGCACCAACGAAGAGAAACCAACGTCGTTGAAGGACGGAAGCCGCAGGTGGTTTGTGAGTTCTCATCGTCTCTCTCCTTTTGAGATGGTTATCTGAGTACAGATGAGTAGCGGGCGAAAACAGCTTCGCCGCGGCGTGGGCGCCGTGGGAGGAAGAGATACTGTTGAGAGCTGCCCCGTGGGCAGAATGCGTGAGGGTGGGAACTCTGGTTACGAAGATCGGGGCGGACTTTCGATCATCGCGCCGGGATGCAGTTGCCGGGAAGGTACTCCCGCCGGCAGCCGTTACAACCGCAACCAGCAAGGTAGCGACCGCACGAAGTGCGGTGCCCCCTTGCAACGGCAATTATACTACATTGTTCAAGTGAAGTCAAGAGGTCGAATCAACATTCGACCAAAATTTTCTCCCGTCGGCACCACCGGAGGAGTTCCGCTACAATTTACGAAAGCGTAGATAGTACTGATGAGAGGCCTAATCGGCCGGAGTGTGCGGCGCCGCTTCGGGTGAAATCTGGATCTTGCTCTCGCGCTCGCCGAGATAAAGGTACGCCCCGAGCACCAGGAGGCCCAAATCTTCAAAGACCCGTGCCCAGCCCACAGGGGCCTGATATGCTTCCCCGAAGCAGCCGCAATCGATGTTGAGGTTTCGTGCCATCGCGGACAGAATCGCCGCGGTGAATCCCGTCAGAAGCGCGCTCAGGATGATAGCGCTCCCGCGGATGCTGTACCCCCCGATGAGGAAGATCCCGCAGAGCAGTTCAAGCCATGGGACGATGAGGGCAAAGAGGTTGATGAGCGGATAGGGCAGAATCTTGTATGCCTCGACCGCGATGGCAAAGGGCTCGGGAGCGGCGATCTTGTCGATGCTCGCGAAGATGAACACCGCGCCGAGGAAGAGCCGGGCGGCAAGCGTCAGGTATTTGTGGATCCCCTTCTGGACCTGAAAGGTCATTACCCTTTGGCCTCCGATGAATCGACGGGCATTTTTGCCTTCTCCCACCCGTCCCAGCCGTCGTCGTACAGATAGAGCCTCTTGAATCCGATCGCGTGCATGAACTCGGCGACCATCCTGCCGAGGTGGCAATCCGGGTTGTTGCAGTAGATGAGAACCATCGTGTCCCGGGGCAGCGGGGCGAGCTCGGGGAACGACTTGTCCGCGGAAAGCCCGGGGATGTTTCTTGCGCCCTTGATGTGCCCTTTTTTATAAGCATCCTCGTCGCGCGCGTCGATCAGCATATTGTGATCCGCTTCCAGGAGGCGCGTAAGCTGCGAGAGGGTGATGATCTGGTACATCTCAAGATTTTCCTCCGCGGGAGGAGTTGATGTGTCCCCCTGCGCGAGGGCGCGCTCATGGAGAGGGGCGATAACTTTTACATCGGGCTTGTTCTTCTTCGCTGAGCCTGTGTCGCCCGACGTTGACGGCGCTCCGAACAGAGTCGAATCGGAAACTGCGACCTTTGGGACGAATCTTCTCACGAGAGGGATGCGCTTAGGGGCAAAGCTGTTGTAGATCAGAGCCAGAAACACGGACAGGAACACAAGCTGGGCTACCTGCATCCGGAGGGATTGGGGCGGGCGTGGGCTGGTCACCGGAGCAGCTCCCCCGGCTGGAGCCGGTAACCTCTCAGGAATTCATCCGCGGAGAGTTTTCTTTTCCCTTCCTGCTGAACCTCAAGAATTTCCACGCTGCCGTTTCCGGTCGAGACGATGAGCCGACCCTCGGTGACCACTGCCGTCCCCGGCGCGCCTGCTCGTGCGCCGTTCGCAACCCGCGTTCGGAAGATCTTCAGCATCGAGCCGTTGTGATTCGTGTAGGCAGTCGGTCTCGGAGAGAGCCCCCGGACAAGATTGTGGATCTCGGCCGCGCTCTTTGACCAATCGATCCGGCAATGCTCCCTGAGGATCTTCGGCGCCGGGGTCGCGAGCGATGCATCCTGCGGTTGGGGCCTCGCCTTTCCCGCCTCCATGAGGCGGACCGTATGGAGCACGATCTCCGCTCCCACCTCCGCAAGGCGGTCGTGGAGCTCGCCTGCGGTCTCCTCAGGCCCGATCGGTACCCGCGCCTGAAGGACGACGGATCCCGTGTCGACCGTTTCCTCGAGGAGGAACGACGTCACGCCGGTCTCCTTGTCGCCCCTGATAATGGCCCAGTTGATGGGCGCCGCGCCGCGGTATCTGGGAAGAAGTGAGGCATGGAGGTTAAACGCTCCCCGCCTGGCGATCCTGTACACTTCCGGCGGAAGGATGCGGAACGCGACAACGACGATAATGTCCGGATCGAGCTCCTGCAGCTCTGCGACGAACGCGGGATCCTTCAACTTTTCCGGCTGGAGGATCTTCAGGCCGCGCTCCGCGGCAAAGAGCTTTATCCGGGAAGGCGATAGTTCGAGGCCCCGGCCCGCGGGCTTGTCGGCCGCGGTAACGACTCCGGCGACCTGATACTTCTGTTCGAGGAGAATTCTGAGGCTGGGAACCGCGAACTCCGGGGTTCCCATGAAGACGATGCGCATGTCATCCCGGATTAAACAGCAACCTCCGCCGCCGTGACGACCGGGTAGGAGACTTCGAACTCGCCCTTTTGGATCTTGCGCAGGGCGGGCGCATGGGTTTTCTTGTCGGCCGCCGCGAGATGATCGAGGAAAAGAATCCCGTTGAGGTGATCGATCTCGTGCAGGATGACCCGCGCGAGAATGCCGCCGGCCTCCAGTTGAACGTCCCGGAAATCGGCGTTCTTGAATTTCACGGTGATCTTTTCGCTCCGTTCGACCTCGTGACGCACGTCCGGGATGCTGAGGCAGCCCTCCTCCATGGACCACGTTCCCTCATCGGATACGACGAGGGGGTTGATGAGGACGAGAGGCTTCAGTCCTTTCGTTTCTTCCATCTCGGAGAGATCGATGACGATCACCCGCCTCAGCACTCCCACCTGGTTGGCCGCCAGGCCGATGCCGTTCGCATGATGCATGGTCTCAAACATGTCCATGATCAGAGCGATGATCTCATCGGTCAGTTCCTTGACCGGCTGGGCCTTTCTTCGCAGCTGGGTGGTTCCGTAGGTGTAAATGGGAAGAACGGGCATGTGTTCGTTAAGTTCAGCGGTTCAATCAAAATATAAAGAGCCGGGGGGCCAAAAACAAGGGTGGAAATCACAGCGTATTTCCCCGCTCGCGCCCCGACCGGGGATCGGTAGGCGCCGCCCATCAACGCGCGATGCGCCGGGCCCCCGCAAATACTGGTGTCACGGTCCAGACCGTGACACCATGGCGGTAGGCGCCGGCTTCAGCCGACGCGCCGCCCATCAACGCACGAGCCGCCTCGCTCCCGCGTAGCTCTTTTTGTAATACGCCGATTCGAGGAGCGAGACGGTGATGCCGAGGGAGACGCTCGCGTGAGCGAAGAGCCCGTCGCCGACATAGATGCCCACATGAGAGAGGCGCCGTCCGTCGGCATCAAAAAAGACGAGGTCTCCGAACCTGAGCTTGTCGCGGGCGACCGGCGCGCCGCACTCGAACTGTTCGCGGCACGAATGCGGTATCTCGCTCCCGATCGCCTCACGGTACACCCTTGCCGTGAATCCCGAGCAGTCGATCCCGCCTGTGTCCGATCCGCCTCCGGAGTATGGAGTGCCCATCATTCCCATGACGGACGACAGAACCCTCCGGCGGTCGATGCGGGGATTGTCTTCGCGCGAAGGGTGGATTCGTGGTTCGGGCGTCAGGGCGGCGGATCCAATACCCGAGGCATCGCGGTCATCAGCCCGGGAATTGCCGGATGCTGTGGCGGTCTCGGATGAAGCGCGTGGACTGAAGCCCGCGCCCAGAGTATCCGATTGAGAGCCCTTTGCTCGATGCGAGTTTGATGATGTGAATCGCGCGGCGGATGGACTGCATGCCGCGAGGAACAGGAGCGAGGCGAGAAGCGGTGCCGCAGTTGCACCGGTGGGAAACACACAGAGGGGGGTTCCGGCGCGGGAAGCCGGAATCACCGTCGTCTCATCCGAGGTACGCCCGAAGCTGCTTGCTCCGGGACGCGTGGCGCAGGCGGCGGATGGCTTTCTCCTTGATCTGCCGGACGCGTTCGCGCGTCAGCTGGAACTTCTCCCCGATCTCTTCGAGGGTGAGCGAGTGTTCGCGGCCGAGGCCGAAGTACAACCGGATGACCTCCGCCTCCCTCTCGGTGAGCGTGCCGAGGGCGCGCTCGACTTCCTTGCTGAGAGACTCCTTGATGAGGGAGTGGTCGGGAAGCGGCGTCCTCTCATCCTGGATAACGTCGAGGAGCCGGTTGTCCTCTCCCTGTGCGAACGGAGCGTCCATCGAGAGGTGGCGGCCCGAGATCTTGAGCGTGTCGGCCACCTCGAAGAGAGACATGTCGAGCTCCTCGGCCAATTCGCTCGCGCTCGGCTCGCGCTCGAACTCCTGCTCGAGGGTGCTGAACGCCTTCCCGATCTTGTTCAGCGCGCCGACCCTGTTCAGGGGGAGGCGGACGATGCGGGATTGCTCGGCGAGCGCCTGGAGGATCGACTGCCTGATCCACCACACGGCGTATGAAATGAACTTGAATCCGCGCGTCTCGTCGAACCGTTTGGCGGCCTTGATCAGGCCGAGGTTTCCTTCGTTGATGAGATCGCCGAGGGACAACCCCTGGTTCTGGTACTGCTTCGCGACGCTCACGACGAACCGGAGGTTCGCCTTGGTCAGTTTCTCAAGCGCCTTCTGGTCGCCCTTCTTGATCCTTCGGGCAAGATCGATCTCTTCTTCCGCCTCGAGGAGCTCCACCCTGCCGATTTCCTGCAGGTACTTGTCGAGCGACTGGCTTTCTCTGTTGGTGTACTGCTTGTTAACCTTGGCCATGCATTGTCCTGGTGGTGCCGGTGCCTTCCGCGTCGATCCGTTCGACGATGCCGACGATGCTCGCATCCGCCGGCGCCATCTCGACCGGGAGCGGAATCGTCGCTTCACGGGCTGTAATATAAAACACGGTCTCTCCGGGCCCCGCGCCGACCGTATCGACGGCGACAATGGGGTCGCCGGCCTTCTTCATTGCGGCGGTCATCGGCTGAATGATCTGAAGCTTCATGCCCTTCAGATTCTCATCCTTCCGCGTCGCCCATACCGTCCCGATGACCTTCGCGAAGAACACCGGTCAGTCGGGGATGTCCAGCTTGTCCACGACCGCCATGATCACGGCGTCGACCGGCTTGTTCTTCGTCTGGGCCGTCTGCCTCGCGGAGCTGCCGCTGCAGACAAGCACGACATCGCCGGTCCCGGCCTGCACCGTATCGACGGCCACGACGAACGTGTCCTTCACCGAATAATCGACCCCGATGTGCTTGACGATCTGAAACTTCATGCCGACGAGCTCCTCGTCTTTTCTGGTAGCCCATACGGTTCCGACGACCTTGCCGAGAAACATTTCAGAGCCCTCTATGATTGTATATACGGTTCGGGAGACGCATTGGTTCCGCGGATTGCGCGGGCCGATTCGCGCGGCGTCCTGGAGCCGCGCCCGCCGGAGGCTGCCCGCGGTAACGGGGCGCCGTTCATCAGCCGGGGCTGAGTGATCGACCGGAGGGGCTGAAGAGACTCGATGCGGCGTTCTTCAAGGCCCGCTTGCGGTCGCCGAGGTTCAGGCGTACAACTCCTTCTCGTTGCACTTGCACACCTGAACCCTCCTGTGGCTGAACCGCACGCTGCCGTGCTTGGAAGGTTCGGATTTCACGTAGAGGATGGGCATACGGATCGCGCCGCACTTGGGGCATTTCTTCCCCACCTGGGCGGCCTGCTTCGCTACTTTGTCTGCGAATGACTGCTGCTTTGCCATTGGTTATCTTCTCCTAAGGTTCCCGTTCTGATGTTCAAAATACCCGGACGGCGTTGCCGCCGGCCTCGGCGGCTTTGTTCAGCACTGCCGCCGTATTGCCGAGGAGCTCCTCTTTCTTCATTCCTTCGAGGGCCCCGCAGACGCCGATACTGACCGTGACCGAAAAGCTCTTTCCCGCGACGTTGATCACGTGGCCGGCCACGCTCTTTCTGATCTTCTCCCCCCAGAGGTACGCTTCGCTGGCGGCGGTGTTTGCCAGGACGATGCCGAAGCGGTCGCCGGAGTACCTTCCGGCGATGTCGTACGGCCGGATGCTCCCCCTGATCGCCTTCGCAAGCGTCGAGACGACGCGGTCGAGCCCATCCTGATCGAACCTCTCTCCGAGCTCTCCCGGCCTGTCGAGCGACAAAAAGAGGAACGAAAGCTCGAGCGCATGATCGTCCGCGCGCTGCAACTCCTCCTCGAGGCGCTGAAGGAAGAACTTCTTCGAATACACTCCCGTCAGCGGATCGACGATGACGTACTCGTTGATCGCCTCCTGGAGGTACAGGATCTCCAGCGCGAACGCCGCGTTCTCCGCCAGGCGGTAGAGCATCTCGATATCCTGGCGCGAAAAATTGTACTTGTCCCTGCTCTCGACGTTGAGGGCGCCGTAGCATTTGTTGACGGAGCTGATCGGAACCGAGATGAAAGAGCCGGCGCGCGCCGCCTTCTCCCCGGCCATGTAGCGCGGAACCCTGCCCGACTCGAGGTCGTCGACCAGAGCGTGGGTGTTGTTCTTGATCGTCTGGCCCACGATGCTCTCGGGAAAATCGATCGCCTGCTCGAGCAGGATGCTCCCTTCGAGGGACCTGTTGGTCACCTTCCGCGCGATCCATGCGTGCTTTCTCTCGTCGTACAGCACCACCGAGAGGCAATCCCAGCTGACCAGCTTCGAGGTCTCGTCGGACAGCGACTGGATAATGACGTTGAGCGAGAAACTCTTTCGGATCCGCTCCTGCATTTTGCGGATCGACCGGAGAAGCTCCGAATCGAGGAGAAGGTCGTACTTGTCCGTGTAGCTCTTGATCAGCGCCGAGATCAGTTTCGTGAACTGGCCGAGGAGCGTGAGCGTCTCCTCGCCGAACTCATCCGCGGCCTTGCTGTCCACTGCGATGACCGCGACGGGCCTCTCGACGGAGTGATCCCTCGTCTTTCTGGAGAAGTAGACCGGGACGCCGACGAACGACTTGATGGATTCCGGCGCGTCGTAGTACGGAAGGAGTTCGAGCTCCGAGCGCGGGTTCACGTCCGTGACGAGCTCCGGCTTGCCGCTTTCGGCGACCTTGCTCGTGAGATCGTGGCCCATCGCGAATCGCCTCGAGCTGATGAAGTTTGAGCCGTCGCTCACGCGCGCCTCCATGATCATCTGTCCTTTTTCGCGGTTCGCCCAGAAGAACACCGCCGAGTGGGCGAAGAGGACTTCCTTGATGACCGTCAACACCTTGTGAAGCAGGAAATTGAACTCCGTGCGGGGCTCGGGATCGCCGCGGTAAATATCGGAGTCGAAATCGAAAAAGTCCGAGATCTGAAACTCGCGGGCGGCCGAAGGGACCTCCTTGGTCTCCGCCGAATACCCCTGAAACGGCGTGACCTGCGGCGATGATCCGGAAGTTTCCGCATGGGCTGCTCCGCCTTCCTGCCCCTCGCCCTGGACGGACTCGGACGCTCCGCCCCGCGTCTGATCCCCGCCCCTTCCGTCTTCCTGAATCTCCTCTACGAAGTACCGTCCCGCGGTGTGATGCTGCAAATCGTCGAAAACGAGTTTTTTCATTCCTTCACTCGGAGATTGTGAATGAGCGTGTGACTTCGCACCCCCGGCATCGATTTGGATGTTCATTTGCCTCACCCGAAGGAGGGCGTAGAGAAGGACCGCAGATCCCATCACCACAAAAAGGCAGATCAGGCGCACCGCGAAGACGTCGACGAGCACGCCTGTGACGATGGCGCTCACTCCGACGGCGAGGAGGACGCCGTCGCTCGAATTGATGCGGATGACGAAGTCATGAATGCTTTTTTTGAGCATAGAAATCGTCATTTCTCAATCGTTGGATGCACTGATCGCGCCAAAGCGTTTAAATCTAATGAATTATGCTCTGAAAGTCAATAAAAGCGCCCAATTCTTGCAATTGTTTTGAAGAAGCGGTATAATGGGTCTTCAGGATTTCGCGCATGGACAACAACACGATCAAAGTGCTGGTGATGGATGACGATGCCGAGTACACCGGCATCCTTACGCACCACCTCCATGGGTTCCAGGGAGCAAGGTTCGAAGTTCTCGTCGCCCGGAATGGCGAGGAGTTGACCAAAAATCTGGCAAACGACCGGGATATCGACGTTATTCTTCTGGACTACTACCTGCCCGAGGGCAACGGACTCGAGGCAGCGCGCCGGGTAACTGAGCTGGGGAGCAAGATCCCTATCATCCTCCTCACCTCAAGCAAGGACTTCCGGGTGGCCATCGAGGCGATGAAATACGGCGTCGAGGAGTACCTCGTGAAGGAGGAGGCGGTAGATACGGTTCTCCCCCGGACGATCGCGAATGTCGTCGAAAGGGCGCGGATCAAGAAGAAGATTGAGGCTGCGGAGCACGAGAAACTGATCTCACAGAAGCGGGCCGAGGCAATCCGCGAGCTGGTCGTGACGATGTGTCACGAGTTCAACAACCCTCTCGCGGCGATCAAGATCAGCGCGGACATCCTCGCACGGCAGAAGATCGCGCCGGAAGGAAAAAAGTTGTTGGGCGATCTCGACTCGAGCATCGCGCTCCTGGAGAAGCAGATTCTCAAGCTCCGCGATATGAATATCTCGGAGCCCGAGAAGACGAACGGCGGCGATTCCGAAGGGTAGGCGCCGGCCTTAGCCGGCGTTAACGTCCGTCCCAGAACTGGGGTGGCACCGCGCTTGATTGTTTGGGGGGAAATTTCTATATTTATTCAGTAATGAAAGCCGGCTCACGATACGTCCTGCCGCGGCCGATGTCAAACAGGTTGCTCTCCCGCAAAAAAGACTGGAAATCCCACCGTCGCTGAAAACCGGGAGATGACAACCTCGACCATAGAAACCGCTCAGATTGTCCCGCCAGATGACGGGACATTTTTTTTGCCATAGCCGGCTGCGTGCATGACCGTTCGCGATGTCCACGACATCCTCGATGCATGGGCGCCGAAGGAAACAGCGTGGGAGCGCGATAATGTCGGTCTCCAGGTGGGGTCGATGGCGAGGCGCGTCCGGACAATCCTCGTCGCTCTCGACGTCACCGACGACGTCCTTGCGGAAGCGCGCGAAAAGAAGGTCGATTTGATCGTCAGTCATCATCCGCTGCTCTTCCATCCCGCGCGGTCCGTCACGCTCGACGACAGGGTCGGGCGGCTGGTGTACCGGCTAGCGGAAAGCGGCATCGCCCTCTACTCGGCTCATACAAACCTCGATGCTGCACGCGAAGGGGTCAGTTTTGCTCTCGCCGGGCGGCTCGGATTGCGGGACCCCGAGTTCCTCGAGCAGGACCGCCGGGGGATGAAAAAGATTGCAGTCTTCGTTCCGGCCGGCCATGTGGATGCGGTGATGGCTGCGATGGCCGCCGCAGGCGCGGGAAGAATCGGCAAGTATGAGATGTGCTCTTTCAGAGTCGGAGGGACGGGCACGTTCAAGCCCGCGGCCGGCGCAAAACCGTACAAGGGCGCCGCGGGCCGGCTCGAGAAGGCCGATGAGATCCGGCTGGAGATGATCCTTCCGTCATGGCGGCTCCACGAAGTGGTTGCGGCGATGAGGAAGGCCCACCCCTACGAGGAAGTTGCGTACGACGCGTATGACTTGTCGAACCCCGGCGGAGCCGCCGGCCTCGGAGTGATCGGAGATCTCGCAGAAGCGATGCCCCTCGCAAAATTCCTTGCCCATGTGAAGCGCAGCCTGCGCGTTCCTCGGGTCAGGTATTCCGGGACTCCGAAAAGGTCGATCCGGCGCGTCGCGGCATGCGGCGGAAGCGGCTCGGGTCTGATGGCGGCGGCGATCCGCCTCGGCGCCGACGCCTTCGTCACCGCGGATCTCTCGTATCATCAGTTCCAGGAGTGCGACGGCCGCCTGGCGCTTATCGACGCGGGACATTTCGAGACGGAAGAGCCGGTCATCCCCCGCATCGTCGAGCGCCTGCAGTCGAGCGTCCGCGGCAGAAAAGAGAGTGTGAAAGTATTGCCATCACGGCGAATGAAAAATTTCGTACAGTATTACATGTCATGAAGGAACTCAGCGTGGAAGACAAACTGAAATATTTGTATGCCCTCCAGCAGGTGGATTCGCAGCTGCAGGAGGTGCAGGACCTGAAGGGCGACCTGCCGTCGATCGTTGCGGGGCTTCAGGAAAAGGTCGGCGGTCTCAAGGCGAAGGCGAAAGAGCTGTCCGACGCCATGAAGCAGGCGAAAATCGACCGCGACGCCGCCGACGTGGGGATCCTCGACTCCGCGGAGAAGGTTGAGAAGTACAAGTCGCAGCAGCTTCAGGTCAAGTCGAACAAGCAGTACGACGCGCTGACGAGGGAGATCGAGGCGGCCGAAGCCAGGTCGAAGAAACTGGAAAAGGATATGGAGCTGTTCGAGGGGAAGATGCAGCTTCTGAAATCGGACATCGAGGCGGCGAACGCCCAGCTCGAGGAAGCCGGCGCCGAGCTTTCCGAGAAGCAGAAGGAGCTTCGCGAGGTCAACAAGGAGCACGAGAAGGAGGAGCTGAAGCTCCAGCACGAGAGGGAGAAAATTCTCGTTCGCGTGGACGATTCGGAGATGGAGCGCTATGAGCGAATCAGGAGGGCCAAGGGAGGCCAGGCGGTCGTAGCGGTCAAGCGCGGCGCCTGCGGCGGCTGCTACAACCGCGTTCCTCCCCAGAGGATCCTGGAGATCCGGCAGAACTCGAGAATTTACCAGTGTGAGCACTGCGGTCGCATCCTCGTCTCGGACAACATCGTCGAGACGAGCCCGACCCTCACGTGACATTGATCGCCAACACCGACGGTGCCTCCCGGGGGAATCCCGGGGAGAGCGGCATCGGGGTGATCCTGAGGAACGAAGAGGGAGAGGTCGTCTACTCGGGATCCGGCTACATCGGCAAGGCGACGAACAACGCCGCCGAATACCAGGCGCTGCTCGTCTGCCTGAAAAAAGCCATTGCGCTCGGCTGCAGCAGGCTCGTTGTCCACTCCGACAGCGAGCTCATGGTCCGCCAGCTCCGCGGCGAGTACCGCGTGAAGGACCAGGGTCTGCGGCGCTATTTCATCGAGGCCAGCCGGCTGATTAAATCGGCTCCCTTCGCGTTCGAGATTGTTCACGTCGAGCGCGAGAAGAACCGGGACGCCGACGAGCTCGCAAACGCGGGCATCGACGGCCGGCATGCGCTCAAAGTGTAATTAACCGTCCGGGGACCCCTTAGACGGGGACGCGACCGGGCAATCGTTCTCTCACCAGACACGGAAGGAACCGAACGGAACTGCGCGTCGCGCAACCGTCCCGCCATTATTGTTCCGCGGGAAGGAAAGTCCGAACTCCGCAGGACAGAGCAC
Source organism: uncultured Chlorobiaceae bacterium (assembly GCA_964512655.1). Lineage (GTDB taxonomy): Bacteria > Bacteroidota > Ignavibacteria > UBA10030 > SZUA-254 > VBOC01. The sequence goes on along the minus strand of CAZEJT010000006.1, from coordinate 67,373 downwards.
CCCGCGAAAGCGGGGGTGCCGTCTCCGAAAGGCGGCGGCAACGGATAGTGTCACAGAAAAGATACCGTGGCGCTCACGCGCCATAAGGGTGAAAAGGCGTCCTCGTCACTGGCGGGGATCTTGCGCGGCCTTCGGGCCGCGCCGGAAGGTAAGAGCTCACCGCGCCTCCAGCAATGGGGGCGGCACGACAAACCCTGCTCGGAGCAAGACCATGTAAGTTCTGTCCCCTCAGGGGCCGGGTTGTCCGCTCGGTGCCGCGCCTTGGCGCGGCTGCAGGACGGGTAGGTCGCCCAGATAAATGGTTGCGGTCCGGCCGCGCTTCGGCGCGGACGGGAACAGAATTCGGCTTACAGACGCGCGGTCCTTTTTTCGGACACGATCTTCCATGAAACGACAATACCGCTGGACAATGGCCCCCTCGCCGGACCCTCAGCTCGAGGCGACCCTGGCGAAGGAAATCAATGTCTCCCCCATCCTCGCCCGCGTGCTGATCAACCGCGGCATTTCCACCTACGACAAGGCGCGGGAGTTTTTCCGCCCGCGGCTCGCAGACCTACACGACCCGTTCCTGATGGACGGCATGGAGGCGGCAGTCGCGCGCATCATGAGCGCGATCGGGAAAAAAGAGCGGGTGCTCGTCTTCGGCGACTACGATGTCGACGGCACCAACAGCGCCGCGATGCTCTATCTCTATTTCAGAAAGCTCGGCCTCGAGACGATCTTCCACATCCCGAACCGGATTACGGAGGGGTACGGGATCTCTGCGACGGGGATCGATCGCGGGAAGGAGTTCGGGGTGACGCTCCTCGTGGCGGTCGACTGCGGGATCACGGCGATCCAGCAGGTCGAATACGCCCGGTCGAAGGGGATCGACGTGATCATCTGCGACCATCACGAGCCCACCGAAGAGATTCCGAGAGCCGCCGCCGTGCTCGATCCTCTGAAGCCCGAATGCCATTATCCCTTCAAATACCTCTGCGGCTGCGGGGTGGGATTCAAGCTGCTGCAGGGCCTGGCCAGACGCCGGAACGACGAGGAAAGCGTCTACGAATACGTCGATCTCGCCACGATGGCGACCACCGCCGACATCGTGCCTCTGGTCGGCGAAAACCGCATTCTCACCAAGATCGGCCTCGAGCGGATTAACGCGTCGCCCCGCGCGGGGCTCCGCGCGCTGATCAACAGCTCGGGAACGCAGGCGGGCAAGATCACCACCGGTCAGATCGTGTTCGTCCTTGCCCCGCGCATCAACGCGGTGGGGAGAATGGGTGATGCGTCCAGGGCGGTGGAGCTTCTCACGGAGGAGGACAACGACGCCGCCACGAAGCTTGCGCTGGTGTTCGAGGAGGAAAACCGGAACCGGCGCCGGATCGATGAGGACACGTTCACCAAGGCGCAGGAACTGGTGGAAAACCTTCTCGACGTGGAGAGCGACCCCGCAATCGTACTGCACCATGAGGAGTGGCATCCGGGCGTGATCGGGATCGTGGCTTCCCGCCTCGTGGAGAAGTACTACCGTCCGACCATCATGATGACCACCATCGACGGCGTTGCCCGGGGATCGGCCCGCAGCATCGTCGGCTTCGATATTCACCAGGCCCTGAAGAGGGTCGAGGACAAACTGATTCAGTTCGGCGGACATAAATACGCCGCGGGGCTCGCCGTCGAGCTCGACCGGGTCGACGAATTCCGCAAGGCGTTCAACACCGCCGTTGACGAGCTGATGTCGAGCGACGTGAAGACCCCCGAGCTGAAAATCGACAGCGAGATAGCGCTGAAAGACCTTGCTCCGCGGTTCCTCCGCATTCTGAAGGAGTTCGCTCCCTACGGCCCCGGCAATATGAGGCCGATTTTTCTCGCGCGGAAGGTCGAGGTCGTCGGAACCCCCCGGATCGTGGGCAAGGACCATCTCCGCTTCAAGGTTCGCCAGGAAGGCCAGGTGCTCGACACGATCGGCTTCGGCCTCGGTTCGATGATGGGCGAAGTCCGGAACAACGGCAAGGCTCTCGACCTCGTTTTCTCCGTCGACGAGCACGAGTGGCTCGCCCCGGGAGCCGGCGTCCCCGGAGGCGCGGAGGTATTCCCCCAATTGAAACTCAAAGATCTCAGGCAGCATAAAGAGGAAAACTGACCATGTCCGGACACTCGAAATGGGCGACGATCAAGCGGAAGAAAGCCGTCACCGACGCCAAGCGCGGCAAGGCCTTCACGCAGATCATCAAGGAGATTATCATCGCAGCGCGCATGGGAGGAGGCGACCCGAAGGGCAATCCGCGCCTCCGCCTCGCCGTCGACAAGGCAAAGGCGAGCAACATGCCCTCCGACAACATCAAGCGGGCGATCCAGAAAGGCACCGGCGAGCTTCCAGGCGTGACCTACGAGGACGTCACCTATGAAGGGTACGGGCCGGGCGGCGTGGCGCTCATTATCGAGTCGGTGACCGACAACAAGAACCGCACCGTCTCCGAGCTCAGGCACCTTCTCGAGCGAAACAACGGCAAGCTCGGCGCCTCCAACACCGTGGCATGGATGTTCCACAAAAGGGGGATTATACAGGTCCCCAAATCGGCCTCCGACGAGGAGTCTCTTCTGGGAATCATCCTCGAAGCCGGGGCGGACGACATGACGTCCGACGATGAATTCTTCGAGATCACGACTTCGCCCGACTCCCTGGAGTCCGTCAGGCAGACGCTCGAATCGAAGCAGGTCAAGGTCGAGAATGCGGAAGTTCAGCTCCTCCCGGAAAATACTGTTAGGGTCGCCGGGAAGGACGCGGAAGGAGTGCTGAAACTCGTCGAAGCCCTCGAGGAGCATGACGACGTCCAGCACGTCTACGCCAATTTCGATATCGACGAGAAAGTCCTCGCCTCCTTCAACGCCTGACGCGACAGATGATCGTCCTCGGCGTCGACCCCGGGACCCTCGCCACGGGGTATGGACTCATCGAGAATCGGAACGGAGGCATCCGGGTCCTCGCATCAGGTTGCATCAGGAGCGACGCGAGAAGCTCCATGCCGCTGCGCCTCAGGCGCATCTTCGAAACGCTCAGCACGGTCATTTCCAGGCACCGCCCCGACGAATTCGCGATCGAGACCGCCTTCCACGGCAAGAATGCGCAGTCGGCGCTGAAGCTCGGGCAGGCCAGGGGGGTCGCCCTGCTTGCAGCCGTCTCGAGAGAGATTCCCACCCGGGAGTATTCCCCCCGCGAGGTGAAGCGGGCGATCGTCGGGAACGGTTCGGCCTCCAAGGAGCAGGTGCAGTACATGGTTCGCGTTCTCCTCAATCTCAAGTCGTCCTCCGCAGAATACGACGTAACGGACGCGCTCGCCGTGGCGATGTGCCATGTGAACCGGCATTCGCGTGCGGAGTCCCAAGGCTCCCGGGCCGGCCGCTCCGGAACCCGGCGTTCTGCTTCCGCCAGCTGGAAAACCTTCGTCGCCGCCCATCCCGAACGAGTCGCCGGCTCCCGGCGGTCCCCCAGGCGATGATCGCACAGCTCACCGGAAGGCTTCTCCAGAAATCCCCGACCGAACTCCTTGTAGAGGTAAGCGGCGTCGGATATTCAGTCCACATTTCCCTCTCAACGTTCGCGGCCCTCGAGCACGTCGAGGGCGACGCAACGATCCTGACGCATCTCCACGTCCGCGAGGACGCGCTTCAGCTCTACGGATTCGCCACGCGCGCCGAACGCGACCTCTTCCGTCTGCTCATTTCTGTCTCCGGAATCGGGCCCCGCATGGCCCAGGGAATCCTCTCCGGGCTCAATCCGGCGGAGTTGAAGAGCGCGATCACGTCCGCCAATCTCCCCGTGCTTACCTCGGTGTCGGGAGTCGGAACAAAAACCGCCGAGCGGATCATCCTCGAACTGCGCGACAAGGTCGCCCGCGCCGAGGCGGCTGAGGCGGGCGGGGTCCCGACAAGCGCCCAGTTGAAAGAACGCTCCGAGGCCCTCGTCGCGCTCATGTCGCTCGGCTTCACCCGCGCCAACGCCGAGAAGGCCCTTCAGGCGGTGCTCCGCGAATCAGATCACCGGCAGTTGAGCGTCGAAGAGATGATTAAGCGGGCCCTGCACCACGCCCGGTAATCACGGCGCCCTCGCGCCTCGGACCCTGCCTAAAACTGTTGTCACGGTCCATACCGTGACACCCGCCGCCAATCAGACCGTCCCACCTTTTTGTAGCCGCGGGCTTCAGCCCGCGCACCTCCTTGTCGGCTCCGACGAGCGGCTTGCCATGACGCCTCCACCCTCCCTCCCTCGTTCCGCCGCTCCGCGCCCCCGTTGCAATTCTTAATCATTCTGCCTAAATTCCCACTCGAATGACCTTGCGACCCGATCCGACCACTCCGGAACGCCTCGAGAACGAAGTCGAGTTCGATCACTCCCTTCGCCCCCTGCAGTTTGCCGACTTCGTGGGGCAGAAGAAGATCGTCGACAATCTGAAAGTGTTTATCTCCGCGGCGCGCAAGCGCTCGGAGAGCCTCGATCATGTCCTCCTCACCGGTCCTCCGGGCCTCGGCAAGACCACTCTCGCCTATATCATCGCGAACGAAATGGACGCCCAGATCAAAGCGACCTCCGGCCCGGCGATCGACAAGCCCTACAATCTCGCGGGAGTGCTTACGAACCTGAATGCGGGCGATGTCCTCTTCATCGACGAAATCCACCGGCTCAATCCCCTCGTCGAAGAGTATCTGTACTCCGCCATGGAGGATTTCAAGATCGACATCGTTATCGACAGCGGCCCGAATGCCCGAAGCGTGCAGTTGAAGCTTCCCCGCTTCACGCTTGTGGGAGCGACAACGCGGGCGGGCCTCCTCTCCGCGCCCCTGCGGTCCCGGTTCGGGGTGACCAACCGGCTCGATTACTACATGGCTCCCGACCTCGAGAGTGTCATCAGGCGGTCCGCGACGATCCTCCAGGTCGATCTCGACCCCGCGGGATGCTCGGAGGTCGCACGGCGCTCGAGGGGAACCCCCAGAATCGCAAACCGCCTCCTCAAACGATGCAGGGACTTCGCGCAGGCGGAATCGAATCTCAAACACTGCGACAGCGTCGTTACGCACGAGGTGGCCGAGTATTCCCTCCGCATGCTCGAGGTCGACGACCACGGACTCGACGAGATGGATAAGCGGATCCTCCTTGCCCTCCTCGAAAAATACAACGGCGGGCCTGTCGGGGTCGGCACGCTTGCGGTCGCCGTGGGAGAGGAAGCGGGAACGATCGAGGAGGTGTACGAGCCCTATCTCATACAGGAAGGATTTCTCAAGCGAACTCCCCGCGGGAGGGAGGCGACGGACCTCGCGTACTCGCACTTCCGTCTTCAAAAGAGCAAGCCCGTCTCCGGACAGCAGGGCCTCAATTTTACAAATTGAACTCATGGCGCGATCGGCGCTTCCACCCATCTTCCCCACGGCCGGCCGGTACGAAGGATGACCCAATACAGACCCAAGCGCCTCTTTGTTGGTCAGCTTCCGTACGGCACCGATCTCTACGAAGGGTTGACGGAGATTGTCCGCCGTGAAAAGATCCGCCTCGGTCTCGTTCACGGGATCGGGGCAACGACCCACGCAGTCGTCGCGTTCTACGATCAGGTCAGCAGGAAATATAATCCTCTCGAGTTCGGGGGCAGGATGGAGATTCTCGCGCTGACCGGCAACGTGAGCATCCGCGACGGCGCGCCCTTCGTTCATGTCCACCTCACCCTCGGCGATTTCAAGGGGAACGTGTTCGGAGGACATCTCCTTCCGGGCACGAAGCTCTTCGCCTGCGAAGTATCCATCGAGGAACTCGAGGGTCTCGAGTTGACGCGCGGCCATGACGAAAAGACAGGGCTTCCCCTCTGGGGCGAAGGATTCCTGATACCAAAACCGCCGTCATCCGGACCGAAATAACCGTACTCGCATATGCCCCTCGACAAAGACCTTCAATCGATACAGGAAATGCGCGAGCTCGTGCAGAAGGCGAAGCAGGCCCAGCTCGAGTTCCGCGCCTACGACCAGGCGCGCGTCGACCGGATCGTCAAGGCGATGGCAGACGCGGGGTTCGAAGCCGCCGAGCGCCTGGGACGGCTTGCGCACGAGGAGACCGGTTTCGGAAAACCGGAGGACAAGAGGAAGAAAAACGAGTTCGCAACGCGCAGGGTCTGGGAATCGATCAAGGATCTCCGCTCGGTGGGGGTGATCCGCGAAGACCGCGAGAAGAAGATCATCGAGATCGCCGAGCCGATGGGGGTGGTCTGCGCCCTGATCCCCTCGACAAACCCGACCTCCACGGTGATGTTCAAGTCGATCATATCGGTCAAGGGGAGAAACGCCATCGTGGCAAGCCCCCATCCGCGCGCCGCGAAGTGCACGGCCGAGGCGATGAACGTCATTGCTCAGGCCGCCGAATCCGCAGGCGCTCCGCAGGGTCTTGTGGCGTGCCTGACGATGCCGACCCTCGAGGCGACCAACGAGCTGATGAAGCACAAACTGATTTCGGTCATCCTTGCCACCGGCAGCAACCCGATGGTTCGGACGGCCTACAGCGCGGGAAAGCCGGCATACGGGGTGGGATCGGGTAATGTTCCCGCGTACATAGAGAAGAGCGCAAACCTCAAGAAAGCGGTGGCTGATATTTACTCCGGCAAGATTTTCGATCTCGGAGTGCTCTGCTCGACTGAGGCGTCAGTCGTCGTAGATTCGGCCGTCAAGGATGTCGTAGTAGACGAATTCAAGCGCCGCAGCTGCGTCTTTGTCGAAGGCGAAGACAAGGAGAAACTTAGCCGGCTCATGTTCGACCAGCGGGGAGCGATCAATCCGGCCATGGTGGGCAAGCCCGCGACGTTCATAGCCCAGAACGCCGGCATCAACGTGCCTGCCGGTACGCAGGTGCTGATTGCGGAACTCAACGGAGTGGGACGCGAGTATCCGCTTTCCCGCGAAAAACTCTCCCCGGTTCTCTCATTCTACACCGTGGACAACTGGCGGGAAGGATGTGAGCGCTGCATCGAGCTGCTGGAATTCGGCGGGATCGGCCACACCCTCGTCATCCACTCGATGGACGAGGATATCATCATGAAGTTCGCGCTCGAGAAACCCGCCTTCCGCGTTCTGGTCAACACGCAGGGCGCGCTCGGGGCCGTCGGTTTTACGAACGAGCTCCTCCCTTCAATGACGCTCGGCCCCGGCACGTTCGGAGGTTCGATCATCTCCGAGAACGTCTCGGCGAAGCACATGTTCAACGTGAAGCGGCTCGCGTTTGAGACGAGGCCGATCAACCCGCCGGAGGGGGATTCCGCCGCCCCGAGGAGCGTTTCGACAAAGCGCGAGACGGCTTCGACGCATGATGCGACGAAAAGGGCCGCCGCAGCTCCTTCCACAATCAAGCCCGCGATCAGCCATAATCCGACTACTCCCATCCCCAAGCCCGCTCCGGTCAAGTCATGGCTCGAGGAGATCGATGAACGGATCCGGCTGAAGGCGGGGAATGTGGCGGTTCAGGAGCCGCGCGCTTCGAGCCCTCATTCCCAAAAGGAACCGGCGTCCGGCGCTGAGCCGAAAGCCGGAACTCTCGGATCGGGGATTTCGGAGGAGGATGTTGACCGCATCATCAAAGACTTTTCGAAGCGCTGAGTAAGATAAAGACTCACCCCCGCCCCACCGGGCGGGATCGCTCGCTCCGCTACTCCAAACTCCCCCGCTCCTTTTACCTTCAGCCGACCCTCACGGTCGCAAAGCATCTTCCGGGGAAGTACCTCGCGAGACGCATCGGAAAGCGCCTCCTTATCGGAAAGATTGTCGAGGTGGAGGCGTACCTCGGCGAGCTCGATCCCGCAAGCCACGCATACCGCGGACGCACGAAGCGCAACGACGTCATGTTCTGGACCGGCGGGCATTTATACGTCTACTTCACCTACGGCATGCACTTCTGCTGCAACGTCGTCGCCGGAAAGGAAGGGACGGGCCGCGCCGTTCTCCTCCGCGCCCTCGAACCGCTTCAAGGTATCGACCTCATGGCGAAGAACAGGGGACTATCCAACCCGGTAGGCGCGGGCTTTAGCCCGCGCGCCAACACTCTCCGCGACCTCACGAACGGCCCCGCGAAACTCTGTCAGGCATTCCGGATCGGGAGACGCGAGAACGGAGCCGACCTCCGCGGCGATGAGGTGTGTATCCTCCGGGGTGAACGAGTCCCGCCTCGGGCGGTGGCGACAAGCGCAAGGATCGGTATAACGAGCGGGAGGGAGAAGAAGTGGCGTTTCTATATTCGCGGTAATCCGTTCGTCTCGAGAAAGAATCCTTAGCTCCTTGATTCCGGCTCCCGGTTTGGCTATCTTCAAAGGACTTCGCAACCGCTGCGAAACAACCACGGAGGACATATGCTGGCATTACTACCACTGCTGCTCATCGGTGCGGTCGCCCTCTGGGTGGTCGTCAAATACAACTCGCTGATCACCGCGAGAAACCAGGTCACGAACGCGTGGAAGGGGATCGACGTCCAGCTCAAGCGGCGCCACGACCTCATCCCGAACCTCGTGAACACCGTGAAAGGGTACATGCAGTTCGAGCAGGAGACGCTCCAGAAGGTCATCGAAGCGCGCAATGCGGCCGCGAGCGCGAAGAGCGTCGCCGATTCGGCGGCAAAGGAAGGTGAGCTGACGCAGGCCCTCTCCAAGCTGTTCGCGCTGGTGGAGAATTACCCGAACCTGAAGGCGAACGAGAACGTCAGGCAGTTGATGGAAGAATTGACCAGCACCGAGAACAAGGTCAGCTTCGCCCGCCAGTTCTACAACGATATCTCCACCAAGTTCAACATCTCCCAGCAGACATTTCCCGGAAACGCCATCGCCACGCTGTTCAAATTCCAGCAGGTGGAGCTCTTTCAGGTCGACCGGCCGGAAGAACGCGAAGCCCCGACCGTGGACCTTTCTCTCCGGAAGTAGCCCCGGGCGGGAATGGAAAATTTCCCGAACATTTACGAACAGCAGAGCCGGAACCGCCGCTCGACGATCGTCATCATAGCGCTGTTCATCCTCTTCTTCTGCTTCATCGGCTTCGGCTTTGATCTCTTTATTTTTGGATCAGACCCGTTAGGCCTTCTGGGCGAGCCCGGAGGCCGCTTTCCATTTGCGACCGTGGGCGCGCTCATCTTCGGCGTGGCAACATCGCTCTACAGCCTGAACGGAGGCGCGAGGGCGGTTCTCCAGAGCGCGAACGCCTACCCAGCCCCGCGAGATGCCCAGGAGTATCGCGTGCTTCAGAACGTTACCGACGAGATGGCCATCGCCTCCGGTCTTCCGCGGCCGCAGGTCTACATCATCCCCGATCCCGACCCCAACGCCTTCGCGACGGGCAAGGACCCCGGGCATTCTTACATCGCCGTCACCGAAGGGCTCCTTCAATCGCTCAACCGCGAGGAGCTTCAGGGAGTCGTCGCGCACGAAATGAGCCACATCAAGAACCTCGACATCAGGCTCATGACCGTAATCGCCGCTCTTGTCGGAGGAATCCTCCTTCTTTCGGACTGGGCGCGGACGATGGTCAGATTCGGAGGCGCGAGGACCGCGGGTAAGCTGGCGGGCAGAAGGTCGAAGAACGCGGGCCCGATCCTCGCGGTCATCCTCGTCGTCTGGATCATCGCGGTCATCCTCGCGCCTCTCGTCAGCCAGATGCTTGCGCTCGCAGTATCACGGAAGCGTGAATACCTCGCCGACGCATCGGGCGCCGAGCTTACGCGCAACCCGCTCGCCCTTGCGAACGCCCTCACGAAACTGGAATCGGCCGAAGCGCCCACCGCGTCGATCAAAAAGGGAACCGCGCATCTCTGCATCGTTGATCCTGTCGGAAAGTTGATGAACGACAAGGAGGGTTTCTTCGCGGAGCTCTTCGGTACTCATCCTCCGATCGCCAGGCGCGTCACGCTGTTAAAGGCAATGGCCTACCAGCACGGCGGGCCGGCCGTTTCACCCTCCGTCCCAAGCGCGCAGACGGGATGATGGATCCGGCCGCACCTTCGTTTTTAGTCGCGGGCTTTAGCCCGCGCTCGCACGAAGGTTAAGCAATTCAATCTGGAAGTACGTGTCCCACAACCTCCACGACGTCATGAAATCGAAACCAAGTGATCTGAGAATTCTCTTTGTCGACGATGACAGCTCGCTCAACCAGCTCTCGGAAAAAGTGCTGTCGGAAAGGGGCTACAAGGTGGACGTCGCTCCCGACGGCGTGGCTGCCATCGATAAACTCAAATCCCACACCTACGACGTCGCTATCCTGGACAACTTCATGCCCAAAATGAACGGCATCGAGCTTCTCAAGCACATGAGGGAGCAACGCTACGCGACCAAGATCATCATGATCACGGCGGTCAACGAGGGCCAGTTGGCGGAGGAGAGCATGAGGTTGGGCGCCGACAAGATCCTTCCGAAACCTTTCGACTTCGAGAACCTGATCCTGTCAATCAATCAGGTGTGCGGGATGAAATAAAAATCCCGGACCCATCGGATCCGGGAGTATGTCTCATTGCTTATTCGGATGAGGCATGTGGGGGCTTAAAAAAGCCTCTGGCCGAAGATACCAACGGCATTTGAGAAAGTCAACTAAAAGCTGTCGAACCGCGCCCGCGACATTCTGGCTCTCGAGATCCGATGGCGGAAGCCGTATCCCCAGAAGCCGAGCAGTATCGTGATGAAGGCGATTGCCGACCAGACGAAAATGTCTACGATTGGCATGAGCACCTCGGAGAAGATAGGATCAGTGGAACTGCAAAGCGTGAGAAGAATGTAGCAGATGCGCCGGGCTCCCGCTGTGAGCTACGTCAACTTTCTCTGATTTACTCCTTCAGAAAGTAATCCCTTTCCCCGTTTCCCCGCTTCATGACTCGCGGTTTCTCCAATTCGAACTTTGGGCCTAACACTCTTCGATTGTTTTAATCATCATTCCGCAACTTTCAGCGGAAATCTGCCATGGGAATAGACGAACAAGTCTCATCATAATCTGCAAGATGTGTGATGAGGCTCACGGCTTCTCAACGCGTCCGTCTGCAAATTATAGAGACTGAATTGACTCGCGCTCTCCGGCGCTGGGAGTTTGGCTACTAATGCGCCGGAATTCGTCCCTCCCGGGACCTATGCTTTCAACACTAGGAGAAGGATGAACCTCGGACAGATGCTGTTGGTTGTGGCCGCGCTGACGATCCTTTCGATGATGACGCTCACGATCAACACCTCCATTCTGCAGGCATACGCAATCTCGTACGACAGCGAAGCCACGATCGACGCGATTTCGATCGGGCAGGCGATGATCGACGAGATTGTGACGCAGAAGTTCGACTCGCTGACCTGGACCACCCAGAAAGTTACCACCCCCGCCCTGTTTAATCCCACTTCAAGACTCGGTCCCGACCTCGACAGCGAGAAGACGTTCCTGGCTGCGGTGAAAGTGAATCCCGACACCGCTCCCTATCTTTCCGATCTAAAGTTCAATGACATCGACGATTACAACGGGTATGTGAGGATCGCCAAATCGACGCATCTGGGCAAATTCACGGTAAAGGATTCCGTGTACTACGTCCAGGATTCGAACCAGGACTTGTATTCGACTACGCAGACCTGGTATAAGGCAATACAGGTCTCGGTGAATCACCCCAACCTGTATCGCCCGGTTGTCCTTAAGGCCCTTATAGTGTACCGCCGTTACCTCCCTCCGTCGTGACCCTGCTATGAGCATACTTATGGACATAATCGGGGCGAGCGTGATTGCGGGCATCATTATGCTCTCGATTCTCGGCCTGAACACGAATCTTAACTCGGCTGCCTATAACAAGACCTTCTCTCTGGTCACCCAGACGAACACCGTCGCTCTCGGGCGAATGATCGAATATGATATGGTGAAGATGGGATATCACACCTCCAAGCCCGCGCTTCTCACCGCAAAATCCGACACGATTACGTTCATGGCCGACCTCGCCGACGCCGGCGCCGTCAACACTATCAAGTACTATATGGGGCCCGTGAACGGCCTGACTTCGACGAAGAACCCCCGCGACAGGATGCTCTACAGAGTCCAGGACGGAAATGTCATCGCCATGAATCTCGGACTCACCAGTCTTGTATTTTCATATTTCGATACCGATGGCGATTCGACTGCCACGCCCTCGCTGGTCCAGTCGATCAATGTGAAGTTCACCGTCGAGAGCATTGAGCCGGTCGATACGACCTACTCCGCCGCGTTCTGGGAAAAGCGAATCTACCCGAAGAATCTCTGATCACACGACGTGGGATCGAACGCAATCATATCGGTGCTTGGATTCATCATCGTCTTTTCGATCGTTAACTCCTCGATCAACAAGGGCAATATCCGCTCGTACGACAACACGTACGGATACCTGAAGTACCGCACCGCCCGCGACATCTCCCGGAGCTCGATCCAGATCACTCTGAGGAAGATCGACACCCTCTCCACCGTCACGTCATCGGCGTTCCCGGTCACCGGCTCGCTGAACTCGGGGACGTACACCGTGAATGGGGTGATCCTGAACGACTCGATGATTCAACTCACCGCGCTGGGTACCTTCAGCGACTCGGTATACAGAATCAAGACAACGCTTCTCCGCCACCATATTCCGTTCGACTCGTCGGTCTTTAACGGCGCGCTGGGTATCCATCCCTCGACGCTCGCTTCCTTCTCAATGCAGGGCGGGAAAGACACGGTCGACGGCCGCGACCATGACTGGAACGGAAAACTCATCCCCGCGAACCCCGCGGTGGCGGGTGTCCAGGCGACCACCACATCCGACAGTACCACCGTCTACAACGGGGCGGGTTCCGATGTGGTGAATATCCTCGGAACTCCGAAGATCAGAGTCACCAATGGGATCCCCGATCCCGATACTTCGGCGTTCAATTACAAGGGAATCGCCGATTACGTATACACGAACGGCAAGGCTGGCAAGGACTCCAGTATCACGGGAGGGAGCTGGGGGGATTCAACTCATCCTGTCATCGTTTACTGCGAAGGGTACGACGTCGGAGGATTCAAGTTCACCGGAAACGCCGAGGGGTGGGGAATTCTCGTCGTGAGAGGCGGCCTGACGTTTGCAGGCAATACGACGTGGCACGGTCTCATCATCGATTTTTCGAAGACGACCCCAATCACGTTCGCTGTGGCGTCCGGCGGCATTCAGCTGTACGGGGGAGTGCTCTTTGGCGGACTGCCCGGCGGCTCATACGGCCTCAAAGGGAATTCGAAGATCCTCTATAGCAGACAGGCTCTGATGATGGCGAAGAACATCGAGCAGCCGTTTGTGTACAACATCATCGACTGGTACGAGTAATGTAAATCTGATGTAGTCTCTTCGGTTCACGATTTTCGCGTTTTTCGATCATCCCCTCCTTCGCGTTTTTCCTCCTTTGCAGACAAGATTGACCTTTTTTTAAACTCCACCTGTTTTTTAATCTCCTGACTCGAGTTTATTCTTGACTTTCCCCGCGCTTTGGTTTATCTTTACGCGGGGAATTCTTCCCGCACATTCCCATCAGTTCGCACGACGCGCGAGGCGATCAGGAGGCGCCTGCGAGAAGAGATTGTTGGTGAGCTCGACCAGGTGCTGCAGCATACATCCGAGACTCTTCCATAATCACTGAGTAAGCCCCTCTCCCCTGTCGTGGGGCGGAGGAGCACGGCTTCAAGCTCTCCGGCGTCATTTTTTAACACTCTCACTTTTCTCCCACTGAGATCCGATGAATCTCGGTCAAATGTTATTGGTAATCGGCGCCATTGCCATCCTATCGACGCTGACGCTTGCGATCAATACCTCGATCCTGCGGGCGTACATGATTTCATACGACAGCGAGGCGACGATTGACGCGATTTCGATTGGCCAGGCGATGATCGACGAAATCAATACGCAGGCGTTCGACTCGGTCACCACCGTCTCGCAGGTGGTCCTCGATCCCAGCCTCTGCACGCCGCGGAGCCGGTTCGGAGCCGATCTGGACAGCGAAAAGACCTGGAACAATCACAATGCAATTCTCGACACCCTTCCGTACAAGTCGCAGATTAAGTACAACGACGTCGACGATTACTACGGCTACGGACGAATCGTGAAATCCCCGCACATGGGCAACTTTGTCGCCCGGGACACGATCTATTACGTCAAGGAATCGAATCATGACGATACCACTTCCACGCAGTCGTGGTACAAGAAGATCGTCGTGACCGTTACCCATCCGAATCTCTTGAGCCCGGTCAAGGTGAACGGGCTGGTCGTTTTCCGTCGATACATTCCTCCGGGAACCTGAAGCCGGTATGTCGATATTAATCGATCTCATTGGCGCAACGATTATCCTCGGGATCGTCCTGATGGCCATACTCGGGCTCAATGTGAACCTAGATCAGGCATCATACAGCAAGACATTCACCTTGATCACGGAAACGAATTGTGTAACCCTCGCGCGGATGCTCGAATTCGACTTGGTCAAGGCTGGCTATCATACATCGAAGCCGGCGTTTCTGGCGGCAAAGTCGGACAGTATTTCTTTCCTTGCGGACCTCCGCGACGCGGGAACCGTGAACACAGTCACCTACCGGCTCGGACCGACGTCGGCACTTGGAGCCACCAAGAATCCGCGCGACAGAATGCTCTACAGGACCGAGGACGGGAGCACCATAGCCTCAAATCTTGGCGTGACCGCGTTGACCTTTACGTATTATGATTTGTCGGGTGCCGTAACCGCTGGCCTGGCCGATGTCGCGTCCATAAACGTCCAGTTCACTGTTGAGAGCCCTTTCCCCGTCGATACGACGTACGCGGCTGCGGTGTGGCAGAAGAGAATTTATCCGAGGAATCTGCCATAGGAATGTAAGTGGGATCCAACGCCATCATATCGGTTCTGGGATTCATCATCGTGTTCACGATCGTGACCACGACGCTGAACAAACGGAACACTCAGGCGTACGAGAACACGTACGCGTACGTCAATTACACCGTCGCGCGCGACATTGCGCGCAACTCGATCCAGATTGCGCTGAGAAAGATCGACACCGCGTCGGTTCTGTCAAGCTCGTACTTTCCGGTCACGGGGACCCTTGAATCCGGAACGTTCCAGGTCGACGGGGTGATCCTCGGGGCGAATTCCGTCCGGCTCACCGCACGCGGGACGTTCGGCGACACCAACTACACAATCAAGACCCGCATGGACCGGCGTCAGCTTCCTCTCCCCCCGTCGTTGTACAAAGGAGCATTCGGCATCTATCCCGACGCGACGACCTTCAATTGGGGGGGATCGAAGGATACAGTCAGCGGACGAGATCATGATATCGTGGGAAATTTGCTTCCGGCAAGCGGCGACACGGTGCCCCCGTTCCAGGTAAGAACTGCGCTCGATAGCGCTGCGGTCGTGAGCGGAGTCGGCACATACATGAACAACCTCATCGGCAACCCGAAGGTATGGGTCGATCCGACGATATCGAATCCGAACATTACGAGCGACGACTTCAAGTGGATCGCGGATTCGATTTACACGAGCAACGTCGGCAACGAAGTCACGATCGGCAAGGGGAATGGATCGAACCTGGGCGACAGTTCACATCCGGTGATAATCTTCTTGGACGGGACCGACAAGAATACGGGGCTCACTGACGGAAAATTTAAACTGTCTATCAAGGACGGCTGGGGTATCCTCGTGGTGAAGGGAGACCTTAAGTTCGCTTCGGGCGTCACCTGGCACGGCGCCGTCATCGAATACGGCAATACGGCCCTCACGTTCAACGCAAGCGCCGGGAACGCCGCGATAGTCGGCGGCATGATTTTCGGCGGGCTGGACGGCGGAACGTACTCTTTGGGTGGGAATTCAGACGTCCTGCATAGCCGGGTCGCTTTGGACATCTTTAGGAGGCGGGTGAATCCCTACCTCTACCAGATCGTCGACTGGTACGAATAGGAGCAGGAGGAACTACGGCCCCGGCTTGCATCAGGCGAGCCGGGGCTTTTTCGTTCTAACGGTGGTCGCCTCTTGCTTTGCCGGCATGGATGAGGATATTTTCTTCTGTAGCCGCGGGCTTTAGCCCGCGCACGTACCTACCGTCAGGAATCCTGACGGCGCCGGCTGAAAACTGGTGTCACGGTCCATACCGTGACACCATCCGGTAGGCGTGGGCGTTAGCCGGCGTTCAGTAGTTCCGTAGAGCGAGGTTGTAGCCAACATTCCGGAGAACATTCCACCAAAGCCCCGTTCTCGATTTCCACATCCGGTCGATGATCGATCCGATTGAGTAGAACTGGCGCGCCGCCCACTGCGATCCAGCCCGCAATTCCTCCGGAGACATCCGCGCGGGTTGGAAGACTACATGTCTTTTTCCGTCGTACTTCGACCAATCACGGGTCAGAATCCTGCCCTCCGCATCCAGACGGCGAAATAACGGGGTGTTGGGAAAGGGCACGAGGATCC